>DDAL01000012.1 GCA_002332615.1 Sphingobacteriaceae bacterium UBA2059 | reverse complement strand
AACTATGCTGCCGGGTATAAAAGAAAGTGCCGGTATCTAATAAAAATTGAATAATGACGTCAAGACCAATAACAACTGGTATTCTTTCCTATGGCATGTCCGGGAAAGTATTTCATTGCCCCTTTTTAGCAAGCAATCCACACTTTAAGCTGCATGCGGTAACCGAGCGGAGTACCAAAAAGGTTGAGGAAATATATCCAAACGTCAGGAGCTATGATAGTACTGACGAGCTTATAAATGATCCGGAAGTAGAGCTCGTTATTGTTAATACACCCAACTATACACATTACCAATATGCTAAACAGGCCTTAAAAGCCGGTAAGCACGTATTGGTCGAAAAGCCTTTTTGTACCACTTACGAAGAGGCTGCCGATTTGTTTGAAACCGGCAGACGTACATCGCGCAAAGTGCTTGTTTACCAAAACCGGCGGTGGGATTCAGATTTTCTGTCCCTGCAATCTATAATCAGTAGCAATGTTCTTGGCGACATTATAGAACTCAGCATACGCTTTGACAGGTATAAGCCCGAGATTGGAAGAAAAGCGTTTAAAGAAACACCTCAAGCAGGGAGCGGAATAACGTTCGATCTTGGTCCTCATATACTCGATCAGGCAATAAGCTTATTCGGGCAGCCCCTGCACTATTCACTTATAAAGAATCGATATAGAGAGCATTCCCTGGTTGATGATTACCTGCACATTCATTTAGTGTATAAAGGGGGTACTAATATCTACCTCACCACCGGCTTACTAATTGCTACTCCGCTGCCGGCGTTTGTTATACATGGCACTAAGGGAACATACATTAAGAAAAGGAGCGATGTACAGGAAGAACAACTTTTAGAGGGGATTCTTCCAATAGATACAAGATACGGTCTTGAGAGCGAGGAAGATAAAGGGATATTAACCTTATACACCGAAGCCGGTAAAAGAGAAATCAAAAAAATCGAAGGTTTAAAAGGGGACTATAATCAGCTGTTCAATCATGTGTATCATTCTATTCGGGAAAGCAAGCCTTTTCCTGTGAAAGAAGAAGAGGTACTGCTGCAGCTCAAAATACTTTCAGAGCAAGAGCTTGGCTCTAGCTGATGCAGGCTAGGGGTTACTTTCACACGGAACTATAACCTTAAGGGCTGAAGGCAAAACCTTGATATTAATCAGACGTGTTTTTTCGAAAACTTCGCCGTCAATTTGCAAGCTTATTCCCTTATACGTTTCAATGGTAGCTTCGGAGCAGGATATAACTTCGGCATATTCAGATGTATGAAGCGTACCCCGTATCATTTTATAAGTTATTCCAAGTATCTTATATCTCGGAAAGGGTCGTATAATTACAACCTCAAACTTGCCGTCATCAAGCTTTCCGGTCGGATTAATCTGCAGCCCTGTACCGTATTTAGATGCATTGGCAAAGGTTACCGACACCGCTTTTCGTTTCAACCTGAACACTCCGTGGCTAACAATAACCTTAAAGCGTTTAATCATAAAAAGCTCATTGAAAAGATATTTAGCATACACCCACATTCCTCTCTTGGCGTCTTCATCAAAACGCTTAACAATACGCGCATTCAGACCTATATCAGCCAGATGCACACAAATCTTATTGTTTATTTTTATAAGGTCAATGTCTTTGCTCCGGCCGGTAGCAATCAAATCGAGCGCCAGTTCGGGTCTGCTACTTATACACAGTTCTTTCGCCATTCCATTGGCCGAACCCGTGGGTAAAATAAGCAGCGGTATTTTCTTTCTTTTCAAAACCTGAGCAATGCAGTTTACTGATCCGTCACCCCCGGCGACAGCCACAACGTCAGGCTCGTATTTTATTACAGTTTCCGTAATGTGCTGTATAGCATCGGCATCATCCAAATAACAAGAAGTATAAGTAAAGTTATGCTGAACTGACTTTTCTTTGATAAGTTCTTCCAGCGCCTCACTATTGCCGTTTCCAGATTTAGGGTTGATGATGAATAATGCTTTCAAAACGGCAGATTAAATTATAGCTGTTCTTTAACTTCAAGTAGGAACATTTTTAACTGCTCCAGAGAATCAATCACCTTTTGGTTTTCTTTCACTTCCGAGCCTTTACTTTTAAGATAATCTTTAGCTCCCTGTAGGGTATATCCCTTTTCTTTAACTAAATGAAAGATAATTTTCAGGTTATCAATATCTTCCTGTGTAAAGAGCCTGTTTCCCTTTTTGTTTTTCTTAGGTTGTAAAATAGTAAACTCACGTTCGTAAAAGCGAATTTGCGATGCATTTACATTAAACATGGATGTAACTTCACCCATGGTATAATAGAGTTTGCTTATGTCCTTATCCTTATATGGCATTTCTACAAATATACTTCAATAGGGTGAGTTGTAAATTAATTCACTAAAGTAGCCTAATTAATAAGAACTAACAATACAGTCCTGCTGCAATAACCCTAATTAACTTTTCCTACTATCAGCTTCCTTTTTAACTTTGTGAACAAATATAAAAAATGACAACAAAAGAGATAAGAAGGGCATTTTTGGATTTTTTTGAAGCCAAGAACCATAAAATAGTTCAGTCTGCACCCATAGTTGTGAAAAATGATCCCACATTGATGTTCACTAACGCGGGCATGAATCAGTTTAAGGAGATCTTTCTAAATGAAGCTCCGATAAAATTTCCACGTGCTGCAGATACACAACGTTGTCTAAGAGTTTCAGGTAAGCATAATGATTTGGAAGAAGTGGGTATAGACACCTATCACCACACCATGTTTGAAATGCTCGGGAACTGGAGCTTTGGCGATTATTTCAAAGAAGAAGCCATAGCCTGGAGTTGGGAGCTTCTTACTAAGGTATATAATATACCTAAGGATCGTCTGTATGTAACTGTATTTGAAGGAGATGAGAAGGACGGGTTGCCTAAAGATATGGAAGCATATAATTTTTGGAAACAGTGGATCTGTGAAGACCGTATCATCTTTGGTAATAAAAAGGATAACTTTTGGGAGATGGGAGAAACCGGTCCTTGTGGGCCTTGTTCTGAAATCCATGTGGACTGCCGTCCGGACGAGGTGCGTCAACGGCTTGATGGAAGAACCCTCGTCAATGCAGATGATCCTCAGGTCATCGAAATATGGAACAACGTATTTATGCAGTTCAACAGGCTAAAGGGCGGATCTTTACAAGCCCTTCCTGCAAAACATGTTGACACCGGGATGGGCTTGGAGCGCCTTGTAAGAATATTGCAGCAAAAGACATCCAACTACGATACCGATGTGTTTCAGCCTCTTATTCAGGTGATCGCGAGCCAATGTGGCATTGACTACAATCAGGGAGAAAGTACTAAACCCTCAGATATAGCGATGCGCGTAATGGCAGACCATATACGAGCAATTGCTTTCGCAATTTCGGACGGCCAGTTGCCCTCTAATGTAAAGGCTGGCTACGTTATAAGACGGATATTAAGAAGAGCCGTCAGATACGGCTATACTTTCCTTAATATCAAAGAACCGTTTCTATACAAGCTTATTCCTGTTCTTGCTATGCAATTTGAAGATATTTTTCCTGAATTAGGTACTCAGCTTAACTTTGTTCAGAAAGTAGTAATGGAAGAAGAGGCTTCTTTCCTGCGCACTTTGGAAACAGGCATTTTGCGCTTTGAAAAATACGCTGCCGACCACTCGGCCATTGAAGGCGATTTTGCATTCGAGCTTTATGACACGTTTGGCTTCCCGATTGACCTTACCGAGCTGATGGCCCGTGAAAAAGGTATGAAAGTAGATATGGATGGCTTCGACCTTGCACTTGAACAACAAAAAGCTCGCTCAAGAGCAGCGGGTGCTGTTGATACGGGCGACTGGATAGTAATCAATGATGCCGATGAAAACGAGTTTATTGGATACGACGTTTATAGCTGTGAAGCAAACGTATTGAAATACAGAAAGGTAAAAACTAAATCTAAGGAGCAATACCAACTTGTTCTCGACAGAACTCCTTTTTATGCAGAAAGCGGCGGTCAGGCTGGCGATACCGGTTATTTGATATTCCCAGATGAAGAAACAGGGAGGGAGAACAGAATAGCGATTGTAGATACACGTAAAGAGAATGCATTAATACTTCATTTTGCCGACGAACTGCCTCAAAGTTTTAATCCTGCTAAGCCAGTAAGAGCGGTGGTTGATCAGTGCAAACGCGAAAGTACTGCCGCCAATCACTCGGCAACCCATTTGCTTCACGCTGCTTTGCGCAAGGTGCTTGGCAAACATATACAACAAAAGGGCTCGCTTGTCAGTGCAGATCATTTAAGGTTTGACTTTTCACATTTTGAAAAATTAAATGAAGCAGAGCTCGAGCAGATAGAGGCGGAAGTAAACGAGCAGATAAGACAAAATCTTCCTTTGAAAGAAGAGCGTAATATTCCATATAACAGCGCTGTACAAAGAGGCGTTACTGCATTATTTGGCGAAAAGTATGGTGATTACGTACGTGTTATAAGCTTTGGCGATTCCTATTCTCAAGAATTATGCGGTGGTACTCATGCAAGTGCAACAGGCAGGCTTGGCTACTTCAAAATAATAGCAGAGAGTGCAGTGGCTGCGGGTGTACGAAGGATAGAAGCAATAACAGGCAAGGCTGCAGAACAGATGATCAGGGCCCAGGATAGACAAATCACTGATCTTAAGGTTTTGCTGCGCTCGCCAAAAGACCTGTTTTCCGCTGTAGAAGGCTTGCTCGAAGAGAACAATAAGTTAAAAAAAGATATAGAAAAATCAGCTTTGGAAAAGGCTGGCACCCTGAAGACAGAGCTTCTAAAAAATGTGCAGCAAGTAGGCGATATTAATTTTATAGCTCAAAAAGTCGACCTGACAAGTCCTGAAGCAGTAAAGAATCTGGCATTTAGCCTCAGGGATTCAATAGAAAGTCTTTTTCTTGTTCTTGCTACCGAAAACCAGGGTAAGGCCACGCTTACGGTAATGCTTTCTAATAACCTTGTTAAGGAGAAGCGATTGAATGCAGGTACCATTGTAAGAGATCTTGCAAAAGAGATTGACGGGGGCGGAGGTGGTCAAGCGTTTTACGCCACAGCTGGTGGTAAAAAGCCTGAGGGCATAGGCAAAGCTCTATCAAGGGCGATGGAACACATCGCAAACTAAAAAAGCAAGCAGGCGAAGGCCATTTCTAATGAGGTGGCCTTCGTTGTTAAATATCTTCCCGATTAGTAACCCACCTGCCCGTTGACAAAAAGAAGTCATCTTATTATGAAAAACTCCTGGACCTATTCGAATAAGCATCCCGATTATTTTTCATAGATGCAGGACCACATCAGGGTATGTTTAGAAATTTGTGTGTTTGTAAGGATATTTCCCACTTAGGGTTATTCTTTACATATTCAACAATTAAAGGTATTGTTAAATGAGAGTTAGACCATTCTGGTTGAAGATATAATTTACATATCGGCGATACCATTTCAGCATAGCTTTCCGCCCATTTAAAGTCGCTTTTATTGAAAATAATCACTTTTAGTTCGCCTGCCCTTGGGCAAACTTCGGGAAGAGGAGCTTTAAACTTCTTAGGGGAAAGGCATATCCAATCCCAAAAGCCCGAAAGCGGATAAGCTCCTGATGTTTCGATGAAAGTCTCAATGTTCCGCTTCTTGAGTTCAGCAGTAAGTGCGCTAAGGTTGTACATCAAGGGTTCACCACCTGTAATTACCACAGCTTTTCCGGGGCATTGCTCGGCATTTCTTATGATAGCTTCAATCGGTGTAAGCGGGTGTAGCGATGCATCCCAGCTTTCTTTAACATCGCACCAGTGGCAACCAACATCACAGCCTCCCAAGCGTATAAAATAAGCGGCTTTGCCGCTATGGTAACCTTCTCCTTGTATTGTATAGAACTCCTCCATTAAAGGTAAGAGAGTTCCGTCATCTGGTATTTGTTGAATCATTCTAAAAGTTCAAATATACCGTTATGCTTTTTATATAGCAATCAGCCATCTATGCACATCCGTAAGGCGTTTGTAATAAGTGCTAAGGATAAATGTCCCTGCGTGCTGATGCAAGTGTATTTTTAAGCAGACCGACAATTGTCATCAGGCCAATACCACCTGGCACGGGAGTTATCCAGGAGGCCTTAGGAGCCACCATATCAAAATCTACATCGCCATATAACTTAAAGCCCGACTTAGTAACTGCAGATGCTTCACGGTTAATACCTACATCAATGACAACAGCCCCTTCTTTGACCATGTCAGCTGTAATGAAATGTTTTCTGCCTATTGCAGCGACGATTATATCTGCAGAGAGCACGATGTCTTTAAGATTTTTGGTTTTGCTGTGTGTAAGCGTAACAGTACAGTTCCCGGGACAATCATTGCGGGACATAAGAATACTCATAGGGCTGCCTACAATATTGCTTCGGCCCACTATCACACAACTTTTTCCAACGGTGTCAATCTGGTACTCTTCCAGCATCATCAGTATCCCATAAGGCGTCGCAGGTATAAAACAAGGAAGGTTTCTAACCATTCTGCCAAGGTTAAGAGGGTGGAAGCCATCAACGTCTTTTTTATAGGATATCTTTTCCGTAACTTTTTCAGGATCAATATGCTTGGGAAGGGGAAGCTGAACAATCAGTCCATCTACGTCGTCATCATTATTAACTTCTTCAATTTTGTCCAGAAGCTCTCTTTCGGTCACAGAACCATCGTACCGAAAGAGCGAAGACGTAAAACCTACCTTTTCACAATTTTTTATCTTACTTGCAACATACGTTTCACTGCCACCGTCATTTCCTACCAGTATAGCCGCAAGATGCGGTTTCCTGCCAATGCTGCTTAGCAGCTGTGCAGATTCTTCGGCAATTCTAACCTTCAATCTTTCTGAAATAACTTTACCATCTAAAAGTTGCATATTATTCTTGTTTAATTAAGTATTAAGCTTCTATCCAAAGGGAGCTTAAATAATGGACACCTTAATCCAGCTTAAGCACAGCCATAAAGGCCGATTGAGGTATTTCTACATTACCTACCTGCCTCATGCGCTTTTTACCCTTCTTTTGCTTCTCAAGAAGCTTCCTTTTACGAGAAATATCACCCCCATAACATTTGGCCGTAACGTCCTTCCTTAAGGCTCTAACGCTTTCGCGGGCAATAATTTTTGCACCGATGGAAGCTTGTATTATAATTTCAAATTGCTGCCTGGGAAGAAGCTCTCTTAATTTCTCACATATTTTCTTACCAAACTCGTAAGAGTTCGTGCGGTGTATAAGAGAGGACAGCGCGTCTACCGGTTCGCCGTTTAGCTTAATATCGAGCCTTACAAGGTCAGATTGACGGTACCCTATCTGATGATAGTCAAAAGAAGCATAGCCTTTGGAAATAGTTTTAAGCTTATCGTAAAAGTCAAAAACTATCTCGCCCATAGGCATTTCGAAAACGAGCTCAACCCTGTCTGAGGTAAGGTAAGACTGGTTGACAATAAATCCTCTTTTTTGTATGCATAGAGACATAACCGGGCCCACAAATTCTGATTTGGTGATAATGTTTGCCTTGATGTAAGGCTCTTCCACATATTCAAGCTTGCTGGGATCAGGCAGGTCAGATGGGTTATTAACCGTAATCAGGTCACCCTTAGTTGTATATGCAAGGTAAGATACGTTGGGCACGGTCGTGATAACCGTCATATCAAACTCGCGTTCCAGTCTCTCCTGAATAATCTCCATATGAAGCATCCCAAGGAAACCGCACCGGAAGCCAAAGCCTAACGCAGCTGAAGACTCAGGTTCAAAAACAATAGATGCATCGTTAAGCTGAAGCTTATGCATACTTTCGCGAAGCTCTTCAAAATCTTCCGTATCTACCGGATAGATGCCTGCAAATACCATCGGCTTAACCTCTTCAAAACCCTGAATGGCTTCTTTTGTAGGTTTATCCACATGCGTTATCGTGTCGCCCACTTTAACTTCTCTTGCTTCTTTTATACCCGAAATAATATAGCCAACATCTCCAGTCTTAATAACATCTCTCGGTTCGGGGTGAAGTTTTAAAACGCCCACTTCATCAGCAATATACTGTTTTCCTGTGGCTATGAACTTCACTTTATCGTTCTTTCGGATCTCGCCGTTTGTTATCTTAAAGTAAGCAATAATACCTCTGAATGAATTAAATACTGAGTCAAAAATAAGCGCTTGCAATTCACTATCCGGATTACCTACCGGAGCTGGAACTTTATCAACAATCGCATTCAAAATATCTTCAACACCCAGGCCTGTTTTTCCTGAAGCCGGAATAATATCTTCTCTCTCGCAGCCAATCAATTCAATGATTTGATCCTTAACCTCCTCAGGCATAGCGCCCGGAAGATCCATTTTATTAAGAACCGGAATGATTTCAAGGTTTTGCTCCAGCGCAAGGTATAGATTAGATATTGTTTGCGCCTGGATTCCTTGCGATGCATCTACTATAAGCAAAGCTCCCTCACAAGCGGCAATTGAGCGAGATACCTCATAGGAAAAGTCGACGTGACCCGGAGTATCAATAAGGTTAAGTGTATACTGAACCCCCTTGAGCAGGTAGTTCATTTGAATAGCATGACTTTTGATGGTTATGCCTCGTTCTCTTTCGAGGTCCATATTATCCAGAAGCTGCGCCTGGGCGTCACGCTGAGATATTGTTTTAGTAAATTCCAGCAAACGATCGGCAAGTGTGCTCTTACCATGATCAATGTGTGCTATTATGCAAAAATTACGGATATTTTTCATTCGACTCGCAAAGATAATTTTTTGAAAGAACATTTTAGCTTACTGTGTATTTTACTATCATGTTTCTAACTCAATCTGTGTTAAAATCTATAAATCAGGCACTTTACAGAGTTACAGGCCATTCACATACGGCCCAGATACTTGAAGCTGTGCAGGGCGGAAGCATTAATAGATGTTATAAGCTCAAATATGGAAAACACTGCTTTTTCGTAAAGCTTAATTCAACCGTATCTCTTCCAGATTTATTTGAAGCGGAAAGCAAAGGCCTGAATACATTGCAACGGGCAACTTCGCTAAAGATTCCGACAGTACTTGGCGCGGGAAACGTAGGTAAAGAACAGTACTTGCTTCTGGAGTGGATTGAGCCAGGAAAGGTTAGTTTTAAATCGTTCGAAAAGCTTGCTGAAGGCCTTGCTGAAATGCATTCGCAAAGTGCAGACCGCTTTGGACTCAATTATTCGAATTACATGGGAGCGCTAGCTCAATACAATGAGCTTAAAAACACGTGGACCGAATTCTTCATCACTCAAAGGTTGTTGCCGCAGCTGCGGCTGGCAAACTCAAGAGGTCTGTTAATGCCGTCACTAATCTCTCAGTTTGAAGATTTAATCAAGCTCCTACCAAACCTTGCAGACGAAAGACCTCCATCCCTAGTCCACGGCGATTTTTGGAGAGGGAACTACATAATAAATAGTGATGGCAGTGCTGTTGTAATTGACCCCGCTATATCCTTTTCAAACAGGGAAGTGGACCTTGCTATGAGCAAACTGTTCGGTGGTTTTGACGAAAGGTTTTATAGTGCCTACCACGCTTGTTTTCCTCTTGATAATGACTGGGAGCATAGGTTACCTTTGTGGAATCTCTACCCGTTGCTAGTTCATTTGAACTTGTTCGGGGCATCCTATCTTCCACAAATAAAAACTTCATTAAAACGCTTCTTATAATACAAAATAATATTTTGTTTATATATCTAAGTCGTTCTTTATAAGTGGTATAAACGTACAATGTGAAGTATCAGTTTATATTAGTTTAAGCAGAGGCACAGTATGTTCAGTTTCACTCCACTACTGAGCGAATAATATTTTGTTCGTATAACCAATTTTTTAAAATTCAATTACTTATGTAGGTTATCTAAACAATAGGTACGCGTTCAACTTTAAGTATATATAGTCTCTTCTTGGTTTTTCGAGTTGCCTATAGACTTTGATTTTAAAACTTTTTACCCAGCGAAAACCTGACTCTCAAACCTTATAGTCTGTAGAGTTAGAGCATTCCTAAGAGGTCGGAACTTTCCGATATACCACACAGTATTTTTAAATGAAAATAGATGTAGGTTAAACGTATCTCGTTCGTACATGGCTCGTTAAATAACGAAGAAAGTACGAGGTAGTTACTTATACAAAAGCTTTAGAAGCCGAACTGGGTTAACAAGGAGTTTTATACGGTTTACTGGCTTAATGAATTGATGAAGTCAATCATTTTTTTGTTGTCATAATTAGCAAACCCGGTATGCTTAAATACAATATTTCCCGAGCGGTCAATAATTAGTGTTGTAGGTATGGATCCGCTGAAAACCGATTTGGGCAAATTGCTTAATGATATATAAACAGGAAGAGTAAATTTTCTTTTAGACATAAAAGTCTTTGCTTTCTCAAGGTCAGAGTCTGCATCCAGAAGCACAAAAATTACATCTTTATGGTTCGCCATCTTTGTGTAGAGGCCTTGTATGGATGGCATTTCTGCAATGCAGGGCGGGCACCAGGTAGCCCATAGGTTAAGCACAATGACTTTCCCCCGCATGGATGCGATGGAGTGTATTCCTTTATCATTTTTAAGAGTTATATCGGGCATTCTCTGTAAGCCTGTCGCTTTGTTTACGCTTGCTTTGGCAGGAGCGGGAGAAAATAATCCTGTATGGATAAGACCACGCAGGAGCAAAGCTTTTGCCGAAGGGTTAAAAGTTATTGCCAGTATAACAGCAAGCACAATTGCGTTAATAACGTTGGAAGAGCTCAGTAACCTCTTCTGCTTTTTTAAAGGTTTCATATTATTTGTCCTGTTGGGATGGATACTCATGCCTTTTCCATGTATCGTTGAAGTCGGCACTCATGGACTTAAAGCGCTCCTCCACGGTGGTCATAAATCTATCGTCAAGCATAGCAAACACGCTGTCAAGGCCATCGCTTAGATTGAGTTCAGCTATCTTAAACGTTTGTTCAAACTGGCCCTTTTCGATTTTAACTATGTATTTAGCGTTCATTGAAAAGATGGTTATCTTACCTTGAGGCACAGGAAGTTCGGCTACAATTCGCATCTGTTTTCTAAAAAAAGTTGTAAAGACGACTAGTATATAGAAAAACATCCAAGGTTCATAATTTTGCATTGTCTACTTGTTGTGTTTTATACAGTACACTAACCGTAAATAAGAGCGTAGGGCCGACCGGATTATATATGGTTTCTTATCTGCAGCGAAGCATATCAAAGAGGAGGTCGTGTTATATTACCAGATGCTTAAAACTAATACAGGAAGGTTCTCTCTTGCGGGGGCTCCCTGCATTAGTCTTTGCTTGAGCTCAGATTGACCTGTCTGCTCGTTGAGTCCGTGCAGGGCGTTCTGCGGGTCTTTCCATGCGACTGTTGTCTCTTTGCGGAGTGCTGGGGCGCTCCATGCGTTCGCGTCGCGCAGGCGGAGCAACCGGAGTCTGAGGTCTTTCTACAGCTGTCGACCTGGAAGATGCACCTGGGGTTGGCCTGTAAACCGGACTGGGAGCAGATGGCCTTTCCATTCTTTGCGGACGTTCGCCAAGGCTAGGTGTTCTTCGTTCGCCGGTGTTTGTACGTTCGCTGGTTCTCCTTTCGGCTCTTTCTGGCGCAATACGCTCCGGCCCATTTCCTGAAAAGCGTTCCGGACGCTCCGGCCTTTCCATTCTTGATGGCCGTTCATATGCTCCCGAGCCACGTTCCACCGAAGAACGGGCTGTATTTCTTTCGATTGAGCGATCTGTAGAGTTTCCCCGGCTACTGGTAGCACCAGAGCGTTCAGTACGCGTATACCGGCTGTTGCTCATATCTGATTCAGAGCGGCTGCTACCGGGTCTGTACACTCTGAGGTCATTGTCCGACAGTTGTGAACGGCCGGGGCGGCCTGCATCACGAACGTTATAAACCCGTACCGGCCGGCCGGTATAACGCTCTATTTCCCGGGTACGGGGCCCGTAGAAGTAGCGGTTGTTATTACCGGTTACATAGATGTTATTTATAACGGTAGTCTGATTATAAATATTGGTGTAGTATCCCCGCGGAGCACGATAGTCGTACACAGAGGAATAAGCTATGTATCTTCGGGGAACAAATATCCAATGGGTGAGAGGGATGTTTATGTTGATATTGACTGACATCCCCGGGCCGAGCGGCGCCCATCCATAATACCCGTCGCCTGAACGCCAATTTACCCATGCAGGGGCCCATTCATCATCGGGCAGCCACATCCAGCCATAATAGTCATCATATATCCAACGGCCGTAATGGAAAGGGGCCCATCCCCATTCATAGTCTGACACCCATGTATTGCCGTACTGAGTTACTACCCAGTGTCCGTTCGTACCGTAAGGCTGAAAGTCTTCTTCAACCCGTGGCTGCCACACGCGCCCGTATTTTTTATATTTTATCCATCTGCCATGAGGAGCTAGTTCTTCATAAAAAGTTTGCATGGATACTCTGGCTCCGGGCTGAGCCTGAGCCGTATCAGCAGTTGAAATAAGGCCGGCGGCAAGCAGTATAAAGCTGTAAATGATAAAGCGGTTAAATATCCTCATAGCAGTATGTGTTTATTATTAAGATGGTTTTAAACCTCAATAGTTTAGTAAGGGCAAACAAATTTTACTTAGCAGGTACGCATGCTAGAGCGTGTTCAGTCTGTCCAACTGGCTCAAAAGAATTATCTTAGCGGCATAAAGGAAAGACGAATTGGCAAAAAGCACTATTAAAGAAACGCCTTTAATGCAGCAGTATAATACCATTAAGGCGAAATATCCGGGCGCCCTTTTGTTATTCAGAGTGGGCGACTTTTACGAAACGTTTGGCGAAGATGCAGTTAAAGCTGCATCCATACTGGGCATTGTATTAACAAAACGAGCAAACGGATCGGCGTCTCATATTGAGCTTGCCGGCTTCCCGCATCACTCTCTTGATACTTATCTTCCCAAATTGGTTAGGGCCGGGCAGCGAGTTGCTATTTGCGATCAGCTGGAAGACCCGAAAACGGTAAAAACTATTGTAAAAAGGGGAGTGACCGAACTTGTTACTCCCGGTGTATCATATAATGACAACATCTTACAACAAAAAGCCAGCAATTATCTTGCATCACTGCACTATGACAAGAATAGCATAGGACTAGCCCTGCTGGATATTTCAACAGGTGAGTTTATGGCTGCCCAGGGCAATAGCGGCTATATCGACAAATTGCTGCAGGGTTTCAAACCAAGCGAAATCATATTAGCGAAAACAAAAGTCAGGGAATTTACTGAAGCTTTTGGCGAACACTTTTACACATATGCATTGGATGAATGGGTTTACACTGGAGACTATGGTCAGGAAACTTTGCTTAAACACTTCGATGTAAAATCGTTAAAGGGTTTTGGAATTGAGCGCTTAAATGCAGCAATTGTTGCATCAGGTGTTGCCCTGCATTATCTTAATGAAACCGAACACAGGAACTTACAGCACATATCGTCCATAGGCCGCATTGAAGAAGAGCGCTACATGTGGCTCGACAGATTTACAATAAGGAACCTTGAACTGGTAGGGTCGAACAATGAAAACGCACTTACCCTTTTAGACGTACTTGACCATACTTGTTCTCCTATGGGCGCACGTTTACTGCGCAAATGGATAGTGATGCCATTGAAGGAGATTAAGCCTGTTGAGGATCGACTTAATGTTGTTGACTTTCTGTTAAAGCATGCGGATCTTCGCCAAAGTCTGACGAATGAGTTTAAGCAGATAGGCGACCTTGAAAGGCTCATTTCGAAAATTGGTTTGCAAAGAGCCAATCCGCGGGAGGTGTGCCAGTTAAAAAAAGCCCTGTATGCTGTTGAAAAAATTAAATCGCTATGCGAAGTTTCAGGCAACGAGTCCTTAAAGATCACTGCAGAGCAGCTCAACTGTTGCACGTACATACGTAATCGCGTTGAAAAAGAATTACATCCGGAGCCTCCTGTGCTTCTTAATAAAGGAGGCGTTATGGCGGATGGCATCAATGAAGAGCTTGACCGGTTGAGGAAGATCGCCTTCGGTGGCAAGGATTATTTGGTAGAGATACAACGCCTNNCACTACCGGTATTCCTTCTTTGAAAGTGGCTTTTAATAACGTTTTTGGTTATTATCTGGAAGTTACCAATTCACACAAAGATAAGGTGCCGGCAGAGTGGATACGCAAGCAGACGCTAGTGAATGCCGAAAGATATATTACTCCGGAATTAAAAGAATATGAAGAGCAGATACTTGGAGCCGAGGAAAAGATACATGTATTAGAAACGAAGCTCTATAGTGAACTTGTGTATGCGCTTATGGAGTACATTAAACCCGTTCAGCTTAACGCTCAGCTAATCGCTCAGTTAGATGTGCTACTCTGCTTTTCCGCAGTCTCTGAGAAGAACTATTATACTAAACCTGTAATTAACACAGGTAACGCTATCAACATAAAAGGAGGCCGCCACCCTGTTATCGAACGAAACCTGCCTATTGGCGAAGATTATATAACCAATGACGTTTATCTGGATAGTGACACGCAGCAAATTATTATTATTACAGGGCCCAACATGTCGGGAAAGTCTGCCTTGCTGAGACAAACAGGATTAATTGTTTTGATGTCTCAGATTGGCTGTTTTGTGCCGGCTACTCAAGCAAGCATCGGCATTGTTGACAAACTGTTTACACGCGTAGGAGCTTCCGACAACCTATCGTCGGGCGAGTCTACCTTTATGGTTGAAATGAATGAAACGGCCAGCATACTTAATAATATATCCGACAAAAGCCTCATTTTGCTTGATGAAATCGGAAGGGGTACATCTACTTATGATGGCATATCTATCGCCTGGTCAATAGCCGAATATTTGCATAATCATCCTTCGGCAAAAGCTAAAACACTTTTTGCAACTCATTATCATGAGTTAAATGAGCTCACCAATTCGTTCAGCCGCATTAAGAATTTTAATGTCTCCATCAAAGAGGTTGGCAACAAGGTGATCTTTCTCCGCAAGCTGGTGCCGGGAGGTAGTGAACACAGCTTTGGTATACATGTTGCTAAAATGGCCGGCATGCCGGCCAAAGTAGTTCAAAGGGCATCTGAAATTTTGAAGCGGCTTGAGCAGGAGCGTACAGGCGGAGAAGACATCAAGAGCAGTATGAAGAAGGTCCAGCAACAGGCCTATCAGCTGCAAATGTTTTCGATTGATGACCCCGTTTTGGTGAAAATAAGAGACATTTTGAATAACCTTGATGTTAATACCTTAACTCCCGTTGAAGCTTTGATGAAACTGGACGATATTCAGAGGATATTAAAAGGTTAGTGATATTTTTACTACATATGAAGCCGGTTAAAATAAAATATTTTTTCTATACCTTAATACTACTTTTGGCATCATCATCATGCAAAAGCCGCAAGATAATTACCGATGCGCGTTCATTGAAAGATATGGAGCTAAGCGGAAGTCTTTCGCAGAGATACGCTTCAATTCTGGGCGTTGACGAAAGTGAAATCAGTAACCAAAAGCTTTACCGTTTTATTGATAACTGGATGGGTGCCCCTCACAAACTTGGGGGTATGGATAAAGATGGCATTGACTGCTCTGGTTTTACAACGATCATTGCCAGGGAGATTTACAATAAAAACTTAGCCCGTACAGCACGTGAAATGGCCGATAAGGTTAAACGAAAATATGAGGAACAACTGGTGGAAGGCGATTTGGTATTTTTTGATTTCAACGGGCAGAAGTTTAATCATGTTGGAGTTTATCTTGGTAATAATAAGTTTGTACATGTTTCAACGTCTAAAGGTGTAATCATAAGTGACCTTAAAGACCCCTGGTACTATAAATACTTTTCCCGCTGCGGCACAATAAAAGACGAATAGGACGAAAGCACGTCTTATTAGAAAGAAATTTAGCATTTTTGTTTATTGATTTAGAAAAGGCTGTGCTCAACAGCCCTTTGACATAAAAGTATCTATGAAACTGAACTTAAGCCGTCCCATTGCTTTCTTTGATCTTGAAGCTACAGGAATTCGAATTGGAATTGACAGAATTGTTGAAATCGCTGTTTTGAAAGTATTCCCGGACGGATCCAAGGAAATGAAAAGCAACAGGGTAAACCCCGAAATGCCTATACCAATGGAAACCTCCAGGATTCATGGTATTTATGATACCGATATACAGGATGCTCCGACATTTAAAGAAATAGGAAAGGAATATGCCGACTTCTTAGAAGACTGTGATCTGGCCGGATATAATTCAAATAAGTTTGATATTCCAATGCTTATGGAGGAGTTTATAAGGGCAGGGATAGATTTTGATCTGGAAGGGAAGCGTTTTATTGACGTTCAGAACATATTCCATCAAATGGAGCAACGTACTTTAAAGGCAGCCTATCGCTTTTACTGTAATAAGGACATTGTAAACGCTCATTCGGCCGATGCTGATATCATGGCTACTTATGAGGTATTACTTGCTCAGTTGGAGAAATACCAGGATCAGGAATGGGAAGATAAGTGCGGTAATAAGTCTGTCCCGGTTAAAAATGACATAGACGCGTTGCATCAGTTTACAAATCTGAGTAAACCTGTGGATTTTGCGGGGCGAATGGTGTACGACGAAAATGGAGTAGAGGTATTTAACTTTGGCAAGCATAAGGGAAAATGTGTAGAACATGTGTTTGATGCCGAGCCCAGTTATTACTCATGGATGCAGCAGGGAGATTTTCCTTTATACACCAAGCGTTGCCTGGAGCGTATTTGGAACAGGTGGACAGCCAAAAAAGCTACTGGTAAGCAGCAAGCTCCAAAGCCATCTGCTGTTAACACCGCCACTATACCGCATGAACAGCACAGGCAGGAGCGCCCCGAACGCAAGGTAAGCCCCAGAAAGGAAAAAGATGTGCCTATCACAGGAGATATGCTTGAGCAACTTAAAATGAAATTTGGCAAATAACATATTATAAACCGGTATCCGGGGGGCGCAGAAAAGATATATTTCTTTTAAGCCCCTTGAATTTGGTGCGCTTGACGGCCGACTTGCTGAAGACCTTGCTAAACACTTCTTCAGTTAGTTCTTCCCAGTCTTCTTTTTTAAAATCCAGCAGGTCCGGATGAGGCCGGAATTCACTATGTGTCTGCACGGTCGAAAAGCGGTTCCACGGGCATACATCCTGACATACATCACAGCCGAACATCCAGTTATCCATCTTGCCTTTCATCGTTGCAGGCAGTTCTTCCTTCAGTTCTATTGTTAAGTATGAAATGCATTTCCGCGCATCAATAATTCGGGGCGATAATATGGCTTCAGTAGGGCAGGCGTCTATGCAGCGAGTACAGGAACCGCAATAATCATGAGATGCTGCGACCTCGTCGTACTTTAATTCCAAATCTACAATAAGCTCCGCAAGGAAAAAGAAAGAGCCTTTTTGCCTGTTAATTAAATTAGCATTTTTTCCTATCCAGCCTAAACCAGCTTTTTTGGCCCAGGCTTTGTCCAGAACGGGTGCCGAATCAACAAAGGCGCGACCGCTGAAATCTCCTGCTTTCTTTCTAAGCTGTTCAATAAGTTGAGCCAACTTTTTTTTTATTACCTCATGGTAGTCCTGCCCATAAGCATATTTGGAAATTTTTGGAGCTGAAGGGTCTGTTTGCTTATCTTGATTGAAGTAGTTTATTCCCAGAGATATAACACTCTTGGAGCCCTCTACAAGCTTTGTTGGATCGAGCCGTTTATCAAAATGATTTTCCATGTAAGACATGCTTCCATGGTGATTTTTTTTTAGCCATGCTTCGAGTCGGGGTGCCTCTTCTTCTAAAAATCCTGCTTTGCTTATACCGCAAAATATAAATCCAAGTTTAAGCGCTTCCTGTTTTACATAAGCTGAGTATGACTCTTTGGCGGACTGCATTACGCAAAGATACAGCTGGAAGAGCATAAGAATGCTATTTTTGCGCCATAATTAGTGCATCTGTGAAAGAACAACATCCTATTTATAATGTACCTTTTGGCTTGCTGTGTTTAAGCTCTTTCTTATTCTCTGCAAGTTTCAATATGCTTATACCGGAGCTTCCTGCTTATTTAAGCAGTATGGGCGGCGCCGAGTATAAGGGTCTTATTATTGCGCTTTTTACTTTAACTGCTGGAATTTCCAGACCGTTCAGTGGTAAGCTTACAGATACCATTGGGCGGGTTCCTGTTATGGCTATAGGGTCTTTAGTGTGCTTTATATGCGGTTTTTTGTATCCGGTGCTGGGCTCAATATCGGGCTTCCTGTTTCTGAGGCTTGTTCATGGCTTTTCTACCGGATTTAAGCCGACGGCCACTGCTGCCTATGTTGCCGATATAATACCTAATAATCGCTGGGGCGAAGCTTTGGGAATTCATGGCCTTTGTTTTAGTACCGGCATGGCCGTTGGGCCGGCCCTGGGTAGTTTCATTACAGCCTTTTATTCGATTGATGTGTTGTTTTGGTGCTCTTCTGCTTTTGCATTCCTCTCTATAGCCATATTAATGAATATGAAGGAAACCATCAGCAAGAAGCAGAAATTTAAATGGTCCTTGCTGAAGATTTCCCGGTTTGAGATTATAGAGGTGCAGGTATTACCTGCCGCTATTGTTACCCTGCTTTCGTACTTCGGTTATGGAGCGCTCCTGACACTTATTCCTGACTGGAGCGGGCACTTGGGAATAGCAAATAAAGGTCTGTTCTTCATGACTTTTACCATATCTTCTTTGCTTATACGGTTTGTCGCCGGAAGGGCATCAGACCGCTACGGACGCGTGAAGGTTATTAAGCTATCTCTTTTTATCCTTATTATCTCTTTCTTTCTAATTGGCTTCGCCCCTTCACCAGGTATGCTTCTTACCGGCTCCGTGGTATATGGTATTGCAACGGGCATTTTATCGCCCGCAACAAATGCCTGGACCATTGATCTTAGTCGGCCGGAGCATAGGGGAAAAGCCATGGCAACAATGTATATTGCCCTGGAGGCAGGAATAGGCTTAGGAGCCCTTATTGCGGGTTGGTTATTCCAGGACGCCATGTATATGGTTCCTTTTATTTTCTATTTATCTGCGGCCGTGTCTTTTTTAGCTCTGATATACATGCTTTGGAGAGACAGAAGACTACAGGCATCCTGACTGTGTATAAAAAAAGGGAGAGCAGCGAAAAAGCTGCTCTCCCTTTTTTATGTTTTTATTTAGATTTCTTAGCTTGTATAGCTTGTTGCTGCCTCATGTACTCATCCATTCGCTGCTGAAACTTTGATTTCTTTTTAGCTGTATCTGGCTTCTTTTTATTTTCCTGTATACGTGCATGAATCTTATCATCATTCACCCACTGTCTTATTAAAAACTGCTGTATGAAAGTCAGTATGTTTGCGCAAAAGTAATAATAGTTTAGCCCTGAAGGATAGCTGTTTAGTACCCCGAGAAATATAATGGGGGTAATGTAACCTATGTATTTCATCTGGCCGGTAACTCCGGATGTCTGATTATTAAAGTAAGTAATGATCAATGTAGAAACAGTCATGAGTAAGCACATAGCGCTGATGTGATCGACATTGAGCAACGGTATCTTCGCAAAGTTTATAACGGAGTCATAAGTCGAAAGATCTTTCATCCATAAAAAGCTTTCCTGTCTCAGCTCAAATAGGTTTGGAAAGAAAAAGAAGAAAGCCATGATGATTGGCAGCTGAAGCAGCATAGGTATACACCCACCCAGCGGATTTACTCCCGCTTTTTTGTAAAGCTTTAAATATTCCTGCTGTAAAAGGGTGGGGTTGTCTTCACCTACTTTTGCTTTTATCTGATCCATCTCCGGTTTGAGGACCCTCATTTTGGCCATTGACAGGTAGGATTTATAGGTCAGCGGAAATAAGATAAGCTTAAGAAGTACTGTTAGCGTAAGAATGATAATGCCATAACTCCAGCCCAGACGCTCCAGAACGCTGAATACAGGAATTACAGCCACGCGGTTGATCCACTTAAGCGGTCCCCATCCTAAATCTACCTGTCGTTCTAAGTCATAGCCCTGGTCTTTAAGTGTTTTGAACTTGTTGGGCCCGAAATAGAACTCCAAGGGATAGCTCACCGCCTGGCCGTTTACAGCAGGCAAGTGCATACTGGCTGTAAAGGTTTTAATAACACCGGGTTTCCCGGGCAGAGACACAGACAGATCTGCTTTATCAAATCCTTTCTTTGAGATTAAAACGTTTGAAAAGAAATGCTGCTTGAAAGAAACCCATTGTACTTTTCCGTCATTACCTACTTCTTTTCTCTCATCTTTGGTAGAACCAATGTGGTCTACACTAGCGCCTTCCTTGAAATAAGCTCCCGAGTATCTTTGCTCGCTTGCGTTATCCTTTTCTTTTTGAAAAAGTGTTGCACCCCAGTTCAGGATCATTGGCTTGGAAGGAGAAATTACATTCTGCAATCCATGAGCTGTTATAGTAAGCCCAACCTTGTAATCACTTCCTTTAAGGCTGTATACATAATCAATGTACTGCTTATCGGCATAAGTAAGCCTCATAGTGAGTGATCCGGAATCGGTTTTACTTACCGATAAGCCATCAGCCGAAGGCTGAAAGAAAAGATCGTCTGTTTTTATAGATTTGTCGCCGACTGTAAACTGGAGCCCGAAATTACTACTTTCTTTATTAAAGAGAATTAGTGGCTTATTATCATAGGTTTTTTGTCCTTTTAGTTCAACCGACTCTATACGTCCGCCTTTACCTGAAAGGTTGACTTTGAGATGTTGGTTTTCCAAAACAACAATCTTGTCACCTCCCTGACCCGGCGAGCTAAAAGGCCCTGTTGCATAGGTTGAGTCCTGCGCATCTTTTCTTTTTATGCTGTCTGCAAAAACAATACTTTGTTTGTCTGCAGCTTTCTTTTGATTAATGGTGTCCTGTATGCTGGCTTCTGTTTGTTCTGCCTCTTTGGCAGGTTTTATTAAGTAAGAAGAACCTACAAGAATTAATAGTATCAGGAATAAACCTGCAAATGTGTTTTTGTCCATTATTAAAGTATACCTACTGTATGATTATTTTTTTCTGGCATTTGCTAACGAAGCGGCGACAAAGTTAACAAAAAGAGGATGAGGATTTGCTACGGTGGACTTTAATTCGGGATGAAACTGAGTTGCGAGAAAATAAGGATGATTTTTTAACTCAATGATCTCTACTAAGCCGCTCTCCGGATTTACACCGGAAGCAGTTACCCCCGCCTGTTCAAATGCTTTCAGGTAGTCATTGTTAAACTCATACCTGTGCCTATGGCGCTCTTTTATAGAAGTTTTTCCGTAGGCCGCCGCTGCTTTGCTTCCTTTTTTTAGTTCGCATGGATAAGAACCCAGTCGCATCGTTCCGCCTTTATTAATAACTGTTTTCTGTTCCTCCATCATTGAAATAACCGGCGCAGGCGAGTTTTCATCCATTTCTGTACTGTTTGCTCCTTCGAGTCCAAGCACGTTGCGGGCGATTTCAATTACTGCACACTGCATTCCAAGGCATATACCGAAAAATGGGACATTATTTTCCCGGGCATGCGTGATAGCCGTTATCTTTCCGTCAATCCCCCGGCTCCCGAAACCCGGTGCTACGAGAATTCCGTCCAGTCCCTGAAGCTTTTCTTTAACGTTTTCGCTATTAATTGCCTCTGAATGAATGCAAACTACCTTTACTTTGCATTCATTTTTAGCTCCTGCATGAATAAAAGCCTCATTTATGGATTTGTAAGCGTCGGGAAGTTCAACATATTTACCTACCAAGCCTATCTTTACTTCAGATGTTGGATTCTTTAAATGGCCTAGAAAGTTTTTCCAATTTTCAAGATCCGGCTCGCTTTTATGCGAAAGCTTCAGCTTTGTCAGAACGGTTTTATCTAACTGTTCTTTTAACATCATTAATGGCACATCATAAATGGTTGAAGCGTCGATAGACTCAATGACTGCATTAATATGTACGTTGCAGAACTGGGCGATTTTTCTTCGTATATCCATCGATAACTGATGCTCGGTACGGCACACCAATATGTCCGGCTGGATACCGTACTCGAGTAGCATCTTAACACTGTGCTGTGTTGGTTTGGTTTTCAGCTCACCTGCAGCCGCCAGGAAGGGGATAAGAGTTAAGTGAATAACCAAGGAATTGTTATTGCCCACTTCCCATCTGAACTGCCTTACAGCTTCGATATAGGGAAGGGATTCAATATCGCCTACAGTACCACCCAGTTCAGTGATTACAATATCGTATTCATTGCTTTCTCCCAGCAGGCGTATATTCCTTTTTATTTCGTCTGTTATATGAGGTATTACCTGAACAGTTTTACCAAGATAAGCTCCTTCACGTTCTTTGTTGATTACGTTTTGATAGATACGACCGGTTGTAATATTGTTTGCCTGGGAGGTGGCGACATTTAAAAAGCGCTCATAATGACCGAGGTCGAGATCTGTCTCAGCTCCATCTTCTGTAACGTAACATTCACCGTGCTCGTAGGGGTTTAAAGTGCCTGGATCAATATTTATATAAGGATCAAACTTTTGTATGGTCACCTTGTAACCTCTTGATTGAAGTAGCTTGGCTAATGATGCTGCAATGATGCCTTTTCCTAAAGAAGATGTAACACCGCCCGTAACAAAAATATACTTGGTCATAAATTGAGGATTGATGGGAGTTTTATATAAAAAAACAACCCTTTGTACGGGTTGCAAAACTAGTAAAAAAAGAGTAGTTCCTCGTATAAAGTAAGTTTTATTGCAAATATCACTTAATACTTATTTAGTTACATTTGCCGTTTAAACAAAAGGTGGATGGTTAATTTTATTAAAAAGCGCTTAAATAATGGCTTAACAGTCCTCTTGCATGAAGATCGTACAACTCCGATGGCTGTTGTAAATGTGCTTTATGATGTGGGTGCCAGAGATGAGAACGAAACAGAAACAGGCTTTGCTCATTTGTTCGAGCATCTGATGTTTGGGGGCTCTGTAAACATACCTGTATACGATGAACCCTTACAGAGGGTAGGCGGGGAGAACAATGCTTTTACAAGCAACGATCTTACGAACTATTATATAGCACTTCCTGCGGTAAATATAGAAACGGCTTTCTGGCTTGAAAGCGACAGGATGCTTGGTCTCTCTTTTTCAGAGAAAAGCCTTGAAGTTCAAAAGAACGTTGTCTGTGAGGAATTTAAACAACGTTACCTAAACCAACCCTATGGGAATGTTTGGCTAAATCTACGCCCTTTGGCGTATAAAAAGCATCCCTATAAATGGGCCACAATAGGAAAAGAACTATCGCACATTCAAAATGCTTCGATTGACATGGTTAAGGCTTTTTTTCAAAGGTATTATAACCCATCGAATGCTATTTTAACAGTTGCAGGAAATATAGATCCTGAGTCTGTTTTTGAGCAAATCAACCAGTGGTTTGGCTCCATTCCGTGCACACCCAAGCCCGAAAGGATTCTTGCGGTTGAGCCTCCTCAGACGGAGGCCCGAAGATTGGAGATGACAGGGGATGTTCCGTTAAACGCTATTTATATTACTTTTCATATCCCTCAGCGTTTAAACGAGGGCTATTACTGCGCCGATGTATTGAGCGATATACTGTCAAGAGGAAACTCATCGAGATTATTTAAAACCCTTGTAAAGGATAAACAGCTTTTTAGCGATATCAACGCCTATGTAACTGGTAGCATCGACCCTGGATTGTTTGTAGTTGAGGGCAAAGTATCAGAGGGCGTTTCGGTTGGAGATGCGGAAGCTGCTATATGGGAGGAAATATATAAGCTTTATAGCCAGCCTGTAACAGAAAACGAGCTCGTTAAGATCAAAAATAAAATTGAGTCGACTATGGTATTTGCAGAGATGAATCTTCTTGATAAGGCAATTAATCTCTCGTACTTCGAGCTTTTGGGTGATGGCAGTCTGCTAAATAAAGAAGCAGATAATTACTTAAAGTTAACCCCGGAGGATCTTATGACCNNTCCTTCGCTGGTACTTACCTTATATCAACCAATTCTTCAACTCTTATATATCTCAACAATAGATGATACAACGCAATTTAGCGCCTGCTTTCAAACAGGTTGAGTCGATTGACATTATTAGGGCTCATACTATCAGGCTTGATAACAATGTTGAGCTGTATACAATCAACGCCGGAGAGCAGAAGCTGGTTAAAATTGAATGGATATTTGACAATACGGCCTGGGATCGGCGACATCCGTTACAAGCGTTTGCTACCTGTTCTATGTTGCTTGAGGGAACGTCCGGTATGACTGCTCATGAAATTGCAGAAAAGATAGACTTTTATGGGGCTTTTCTCGATACTGAGTTTAACTATGACTATTCTTCATTGGTATTATACTCCTTGACCAAGCACTTGAAATATATATTTCCTATAGTTCATGAGGTGCTGACAAACGCTTCCTTTCCCGATCAGGAACTTAAGATCTTCGCAAAAAATCAGCAGCAAAAGCTGCTTGTTCACATGGAAAGAAACGAGTTTGTCGCCCGTAGAGAGTTTCAACATAGCCTGTTTAATGACTCTGTTTATGGCTATAGATCAAGCCCGGAAGATTATGACCACATATCACAAGATGAGCTTTTAGCCTATTTCCGATCTGCGTATCAGGCATCAAACTGCAGGATTATAGCATCAGGTAAGGTTGACGATGAGGTGGTTCTTCTAATCAACAATTACTTCGGCGAGAAATGGAACGTAGGTGTAAAACCTCGGCCGGCCACGTATACCATTAATGAGTGTACCGTAAAAGACATTTTTGTGGATGTGCCTGATTCATTGCAATCTGCTATAAGGATCGGAGGCCTGGCAATTAAAAAAGATCATGTGGATTACTCCGGCTTACAGGTTTTGAACACTGTACTTGGGGGCTATTTTGGTTCCCGGTTGATGGCTAATATCCGTGAAGACAAGGGATATACCTATGGCATTGGTTCCGCTCTTGTTTCCCTCAGGCATTCAGGTTATATGTTTATAGCTTCAGAAGTTAAAGCGGAAGTATGTGGAGATACGCTCCTTGAAATTGAAAAAGAAATAAACAGGTTGAGAGCTGAACCTGTGAGCATTGAAGAGCTTAACCTTGTGAAAAACTTTATGCTTGGCTCTATGCTTGGAAGCCTTGAAAACGCCTTCTCTCATGCTGATAAACTGAAGAGTCTTCTGTTTGCGGGACTGGATTACAGTTTTTACGACCAATATATCCTTCGAGTAAGGCAAATGACTTCTGATGAGCTTCAGGCCCTTGCTATTAAGTATTTGGATTACTCTTTATTAAACAAAGTGATTGTAGGAAAACAGTAATCCTGCCCATTTAAAAGATTCATTCATAATAACTATCTTTGCCCATGCAAGAAAAAATCATCATTCTTGACTTTGGTTCTCAATACACACAGCTTATCGCGCGGAGAGTAAGAGAATTGAATGTCTATTGCGAAATTTATCCTTATAATCACTACCCTGATTTTGATTCGACTGTAAAAGGTGTAATTTTCTCCGGAAGCCCTTATTCCGTAAGAAGTAAAGATGCGCCTCAGATCGATTACATGAGCATTTCCGAAAAGTATCCTTTGCTTGCCGTGTGCTATGGCGCTCAGTATCTTGCGCATTGCATTGGCGGAGAGGTGTCTCCGTCTACGACCAGGGAATATGGGAGAGCAAACCTTAACTACATCAAAGAGGACTCCGTATTACTTAAGAATATTCCTTTAAATTCCCAGGTATGGATGTCTCATGGAGATACCATAGCCCAAATACCCGAGGAATTTGAAGTAATAGCAAGTACAGACAACGTAAGCGTTGCTGCATTCAATATAAAAGGAACTAACACCTATGGTATCCAGTTTCATCCGGAAGTAACTCATAGCCTTGATGGCAAACAATTACTTGAAAACTTCTTAGTCGACATCTGTGGGTGCTCAAAGGACTGGACTCCTGTTTCGTTTGTAGAAAGTACCATTCAAACACTGAAAGAAAAGCTGGGTAATGATAAAGTTGTACTTGCCTTATCGGGTGGGGTGGATTCTTCTGTGGCTGCCGTGCTTCTCGACCGGGCTATAGGCTCTAATCTTCACTGCATTTTCGTTGACAATGGCTTATTACGTAAAGGAGAGTTTGAACAGGTACTTGAGTCCTACAAGCACATGGGCCTTAATGTGAGAGGAATCGACGCTAAAGACAAGTTTCTATCTCAACTCAAAGGAGTAAGTGATCCGGAGCGTAAAAGGAAAATCATTGGCGGTGCTTTTATAGAAGTATTTGATGAGGCAGCTCATGAAATAAAGGACGTAAAGTGGTTGGGTCAGGGTACAATTTATCCGGACGTGATAGAGTCTGTTTCTGTAAAGGGACCGTCAGCTACTATTAAATCACATCACAATGTGGGCGGCTTACCAGATTATATGAAACTTAGTCTGGTTGAGCCATTAAACAGCTTGTTCAAGGATGAGGTGAGGCGGGTTGGTAAAGTGCTGGGCATAGAGCATAATATTATTGGACGTCACCCCTTCCCGGGACCTGGTCTTGCAATCAGGATATTAGGAGATATCACCCCCGAAAAAGTAGCAATCCTGCAGGAAGCAGATCATATCTACATCGATCACTTAAAAGCATCCGGCTGGTATGATAAAGTATGGCAGGCCGGAGCCATTTATTTGCCTATACAATCGGTGGGAGTAATGGGTGATGAACGCACTTATGAAAATGTTATCTGCCTTAGGGCAGTGATCTCTCTGGATGGCATGACTGCAGACTGGAGCCATCTGCCTTATGATTTGCTTGGAAAGATATCAAACGAAATAATCAATAGGGTAAAAGGAATCAACAGGGTTGTCTATGACATTAGTTCTAAACCCCCGGCTACAATTGAGTGGGAATAAAGTAAATCGAGATGAGGAATAAGTTTGATATTCAGTTACATACGTTTTTACGTATTCTGAAAGCATATGAGTCTAAAGGTTCCTTATCTATCTTTTTAGCAAGCTATTTTAAAGCTAATAAGCAAATGGGTTCTGGTGACCGTAGGACCGCTACCCATTTGCTTTATACGTTTTTCAGACTCGGTAAGGCTTGTATCGATCTGCCGTCTAAAGAGCGATTATTTATTGCAGAGTATCTTTGCAGCTCTAAACCAAGCGGTTTTTTGGAATATTTCAGGCCAGCTCTCGCCATCCATGTAAGCGAACCTTTGGTATATAAGTTTCAAAGACTTAGAGTGCTCTATCCAGAGTTTGATCTTAAGCACGTTTTTCCCTTTTCAGCATATTTATCTGCGCGTATTGAACCAGAAAGCTTTTTCCAGTCTGTATTTATTCAACCTGATCTTTTTATTCATATAAGAAAAGGCAGGGAGTTGTATATTAAGCAAATGCTGAAGGACAATAATATCGATTTTTATGATATTGATTCTACAGTAGCAGGAATGCCTAACAGTACGAAGCTAGATTCTATTTTAAAAGGCCGGGAAGATGCCTACCGCGTCCAGGATGTGTCTTCGCAAGAAACCGGCAAGTACTTCAAGCCTGTTCAAGGCGACTCCTGGTGGGATTGCTGTGCTGCTTCTGGAGGAAAATCGCTTTTACTGCTCGATGAACAATCTGACATTGATTTAGTGGTGAGCGATAGCCGTGAAAAAAGCCTTTTTAATCTTGATAAACGACTAAGAAGTGCTGGTTATACCAATTACTCAAAGCATGTTTTGGATCTTACTAAACAATTACCTGACAGTCT
This sequence comes from Sphingobacteriaceae bacterium UBA2059, assembly GCA_002332615.1. Lineage (GTDB taxonomy): Bacteria > Bacteroidota > Bacteroidia > Sphingobacteriales > Sphingobacteriaceae > Arcticibacter. The sequence continues at coordinate 52,367 of DDAL01000012.1, read as the reverse complement.
AGGTAAGAAAACTTTCGATGGAATTATTTTAGATGCTCCCTGTACAGGTTCAGGCACCTGGGGCAGAAGTCCGGAGCTGATAAGCCAATTCCAGGAAAGTCAAATCCAAACGTTCCAATCACTTCAACGCACTATTGCACAAAACGTCGTACGTCTTTTAAAGCCCGGCAAGCCCCTTGTTTACATAACGTGTTCAGTGTTTGAAAAGGAAAATGAAGAAAATACTCGGTTTTTCACTGAGCACCTGGGCCTCAAGCTGGAAGACCAGAATATACTTGAAGGTTATACAAGAAAAGCTGACACTATGTATGTTGCCCGTTTAATCAAACTCTGACTATATCCTTTCACAAGCCTGTGTTTGAACGGAACAGCTTTATTGCAATTGCCAGTAATATAACTCCAAATGCTTTTCTCAGGACATTTAATCCTGAATTCCCTAAGAGCTTTTCAAGTAAAACGACTTTTTTAAGCACGATATATACAAACAGCATATTAATCAGTATGCCCACAACGATGTTCTGAGTATCATACTCAGACTTTAAAGATAACATTGTAGTCATCGTGCCGGCACCTGCTATCAGCGGAAAAGCAAGTGGCACAATGGAAACAGTAGAAGGAAGCTCCTCTCTGAATAAGTTGATTCCCAGTATCATCTCCATTGCAATAAAAAATATTACAAATGAGCCCGCTATGGCAAAGGAAGCTACATCAAGCCCGATTAAGTTAAGCAGCTCCGTTCCAACAAAGAGGAACATTATCATAAGTATCGAAGCCACAATAGTCGCTTTTTCAGATTGAATCTGACCCGCTTTAATTCTTAAGTTGATAATTACCGGTATAGATCCTATAATGTCGATGATAGCAAACAGAATCATCGTAATAGTGAGTATCTGCTTGTAATCAAATTTTAAATAGTCAGGCATATCAAAAAGAATAAGTAGGTTAAAAAGCAAAGATATAAAAACAGTGATTATGATTCCTGTTATATTTACGCTTGCTAAACAACACTATCGTCTCTTACATTGTGAAGTTTACTGTTCCTGCGGCCGTAAAGGAAGTAAATAACTACGCCTCCGAGCATCCATATTAGTAGCCGTATCCAGCTTTCAACCGGTAGTGAATACATCAAATACAGACATACCAGTAGCCCCGCTACAGGCACAAAAGGAACCAAAGGAGTTTTGAAAGGCCTTTTAGCATGAGGAAGGGTTTTGCGCATTATGAGTATTCCTATGCATACTAGCGAGAACGCGAAAAGAGTACCTATGCTTACCATATGTCCGAGGTCTGCCACTGGTACAAAGCCCGCGAAAACACTTATAAATAGCATGAAAAACAAATTGGTTTTCCAGGGAGTGGAAAACTTATGGTGAATGTCACTAAAAAAACGCGGCAGCAAGCCGTCTTTTGACATAGTATAGAATACACGCGACTGGCCAAGTAACATTACAAGCAGTACAGATGTATAGCCAGCAAGAATAGCTATGATGAGTCCGTTTTGAAGAAAATCATATCCTGTTTTGGCAAAAGCCGTTGCAGCAGGTTTAGCATCGCCCAAGAAGTCCTTATAATTAACAAGGCCAGTCATAACATGGGCAAACAACACGTATAGAACCGTACAAACAGCTAAAGATCCTAGAATGCCAACAGGCATGCCCTTTTGTGGGTTTTTGGCCTCCTGAGCAGCCGTTGAAACTGCGTCAAACCCTATAAATGCAAAAAAAACCACGGCGGCCCCTGTAGATATTCCCGTCCATCCAAAGTTTTCAAATTTCCCTGTGTTCTCGGGTATGTAAGGGATATAATTGGCAGGATTGATGTGGCTCCACCCTAAAGTAATAAAAAGTATAACTACACCTATTTTAATAATTACCAATACGTTATTAACCATAGCTGATTCTTTTGAACCCCTTAACAATACAACAGAAAGGAGCATTATTATAAGCACAGCCGGCAAGTTGATAATGCCACCGTTAACAATTGTTCCATCTCCAAGTCTTACGGTTTCCCATGGGGATACTGCAAGTTGATGCGGAAAATTTATATTATACTTGTGAAGTATCTCAAGAAGGTAGCGTGACCAGCTTACAGAAACCGCCGCGGCGCCCAGAGCATATTCGAGTACCAGGTCCCATCCGATTATCCAGGCCACAAACTCGCCCATGGTAGCGTATGAATAAGTATAAGCGCTGCCAGAAACAGGAATCATAGAAGAAAATTCGGCGTAGCAGAGGCCCGAAAAAGCACAAGCTACAGCAGCAAGGATAAAAGAAATAGTAATAGCAGGACCTGCATTCTCTGCAGCAGCAATACCAGTGAGAGAAAACAACCCCGCACCTATAATAGCACCAACGCCTAAGGCAACGAGGTTAAACGTTGACAGCGATCTTTTTAGTGATCCTTTTCCGCTAGCCCCGGCTTCCAGCAAGAGTTGCTCAACTGACTTTTTATGAAACATATTATATACTAAAACAGTTAAAAAATCATTTAACAGCTTTCATATAATTTTAAATAACGGCTAGGCAATAGAGGGAGTAAAAGTATAAATTTTTATCACTTAGCTGGATATAATGAAATAAAATAATTCTGAGATTTAATCCTTCAATTTACCGCTTTTCTTAAGATATCTAACAAAAAGATATAAAGCTGTAAGTATTAAGAAGATCATTACCCCTATCTGATTTCTTAGTTCAATATTATTATTGGTTATCTGAGGATAGCTCAAAACTAACAGGGTTATACCTGCAAGCCATATATATNNTTGGGTATTGTATTCTTTTAGAAGCCAGCGTTTAGCATTAAAATGCATAAATTTAAAGGTAGTGACCAGGCCGTTAAAGTTAATAAACCATCGATCTGCGCGATTACAATACTGATCAAACTGAGCACCAAACTTGCTTCTTAGAAAATTCTCTTCAGCAAGGACAATTGTCTGATAGATAAAAAGAAATAAAGGGATAAAGACAACCAGGTACAAAACAGAGTTAGCTATAATACCTACCCCAAGAAGCATAAGAATATTGCCCACATAGAGCGGGTTACGACAATGGGTAAATACTCCCTCCGTTACAAGTTTATCCGCATACACCTTTTTATCTTTACCTCCACGGACAATGTAGGCAAGTCCTATGGTGAGCCCCCGTATTAGCTGTCCGCTTATGGTAATAACCAAACCAATGACAATTGGCCATAAGTAGTAATTGGTTCCGAAATTTTGTTCTGTAAATACCTTTGGGGAGGGTATGAATAAGGCCAGATATAGAAATATAAATACCAGGTTACGGTATTTGAAGAAGAAGTTTCCGATAGATATCATTTATTTGATTGCAATTAGGGCACTAAAATTGTACCATTTGAAGAATGTTTCTATAGTTGTAAAGCCGGTTTTCTTAAGCAATAAACTGTTTTCACTAAGCTTATAAGGTATCAATACATTTTCCAGTGCTTCGCGCTTTTGCGATATTTCCATCTCACTGTAATTGTGTCGCCTTTTCATATCGTAATAATATTTGATATAGTTCCTGTTAAGTGTACTTTCTTCGGCCAGAACTTTTTCAACTAAAATAAGCGCCCCGCCTTCAACCATTCCGTCTATAACTGTTTTTAGGATGCGCTCTCGCTCAATGGGCCGGATAAATTGAAGGGTGAGGCATAGTACTACTACGGATGCGTTTTCCACGCGAAAGTCTTTATGTAAATCTGCTGAAACCAGTTCATAAGGCCTGCTAAAACGCGCTTGCTTTAGTTTATTATTGCACTTCTCAAGCATTTCTTCCGATTCGTCCACTCCGATGAACTTTATTTCTTCGGAAACAAGCGAGTTCATACCAATGAGAGTAGTACCTGTCGAGCAACCCAAATCATATACATTCGTGCCGGTCTGAGCATAGTCAGCAGCAAGCTCGGCAACCATACGTTGAATTTCGCCATACATTGGTACCGATCGGTTAACCATGTCATCAAATACACTTGCTACCTTCGCGCCAAACTTAAAGTCGGAGACTTTCTTTATTTCATCATTAAATACCTTGTCCTGATTTAATTTGGAATCGTTTATTTCTTCCGGATGGGCTTTGCTATTCATTAGTCGTTGCAATAATTATAAGAAGCAGTACGTGTTAATTTGAATTTTATTGTTGGCGAGCTTAAATTTATCACTTTCATTACAACAACCCGCAGTGTTTTCATTATTTTTTTATTTAATTAAAAAAACCTCATATTAGATACTAACCAATAATTAAAAACATGCGTATAGGCATTCCAAAGGAAATAAAGAACAACGAAAACCGTATTGCAATCACTCCATCAGGAGCTGATTTACTGGTTAAGAGCGGACATGAGGTATTCATCGAAAAAAACGGAGGAAAAGGTTCGGGTTTTACTGATGAAGACTATATCAAAACAGGCGCAACTATTGTTGCTACCGCCGAAGAAGCATGGTCATGCGACATGGTACTAAAAGTAAAAGAACCTATTGCCTCTGAATACCAGTATTTCAGCGAAGGGCTTATCCTTTTTACCTACCTGCACTTAGCACCCGAACCAGAGTTAACTAAAGCTTTACTTGAGAAGAAAGTAACAGCCATTGCTTACGAAACGGTACAGCTTACAAACGGATCTCTGCCTTTGTTAACCCCAATGAGTGAGATTGCGGGCCGCATGTCTGCTCAGGTAGGGGCACAGTTCCTTGAAAAGCCCCATGGAGGCAAAGGAGTGCTTTTATCCGGGGTACCTGGAGTAAGGCGTTGCAAAGTAACCGTTATAGGCGGAGGCGTGGCCGGTACAAACGCCGCCAAGATAGCCATGGGCTTAGGAGCACAAGTAACAATTATTGATCTTAATGTGGAGCGCTTAAGATATTTGGATGATTTATTTGGCAATCAGGTTTCAACCCTTGTTTCTAATCCTTATAACATTGCACAGGCGGTTAAACAGTCCGACCTTGTTATAGGTGCGGTACTCGTGCCGGGAGCGAAGGCACCGCGTTTGGTAAGCGAAGAAATGATTATGGAAATGGAGAAAGGATCAGTACTTGTAGATATTGCTATTGACCAGGGAGGTGTATTTGAAACATCCGACCGCATTACGACACATGATAACCCGGTTTATGATAAACATGGTATTATACACTATGCTGTTGCCAATATGCCAGGGGCGGTAGCGCAAACATCCACCATTGCTTTAACCAATGCTACCATTCCCTATGCTTTACAAATTGCTAACAAGGGATATAAACAAGCCTGCCTGGATGACGAAGCATTAATGAAAGGAATCAATACGCTTAACGGTAGCGTCACTTATAAGGGAGTTTCCGAGGCTCATAATTTAGAGTACAAAGAGATAAAAAGCCTGTTAGTTTAAATCAGGTGTTTGGATAAAGGGCTGTTTTGTGCCATTTTTGCAACATGACTATTTACAAACAGTTCTACTTCGACTCAGCGCATTATTTGCCTTATGTCCCTGACGGGCATAAGTGCAAAGAGATGCATGGACATACCTATAAACTTACATTGTATTTTACAGGCCCGCTTGACGAAACCTACGGATGGGTAATTGATTTTAACGAGATTAAAACCGTTGTTGATCCGCTTATAAAAACCCTTGACCATAAACTGCTCAACAACATTGAAGGACTGGAAAATCCGACAAGTGAAGTCATTGCAATGTGGATATGGACAAAACTCAAGCCAGGAATGCCCCTTCTTAGTAAGATAGAGCTTAACGAAACGCCTAGTACAGGGGCAGTGTACTCTGATAACTGACAATAAAGGCCGGTGAAATATCACCGGCCTTTATTACTAAATCATCTTATAACTTCTGTTTACAAAGTCCGTAAGCTCCGGACCGGTAAGTAAACCCTGAGACAGCAAAGCCAGGTCATACGCTTGTTTTGCAAGCTGAGTTTTTTCCTCAGCGTTCTCAGTATGAATAATACGGCTTATCAAGGGGTGGTTACCGTTTACAGCCACTTTATAGTTATCAGGCATAGAACCGTAGAAACTCATGCCTCCGCCAAGCTGAGCCATGTCTTTCATCCTGCGCATAAATTCATCCATTGTAACATGAACAGGAGCATCATCAGGGCCGAGGCTTTCAACTTCAACATGCATAGTGCCCTTTTGTATAGCCTTTTCAAATACTTCTTTAACGCTCTTAACCTGATCTTCAGTCAGGATATGTGCAGGAGCTTCTTCCTTAAGAATAAGCTTATCGACAATGTCCGCGTCAACGCGTTTTAACTGTGTCTTTTCAAGTTTTTGTTCAAGCTGGTTAATAAAGTGGTTGTCTATTATCGAGTTAAACACCAATACGTCGTAGTCTTTCTTATTGGCCGACTGAATAAAACTATCTTGTTTTAAAACATCGTTTGTATACAAGATAATCAGATTATCGTCTTTATCGGTCTGGTTTTCTTTTATTTTTTCGTTATACTCTTCTATAGTAAAGTGCTCATTCTTTGTATTTTCCAGCAGTGCAAATTCTTTGGCTTTATCATAAAATTTCTCCTCACTAATCATCCCATACTTAACAAATAGTCCGATGTCCTGCCATTTATCTTCATAAGCCTTTCTGTCCTTCTTGAAAAGATCAAAAAGCTTATCAGCTACCTTTTTAGTGATATAGTTATTTATTTTTTTAACATTGCTGTCCGCCTGCAAAAAGCTCCTGGAAACGTTTAAAGGAATATCCGGGGAGTCAATCACTCCATGGAGCAGCATTAAAAACTCAGGAACAATATCCTTAACTTCTTCCGTAATAAATACCTGACGTGAAAACAACTTTATTTTGTTTCTCTGAAAGTCAACGTCATTCTTAACTTGAGGAAAATACAGTATACCTGTAAGATTAAAAGGATAATCAACATTTAAATGTATCCAAAATAAAGGATCATCCGTAAACGGATATAACTCTTTATAAAACCCAAGGTAATCCTCATCTTTCAAATCAGCAGGAGCCTTTGTCCAGATAGGGTTTGTATTATTGATAATATTATCAGCTTCTATACTTTTATATTTGGGTTTACCCTCATCATCCTTCCCATCCTCCACAGATTCAGTTTTCGTTCCAAACTTTATAGGAATTGGAAGAAAACGGGCGTATTTATCCAGTATCTGCTGTATTCTGTGCTTATCTAAAAACTCTTCCGATTCTTTATTAATGTGAAGTATAATATCCGTTCCACGGATAGTTCTGCTTCCCTGGGTGATCTCAAACTCCGTACTGCCATCGCAAATCCAGCGAGCAGGCAGTGCGTCATCCTGATAGGATAGAGTTTGTATTTCAACCTGGTCTGCAACCATAAAGGCGGAGTAGAAGCCCAAACCAAATTTACCTATCAGTTCATTTGCATCTTTGGCATCCTTGAATTTTTCTACAAATTCAGTTGCACCCGAAAAAGCTATTTGATTAATATACTTCTTAATTTCTTCGGCAGTCATGCCTATACCTTTATCCGATATAGTGAGCGTTTTCTGCTCTTCATTTAAAGAAACTTCTACGGTGGTATCTTCCAGTTCGCCTTTATACTGACCTAACGACGCTAATCTTTTAATTTTCTGAGTTGCGTCAACCGCATTTGAAACTAATTCGCGAAGAAAAATCTCGTTATCCGAATAAAGAAACTTTTTAATGATAGGAAATATATTTTCCGTGTGAATAGAAATACTTCCTTTTTCTTGTATAGCCATATTTAATAATGCAATTTATATTATAACATTATCAAGCCTTGTTCCAAACCGTGTTCAATTGTCATTTTGGCAGTAAGCAAGAGCTGCTACTTTGCTAACCTCTTCTTTAATTCGAAAGCCAGGTCATCGCTGGCAGTAAACAAACCGTCCGTTATGGTCGTGTTATTTATCATTACAATATCTGCGGAAGGTTTATAGGGCAGGAGGTATTTATCAAAAGCCGGCTTAACATGGTTTTCCCATTGATATATAATCATCTCGCGGGTGTATCCCCGGTGCTTAATATCTCTGGCCAGCCTTCGCTCAAGCATAATATCATCTTCCGCATGAACGAAAATCCTAAGGTCAAGCAGTTCTGCAATCGCCGGGTAATGAAAGATGAACAAGCCTTCGATAACGACAATGGGAGCACTTCGTATGATCAAAGTCTTTGCTTTTTCTTTATCGACATTAAACGTATACTCTTTTCTTTGAATGCTACTTCCGTTTAACAGGAGCTTCAGGTCATTTAAAAGTTTAGAGTCATCAATACATTGAGGTAAATCGAAGTTTACCTCTCCGTTTTCGTCTCTCGGCTGTTCTTCAAACGGACGGTAATAATTATCCTGCGAAATCAAACAAAGTTCATCTTCAGAAAAGTGATTAATAAGGCTTTCAAGGAAAAAAGTCTTTCCCGATCCGCTTCCTCCTATAATGCCTATAACATACGGTTTATTCATTCGCCAAGCCGTAATCTAGGTTTACCTGAAATCTTTTGTCAAGAGCGCCAAGCAAGTCTGCCACAGCCTTTGACATCACCAATACTACATCCTGCGTTGTCTGATTTTCTGTAAATCTGCCCACAACTTTTGCAAAAGTACTTTTCCCTGTCATAGGGTAGGTGATCTTCATTACCGTACCCACAGGAGCCGTGCGATGTAAGGCAAGCATGCGCGATCCATCCAGATTTTCGTCTTCTATCCACACTGCTATGCCCTGCTCAGAACGTTCAGTTAATCCATAACGATTCGTCTTAGCTTTCACTTTATCTGTTTCGGCAGACATATCAGCAGAAGACTGTGCCGTACTTAAACCGGGATCTATATAAGGGCCTGTATTAGCGCGTACCTTAATTACTTTACCCACCGAAACGCTTGTATCGTTTAGCCCGTTTATCTTTTGAAGTTCCTGTACGCTAGTATTAAAGCGCTTGGCAATTGAGTATAAAGTTTCTTTAGCGCCGACCTTGTAGTTAAGTTCATTATCGGGCAGACTATCTTCAGCAGGTTCGCTGAAAAAAGGGCGTTGAGTAGGAACCCTTATGATACTGCCTGGCTGAAGTACCCTAACACGATTAACACTCATTAGATCTTTAGGATTAACGCCGTAAAGTCTGCCGATTGAATAGAAAGTTTCCTTCAGCTTTACTTTGTGAACTATAGTTTGCTTGTCATCTGTATTTTCGACTCCAATAGAGTCCTTTGCAGCAGCAAATAAAGAAATACTTGAAAAAACGATGCAAATAAATGCAAGTAGTGAACGCATCAGCTTTATTTTTTTAACCTTAAAAATGCAATTATACTAAATAGGAGATAATTTCGCTCCCCCTGTTCCGAATACACACCAAATGACTATGTTGAATAAAGAACGCTTCCGGGTTAAGTTTAGGTATATTTTGCTCTAATATAATATTAAGCACTTGCGCACCTGCATCAAAGACCAATAGGTGCTGGGTGTAGTCTCTGCTTTGTTTTGTATGGTAAGAAAGCAGAACTTTATTCTTATAAACACATTTTAATACCGGGCCGGCATGATTATCAGGAAGATGGATTTCCTTTTCTAGGAAAGGTTGCGGAAATACAATTTCAACCTTTGGTGCGGTATAGTGTTTCAAGCCATAGTGCAGGGTGGTTCCGTTCTCTAGAGAAAGCAGTTCAAGTTGCCTGGGTTCGACCTGTCCAGTGTAGGCTATAAGGCCCTCTTCACTAATGGAGTGCAAGGTTTTATTGAAGGTTTGCCACGTTATAACTCCTTTGTTGTTGATACATATTATTCCTAAGTGTTCCGGACTTCCCGAGCTTTTGTAACCGTGGAGAAAAACATGACCTTTGTATACCTTATCCAGATTCCAGTTCCAGCTATCCTGCGGCAACAAGTCTTTAAAATGACATATGCCTGTACTAAAATCAAACAACGAAATTGAAGAAGTATGTTTTTCCACATTCCTGCATTCAACCGCAATCAAGGGTTCTTCTGCATCGGTTTCAAGCTTCCATATAATTCCGTCGAAAACTTCTTCAAGGGCAGGTTTTAGTGTATATTTATTTTCTATAGACATTAGTTCAAAATTAGAATATGAAACGCTATATCAAAGTTATACTTTTCTTCATAGCCGGTATCCTCTCTTTTTCGGGTAGCCTGTCAGCGCAAGATACCGGGCCCGTTTACTACTTTGAAATGAGTGGAGAAATAGGTCCATCCACCTGGCGCCTTACACAAAAAGCATTTGGGGGCGCTTCTGCGCAAAAAGCTCAAGCTATGATTATACGCATGAATACCTACGGAGGCCTCGTTGATTACGCCGACTCCATTCGTACACTGGTGCTTAATGCGCCAATTAAAACAATTGTTTATATAGATAAAAACGCTGCCTCCGCAGGAGCCCTGATAGCTATTGCCTGCGATAAGATATACATGTCAAGAGGAGCGAGTATAGGTGCAGCAAGCGTTGTAGACCCTAAAGGCTCCCTGCTTCCCGAAAAATACCAGTCCTATATGCGCGGCCTGATGCGCACTACTGCCGAAGCCAAGGGGAGGAATCCTAAAATAGCCGAAGCTTTTGTAGATCCAAATATTGATATAAAAGATACCGTGTCAAAAGGCAAGGTATTGACGCTTACAACAAGTGAAGCAATTAATGCAGGCTACTGTGTTGCACAAGTTTCAGGCGTTAAAGATATACTCGAGTCAGAAAACCTTGCCAAAGCCAAAGTGTATCAGCATCAAGTTAGCATCCTGGACAGGATGATAGACTTTTTAATCATGCCAGTTATAAGCGGTATTCTTATTTTGCTTATAATTGGCGGCATTTACTTTGAGATGCAGGCCCCCGGCTCAGGCATTGCTTTAGTCGTAGCCATTGTGGCAGCGCTTCTGTTCTTTGCTCCGTTATATCTGGAGGGACTTGCACAACACTGGGAAATAGGTTTGTTCATATTGGGTGTTGTTTTAGTCTTATTGGAAATTTTTGTTATTCCGGGCTTCGGAATAACCGGCCTAATGGGTCTTTTATGTATTATAGTTGGTTTAGCCTTAAGTATGGTAATGAATAACTTTTTTGATTTAACGGTTACAGGTTCAGAGCAGATATCGGGAGCTTTTATACTGGTCATAACATCCATGGTAATGGCTATTGTGCTGTCGGTTATACTGGGCAGGTCGATCTTTAAATCGAGAGCTTTTAAGCGACTGGTATTGCAGGATGAGCAGCAATCTGATCAGGGATATGTAGCAGGTCGAACAGCAAACGAGCTTGCAGGAAAGGAAGGAGTGGCCCGTACAGACATGCGTCCATCAGGAAAAATAGAAGTGGAAGGGAAGCGATATGACGCTATTGCGCTGGACGGCTACCTAGCTAAAGGAACGCCCGTTTACGTAGAGAAAAATGAAAATTACAATGTATTTGTGAGAGAAAAGAAATAGCATACTTCAGCAAAAAGNNCTTTTTGCTGAAGTATGCTATCGGTTACTAAACAGTCTTAGAGTTAGAGTATATTTTATAGTCTTCTCCCTCAACATAATGCTTAAAGTTGGTAACATCATCTCTAACCATTTTTTCAAACATCCCGTTTAAAAGCTTGGCAATACCCTGGCCTACAACACCGGCAGGAGGGAAGTAACTTATTTCAATATTGAGCTCGGTACCCTCGCCATTCAATGCATCAATAAACTGAACTTTTCCGGCGTTGTCAATCATAGAACCTTCAACGGACTGCCAGCCTATGTAAGAGTTTTCCTCTTCGCGGGTTATTTCGGCCTGCCAGTTAATTTTAATAAGCTCGCCCGGTACATTTGCTCTCCAGTAAGAAAGTTTTTCATCTACCTCTTCTACAGAGTGAAGATGCTTCATAAACTTTGGCAGGTTTTCCAGCTTACGCCAGAACTGATAAACTTCGGCCCTCGGCCTGTTTACCACAAACGTTTCCGAAATACTTACGGCTTCGATATCAGTTGTATCTTTATTTATTTTATCATAAAGATAACAATAGCCGGTAGCGCCCCTGTAAAGCAAGGCTCCTCCCAGAGCTGCACCCTGTAAGCCAGCAAAAGGACGACTGAAAAGGTTTTTCAAGCCTTTAACTAAAAGTACAGTACCCGCGGCTACAGAAAGCACGCGCTCTGTTGTATTTACGTTTACGTGGCCCTTAGGATCAGCAAAGGTGCCTTTCAATAAATCGTTTGCTTTGTCAGTGATAGAGTTAATCATATATAGTATGTTTTTCAGTAGTCAATAGGTAACTGATAGAATTATTCTTCTATCAGGATGTCATTCATAGCCAATGAGTATTTCTCTACAAGTTCAGTTAAAGTTGACTTAATTGTATCTTCCTGGCTCACATGGCTTCTAACAGTAAGTTTATGCAGGATCTCATTATTAGTGCGATCCATAAACTTATAAGTAGTGTATATATTATTTTTAATCATGCATTAACAACAGTAAAAAGTGATTTTTGTTATGTCTATAAGTTTTTTTATTTAAAAGGCTATAGACTTAGGTAATACTTTGTAAACTCTTCAAACGAATTGTAGCTCTTGTAAAAACGTTCGGCTTTTCCAAAACCAAAAGAAAAGAATATAAATGGAAGCCCCGCCATTTCTGTTTGTATACGATCGCCATCCGTATCGCCAACATAAACAGGGTTTTGAAGATTGTATTTGTCAATCAGCAGCTTCATATTATGGCTTTTAGGCATGTTATTTACACCATAAGCCATCTCGTCGGTTATAAATTCATTAATTTGTGCCCAATCCATAAAAAGCCTGATCAGCCCGGCAGGACAATTACTTAAAATGAAGAGTTTATATCTATCAGCCAAAATTTTCAGTCCGTCGAACACTCCCGGATAGAGTTCACCCAATCCCTTTCCAATAAGATCTCTGCGATGTCTTTCAATGTTCAGATGTACTTCCTGTTGTTTCTGCTGGCTATAACCCGGCAATATTGTATCAAGCACCTTTTTATATTCTACGCCCATTAAAGGTTTAATTTCTTCGGCCGTAAGAAGTTTGTTAACACCACTATCTTTAAGACCATTATTCCATGCTTGCAGATAAAGCTCCATTGGATTCCACAAGGTGCCATCCATATCAAATATTATACTATCCGGTTTTTCCATCTCTTCTTGTTTTCTTTGAACTAGCGTACTTAAAATTTTGGCAGCGCTTAAACTACCGTTTAAAGTAATATAGCGCTAATTTTGTTTCTATGAAACAAAAATTGGTAGTTCTTACTGGTGCAGGAATTTCCGCTGAAAGCGGGCTGCAAACCTTTCGTGATACCGACGGCCTGTGGGAAGGCTACGATGTAAATGAGGTGGCTACTCCCCAGGCCTGGAGTAAGAATCCTTTGCTGGTACAGCACTTCTATAACTTACGAAGAAAAGCATGCCTTGAAGCTCAACCCAACGCAGCTCATAAAGCACTGGTTGAGCTTGAGGCTCGCTATGACGTAGTTATTATTACACAAAACATTGATAACCTTCACGAGCGGGCCGGATCTTCCAGAGTGGTTCACCTCCATGGCATTATAACGAAGGCTCAGTCATCAGCAGACCCGTATCTCATCTATGATATTGAGGGCTGGGAACTTAAGATGGGTGCAAAATGCGAGAAAGGCTCTCAGCTAAGACCACATATCGTGTGGTTCGGTGAGCCGGTGCCTATGATTGAAACAGCAGCCGATCTAGCATCAAGAGCGCATATTTTCATGGTTATAGGAACTTCGCTTGCCGTTTATCCTGCCGCAAGTCTTATCCATTACGTGTCGCATACATCAGAAAAGATAATTATTGACCCTAAAATACCTCCTGTACAAGGATTAACCAATCTGGAAGTTGTAGCTGAAAAAGCAGGAACCGGAGTGCCAAAAGTTGTAAAACAGCTTTTAAGCAGGTAGAGCGAACTGCCATAAGCCTAGGTAAAAAGTACCAGTCAGCTACGCCATGCACCCGTGATTTAAGCAAAATGCATCCATGATGAGTCCATGTTTCCTGTGGATGTAGAACGTGCGGATAGCGGCTTTGGCACCCAGGCGTACCGTATCTGTCAGGTCGCTTTACTGAAATGGGGTCAAGGCACAGTGCAAGCCTGGGAGGCTCTTTGCCCTGTTAAGCTTTTTCGTCAAATTGCAACTGACTCAGGTATTGATACAGCCCGCCTTTACGCTGCAAGAGCTCAGCATGGGTTCCGCTTTCTGCAACGCGTCCCTCATCAACGACCAGAATTTTATCGGCTTCTCTGATGGTAGACAGGCGATGCGCTATTATTATTGACTNNTAGGGCTTCCTGTACCAGACGTTCTGACTCGGAATCAAGAGAAGATGTGGCTTCATCCAGAATGAGTATGGCAGGATCCTTTAAAAGAGCACGGGCTATTGCAATGCGCTGCCTTTGTCCGCCGGATAGTTTAACGCCCCGTTCGCCTACAATAGTGTCGTATCCTTCGGGCATCTGCATAATAAAAGAATGCGCGTTTGCCTTTTTAGCAGCATCGTAAACTTCCTCATCGCTGGCTTCAAGTCGGCCGTAAGCTATATTCTCGCGTATAGAGCCACCAAAAAGAAGTACATCCTGAGGCACTATGGCTACCTGGTTTCGTATGTCTGTAAGGGGATACTCTTCAGAAGCTTTGCCGTCAAATCTTATAAAACCGTGCTGGGGTGCATAAAATCGTAAAATAAGAGAGGCTATGGTTGATTTTCCCGCACCACTTGGGCCTACTATGGCTATCTTTTGCCCGGCACGGGCACTAAAGGAAAGACCCTTGAGTACCATAACTTCTTTGCGCGACGGATAAAAAAAGCGCACATCATCAAACTCCAGACTACCCGATAGTTTGTGTTTGGTGGCATTTTCTGCAGCAATTATAGAAACCGGTTCGCCCTTTTCATGCAGTATTTCGATTACTCGCTCGGTAGTTCGAAGCGCCTTTTGAATATTAGCATACAAGTCTGGAAAGGTGCCCATAGCCGAACCTACAAACATAGAATAGATTATATAAGTAGAAAGATCGCCTATGGATAGCTGCCCGGTTTGAACAAGTACCGATCCGTACCAAACAACACCTACAACAGCGCCAAACAAACAGAAAATGATAAATGCAGAAAAAGAAGCGCGCAAAGAAGCACTTCTTAGAGCTATAGTTACAACCTTGCGCAGGCTGTTATCATAACGTCCTGCCTCATAAGCTTCGTTTGCAAATGACTTGACGTTGGCTATTCCTTGCAATGTTTCTTCGACAATGGTGTTTGATTCTGCCAGCTGATCCTGTGCTCTTCTAGATATTTTGCGTATTGCTTTACCAAAAAAAACTGCGCAAACAATAAGCAAAGGAAGTATAATGATATTAAAAAGAGTAAGGTGAGGCGACACAAAAATCAGCAGACTTATGCCGCCGGCTAGAAAAACCAGTTGCCTGATCACTTCAGCCAAAGTGGACGTCAAGGTATCCTGTATTTGCGATAAATCGGCCGATAAGCGGCTGTTTAATTCGCCTACACGATGGTTCGAAAAGAAATCCATTGGTAGAGTAATAAGCTTGAAATAGGTGTCTTTACGCAAATCGGCTATTGACATCTCGGCCACGCCTACAAAAATGTGTACTCTGAAAAAAGACACTACAGCTTGGATAAAAAGAATTATGAAAGCAATGAAACCAATCTGGTTAATATCGTTGGGTAAAAACCATTGAGTATCTTCACCTTTAGCGGCGTCTATAATGGACCCTAAAAGAGCCGGAATGGTTAAAAATGTGAAACTCGATATAAACAGGCAAATTAAGCCGATAATCAGCTTCCACTTGTATGGCTTTAAGTAGGTGAGTAAGTAAGAAAGCGTCTTTAAGCTCTGTTTATTTATCTTTACTTTGTTCAGTTCCTCCTGAGTGGCGGTTCCGCTATTGAATCTGTTACGAGCCATATACTTATGTTATAGAAAGCCTACAAAAGTAAGTTTTTAATAAGCGCTGCCGCAGTTGCTGTATCAACCCAGGGTAAAAATGCGCCAAGCATTTAAATAAAGTTTTCGCGTAAGAACGCGGGGGTTTCCGGTCTTTAACTGTTCTTTGTCGATAGCGGGGCTTGCCCCACAAGCCCCCACTACGCTACACGCAAAACCGCCTGCTCTCGGCTCTTAAAGTAAGAGGACTCTTCAACCAGCGGCATCAATGAAACTCTACCCGCACAATATCATTAATATATAGGCCCAGCAAACCACTTGCATTGCCTTTGTTTATAGCAATTTCCAGATAATTGCTTATGCCAAAAAGACAAAGCTTCTCACCCTCGGGTACCTCATTGTAGTGCCAGCTTAAATGAGAAATTGTTTCGTTGCGTTTAAAGTAAATGGTGAACTTCCGGTTTTGCTGTACCTGAGTAAATATCTTTTTAGATATGTTAGTGATAGCGTTTTGAAAAGAATCGACATAGATTACACTCCCTCTTATGATATTCTTATCGATTACCGGTTGTAAGTTTACCTTTTCCTCGAGGCTGTTTACAGGAATTCCTATTTGTTCAATATCGCCGCCTGAAGCCAGATGGCATGCTGCTTTCGCAAGTATATCTGTTAAAGAAAAATGAAGATAGTTAAGATCCTGAATAATGCTCAACTCAAAGACACGAGCCGGCTGCTGATCGAACATCAGGGAAAAGATGCCATTGTCAGACCCTACAAAATAATGTCCGTCGTATTCAAGGGCCACATACCTTATAGCATCTTTATACACGGCATCAACCCCTATTAAATGTATTGTCCCTTTGGGAAAATAATGATAGGCATTTTTTAAAACAAAAGCCGCTTCGGGAATATTAAACGGAGATATGTGGTGACTTATATCTACAACATTAACAGATGGCAGTAGGGTTAAAAGGCGTCCCTTGAGGGCAGCCTGGTAAAAATCTTTGTAACCGAGGTCGGTTGTTAAAGTAATTACAGCCATTAAAGTCTAAGTATTTATTGTTAATCTTGTGATAGGATTAATCTGTCCTGCAAATATTGAATTTTAATTGAACATATAAAATTACAAACTTAAAAACGATAACTTGAACGAATTAAAGATCGAGCTGGATACTATTAACCCCGTTATTTTATGGGGTGCAAACAATGAATACTTTGAAGTTATTAAGAAGCAGTTTCCAAAAGTTAAAATTGTAGCGCGTGGATCGGAAGTAAAAGTATTGGGAGATGAAGCCGAGCTGGTTTTGTTTAAAGCGAAACTTGAATCTCTGGTTGCGCATGTTGAAAAATACCACGCTTTAAGTACAAACGACCTTGAAAGCTTGCTGGGCAGAAGGATACAAAACAGCGAGGCGACTGGTAATAAGCCTGCAGGCGGCGGTGAAGCCATTGTATTTGGACCCAATGGAATAGTGGTTAAGGCGCGAACAGCCAATCAGCGTCGTATGGTAGAAAGTATTAATAAAAATGATATACTTTTTGCTATAGGACCTGCTGGTACCGGCAAAACCTATACTGCTGTGGCGCTTGCAGTGAGAGCACTTAAAAACAAAGAGATCAAGCGTATAATATTAACACGGCCAGCGGTAGAAGCAGGAGAGAACCTTGGCTTTTTACCAGGCGACCTCAAGGAAAAGGTTGATCCATACCTGCGTCCTCTTTATGATGCGCTTGATGATATGATACCTGCTGAAAGATTGAAAATGTATCTGGAAAACCGGACCATTGAAATTGCTCCTTTGGCTTTTATGCGGGGCAGAACCCTTGATAACTGCTTTGTTATTCTTGATGAGGCCCAAAACTCTACCGACATGCAGCTAAAGATGTTTCTTACCCGAATGGGGCCTTCAGCGAAGTTCATTGTTACGGGCGATGTGACACAGATTGACCTCCCTAAAAAACAGGAGTCGGGTTTAAAAATAGCACTTAAAATATTAGAGGGCATACCAGGCATTGACATTATTCATCTGAGCGGAGAAGACGTTGTAAGGCATAAGCTGGTTAGAAGAATATTAAAGGCTTACGGCGATATTACCAGCTAAAGCATTATTTACCTAAATTTGGCACCACTGGGAGGTATTATTTAATCAATAGCTTCGGGCGGAATTTATATAATGCATGGACGCACTTAAAGAAACAAAGTTAAGCCTTAGGGGGCAAACGTCTTTTTACAAGGGAAAGGTAAGAGATGTGTATACTGTAAATAATTCTTATCTGGTTATGGTTGTAAGCGACAGGATATCTGCTTTTGACGTGGTATTGCCTGAGCCGGTTCCCTATAAAGGACAGGTTTTGAATCAGATAGCTTCTAAAGCACTGATGGCAACGCAAGATATTGTAGCTAACTGGATATTAGACGTTCCCGATCCTAACGTGACCATCGGGCGGGTATGCGAGCCTTTTAAAGTCGAAATGGTTATACGCGGCTACCTCGCCGGCCATGCCTGGAGAGAGTATAAGGAAGGAAAAAGAAGTATTTGCGGTGTTACGCTTCCCGAAGGCTTAAAGGAAAATCAAAAGCTGCCCCAGCCTATAATCACTCCCACCACAAAAGCTGATTTTGGCCATGACGAAGACATTTCCAAGAAGGAAATAATAGAACGAGGAATCGTAAGTGCAGAGGACTATGAGTTACTTGAATCCTTTACAAAAGCTCTTTTTATGAGAGGCAGTGACCTTGCCGCTGAGCATGGGTTGATTTTGGTAGACACTAAATACGAGTTTGGCAAGGCCGAAGGCCGTATTTACCTCATTGACGAAATCCATACTCCAGATTCGTCGCGATATTTCTATAGCAATACCTATTACGAGCTGCTGAATAGCAATATGCCGCAACGACAGCTTTCAAAAGAGTTTGTAAGGCAGTGGCTTATTGAAAATGGTTTTCAGGGCCGTGAGGGTGAAAAAACGCCTCTTATGTCTGCTGAGCTGATTAAAAGTATATCCGAGAGATATATTGAACTCTATGAAACCATCACCGGCGAACCCTTCAGGCGCGTTAGCTATGAGCACGTACAGGAAAGAATATTAAATAATATCGAGGAAAGTTTAAAAAGACTTAACTAATAGCTCACACTTTATACAACATGAAACTTTCAAAAGACAAACACGAAAAGTATACCACTGTTAAGCTTCTGGACACGGTTATGGATAATAGCATTGTGCCTCAATTGAAGTCGGAACTTATGCTTATTAACAGCGAAGGCATTCGGAATATTATAGTTGACCTGGCTGCTGTAACCGAGGCTGATTCGTCGGGACTGGCATGCCTGCTCACCGGTCAGCGTTTATGCGAGCAAGCCAAGGGAAGCTTTGTTGTTTGCAATGCAAACAAACAGGTACGTGAGCTGGTGAAAATATCAAAGCTTGAAGACACTTTAACAATTGTCCCATCTGAGGAAGAAGCAGTTGATATTATTTTTATGGAAGAGATTGAAAGAGATCTTAAAGAAGAACTAAACTAGAGAAGAAACTTTTATTAATGAGATTTGACGTTACCATTTTAGGAAGCAGTTCGGCAACACCCGTTTTTAACCGCAATCCAAGCGCCCAAATACTGAATGCAAACGAACAGCTTTTTCTTATTGACTGCGGGGAGGGCACCCAGCAGCAGCTTATAAGAAATAACATCAAGTCTCAGCGCATTAACACTATTTTTATAAGCCATCTGCACGGCGATCATTATCTGGGTTTAATCGGCTTGCTTTCTTCCTTACACCTGAACGGGCGCACGAAGCCCATGAGCGTATATGGTCCTGCTGAACTTAAAGAAATACTTGACATACAGTTTAAATATTCGCAAACCGAACTGAGGTATCCATTACATTTTTACGCTACCCAGGCAAAGACGCCAGAAGTAATTTTTGAAAACAGAGACCTAAAGGTAGAAACAATTATACTTGAGCATCGCATAGCTTGTACGGGGTTTAAATTTATTCAAAAGAAAGCCCTGCGAAAAGTCGATCAAACCCGCATTGTTAATACTGCTGTGCCCGTTGAGGGAATTCAGACAATGAAAAAAGGCAGGGACTTTACAGATGCAGAAGGCAGAGTTTATAGGTTCGAAGAATTTACTTCAGCTCCGCCGGCTCCAAGATCTTACGCCTATTGTTCGGATACACTTTGCAACTGGGTTTATATAGAACAAATAAAGGAGGTGAATACTTTGTATCATGAAGCTACTTTTATGCATGACCTGTTGGGCAGAGCCACAGATACCTTTCATACAACTGCTTTGCAGGCCGGGCAAATAGCCCTAAAAGCAAATGTAGGACAGCTTTTGCTGGGCCATTTTTCTGCCCGTTACAGAGAGCTTGAGCCGCTGTTGCTCGAGGCTCAGAGTGTTTTTCCCAATTCAAAGCTTGCGTTGGAAGGCGCTACTTTCATGATATAATGAACAGCAGACGTGGCTTTTTTACATTTCACCTTGTCCTTGCCTTGCTTGGCCGTGTTCATAAAGACAAAGTAAACCGTCTGGCTTTTTATCTATTTGATTTTATAATATAAAAAGAAGCCCTCCTTATAAGTACACTATGAGGAGGGCTTCTTTTAAGCTATTATTTTAGACGCTTGTTATTCTTTTCTGCCGCCAAATACTGAAAAGCTAACATAGCGTTTAGGATTGGCTTTAAGATCAATCATTAAACGATCAAGATTTTGTGATGCATTATTAAGATTTTGGTATAAGCTGTCGTTAGTTATAAGCTTACCCAGGGAGCCCTGCCCGGCATTTACTTTATTAATTGCCATTTGAATATCGGCAACGGCCTTGTCTGCATTTTTGATGGTATTTTCGAAATCGTAGCGTGCAAACTTGTCTGAAGTTGTTTCCAGATTGGACATTATGGTTGATATCTTTTGGTTGTTTGCTCTAAAATTGCCTGATATTGACTCCAGATTGGCAAATATTGCTGTAAGTCTCTTTTGCTCGCTGCCTACCATTCCATCAACCTTTGTTGTAGTGGTTTCAAGGGTTTGAAGTATGTGAGCGATACTTTCTATGCTTTTGCTAAAGTTTCGCTGGAACTGCGGATTGATGGTTGAGTTAAGAGAGGTTAATATAGAATCCAGCCTCCCAATCATCGCTTCGGCTTTAAGCTGTACCGGCTTTACTTGTTGCAAAAGGTCCTTTTGAACATTGGCCATAAGCGTATCGCCGCTCTTGGCTAATTCTTTGTTTGTACCCAGATCAAACACTATAGCTTTGCTGCCAAGCAGACTGGTGCTTTCCAGGCGGGCAATGGTGCGTGTGGGAATATTATAACCCGGATTTATTTTGAGCTGGGCAACAATCATTCCGTTGCTTTGAAGGTTGAGCTGAGAAACCCGCCCTATTTGAAATCCGTTTACAAGAACAGGGTTTGATACTGCCAGGCCTTCTACATTTTCATATTGAGCATAAAACTCTTGTTCTCTGGAAAATACGTCATTTCCTTTAAGAAAGTTATAGCCTAATACTAATACAGCAATAGCAATAGCAGCAAGAACTCCTACTTTAGTTTCGTTAGAAATTTTCATTAAATGAGTTATTAGATAAATATATGCTGATAAGATTCAAATATACTAGCTATATCTAAAGCAATAACAGTCTACAAATGTTTTTACAATAGTAATTTTTAGAACTAGTTGAGTTCTACCTGTTTTTTATAGGTTTGTATAGCTTTTACAAGGCAGTTTACAATCTCTGTCTGCCCGGCTTCAGAAACCATGTACTCTTCTTCTTCCGGATTACTAATAAATCCTATCTCAGTAAGCACAGAGGGCATTCCTGCCTTTGCCAGAACCGCGAGGCTCTGTTCTTTTACGCCTCTGTTTATGCGCCCGGTACTTACATATTCGTTTTGTATGAAAGTAGCTAAACGTATGCTTTGATCACGATAGGCGTTTTTAAGCAAGGAGAATATAATGATGCTTTCGGGATCCTTAGGGTCGTAGCCCTCATAGTTTTCCTTATAGTTCTTTTCATACAATATAGACTGGTTTTCTAGTATAGCAGTATTTTGTTCGTCGAGCCTACCCGAACCGGATACAAAGGTTTCCACACCCTTTACCGCGGTACGATTGCGCATGTTGGACGGCATTGAGTTGCAGTGAATAGATATAAACAGATCTGCTTTAATTTTATTAGCAAGGCCTATTCTTTCGTACAGTGGCACAAACACATCTTCTGTGCGGGTATATACAACCTTGATATCCGGAATGTTTTCTTCGAGCGCTTTCCCCAGTCGCAAGGCAACCTGTAAAGCAATATCTTTTTCGCGGGCAATCAAGCCTCTGGTTGTTCCGTCGCGCCCGCCGTGGCCGGCGTCTAACACAATGGTTTTAACTTTGTAAGGAAGGCGAGTGGAACCGGATTTGAAGGAGCTAAACAAAAAAGCAACAATCAGGCAGGTCAAACAACAAATCAATCTTCTGAATAGCATAATTTCACTAGTTTTGTACCGCATATACTTGCAAAAGTAATATACAAAAGCAAATTTGAAATTTATCGCTAGTTTTTTTGTGAGAAACATATTCATACTTGTATTAATAGGTATAGGTACTCAACTTTTTGCTCAAACAAAAAACGTGCAGGATACTGCCAAGAGGGGTTCTATCAGGATACAAACGAGTGATACATTAAAGACTGACAGTGCTAATGCAAAGACGGCTTCGGGCCTGACATCTAATATAGAGTATTCTGCTCAGGATTCGATACGCTTTAACGTTGATAAAAGTACCATTCATTTATACGGCAAGGGAAGGATTCATTATGAAGACCTCGAACTTGATGCCGAGTATATACGCATTGATCAAAAGCAAAAGCTGCTGTTTGCCAGCGGCCTGAATGACAAAAAGAATGTGTACAGGGGTCGGCCTATTTTCAAACAGGGCTCTGATGAACCTGTTACTACAGACTCTGTGGTTTTTAACTTTGAGACAAAAAAAGGAAAAGCTTATGGTACTGCGACGTCAATGGATGGCGGTTATATTCAGGCGAGCCAGTTTAAAAAGAATAAGTATGACGAGGGGTTTATAAAGGACGGCATGTACAGCACATGTAACCTTCCGGAACCTCACACTCACTTTGGTATTCATATAACTAAAGGCATCATTACGGATAAACAGGTGGTAAGCGGCCCGGCCTATCTTGTGATAGAACACATACCTACTCCATTAGGGGTGCCTTTTGGCTTTTTCCCTAAAACAAATAAGCGAGCTTCGGGCTTTCGATTCCCGTCTTTTGGGGAAGATGCCACGCGCGGTTTTTATATGAATGGAATTGGCTGGTATCTGGGTATTAACGATTACTGGGACGCGGACATAACGGGAACGCTCTATAGCAAGGGTTCTTACAGCGTAAGTACAATTGGGCGTTACCGTAAAAACTATAAGCATAATGGATCGGTTAACCTTAGCTACGCGGAAACCAAAGACCCAAACGCTATAAAAGGAACTCCTGACAACAAAGCTGCAAAAGATTTTCGCATACAATGGTCGCATGTGCAGGATAACTCTGCTAATCCCGGTACTACATTTGGAGCAAGTGTGAATTTCGGCACAAGTAAATACTATAGAAATACGAATGATAACGGATATTATAATATCCGTAACCTTACTAACAACAGTATGTCTTCGAGTATCAACTATGGCACCACATTTATAGACGGCTTGTTTAATTTTACCACTACATTAAGTCACCGGCAGGATTTAAATACCGGCATGGTTGGTATCGATTTTCCAAGTTATAACCTTAGTATGTCTACTTTAAACCCTTTTGACCGAAAGGACAGGGCAGGAGAACAAAAGTGGTATCAGCGAATTTCAGTTGGTTACAGCTCACAGGGTACTAACAGGATAGACACAAAAGACAGTCTTTTATTTAAAAAAGAAACCCTTAAAAAGCTTCAGAGCGGCATTCAGCATTCAATACCAGTAAGCTTGAATCTTAACGTTTTAAAAGTTTTGAACTTCAATACCAGCGTAAATTACAACGAACGATGGGCGTTTCAAACAATACGTCGCTATTATGACCCCAGTGCAAGCAACCAGGTGGCAACCGATACTGTTACTGGCTTTAAAAGAAATTACGACTATGGGGTGAGCGGAGGCTTTTCTACAAAGCTTTATGGAATGGCTACTTTTAAAAAAGGTCGTGTTGTTGCCTTGCGACATGTAGTGACTCCTACGGCGAGCTTTAGCTATCGTCCTGATTTTAGCAGTTCGAGGTTCGGCTTTTACAAAGAAATCGAGGGGGTTCCTCAAGATTTGGTAACCGACCCAACAAGTCCGTTTTATTCTAACAGGCGCTATTCAGTATTTGAAAATTCGCCTTCTGGCGGACCAGGTTCCGGGCGCTCAGCTTCACTTAGTTTTTCAATCGATAACAATATTGAAGCTAAGGTAAGGGCTAAGACAGATACGGGCAGCGTATATGAGAAGATTCCTATTATTGAAGGTCTTAGCTTTAGCAGCGGATATAACTTTGCTGCAGAGTCTTTTAAACTTTCACCGATTAATTTTAGTGGCCGTACTTCTTTTTTTAAACAGAAAATGGGCGTAAACTTTGGGGGCGAATTTGACCCATATCAGGTAGAGCGTAATGGTTCGATGGTAAACAGGGTTGACAGGTATACGTTTGCCGATGGTAAGTTTCCAAGATTATCCCGTTTCTTCTTATCAACTAATTTTAATTTTAATTCTGCTAAGCTTAAGGAGCGAAATGATAACTTGAGGGATAAGCAGGAAGACCCGGGTTTAACGCCGTCGCAACAACAGGATGTCAGGGATATACTTAATAATCCGAATTACTTTGTTGATTTCAATGTTCCCTGGAATATCAGTNNTACAGCATGGGCTACTATAATAACGGGGTAACTAAGACTATAGACAATACATTAAATTTCAATGGAGACTTTAGCCTGACTCCTAAATGGAAGATTGCGTTTAACTCGGGATTTGACTTTAAGGCGAATAAGTTTAGTACCACAGACTTTAGTATCCATCGAGACTTGCATTGCTGGGATCTTTCGTTTCGCTGGGTTCCTTTTGGTATGTACAAAAGCTACAGCGTGGATTTGAGGGTTCGCTCGTCCATCCTGCAAGACCTCAAGATAACCAAGAGGAGCGCGTCTCCCTTAAATACCAGTTTTTAAACGTGCTTTCTTAAAAACGCATTATGACAGCTGAAATAATTACCATCGGCGACGAGATATTGATAGGTCAGATAGTTGATACTAATTCAGCCTGGATAGGTGAAAAGTTTAATGAGTGTAATATTGAAATAGTTCAGATTCGTTCCGTTTCTGATAAAAAGGAGGCAATAGCCGATGCGCTTAGCGATGTGAAAGCTGATGTTATTGTAATTACAGGCGGTTTGGGGCCTACTAAAGATGATATCACGAAGAAGGCGCTTGCTGAGTTCTTTGGTGTTGGTTTCATACGAAATCAGGCCGCTCTAGAGAATGTACGCAAGATATTTTTAACCTCTAACAGAGCTTTACTTGAAGTGAATGAACAGCAAGCTGACGTTCCGGCTAATTGCAGCGTGCTTGTCAATGTAAATGGGACAGCCCCCGGTATGTGGTTTGAGCATCTTGGAAAGGTATATGTATCCTTACCGGGAGTGCCATTTGAAATGAAGTATCTGGTTGAGGAAGAGGTATTGCCGCGCCTGCTAAAGCGATTAGATCAATCGGCGATTTACCACCATACGATACTTACTGCCGGCATTGGCGAATCGTTACTGGCTCAGACAATTGCTCCGATAGAAGACAATTTGCCGGAGGGTATTAAACTGGCCTACTTGCCCAAGCTCGGTCAGGTTCGTTTGCGGCTAAGTGGTTACGGCAGGGATGCTGCGCTTTTAAAAAGTGAGATAGAACAGGTTATAGAGCAAATTAAGAAACGTATACCTGAACATGTCTTTGCTGTTGAGGACATTCCTTTGGAACTAGCTTTACTACGGCTAATGACTCAAAGAGGCTTAACACTTTCTGTAGCCGAAAGTTGTACAGGAGGGTATCTTTCGCATTTACTTACCAGGCACGATGGTGCCAGCAGGGTATTTAGGGGTGCTGCTGTTTCTTACTCAAACAGCCTTAAAGAAACCATGCTTGGTGTATCGGCTAACACTCTCGCGGTGTATGGTGCAGTAAGTGAGGAGGTGGTTATGGAAATGCTTGCAGGTGCTTTAAATAACCATGGCTCGGATTATGTAATTGCCATTACGGGGATTGCCGGGCCTGGAGGTGGATCTGAAGAAAAGCCTGTTGGGACAATTTGGATTGCGGCCGGATCAAGACATAAAACACTTGCCACGAAGCTTTTACTTACGGGAAGAAGGCTTCAGAACATTGAGCGGTCTGCAATTAACGCGATTGTATTGCTGTTTAAACTGCTGCATTCCGTTTAGGTTAATTTTTAAAGATGTATTTTTGTTGTTAGTCAAAAAATAATTGCCATGGCTCAAATTGAACTGCTACTTCCAAAAATGGGTGAAAGTGTTGCTGAAGCAACAATTACCAACTGGTTGAAAAAACCGGGGGACACAATTCAGGAAGATGAAGCAGTAGTAGAAATTTCAACCGATAAAGTTGACTCTGAGGTGCCCAGCCCTGTTAGTGGAAAGCTTGTAAAACAGATTGCCGCTGTTGATGATGTGGTTAGGGTGGGTTCGGTAATAGCAATTATTGAAACGGAGGAGGAAGAAAAGGAGCTTTTATCAGGCGCTTATACGGAGGTCGCCAAAGATGTTGCTGAAGAAACTGAACTAAGCGGAGCAATTCCGGGAGTAGAGCATATATCTTCAGCTCAGATGCGCCATAACGATGAAAGACCTCATGAAACAGGAAGGTTCTATTCTCCCCTTGTAAGAAGCATTGCGGCTCAGGAGGGGATATCCGCAGAAGATCTAAATGCCATACCTGGCACGGGTTTGGACGGACGAGTTACTAAGGAGGATATCATTGCATATATCAGATCCGCCGAAAAGCGGAAGTCTGATTCCTCGCTGCATGCTGAAAGAACAGAGCCTATAGGTATTAGTCATCGGGATGCGAAAGTTAATGAGTCTGTTAATTTGATACAACCTTCTTCAGGCGATGAAATTATTGAGATGGATCGTATGCGCAGGCTAATCGCAGAGCACATGGTTATGAGTAAGAAAACCTCTCCGCATGTGACTTCTTTCATAGAAGCAGATGTAACGAATATTGTAAAATGGAGGGAGAAAACAAAGATAGCTTTCGAGACACGTGAGGGTGAGAAATTAACCTATACGCCGATTTTTATTCAAGCAGTTGCGAAAGCAATTAAAGATATGCCTATGATCAACGTTTCTGTTGATGGTAATCGTATTATAAAAAAACGTGACATAAATATTGGCATGGCTACTGCTTTACCTTCGGGAAATTTAATTGTACCAGTTATTAAGAATGCTGATCAGCTTAATCTGCTTGGGCTCAGCCTGTCTGTAAATGATCTTGCTTCTCGCGCTCGTAACAATAAATTAAAACCTGATGAGGTTGCAAATGGCACATTTACTATTACGAACATCGGTACATTTGGCAATATAATGGGAGTGCCGATTATAAACCAGCCTCAGGTCGCCATACTGGCGATAGGTGCTATTCAGAAAAAGCCGGCTGTTATAGAAACTGAGTTTGGCGATGTCATTGCTATCAGACATAAAATATTTCTTTCGATGTCCTACGATCACAGGGTTGTTGACGGAGCTTTAGGTGGAATGTTTCTCAAAAGGGTGAGTGATTACCTCGAAGGGTGGAATATAAACTCGAAGATTTAAACTTTTGTATCTTGATGCTGTTTCATAATTAGCTAACTGATATACGTATGAAAAAGACATGGGGTGTAATTCTTATTATCGCGGGACTTGCGATGCTGATACTTGGGAGTGTAACTTACACGAAAAAGGAAAAGGTTATTGATGCCGGACCGATAGAAATATCTGCTGATAAGCAAAAAACATTAAACTGGCCGCCTTATTTTGGGGGGGTGCTAACTGTTGCAGGTATCGTACTGCTTGTTACTGCCAGGGGAAAGGATTGACGTTCTTTTGTGAGCTTTAATACGGGATTTATAAGCCTGTATAAAACTCTTCTTTTTCGGTAGTATGTACTCTTATGAGTCCTAATAGCACCAGATTGACGAGTATTCGCTGAGATGTCCTTCGTGAAAGGTTCAGCATCTGGCTATACTCCTTTGCAGTTATGCGTTCATTTTTGTTTAGGTATTCAAGCAATGCCTTTTCTTTGCTTGAGTATTCTATTTTTATTCCTTCGTCTTTGTTTTCTCTTCGAAGGACGTCTACAACGATCTTGCTTGCAAGCAGGCTTTTGTCTTTCACCCGTACATACACCCACCACTTATTGTCATCTCCTAAGGAATAATGTGGCTTTATATCGCTTTCTTTTACTTCAGCAACTAAGAGTAGGCGATCCTCAAAATAGACTTCTTGGAATGAGACTTCCAAAGCGGGCTTACAATAAAAATGAGCTGCCTTAGTGAGCATATATTTTTCCTCTTCTTCAGATTTTACACCTTTTATGGTGCCGTCATCGCTTACGCCTACAAGTAAGCACCCACCTTTATTATTGGCAAATGCTACTAAGGTTTTAGCTATTTTAGAGCAGGAAGTTATTGTTTTTTTAAAGTCAACGTAAGCCCCTTCGCCTTGTATGATCAATTGCTTTATCTGGTGAGGTTTTAAATTCATCTTAAGATATATATTTGCTTTGTGTTTTAAGATGTTTTAACGCTTGCGGATATAGACTGTACTTTCTACCCTTGAGCAAACTGCTCCTAACTTGTCTGTAATCTCAATAATATAAGTTTTTACAAACTTGCCATGTTGTTGTAATGTGTTATAGGCTTCAATTATTTCTTCTTCAGAAAGATCTACCGAGAAATATAAACTTTGATATCCTGGCTTTATGAATTCTATCGCGCCTGCTTTCTGCCATACCATAACATTGAGACCCTTGCGTTTCATTATCTGATAGTATAAAACAGGATAGACGGGATCTGCAGCTGAATAGATGGTGCCTCCAAATATCGAGCGGTTAAAGTTAATATTAACGATACTCTTAATGATTTTTACCTCAATACCTTTAAAGTCTTTCTTAAATCTTCTTACCCAGATTGACTGAAGCAATAGCGGTGGGTAAAAACGCATGCCCCATTTTAAGGTAGTTTCAGAAACGATCATTCCTTCTTAACGTTATTGAAGGCAAGTTAGCAAAAACTATAGAATCGTTGTTCTTATAACATCTGTATCAGGTTTTAGACAGGCCATACTTTCCACACCTATGTCATTCGTCGTTATAATTTATTATCTTCGCGCTTATCCATTTATTTGGAGAAATTATATTCATTTGGAACTATCAAACGATGGCAGAAGACACTGAAAACGAACATATTTTACCTCAAAAATCCAGAATACTTCCTATAAATATTGAAGAAGAAATGAAATCTGCATACATCGATTATTCGATGTCTGTAATTGTTTCAAGGGCTCTTCCTGATGTAAGAGATGGTTTAAAGCCGGTTCACCGTCGTGTTTTATATGGCATGCTGGACCTTGGCGTAACCAGTAGTAAACCACATAAGAAGTCGGCCCGTATTGTCGGAGATGTATTAGGTAAGTATCACCCTCATGGGGACTCATCAGTATATGATACTATGGTTCGTATGGCTCAGGACTGGAGCCTTAGATACCCGCTTGTTGACGGTCAGGGAAACTTTGGATCGGTGGATGGTGATAGTCCAGCTGCGATGCGTTATACCGAAGCAAGGCTCAAGAAGCTTGCGGAAGAAATGCTCGCTGACATCAACAAAGACACGATAGATTATCAGCTTAACTTTGACGATTCTATCGAAGAGCCAACTGTACTGCCATCTAAAATACCCAATCTTCTTGTTAATGGATCGTCGGGTATTGCCGTGGGTATGGCAACGAACATGGCTCCTCACAATCTTAATGAGGTAATTGAGGCTACCATTGCTTTCATTGAAGATAACGATATCGAGGTGGAAGGTCTGATGAAGTATGTAAAGGCACCGGATTTTCCTACGGGCGGTATAATATACGGTCATGCTGGAGTAAAAGATGCCTATGAAACAGGCAGGGGTAGGGTTGTTATTCGTGCAAAAGCAGAAATCGAAGTACATGGTCACGATCGCGAACGAATTATTGTAACCGAAATTCCTTATCAGGTTAACAAGGCTCTGATGATTGAGAGGACCGCAGAATTAATTAATGAAAAGAAAATTGAGGGTATATCAGAGATCAGAGATGAGTCGGACAGAGATGGGATGCGTATTGTTTACGAAATTAAGCGCGATGGAAATGCGTCTATCATACTGAATAACTTATATAAGTATACTGCGCTTCAAACGTCGTTTAGTGTGAATAATATTGCACTGGTTCACGGCCGCCCTGAAATGCTGAATCTGAAAGACCTGATTCGTCATTTTGTTGATCACCGCCACGAAGTGGTTATTCGCCGTACAAGGTTTGAACTTGCAGAAGCTGAAAAAAGAGCACATATTCTTGAAGGCTTGTTAATTGCTCTCGACCATTTGGATGAAGTAATAAAGCTTATTCGCAGCTCCGCTACACCGGAGGAGGCACGAACAGGCTTAATGGAGAGTTTCTCTCTTTCAGATCTTCAGGCGAGGGCTATACTTGATATGACCTTAAGGAGGCTCACCGGCTTGGAACGCGATAAGATAAAGGCTGAGTTTGACGAGCTGATGGCTACTATAGCCTACCTTAAATCATTGCTTGCCGATGTTAACTTAAGGATGCAGATTATAAAGGATGAGCTCAATGAGATAAAAGACAAGTATGGAGATGAAAGGAGAACTACCATTGTTCATTCCGCAGAGGATATGACCATGGAAGATTTCATTGAGGACGAAGAGGTAGTAATAACCATATCAAGGGAAGGTTATATTAAACGTACTCCTTTAACCGAATACCGCAAGCAAGGCAGAGGAGGCAAGGGTTCGATAGGATCAAATTCGAGAGACCAGGACTTTATTGAACATATAATTATTGCTTCCAACCACAACTACATGCTTCTGTTTACTGAAGGCGGACAGTGTTTCTGGCTTCGGGTATTTGAAATTCCCGAAGGAACCCGTATCAGCAAGGGAAGAGCGATACAAAATATTATCAATGTTCCTAAAGACGAAAAGATTAAGGCTTACATTAAGGTTAAGAACCTCAAGGATCAGGAATATCTTGAGAATAACTTTATCATAATGTGTACTCGTAAGGGAACTATAAAAAAGACATCTCTGGAGGCCTATTCACGTCCAAGATCTAATGGTATAAACGCGATAAATATTGTTGAAGGCGATCAGTTATTAGAGGCTAATCTTACAGATGGTAGCAGCGAAATCGTTATGGCTCTTCGTTCAGGCCGTGCTATCCGCTTCAATGAGTCAACAGTAAGACCTATGGGCCGTACAGCTACAGGTGTTAGAGGTGTAACACTCGCTGATGAAAAGGATGAAGTGATTGGTATGATTACTATATCAAATACAGATGTGAGTGTTTTGGTTGTTTCTGAAAAAGGATATGGTAAGCGCACCAGTATTGACGACTACAGGGTGACAAACAGAGGAGGCAAGGGTGTTAAAACTCTTAATGTTACGGAGAAAACCGGATCCCTTGTTGCTATTAAAGATGTAACTGATACTGATGATCTGATGATAATCAATAAATCGGGCATTGTAATAAGAATAGGGGTGGATCAGCTTCGGGTTATGGGTAGAGCTACTCAAGGTGTAAGACTGATCACGCTTAAAGGAGATGATGAAATTGCTTCAATTGCGAAAGTTGAACATGAAGAAGACGAACTGGATCATGACATAATAGTAACTGACGGGGAAGAGCTAATTAATGAAAACCTGGATGAAGGTGATGAGGAAGATATAACTGATAATACGAATAGCTCTGATGAAACGTTAGAGTAATATCTGATTTTTAATGAAGAAGCAGCTTTTAACTTTTGTTTTATTATTTGTAACACATGCTCTGACATTTGCTCAGGCGCCTGCTAAAGAGGCGTTAAATAACTTCGCGTTGTATACTCGCAAGAATGATTTTTCTTACCTCGAAAAGGCAAAAGGTTTCATTGATCAATCTTTTAAAGTAAAGAAAGACTCGTTGAACTATCGATTAAATTTAACTAAAGGTTTGATCTACTCTTCATTGGCTTTCGCCGATTCCACAAAGAAGCTCTCTTATAAAAAAGACCCTATTGATATTACCCTCGAAACATTAAATCTTATAAAAGCTAAGAAAGTCAATAGTGAGTTCCAGTCTGAGGTAGATTTTGTAATGCTTCAGCTAAAAAAGGCGGGCCTTGTAAGGGCTAATAAGGCGATGAAAGCGTTTAAATATGCAGATGCTTACAAAGCCTATTCGTTCGTAGATTCACTAGATTCAGATGTTTACTTGGTTAAGCATAATCTGGCTTTGTTAAGTGAACAGCTTGGATATCAATCCAAAGCGATAATATATTATGAACAGTTAATTGATAACAAAGACAAGGCTAAGCCCGAGTATTTTCTGGCGCTTTCCAACCTGTATGATATACGGGACCCCAATCTGTCTTTGGAAGTGTTAAGGGCAGGGAGACGGCTGTTCCCGAAGCACAAAGATCTCTTATTTAAAGAGATAAACAAGTATGCTGATAATGAATCATATCAAATGGTTGAAGCTCTGATTTATGAAGCGTTATCTCTCGAGCCGGACAACGTTAGCCTGAACTACCTGGCTGGATTTTCTTTAGACGTAAGCGGTAAAAGAAATAAGGCTGAACAGTATTATAAAAAAGTTGTTAGTCTGGATGGAAATAGCTTTGAAGGAAACTATTCTCTGGGCTTACTTTATTTAAACTCATACTTATCAAGTACTTCAGGTAAAGAAAAGGACCTTGAGCTGGCATCGAAGTACTTAACTCAGGCTAGTGAAATAGACCCGAACTCTTCAAATGTATTGAAAGCGCTTAAGGTTCTATATGACACTACCGGTGATATGGTTGAACTTGAAAAAACGAACAATAAGCTTAAACAATTTATTTTA
The DNA here is from genome assembly GCA_002332615.1 of Sphingobacteriaceae bacterium UBA2059. Taxonomy (GTDB): domain Bacteria; phylum Bacteroidota; class Bacteroidia; order Sphingobacteriales; family Sphingobacteriaceae; genus Arcticibacter. The sequence goes on along the minus strand of DDAL01000012.1, from coordinate 19,367 downwards.
AACTAAAACTATGAATACTAAAGCGTTAATAATGTCTATAGCGTTTGTGGGCTTCTCCATAACTGCTTTCGGACAAAAATCGGCTCTTAATTCTGCTAAATCAGATTACGACAGCTATACTACACTAAAAGCAGCATCACCCAATTTGGCTGAACCTAAAATTAAGTCCGCTAAGGAAGCTATTGATAAAGCATCTCAGCATGATAAAACCAAGAATGATCCATTAACGTGGACTTACAGAGCAATGATTTATTCTGATATGGCTGCAGCTCCAAACGCTGACCCAGGTCTGGCAACGGAAGCCCTAAACTCCTTGAATAAAGCTAAAGAGTTAGATCAAGCTGGTGCCAACAAAGCAAATATTGAGCGCGCATCATTAATGCTGGCTCAGAGTCATTTAGTTAAAGGAGTAGACTTTTATCAAAAGAACAACTTTGTGGAAGCTTACAAAGAATTTGATAAAGGAAGCACCTATGCTCCAAAAGACACAACACTTAATTATTATGCCGGTGTAGCTGCGATGCAGGCGAAGGATTATAAAAACGCTATCAATAAGTTCAAAGAAGTACTTCCGGTATCGAATTTTTCTAACCTTGAAAACGTTTATGCAAATCTCTCTTATTTATATGCTACACAGAAAGATACTGCGGAAGCAATCAGGATAGCAGGAGAGGGGGCGTCAAAGTTTCCTAAAAGCTCTGATCTCGCTACAAGGGAAATTGAATATAGTCTGATGGCGGGCAGACAGAAGGAAGTGATTGAAAAAATCACAGCTCAAATGACTAAGGAGCCAACGAATAAATTATATCCTTTTTACCTGGGTATTGCTTACAACGCTTCCAATGATACAAAAAAAGCCGAGGAGGCTTATAAAAAGGCAATAGAAATTGATCCGAATTATTCTGATGCCTATACAAATATTGGCGGGTTAATTATGAATAGTGGTATCGATTTGTATAATGCTGCTAATAAACTGCCTGCAAACAAGCAGACTGAATATGCAGCTGCCATGAAAAAAGCTCAGGCAGAGTTCGACCGTGCTTTCCCTTATTTGGCTAAAACTGTAGAACTTAATCCTAAGTCTGAAATAGCCCTTAAGAACCTTAAGACTTATTATACAATTAAGAAAAATGAGGCGAAGGTTAAAGAAATTGATGAAAAACTGAAAGCTCTTTAGCCGGTTCTCCAAACATTACAATAACTAAAATNNATTTTAGTTATTGTAATGTTTAAGCTATATTCCCGCTTAACATTGCCGAAGTAAAACAAGGCTGCACAGAATAGCTTAAGCGCCCTTTTTCTTGACATCCAAGCTCTGAATGAGCTGTTTATACAAATCATCACCAACGTCTTTTTTGGGCTTGAGCTTTTTAATGGTCGGCCGCTGTCCTTTTGCTTTTGCGTCAATTATTCGCTTAAGTTCTTCGTGATACTCATCTTTAAATTCGGTTATACTAAATTCGCTACTGTACTGATTAATGAGGGCAATACCCATATCCAACTCTTTTTTACTTATGCTAACGTCTGTATTTGCTTCAATATCTTCAGCAGATCGTATCTCATCAGCAAATCTGATCTTTGTTATGACAATTACATTTCCAATAGAATGAATCACACACAGGTTTTCTGTACTTCGCAAAACGAATCTGGCTAGTCCGGCTTTTTTAGTTTCCTGCATCGCCTTCAATAGGAGAGCATAAGCTTTTTTACCTTGCGTCTCAGGCTCGGCATAATAAGAAGTTTCGTAGTATATCGGATCTATATCAGCCTTTTCTATGAAATTCTCTATTTCAATCATTTTTGTTTTTTCCGGACTAGCATCCTCGAAGTCCTTTTCTTCTAGGATAATATAATCTTCTTCATGTAAAAAGCCCTTAACAATTTTATCATAGGGAACTTCTTTACCGGTTTTTTCATTCACACGTTTATAATGTATCTTAGAATGGTCCCTGGAATCTAGCATATCCAAAGGTAGAGTGTTGTTTTGTACTGCTGAATATAATTTAACTGGTATGTTAACTAAACCAAAGCTGATAGAACCTTTCCAAATTGACCTCATAATATTACTTGCTCATTTCTGAGAAAACCCTGCAGTTGATCATAAAGTTTTAATAAGTCTATTAAGGAGTGACTTATAGCCGTTTAATTTAACATAATATTAATTATAAGAATTAACTAGATAATAGAAGACTTTGTAAAGGTATGTTTATCAGGCATATAGTACCATTCTGGAAATTACAAATATAAAGAGCTCCTTTGCAAATGCTACAAAGATTTCCAATGGAATTGAATTAAACAAATTTAGCTAAGCATTTTCAGAAAATGACAAATGCGCTGCTTATGGTATAATCTATACAATGAACCGTTATACAGTACTTAAATAGCTAACAAGTGAATATATTGTTTTCCTGAATAAAAGACTAAGCAAATAAATCATCGGACCGTTATCATTTAGAAATCGACAGAGAATATTTCATCACAATGACCTCATATATTGGTGAAAGAGATTTAGAGCCTTCAATTTAGCTTCATCTAAGTAATAGTCGATATTATTCATCAGGTACTCCCTTAGATCAATGTCGGAACTTAAGGGCATCTCTCTTAATAAGGTTTCTCTGTTGTCTAATCCATACTTTAGCACTGCATTAAAGTAAGCTATATCGGGTTCTGAAATTAGCTTATTTGCCGCCCAAACAGCAAACACAAAGGGCAACCCTGTGAACTTCATCCATTCTTCCGAAAGATCGTATACATATTTGTAGCTCTTAGCCTTTCCAAAAGTTTTATCACCTATTTCTACAAATGCATCTGCAGGACCGTCCTCCTGGTAATCAAGCTCTATTTTCCAGTGGTATTTAAGAAGCACTTTAGCCAGGTTATTTGAACTGCGGGAGTGCCAGTCCAGCTTTAAAGACTTTATTTCTTCAATAGGCTTTGTATTGCTAAAAATATAAACTGAGTTTACCTTACCATTCGCCCCAAGGCAATAGTCAGATATAATCTGGTAATTTGGAATATCAAGAAGAGCGGCCACCGGTACGAGTCCTATATCCACTTCATTATCAATTAGTTTTTGAGCACATACTGAGGGGACGTCGTAGGTAAGGTCTACAGAATCCAGAAAACCTGTATAATGGTCAAAACCGAAGACAAAAGGCTTCGTATTAGTATATGAAACCGCTGAAATCTTAATCTTTTTCACATTCAATTAGGTGATCGGTATTGTTAAAATCAATCATGTGAAAGTGCTTGCCGTCGTATCGCAAAATATAAAGACTTGTATTAGTATGCTGGAAATCGTTCATCATACTGAGGGGTTTGTCGAGCAGAAGACATAAAAAGATACGCATTGCTCTTCCATGCATGCATATTAGAATTCTTTCTGACTGATCGTTTTTAATGAGAGTCTCAAGTACCTCCAGTTGTCTTTCCTTAAGCTCGAGAGGACTTTCTGCTCCTTCAAACTTAAATGAAAGATTGCCTGAAGACCAATGTTCAAGCATAATTTTAAAATCAGCTCTAAGCTCCTCACTGCTTTCCTTCCCTTCATACTTACCCCAGGCGATTTCATCCAAACCTGAATACTGGACCCAGGGAATCCCCTGTTCGGTAAACTTTGATACAGTTTGGTGCGTGCGTTTTAAGGTTGAAGTAATTACTTCGTCAAATGCGACGTCTTTGTATCTATTATAAAAAGCTTCAGCCTGACACCTCCCTCTTTCATTTAAATCAGCATCTACTCCCCGGCCCTGCATGATACCTTGCCTGTTCAAATCTGTTTCTCCATGCCTTATAATGTAAATCAGTTTCTCCATTCTTTCGCAACTACTTTATAAGGGGCAACTCATTGTACTCACTAGCATTACTTTTACTAAAGTCAAAGTTTTCGTAATCCATAAGGACGTTATATAAAGTGTCTCTTTCTATTGGATGCATACCAACCTTTTTTATAAGTTTAACAAGATCCTGAGTGCTCATGGCAGGATTTTGCTCCTCAGCTCCTGCCATTGAGTATATTTTCGTCGTATCATTTAGCGTGCCATCGATATCATCAACGCCAAAGTTTAGCGAAAGTTGAGCGGTACTCCGGCTGATCATCGCCCAGTATGCCTTTATATGATCAAAGTTGTCCATATATATTCTAGCAATGGCATCATTCCGAAGATCTTCGATAACTGAAACTTCCGGTACATTGCTCATCTGATTATCCTTGTTAAGAAACTTCAATGGAATAAAAGCCTGGAAGCCTTTAGTTTGGTCCTGTAACTGACGCAAGCGTTCCATATGATCGACCCTGTGCCAAAACTCCTCTATGTGGCCATAGAGCATAGTAGCATTTGATCGCATACCCAGATTGTGCCATATTTCATGTATTTCAAGCCATTGATCGGCATTGCATTTGTCCTTGGAAATCTTGTTCCTTACGTCGGGATGAAAAATTTCAGCTCCACCGCCCGGCATTGACTCCAACCCTGCTTCTTTCATAAGTCTCATTCCCGCCTGGTAATCAACCTTTGCTTTTTTAAATATATAATGATACTCGACAGGCGTAAGGGCCTTCACGTGAAGTTCGGGACGGTGCTGTTTAATCTTTGCAAACAGTTCTGTATAAAAAGACAGGTCATACTGAGGCAATACACCTCCTACAATATGAACTTCTGTAACAGGTTGATCATCATAAGACTTTACGATATCCAGCATTTGCTGTAAGGACAACTCCCACCCTTCTTCCCTTTCCTTTATAAGCCTGGAATACGAACAAAACTTACAGTCGTAAACACATAGATTAGTTGGTTCAATATGAAAATTACGATTAAAATAGGTTTTTGTACCATGCCGACGATAGCGAACCGAATTAGCAAGGATGCCCAAATAACCAAGCTCTGCTTTTTCGAAAAGAGTTACCCCTTCATCAAACGATATTCTTTCACCTGAATGAACTTTTTCAGCAATTGTTTTAAGTTCTTTATCTAACGATTTATCTGACAATAAAAATGCTGTGTCTTGCCCTTCTATCATGGAACAAAACTACAACAAACGCATGAAACCAGCACCATACAACCGTAATCAAAGAGTCATTAGGATAAAAAGTCGCCTATGAATTAGGTTTTTTGAAATGCTTTTCTTTTATTTGGATCGCTGATACAAAAGTATCTCATCAATACCCCTTAAAAAGGTTTTGATTTATAAAGAAGTGGCGAGAGACAGGCTCTATGACCCACTGACAACCTAACCGAACGCGGAGAAGGTGCCAATTCCTGTTCAGCAATAAAGCTGAGAATATAAATTAAAAAAACCATGATAGTACAACTCTTTCAGAAATGCCTTTCCGAGTCCGTTATTCGCAACACGGATTACTTATCAGACTTATTGGCTAAAAGCCTTTCAACCGGCCTGATGCGTTAGCTTACTTTACACTTTACACTAAGTATGGAGTAAGCACACCTGTTGGATTAGCGTACAAATACTAAACTTTCTACTAATTTAATTCTATAATAATGAGTATTACTAATTTAAAGTTTGAGACATTACAAGTTCACGCAGGTCAGGAAGTAGACAGAGAAACCTTATCAAGAGCCGTCCCCTTATATCAAACGTCCTCTTATGTATTCACAAACTCTCAGCATGGAGCTAATCTATTTGCTCTTAAAGAGTTTGGAAACATCTATACCCGACTGATGAATCCAACAACAGATGTATTTGAAAAACGGATTGCGGCTTTGGAGGGTGGAATAGCAGCTCTTGCAGTCGCTTCAGGCCAGGCGGCACAGTTTATTGCGCTGAACAATATACTTAAGGCGGGCGATAATTTTATCAGCTCACCATATTTATATGGAGGTACATACAACCAATTCAAAGTTGCTTTTAAACGCCTTGGCATTGAAACACGTTTTACCAAAGATGATTCTACTTCCAGCTTTGAAGAGCTCATTGATAACAAAACAAAAGCTATCTATGTAGAAACCATGGGCAACCCCAACTTCAACATTCCGGATTTTGAGGAACTGATAAAAGTGGCTAATAAACATGATCTTCCGGTGGTAGTTGATAATACGTTTGGAGCGGGAGGATACTTGTGTCAACCCATAGCGCATGGAGCCCATATAGTAGTAGAATCAGCAACCAAGTGGATCGGAGGCCATGGTACAAGTATCGGTGGAGTCATTATAGATAGTGGTAAATACAATTGGGGAAATGGCAAGTACCCTCAATTTTCAGAGCCTTCAGAAGGCTACCACGGACTGGTATTTAATGAGGCCTTTGGACCTGAGAGTCCTACAGGAAACATTCAATTTATATTAAGAGCCCGCGTAGAAGGCCTGAGAGACTTTGGCCCTGCATTGTCCCCATTTAATTCCTTCCTTCTAATACAAGGCTTAGAAACCCTGTCATTAAGAGTTCAGCGTCATGCAGAAAACGCACTTGCCCTTGCTGAATGGTTTGAATCTCACCGTCAGGTTAAGAAAGTAATATACCCCGGTTTAAAAAGCAGTCCCTATCATCAACATGCAAAGAAGTACCTGAAAAATGGATTTGGCGCAGTATTAGCAATAGAGCTCGAAGGACCCAAAGAAAAGGCAAGTTCTTTTGTCGATAATCTGAAACTCGTAAGCCACGTAGCCAATGTGGGAGATACTAAAACGCTTATTATACAGCCATCGGCCACTACCCACCAGCAATTAAGCGACTCCGAACAGCTTTCAGCGGGAGTCACCCCATCTTTGTTGAGAATATCGGTTGGTATTGAACATATTGATGATATTAAGGCTGATTTCAAACAGGCATTCAAAGCAGTGTTAGAATGAGTTTCTCAATAGTGGACCACAATGAAAGATTTGAACTTGAAAGTGGCAAAGATCTGGCCGGACTGCGGATAGCTTATCATACTTATGGAACCCTTAACTCAGATAAGTCTAATGTAGTATGGGTTTGCCATGCGCTTACAGCAAACTCCGACGTCTTTGACTGGTGGAAGGGTCTTTTTGGAGAGCAAGATATTTTTAATCCTAAAGACTATTTTATTATCTGTCCAAATACCTTAGGATCACCTTACGGGACAACAAGTCCTGTGAGCGCTGATCCGGAAACAGGAAAGCCCTATCTTCTGGGCTTTCCTCAGTACACAGTTAGAGATATGGCAAAGGTTCATATACTTTTGGCAGACCACTTGAAGATAGAAAAAATTCACATGCTTGTTGGAGGCTCGCTTGGTGGCCAGCAGGCATTAGAATGGTCGATCTTACAGCCCAGACGAATTCAGAAGCTTGTTTTGCTTGCGACAAACGCGGTACACTCTCCCTGGGGCATTGCATTCAATGAGAGTCAGCGTCTTGCGCTACTTGCAGATCCAAGCTTTAGGCAGCAAGAGCCGGGAGGAGGAACTTCCGGATTGCAAGCCGCCCGAAGCATAGCTTTACTGTCTTACAGAGGATACCACACGTACCATACTAGCCAGCAAGAAGATACGCATGATAAAACTGATGGTTTTAAAGCATCTTCCTACCAGCGTTATCAGGGACAAAAGCTTGTAAACCGTTTTGATGCCTATAGCTACTGGTATCTCACAAAAGCAACCGATAGTCATAACGTAGGCCGCAATCGAAAAAGCATAACAAAGGCCCTTAGTACTATAAAAGCTAAAACACTGGTAATAGGTATATCGTCCGACCTCCTCTTCCCCCCGTCTGAGCAAGAGTTCATTGCAGGAAACATTCCCGAAGCAAGCTATCGCTGCATAGACTCCCTCTATGGACACGACGGCTTTTTAATCGAAACGGTACAGATAAGCAAATTAATAAATCAGTTTATAACAGTTAATAACAAGTAATAAATGAATAAAAAGTTAACCATAGGCCTATTTGGATTTGGAGTGGTAGGTCAAGGCCTGAATGACATTATAAGAACAAAAGACCTTAATCTTGAAATAAAACGCATTGCAATTAAGCACCCCGAAAAACAACGTACTCTTCCAAAGGAGTTATGTACTACCAATGCAGACGATATATTAAACGATCCTGAAATAAATACCATTGTAGAGCTGATAAATGATACAGAGGCAGCTTTCGTCATCGTATCCCGTGCATTGAGCAGCGGCAAAAATGTGGTTTCGGCCAGTAAAAAAATGATTGCCATTCACCTACAGGAACTGATTGAACTGCAGGATAAATACGGTACATCCCTTTTATACGAAGGCTCTGTATGTGGCAGTATACCCATAGTAAGAAATTTAGAAGAGTACTACGACAATGAGCTGCTGTATTCGGTGAAAGGGATTTTTAACGGCTCATCCAACTTTATTTTATCCAGGATATTTAATGAAAACATCAGTTATGACAAGGCTCTAAAGCAGGCGCAGGAGCTTGGGTTTGCGGAAACAGATCCCCTATCCGATGTAGGTGGATTCGATTCCAAATATAAGCTACTGATCGTTGCTTTGCACGCTTACGGAATAGTTACAAAAGAAGAAAAAATACTTAACATAGGTATCCAGCATATTTCAAATTCGGATATCCAGTACGCCAGGGAAAAGAACTACAAAATTAAGCTCGTACCGAATGTGATGGAGTTTGGCGAAAAGGAGATTGTACTTTACGTAATGCCTCGCTTTATCAAACCCGACGACTTTTTATACAGTGTCGAAAATGAATACAACGGAGTAGTAGTGCAGGCAGCGTTTGCTGATCAGCAATTCTTCTTTGGAAAAGGAGCCGGTGGCCATCCCACAGGTTCCGCTGTATTGTCAGACATCGCAGCGCTGCGCTATGAGTATAAATATGAATACAAGAAATATAGAAGCGGCACAAGTTTCGTCCAATCCTATAATATCGTACTAACCGTTTATTTACGGTATGAAGATGACCTGTTAATTGAGAAATTGAACTTTGAAAGTATTTCCCAGCGCTTTTATGCTGAAGAATTTAAGTACATAATCGGAGAAATTAAATTAAGTGAACTTATTAAGAACAAGAAGGATATAGACAAGAAAGGGGTGTTTCTAGCAGAACTCTAAATAAGGCATCAATCACATGCTTTATTTATATCAGCCCGATGAGCATCAGACACTTATCGGGCTGGCTAAATTAATTAAGGCCTGCTTATATATGGATTTCTTTTTATATAGAATCTCCAGGGAATATCTCTATAAGGCCCTGTGATATTCAACCCTACACGCGGAGACGCAATAATTTCATCATCAGTCAATACGGTACCACGGTCTTCGATCCATACAGTATCTCCGGCCAGACTAACACCATTATGTTTTTTAGATAAACCCATGGCCTTGCACAAGGCACCCGGACCTTTGCATAAGCGTTTGTCATTATCAAACACAGAGCGACGCTGGCGCATAACGTCAATACCGGTCACTGGCTCAAGCGCTCTTATGAGGACTGCATGAGAAGACCCCTCCGGACCAGTGACAATATTGAGCATGTTGTGTATGCCGTAGCAGATATACATATAGACAAGGCCGCCCTCGGCATACATCATTTCATTCCGAACGGTACGCTTGCCATTATAAGAATGCGACCCAACGTCTTCAGGGCCTTTGTATGCTTCTGTTTCCACAATGACACCACCTGTAATAATCTTGTCAACAGAGCTGTAAATCACCTTGCCGAGCAGGTTCCTTGCTATCTCAACCGCGTTAGTATTAAGGTAAAACGACCTTTCCAATCTTCGTGCAGGCGTTACCGACTCCTCCTCCATATTCATATTAGATACGTATAAGCTTTACAATTTTTTCAAGCCACTCCTGGTCTGTTAAATCAAAAGAATTGAGTTCGGTGCTGTCCACATCAAGTACACCGGCCACACATCCATCCTGGAAAAATGGAATTACAATTTCCGAACGCGACAACGAACTGCAGGCAATATGTCCGGGAAAAGCATCTACATCTTCAACAAGTATCGTTTCGCATCTTTGCCAGGCAGCCCCGCATACTCCCTTGCCTAAGGCAATACGCGTGCAGGCTACCGGTCCTTGAAAAGGTCCGAGCACCAGGCAGTTTTCTTTAACCAGGTAAAAGCCGACCCAAAAAAAATCAAACTGTTCTTTTAAAGCAGCACATATATTCGCCAGGTTCGCTATCGCGTCGCTTTCACCGGCAATTAATGCTTCAATCTGAGGCAGTAAGGACCTGTATTTCTCTTCCTTGGTGCCCTCTTCAATAAGTAAATCTTCAGCCATTTTCAAAATTACACTTTTGCAGGCGATACTTTTACTTCGTGAACCTTAAATATGGTTTCCATGCATCGAAAGAACAAGATCATACAGTATTAATTTTTATTTTTACGCTTATATCAATCATTAAAAAGGAATGAACAGCAAATTTATCAAGCAGTTTTTACTCACGCTTACCGTTCTTACGTTAACGAGCCAGGCGTTCGCATCGCCGGATGAAGGGATGTATCCCCTCAGCGAAATCAAAAAAGTAGATCTTAAAAAAGCAGGGTTGAAAATCCCTCAAAGTGACATCTATAATCCTGACGATAAGGGTAATAGCTTAATAGATGCATTGGTTAGCCTGAGCGGATGTACCGGATCGTTCATATCCGGAGATGGTCTGATCATTACCAATCATCACTGTGCATTTGGCGCCGTGCAGCTGGCAAGCAGCTCTCAAAATGATTATTTAACTAAAGGCTTTGTAGCTCGCGCTAAGGAACAGGAAATAGAAGCCAAAGGCATAACCTGTCGAATTACCGATAGCTATGAAGACGTGTCCGACAAAGTTTTGTCAGCAGTAGCCACTATTACTGATCCGGCATCCCGCATACGCTTAATCAACGAGCAGACCAAAAAACTGGCCGCCGAAGCTGAGGCACAAGATCCGACTATAAAAGCAGAGGTGTCCGAAATGTTCATCGGAAAGACCTATGTGCTTTTCAGATATAAGATCATCCGGGATGTACGCTTGGTTTATGTACCCAGCCGGAATATCGGTGAATTTGGCGGCGAGTCAGATAACTGGGTATGGCCAAGACATACCGGCGATTTTTCCTTTATGCGCGCATATGTAGCGCCCGACGGATCGTCGGCCGCCTACTCGAAGGACAATGTACCTTATAAGCCTAAAAAGTTTTTGAAAGTAAACCCTAAGGGAGTAAACGAGAACGACTTTGTGTTCATACTAGGATATCCAGGGCGCACGTTCCGTCATCGTCCTTCACAATTCATTGCTTATCAGCAACACTACTTATTGCCTTATACATCAAATCTTTATGAATTTCAAAATAAAGCAATGCAGCAGGTAGGAAAAAGAGATAGGGATACCGAGCTGAAACTCTCTACCCGCATTAAGAGAAATGCTAATGTAATGAAAAACTATAGGGGAAAACTTAAAGGACTTAATGGGCTTGACCTTGTAAAACAAAAACAAATTGAAGATGAGCAGTTAGCTCAATACATAAATGCCAATGCCGAGCTCAGGCAGCAATATGGAAGCCTCATGGGCGATATTGACAAGATTTATAAACTCATATATAAAGATGCTCACCGCGATATGTGGCTTAGTCAGATATACAGCAGTACCAGTCTGTTAACTATTGCCCGTAATGTTAATGCATTTAAAGCAGCTATGCTCGCTAAACCTGTAAGTGAGAGAAATGATTTTTATACGGCCAACATAGGCAAGCTTAAGCAGCAGGTTGAAGTTATCTCGGAAGGATTCGACTTAGAGGCCGATCGTATACTATTTACCCGCATGATTGAAGACGCCAATAAGCTTCCCAAGAACCAGCGCATACTTGCTATCGACAAACAAATACTTAAAGGCTTTAACAGTAATGAAGCTATCGGTGAGTTCGTTGCAAGAAGTCTTCAGTACACAAAACTTAAAGATCAGGCATTCCTTAGCAATACCTTGTTTAAAAGTGCAAAAGCGATGACAGACTATAACGACCTATTGCTAAATTTCGAGAAGGATCTATCTGCTCAGATACTGGGCCTTAAGCCTGAAAGCGATCGTCGCGAAGGTCTCGTCAATAAGCTTATGGGCGATTATGTGGCTGTAAAGGAAAAGTTTTTAAAGAAAGACTTTATACCCGATGCAAACAGCACACTGCGCCTTACCTATGGTTACGTAAAAGGTTATTCCCCTGCCGATGCAACTTACATGAAGCCCTTTAGCTCTATCAAAGGAATCATTGAGAAAGGAAGCACCAACGATCCCGAATACAGCTACCCTCCTGTTATAAAGCAATTATGGAAGGCTAAAGATTTCGGCCCGTTTGCCAAGGCAGATATGAACGACGTACCGGTGTCTTTTTTATACAATATGGATACTACCGGCGGAAACTCGGGTTCTCCGGTAATGAACGACAAAGGCGAGCTCATAGGAGTGAACTTCGACCGTGCCTACGAAGCAACTATAAACGACTATGCATGGAATGATAGCTATAGTCGTTCTATCGGCGTAGACATACGCTATGTACTTTGGGTTGCCGCCAAAATTGATAAGGCAGATTTCCTTATCAACGAAATGGGAGTTAAATTATAGAATAACAAAGCACACAAAGCCGCCCTGTTTTTGCACTTCCCGTTAGTTAAACTATATTGGGCAGTACCTTTTAAGCATGGCGGCTTTTTAATACCTAATAAAGTGATGATGATATAGCCGCTCTACTTATTCAAAAGCCAGAAGCATTTATTTGCGTACTTTTTTCGGCTCTTTTCTCTGCAACAGCAAGCGCCAGCCTTATTTTATGATAAGCGATCCGTCCGTCCAGATGTTCGTATAAAAGCTTCAGTGTTTTGGTCTCGCCCGTTTGTTTCACCGCCTTTTCGACTAAATTAACCTCTTCATCACTTACCAGCTTGCTTAGGTCATCAAGCCTTCCAAGCAGGTATAAATGAGCCATATGCGAGTAAACCGTATTCAGGTTCAAAGCCCTTTTAGTAGCGATTGCCTCAACCGAAAGCCCCTGATGGTATAGATTAAGCGTTTCCAAATAGGTGTTTCCGTTTTTAGCCAGCGTTTTTCCCTTACCTAAATACTGATCAATGTGTTTAAGAAACTGCTCACCATATTTTCTAAACTTATGCTCGCCCACTCCGGTAATATTCATCATCTCATCAGACGAAGCGGGTTTGTCGCGGGCCATTTCATATAAAGTAGCGTCGCTAAAAATTATATACGCAGGCACTTCCTCTTCAAGAGCGAGGTTTTTACGTATCTGCCTTAAGCGGTTAAACAGCTCCTCGTCATATCCGGCAGCAGCTGGCTTTTTAGTATCGGTTTTTTTATCGGCCTTTACAAGCGGCTGAAGCATGGTAAGCTCAGCCCGGCGTTTGCCAAAAAGTATATCTTTTCCATACTGAGTTATCTTCAAAGCAAAGTTTTCATCATAGGCCATTTCCAGTATACCCAAGCTAAGCATCTGCATAATGTACCTTTGCCAGTCGAACGCACTTATATCCGAACCAGCTCCGTGTGTTTTTAAGTTATGGTATCCAGCCTCTGTAATTTCAGCCTTCATTGAGCCCCTTAGTACGTCTATCAGCATAGAGGCCCCCTCCTTTTCATTCATTCGGGCAATCGCCGACAAGGCTTTCTGCACTAAGATAGTACCGTCAAAATGCTTCCTCGGGTTTTTACACACATCGCAGTTGTTGCAGTTGTGCTCCAGGTTTTCAGAAAAGTAGTTTAGCAGGATCTTCCGCCTGCATATATCTGCTTCAGCGTAATGCTGTATTCTTTTAAGCTTTTCAAGGTTAATAGCCGCCTGCCCGCTTTCGGCGGCAAACTTATTAAGCATCGTCAGGTCGGCATAATTATAATACAAAACAGTATCAGATGGAAGCCCGTCACGCCCCGCCCTTCCAACTTCCTGGTAGTAGCTTTCAATATTCTTAGGAAGATTGTAATGGATCACCCAACGAACGTTGGATTTGTCAATGCCCATTCCAAAAGCAATAGTGGCACACACCACCTGCACCTCATCGTTTATAAAATCTTCCTGCGCTTTAGCCCTTTGAGCAGCACTAAGCCCTGCATGATAAGAGCAGGCTTCTATACCCAGCTCAACCAGCGAAGTTGCAAGTTCTTCACAATTATTACGACTCAGGCAGTAGATAATGCCGCTTTGCGAACGACGTTTATCAATAAATGAAATGATTTGTTCGAGTTTCTGCTTAGGCTTAACTCCTGCCCGCACTTCCAAACTTAAGTTCGGCCTATCAAAAGATGATATAAAAACTTCCGGGTCTTTTAGTTTGAGCTGGTTAATTATATCTCTGCGGGTAACTTTATCTGCGGTTGCAGTAAGTGCAATAAACGGCACCTGATCAAAACGCTCCCTTATTGCCCCTATCTGCGTATACTCCAGCCGGAAGTCATGGCCCCAGGCTGAAATACAATGCGCCTCGTCTATCGCAAACATGGATGGCTTTGCCATTTGAGTAATCATGGTCAAATCAGCGCTAAGCTTTTCAGGCGACACATATAGCAAAGCTAGTTCCTTTCGATAGCAGGCTTCCAGAATATGCTGCTGTTGCTCGTACGTTTGCGAACTATTAAGGAAAGCGGCAGCTATGCCATTACTCTTTAAAGCATCTACCTGATCTTTCATTAAGGATATTAAAGGCGACACTACAATACAAACTCCGTCCAGCATGAGTGCAGGCACCGGAAAGCATACCGATTTACCGCCGCCGGTGGGCATTAAAACCAGCAGATCTTTGCCCGAGCTTACTTTTTCTATTATTTCTTGCTGCTGACTTCTGAAGGAGTCATAGCCAAAGTACTTTTTTAAGATCTGAGAGGCTGATAAAGGCATGTGCAAAATTAGCAATAAGTCTATAAGTAAAACAGGTGCATGGTAATAAGCATATGAGTAAACACAATTAGTAGTCTTTTCTTCTATATAACTTTTTCATTGCCAGGGCCTGCTTATCTTTAAGCCTTTTTTCTATAGCCGACTTTTTAGGTTTACTTATTTTACGTGGCTTTTGCTCAAGTAAAGCACCTTGCAAAAGTTGGAACAATTTATCAATTGCTGACTCTTTATTCTTAAATTGGCTTCTGTTGTTCTGGCTGATTACCTGAATCATGCCGTCTGAAGTCATTCTGGAAGCGAGTTTATGCCTGAGCCTTGCTTTCTGTTCTTCCGAAAAAACAATACATGAGTTAACATCCAAATTAAGCTCCACCTTGCTGCTCACCTTATTTACATGCTGCCCTCCCTTACCGCCGCTACGCGACGTTTTAAAGTATATAAAGGGCATAAAAGCTTCTTTAGTAAGGTCCATACTACAAAATACTAGAAAATGATTGGAATAATTCCCCTGCCCAGGTTTAATATAGCGCATTTGTTTGCTTTAGAAACCGCATTGCTGTAAAAACAAACCTACCATTTAACGATAGTATGCTTTTTACCAGCCCGAACAGTGGTTGAAAAACAAATTAGCTGTACGACAAAACTATACCATGAGCTTAACACTACCGAAGCTTTAATTTCAAATGCAAGTATTTAACTATACGCGTAAATAATATCTTTGAAGCATGAAGCAGAAAAATATAATCATAGCAATAGACGGTTATTCTTCATGTGGCAAAAGCACTTTGGCAAAAGCGCTTGCCAAATATTTAAACTACATATATATAGATACCGGAGCTATGTACAGGGCCGTAACCTTATACCTGCTTCGAAACAATATTGACATTTATAATACCCGGGCGGTTGAAGACGCCTTGCCACACATCCACCTTAGCTTCCAGTCGGCCGATTATCAGACCCATATCATACTCAATGGCCAGGAAGTGTCTGATGAGATACGAAAGATGGAAGTGTCAGACAGCGTTAGCACTGTAAGTGCCATTGCCTCTGTCAGAAAAGAAATGGTTAAACAACAACAGCGACTAGGGAAGGCCGCAAATATTGTAATGGACGGCCGGGATATTGGTACGTCAGTTTTCCCTGATGCTCACATTAAACTATTTATGACGGCCGACCCTAAAACGAGAGCCGACAGGCGATATCGTGAACTTAGTTCGAAAGGTGAAAAGGTAACATTAGAAGAAGTATTTAATAATATTGCACATAGAGATTACATGGATACCACGCGCAAGGAAAGCCCGCTGGTGCGGGCTTCTGATGCCATTATATTAGATAATACCGAACTCAATGAAGAACAGCAATTAGCATTTGCAATCAATGAAGTAGAGGCCTATATAAAGGCAAACAGCTAGGTTCTTATTCCTCTGTATCAGCCAGAGGCTCTACATCCGCCTGTTGCGGTTCTTCGTCAGCAGGTTTATCTCTGCCAATAATGGAATTATGCTTAGGAGTTTTAAACGCATCATCCATATTAACATTCTTAGCGTTTCTATCTGTTATTTCAGAATTAATCTCTTCTTCGTTATTTTTAATACTAGTATTATCTTCTGCGGGGTTAATCATATCAGTTTTTTTAAGTGTCTATATAATACTAACCATTTAGCATCTTCATAGTTTTACCAAAAAAAACAAGCAACTCCAGCTTTATTGTTGACTGCGTCCTGGGGGGGCGTATAGCTGTTTACTACAGCAAAGGCGGCTTACTCAGCATATAGCTTTGCCGGATATTAAAGGCAGCTCGAACGTACTTTGTTCGCTAATTAGCGAACAAAGTACGAACCAAGTACGTTCAAACCACTTTTAACGCGCATTTTTGTCCAGGTTAAAGATTCCGCACCCAGTCGCTATGCTTTCTACAAAGTAGCGGGTATACGATCTTGATACGCTAAAAGGGTTTTATAAAATGATAATCAGGGTTTTAAAAGCCGGCATAGCCTATTCAGATAAGATAAAACGCTTTGTATTAATAATATAAATATCTTTTTGCAATAAAAATTGAATTCTTACCTTTGCAACCTCGATTAATCGGGAAAAAGGAGAAAAATGAATTAATGGCCAAAAAACAAGAAGCAGAAAAGGAGCTACATGCTAAAGCAGCAGACCTCCATGGCGAAGAAAAAACAAGCGAAGTGAAAGAAAGCATCGAATCAGAAGCTGATTCTTTGTCTATTGAAGACATCAAGTCAAAATCAATTACATCTGAAGGGGATTTCGACTGGGATGCAGGCGAAAACAAGGGATTCGGAAATTACAGTGAGGAAGAGCGTAACAGGCTTGAGCAATTGTATGCCGGAACTTTCAGCTCTATTACACAGGGCGAAATCATTACTGGTACTGTTGTTTCTATTAACAACAAAGATGTTGTATTAAACATCGGCTTCAAATCTGACGGTTTGGTTTCAGCGTCAGAGTTCCGTGACATGCCCGACCTTACGGTTGGTGACACTGTTGATGTTTTCGTTGAATCTCAGGAAGATGCAAACGGACAATTGGTTCTTTCACGCAAGCGTGCTAAAACTCAAAGGTCATGGGAGAGCATCAATGAAGCTTTGGAAAACGATACGATCATTACAGGCTTTGTTAAAAGCCGTACGAAAGGTGGTCTTATTGTTGACATCATGGGCGTTGAGGCGTTTCTACCTGGTTCACAAATCGACATCAAACCTATTCGCGACTACGATATTTACGTAGGCAAAACGATGGAATTCAAGGTAGTGAAAATCAATCACGAGTTTAAAAATGTGGTTGTGTCTCACAAGGTTCTTATTGAAGACGATCTTGAAAACCAAAAAACCGAAATTGTTGCCAAACTTGAAAAAGGTCAGGTACTTGAAGGCACAGTTAAAAACATTACCGATTTTGGTGTATTTATTGACCTTGGTGGCGTTGACGGTTTACTTCACATTACCGATATTTCATGGGGCCGTATCGAGCATCCAAGAGAAGTACTTTCACTTGACGAAAAAGTTAATGTGGTTGTACTTGACTTTGATGATGAGAAAAAACGTATTGCCCTTGGCTTAAAACAACTTACTCCTCACCCTTGGCAGTCTCTGGACACTAATCTTGAAATAGGCTCTAAGGTAAAAGGAAAGATTGTTACTGTGGCTGATTATGGTGCATTCCTTGAAATTGTTCCGGGTGTTGAAGGTTTAATTCACGTGTCAGAAATGTCATGGTCTCAAAACTTGCGTAACCCTCAGGAATTCCTTCATGTAGGTGATGAGGTTGAAGCACAAGTGTTAACTCTTGATCGTGATGAGCGCAAGATGAGCTTAGGCATTAAACAATTAACTCCAGATCCTTGGAAAGACATTGCAAGCAAGTATCCTGTTGGAAGCCAGCATAAAGCTGTGGTTAAGAACATGACTAACTTTGGTGTATTTGTTGAAATAGGTGAAGGCATTGATGGTTTGATTCATATTTCTGATCTTTCATGGTCTAAAAAGATCAATCACCCTAATGAGTTTACCAAAGTAGGTGAAGAACTTAATGTGGTTGTATTGGAGCTTGACGAAGACAACAGAAAACTTAGCTTAGGACACAAGCAACTTGAAGAAAACCCTTGGGAAACTTTTGAAACTATCTTCACTCAGGATTCTATCCATGAAGGTACTGTATTGAAGGTAACTGACAAAGGCGCTATCATTGCTTTACCTTATGGTGTTGAAGGCTTCTGCCCTACCAAGCATTCGGTTAAAGAAGATGGCAAGTCTTTAAAGGTTGACGAAGTTGCAGACTTTAAAATCATTGAGTTCAATAAGGATTCTAAGCGAATTGTAGTTTCTCACTCTCGTATTTGGGAAGAAGCGAAAAACGAGGTTAGAAATGCTGAAATTGCTCAAAAGAAAAACGATCAGAAAGCTACTACCCATGCAGTAAAGAAAGTGAAAGAGTCTGTTGAAAAATCAACTCTTGGCGATCTTGGTGTACTTGCTATGTTAAAAGAGCAGATGGAAGGTGCAGAGAGCAAAGCCCGCAAAGCTAGAGCTAAAGAAGAGGAAGTTAAGCCTGAGGTTACAGAAGCCAAACCCGAAGACGGTGCAGCTGAAGCTACTGACAACCAGGAATAACTGAATCGTAGTAATATACTAAGCCCCACCCATAAGGTGGGGCTTTTTTGTTCCTTTATCTTCGAACGTACGCATAAATTAAGCGAGTTATTATTAGTATATTTTCTAAATTTGTTTAATTACTCACGATGCCAAAATTAACTCTTTTAGATAGTAAAAAGTTTAAAATAACGCTGCAGCGCCTATGCCATCAGCTCATTGAAAATCACAACACCTTTGAGGAGTCTGTTATTATTGGTATTCAACCCCGGGGTGTTTATTTGGCTCAAAGGATATCTGCCGAGCTCAAAACAATATTGAAAGGAGCTGATATACTCAACGGCAGCCTTGATATTACTTTTTTCAGAGACGACTTCAGACGCCGCGAAATACCGCTGGTGCCTAATACCACTAAAATTGATTTTATAATTGAAGGAAAAAAAGTAATACTTGTTGATGATGTATTGTGGACCGGAC
>DDAL01000011.1 GCA_002332615.1 Sphingobacteriaceae bacterium UBA2059 | reverse complement strand
GGAGCTTGGCTGGGTGCCCAGTCTGCAGTTTGAGGAAGGACTGGAAAAAACAGTCGACTGGTACCTGCAGAACGAAGAGTGGCTAAATAACGTTACATCGGGCGCCTATAAAGAGTATTACGACAAACAATACAGCGAGTAAATATGCAAATTGAAAAAACCAAACTAGCAGATTGCTATATACTGAAGCCGCGTGTATTTGAAGATGCACGGGGTTATTTTTTTGAAAGCTTTAACCGTAAAGCTTTTGAGGAACACACCGATATGAACGGTGCTTTTGTGCAGGATAATCAGTCATATTCATCCTACGGAGTTATTCGTGGTCTGCATGCGCAGGCAGGAGAGCATGCTCAGGCTAAGCTGGTGCGGGTGTTGAAAGGCGAAGTAATTGATGTAGCGGTTGATGCCCGCCGGGGTTCACCTACCTTTGGTCAGCATGTAGCCGTGCGCCTGAGTGCCGAAAATAAATTACAGCTATATGTACCGCGTGGCTTCCTGCATGGCTTTGCAGTGGTATCGGAAACTGCGGAGTTTTTTTATAAGTGTGATAATTTTTATAACAGTGAAAGTGAGGAAGGGGTATTATACAACGATCCTTTTTTAGGCATAGACTGGGGTGTGGAAGAAGGAAAAGAAGTGGTGGCGGATAAAGACCTTGCACTGCCGGGCTTTGAAGAAAGGATGGGTATATAATGCAGCGGCCTATTTTAGTATTTGGAGGCCTTGGGCAGCTTGGGCAGTGTATAGAGAAAGTGGCTGGACCAAGGGCCTTTGAAAATGTGATTTACCTGGATGAGGTAAATGGAAATATATTGAATACCGGGCTCTTGGATGCCCTGTTTGATGCGCATAAACCTGCCTGGATTATTAACTGTGCCGCTTACACGGCCGTAGATAAAGCCGAGGATGAACAGGGCATTGCTTATAAGATTAATTGTGAAGGAGCCCGCAACCTTGCCGGTATGTGTAAAAAGTATGGCGCGCGCCTATTGCATATTTCAACTGATTTTGTGTTTGAAGGAAACAGGACCGACCTGCTGAAGGAGGAGGATGAAGCAAAGCCCGTAGGTGTATATGGGGCGAGTAAACTTGAGGGCGAGCTGGCCATTGCTGCCGAGCTGGAACAGTATTTTATTATTAGGACCAGCTGGCTCTATTCGGAATTTGCAGCGAATTTTGTAAAAACGATGCTTCGGCTGGGAAGAGAAAAAAGTGAGCTAAACGTAATTGTCGACCAGCTGGGTACTCCTACGTATGCGGTTGATCTCGCAGAGACCTTGCTTAGCATAATCGAATCGGGCAAAGATGCATATGGTATTTACCATTACAGTAATGAAGGAGCCATTAGCTGGTATGACTTTGCGAAGGCTATTTTTGAACTGGCAGGCATTGATATTAAAGTGAACGCTATACCAGGTTCGGCCTACCCTACGAAGGCTAAGCGACCCAACTGGTCGGTAATGGACAAGTCGAAGATCAAAGCTACCTTTGGCCTGGAAATACCTTATTGGAGAACAAGTTTAAAAGAATGCTTAAAGGCGTTAACTACATAACACTATGAAAGGAATTATATTAGCGGGTGGCAGCGGTACCCGCCTGCACCCTTTAACTCTGGCTATGAGTAAGCAAATGATGCCGGTGTATGATAAGCCTATGATCTATTATCCGTTGTCTATCCTGATGCTGGCGGGAATAAAAGAAATACTGATTATATCTACTCCGCATGACCTGCCGAATTTTGAAAAGCTGCTTGGCGACGGCTCGCGCATTGGCTGTAGATTTTCGTATGCCGTGCAGGAGCAGCCTAACGGGCTGGCGCAGGCCTTTGTGATAGGAGAAGAATTTATAGGTGACGACAAAGTAGCCCTTGTACTTGGAGATAATATTTTTTATGGAGACGGTATGTCCAAACTGCTGCAGTCTTTTAACGACATTGAAGGCGGAGCCGTATTTGCATACAGGGTAAGCGATCCGGAACGCTACGGGGTGGTTGAGTTTGACGAGGACTTTAACGCGCTATCTATCGAGGAGAAACCGGTTAAGCCAAAATCGGACTATGCGGTGCCGGGGCTTTATTTTTATGATAACGAAGTGGTAGAGATTGCAAAGAACATCAAACCATCTGCCCGGGGTGAGTATGAAATTACCGATGTAAATAAAGTCTATCTGGAACGCGGTAAATTGAAAGTAGGTGTTCTGTCAAGAGGAACAGCCTGGCTGGATACCGGCACGTTTGCCTCATTGATGCAGGCAGGTGAGTTTGTGCGGGTTATTGAAGACAGGCAGGGTTTGAAGATAGGGTGTATTGAAGAGATTGCTTATCGGATGGGTTATATTAACCAAGAGCAACTGCTTAGTATTGCTGAACCCTTAAAAAAGAGCGGCTACGGGGAGTATTTGTTGAAGTTAGTTAAATAAAATAGCCGGTGAGAAGGAAACTAATAAGGATAACTACTGTGCCGATAAGCCTCAATGTACTGCTTAAGAACCAGCTGAAGTATCTAACGAAATACTTTGAGGTTATCGCAGTATCAAGTGCCGGTAGTGAGCTAAACGAAGTATCAACCAGGGAAGGCGTTAATACAGTGCCGATTGAAATGAAACGTGAGATTTCGGTATTTAAAGATCTGGTATCCTTACTTAGTTTAATGCGGCTTTTTAATAAGGTAAGGCCTGACATTGTTCATGCCAATACTCCGAAGGCTAGTTTGCTGAGCATGATAGCGGCTAAGGTTTGTGGTGTAAAAAATCGTATTTATACAGTTACAGGGCTTAGGTTCGAAACGACCACCGGTCTAAAGAGAAAACTGCTGATTAATATGGAACGCATGACGTGCATCTGTGCCAGCCACGTAGTAGCTGAGAGCGACGGCGTAATGCGTATGATTGATCAGTTTAATCTTACGCGTGGGCCGGTGTTTAAAATCGGCGAGGGAAACATTAACGGCATTGATGAATCGTATTGGAATGTGAGTGAGGTGTCGGAGGATGCACAGCTTGCGTTAAAGAGAACGCTTGGCATACAAGAACAAGACCTCGTGTTTATATTTGTAGGCCGCCTAGTTAGAGACAAAGGAGTAAACGAGCTTGTGCAAGCGTTTTCTCTACTTCATAATGGCAATGCCAAGTTGATACTCGTAGGTTCTTTGGAAGAGACATTAGATCCTTTGGAAGCTCATACTCTAAAGACAATAGAAGATAATAATAATATAGTATCTGTGGGATATCAGAGCGATGTACGCTTATTCATGTCGATTGCGGATTGCTTAGTACTTCCTAGTTATAGAGAGGGCTTTCCTAATGTGATATTGCAAGCCGGAGCAATGGGGCTTCCATGTATTTGTACGAATGTAAACGGGGTAGAGGAAGTTATTAACAGTAAAAACGGCTTGATAGTACCTAAGGGTGACTTTGTTAAGTTAAATGAGGCGATGATTTATATGTTGCTCAATTATAATACCTTTGACAAAGCTTACTGCAGGGAAAATGTTATTAACAGGTTTTCACAATCAGTACTTTACCCTGAAATAGTGAAGTTCTATAGAAGAGTACTCGAAGATGTATAAAGCTTTTTTTAAACGCCTTTTGGATTTCGCTATCAGTTTCCTTGCGCTGATCGTCCTTTCTCCAATATTGTTAGTGGTTACTCTTTGCTTATACATTGCTAACAAGGGTCGCCCCTTTTTTTTTCAAAATCGCCCGGGCTTAAACGGAAAGTTATTTAAGATTGTTAAGTTTAAGACAATGAGCGATAGAAAGGATTCGGACGGAAAGCTACTCCCTGATGCTGAAAGGCTTACGCAAATAGGCGCTTTTGTGAGGAAGACATCTCTTGACGAGTTGCCACAGCTGATAAATGTTTTAAAAGGGGATATGAGTATAATCGGGCCCAGGCCGCTACTGCCAGAATATTTGCCCTTATACAATGAGCGGCAAAAACGAAGGCATGAAGTGAGGCCTGGAATATCCGGGTGGGCGCAGGTAAACGGGAGAAATGCCATTAGCTGGGAGCAGAAGTTTGAATACGATGTATGGTATGCCGACCATGTTTCCTTTTTGCTTGACGTGCGGATTTTATGGTTGACGGTGATGAAGGTGATCCGATCAGAGGGGATAAGCGCAGAAGGGCATGTTACTATAGAAAAATTTAAAGGTAGCGGGAATAATATCTGATGGCAGTTTTTATATACGGAGCAAGCGGACATGCGAAGGTTGTTATTGAAACCCTTGAAAAGCAAGGCGAAGATATAGCAGGCTTGATTGATGATGACCCGAAGACTGCGGAGCTATTGGGTTACAGGGTTACTAAAGCCTTAGGAGGGTTAAATAATCGAGATAATTGTATTATTGCAGTTGGCAATAATCTTATTCGAAAGCGTATTTCCATGAGGAT
This sequence comes from Sphingobacteriaceae bacterium UBA2059, assembly GCA_002332615.1. GTDB lineage: Bacteria > Bacteroidota > Bacteroidia > Sphingobacteriales > Sphingobacteriaceae > Arcticibacter. The sequence goes on along the minus strand of DDAL01000011.1, from coordinate 5,295 downwards.
CGTCAGCAGCAGCTTTGCAAAGGTTATTGATCCTTCGGCAAATATTTCCCCCCGAAGTACAATAGGAGAGGGCTCGGTTATTTTTTCGGGGGTATGTGTTAACAGCAGTTCCGATATCGGCAAGCATGTAATATTGAATACGAATTGCTCTGTGGATCATGACTGCCTGCTTGGCGATTTTGTTCACATTTCGCCAAACGTTGCTTTGGCAGGAAACGTTTGTGTAGGTGAAGGTACTCATATAGGAATTGGAGCCTGTATTATTCAAGGTGTAAGTATTGGCAAATGGGCAACGGTTGGTGCGGGTGCAGTAATAATTGAAAATATACCGGATTATGCCGTAGTTGTAGGTGTTCCGGGCAAAGTTATTAAGTATAATAAAAATGAATACTAAGATTTGGCTTTCATCGCCTCATATGGGCGGTCATGAACAGGAATTTATTAAAGAAGCATTTGATAAGAACTGGGTAGCTCCCCTGGGGCCTAATGTTGATGGCTTCGAGCAGGATTTGCAGAAGTATACTCAGGTATCGCATGCTGCGGCTTTAAGCTCGGGTACAGCTGCTATTCATCTGGCTTTGATTCTTTTAGGAGTGTCAGCTGGGGATGAAGTCTTGTGCCAGAGTTTTACCTTTTCGGCCTCGGCAAATCCTATTGCCTACTGTGGTGCCACGCCTGTATTTATTGACAGCGAAGCTGAAAGCTGGAATATGTCGCCTGCATTTCTTGAGGAAGCTATAAAAGACAGGCTTGAAAAAGGTAAAAAACCGAAGGCTCTGGTGGTGGTTCATTTGTATGGGATGCCCGCTGATATGGATAGCATTATGGAAATAGCGAGTCGCTATGAGATACCGGTGGTTGAAGATGCTGCGGAAGCCTTAGGTTCTACGTATAAGGGCAAAGCGATGGGTTCCTTTGGCAAGTACAGTATCCTATCTTTTAACGGCAATAAAATAATTACTACAAGCGGAGGCGGTGCGCTTTTATCGGAAGATGAAGAGGGTATTGAAAAAGCCAGATTTCTTTCGACTCAAGCCAGAGATAATGCACCTCATTATCAGCATAGCCACATTGGGTATAATTACCGGATGAGCAATATTTGCGCAGGTATAGGACGCGGGCAGATGATGGTTCTAAACGAGCGTGTAGCACAAAGAAGGAAAAACTTTGAGTTTTACAAAGAGTCATTTAAAGATATTGAGGGATTGTCCGTATTGAATGAGCCAGAGGGCTACAGCTCTAACAGATGGCTTTCGACAATACTCATTGATAAAGAAGCAGGTATAGACAGGGAGCAGCTTCGCCTTGCCTTGCTGGAAGATAATATTGAAAGCAGACCTTTATGGAAGCCTATGCATTTACAGCCTGTATTTGAAGGAACTCCGTTTTATGGTGACGGTACAGCTGAGCAGTTATTTAACGGAGGGCTTTGTTTGCCATCAGGATCAAATTTGGCTCAGGAAGAACTGGACCGGGTAGCACGTATTGTAAAAAAGCTCTTCAAGAAGTAAATATATACCCTCTGTAGTCGCCGGCTTCTAACGGATGGTATTACAGACGGGTTTTTTGAAATTTGGAAAACTGAATGACATTAGACTTGTTATCGCATAGTTAGTCATTCCTTTCTTCTAATAAAGAAGACCATGTTTAAGAAAATTAATATAGTACCGCACTGGGTAATATTCATCATTGATTTGGTGGTATCGCTTTTTGCTTTGGGCATTGCCTACCTGATACGTTACAATTTCCATTTTGACTCTATAAATATTGCTGAACTGAGCCGGAACCTGCTCTTGTTTGCTGTGATTAACTCCATAGTTTTTTACTTTGGCGGCATACATAAGGGGATAGTGCGTTATACGAGTGCGCAGGATTCGTTGCGCATACTGGTTACGCTGCTGATTGCCGGCGGTTTCTTTTTTGTAGTGAACCTGGTGCTGATGGCTACGGGCGCTGAGCCGCTGATGCGCAATACGGTGCTCATTATTAATTTTATGGCCAGCTTTATTATGCTGGTGGTGTACCGCATGGCGGTAAAGTATTTCTTTTTATATGTGAAGAACCTGAACCTGGATAAGCGCAGGGTGGTGATATACGGCGCCGGTGAAACGGGAATAGCGGTTAAACGGACGCTTGACCATGACCCTAATATGAATATGCATGTGGTGGCTTTTATGGATGATGATATACGTAAGCGCGGTAAATGGGTGGATGGGGTGAAGATTATTCATTCGGATAATTTTGAATCGCTGCTGAAGCATGATATTACTGACCTGCTGATTGCGATAAGCAATCTTTCGGCGGAAAAGAAGACCCAGGTGGTGGATAAATGCCTGGAGCATGGCATTAAGGCGCTTACGCTGCCGCCGGTGCCGGGATGGATTGACGGCCATATTAATACGAGCCAGATACAGAATATTAAGATTGAGGACTTGCTGGAGCGTGAGCCGATTGAAATTCATAATGAAGCGATTGGCGATCAGCTGAATGGCAAGCGGATACTGGTGACCGGTGCGGCGGGATCGATTGGGAGCGAGATTGTAAGACAGGTGGCGAAGTTTGCCCCGCAGATGATCATTATGATGGACCAGGCGGAAACGCCTTTGCATGAGTTGCAGCTGGAACTGCAGGATGGCAGGCACCATAATGTGTTTCATTGCTTTATTGGCGATGTGCGCAACAGGGAGCGCATGGAGGAGCTGTTTAGCTCGCTGAAGCCGCATTATGTATACCATGCTGCTGCTTATAAGCATGTGCCGCTGATGGAGAATAATCCGGCAGAGGCTATACGCACCAATGTGATGGGTACGCGCATTATGGCCGACCTGGCGGTTAAGTACAACGCCCTGAAGTTTGTAATGGTATCTACCGATAAGGCGGTGAACCCTACCAACGTAATGGGTGCCTCGAAGCGCATTGCGGAAATTTATGTACAGTCGCTGTTTAACTCGTTTAAAAACCCCGACCATGTGTATTGCGACGGGCATAGTTACCTGAATAGCCGCGAATCTATAAAAACGAAATTTATTACTACGCGCTTTGGCAATGTGCTGGGTTCGAATGGCTCGGTGATTCCGCGTTTTAAGGATCAGATACAGCGCGGTGGCCCCATAACGGTTACTCACCCTGAAATTACGCGTTATTTTATGACTATTCCGGAGGCTTGCCGCCTGGTGCTGGAAGCTGGCTCTATGGGCGAGGGTGGTGAGATATTTATTTTTGATATGGGCAAGTCGGTTAAGATTGTGGATCTGGCTAAGAGGATGATCCGCCTGGCGGGTTTGGTGCCTAATCAGGATATTTATATTGAGTATTCGGGCCTTAGGCCGGGTGAAAAGCTCTATGAGGAGCTGTTGAACGACAATGAAAATACGCTGCCTACGCATAATCCGAAAATTATGATTGGCAAAACACGTGTTTATGAGTTTGAGGAGGTGGAGACGCATATTCTCGAACTGATTAAACTGAGCAGCGTGGGTACGGCACGGGAGGTGGTTGCTAAGATGAAGCAAATGGTTCCGGAATTTATCAGTAATAATTCGATCTATGAGGACCTGGATAAGAAGAAGGTGCGTCCGCTGACTATTGTAGCTTAACAAAATGAATTTTAGATTTCTTGTATCTGCCTTTTTCGTATGGGCTTTGCCCGCCTGTGCGCTGGCGCAATCATCCTTGCTTCCTGTTTCGAATACTAACCCGGATAAGGCGGTGTATTCGCCAGGTGAGAAGGTGCATACGTCCCGCGGTCCGCTGGTGCTGGATTCGGCCAGGCATGATTCTATCTTGTATAAGAACTTGCCTGTGAAGGACTGGCAAACGAAGAACTGGTTTTTCAGAAAGCTTTTTACGGAGCATTTGCTGGAAGTTAAAAAGGATGACTATGAGCTATACCTTGACTTTTTGCCTGATATGTGGGTGGGAAAGCAGGGCGACCGGACCATCTGGAACAATACGCGGGAGCTTGCGGTGGGTGGCCGTATAGGGGAGAAGTTTAGCTTTAATGCGAATGTGTCGGAAAACCAGGGGAAGTATCCTCTCTATGTCGATGCATACATTCGTGCCAATAATGTGATTCCGGGACGTGGCAATACGAAGATTTACAAGGAGGATGGCTTTGACTTTTCGGACGCTTCGGCAAATCTGTCGTACACGCCTACGGAATACCTGAACATACAGGCGGGCTATGGAAAGAACTTTATTGGCAATGGCTATCGGTCTTTGCTCTTGTCGGACTTTGCTTATAATTATCCGTATCTGAAGCTGAATGGCACCCTGGGTCCGCTGAGTTACTCGGTGATGTGGGCGCAGTTTCAGGATCTGGAGGGTAAGTTGGAGGGGGATGTGGCTTATAATAAGAAATATGGGGTATTTCATTACCTGGACTGGAATGTGAATGACCGCCTGAGCCTGGGCTTGTTTGAAAATATTATATGGGAGCCGCGCACGGAATGGAGCTATTTTATTCCGCTCTTGTTCCTTCGTCCTGCGGAAATGAAAAATGGTTCGCCGGATAAGGTGCTTATTGGCCTGAACGGCAGTTATAAAATTAGTGATGGCTTTGTGGCTTATGGGCAGGGGGCTATTAATGAGTTTACGTTTAAGGAGGTTTTTGCGGGGGACGGCTACTGGGCGAATAAGCTTGGGGGGCAGATTGGCCTGCGGGCTTTTGACTTGTTTGAGGTGGCGAACCTGAACGCTACGGCGGAGTTTAATACGGTGAGGCCGTATACGTATTCGGCGCGCCGGAGGCTGATGGCCTACGGGCATTATAATGAACCGCTTGCGCATCCTTATGGGGCTAATTTCAGAGAGTTTGTGGGATTGCTGAATTACCGGTATAAGCGCTGGACTTTTAGCGGTCATGGTAATTTTGCGCAGTATGGCCTGGATGTGAATGGGGAGAATTATGGGAAGAACATCTTTTTGGATTATACTACCCGAAAGGATGATTATGGGGTTAAGATTGGCCATGGCCTGAAAACGGATTTCCTGTATATGAATGCGACGTTTGGCTTTCTGCTGAATCCGAAAAATAATCTCCGTTTGGAACTGGGGGCTACCCTGCGCCGCGAAAGTAATAGTGAGTTTACTAACCGCAACCGCTTTATTACGTTCGGACTGAGGTCTTCTTTTAAAAATATTTACTGGGATTTTTAGGGTTTTGGGGTTGGGGTTTGGTGTGTTTTCTCCTCTATTAAGAGGAGTGGCCCGGAGGGTTTGTGAGTTGGGCTTGGGTGTTTCCGGGTCGAGGTGTGTTTTCTCCTCTATTAAGAGGAGTGGCCCGGAGGGTTTGTG
>DDAL01000007.1 GCA_002332615.1 Sphingobacteriaceae bacterium UBA2059 | reverse complement strand
TATTCAACAAAAAAGCGGATAACATGCTAGCATGCTATCCGCTTTTTTGTTGAATAGTATTTATTGCTGCAAAGCTGAACGTATTGCGGATTCGGCTTCTTTAACTACTTCGACTGGATTTTTACCCGTAGGCTCTATGGGCTGCAGTACTGTATAGCTTATCTTTTGACCAAAGTTTAAAGGATACTTTCCATATCGGCTGGCTTGCCAGGACCCGTTAATGACTATTGGTACTACCAGTACATCGGGCACCTTTTTAATAAGCGTGGCTACGCCGCCTTCGTGAAAAGCTTTCATTCTACCATCGCGGGTTCGGGTGCCTTCAGGGAAGATAGCGGCAGACCAGTTATACTCCCTCATGCGCTGGGCAAGTTTAAGGATTTCAGTCATGGACTGGCGCGGATCGTTGCGATCAATATTTGCAGCTCCGCCGTGCTTAAGATTAAAGGATACACTTGGGATACCACGTGTAAGTTCAATCTTGGATACAAACTTTACATGATATTTCCTCAGATACCATATTAAAGCAGGAACGTCTAAAGAGCTTTGGTGATTGGATACAAAGATAATGGAACGGCCCCGGGGAAGATCATACTTATTATAAAATGCGGTTGCAATGCCTGCTATATAATAAGTGCCTACCAGAAAAAAATTTAAAGCATCTACAGTCTTTTTATGTGCACTGTATCCGCCTAATTTGAGGGAAATCCATTGAAGCGGATGAAAGATAAGAAGCAGAAGGATGAAAAAAAAATAATGAAAAGGGGTAAACAGGTAGCCTAGTAATTTGCGCATAATAGTTTTTACTAAAGAGCCTCTTATTACATCCGAGGCTCTTTATGACAGGTTTTTCAGATATTGAATGCTTGTTTTATTTTGTCCACGTAGTCGAGCTTTTCCCAGGTAAACAGTTCGACTTCCACTGTTTTACGTTCGCCTGAAGCGCTAACAAATTCTTTTTTTACAAACTCATTCTTTCTGCCCATGTGGCCGTAGGCTGCTGTTTCAGAATAGATGGGATTTCGGAGTTTTAAACGCTCCTCAATTCCGTAAGGGGTAAGGTCAAACAGTGTGCTGATTTTTTCGGCAATTTCGCCATCTGTCATATCAACCAAAGCGGTGCCATTGGTGTCTACATAAATACCCATTGGATCTTTTACGCCTATAGCGTAGGATACCTGCACAAGCATTTCTTTGCAAACTCCTGCGGCAACCATGTTTTTTGCTATGTGCCGCGTTGCATAGGCTGCAGAACGGTCTACTTTTGAAGGATCCTTGCCCGAAAAGGCGCCTCCTCCGTGTGCGCCTTTGCCGCCATAGGTATCTACTATGATTTTACGGCCCGTGAGGCCTGTATCTCCATGAGGGCCGCCGATAACGAATTTACCGGTTGGGTTTACAAAATATTTTATCTGATCATTGAACAGAGTTTGGATAGCGGGTTCAAGCTTGGCCTTGATGCGGGGAATAAGAATATTGACGATGTCCTGTTTGATTTTGTTCTGCATTTCTTCTTCTGTGCCAAACTCGTCATGCTGAGCGGAAACCACAATAGTGTCTATACGCACCGGACAATGATTGTCATCGTATTCTATCGTAACCTGTGATTTCGCATCGGGACGCAGATAGGTGATATCGGTATTTTCGCGGCGTATCGCTGCCAGCTCTATAAGAATATCGTGGGCCAGCTGTAATGGCAATGGCATAAAGTTGGACGTTTCACGCGTTGCGTAACCAAACATCATCCCCTGGTCTCCGGCACCTTGTTCCTGCTTTTGCTTACGGTCTACCCCCTGATTGATATCGGCAGATTGCTCGTGAATCGCAGAAAGCACGCCGCAAGAGTTTGCTTCAAACATGTACTCCGACTGGGTATAACCGATTTTGCGGATAACTTCCCGTGCGATTTTCTGTACATCAAGATAGGTGGTTGAGTTAACTTCTCCGGCAAGAATTACCTGTCCGGTTGTGACAAGAGTTTCACAGGCAACCTTGGAGTTTGGATCCCAGGCCAGGAAATTATCAATAAGGGCATCCGATATCTGATCTGCAACTTTATCAGGATGGCCTTCCGAAACTGATTCGGATGTAAATAAATAAGGCATATCTTTTGTTTTACGGTTTTACGTACTTTCAGGAGGTGAAAGCTCGAATTGCAGCTGGGTAAAAGCAAGCATGTGTTAGGCTTTTTTTTACGTGGTTGCAATCTTATCCTGTTTATATTGGATTCAAGCAAATCAGTCCACTAAGTACACCCAAATGTAGGTAAATTTTATAAAATAACGAATTTAAGCCTATTTTTGCGGCGGTTAGATAAAGCTGTAAGTGTTTGAAAAAGAGAATAATATTTGTAATTAATCCTATATCAGGTGGTAAGGAGAAAAAAGATTTCCCAGATATAGCGAGGAAGCATTTTGATGAGAAGGTACATGATGTACAGTATTTCTTTACTAAGTATAAGGGACATGCGAATGCTATTGCGGAAAAGGCGGTAAGTGATAACGAGGCAGATGTAGTGGTTGCTGTGGGTGGTGATGGTACTATAAACGAGGTGGCGTCGGCTTTAGAGGGAACTAAGGTAGCGATGGGAATTGTGCCCAGAGGCTCGGGTAACGGGCTGGCTCTTTCTCTTAAAATACCTTTGGATGCGGGGAAGGCGCTGCAAACGATATTAGGGGGGCGGATAATTAAAATTGATACAGGTGTTTTAAACGATATGAAGTTTTTTAATATGGCCGGCCTGGGATTTGACGCGCAGATTAGTTACAAGTTTGCTGACTTGAAGTCGAGGGGCCTTATTGGTTATATACGCACTGCTTTTAATGAAATAACGACGTATAAGCCTTCAGTGTACAGCTTGGTTATAGACGATAAAAGTTTTTCAAAAAAGGCTTTCATGATCAGTATTGCTAATTCGTCTCAATATGGTAACAATGCACATATTGCACCGGGTGCTTTACTTAATGATGGGGTTCTGGACGTTTGTATTATAAAACCTTTTCCTCTATACCTGTTCAGTGTGCTGGGAATCAGGATGTTTACGAAAACTTCAGACCAGTCGAAGTATCTTGAGATAATAAAAGGAAAAAATATACGTATTAAGACAGAACGTAGAAACATTGTTCATCTGGATGGCGAACCACAATTGACAGAAAAGGAAATTTCTATTTTAATAAAACCTTCTTCACTTTCTGTGTTATATTAGGCGTGTTTAAATGGCTAAAAAGAAAGATAACTTACAGGGGGTTGTTTATTCAACCGACCCTGAATATAACTATACTTACGAGCAGGAGGAGGAGCAGGTTACCCTTTTACCCGGGCAGCAGGATCTGAGAATTATGCTGGACAGGAAGCGAGGTGGAAAAGTAGTTACTGCTGTTGTGGGCTTTAAAGGTTCGGCTTCGGATATCGATAAACTGGGCAGAACACTAAAGCAATTTTGTGGTACAGGAGGATCTGTGAAAGACGGAGAGATACTGATACAAGGCGATGTAAGGGAAAAGGTATTTAACAGGCTGTTAAACGAAGGTTATAAAGTAAAAAAGGCAGGTGGATAGCCTGGAATTAAATTGGGTATAGATTTGCATTTAAAGAAAAAAATGATTTTTATTGTAAAATGTACCCTAAGATGTAAAGAGGGTTAAGCAAAGCTGGTCCAAAAAAAATGAGTTTGAACTGTGATTAAGATCATATTATGAAACGTTCATGAACTTTGTTTTTTTAATGTATTATTGCAAATACGTAGCAACAATTAATATTTAAATTAAAACTAAAAACTAAATTTTAAAAAAAATGGCAACCGCACCAAAACCAACAACAGCGAAGAAAGAAAGCTCTGGGTCTAATTTTTTTGCAAGTGCAACTATTATTATTTGTATTATCATCGCTGCTCTTCTATGGAAATATGTAATGGGTAGCCCTGGGAACTTTGAAGGTGGCGATCCTGAAAACGGACACCCGATACCTGGTAACTATTTTGGTATGGTTTACAAGGGAGGATATGTAGTACCTGTTCTTATGGGTATGTTTTTGATGGTAATTGTATTTTCTATTGAACGTTTCTTTGTTATCTCTAAAGCTTCCGGAGTGGGCAATGTTGAGTTGTTTGTTAAAAAAATTCAGGCAATGTTGTCTCAAGGGCAAATTGATACTGCAATTGTAGAATGCGACAAGCAAAAAGGTTCTGTAGCAAACGTTATTAAATCGGGTCTTAAGAAATACAAAGAAGTATCTGCTGATGATACATTGGATATTGATCAGTCTTCTCTGGCTATTCAAAAAGACATTGAGGAAGCTACAGCATTGGAAATGCCTATGCTTGAGCAAAACCTTACAATTATTGCAACCTTAGTATCTACAGGTACGTTGATGGGTCTGCTAGGTACAGTGACCGGTATGATTAAATCATTTAGTGCCTTGGCAACTTCTGGTGCTCCTGACCAGGCTCAGCTTGCAAACGGTATTTCTGAGGCCTTGATCAATACTGCAACTGGTATTGCAACCTCTACTCTTGCAATTATCATGTACAATATCTTCACTTCTAAGATTGATAAGTTAACTTATTCAATTGATGAAGCAGGTTTCTCGATTGTACAAACCTACGCAAGTACCCACAAGACTACAGTTTAAAAATAGTTGGGAAGTTCTTATGGAATTTCCCAGCTGTTTTCATCATTAATTAAATGACTAAGGAATCATTATAAAAAAGAAAGATGCCTAAAGTAAAAGTACCTAGAAAGAGTACGCTGGTTGATATGACTGCGATGTGCGATGTGGCTTCCTTGTTGTTAACCTTCTTTATATTAACAGCAACTGCCCGTCAACCTGAGCCTTTGATTGTGGATACTCCTTCTTCAACTGTAAAAGTTAAGCTTCCTGAAACAGATATTGCTACAATAACTGTTGGACATGGAAAGGTTTTCTTTGGAATAAAGGGACAGCCTGTAAGGATAAAGATGCTGGAGAAAATGGGCGAGCGTTATAATATTCAGTTCACAGAGGAAGAGAAGAAACGTTTTTCGCTTATTGAAAGCTTTGGAATGCCTATCGGTCAGTTAAAGCAGCTTATTGCCTTATCTGGTGAAAAGAGAAACCAGGAGGGTCTTCAGCCGGGTATCCCTCTTGATTCTGTAAATGGTGCTCCCTCTCAGTTGCATGAGTGGGTATACCAGGCGCGGGTTGCAACAAAGGAATTGAATGATGCGGCAATGCGTGTATCGATCAAAGCTGATGCAAAAGAAGAGTATCCTATGGTTAAGAGGGTTATTGATATCCTTCAGAGACAAAAGGTAAATAAGTTTAGTTTGATTACTTCTCTTGAAGCTCAAGACTAAGTAATATTTAAAATAGAAGAAAATGGCAGAATTAGATAGCTCTGGCGGTGGCGACAAAAAGGGTGGTAAAATAAGGAGTAAAAAGCAGAATGCGAGGGTTGATATGACCCCGATGGTTGACTTGATGTTCCTTTTAATTACCTTCTTTATGTTGACGACCACGCTTGCAAAACCGCAAGCGATGGACTTGGCCATGCCGGACAAAGATGTAAATAACAAAGAGGCACAGCTTGATGTAGCTGATACACGTACCATGACTGTGCTTCTTGGTAATAAGGACAGGGTAGAGTGGTATATAGGGTTGGTTGACAATCCGAAAAGTGCTCCGACTGTAGAAGGTTATGGTAAGAATGGCATCAGGAAAGCGCTGATTGAGGAGAATAAAAAGATAAAAGGAGCGACTGGTAAGGATATGATTGTGCTGATTAAACCCAGCGATAAATCAAATTACAAGAACCTGGTTGACATATTGGATGAGATGAAAATAGCTAATATTCAGTCTTATGCAATTGTTGATATCTCTGATCCTGACATTCAATTGTTGAAAAGAGACGCTATTTATTAATCCATCAAAAAATAAAGATTATGGCAAAACTGGATATATACAGATCAGGGTGGATTGATGTTGTTTTTAGCGGCAGGAATCAAGCTTATGGCGCTTACCAGCTTCGTAAGAATAATAACAAAACTACCAATAAGGCTTTATTGATAGGGGTTGTATTCTTTAGCCTGGCAATTAGTACGCCACTTATACTGAAAGCTATAAAAGGCATGAGCCCTGAAGATACGGAATCAGAAAGAGTAATTTCTACGGAAGTGGTTCTTACGCCTCCTCCTCCTGTAGACGAGCAGGCGCCTCCGCCGCCACCAGCTGCGGAACCTCCGAAACCAAAGGTAGACCAGGTAAGGTTTCCTCCTCCGGTAGTTGTTCCCGCTGAAAAGGTGCGCGATGAAGAGCCTCCGACCGTCGAAGAACTTAAAGTTGCGGATCCTGGTCAGAAGAGTATAAAGGGCGATCCTAACGCGACCATCAGAATTGATGAGCCGGTGGGTGAAGCTCCTCCTACTAAGGCTGCGGTTGTAGAAGAAGATACCAAGGTGTATGACTTTACAAGTATTGAGCAAATGCCGGATTTTCCGGGAGGCGTTGCGAAGTTCTACAGTTATGTTGGTAAGACCTATAACTACCCTGCTGCCGCTCGGGAGCAAGGAGTATCCGGATCTGTTATTATGAGCTTTGTGGTTGAAAAAGACGGTAGTCTGACAGATATAAAAGTTCTCAGAGATCTAGGTATGGGTACCGGCGACGAAGCTGTGCGTGTTCTTAAAAAGTCTCCTAAGTGGAAGCCTGGTATTCAAAACGGACGTCCGGTGCGGGTGCAGTATACATTACCTATAAAACTGAACTTAGAAGTACAATAATATAATGTATCATAGAAATGATCCTCAAAAATCGCCTTTCGGGCGATTTTTGTTTGTTTTGGGATTTGCGATGTTCATTTTCTATATGGTCCTGGGACTGGGTCTTATTTTTTGGAATGATATTCCGTTAAGCCTCGACAAAACCTATAGATATACATTTGGAGGTTTTTTAATACTGTATTCTTTTTTAAGATTAGCAAAACTTATACAAACCGGACGATATTAATTAAACTATGAGAGTTTATCTGATTTGTTTTCTTCTGTGCACCGGTCTGTTTGGCTGCAAGGATAATTCCAATAAGCAAACGGAAACATCTGGCAAAATTAAAGTGCTTGTTGACGAAAGTTTTGCACCTATTGTAGATGATGAGGCGTATGTATTTGAGAATACTTATCCGAATGCGAATGTCGATTTGGTTTACAAACCAGAAATCAGTCTGGTAAATGCATTTTTGGCAGACAGTGCAAAGGTAGCTATTATGTCGAGAACACTAAAGCCAAGGGAAGCTGAGGTATTTGAGAAGAAGAATATTAAAGTGCGTACTAACAGATTTGCGATTGACGCAATTGCGCTGATTATTAATTCAAGATCTGCTGATACGCTAATATCAGTTGCTGAGATTGTCGATATAATGAAGGGCAAAGGTAACAGGCGACTTGTTTTCGATAATCCGAACTCAAGCACCGTTCGATATCTGATGAGATTGTCTGATGTTAATGTATTACCCGTTAAAGGGGTTTATGCACTTAATTCAAATGAAGAAGTAATTAAATTTGTACACAATAATTTAGGTGCAATCGGTGTTATAGGTGTAAACTGGATCAGGCAGCCCGGCAAAGAGCTTGCTGGTCTTGTTGAAGGTTTAAATGTGATGGGTGTAAAGAACCTTCCAGGAAAACAGGGGAGCGATCGGTATTATAAGCCTAGTCAGGATAACCTGGCTATGGGGCTTTATCCTTTATACAGGGATTTATTTATAATAAATTGCCAGGGAGGATCGGGGCTTGGCTGGGGCTTAGCTTCATTTCTTGCCGGAGAGGTAGGTCAGCGGATCGTTTTAAAATCGGGGCTGTTGCCTGCCAGTATTCCTCCGCGAGAACTGTTTATAAGAGATAAAATTGAAAAAAAGTAAAAATGAATAAAATAAAAGCAACATTAAAATTAGGACTTCTTGCAAGTTTATTTGGCACAGCTGCTTTTGCTCAATCCATCGATGAGGCAAAGCGAGCCATGGACGCTGAACAGTATGATATGGCAAAAGTTTCTCTTAAGAAGATAACGACTGCTCAGCCGTCTAATTCGGAAGCTTATTATCAATTGGGCAGAATTTACATAAAGACCGACGAAGTTGATTCTGCTAAAATGATGTTCAATAAGGCTATGGCTGCCGATGCAAATTCACCTTTAAGTTACGTGGGTTTAGGCGCTATTGAGCTGGAGAACAACAATAAGGCTGGTGCAAAGGCTCATTTTGATAAAGCAATATCGCTGACCAAAAAGAAAGGGCCTAATACTTATATGTATATTGGTATGGCTTATACCAATGTGGGGCAGCAACGAGACTATGCAGCGGCTATTGCCAATCTTCAAAAGGCAAAGGAGTTCAATCAGAAGGATGCGGAAGTTTACCTTGCGCTGGGCGATGCTTATACGGGAGCTGGTAATGCAAATGAGGCTTATAGTGCTTATCGTACCGCATTTGATATGAATAAAAACTTGCTTAAGGCTAAGATAGGCCTGGGTAAAATAGTTAAGAGATCAAAAGCGTTCAAGGAAGCCACAGATGAGTTTAATAGCGTTCTCGCTATAAATCCGAAGTACGGGCCAGCTTACAGAGAGCTTGCCGAAGTTTATTATATGTGGGCAAAAGAACAGCCGACGGAATATGATCAGCGGATCAAGCAGGCTTTGCAGTATTATACAAAGTATATGGATCTGACTGACCGTTCTCTTGAATCCAGGATGCGTTATGCTGATTTTCTGATTTTGTCTAAAGATTATAAGGCTTTGGAACAGGAAGCGCAGTCTATGTCTAAGCAAAGTGCAACCAATCCGCGGATATATCGTTACCTTGGGTATTCGGCATTTGAAAACGGAAACTATACTGGCAGTATTAAAGCTCTTAAAGACTTTATGAGCAAAGTAGATGCAAAGCGTGTGATTCCTAATGACTATATGTACCTTGGAAAGGCTCAGATGAAGTCGGGCGATATCAATGGTGGAATTGCAAGTATGAAGAAGGCGGTATCTATGGACTCTTCCTACTCTGAAGAAATAAGTGATTTTGCAAAAGCTCTTTTTACGGACAAAAACTATGAGCTAGCCGGCCAACTTTATGATTTGGCCGTAGCTAATCCAAATTCTAAAAATATCCTCTATGATAACTTCTACAGAGGTATGGCCTATTATTTTGCCTATGCTAATAAGGAAGAAGCTGCAAAGGCTTCAAGTAAAGATTTGCTGGTGAAGGCTGATACTGCGTTTAGTTATGTAATTACAAAATCGCCGACAACTCCGGACTCTTACTTATATAGAGCACGAGTGAACAGATTGATGGATGATGCTAACAACTCGAAGGGTTTAATGCTGCCTCACTACGAAAAGTATATCGAAGTGGTTAACGCCAAGCCTGAGGCTATGAATGATGAGCGTAATAAAAGGAATCTGGCTGAGGCGTATAATAATATTGGTGCCTTTTACCTGAACTCGAATCCATCTAAAGCGAAGGAGTATTTTAACAAGACCTTGCAGGTGGAACCTACAAACGAGTATGCTGCAGAGGCTTTGAAGTCTTTGGGTAAATAATAGAAAGGTAATAGTATTGAAATTTAAATATAAAAAAGAGCTTTCTTCAGGGGCTCTTTTTTATATTTGCATAATAGTAGATTAATGATGGAAACAAGTAGCATGCCGATAGATTTTTTACCAATTGTCCTTCAAATATTGGTAGCGCTGGGTTTTGTTGTTTTTACCATGGTTCTGACTCATATGATAGGTCCGAGCCGTAAAACTAAGGACAAGTTAACGCCGTTCGAGGCGGGTATAGAAGTGGTAGGAAATGCAAGGAACCCGTTTTCGGTGAAATATTTTCTGGTTGCAATTTTGTTTGTTTTGTTTGACGTTGAGGTTATCTTCATGTATCCATGGGCCGTTAACTTTAAGGAAATGGGAGTTAATGGTATGATCGAAATGTTTATTTTCATGGGAATGCTGTTACTGGGCTTTGTATACGTGATCAGGAAAAGAGCGCTTGAGTGGGAATAACAGATATAATTTCTAACTTTGATGCTCATTTCAACATGGTATGGAAATGAGCTTTTTTTGTTAATAAAAAAAGATAAAATGAATGATATAAAGTTGGCTGAAGCGCCTCCGGGCATTGAAGGGGCAGGTTTCTTCGCAACATCATTAGATAAAGTAGTGGGCATGGCAAGGGCTAATTCATTGTGGCCGCTGCCTTTTGCTACATCATGTTGTGGGATTGAATTTATGGCTACAATGGGGGCTCATTACGACCTTGCCCGTTTTGGATCTGAAAGACCTTCATTTTCTCCTCGTCAGGCCGATATGCTTTTGGTGATGGGGACGATTGCCAAAAAAATGGCACCGGTATTAAGGCAGGTATACCTGCAAATGGCTGAGCCCAGATGGGTTATAGCTGTAGGTGCTTGCGCATGTAGCGGGGGTATATTTGATTCGTACTCGGTATTACAGGGAATAGATGAGATTATTCCTGTGGATGTATATGTGCCTGGCTGTCCGCCCAGACCTGAGGCGATACTTAGTGGTGTGTTAAAATTACAAGACATAGTAAGGGAAGAGTCTTTTAGAAGAAGAGATTTACCTGAATATAAGGAATTACTAAACAAATACGGGATTGAATAATGAGTAAGGTTCGGAATCAGGATGTTCTTGAAAGCCTGAGGCAAAGATTTAATAGTAAAATTTGGGCAATATCTGAACCGTATGGATTGCTTACGTTTGAAACTGGTAAAGAAGATATCATAGCTCTTCTGGGATTTTTAAAAGCCGATAAGGGGCTTGATTTTAATTTCCTTACTGACATAACAGGCATTCATTACCCCGAGAGAGAATTGCCTATAGGCGTAATATACCATATGCATAGTTTTAGGAATAATATACGGGTTAGAGTAAAAGTGTTCCTTGAGGAAGAGAACCCGGTTATGCCAACCGCTGTGGTATTATGGAACTCGGCCAATTGGATGGAACGTGAAACGTATGACTATTTCGGAGTGACGTTTGAAGGGCATCCTGATTTGCGCCGGATTTTGAATGTGGATGATATGACTGTTTTTCCTATGAGGAAAGAGTATCCTCTGGAAGATCCTAACCGTGTTGATAAAAAGGACTTTTTCTTTGGCAGATAAGATGAACGAACTCGATACAGAGGGTAAAGTGAGCCCTAAAAAAACTATCACACTTAATCTGGGTCCTACACACCCGTCTACCCATGGGGTGTTTCAGAATGTGTTGGAGATGGATGGTGAACGTATTGTAAGTGGCGTTTCAACAGTTGGATATATACACAGGGCTTTCGAAAAGATTGCTGAACACCGCCCCTTCTATCAGATAACTCCGCTTACTGACAGAATGAACTACTGTTCGTCTCCTATAAACAATATGGGCTGGCATATGACAGTTGAAAAGATGCTTGGTATCACTATGCCAAAGCGCGTTGATTATATGAGGGTAATTGTCATGGAGCTGGCTCGCATTTCTGATCACTTGATTTGCAATGGCATCCTTGGAGTGGACACAGGTGCTTACTCGGGTTTCCTGTATCTGATGCAGGAACGAGAGCATATTTATGAAATTTATGAAGAGATATGCGGCGCAAGACTTACTACCAACATCGGTCGGATTGGAGGTTTTGAACGTGACTTTAATGATATTGCTTTTGCGAAGATCAGGAAGTTTGTAAAAGGGTATTCTGCTGTTCTGAAGGAATTTGAGGAGTTATTTACCAGAAACAGAATCTTTATTGATCGTACGGCTGACGTAGCGCCGGTTGATGCAGAGACTGCTTTAAACTATGGCTGGACTGGTCCGATACTCCGTGCTTGTGGCGTGGATTATGATGTAAGAGCAAATGAGCCTTATTCTTCCTATGAGGACTTTGATTTTGACATTCCTGTCGGTACTAAGGGTGATGTATATGATCGCTATATGGTTAGGAATGAAGAGATGTATCAAAGCGTTCGTTTAATCGAACAGGCTTTGGATAAGATTGAAAAGGAACCAAAAGGTGTATTTCATGCTGATGTGCCTGACATTTATCTGCCGCCTAAGGAAGAGGTTTATAATAATATGGAAGCACTGATTTACCACTTTAAGATTGTGATGGGTGAAATTGACGCTCCAAGAGCAGAGGTTTATCACTGTGTGGAAGGTGGAAATGGCGAGTTAGGGTTTTACCTGGTTAATGAGGGAGGACGAGCTCCTTACAGGCTGCATTTTAGGCGTCCGAGTTTTGTGAACTACCAGATGTATGCTCCTATGAGCAAAGGCATGCTATTGTCTGACGCGATTATAAATTTGAGTAGTTTAAATATTATTGCAGGAGAGTTAGATGATTAAAATATCTGATACAGAAAATGTTGTTTTTTCTGCTGAACTGGTTAGCAAGTTCAATGAACTTGTTAAGAGGTATCCGGAAGGAAGGCAAAAATCTGCTTTGCTTCCAATGTTACACTTAGTACAGGCCGAGTATGGCTGGGTGAGTACTGCGGCGATGGATAAATTGGCTGGATATCTAAATATTAAGCCGATTGAGGTGTATGAAGTAGCTACATTTTACACTATGTATTTTCTTAAGCCGCAGGGAAAGTATGTGCTGGAGGTTTGCCGTACAGGACCTTGTTGCCTGGTTGGCGCAGAGAAAATTATGGATTATATTGAAAAGAAGCTGAATGTTAAAGAGGGTGAAGTGACTGAAGACGGATTATTTAGCTGGAGAGGTGTTGAGTGTCTGGCCGCTTGTGGCATGGGTCCGGTTTTACAAATAGGTCCTGATTATACGTTTTATGAGAATTTGACTGAGGCAAAAATTGATGAGTTGATAGACCGTTTGAGGCTGACCACAGCCGAGAATACTCAATTAAGATAAAATGGGACGAAAACTATTACTTGAAAATATTAACGTTCCTGGAATAAATACTTTTGATGTATATCGCCAGAACGGAGGATATCGTGCTGTTGAAAAGATGATTAAAACAATGTCTTCTGATGATGTTGTTGAAGAGGTTAAGAAATCAGGCCTTCGCGGTCGTGGCGGTGCGGGTTTCCCTACCGGTATGAAATGGGGCTTCCTTGCTAAACCTGAGGGAGTGCCGCGTTACTTGGTGTGTAATGCAGACGAATCTGAGCCGGGCACATTTAAAGACCGCTATCTGATGACTCATATTCCTCACTTACTTATAGAAGGAATGATCGTTTCAAGTTACGCCTTGGGAGCAAATACGTCCTATATTTATGTGAGGGGTGAAATGATGCCTCAGATCCGGATATTGGAGAAGGCGATTACTGAAGCTAGAAACCAAGGATTTCTTGGTAAGAACATCTTAGGTAGTGGATACGATTTAGAGATTTTTGTACAACCGGGAGGGGGTGCTTACATTTGCGGAGAAGAGACTGCACTGCTGGAGTCTTTGGAAGGAAAAAGGGGGAACCCAAGATTAAAGCCGCCTTTTCCTGCTGTATCCGGATTGTATAACTGCCCGACCGTGGTTAATAACGTGGAATCTATTGCTACAACGGTCGCAATTATAAACGACGGCGCCGAAGAGTATGCGAAAATAGGAATAGGGAGGAGCACAGGCACAAAGTTAATATCAGCATCTGGTAATATAAATAAGCCCGGTGTTTATGAAATAGAGCTTGGTACCCCGGTTGAAGAGTTCATCTATTCTGATGAGTATTGCGGTGGTATGGCCAATGGTAAGCGCTTAAAAGCAGTAGTGGCCGGTGGTTCTTCGGTGCCTATATTACCAGCTAATCTTATACTGAAAACGTCTAAACTTGAGCAGCGTCTAATATCCTATGAGTCTCTCGCAGAAGGAGGTTTTGAGTCGGGGAGTATGTTAGGCTCGGGAGGCTTCATAGTATTTGATGAAGATCAGTGCATTGTACGCAATACTTGGAACTTCGCGCGCTTCTATCATCATGAAAGTTGCGGGCAATGCTCTCCGTGCAGAGAAGGTACCGGCTGGTTGGAAAAAGTATTGCATAACATGGAGTACGGGCATGGTAAATTGAGTGATATTGATTTGCTCGTTGATGTTTCAAAGAAAATAGAAGGACATACGATATGCCCGCTTGGAGATGCTGCAGCCTGGCCGGTTGCAAGTGCTATCCGTCATTTCAGGGATGAATTTGAGTGGCATGTGAAAAGTCCGAATGAAGCGGTGAAACGTAATTATGGTCTGGCAGGTTATGCAGATCCATTACCGGAGCCGGAGGTAGCAACTGTTTAATTAAAAGGATTCTTTAACAATGTCAGAGAAAGTTAAAGTTACAATAGATGGTATAAGCGTAGAGGTAGATGCAAAAACAACTATCTTAAATGCTGCAAGGCAGATAGGTGGGGATATTGTCCCGCCCGCTATGTGTTATTATTCGAAACTAGATGAAACCGGCGGAAAATGCCGTACATGTCTTGTGAAAGTAAGCAAAGGGTCGGATAAAGATCCAAGACCTATGCCTAAGCTTGTTCCTTCCTGCCGCACCACTGTTATGGATGGTATGGAAGTGCAGAATATAACCTCTCCTGAGGTAGTTGAGGCTAGGAAAGGCATAGTCGAATTGTTGCTTATTAACCACCCGCTTGATTGTCCGGTTTGTGATCAGGCAGGTGAATGCAGTCTTCAGGATCTTGCTTATGAGCATGGGTCGGAAGCCACCCGCTATGAGTTTGAACGGAGAACGTTCGATAAAATCGATATTGGCGATAAGATACAATTGCATATGACACGCTGTATTCTGTGTTATCGTTGTGTCTATACGGCAGACCAGATTACAAATACGCGTGTACATGGTGTCTTAGGAAGGGGTGATGCCTCGGAGATATCTACCTATATTGAGAAGTCAATTGATAATGATTTTTCAGGCAATGTGATCGATGTTTGTCCTGTAGGAGCCTTAACAGATAAAACCTTCAGGTTTAAGAACAGGGTATGGTTTACGAAGCCGGTTGAAGCTCATCGCGACTGTCCAACCTGTTCGGGTAAAGTTACCTTGTGGTTCAAAGGAGAAGATGTTATTAGGGTGACGGCAAGAAAAGATGAGTTTGGAGAAGTGGAGGAGTTCATTTGTAATGAATGCCGCTATGATAAAAAGAAAACAGACGACTGGGTGATTGATGGGCCAAGGAATATTTCTAACCGCTCCGTTGTTTCATCAAACCATTATGGAGAACTGGAACCACCAGCGGTAGTAAGAGAGAATCCGGCCTTACAGGAGGCAAATAAGGAACAGTTTGAACGTGTAACTAAACTTTAATGGAACTAGCATTTGTTATAGAAAAGCTTGTATTGATTACGGTACTATTTCTGATAACCTTAGGAATAGCTGCCTATGCAACCTTGGCGGAGAGAAAGATAGCAGGGTTTATCCAGGGACGTGTAGGTCCTCACAGGGCGGGTCCTTCCGGGTTACTACAACCTCTTGCTGATGGAGGTAAAATGTTTTTTAAAGAAGAAATTATTCCTTCTCAAGCCAATGCGACTCTTTTTATCATAGGTCCTTCCCTGGCGTTACTCACGGCTAGTATCGGAAGCGCAGTCATTCCCTGGGGTAAGACGCTTACTATAGGAGATCGTGTGATCGAGCTACAGGTTGCTGATATCAACGTGGGTATTTTATATGTATTCGGTGTTGTTGCCCTTGGTGTATATGGAATTATGATCGGAGGGTGGTCCTCGAATAACAAATATTCCCTAATGGGTGCTATCAGAGCTGCATCTCAGAATATTAGTTATGAAGTGGCAATGGGATTGTCGATAATTGCGCTTTTAATGGTTACCGGTACTCTTTCTTTAAAGGAAATAGCAGAACAGCAGGATGGCTTTTGGGCAAACGGATGGTTCACATGGAATATATTTAAGCAGCCTTTAGCCTTTCTTATCTTTCTCATATGTGCTTTCGCCGAATGTAACAGAACGCCGTTTGATCTTCCTGAAAGTGAAAATGAACTTATTGCGGGTTATCATACAGAATACTCCGGCTTTAAAATGGGCGCTTTCATGTTTTCAGAGTATATTAATATGTTCGTTTCGTCTGCAGTTATGTCTACTCTTTATTTTGGTGGATACAACTTTCCATTTATGCATGACTTAGGTTTGTCCGACAACTGGATAGCCATTTTAGGAATTATAGCTCTTTTTGCGAAGATATTCTTTTTTATATTTTTCTTTATGTGGATCAGGTGGACGATCCCTCGTTTTCGTTATGACCAGTTGATGAATCTGGGCTGGAAGACACTTATACCGCTGGCGATCGCTAATATTGTGATTACTGGTATTTGGATGACAATTAAGGACTTAATTTAGGATTTTGGAGAAGGCTAAGGCCTTACATATTATGATGGAGCCATTAAGTAAGAGAAAGAAAGTATTACAACAGAAGCCGATGAGTTTTTGGGAGAGAGTTTATCTCCCTTCCATATTTAAGGGGCTTGTAATTACTTTCAAACATATTTTTAAAAAGAGAGAAACGGTTTTTTATCCTGAACAGGAAAGGCCGATATCGGAAAACTGGAGAGGACTTCACTCTCTTAAGCGTGACGAGGAGGGGAGAGAAAGATGCACTGCATGTGGTTTATGCGCACTTGCTTGTCCTGCCGAAGCTATAACCATGATTGCTGCAGAACGTAAAAAAGGAGAGGAACATCTTTACAGGGAAGAGAAGTATGCAGCAGTATATGAGATAAATATGCTAAGATGTATCTTTTGCGGACTATGTGAGGAGGCGTGTCCCAAGGAAGCTATTTATCTAGATGGTCCTTTCATTACAGCGGACTATTTGCGTAAAGATTTTATTTATGGTAAAGATAAGTTAGTCGAGGCACCATTAAATTATAAATAATCATACCTTTGCCTCATTTTAAATAATGCGGCAAAGTAAAATACAGCGTCAATGAACTTATTCTATTTAATTGCTTTTTTGTCGATCTGCTTTTCACTGCTGGTTGTTTTTTCGAGGAACCCGGTATATAGCGTCTTGTACCTGATTATAACTTTTTTTACATTTTCGGTTCACTACATTTTATTAAATGCACAATTTCTGGCGCTTGTAAACTTCATTGTTTATATGGGTGCAATTATGGTGCTTTTCTTGTTTGTTCTGATGCTTTTAAATTTGAATAAAGAGGCTGAACCGACTAGCTCTAATCTTTTGAAAGCAATAGGCGTTGTTGTTGGGATGTGCTTTTTTGTTACTATTGCCGGCTCGCTGAGGTTGCTCGAAAGCTCTGTCCCTTTGACATTGAAAGATCCCGGAATCGGTTTGGTTCATAACCTCGGAAAAGTTTTACTAAAAGAGTTCCTTCTGCCATTTGAGATGTCTTCAATACTATTGTTAACTGCCATGGTGGGAGCCGTATTATTAGCCAAGAAAGACCCTAGTAAAGTATAATGGAAACAGTAAGTCAAACATTGCAGGGCGTTCCCCTGAATCACTATATTTTGTTTTGTACG
This sequence comes from Sphingobacteriaceae bacterium UBA2059, assembly GCA_002332615.1. Classification (GTDB taxonomy): domain Bacteria; phylum Bacteroidota; class Bacteroidia; order Sphingobacteriales; family Sphingobacteriaceae; genus Arcticibacter. The sequence goes on along the minus strand of DDAL01000007.1, from coordinate 23,851 downwards.
TTGATCTTTTCAATTGGGATCATGGGCGTTCTTATACGTAGAAATGCCATTGTTATCTTCATGTGTATTGAGCTTATGCTAAACGCAGTCAATTTACTTCTTGCTGCTTTTTCAGTACACAGAGGGGATCCTTCAGGCCAGGTTTTCGTGTTTTTCGTTATGGCACTTGCAGCAGCTGAAGTGGCTGTAGGCCTTGCCATCATAGTAATGATATACAGAAATACAAACTCTACCGATATAAATGTACTGAGCAGGCTTAAGTGGTAGCTGTAAATATGGTGATTGTTTTAATTTAATGAATTAAGGTTGATGTTTATAAAGTTAGTTTGGTTAATCCCTCTACTTCCCTTGGCAGGATTCTTATTGATAGGCCTTTGCAGGAATGTATTGTCTAAAAATGCTGCCGGAATCCTTGGCAGCTTTACAGTGCTTGGATCTTTTGTTCTAAGCCTGGGTGTCTATAGTGATATCAATACTTCATCTGTTAAGTCCTATGTAGTTCCTTTATTTAACTGGATTCAGGCAGGATCATTTCGGATTCCTTTTTCCTTTCAGGTTGATCCTTTAAGTTCATTGATGCTGCTCATCGTTACAGGTATCGGGTTCCTTATTCATGTCTATTCAATAGGGTACATGCATTCGGATAAAGGTTTCTCCAAATTTTTCTCTTATCTGAATCTCTTTATCTTCTTTATGCTTTTGCTGGTATTAGGTTCTAACTATGCTATTATGTTTATTGGCTGGGAGGGAGTAGGCTTATGCTCTTACTTGCTTATAGGCTTTTGGTTTACAAATGAATCTTATGCTGCTGCTGCGAAGAAGGCCTTCGTAATGAACAGAATTGGGGACCTCGGATTTCTGATTGCTATGTTTATCATATTCACCACGTTTGGCAGTCTTGAATTTGACACTGTTTTTCCCAAGGCGGCAGAATTAGGAATGGGTAATTGGACGCTGATGCTGATCACTCTGTTCTTATTTATCGCTGCAACAGGCAAATCTGCACAGATTCCTCTGTTTACATGGTTGCCTGATGCCATGGCCGGCCCTACGCCCGTGTCTGCGCTTATACACGCCGCGACCATGGTGACAGCAGGAATATACATGATCGTACGTTCTAACGTGATGTTCAGCCTTGCTCCCGTTACAAATGATCTCATAGCTGTTATAGGCTTAGCAACTGCGTTGTTGGCTGCTGCTATAGCAATATCTCAAACAGATATTAAAAAAGTTCTAGCTTATTCAACGGTGTCCCAGCTGGGCTATATGTTTCTAGCCTTAGGTGTTGGTGCTTATACAGGAGCCTTCTTTCATGTCATAACTCATGCATTTTTTAAAGCTCTTTTGTTCCTGGGAGCAGGCTCTGTTATACATGCCATGGGTAATGAGCAGGACATGCGTATGATGGGGGGACTTAGAAAAAAGCTGCCTGTTACGTTTTTAACGATGGTTGCGGGTACCTTGGCCATTTCCGGCTTGCCGCCTTTTTCCGGTTTCTTTTCAAAAGATGAAATACTGGCTCATGCGTATGAACATAATAAGATATTGTGGGTGCTTGGGGTACTAGGTGCAGTTCTGACAGCCTTCTACATGTTTAGAATGATGTTTTTGACATTCTTTGGCAATTTCAAAGGAACGGAAGTGACTGGACAGGGCTTGCATGAATCTCCTCCATCTATGACTGTCCCTTTAGTTATTCTGGCGGTATTATCAACCATAGGTGGCTTTATTGGGGTTCCCGAAGTTTTAGGAGGTAAGCATTGGCTGTCGGGCTTTTTGAATCCTGTATTAAATACTCAACATTCAACTATAGAACCATCTTCTCTGAATCATAGCACCGAGTATATTCTGATGGCGGTATCTGTAGCTGGAGCAGTAATTGCCGCATTGGTTGCGTATTTTATCTATGTTAAAAAGCGGAACACTCCAAAGGCCGAGAATGAGCCAAGGACTGCTTGGGAGCGATTGTCTTATAATAGATTCTATATAGATGAGTTATACGACGCTTTGATAGTACGGCCGTTAAACGGGCTATCGGTTTTCTTTTACAACGTTGTCGATAGGAAGGGCATTGATGGATTGGTAAATGGTTTAGGAAGAGGTACGAACGAAACCAGTAAAGGTCTGCGGCTGCTTCAGTCTGGAAATATTAGTTTCTATATTTTCATGATGGTTCTTGGGCTAATTGTTTTGTTTGCATACGGGTTTTATACTATATAAGGAAGACAGGAATTATAAATGGAAATATTATTGCTTATATTTTTACCACTAGCCGGCGCACTAATCGCATTCCTATTCGGTAAATCACGACAGGTAAAAAGCTTTGCTTTCGTATGGTCTTTGCTTTCGCTGGCATTTACGGGCTACGTTCTTGCAAAGTTCAATCCAAGTATAATCCAACCGCAGTTTTTGGTTGATTATAGCTGGCTTCCCGCCTTTGGCATTCATTTCAAAGCTGGTTTGGATGGAATCAGTATGCTTGTAGTATTACTGACCAATTTGCTGACCCCTCTGATTGTTTTTTCTTCCTTCAAAACGGAATATTCAAAGCCTTCTGCCTTTTACGGTCTTATACTATTTATGCAAAGCGGACTACTGGTCGTTTTTACTGCATTGGATGCTTTTCTGTTTTACATAGGTTGGGAAGCTGCGTTAATACCGATCTATTTTATCTGTGCATTATGGGGCGGGGAAAACAGAATTCGCGTTAATTTGAAGTTTTTCATATACACAATGTTTGGAAGCTTAATTATGCTTATTGGCATAATTTATATGCACCTCCAAACTGCTGATGGCTCGTATGATTACCAGTCCTTTTATCAGGTAGCATTGGATGGAAATACTCAAAGTTGGGTTTTTTGGGCTTTCTTCTTAGCCTTTGCTATTAAAATGCCTATTTTTCCATTTCATACCTGGCAGCCAGATACGTATACTGAAGCTCCAACTGCTGGATCTATGCTTTTGGCCGCTATTATGCTCAAGATGGGTATTTATGGAGCTATCAGATGGCTCATACCTGTTGCTCCCCTTGGGTTTTTAGAATGGGGACATTTAGCCTTGATTCTTTCGATTATAGGAATTGTTTATGCTTCTGTTATTGCGTTCAGGCAGAAAGATATGAAACGCCTCATTGCGTACTCATCTATCGCTCACGTTGGGCTGATCGCAGCGGGTATCTTTGCGTGGAACGTACAAAGCGTTCAAGGGGCTATGATACAAATGCTCAATCACGGTATTAACGTCTTTGGTCTTTTTTTTGTGGCGGATATTATAATAAGGAGGCTCGGCACGAGGAACATATCTGATATGGGAGGAATAGCGAAAGTTGCCCCTGTGTTATCTGTTTGTTTCATGATCATTCTTCTTGGTACAATTGCTTTGCCTTTAACCAACGGCTTTATAGGGGAATTCCTCTTATTGTTGGGGATATACAAGTACAGCCTTTGGGCATCTGTCATTGCAGGCCTTACCATCATCTTTGGTGCTGTATATATGTTACGTATGTACCAGAAAACTATGTTGGGAGAGGTTAATTCTCTTACCTCAAATTTCGCGGACGTTGACACTACCGAAAAACTTGTGCTGGGTGCAGTAGTCTTGCTTATTGTTTTCATCGGCGTCTATCCTCAACCTTTACTGAATCTTACAGAGGCATCTGTAACCTCATTGGTTGAAACTGTGAATCAGCGCATAGGTAGTATGCAGGGAGGTTTTTAACAGCATTAAAAGAAGCTATTATTTAGAAATGAACGTTTTAATAATTATATCACTACTAGCCATCCTTGTTTTATATCTGGGATTGTTTAAGGCAAAAAAAGCTTTACTTCCGGTAACTATCGCAGGACTGTTGTCCGCTGCAACTGCGGGTGCTTTATACTGGAATAGCTTTCAGGCTCCGATCTATAGTAACATGCTGCTGTTTGATAACTATGCAATTGCTTTTTCGGGTATATGCATAATCTGCACTGTCTTACTGCTGTTACTTTCTCCCAACTATTTCGAAAGAATCAGCTCTCAGGTTGCCGAGTATTATGCGTTAATACTATTTGCGCTCGTTGGTATAGTGATGATTCTCTCTTATCATAACCTTGCTATGCTATTTATTGGGATAGAGATAATGTCAGTCGCCCTCTATATTCTGGCAGGTATAAAGAAAAAAGACTTCTCATCAAACGAGGCTTCTCTTAAGTACTTCCTGATGGGTGCTTTTTCAACAGGTATTCTTCTATTTGGCATCGCTTTAGTATATGGCGCTACCGGTTCTTTTGACCTTGCTGAGATAAGAGAGTATGTACTAAGGAATGAACATACCATGTCGCCTCTGCTTTATGGTGGGATGCTGTTTTTAGTTGTTGGTTTAAGTTTTAAAGTGGGGGCCGCTCCTTTTCATTTCTGGTTGCCTGATGTATATGAAGGATCCCCAACACTTGTAACCGCTTTTATGAGTACGGTCGTTAAAACTGCCGGCTTTGGCGCTTTTTTAAGAATCATACTATTTTGCTTCGCTCCGGTACAGCAGTTTTGGATTCCTTTGATTGTAGTTTTAGCTGTACTGTCCTTGCTGGTAGGAAATATTACTGCTGTATATCAACACCATTTTAAAAGGATGCTGGCATATTCAAGTATTTCACACGTTGGATATATGCTTTTTGCTATTCTTGCTTTAAATACGAATTCTGCAAATTCAGTACTGTTATATGCGGCTGCTTATACAGTAGCGTCTGTAATTGCTTTCTCGGTTCTTATTCTTGTTCAGCAGAAAGTGGGCATTGATACATATGATGGATTTAATGGTCTTGCCAAAAGAAACCCGTATGTTGCTTTTGTGCTCACCGTAGCAATGTTATCGCTGGCTGGAATACCACTTACAGCGGGCTTTATAGGTAAGTTTATGATGTTTTCAGGCGCTTTGGGCTCCTATCATATTGCACTTGTTGTTTTCGCTGTCATTAACGCTGCAATCGGTGTATTCTATTATTTCAGAGTTATTATAGCAATGTATTTCCGCAGTGGTGATGATATTGAAATCCAGGTTCCTTCGTATTATAAAGTGGTAATGGGAATATCAGTATTTATTACAATATTGCTAGGAATTTATCCCGGTTTTCTTGCAGGACTTCTGTAAGAATTTAATACACAAAATATTATATTAATATTCGTAGTTTTACGAGTATAGGCTATGCATGACTTTTGGGACTCCCTTATTAAAGCTATAGACCCTGAGCGGTTATTGAAAGAGGGAGGTTATTATGTTCTTCTCTTTGTAGTTTTTGCCGAAACAGGTCTTTTCTTTGGATTCTTTTTGCCAGGGGATTACCTGCTTTTTCTTGCAGGAATGTTTGTTGCTACCGGCAAGCTAGATGCCTCGATCTCTTCAGTGGTTATCGGTCTTATCATAGCAGCTGTCGTTGGAAACTATGTAGGATATTGGTTTGGAAGGAAGACCGGACCTATTCTTTATACTCGAAAAGATACCTTTGTTTTCAAAAAGAAACATCTCAAAGCCGCTGAAAGTTATTATCGTAAGCAGGGAGCCTTTGCTCTTATTATGGGGCGGTTCATACCTATTGTCCGGACTTTTGCCCCTATTGTAGCCGGCGTAATTAAGCTTGATTTTAGAAAATTTTCCCTTTACAACGTAGCAGGTGCCATTTTATGGATATCTTCGTTAACCCTGCTCGGCTATTTCCTTGGCTCGAAGTATAAAGAACAAATAGATAGCTATTTGATTTATATTATAGTTGGGTTCGTGGTAATTACAGCCATTCCGCTGGTGCATGGTTATATCAAAAATAGGCACCAGGATTAAACAATTAGCTTTTAAAATAGTTGTATTTCAATATAATAAATAAATGAGAGAAGATAACGCGTGGCACATGGTTTCACCTGGTAGCCAGGTTCCTGAATTAGTAAATGCCATTATAGAAATTCCTAAAGGTTCCAAAGCAAAGTATGAAATAGATAAAGACTCGGGCTTGTTAAGACTCGATCGTATTCTATTTTCATCGGTCATGTATCCGGCTAACTATGGCTTTATACCACAAACATATTGTGACGACCATGACCCCCTGGACATTCTTGTTCTTTGTTCGGCGGTAGTATACCCACTGTCTCTTATAGAAGCTAAAGTGATTGGAGTAATGCACATGGTAGATAGCGGAGAGCAGGATGATAAGATCATTGCAGTAGCGAAGAATGACATGTCAGTGAATTATATTAATGATCTTGACGAACTTCCCCCACATACAATGAAAGAAATTGTCCGCTTCTTTCAGGATTATAAAGCACTCGAACACAAAAACGTTACCGTTGAACAATTGATGGGTAAGGAAGAAGCCTGGAAAGTAATTGAAGACAGTCTGCAGTTGTACAATACGGAATGCCGACCCCAAGTTGAACGTAAACATTAAAAAATGGGTATTCAGATATTCATTACTTTTTTTCTGGTTTTCCTCAACGGCTTCTTTGTTGCGGCTGAATTTGCTATTGTAAAGGTTCGTGCTTCGCAAATCGAGATTCAGGCTAAGTCGGGTAGCCGTATGGCTACTACAGCAAAGCATATTACCCAAAACTTAAACTCTTATCTGGCAGCTACACAACTAGGTATTACGCTTGCCTCCTTAGGTTTAGGGTGGGTAGGGGAGAAAGTAATGGAGCATATCCTTACAAATACCTTGTTGTTTTTTGGAGCTTCACCCGAGGTGATAGGTTCCTTCGGAGCGACAGCCGGACCAATAGTAGCATTTGCAATTATTACCATATTGCATATCGTCTTTGGAGAGCTTGCTCCAAAGACAATTGCTATTGAAAAGCCTATAGCTGTGTCTCTTGGGATATCACTTCCCTTGCATTTGTTCTATATTATATTCAGGCCTTTTATATGGCTGTTAAATGGCTTTGCTAATTTGCTGTTGAAGCTCATCGGTATAAGTACAGTCAGTGGAAAGGAGGTGTCTCACAGCTCCGAAGAGCTTCAATATTTACTAGAGCAGAGCAAAGACAGCGGAATACTCGATATAGATGAACACGAACTCATTAAGAACGTCTTTGATTTTAACGATCGTGTTGTTAAGAACGTTATGGTTCCCAGAACTAAAATTTCCGCTCTTGAGATCAATACATCTTCCGACGAAGTGATCAATACTGTTTTGCGTGAAGGATATTCAAGGATTCCGGTTTACGAAGAAAAAATCGACCATATCGTCGGTTTCTTCAATGCCAAGGATTGTCTGGCGCTTTTGGCCAATAAAAAAGAAGTCGTGTTGACAGAAATTATCAGGAAGCCTTATTTCGTACCTGAGTCGAAACGAATCAGTGCTCTGATGAAAGAGTTACAGCAGCGCAAATTGCAGCTAGCAATTGTTCTTGATGAGTTTGGAGGCACGGCCGGCCTGGTTACCCTGGAAGATATTGTCGAAGAGCTGGTTGGTGAAATTCAGGATGAATTTGATGAAGAAAAGCCAATAGTAGAAAAAGTATCCGACACAGAGTTCATCGTTCAGGCGGACGCATCTGTCTATGACGTGAATGAATACCTTCCTCATGACTTGCCTGAGGACGAAGACTACGAGACCATAGGCGGCTTGGTTAGTGAGTTATTTGATAAGATTCCCGAGGTAGGCGAAACAAAAGACTTTGAAGGGTATACCATTACCATCATCAAGAAAACAGGAGTCAATATTGAAACTGTAAAGCTTGACCTTCAGATAAATAAGGAAGACATGGTAGATATACATTAAAATAAAGTATGCATATTTTTTATACTCCGGATATAAAAGGAGGGGTGTATGAGTTAAGTGAAGAAGAGAGCAAGCATTGCATACGCGTACTAAGGCTCAACACGGGAGATGAAGTACGCCTTGTTGATGGCGCAGGCGGGATGTATCTGGCCCGGATTATAGCGCCTAACGCCAAGGCAACCTTACTCGAAGTAGTAAGTGCCGAAAAGCAGTATCATAAGCGGAATCATTACCTGCACCTGGCTGTAGCCCCCACAAAAAATATCGAAAGAATAGAGTGGCTGCTTGAAAAAGCCACTGAAATAGGAGTGGATGAAATTACGCCGATACTCTGCCAACGCTCGGAACGGAAGGAGATTAAGATAGAACGGCTTAATAAAGTAATTACCTCTGCTGTAAAGCAATCTATTAAGGCTTATCATCCTTCGCTTAACCCAATAACTCCTTTTGCATCTTTCGTTAATGCGCAGGAGGATGGGCAAAAGTTCATTGCCCATTGTATGGAAGGTGATAAGAAGAGGCTTAAGGACGACCTTGTTAGGTTCAGTAAGTATACTGTAATGATTGGTCCGGAAGGAGACTTCAGCACCTCGGAGGTTCAGCTGGCTTTGCAGTGCGGTTTTAATGCTATATCTTTAGGTAAGTCAAGATTACGGACGGAAACGGCTGCTCTTCAAGCCTGTTTCGAGTTAAACTATTTAAACAGTATTTAGATGAAAATAAGAGTTGGCTTCGGGTTTGATGTTCACGCTATGCGTGAAGGACAGCCTTTTATATTAGGAGGAATAAAGCTGGAGCATAACAAAGGAGCTTTCGGGCATTCTGATGCTGACGTGTTGGTACATGCTATTTGCGACGCCCTTTTGGGTGCCGCCAACATGAGAGATATCGGATATCATTTTAAAAACACTGACGATCGCTGGAAAGGAATAAGCAGTCTGGTTCTATTGGAAAAAGTTTCAAGTCTACTAAAAGACCAAAGTTGGGTAATAGGTAATATCGACGCTATGATCTGTCTTGAGGCACCCAAAATCAATCCGCATATAGACGATATGAAGCAACGAATTGCACAAGCCGCCATTATCGACGTAGAGGATATATCTATTAAGGCTACTACCAACGAACAGCTAGGCTTTATCGGACGCCAGGAAGGAGTAGTAGCTTACGCAACCTGCCTTATCCAGAAAGGCTAAACTGATAAGGCAACCGCCGCCTTGAGTTTTAAGTATAAACAATGCTTTCATAGCTGCCGGTAAGAAAAAAACAACACATACATTTCTTGTAATTGCGAAAGAGTGTGTTCTGCAAAGAATACATCCAACTGTGTCCAGCAGCTAAAGCACTTCCAGCGGATTTAACTAAAACTTAGATCTCATATTGTCCAGGAAAAGGCAGCGAGCAGAGAGATAAGCTAAGGTTAGAATCAGGACTTAATTCGGTCGTCAATTTTCGAAAAATCGACACCACATTTGCCGCATCCGCTACTACAGCCTTTTTTGCTCTTTATGGTTCTATACACAAGGCGCACGGCGTAAATAAGCGCGAGTGCGAAGGCAATATAAACAAGTACTTCCTGAATATTCATGTAGAGTAAAGTTAGCTCAATGTTATTTCTTTAGTGTCATTAATTTTTAACCTTTCTGTAATACAGCAAAATAGGATTGAAAACCATACCTTTGCGGAAATTTTCACACGCATTACATGCAAAATATAAGAAACATTGCAATCATTGCACACGTTGACCACGGTAAAACTACCACGGTTGACAAAATCCTACACACTTGTCAATTATTCAGAGATAACCAGGCAACCGGCGATCTGATCCTTGATAATAATGATCTGGAGCGGGAGCGGGGAATCACTATTGTATCAAAAAATGTTGCCGTTAACTACAAGGGTATCAAGATCAATATTATTGATACTCCCGGTCACGCCGACTTTGGAGGAGAGGTAGAGCGCGTACTTAAAATGGCCGACGGAGTTCTTTTGCTCGTTGATGCATTTGAAGGAGCTATGCCTCAAACACGTTTTGTTACCCAGAAGGCACTTGCACTTGGCCTGAAGCCAATTGTTGTTGTTAATAAGGTAGATAAAGAAAATTGCCGTCCTGACGAAGTTCACGAATCTATATTTGAATTATTCTTCAACCTCGAAGCCACAGAAGACCAGCTGGACTTTCCGGTAATTTACGGATCCTCGAAGAACGGATGGATGAGCACCGACTGGAATAAACCTACTGATAGCTTTATTCCGCTTTTGGATGCCATTATTGAGTACATTCCGCCGGCTCCCTACGCCGAAGGAACCCTGCAAATGCAAATTACATCTTTAGATTATTCTTCATTTGTCGGACGTATTGCAATAGGAAGAGTTGCACGAGGCGTTATCAAAGAAAATATGCCCGTTTCGCTTGTCAAGAGAGACGGTAGAATTCAAAAAACACGTATAAAAGAGCTTTACACTTTTGAAGGACTGGGTAAAGTAAAGACCACTGAAGTTAAAGCAGGTGATATATGTGCAGTTGTCGGCATAGACGGTTTTGATATTGGTGATACCATCGCCGATTTCGAAAAGCCAGAGCAGCTCGAGGTAATCCACATCGACGAGCCTACCATGAATATGCTTTTCACCATTAACAATTCCCCGTTCTTTGGCAAAGAAGGAAAGTTTGTTACCTCACGCCATCTTCGCGATCGCTTGTACAAAGAAATGGAGAAGAACCTTGCATTAAAGGTTGTTGAGTCCGACTCACCCGATGCTTACCTGGTATATGGAAGAGGCATCCTTCACTTGTCGGTACTTATCGAAACAATGCGCCGCGAAGGTTACGAACTTCAGGTAGGTCAGCCGCAGGTAATCATCAAAGAGATAGACGGAGTTAAATGCGAGCCTATGGAAACACTTATAGTTGATGTTCCGGGCGATGTCGCAGGTAAAGTTATCGAACTCGTAACCCAGAAGAAAGGCGAGCTTCTTGTTATGGAGCCTAAGGGCGACCTTCAGCATCTGGAGTTCGTCATCCCCTCCCGCGGAATTATCGGACTTCGGAATAATGTGTTGACAGCTACAGCCGGAGAAGCTGTGATGGCCCACCGCTTTAACTCATACGAACCCTGGAAAGGCCCTATTGCCGGAAGGATGAACGGAGTACTCGTATCAATGGATAAAGGTCTCACAACAGCCTATTCAATCGATAAGCTTCAGGACAGAGGGCGTTTCTTCGTAGAGCCTGGAGAAGAGGTATATGAAGGTCAGATAATGGGTGAGCACATACGAGACAATGACCTCGTTGTAAATCTGGTTAAGGGAAAGCAGCTCACCAATATGCGCGCTTCAGGAACCGATGACAATACACGTATTGCGCCGGCAATCAAGTTTTCACTTGAAGAAGCGATGGAATACATTCAAAATGACGAGTACATCGAAATTACCCCTAAAAGCATGCGCCTGCGTAAGATCTATCTTACTGAGAACGAGCGTAAAGTAAATGCCAAGAAGTTTCAATAAAACAGAATTATTAAACAGACAACAGGGGATATCGTGTAAGCGATATCCCCTGTTTGATTAACAGCTATTTCCTTAGTCGGCCTATATAAGCGTCTATCGTCTGATTGATATCAGGGGATAGTTTCAAATAATAAAGCGATCCGCAATAAAGGATTGTAATAGCCGTAAGCCTTATAAGGCCGTCCGCGATAAAGTTGGATACCGGGGGAACAGCATTTACAATTCCGTAGGCCAACAAGCCCATCAGTAAAGTCAGCAAGGTTTTCAGCGAGAAGGGCTGCATTCCGAAAACCAGTTTTATAAACAGGTACCGCGCCAGGTTAAACACAAAATAGGTAAAAGCCGTAGCTATAGCAGCTCCTGTTAATCCATATATCGGTATAAAAAGTAAGTTAGCTCCAATAGTCACCCCAATAAGTGCAACGTTAAAAAAAGAATCATATTTGTAATATCGGGAAGTAGCCATAATAACCCCGTTCACCCCGGTGGAGGAGTCGATAAGAAATCCCAGTCCCACAAAAAACAGCACATACTCTCCGGCTTTATACTCTGGCGGCAAGACATGAAAAATATTAGTAATATTCGCCCACATTACTATAAATAAGTACAGAGCTACAATGAGCTGATTGATGCAGCTTTTCCTGTAAATAGATTCTATGCTTTTAAGATCATTAGCCTTCCATGCCTCGGCAATAACTGTATAGGCAATCGTATAGAGCGAGCGGGCCGGGAGCGTAATAATTGCGCCGAAAGCAGCCGCTATGGAGTATATACCCGTTTGAGCAAGGCCAAACATCTTTGTAATAATGTACTTATCGGCATTTTGTACAATATAAGGTGCAGAGCCGGTTATTATTCCAAATAAGCACAGACTGATCAGCTGTTTACGCACAGACTTGTCAAGAAACTTAAAGTTCGGTTTAATGTGCAGCCATTTTCGTTTATGAAGCTTATAAACCAGCAAAAGCGTGGGCAGAATATTCGCAACCAGCCATAAAAGAATAAACTGTTCGAAATCTACAAGCTTAACCAATATAAACACCAGCGCAATGAGAATAAATATACGCTTGGTAAACTCATTCAGTGTGCGGCCGGTAATCGTATCATAGAGCATGCGCGCATAGAGGTCGAACACATTAAAAAACAAGGTGAAAAAGGTAAGCGGTATAAGGTACCAATAGTATTTTACCAGAAGATAATTGCCCGTGTTTTCCTGTTTAAGGAAGATATCCTTAAGCCCTATTGCCGCAATGCAAAAAAGCAAAAAGCCAAAGGCTGATACCGCAATAGCAATTGCCAGGTAACCATTATGCTTGTTTGCCTCATCTCTGAAGTAAGGGAAATAACGTGCCGTCGCATTAAACCCCAAAATAGAAAACTGCGCAAACATGATGGAGAAGGAGGTAAGGATAGTAAGCAAGCCAATTTCATCAGGTCTCAGTATCTGGGGCTGTATCAGGTAGGCAGTCAGGAAGCCTATAAAAACCCCCAAGTAGGAATAAAAAGACCCCTTAATTGTCTGCTGCTTAATTACACCCATTATGATCGGCTGTTTTCTTGTGTATTGACGTTATGTGTTGTAAACTTGCGCTATAAGATGGCAAAGTTAACATATAATGTGTGTGTGGTGGTAGTCACCTATGCAGATAGGTGGCAATTTTTAGAACGCGTGTTACGCAGCGTACTACTGCTTCGTCCGCTTTCCAAAGTGATCGTGGTGGACAATGCCTCCTCCTACAATGTGAAAAGAGCCTGCGACGAATTAAAAGACAGCCGGGTGGAAGTGCTTTGCCAGCAAAAAAACAGAGGCTCCGCCGGAGGATACAAAGCCGGTTTAACGCATATAAACCAAAGCCGGTTTGAAGGCTTTGTGTGGCTGCTTGACGACGATAACCTTCCCCAAAGCATGGCGCTTGACCACCTCACCAGCGTATGGAAGCAGTACAACTGTAACCCTGATGCCGATGCACTGCTCTCCTACAGGGCCGATAAGCCCTTATATGTGCGTGTAGCTCAGGGCCAGAACTCAGGGCGCTATTTCTTGGTCGAAAATAGCTTTTTGGGCTTTCATGCAGGAAGAGTTTTGAGCAACAAGTATAAAAAGCTGAAGGATCGCTTAATAAAGCCACAGGCACTGAATGAGATAAGCCTTCTTCCGTATGCGCCTTACGGAGGCCTTTTTTTTCATACAGAACTCCTTAAAACCATAGGGTATCCTGATGAACGGTTATTTGTTTACGCAGATGATACCGAGTATACCTATCGGATCACCCAAGCCGGCGGATCCATTTACCAGGTAACAGCAAGTCGTATAAAAGACATTGACCCCTCGCAGGGTACGGGCTATAAAGGCGGTTTATTAAGTTCGCCCACCCTTGATCTCTGGAACTTCCGCACCTACTATCAGGTAAGAAACGGCGTTTACTTCTCATCCCGCAATGCTGTAACAAATTCAACTATCTTTGCTTTAAATAAATACCTCTACCTGGCAGGTCATAAAGTCATCAGTATCTTTTCTTCAAAAGGAAGAAATTATAAAAAGCTGGTAAAAGCTGTCAACGATGGCTTAAGCGGCAGGCTCGGACAGGCAGACCCATCCAATATCTAACAATCGTACTTATGCAACATTTAGCCCCTATTGCTTTATTTGTTTACAACAGGCCCGAGCATACCCGTCGCACCTTGAGCTTTCTTCAGCGTAACAACCTGGCAGCCGAGTCCAGACTATTTATTTTTTCAGATGGTGCCAGGCCGGGGCAGGAAGAGGCAGTAGGCCAGGTAAGGGAAGTGCTGAAGCAAGCCGAAGGCTTTAAAGCGGTCGAAATTATTGAACGCGAAAGGAATTTCGGTTTAGCCAGTTCGGTAATCGACGGAGTTACTCGTCTCAATCAAGAGTACGGCAAAGTCATCGTGCTCGAAGACGACGTACTTACATCACCTTATACCCTGCAGTATTTTAACGATGCATTGCGCAAATATCAGGACGTAGATAAAGTCATGCACATTACAGGCTACATGTATCCCATAGATGCATCGGCGCTTCCCGAGGCTTTTTTTCTTCGCATAGCAAGCAGCCAGGCCTGGGCCACCTGGAACAGGGCCTGGATTAAGTTCGAACCCAGCATAGATATCCTCATTAGTCGCTTTGACGCTAAAAAGAAATTTGATTTTGAACTCGAAGGCGCTATGAACTTCTGGAAACATGTCATGGAGTTTAAAAACAAGAAAAACAACTCATGGGCCATACGCTGGTATGCTTCCGTGTTTTTAAATAACGGCCTCTCGCTCAACCCCTCAGTCTCACTTATAGAAAACATAGGTCATGATGGCTCAGGAGTTCATTCGGGCGTCAGCACCATATACAAAAGTTCGGTTAATCAGAAGCGCATCACACAATTCCCCGACCAGCCCGAAGAGCATAAAGAAGCCTATGCAGAAGTCCGCCATTTCCTAAAGCACCGCAAAGGTAGCTGGATAGACAGGGGGCTGCGCTATCTTAACCACCTACTTGTAAAGACGAAGATGAAAAAAGCATCCAGGTAACTTATGAAAGTTGTACACTTAAATACATACGATGGTAACGGCGGGGCCGGCCGGGCAGTCCTGCGCTTGAACCAGGCATTAAATGAGTCAGGCATACAGTCTCAGGTGCTCACCTTATATCAGTTCAATGCCCGTTCAGGAGTTAGGTCAGTATCCTCTTCTCTGCCCGGAAAAGCCAGGGCAGTATTCAATATTTTTGCCGAACGTTATTTAATTAAACCATTTCTTAAAGACCCTTCAGTGCCTTTTTCGCTGCAGCGCTTCGGTATTGCTCCTTCTGGCCTGAACATACTGAAAGAAACCGATATTATTCACATACACTGGATCAATCATGGCTTTTTATCCCCGGCAGATCTAGCCCTGCTCAAGCAGTTAAATAAAAAGATCGTTTGGACCTTTCACGACAGCAATCCTATAACAGGAGGCTGCCATGTGCGATATACCTGCATAGGCTTCAAGGATAGCTGCGGCTTTTGCCCTGTGCTCAAAAACTCCGCTTCAAACGATCTATCTCACCGCACCTGGGCAGCTAAGCAAAAAGCATATGCGCAGCTGCCGTTTACTGTCATAGCACCCAGCGGGTGGATGGGTAAAAGCGTTCAAGCCGCCTCCTTAACGCGTAACAAGCCGGTGGAGGTAATAGCCAATGCCTTAGAAACCGATCTGTTTGTACCGGGCAACAAGCAAGCCGCGCGCAAAGCGCTCGGTATCGACGAAAATGATGTGGTACTCCTTGCTGGTTATATGCCATCAAAGGCCGACCGCCATAAAGGCTTCAAGCAACTGACGCAAGCCTTAAGCCACCTGGTGCTGCTTTCGCAAAATTCCTCCCGGCGTTTGCTGCTCCTGTTCTATGGTAGTGCAGGCCAAGGCATGGATAAAGATATTCCCCTGCGCCATCGATTTGCCGGCAGGATAAGTGATGATGCCATGCTGGTTAACTTATATATAGCGTCCGACGTTTTCCTCTTTCCCTCGCTTGAAGAAAGCATGGGCTATACAGCTCTCGAAAGTCTTTCATGCGGTACTCCCGTCGTTGGCTTTCAAACCTCAGGCGTTACTGACGTTGTCAGGCACAAAGAAAACGGCTATCTGGCTCCTTTAGGTGATGCAAAAGCCTTTGCCCAAGGCATACTCTGGATACTCGATCACCCTCATAAAGAGCAGCTTTCCGACCACGGACGCCAGTGGGCAGTGCAACATTTTTCACTAAAAGCCGTAGCCCAAAAACATTCAGACTTATATAAGAAGCTTATTTAAATCATGCATACCCGCCCTCAAACCGGCTTCAAGCCGGTATTAAGCATCATTACCGTTGTATACAATAATGCAAAAGACATAGAGCGCACCCTGCTTTCGGTGCTCAGTCAAACCTATACAAACATTGAATATATTGTTATTGACGGAGGCTCCACAGATGGCACCCTGCAAATTATAGAGTCCTATCGCCACAGGATTGCCGTGCTGGTCTCCGAAAAAGACAAAGGAATATACGACGCTATGAATAAGGGCCTCCGGCTTGCAGGCGGCGACTATGTTCTATTTATGAACTCAGGAGATGAGCTCTATTCTCCCCATACGGTGGAAAAAGTCTTTTCCACAAAGCCCAACGCCGACATTTATTACGGTGAAACAGAAATGTACAGCCAGGAGTGGAAAAGCCTGGGCAGGCGCAGGCATAAAGTACCCGGGCAGCTAACCTTCCAAAGCTTTAAGTATGGAATGAGTGTGAGTCACCAGGCCATTTATATACGCCGCCAGCTCGCCGGCTTCTATAACCCTCAGTATAAACTAAGTGCAGATATCGACTGGATACTCAACGCCCTGAAGGAAGCCAGGAAAGTGGTCCGCGTAGAAGGTTATGTTGCCAAATATCTGGTAGGAGGGATGTCTAAAAAACGACACCGCGAGAGCCTCAAAGAGCGCTTTGCCATCCTGTCGAAGCACTACGGATTACTGCCCAATGTGTTTAATCATCTGGTTATAGCCTGTCGGCTTGGTCTATATTACCTAAAGCATCGGCGTACGAATGATTGAGGCAGAATAAACAAAAGGCCGGAGCTTGTAAAAAAGCCCGGCCTTTTGTTTAAGCTATCTGTGCATTTATTTTCTCTTTCTTACACCCCGGTAGCCCGCAAAGCCCAGACCGCCCACCAGCAAAAGCGATGCAAGAAGCGAAATAGTTTCACCGGTATAATAGGAAGCAGGTTTAAATATGAACTCCAGTTTGTGATTTCCGCCCTCCAGCTGTGCCGCGCGCAGAATATAGTTGGCTCTGAAGTGAGGAATCTCTTTCCCGTCAATATAAGCCTTCCAGCCTTTGTCATACCACACCTCGGCAAATACCGCAATCATATCCTTCGGAGCCGAATACTCGTACGTTAAATGGTCCGGGTGGTAATCCACAAGTTTAATCGTAGCGTCAGGGTCTGCAGCACCCACACGCTTTTCATCAATTAATCCCTTAAACTCTTCATGAACTATGGCTTCCTTATGCGGGTCGAAGCTGTTAATAGCAGCCATTTCCTCTTCATTGCTCTTCACATAGTTTACCGTTGATACAAACCAGGCATTACCGCAGGCAGTACTGCGGTTCTGAATGTTTTGCGAACCTTTAGCAGGATCAGCCGTAATCACATAGCGGGTATTAAGCATATCAAGCACATCTTCATTAATGGCATTGTTAAACTGCTTATCCAAAACTTCCTGAAAGCGCTTAAGCTTTGCCGCATGGTAGCCCCCTATGGTATTATGGAAATAAGATGCATTGGCGCTCGAAAATGTATTGATGGTAAGATCAAGCACCCGGTAATTAAGCGACTGGTCGCGCAAAATAAGCTGATCCACTTCCCTTGGCTGGAAAGACTGAGCAATCTGACTTTCGTCTACAAAGTTTTTATTGTTAAGATACCTCCTGTCAACAGACCACAGATCAATCAGGCTTGCTAAACCCAGTATAATAAAAGCCGTATTCGGCTTAATCTTTCTTTTAACAAGCGCCCATACCGTGGCAGCGCCAATGGCAGCAAATACTAAAGAGCGCAGCGCATCCATCCGAAGCATACTGGTGCGGTCGTTCACCAGGGCATTAACAAGCGAATTAGCGAGCGACTGGTCTCCGGTAGCCTGCGCAAGTCCGGCACTTACCTGCTCCTGGTTCATGCCTTTAAAGCTTAAAAACAAGCCCGGTACTACAATAAAGATGAGCAGCAGGACTCCGGTAATAATAGCCGAATACTTTACATCCTTCAGCAGAGCCTGCATGTCCCGCTTCGAATTCGTTAGTTCCTGCACGGTAAGCACAGCCAGCAAAGGAAATAAAAGTCCGGTTATGGCAAGGATAGACTCTACCGCCCTGAACTTATTGTACATAGGAAAATAATCAAAGAACAGGTCCGAAACCAAGGGCATGTTCTTGCCAAAAGACAAAAGCAGCGTCAGTATGGTTGCTCCGGCTATCCACCATTTAATCCGGTCCTTAACCACAAATAAGCCCAGTATAAACAAAAAGCATATAATAGCTCCAAAGTAATAAGGTCCTGAAGTAAAAGGTTTATCACCCCAGTAAGGGCTCAACAGACCATATTGCTGGAGCTGCTGTACAGCAGGCTCAAGTTCCTGCTCAGGAACACCGCGGTTTTTAAGCACTTTCTTCACCTCCGAGTCTTTGGGTAAAGGCTGCGTAGAACTACCCCCGTAGGCGTTAGGAATGAGGAAGGTAAGCGACTCGCCTACGCCCTGACTCCACTGGTACGCATATTCCTTGCCAAGGCCGGTCGACGGCTTCTCGCCCTCTGTTTTTATATTAGACTTTCCTCTTATGGATTCCTGTCCATATTCATACGTAGTCCACAAAGTTCCCGCATTTACCAGTACCGCAAGCAGCACCGCACCAGCCAGGTAGCCGGCAGACTTGATAAAGTCTCGCGTTGCATTTTTCTTTACAGCATGATAGAGCTCAATGCCTGCCAGTATAAGCAATACAAGGAACAGGTAATAGGTCATCTGTATATGGTTGGCCCTTATTTCCAAAGCCAGAAACAGCGCAGTTATAAGCGCACCCCAGGTATACCGGCCTCTAAAGGTCATGATTACACCGGCAACGACAGGTGCCAGGAAAGCAATGGCCAGAGCCTTGTTATTGTGGCCTGCCTCAATTATTATAAAGTTATAGGATGAAAAAGCAAAGGCAATGGCGCCTGCGGCAGCAAGCCAGGGCTTAATTCTGAGCAGGCTGAAGAGCAGATAACCACCCAGCAGGTAAAGCAGTACAATGTTAACCGGATTGGGGAATACCTTATTAAAAAAACCAATTACATGGGTAGTAACGTTTTTTGGGTAAGTTGCCCATATCTGATAAGCAGGCATACCTCCAAACATTCTGTTAGTCCACAAAGGCGCGTGGCCATCTTTGGCCCTGAAATCCATAATTTCCTTTTGCATAGCCTTGGCCTGCAAAACATCGCCCTGATACAGAACCTTACCCTGCATGGCAGGACTAAAGTACACAAAGCACAAAACAACAAAGAACCCGATAATGGCCAGGTGAATGCCATTGCGTTGAAACCAGTTACTCATCCTATAATTAATTGAAAGTCAAAAATATGAAATTTTTAACAATAGCCGGAAGGAAACCATTTCAGTGCCCGGAGGCGTATCAGCGGGCCAAAAGCTTTTCGCTAAAGAAAACTACTTTTCCTTAATCTCTTCAAAATCAACAAATTCCCCAATCTCGTCGGCAGCTTTTGCTTCCGGGTCCTGCTGCGGAATATAGTCAATATGCACTTTGCCCTCAGGTTTCTTATACTGTTGGTAGTGCCTTTGCTGGGTATTATATGGATTTTGCATACGCTCCTGAGTTTTGCGTACTATTCGGCCAAATATATAGGGCATAAGCAGCCTCACCAGAATCCTGATCAGCCACATAATGCAAATTGCTATGAATAAGAATTTAATCAATCCCATGTCCTGTAAAAATACAAATCTGACTGTAAACAAAGTAAACTAACAATCAGATATTAAAGTGTAAACTGCTGTTAGTAATTATTCCTGGTCGCCTATAATATGCGCCACACGGCCCACTTGTCCGTCCTCCAGGCGTACTTTTATACCTCTGGAGTGATAGGCCGAGCTGGTAAGCAGGTTTTGCACTATTCCTCTGGTAAGCTTACCGCTTCGCTGATCTTTTTTTAATATAATATCTACTTCCAGTCCGGGGTATATATCGTTTCTGTTCTGTCCGTTCATTTTTTTAATTCAAGTGATTTCTCCAGGGCAAACATTTCATCCCTTAGTTTGGCAGCCAGCAGAAAGTCCATATCCTTGGCTGCGGCCATCATTTCTTTACGTGTTTTCTCAATCGCTTTTTTAAGTTCGGGCCTGCTCATGTATTGTACAATAGGGTCGGCAGCAATGCTTTGAACTTCGTCCATACCCACGTATACCTTTTGCGTGCCGCCTTTAAAGTCGGCAACCGAGGTCTGCTCAATTATAGCCTCTTTAGATTTGCCCACCGTACGCGGCACAATGCCGTTTTCCTCGTTATAAGCAATTTGCTTATCGCGTCGCCTGTTGGTTTCCTCTATAGTAACCCGCATGCTTTCAGTAATGGTATCTGCATACATTATTACCCTTCCGCGGTCATTCCGGGCCGCACGCCCAATGGTCTGAATAAGCGAGCGCTCCGAGCGAAGAAAGCCCTCCTTATCGGCATCCAGTATAGCCACCAGCGAAACCTCTGGCAAGTCAAGTCCTTCCCTGAGCAGGTTAATGCCCACAAGAACGTCAAATTCCCCTAAACGCAGCCCCCGCAGTATTTCCACCCGTTCAAGCGTTTTAACCTCAGAGTGTATATAGCGCACTTTAACGCCCAGCCGGTCCATGTATTTGGTAAGCTCTTCGGCCATGCGTTTTGTAAGCGTGGTAACAAGCACCCGGTCGCCCATTTTAACCGTTTTATCCACTTCATCCAGCAAATCATCCACCTGGGTAGTTACCGGTCTTATTTCAATCACCGGATCAAGCAGCCCGGTAGGGCGTATCACCTGCTCAACAACCACCCCGCCCGACTTTTCCAGTTCAAAATTGCCCGGCGTAGCGCTTACATAAATAGTCTGAGGCGAAAGCCGTTCAAATTCATCAAAATTAAGCGGACGGTTATCAAGTGCCGCCGGCAGCCTGAAACCGTACTCAACCAGCGAAAGCTTGCGCGACCGGTCGCCGCCATACATGGCCCTTACCTGAGGAATAGTCACATGGCTTTCATCAATTACCATGAGGTAATCTTCAGGAAAATAATCCAGAAGGCAGAAAGGGCGCATTCCTGGCGGACGTCCGTCAAAAAAGCGCGAGTAGTTTTCAATACCGCTGCAATAGCCCAGCTCGCGCATCATCTCCAGGTCATACACCACACGCTCCTCCAGCCGCTTGGCCTCCAAAAAGCGCTTCTCATCAATCAGCTGCTGTTTGCGTATCTCCAGCTCCTCCTGTATGGCCCATATAGACTTAGTCAGGCGGTCCTTAGGCGTTACAAACAAGTTGGCCGGATACAGTACCATGTCTTTAAACTTTTCAATAGTCTTGCCCGTAGATGGATCGATGGAGGTAAGCTCTTCAATTTCGTCGCCGAAGAACGATATACGGTAGGCATAATCCAGGTAAGCCGGGTACACATCTACCGTATCGCCCTTTACCCTGAAAGTACCGCGCCTGAAATCGGCCGTGGTGCGCGAGTAAAGGATTTCCACCAGCCTGTGTAAGAAGGAATTGCGGCTAATCACCGTGCCCACTGCAAACCGAAAAACTGAATTGTAAAAATCCTCCGGGTTTCCCATACCGTAAATGCAGGAAATAGACGAAACAACAATTACATCCCTGCGTCCGGATAGCAGCGAAGAGGTAGTTCTGAGCCTTAGCTTCTCAATCTCCTCATTGATCTGCAGGTCTTTTTCTATATAGGTATTGGTGCTCGAAATATAAGCCTCCGGTTGGTAGTAGTCGTAGTAAGAAACAAAATAATTGACCGAATTTTCAGGAAAAAAGTGCTTGAACTCGCCATACAGCTGCGCCGCCAGCGTTTTATTATGGCTCAATATAAGTGTAGGCTTTTGTGTTTGCTGTATTACATTGGCAATAGTAAACGTCTTACCCGAGCCGGTAACACCCAGCAGCGTCTGATGATTTTCATCACGCAGCACCCCTTCAACCAATTGTTTTATAGCTTCAGGCTGGTCGCCCTTTGGCTCATAATCTGATACGATCTTAAAATTCATTCAACATCAAAGATAATTATAAAAAAGAGGGAACTAAGCGGTAGTTCCCTCCGTTTGCCGTATTTAACAGCGCAGCGCCTTTTGCTTTATAACGTATTAATCCAAGTATTAGTTTAACGGCCATCTGTGCCTGCCCATCAAAAGCCGTTCCAAAGGAAAGGTTCTTTAGTCAATGTCATGGCTATACACTCACCTGAATGTGGTGAACGAAGCAAGTTTCTGCAAAAGAGCACTATGCCGACAAATAACAACCAGGGAGTGAACGCCAGGCCTATCCTGCAGAATCTGGCGCATAAAAGTCAACAATATCATTAAATGTGATATAAATTACATGTTATACGTGTAAAATCAATTATTTTAGCTCCATGTACGTTTTAACTGATCAACCCTCACTAGGAAATCACTTTTTGGCAGAGCTTCGCGATGCGCAAATACAGCAGGATAGTATGCGTTTCAGAAGAAATGTGGAACGCCTGGGAGAACTATTTGCCTACGAGATCAGTAAAACACTGCCCTATGTAGAAACCGAGTTTGAAACCCCTCTTGGCTCCGCCATAGTGCCTGTCCTTACCGAGCAGCCTGTTCTGGCCACCATTTTGCGTGCAGGGCTTCCTTTGCATCAGGGCCTGCTTAACTATTTCGACAAAGCCGACTCTGCCTTTATTGCTGCTTATCGCCACACAACCAAAGATCACGATTTTATTATTGAAAAGCTGTACGAAACCACACCCGATCTTAACGGTCGTGTAGTTATTATGTGCGATACCATGCTGGCCACCGGCCGCAGTATGGCTTTGTGCTGCAAGGAACTGTTAAGCAGGTTTGCCATTAAAGAACTGCATATCGTTTCGATTATTGCCTGCACAGAAGGTGTTTCGCACATCAAGTCTCATGTTCCTAAAGCAAAGCTATGGCTTGGGGCAGTGGACGAAGAGCTTACCACCAAAGCATATATTGTACCCGGGCTGGGCGATGCCGGCGATCTTTGTTATGGAACAAAACTCGACTAAGACGCAAGCTTACAGGCACATATTCTTTGATTTAGATCATACCTTATGGGATTTTGATGCCAATTCCGAAGAAACCCTTCGCGAACTGTACGAGTCATACTCGCTTTGTGACCTGGGGGTGGAGGATGCGATGTCTTTCATTGAAACCTACATCCGCATAAATCATGCGCTGTGGGAGCGTTATCACCTGGGGCAAATCAATAAACAAGAGCTGCGCAACAGCCGCTTTCATCAAACTTTTGTTGAACTCGGCCTGCAGCAAGACTGCATTCCCGCCGATATAGAAGACGCCTATCTCAGCCTTTGCCCTACAAAGACAAACCTGTTCCCCTATACGCACGAAATACTCACTTACCTCAGAGAGCGGTATTGCCTGCACCTTATATCCAATGGCTTTGTCGAATCCACAACCACCAAAATTGATTGCAGTGGCTTGCGTTCTTACTTCGATACCATTGTTATTTCCGACGGCTTAGGCGTCAACAAGCCAGATAAGGCCATCTTTGAGCATGCACTTCAGGGAGCAGGGGCCCGAAAGAAGGAAAGCGTCATGATAGGAGACAGTTTGGAGGCTGACATCAAAGGAGCACTTAACTTTGGTATGGACGCTGTTTACTTCAATCCCAAAAGTCAGCCTGTTCCCGAGTATGTTACCATGCACATTGCGCATCTTCAGGACTTGCTCCACCTATTCTGATTCCGGAATACAAAGGTAAGCGTGTACACACCGTACTGCGAGCCGGCCGGTTTTTCAACCGGCTTCCTATAGCTGCTTCCCGAT
>DDAL01000016.1 GCA_002332615.1 Sphingobacteriaceae bacterium UBA2059 | reverse complement strand
AGCATAACCCTGGTGTTGCCAAGATGATCTCGCAAAGAGTACTCATAGACATAAACCCCGCCTTGCCCGGCTACAGCCCGACCTTCTCCGGTATGCACAATACTTAGCAATCCATTGCCGTACTCAACATCGCCAAAATACTCCTTTACAAAACCTCCTTCCTCCACGCCCTCCTTCACTCCAAGGGCGCTATACCGGTAATGGGCTTTTGACGGCCCCCCGCTTACCTGCGAAGGAAGATTGTTTGTATTATAACCGATACTGAGTCCTCTCAGGCCATCATACGTCTGGTTACCGTTTTCCTCATACTGGTAACTGCCACTCAAAGCTCCCGATATACTCATCAACCGATGACCATGGTAGGAGTAAACCGTGCTCTGATTGTTCCTGTTCAACTGAACTATATTGCCCATCACGTCATATGATATATCCTCCGACAATTCCGATCCAGCACTATAGGCCGAACTAACCAACCGGTTCAAATCATCATAACGGTAGGTGAACCATCGCTCCGGCAGCTTCTCACTGCTATACTCCTGCTCACTGATATTGCCATTATAATGAGCCTGACCCCCTCGTAAGGGATTATTATAGCGCAATTGAAACTTGAAATGTGCGCTCTGTCCGCTCGTTAACCATCCGCGTTCATTATAACTATACCGGATCGTCTCAAATCCTGCCCCGGGAAGCTTCTTCTCCATTAGCTCTCCAACTGCTGAATAATGGTTCTCTACCAGCACTACCTCTGACTGATCATTAATCTGATGATGCTTGCGATACAACCGGTTGCCTGGCCGGTTACAAGAACAAGCCTAACTTTGAGCAGATTAATCTCATTAACCAGCTCGATGAGGAAGACCGAACTGTAGTCTTTAAGATGATTGATACCATGCTCACCAAAAATAAGTTTAAGGACTTCTTTCAGCAGAATGCTGCTGCGCTATAAAACAACAAAGCCCGGCTCGTTTGAGCCAGCTTCGCTTACATTAATTAGGAAAGAACATGCCTTTGTAAGAATAGGCTGCTATTCCAAAAATAGCATATGACAATATTATAATTGCAAGTGTAGGTAAATCGCCTAGCTTTTTATTCTCATATGTGAGATACCTCAACCCTCTGAAAGCTATAAGGTAATTTAGTATACAGAGTGTAATAAAAAAAATTGGCTGATCGTATTTACTGAATAGAACGGTTCTCTTATGTAAAAAAACACCTACGGCACTCATAAGAGAAAATACATTTAATTGTATCAGCACAAGTGTAAAGAAGAAGGTAAATATTTCAGCATCTTCATATTTCATTTGTCTTTCAAAAAAATAGTGTATCGAGCAGCAAAACCTGTAATACCACCTTATCATCATTACTCCTCTCTCCTTGCTGCATTCTCACTGAATATCATATCCTCTGCCGCAGCTGAATAACCTGAACCTATTATAGTTCTAACAGGCCATACAAAGCCAACGCCCGTCATAATGGGATTGGTTGTTAAATGCGCTCCTGATATTTTACCTGAATTATAATCTAATGTAGATGAAACAGTACCATATAGAGCTGAACCAACTCCTGCAACCTTTAAACCAGTCCCTCTTCCCCGCACAACGTTTCGAGGGACAACAAAACGGCCAAGGCTTTTATTAAGTAACGGTACTTCTAAGTTGATATTTACGGGCTGGGTTTTTAATGAGGCATTTTTACGAACTAAGTCTCTGTAGCGATACGGCTCATAATTTCTGACACCATCAATTTTGTTAAACCTATCCAGGCTTTTACCTAACTTATATTCCAAAGGCTTGTTTGTTTTATATTATTCACAATTAAGCCGATACAGGCGTTACTCTGATTTGTCCGCCTATGGCTTTCAATACTTTCATAATGGTTTCGAACTGCGGTTTTGCTCCGTCTGACAATGCTTTGTATAAGCTTGGTCGGCTCATTCCTGTCTTTTCGGCTATTCTGGTCATTCCGACAGCTTTGGCAATATGCCCGATTGCAGTAATTATATCTGCATCGTTGCCCTCTTCCAAAACAGCATTAAGATATTCAGCAATCATTTCGTTGCTGTCCAAATATTCTGCGATGTCAAATTTTGAAGTTTCCATTTCTCTTATTTTTTTAATTTCTTCCAAATCTCTTTTGCCTTTTCAATATCCTGCTGTTGCGTGAGTTTGTTGCCACCAATGAGCAAAAGGATTATTTTTCCGTCCTGTTCTCTGAAATAAACCCGATACCCTTTTGCATAGTTTATCCTCAATTCGCTAATGCCCTCGCCAACGGTTTTGCAATCACCAAAATGCTCGTCATTTTCAATCTTCTGTATTCTGAAAATGATTTTGGCTTTGGCTCTTACATCGTTCAGCTTTCTAAACCACTTGTCAAATTCAGTTGTTTTCTCAATAAAGTACATTCGCTAGCTTTGTATCCGATCGGATACAAAGCTACAAAAACAATTTTAGTTCAACAGCATTTCAGTCGATTATTTTGCTATTCGGCTTTGCGTGAGGGATAGAAGGGGAAAGCCCACAGCGAGTGCAAAGCGGATGCTAAAGCTAGTATCAAGAGACCCTACGACCAGTATGAGAGCTTATTTACCATATCCGCCAAAAAAGACTACTGCCACAACAAACATTAGTATAAAACAACCTATGAAGATGGCTAATCCATATATCCTATGTAATACTTTTTCCTTCTTACCAAGTTTAGAATATTCTTTAGAATAGTTAAGGTTTCTTACAGCGACCTCAATTTTAGATTGCCAGCCATACATTATCAAAGCTATTAAACTACACAATATCACAATAGAGATTTTTAAGGAAACACCAAAGGGCAACACAGGTAAAACAATACAATATAAAGCAGAAAACAAGAATGCTACCTTATTTAAAAAGAAAAAAGCTGCTCCAGGAATAATTGTCTGCTTGGTTGAAGAAAACCAAGCAGACAAGATATAATCGATCTTTAAAACCTTGTCAATAAATCCCATCATTTATCATCCTTCCACATATCTGAGTTTCGTCCCATATGCGCATCTATCCGTATCACTTTTATCAAAGACATTTTCTGCAACGCCATAAGCTGATATACCTCCCAAAATAACGGCTGCTGCAAAAACCGTCGCAGCAGCCGTTCCCAGCAACAATCCCCCCCATTAACTATCGTGTGAGCGTCTCCTGTACTACTACTTTTTGATGCTGTAACGGTGACTTCGCTTAAAGCCATCACATCGTTGTTAGTGTCAAAATTATGCCAATCTTGCGGTTTTACATTGTTAGCATTTAATATATCCAGTCCAAATGGATCTATATAAACCAAAGGACCATTCATTACATAATTGTAAGGAGTTACGTCATAATGTTTTTCCGCAAGTGGATCTACTACATTCCACCTACCATCACCGGATCATAGAACCTTGCTCCGTAATCATATTGCTTAATAACACCTGTTGTTCCTCTTTGCCGTTATAAAGATACATANNTGTTGCCAGGATGATCTCGCAGAGAGTACTCATAGGCATAGCCCCCGCCTTCTTCTGATGTATTACAGAAACTCGGACAGGCACTGGATACCACCACTGACTTCCTTATGATGGGCAGCCAAGATGAAATGGTATCCGCCCAGCTTGCCGATAAGGAACTTCTCAAGCAGTTCAGGGAAGTGGAACTTTTAAGCCCTGAGGATAAGCACCTGGTCAAGACCTTCATTGACGCTTCATCACTAAAAGACACATTCAGCAACTCGCTAAATTACAAAAGCCCGGATCAAACAGTCACGGGCTAATAACAAAGTGGATCTATCTTATTATATCTTACAATCACCGGGTCATAGAACGTTGCCCCGTAATCATATTGCTCCAACTCCTGTTGTAATTCCTTGCCATTGTTCAGGTACCTGTTATCCAACGATACCGGGCTGCCCGATTTCCTCCATCCAAAAACGTAGTTTATAGCAAATGGAAAGCCAACGGCTATGAGCAGGATCCTGTAATTATGCTACAAGGCGAATGGCTACGCAATACAGGATTTATATAGGCGACGAAGTGCTCGTAATCGTCAAACAAAAACAGCTTATCGTAAACTTTAAGAAGAGGAATGGGAATTAGATATTCATTAAACGACAAAGCCCAATGGAGTGTTACATTGGGCTTTTGTTGTTACTTTAAGTTTTAAGGCCTATATAAAAGAGAAGAAAAAAAGCAACAATAGAAGCGAAAGTAAGCCAACTATATTTCCACTCTTCCGCCTTCGACCACTTTTCATATTTATCAAAGTATTCTATATACTTATCATTTCTAAATACGAAAAAATAGCAAACAATACCTGATAGTGCACTGACAACAATAACATGCAGCATTTTTCCGTAAACTATTAAGTTAAATAAGAGCAGAAGAGTGAAAAAGAAAATGTTTAAAACTCCCCAAAGCATTCCTCCGGCTACCATTGTACTTAACCCCAATTTTTTATCTCCAAAGGACCTATCTATCTCTTTATTAATATCTATACCCAATTTTTCATATCTTTTTTTCTGAAACGGCAACTTATGAATGAGCCGAAACGGATTTATTTTATTAGTCAGTAAGTGCATTTTATAATGTGCCTTATAAAAACAAAAATGAATAATATTTAAATAGATTTCCATTGCTTTCATCTATCTTTTATGATAATAGTTAACAACACCTTTCCCGATGTTACCTCCTGTTTGACCGCCATAGTAACCGCCAACAAAGCCTCCTACCACCCCTCCAATTATCGCTCCTGGTACAGCGCCAACTCCTCCGAACCACACGCCTATTGCTCCTCCAACGACAGCTCCCGCTTCAGCTCCTGCCCATCCACCAGCTAGACTACCGACTGTTTGTGATGCCGCACTTTTTGCATTATATCCAAACTGCCCTCCATCCATTTGGTAACCATTAATTGTTTCAACTATCCCAATAGCTGCTGAAACACCTAAGGCAGCTTTACCCGCAAATTTATATTGACTTGCTACTTTAAATGCACCAGAACGACTACCCGTGTATTGATTTCCTCCCCAAGAGTTGCTATAGTATTTTCCATTTGTGCCGACCCATTGACCTTGGCTAGACGTGAGGCCTTCCATAGCACCATAAAGTCCTCCTCCAATATCCAAAGCTAATTTCGAATTATTCCAAATACCCCATTCACCAGTTCTTGTTGCTGTCACAGTAACCTCTCTCAATGCCAACACATCCTTACTGGTATTAAAATTATGCCAATTTTGCGATTTGAATTTGTTAGCATTCAATGTATCTAACCCAAATGGATCTATATAGCCCATCGGATTATTCATTACATAATTGTATGGAGTTATGTCATAATGTTTTTCCACAAAAGGATCTACTACGTTCCACCTCCCAATCACCGGGTCGTAGAACCTTGCTCCATAATCATATGCCCTAACACGACTTTTTTACAGTTCGCCGGATTCGCTGGCAGCTACTTTTCAGCTTTATAAAGAACGTTCCCTTATGCGTAAAGTTAGTTTTTTGTTTGGTTTTACAAGAGGGGTAATTTCGTTCTTCGGAGAGTTTCTGCTACTGGTAGGAAGATCATCTGTTACAGCAAAAATAGCCTCAGAAGGAAAAGCAGTAAAGGGACTTTCGCGGCATAAACGCTCTTATCCTGCCCCCAATGGCCATTTATTCCACGTTCCTTTGACAGCTCTCCCTTCTTGCGCTTTTGGGGGCTTAACAAATGATCACCCCAAACCTCTATTCTCGCCAGTGCATTGCAGGGAGCCTTGATGGAGCAAGTTTATGTTTTTGCTACACAAAAACTAGTTTAACAGCCTGCCAGTTTGTTCAGCACCCTGCCGACTTCGGAAGCAGGATTTTCTATTAATGTAGACATTAATACATCTTTGCTAAACACCATTGTGTTTGTTTCGGGGATCGGGTGGCGACCTCTTACTGATGGAAAGTGCTTTGGTTTGTGGGGAGAAAAAGAGCGGCTCTTTCTATCAATAAGAGGTTCCAAAGGGGTTTGGGGAATGGAAGATTCCCCAACTATAAACTGCGAAGCACCATGCTGCCGCAGGCTTTTGCTTAGGGAATTCCCTGCGGGATTCCTTTTTCGGCCTTGCGGATAGCGCAAAGGCACCAGAGAATTCCCGGAGGATTCTCCCATAGCCCTTAGCGATAGCTTAAAGGGCGAAAAGTAAGGCTCTGCCTAACTTCCGCTTGCTCCATTGATTCAATGGACGGCACCCGTTATTTAGTTTTACCGGGATTGATTTTATAACCGATGCTTTTGCGTTCCGGTTTAGGCTGGTCTTTTTTATCCAGTAGTTCATCCAGGTATTGGAATACCACTTCCATGTTCTTGCCCTGGTTATCCAGTTTCTTTTTGATTTTCTCTACTTCCAAGCGAAGTTCAGTATGTTCGCTCAACATCTGCCTGATGCGGGTAAAGGTTCTGATGATCTGTATATTTACCTCTATGGCTGTTTCGCTGTTGAGCACGCTTGACAACATCGCCACGCCCTGTTCGGTAAAGACATTTGGTGGCTTTCTTAAGCCCATCTTCTCTTTATTGGATATCACATTCTGTGATTTCCAATCCGATAGTTCCTCACTGGTCATCTGGAACATAAAGTCGGCAGGAAAGCGCTTTTCATTCCGTTTTATAGCCTGGTTCAGCACACGGGTTTCCACGCCGTACATTTCTGCAAGGTCTCTGTCCAACATCACTTTATGACCCCTAACCAGGTATATTTTATTGATGATGATTTCTTCGGATACGATAATGGTCTTGCTCATGCACAAATATATTTATTATTGCTTATTCAATGGATGGTGTTTGTTTAAAGCTTCTTTTAGATCTTCCAGGTTGGTGGTCTGGTAACGCTCTGTAGAACTTACATACCGGTGGCCGGCCATGTACTGGACTGTACTTAAGTCCTTTTCTTTAAGCCATTCAGTGACCACGCTCTGGCGGATCTGCACAGCGTTCTTTACCTTCGGGTTGAGCTTTCTAAGGGCATGGTTTAAGTGCAGCAGGCTGTTCTTTAATTTTTCAATGTCATTCCTGCCGGTAAACAAACGCTCTGATCTGCTTTGAAGTTTACCCCTGATGACAGGGCGTTATTGACACTGTATTATGGTTGTGGTTTGAGGAAAAGCGAGGGCTTAAGCTTAAATACTGATGATATCCTGCTGGAAAAGGAACTGGTGCTGGTCAGAAAAGGCAAAGGATATAAGGCAAGGTATGTTCCTTTGACCGGGAGCAATAAAAAAGACCTGGAATACTACCTGAACTTCTCCAGGTCTTACCTGCTTGGCGGTAAAAAAGAAACGGCCTTATTGCTGAATGTGAACGGCAAACGGTTAAGGACAGCCTTTTAACGGATACAAAAGCTCAGGAATGCAGCAGGTATAACCAGGCGTTTTGATTTTATCATGGATACACGCGACACGCGTGCACCAGCTTAGGGTGGTCTCCAGCTTGTCTTCCTTTGGCATCAGCTCACTTACTTTCTCCTGCAGCCAGGTCTTGCCCTAACCGCTGGATCCCAGGAACATCAGGTGAAGGGGGACCGTGCGTTTACGGCTGCTGTACACCAGAAAGGCGATTAGGCTGTTTTCTTCTTCGTCCACAATACCACTGGCCGATAACATTTCTCGGGTGCGCTTTAACAGGTCTTTGGATTTGAGGAACGTGATGGCCGCTTTGCGTTCGGCCTCGCTGAGTTCCTTCTTTTCCGGGCTTTTGGGCTTCATCCCTTCCAGGCGGCAGGCGCGGTACGCTTCCAGGGCGGTGATCAGGCCATCGATGGTTTCCATCAGGGTCACTGCGCTGATGTCCAGCGTTTCAGAGGCTTTTTCGGTGAGCTGCTCTAACTGGATGCTGTTGTACAGGTCCAGGTTATGGCGGAAGGCCGGGCCGGTGGGTTTACCCGCTATCGTGATCTTCAGGGTGACTTTTAACCGGTCCAGCCCGCTCAGGCGGATGCCGCCCAGAACGGTAATGTGCAATCTGCTGTCACTATAAGTCAGCAGTTCGGGGTTAGTGGTGATCAGGCGGCCGGCGATCATTCCTGATGTTGTTTGAGGGTATCGTATATTTTTAGCATCTGCTGGGCCATTTGCCCCATCAGGTGCTGCACCTGGGCGATCTCGTCCAGGATATCACCTTTATCGAACGACTGGTAGCCGCGTTCGGAAAGCTTCTCCCGGATCAGTTCCAGTTGGTAAAGAGGACTGCTCAACTTCAGTGACTGCAGGAACAGGCGCCCCAGTTCCCGCTGTAATGCTTCTGTGATCTCTGGTTGTGACATTTGAAAAAAAAGTTTTTTAGAAACATATTTTGTTCAAATGTATAGTATTTGTTTTACAAAAAAACAATTTAAGATTTGAATGAACACTTTTTGTTCCGTAGATTTGGACTTTAGGCTGATTTTATGGCTGATTCAGAACTTATTTTATTTGGTGAACGCCTTCTGCAGGTGCGTAAGAAGCGAAAAGTATCCCAGGATGAGCTGGCAAAAAAGCTGGGAGTACACGCCCCGGTAATCGGGCGATATGAGCGTGGCGAGGTAAAACCGTCTATTGAGACGGCCGCACGTATGGCTGAGGCTTTAGGGGTTTCCCTGGATTATCTTACCGGGCTTTCTGATCAGGAACTTGACCAGGATATCGTTAAACAGATCAACGAACTGCAATCGCTACAGCCTGAAGACAGGCAACATATTTTACGTACGCTCGGCGCACTGATCAGAGAGGCTAAGACAAGACTTACTTTTGGGTAGAATAATAAACGCCCGGATCAGTGAATATCCGGGCGTTTTGTTTTTAAGCCCCACCAGATTCTACCAATATGGAGATAGAAACCCACTCAAAACAAATGAAACACCTGCACTCCTAACAATTATTCATAGGGCAGGTAAAGTTTCAATGTATATCGAATTATCTGCTGAATTTCTATACTGTACTTCTTTATATGGGCGTTAAGATTTTCGTCATTTTCTTGATCCAAGAAGAATATACTTTTATCTACCTCAAGAATAGCCCAGTAACCTCTGGCGTGATCACCTAAAGAACCAAACTTCACTAACAATATTCCCGGATTATTAGGCTTATCCGACCATGGAAATAACTCTATCGTCTTATAAACAAACATTTTCCCCGAATAGCCTTTAACATCTACTGGCTCTTGGATTACACTGAATTCCTTCTTATTAACCAGGAACTTTACCATATCCAGCTGGTATTTTTTTATCCTTGGATCCTTATCGACATAATAACCTTGCTGACTGTATCCAGAGACACTAAACATTAATAAGATTATAAACATTACTAATTTCATGGCTTCTGCTGTTTTTTCTGTTCATCCAATTCCCGATAATATTTAGCTTCATCGGTCCTAGGCCCTTTCTCAACCTCTGAGGCAGGTTTGTTCGGCGAACCTGAACGTCTTGAGTTCTTATCTGTTATGTGCCTGGTTTCATGAACTCCTGTAGCTCCTATATGTTCATCCTTTGAATAACTATCCATATAGATCTTTTCGCCCTCTTTCATTACAACCGGTCGGGTCCCTGGCTTAGACGTAGACAATTCGTCTATACCTTTTTCATAAACAGTCATATCATACTTTACAATCTCTCCTTTACTATTTACTGTAGGCTCCGA
>DDAL01000017.1:4102-22832 GCA_002332615.1 Sphingobacteriaceae bacterium UBA2059 | reverse complement strand
TTGGCTGGGGTTTTGTAGCGCCTACGCAGGATTTTATTCAGGCTTTTGAGCCTAACGATCCCCGTTTACCCTACACAGTTAATATACAAACCAAAAGTGTAAATAAATTATTGGGAACCCTTGACGGTACTTATAAAGGAAATGATGACGCTCCCAACAACAAAATCTATATACGTTATGCCGATGTTTTATTATGGAAGGCTGAAGCATTTATTGAGCTCGACGACCTTGACAAGGCAGTAGCAATTATTAATACAGTACGCGATAGAGCACGTAACACAGCAACCTATGACGGATCTTCACTTCCCGCCGGAACGCTTCCACAAAGAGACCTTGCGTCTGCAGATAAGCAAAAAGTAAAAGAATGGCTTATTCATGAAAGACGTGTAGAGCTCGGATTTGAAAGTCAGCGTTTTAACGATTTAAAACGTTGGAAGTTAGCCTCCCAGGTGCTTACTGCCTTAGGTAAGAATTTTCAGGACAGAAATTATCTGTATCCTATTCCACAGGCTGAAATAGATAAATCCGGAGGAGCCATTGTTCAAAATCCCGGGTACAATTAGTATAAAGTGTATAGTTATGTATAACAAGTAATATGGCAGATTTAGCAAAAAGATTCAGGCAGAATCCTCTCCTGTCGCCGGAAAGTCTTAATCCAAGTTTGGAAGGATTAGAAATAACATGCCTGCTTAACCCGGGAGTTTTTCGGTTCGATGGTAAGATATGGATATTGGTAAGGGTGGCCGAGCGCCCGGCACAGCGGGATGATATAATTTCTTTCCCGGTCCTGGATGAAAACGGAATAAAAATAATTGAAATTGACAGCAAGCATCCTGAGCTTAATAAACAAGACCCAAGGGTTATTAATTACAAGGGTGCCGATTACCTGACAACATTGTCTCATCTGCGTCTTCTCTGTAGCGATAATGGCTTCGACTTTTATGAACCGGAGGAGTTTGGCTTACTTACAGGCAAAGGGGAAGACCAGGCGTTTGGCATAGAAGACTGCCGCGTTTCTCTAATAGAGGGTACTTACTATCTTACCTTTACTTCTGTATCTTCAAACGGTGTAGGCGTTGGTCTTAAAACAACGCAAAACTGGAAAGATTTTACCGAGCAGGGAATGATTCTGCCTCCTCATAATAAAGATTGCGCCTTGTTTGAGGAAAAGATAAACGGTGTTTTCTATGCGCTTCACAGACCAAGCAGTGTGGATATAGGGGGCAATTACATATGGTTAGCTCAATCGCCGGACGGCGTCCATTGGGGGAAACACACCTGTATTCTTAAAACCAGAAACGGAAGGTGGGATAGCCAACGGGTAGGTGCAGGTGCAGCACCTATAAAAACACCTCAAGGCTGGCTTGAAATCTATCATGGTGCAAACGCAGAGCATCAGTATTGTCTTGGCGCATTTTTAATGGATTTAAACGATCCATCAAAAGTTTTGGCACGGACAGATGATGCTATCATGATCCCTTCTGAGTCTTATGAACTGAACGGCTTTTTCGGGCAGGTAGTTTTTACCAACGGGCATATTGTAGAAGGGGATAAACTAACCATCTATTATGGTGCTGCAGACGAATTTGTGTGTGGTGCTGTATTCTCAATACAGGAAATATTATCTGCATTAAATTATCAATATGCTTAAGAAAGCGAAAGCCGAGCTGGCTTACTTCAACGGCCAGTCCCATAATTTCAAGGTGCTGGTAATTACCAACTTGATATATAGTATGGTGTTGCCGGTTATAGACATATTCGTTGCAGCCTATGTGATGAGAAGCTCAAACGACCCTTCTAAAGTAGTCGTATATCAATTGACAATCTATACAGGTATACCACTTACCTTCCTCGTAAATGGCTGGCTATTAAATAAATTTCCGATAAAAGTATTGTACTCTTTCGGTATGATCCTAAGTGGCGTGTCTATGGCTATCATGATGTCTTTAAAAACACTCGACATTACAGGAATCGGCATAGCTGGCCTGGTAATGGGTATGTCCTTCGGTTTTTATTGGGCTAACAGAGATTTCTTAGCGCTGTCAATTACCACAGACGAAAACCGGAACTATTATTACGGCCTGGAAACATTCTTTTATACCATCATTGCTGTAATCATACCTTTTATGATAGGCTGGTTTATTGAGCTCTCTGCTTTAGACGGAGATGCAAAGTTTGCTTATAAAGTAGTAACAGCCATTGTGTTTGTCATTACCATTGCGGCCTCTTTTATTTGCTTCAAAGGACGATTTGTAAACCCTTCAGGCAAGAAGTTCATATACTTTAACTTCGATCCTTACTGGTACAAACTTCTTTTTCTTGCAGTTTTAAAAGGGCTGGTGCAGGGCTTTTTGGTCACTGCTCCGGCAATGCTTATCATGCTGTTGGTTGGCAAAGAAGGAGCCTTGGGTACAGCACAATCTATAGGGGCGGTGTTCGCCGCTATCCTTATGTATATAATAGGGCGTAAAACAAAGCCGGAACACCGTATCTATGTTTTTGCTGCAGGCCTTATATTATTTACTGTAGCTGCACTAATCAACGGTATACTTTATAATGCAACGGGTGTGCTTCTGTTTATGTTGTTCCTTTTACTAGCCAAGCCACTGCTTGATCTGGCCTACTTTCCAATCCAGTTCAGTGTAATAGATCTTTTAAGCAAGAAAGAGAAAAGAAGTGAGTTTGCGTATATCCTGAACCACGAAGCGGGATTGTATTTGGGCAGGTTGACCGGAGCCGGTACTTTTTTAATACTTGCATACTTTTTCTCTAATGAAATTGCACTCAGGTATGCCATTATTATTGTTGCTGTACTGCAGCTATCTTCCTATTGGGTAGCTAAAGATATCATTAGCAAGGGAAAAGAAATGAAAAATGAACTCTGATTATGAAAATAAACTATATATATCTGCAACTTCTCCTTTTAGGCCTTACTTTCAGTGCTTTTGCTCAGATAAAGCAAGCTTCCATTGACCGTATTGACGCAATGCCAGACTTACCTAAGCCCTTAAAGATTATTGACTGGAAGAAGATGGCTTTGGACTTTGATCAAAAGGTTTATGACTTTAATGCTACAGGTGAATACTGGCCCCTGGTATGGATGGATACAACCGGTAAAAATTTTCCTCAACCGGTTGTGGGCATGTACACTGCAATCGGGGATGTAAGGCAGGGGCTTCAAAACAACAAAGGAATGTTCCATGAAGCTTTAGCCAATATGGGCGCTGTTATGGGCGCAAGTCTGGTAGGCATTAATAAAAGCGATCAAGCCGGAAAGAACTATGTAAAAATGCTTAAGAACTACTATAATCGGGAAAGTGGCTGGGATATTATGATGAACAATACCGCCCCCGAAGTAGCGTTGCTGGGTGGCGGCTACGGAAGAGATTGGTGGTACGATGTCTTTCCAAATGTGTTGTTCTATGCCATTTTCGACAGGTATCCTCAGGAACCCGGTTTTGCGGAAATAGCCAGAAAAATAGCCGACAGATTTTACAGTGCAGACTCCGTTCTTAATGGTAATTACAATTACTCATTTTTCGACTATGCTAAGATGAAGCCTGTCTTAAGTGAAATCTGTGCACAGCCCGATGCCGCAGCTGGCCATGCCTGGGTATTGTATAATGCATACAGGAAGTTTGGTGATAAGAGGTATCTTTCGGGAGCAATAAGCGCAATGAAAGCACTTCACGGCAATACAACGAATCCAACCTACGAAGTGTTGATGCCTTTTGGTGCCTATATGGCAGCTGTTTTGAATGCCGAGCAGCAAACTAGCTTTGACCTTCAAAAAATGCTTAACTGGAGCTTAGATGGCACAGCTATCTGCCGGGAAGGATGGGGATGTTTAGTTGGTAACTGGAATGGATACGATATATCTGGAACCATGGGGAGCACGGTAGATCATGGTGGATATGCTTTCCTGATGAATACCTTTGACGCTGCCTGGCCTCTGATTCCTATGGTGAGGTATGAGCCTAAATATGCAAGTGCAATAGGGAAGTGGATGCTTAACGCTGTCAATGCTTCCCGCTTTTTCTATCCCCAGTATCTTCCTGAAGATCATCAGACACTTTTTAACAAACGTAGTGTTACCAAAGGGGTGATCGCTTACGAAGGCTTCTCGAAGATGTCAACATTTGATACGCTTTACACCGAACTGAAAGCACCTGTGGCTCAGGGCGACGGGCCTAAATGGGTTCCTGGCAAAAATCCGGATGTATCACAATTCAGCGTGTATGGCAGTGGCCATGTAGGTATCTTTGGAAGTATTGTACAAAAAACCAATGTGGAAGGTATTTTAAGGCTGGACCTCTTAGCAACAGATTTTTTCCGCAACAAAGCGTATCCTACCTATCTCTATTATAATCCTTTACATGTTGCCAGGAACGTAATCGTACATGTGAACGAAAAAAGCGATATCTATGACGCCGTATCCCAAAAGTTCGTAGCTAGAGGACTCGCAAAAAAGGCATCGGTAAAGATACCTGGATCAGGCTCTTCCATTTTGGTTATCATTCCACAGGGTAAAAAGCTAACCCGAAACGGAAGTTACTTGCTTGCGGGAGATGTTATAATAGACTATAAGAAATAACTGTAATGGAGCAAGGAGTCTCCTTGCTCCATTAACATTGAAAACCAAAGCTTGTACCGGCTAAATCTAACTTCTCATAGCTTAACAGCCAGTTTGAACTCCGGCTGCTAATGTGAAACTTACCTGCCACTGCACTGTTAATAAGCGGTAGGTATTCCGTATGAAAAAACACGTTAAAGTCTTTGTGCTGGCGACCATCCTGGCGGTCGGGAGATATCCTGTTGCCTGGCTCTTATCGTCGGCTAAGCGGCGCAGAGGGCCCCAACGAATTAAGTCGGGCCGATCTGTAAAACTCAGTTGTGCAAGTGGGAATACCTGGCATATCGAGCTGGCCGGAAGGGCAGAAGGGCAGCCTCTGGTTCTGATCCACGGGTTAAATTCAAGTATACAGCAATGGTACTATCAGCGTTTGTTTTTCGAAAAACACTACCGGCTGATCCTTGCCGATCTTCCGGGGCACGGGCACTCATCCCCGCCGGCAACCTTATCGCTTGCTGCGCTTGCCGATGATCTGGAGGAACTACTTGCTGCCAGTTGCCCGCAGTCTCCTGTTCTGTACGGACACAGTCTTGGCGCTATGATCATCATGGAGTACTGCAAGCGATATCCGCAGGCAGCTGTTAAAGCCATCATCCTGCAGCATGGGTCTTTTACCAATCCCTTAAAGACAAGCGCTTTCCCTTGGCTTGCCAAGGTCTGGAAGCCGCTGCTCGAGCCCTTTTTTAAAGGGGTAAAGACCTTCTCCGGCTTAGTATGGTTCTTTGCCTGGCTCTATTACCTGAGTGGCCTCAGCGTGCTGTTTTACCGCTTCCTGTTTTTCACAGGTAGCCAGACCCCAAAGCAACTATTATTTATCAGCAGAATTGCTGCCGGCTGTCCGCCTGCCGTACTTGCCGAAGGTATGCTGCAATTGGTTAAACATGAAGCGACAGATGCCCTTGGCCGCTTTTCAATGCCTGCGCTGGTTATCGGCGCTCCGGATGACCGACTGGTCAGGCCCGATGCCTGCAGGTTTATAGCAGGCCAGATTCCGAAGGGAATCTATGTTACGGTGCCTGGTGGCCATCAAAGCCTTGTAGAACACCCGCATAGGATCAACAAGGCCTTGTGGGGCTTTCTTCACACGCTTAAGGGTTAGTCCCGCTTATAATCCGTATCTCTTTAATCACCCTCTGCGAAGCCTTTATACGCCAGCTACTTCATGCGGCCCAGCCCCTATTGTTTTCCTTATGTTATTTAAGCTTTGCATAGTTGCACTGCCAGGTAAAAGTTGCAGATATTTGCGGCAGTTCCAGCCCGTAGTTACATTCTTAACTGCATGCAGCCAGGAAAAACGTTACTGATGAAAAAGCTTACCTTATTTATGGCCGTATGTTGCGGCCTTACCGTAGCAAACCTCTATTATTGTCAGCCCCTTCTTCCGCTCATTGCAACCGAATTCAAAATCAGCAATACCGCAGCAGGCAGCATTACCTACCTTACCCAGCTCGGCTATGCGGCAGGCATGCTGCTGTTTGTGCCTCTGGGAGACCTATTGGAAAAAAAACAGCAAATACTCTGGACGGTGCTTGCATCCATCGTTACCCTGCTAGGCATAGCCTTTTCGCCCTCCTTTGCTATGCTGCAGGTATTGTCATTTTTGATCGGAGTGTTTTCAGTGGTGCCACAGCTCATTGTACCCCTTGCTGCCAATCTGGCATCAGACGAAAAACGCGGAAGCGTAATAGGCTTGGTGATGGGAGGCCTGCTTATAGGCATCGTTTCATCCAGATCCTTAAGCGGATATGTAGGTTACGTGCTGGGCTGGCGAGAAATGTATTTCATTGCCGCACTGATCGGCCTGGTGCTTCTGATCCTCATCAAGCTCATGCTTCCCTCAAGCAGGCCCATCTATAAAGGTACTTACAAGGAACTTATGCTGTCCATGGCAGGTTATGTAAAGCACTATCCCCAGCTACGGAAAGCCACCCTGCGCACCGCCATTTCCTTTGCCACCATGAGTTCCTTCTGGGTTACCATGGTGCTGCTCTTATCCGCCCGGCCTTTCTTATACAATAGTGTCCAGATCGGCCTTTTCGGCATTATAGGCGCCACAGGTGCGCTGGCCGCTCCTTTAGTGGGTAAGCGCAGCAGCGACAACAGCCATACTGTAAGGAAGATAACTTTTTTCGGACTAAGCTTACAACTGCTAGCCTATATTGCCTTTTATTTTACAGGCAGCCACATACTATTGCTTATTGCCGGCATTATTCTCATTGATATCGGCCATCAATCCATACAAATCAGTAACCAGACACTCATTTACTCCCTTGATCCCACTGCACGCAACCGCTTTAATACCATTTTCATGACTACCTCTTTCATTGGCGGTGCCCTGGGCTCGGCTGTCGGACTATCGCTTTTTCATGCCGGCGGATGGAGCC
Organism: Sphingobacteriaceae bacterium UBA2059; assembly: GCA_002332615.1. Lineage (GTDB taxonomy): Bacteria > Bacteroidota > Bacteroidia > Sphingobacteriales > Sphingobacteriaceae > Arcticibacter. Next base: position 15,815 of record DDAL01000017.1, on the reverse strand, counting down.
TCTTCTGCGCAGGAATGAGCTGCCTTATTCTTGTAAATATGCTTTTGAACAAAAAATAAAACAAGGACTATGTAAGCCATAGTCCTTGCAAAACTACTCGGGAAAAACGTCTTTTAAAGACGCAGGTTCTTTACGTTCTACCTTGTTCAGGTGGTGTCGGTGCGTAGACGAAATGCGGTAGGCTTCCTTGCGGGTAAGCTGCAGATTGCCGATGGGTCTGTTCTCTTCCAGGCAGCGAAAAGGCGTGAACGACAGATGTTCCATGATCTCATAATTCTCCTCGCCCGATACGTTTTGTTTCGGTATCCTGAGTTTGGCTACCGTAATAAAAGGCGACAAGTCCTGCGACCACTCCTTGGTCAGATCTTCCACAGGCATCTTCTTCAAGTCCTTGCAAAGCTGCACCTGTATGTTATATTCAAATCCATGCTCCTGAAGTTCGGAAACGAGCGCTGGCCGGAAAACCTCGGGCGAAGCCTTAATATTAAGTAAACGCCTGCTCACCATGTCGGCATACTCCTTAACCGGAGCAGCCCTCAGCTTGGCAATATACCTGCCGTGCCTTACTGCCCCCATGGTATAATAGGTGTGCAATAGGGTATTGTAAGGCTTTATCTTGCTGAAAGATGAAAAGGCCTTAAACTCTTTGACCGACTCCCGGTTAGGAAAAAACGTCCCTATGCCGGTAAGCCAATCGTACATAAACTTAAGCCGGCCTTTCCAGCCCTTTGCAAAATAATCAGAAGCTTTTAAGAACAAGCGGTCTATATACATATAATGCTCCGCCGTATTGCAAAAGAAAATGGGCCAGTTAATCAGGTTATAATCAAAATTGCCGCAGTCGCGTTCATCCTCCAGCAGGGTCTTGCCGGGCACATCAAAAATCTTAATCGCCAGGCCCATGGCAAGCCCGCTTTTAAAGTCGGCAGTAACCTTTGGCGATCCGTTTGAAAACCGGATCACCGCCTCATGCCTACCCGGCCGGGCATAAAGCCCCTGGGCAAGTTCGGGCGGCAGATTGTCTAGAATTTCAAACTCCGCCTTTACCGCTGCATAGCCTTTGGCATGAGCATCCCGGGTGGCATACTTTCCGCCGCTTTCTTTGCGCGACTGGCTAATAAACTTTTTAATTTCATCCGTTATGCGTTCTACCTTCTTATCAAAGTCAGGCTCAATGCGTTCAACGCCCGGGCCAAATTCTACATACTCCGTTTTCATGACTCATTTTCGTTTAATTCGCTGATCCATTTAAGCGCCTTTATTCCGGGCATAAAACAGTACTCGCCGCCCTGCATTACATTAAAGGTATGAATGGCATGATAGCGCTTACGCATTTCCGCTCCTGGAACGGTAAACACGCCCTTGCCCTGGTTAAGGCCCGCAACCGGATCTTTCTCGTCGCCATGGTTAATAAAGTTGCCGTCATTAACCCATTGCGACTGTAAAAACTCCATTGTTTCCATTGCTTTGGCACTAATGGCAATAAAATACTGGCCTCGTTCCTTTCCGTCATCCTTAATCACATCGCGTTCCGGTGCATCGCCATAAGATACACTCTTGCGAATAATGCGGTGCAGGTTTACGTCAGAAATCACCGATTGCCTGGTGTCGCGAGGGTTCATACGCCGCATATGGCTGGATAAAGGAACCTGTTTGCCGTCCTGATCATCCTTGTACGAAAAATGATTATTACGCCGAGGGTCCGATCCCAGTTCCTCATTATCCTTATCAGGAGCCAGCGTCAGCGGAGCCCCACTGGGCCAGCGACCAAACATTTTGGCAGCAAGCAAATCCTGCTCTTCCCTGGTGGAAGCATTGTCCTTCAAAAACTTGTTAAATTCAGGCACCTTGCTATGATACTTTCTAAACACCAGATAAGAGCCGTTTTTGCCCAGCACATCCGGCTGCGGATAATAACCTACCGTACCCGCCTCGCCCGGATATCCTAATATAAACTCACCCGCCTTAATAGGTTTGCCATAGCCCGGCACTTCATCAACCCCGCTCCCTTCGATATCCGGATTGCTGATGCCATCTCTAAAGCCAAACACATTTTTTACCTCTTCAGTTGCAGCAAAATCGGCTTCCACAAGCACGTTGATGCCCTCTAGTTTCTTTAGCTCCCTGCGGGCTTCCTCAAGTTTGGCTTTCCATTTATCCTCACTGTCGGCAATAATGTTTACCGCTGCATGTATCTTGCCAGTGCCAAAGGGCTTTTGCCATTTATCGGGCGCATTCTCATTTACATCATTCAAATGCCTGGCGCGGGCTGCCATTCCTTCTCTGAAGCTTTGAGGAAAGCTACGCAGCGAATCTTCGGGCAAACCCAGCGCCTTAAGTCCTTCGTAAGTAAAAGCAATGGTGGCCGAAGCGTCGGTGGCTTCATGCCAGTTTTCGGCAGAGGCTATTAGAGGCAGCAGTTTTTTTATCATTTCCCTGCCGGTCTGCCGGTCGTTTATCTGGAGCAAAACGTTTGTTCCAAAGTAGGGAACCGGGCGGCTTCTTAATATAAGCGCCTGAATGTCGTCCAGTTCTATTGATACCCTGGAGGGGTTAAATATTCTTTTAAAAAGGTCAATCATAGAAAGTTGTTAAAAAGGTAAAATTCCGGGGGTTAAAACACGCAAACAGTTATTTGGAGCTGTCCTGCGCCTCGTCCAGAACTTTATATAACCCCTTTACAATTTTCTCGTTCCTTAGAATATCATTCACAGTAAGGTTAGGGTAGGCCACAAACCATGCGTTTGCAGTAACCTGGTGGTCTATTATAAACTGTTTAACAGAGGGGTCTTTGATTCCGGGCCAACCCTCTACGCTCTCAAAAATAAGATCCATTAACTCGGGTATTTTCGTGGCAAAGTCTTCAATGTAAACATCCCAGTCGCCGTCAAACGTAGTGCAAAATAAAAGCTTCGTATCATTGTCTAGAAAAACAAAGCGCATGTCATGCAAAGTACCTACCAGTATCGCGCCACCAAAATCGCCTTTTATCAGCTCAATGATCTTTCTCAGGCGGTCAGCACCGTCTGGTTTAAGCGGTGCAATGGCAGTAAGTTCAGATATTTTTCCCGACCTCAGGCCAACGGTACCGGCCGATTCTACCCGGTGAGAAGGTCCGTCAACGCTGTATTTGCGTTTGGCCATGAGAAGCTCAACCTTCATTTTAAGGTCTTCAAAAGTTTCTTTAATAGCAGTCATAAGTAAATAAATTAAAGATTATTTACCTCAATCAACCTAAAATTACACTTTTTGTTTTTCAAAAGTTTCCTTTTCCATCGAAGGCCCCTCATTCCTGCCTTTATACACTAGAGTTCCTTTACCAGCAGGCCCTTAAGAAGCAGCTGTACCACCTGGTCCGCCTGCCTGGCAATATCACCCGGCAAAGAACCGGTAATTGCTTCGGGAAACTGCTTTATGTAATCATGATCTGTGAGCTGTTGCATAGCCGTGATGTAAATAAGCAAAGCCAGGTTTCTGTTAGCGTCCTCCCGTATATAACCTGCTTTAACTCCCTCGTCCATGAGGCGGCTAAAGTGTTCAAGTAAAATATCGCGCCGGTAATTGCACAGCTTTATCCATGCTTCAGGTTCGGTGGTGCGGAGATTGGTCCAGAAGTCGGGACTGGTATTTGAAAAACTCATGCACATAAAATGCAGGTAGTGAGTCACCTTTTGCCTCAGGCTTAAATCAATGTCGTTTAAAATTGCTTCCGCCTGGGTCCTGTAATCAACAGCAAACTGCTCAATACTGGCCAGCAAAATGTCAAGCTTGCTCCGGAAATGATTGTAAATAGTTTTTTTACTTACACCGCTTTCGCGGGCTATGTCATCAACCAGTACGTTACTATAGTTATTCTTAAGGAACATAGCCTGGGCACAGAGCACAATTTTTTTAGCGGTTTTAGACTTCGCTGACATAGAAATGAAAGAATAATAACTACTGTACTATAGCTATACGGCATCTACATGCTATATGCGGTGTTAGGGAGGCTAAATAATATGTTTAAAGAAAGTACCAATGGCTTAGGGTACTCATTAAGGAAATGTTATACCTGCGCCTACCTGCCGTTCTTTTTGTATTTACTAACTTGCCATCCTGCAAATCTATTAAAACAATAGGTAATATCCTGTATATACCCGGTGCATGCTGGTTTTTATTAAAATCCAAGCGCTGTTTCTAAAAGGCGGGAATCAACAAAAAAGAACTGGAGTTGCTTTTAGTTTCTTGTAACGAATTTCTATATTTGTTAATAATTTTTAAATAAATACGTCAATAGGTTAAATAATTAGCAACAATGGATAGTGAAATTTTAAAACGGGAAGAGGCAATTACGTTTATTAAAGATACTTTTTCAAAGCAACTTACCAATCGCCTCAATCTCGTTAAAGTATCCTCTCCCTTGATTGTTATGGACGGTACAGGTTTAAACGACGACCTGAACGGCATTGAGCGGCCTGTTACATTTCCGGTAAAGCTTCTAAATGAACAAAAAGCCGTAGTAGTGCATTCTTTAGCCAAATGGAAACGGGTAAGGCTGAAAGAGCTGGATGTTGAGCCCGGCAGAGGCATATTAACCGATATGCGTGCGCTGCGCCCGGATGAGGATTACTCGCCCATACATTCCATTTATGTAGACCAGTGGGACTGGGAAAAACATATTTTGTCCGCCGACCGTAACCTGGATTATCTTAAACAAACAGTAAAAGGCATTTACGAAGCGTTCCTCTATACAGAGCACCAGGTGCAGGTGTATAACCCGCGCATTCTTCCTGCTCTTCCTCCTTCAATTACGTTTTTGCATTCCGAAGAGCTTTTGCAGCGCTATCCCGGCTGCAGCCCCAAGGAGCGGGAGCATAAAGCAGCAGAAGAGTTTGGTGCCGTATTTATAATAGGTATAGGCGCAACCTTATCTCACGGCCAGGAGCACGACGGCCGCGCTGCCGATTACGACGACTGGAGCTCGTTCAACGAGGATGGTTATATGGGTTTAAACGGAGATATAATAGTATGGCATCCTATACTTAAGTGTGCCTTTGAAGTATCATCCATGGGTATACGCGTAAACCCCGATTCGCTGGCCCGCCAGCTGCGCCTTAAAGACTGCCAGGACAGGTCTAAGCTAATGTTTCATAGCATGCTTCTTTCGGGTGGGCTGCCCGAAAGCATCGGAGGCGGTATAGGCCAGTCGCGCACCTGCATGTTTATGCTCAAGGGCACTCATATAGGCGAAGTACAGGTGAGCGTATGGCCGCAGGAAGAAAGACAGAAAGCAAGCCTCGCAGGCGTGCACTTGCTGTAAATGCTGCGAGCGCAGGTGCAAAGGCACCGGCGCATGATGATAGATCCCGCCAGCTACTTCCCGAAATTTCACTGTGATTTAAAGGCAATTTAAACGTACCTGGTTCGTACCTGGTTCGTTAATTTGCCTTTAAGGCACGACTGAGGTACTTTTTAGATGCAGGCATTGCACAGTATCTTGTCAGCTTTTTCTACAAACCAAGGTGAAGCGGAGGCTGCTTTTTGTAGCATTGCCCGGGTTCAGCGTGATTTGCGGCGGTAGTCGGAATTCTGTCTGGCCGCTCCCGTAAATCCTTCTTTTGGTTAAAGGGAGGCTTCCCTCTGCAGCCTAAAATAGCGGGCACCCTGTCTCCGGTACGCCGAAACAGGCGCTTAAGCTGTGAGTATACAGACTTTTAGCGGTGCTTATAGGCAACATCATCTCAAAATGTGCTCACAATCACCTATTCATATAGACCTTTTTTGCTATTTTACAACCAATAAATTACAAAGGAAAAAACCCGATTATAATAATTTTAAACCCATTAGAATGGAAACAAAAAACGAAAAGTATGTGTATTTTTTCGGCGGAGGTAAAGCCGATGGAAACGAATCGATGAAAAATCTGCTTGGAGGTAAGGGAGCAAACCTGGCCGAAATGGCGGGTCATCCAAACCTTAAATTACCTGTTCCTCCGGGCTTTACACTTACTACCGAAGTTTGTACGTACTACTATGATAATGGCAGAACATATCCTGCAAGCCTAAATGATGAGATCAACGCTTCTTTGAAGGAAGTTGAGGTACTTATGGGCAAAAAATTTGGCGACGAAGAAAATCCACTTTTATTATCAGTAAGGTCAGGGGCCAGAAGATCTATGCCCGGTATGATGGATACCGTATTAAATGTAGGCCTTACCGAAAAAACGATAAAAGGACTTATTGCCAAAACCGGCGATGAGCGCTTTGCATATGATGCATACAGAAGGCTGATTATGATGTATGCCGACGTGGTAATGGAAAAGGCAAGTGGCCGCGAGCCGGCTCAGGGTAAGGGAATCCGTAAAATAATGGATGAGGCTCTTGAAGAAGTAAAGCATCAAAAAGGGTATACCAACGATACCGACCTGAGTGTTGACGATCTTAAAGGACTCGTACAGCGATTTAAAGGCATGATATCCGAGTTACTGGGACAGCCTTTTCCGGATGATCCTATGGAGCAGCTGATGGGTGGTATCGGCGCCGTGTTTGCCAGCTGGAATGGTAAACGTGCGGTAGAGTATCGTCGTATTGAGCGTATTCCTGATGCTTGGGGAACTGCAGTGAACGTGCAGGCTATGGTATTTGGGAACATGGGAGATGACAGCGCTACCGGGGTTGCATTTACCAGAAATCCGGGTACAGGCGAAAATCATTTTTATGGCGAGTATCTTATAAACGCTCAGGGAGAAGATGTTGTTGCCGGTATAAGAACTCCAAGTCCTATAAACGAATATTCAAAGAACGACCAGAACAAGCAGTTTACTACGCTTGAAAGTATTATGCCTGAGGCGTATAAGCAGCTTCATGAAATTCAGGATCGTCTTGAAAACCACTATCTGGATATGCAGGATATCGAGTTTACCATTGAAAAAGGTACACTCTACATGCTGCAATGCCGCGTTGGAAAAAGAAACGGTATTGCCGCCGTGCGCATGGCAGCCGAAATGTACGAGGCAGGTTTTATAGACGACAAAACAGCTTTGGCACGCGTGGCTCCAAATCAGCTGGTTGAGCTTTTGCTCCCTATGATTGATCCTAAGGCAGAAAAAGCCGTTTCTCCGGTAGCTAAAGGTCTGCCTGCCGGTCCCGGTGGTGCTTTGGGCAAAGTGGTGTTCTCATCGGAAGCTGCTGTTGCTGCCGCTGCAAACGGCGAAAAGGTGATCCTTGTAAGAGAGGAAACTTCGCCGGAAGATGTGGATGGCATGCATAAGGCCCAGGCTATTCTTACAAGTAAAGGAGGTATGACCTCTCACGCGGCTCTTGTGGCGCGCGGCTGGGGCAAATGCTGTATTGTTGGTTGCAGCGATATTGAAATTAGCACCGATGGTACTTACTTTACTACTAAAACAGGAGCCAGGGTAAATGAGGGCGACTGGTTAAGCTTAAATGGTACTAAAGGCCTGGTATATGCCGGTCAGCTGCCTCTGGTAGATATAGATCTGAATGAAAACAAAGCATATACCGTTTTAATGACCCTTGTAGATAAATACAAGACCATGCAGGTGCGTGCCAATGCCGATACTCCTCATGATGCGCAGCAGGCGCTTTCATTTGGTGCAGAAGGTATTGGCCTGTTCCGTACAGAGCATATGTTTTACGGAGAAGGAAGTGATAAGCCTCTGTTCCTCTTAAGAAAGATGATCATGAGCAACACTACCGAAAAGCGTAAGGCTGCTTTGAATGAGCTTTTCCCTTTTATAAAAAAGGATATGAAAGCTACTATGGAAGCTGTAAACGGACTGCCGGTAACTGTTCGCCTTTTAGATCCTCCTCTGCATGAGTTTGTTCCTCATGACAAGGCAAAGCTGGAAGAGCTGAGTAAAGAGCTTAATGTTGACTTGAATACCCTGAGCAGAATAACAAGCAGCCTGGTTGAAAACAACCCAATGCTTGGACACAGAGGTGTACGCCTGGGTATCAGCTATCCCGAAGTAACCGAAACGCAGATAAGGGCTATTCTTGAGGCTGCCGGCGAACTCATTAAGGAAGGAAAGCAGGCGCATCCGGAAATTATGATCCCTGTTACCTGTGCCGAAACGGAGCTTGTGGATCAAAAGAAAATTGTTGACCGTGTGTATGCCGAAGTGGTAGAAAAACTGGGCGTAGAAGTGCCTTACCTGTTTGGTACCATGATCGAAATACCAAGAGCTGCAATGATGGCCGATAAAATGGCCGAGGTGGCCGACTTCTTTAGCTTCGGTACCAATGACCTTACTCAAATGAGCTTCGGCTTTAGCCGGGATGATATTGGAAGCTTCCTGCCAACGTATCTTGAAAATAAGATCCTTGCAGACGATCCTTTTCAAAGCATCGATCAGGATGGCGTGGGTCAGTTGGTGAAAATGGGTGTTGAGAGAGGTCGCTCGACTAAGAAGAACCTTAAAGTAGGAGTTTGCGGCGAGCATGGCGGCGATCCTGATAGTGTTAAGTTTTTCCAGTCTATGGGCTTAAACTACGTGAGCTGCTCTTCTTTCCGCGTGCCTATTGCGCGTCTGGCTGCTGCACAAGCTGCCCTTGAGCAAAGTAAGTAAACAACTATTCACCTATTCTAAACGGGAGCACACCTCAAGGCGTGCTCCCGTTTTTGTTTAAAATTCCGGGCGGTGTTATCCGGCGGTTTTTACATAGTCAAAATGGTCTTTTATGCGGTAGTTCAAAAACCGGCCCTTGGATGCAGATGCTTTCATTTCTTTATATACTTTTTCGGGTACGTTGAGGTAGTCGTATACCAGGCCCGACAAAAAAGTAACCCTTAGTATACGTCTGTCTGCCAGGTATTCAACATGTTTAACTACGGATGATGGCATAGGGCTTAAGGAATATATTGTTGTTTTACAGCTGTAATTTCATCTCCGCTGAGTGTAAGCACAAACAGCCGCGATTCCATGTAACTGGTTTTAATCAAACTGTCGGGGTGTATTTTTTTGCTTTTAAGTTCATCTTCATAGTCAATGGTATAAATCCGGGCGTCTTTATGCAGTGTAAGCGTTTTTCGTGTTTTATCATCATTGACTATGTAGTAATTATTGGGTACCCACCAGCTTAATGTGCCATCTTTTGCCGTATCAGCAATAGCGTCGCCCCGCTTCCTGGCTACCTCTGTAGCCTTTTCGCCGTAGTAAAAGTCCAGAAAATCTGCTTCGCAGGTCCAGTGATCGCCCCGCCTTTTTAGGGCACTTAGATAGGCGTATTGCTGGCTGGCATTCAGGGGGCGGGGGAGCAGAGGGTTTAAGGTGGTATCTGAGTTCATGCGGGCGGCGTAAGAGGTATCCTCCTTTGCGGCCAGGCTGTCTGCCGGCTTGCTCTGCTCCTTAGTGCCTGAAGGGCCGCAGCTGCCCGTAAAAAAAAGCGCTGTTGCGGTGTATAGAGCGATAATTTTATGAATCTTTGTCTTGAGCATATCGGGCAGGTTTGAATAAATATTCTTACTATGTTAAGCTGATCGCTTGGCGTGTTTTTGTTTCAGCTTATAGTATGAAACATAAAAATACCGATATGGTTGTATATACACTAGTTCACAGCAAATGAAACTCCCTTCAGTTTTTAATATTATTGGCCAGATGCGTTCAATTATCAGGCGTTTTCCTTTCGAAACAGCTTTTGCGCTGCTTGGTACGCTGGCGTCCATTGTACTGATAGAAATAAGCGACCTGCATCGGGAGCAGGAAGCTGTATGGATAAGGGTGCTCTGCGCATCCGGGCTGGGGCTGGTACTTAGTCTTTCGGCCACGCTGTTTGCCGAAAGCCGCTTGTTGCCTCCGGGTCGTAAAGTTGTGCTGCGTCTGGTGCCTCTTGCTCTTGCTTTGGCGTTCTTCCTGGCGCTTAACCCTGCTGCCAGAGAGGCTGACTTTTTACGTTTTTTTTTGCTGGCCGCGGCATTTCATCTGCTGGTGTCTTTTGCCGCTTTTAGCAAAAAGCCAAACGTACACGCCTTCTGGGAGTTTAACAAGAGCTTGTTTTTGCGGGTTTTAACCGGAGGCTTATATGCCGCTGTGCTGTTTGCAGGCATCTCTGCAGCTATAGCAGCTCTCAATGCGCTTTTTAACCTTGGTTTTAGCAATACCACTTACAGCATTCTTTTTGCTTTGCTGGCGGGCTTGTTTTTTACCTTTTTCTTTCTGGCAGGTGTTCCTTCGGTTGTCACAGGCGCACCAACTGTCTATCCTAAAGGCCTGAAGGTGTTTACCCAATATGTACTCATCCCTCTGGCTACATTATACGTGCTTATATTGCTGGCTTATGAAGTTAAAATACTGGTTGAATGGAACCTGCCTAAAGGCATGGTGTCTGCGCTCATACTTGGCTATGCCGTTTTTGGCATTCTCTCTCAGCTGCTGGTTTACCCTATAAGGCATCTGGAAGAAAACAAGTGGATCAATACCTACAGCAAAAGCTTTTATTTTTTAATGGTGCCTCTCATTCTACTTTTAATAGCGGCTATTATAGCCCGTATAGGCAGGTATGGCATTACTGAAGAACGGTACTTTCTAATTATGCTGGCCTTGTGGCTTTCCTTTATAAGTGCCTGGTTCCTCGTTTCTAAGAATGCCAACATACTGATTATTCCAATAAGCCTTTGCGCAGTGATCCTGGTATCTGTTTATGGTCCGCAAAGTGCCTTTTCGGTTTCCAGGCGCTCGCAGCAGGCAGAGCTTGTTAAGTTGTTTAGCAAATATGGCGCTTTTTCTCAAGGCCTGCTGCAGCCTTTGCAGCAGGCTCCTGCTCAAAAGGATGAAAGTCGCATGAAAGATGTAATACGCTACCTGGCCAATGAGCATGGCATTGAAAGTTTGCAGCCTGTTGTGGCTGTAGATGTTAAAAGAATGAGCGACTCGCTTGCTTTGGAACTTGAAAAAAAGAAAGAGGGCAACCTGCCCCTGAGCCGGCACCACCTGCAAACAGAAGCGGTGGTTCAGCTTTTTACCAAACTGAACTTTTCGGATACTGGTTATTATTCTATGTCTGCCGGCGATATGCAGACTGCCAGGATGGAAAATAGCAGACTGATCGCCGCAGATCAGGCAGATTATCTGGTACCTTACGGAATAACAGNNCAGGCGATACGCTCCAGGTTGAAAGCTATCCCGGGCTTTCCAAAGTTGCCCTGTCACTTTCGGGAGAGAGGCACGTGGTGAATCCTGCGACATTGATAAGCCCTTTAAGCAGGTATTTTAAGCAAAACCCCAGGGTTGTAGAAGGTGCCATAAAGGTGCCGGACTATCTGCTGCAACAGCAGCTGCGGTTTAAGGGTTATTCGATACGCATACAATGGACAGAGCTTTCCTTCACTATGCAGCGAAGCACAAAGAAGGTACATCACGCAAGTGGTTTCCTGCTGATCAGGAAACTCAAAGAGAGCTAAGCAGCCGGGCCTCGTTCTTATCGGGCACCGGCGGGGGGATGAGTAGTAACGCAGCGCTGCAAGGCTTTAAAGCCTTGCAGCGGTATTATGCCTGTCCGGCAGGCTTGCTTTTCTTGTAACCCGGTTTTCCGTTTTTTCTCGGAGGTTTGTTTTTGTTAAAACCCGATTTCTTTTTGAAGGGTCTGTCGCCAAGAGGCTTAAAGCTTACTTGTTCGCCTACTTCTGCAGGTATAGGTTCAACGGAAACCTGTTTGCCTATCAAAGCTTCAATTCCTGCCAGTTTTCGCTGGTCTTTTTCATTTACAAGGGTAAT
>DDAL01000017.1:0-4045 GCA_002332615.1 Sphingobacteriaceae bacterium UBA2059 | reverse complement strand
CCTCTTCAGCGTCTGAAGGCGCGTCAAAGTTAAGTACCATGCTTATGCCTTCTACATCAATACCTCTTGATATTACGTCTGTGCCTATGAGTACCTGCAGCTTCCTGTTTCTAAAATCGAGCATAATCTCTTCGCGTTCGGCCTGTTCAAGGTCCGAATGGAAAGCACGCACCTGTACTTTTGTCCTTTTTAGGGCTTTATACAAGTCCTTAACTTTATCTTTTGTAGAAGCAAAGATGATAACGCTCTTATACTCTTGCTGCGTAAGCAGCCAGCTTATCAGCGGGATTTTCTGGTCATCTGTTACCTTATAAACAAGTTGATTGATACCTGCAGCAGGGGTAGATACGGCCAGATTAATCTCTACCGGATCCTTCATCACTCCGCCGGCAAGCCTGCGGATCTTTGGAGGCATCGTGGCCGAGAAAAGAAGTGTTTGCCTGTTTTTGGGCAGGTAACTTATAATGCGCATAATATCATCAAGGAATCCCATGTCGAGCATGCGATCGGCCTCGTCTAAAATAAGGCATTGAATGTGGTCGGGTTTAAAGGTGCCCGAGTTAAGGTGCGCAATCAGGCGGCCCGGGGTTGCTATTATAATATCAACGCCGTCCTGTATAGCCCGTTGTTGCTGCGAGTAAACAATGCCGTCGCCACCTCCATAAACGGCCACCGAACTTATGCCGGTAAAATAACCTAAGCCTTCTACCTGCTGGTCAATTTGCTGAGCCAGCTCGCGGGTAGGAGAAAGAATAAGTGTGTGGGTGTTTTTACGGTCGCTTTTAGCTATCTGGTCCAGTGCGGGCAAGAGATAAGAAGCCGTTTTTCCGGTGCCGGTCTGGGCACAAGCTATCAAATCTTTATTGTTCAGAATTACAGGAATAGCTTCCTGCTGGATAGGGGTGGGCTCTTTATAGCCCATGCTTAGAACGCCCTCGAGCAGGGGTTCAGAAAAATTAAACTCTTCAAATGTCATTCATCGGCAAAAGTACATATTATATTGTGCTTTTTGATGGGTCTTTTTTCTTGAAAAGCTTGCTTTTCAGTGCTTTTGATTTAAAAAAGCTATAGTACATGGCTGCTTAATTGATTACATATACCAGCGAAAGGGATGCTTTGGTGGGTCCTAAGTAGTTTTTATGGTTTTGACCCAAGGCCTGCCTGCAGCCAATACAATCGAAGATGTCATAATCCATATAGGCATATCCGGCTCCGAGGCTTCCCTCTATGCTGAGGCGGGTGCTAAGCAGTTTCTGGTACCCTATAGATAAGCCTGCTCCGTAAAGCTCCCCCTGCCAGCGTTCATCTTTTAAGCGTTTGGTAAAAAAGGGCACTTCAAATCCGTACATATTAAAATACGCATAATGCCCATGCAGTCCGAAGAACAGACCGTTAAAAGAGGAGCAGTTCCATAGCCTAAGTTCGGGTTGTATAGCCACGTGCCGGTGCTTTACATGTTCCGAATAGTTCCAGGGTGCGTTGCTGGCTGCCAGATTAAACGTCAGCCGGTCGCTTACGCCAAATTCGAGCCCCAGGTTTACAGATTTTGCAGCAAGCGAAAAGGCATTTGACTTAACGGCCATTCGGGGAGAGGCTTCCCAGTCGCGATATACGCTGCTTTGTGCGCTTAGTTCCTGTATAAGGCTGCTTAAAGCAAGAAGGATAAGAAGGATTATATAAGGCTGGGTGCTGCAGTTTAGCGGTACCGGTGCAGATGCCAAGCTGGTGTCAAAGCAGTACATGGTAGAGATTGGCGATAATATCATTAACCCCACTCTTGCCGGGACGCCTACCCTAGAGAAGATCACTGTTAAAAACGTTCCCGGAGACTATACAGCTACATATTCATACGATAACACCTATTCGGTCCGTTATGGATTGAAGTTTATGGAATCCAATTCTAACAGTCAGATCACTGCTTACCGGTGGGAAATAGCGGCTGATCTGGTAACGGTTACTTCGCGTTACCTGGGGGATGCCGGGCGTAAATATAAATTGGGCGATATTGCAAATGCAGCTTTCTGGCAAAAGAATAAATCGGCTGATATTGTCAGGTATTTGCCGACCATTGGAACGGTTAATGGCTCTTCAACATATGATGGTACTATAAATTCATATCACTCGTCTGCCTCTAAAAAGCCGACCAACTTAATTAGTACTGCGGGTGTTGGCACTAACGTGGCGCTTCCCTTGCGTTGTGTGGCAAATTAAAAGACCGGGGGCTTTATGTTTTTGTTTGGAGCCCCCGGTTTTCGTCTCAGGTCAGGTTAAGCCAGATCAATTTCTTTGCACAGGTAAACGTCCTGTATGGCGTTGAGAAATTCTACCCCTTCGTGGAAGGGTCTTTGAAAAGCGCGTCGGCCAAGGATGAGTCCGGTTCCGCCCGCTCGTTTATTGATGACTGCGCTTCGTACAGATTCAGCAAGGTCGGTTTTTCCTTTAGATTCCCCGCCCGAGTTAATAAGTCCTGCACGCCCCATATAACAATTCAGTACCTGGTAGCGGCAGAGGTCTATGGGATGATCTGAAGCTAACTGGCTGTACATAAGCGGGTGGCTTTTTGAAAAATTGATGCCTGTAAAGCCTCCGTTGCGGTCGGGCATCTTCTGTTTGATAATGTCAGCCTGCAGGGTGACGCCGATGTGGTTTGCCTGGCCGGTGATATCGGCAGCTGTCTCGTAGTTTATGCCATCTTTTTTAAAGTCGTTGTTACGGGTATAGCACCATAGCACGCAGGCCATTCCCAGCTGATGTGCCTGCTCGAAGGCTTCGGCTACTTCAACAATTTGCCTGCTGGATTCTTCTGAACCAAAATAGATGGTTGCGCCTACAGCTGCGGCTCCCAGGTTCCATGCATCTTCCACGCTGCCGAACATAATCTGGTTGTACTTGGTAGGGTAGGTAAGCAGTTCGTTGTGGTTAAGCTTTACCAGGAAAGGAATTTTATGTGCATACTTTCTCGACATCATGGCCATGTTGCCGAAGGTGGTCGCAACGGCATTACAGCCGCCTTCGATGGCAAGTCTGACAATGTTCTCGGGGTCAAAGTACATTGGATTGACAGCGAAAGATGCTCCGGCAGAATGCTCAATGCCCTGATCTACCGGAAGGATAGACAGGTAGCCCGTTCCGGCCAAACGCCCGTGATTGTATATGGACGCCAGGCTGCGCAATACCTGAGCGTTGCGGTTGCTTTGAGCAAATACTTTGTCGATAAAGTCGGGGGCGGGAGTGTGCAGCAGGTCTTTTGAAACTGTTTTGCTTTGATGATTCAGCAGGTTCCCTGCTTCTGAACCTAGCATTTCCTGTATTTCGTTGACATTCATAATGGTATGGATTTGGCTTTACATACTATGGCAACAAACAAGTGATGGCTAAGTTGTTATAATAAAGTCATTGTTATCCTGCCGGATGCTGATTGTTGAGGGCTCGCCAGTCTGGACGGTACTATCCAGGCAATGTCATTTTGTTGGGTTTTACGGCTTAAGTTTAGAAGCAGGGCCTTGTATAGGTACAGCAAGCCCTTTAATGTACTAACTGAACGAAGGTCAGCCGCTTCTATGATGCGAATCATTTTTATACAGCGCTTTTAACACCAAATTTATATTTCCCACAAAAGACTATGGAAAAAATGGCCGCTTCCGGATTGAATGGTGCCCTCCTTCAAAGTTTGTACCTGTCGTCAAAGAATTGGCTGCTGTATATGGAATTTTTTGATGATGAGTTTAGATTTTTTAAGAATCAGCTTATTCGTTACTTCGTTACAGACAGTGGTGAGGATAAGGTGGAATATACCCATATCATTGATATGCGCCTGAATGAGCTTGAGAAGCATAAGGCGGAAGTGCTTAGCAACATAACCAATTACCAGGCTTGCCTGAAGGAATATATCCGCAATTCTTCGCATGGCAGTAAAGAGCTTGCCGACGAGTACTTTCAGTTAGAGCAACTGGTTAAAAACCTGCAGCCGGCTCTTGAGCAGATTAAAATGGAACTTTATAGTTATACAGAAGAAGCTTTAAAGAAGACAAGCAGTTCAACCGAA
>DDAL01000021.1 GCA_002332615.1 Sphingobacteriaceae bacterium UBA2059 | reverse complement strand
TGCCTTCGTGCAGCAGCAAAGCTTCAAAACCTACCGGGTTGTTAAACCGAAGGAGCAGTGTGTCCTGCTCGCCCGAGACTGCCTTTGCCGCCTCAATCAAAGGTTCGGCCTGCGAGTAGTATTTAAGTTCGGTATAGGGGAGTGCCAAACCTTCTATCAGGGTTTTATTGAGAGATGCAATAGCGGTTATCTGCCCATTCAGAGTCGGATTGACGGTAATTTCAGACGGCAGCGTTGAATGAACGAAAGATAAATAGAGAGATAAGTTATCTTCTGTATAATACTCGGAAGGAATAAACGTAAAGTTCCGGGTTTTAACAGCTAGCTTTACCGCTTTAAAGTCCAATTGAAGGTAAGGATAAACTTGCTGTAGTTCATTAAAGTTCTCATGATGACCCTCCGTGTTAAAAACACTGTAGAGCGCGCATAAATGCTTGTTCTCAGTATCAGTTACCGCATAGGATACTAGTTGTTCACTCACATAAATTAAAAGCTCACAGGCCTCAGCCCGGCTTTCAATCAATGTCTGATCTGCAATATGAAGTTTACCGCTACCTTTCATTCATACAAAACTAATTGTTTTTTATAAGGATTTCGCATTTTTACATATGATGAGCATAACAGATCAGCTTATTAAGCATTTGAAGTTTACCCCCACGGCACAGCAGGAAGACGTTTTCAACAGACTGGCGCAGTTTATAAGCCTTCGGGATGATGACGAATGCTTTATACTTCGTGGCTATGCCGGTACCGGCAAAACAAGTATCATTGCTTCACTTGTAAAGGTATTGCCCTCTCTCAAGGTTAAAACCGTTTTGCTTGCACCAACCGGGCGTGCGGCAAAAGTAATAAGTAGTTACTCCGGAAAAAAAGCCTATACCATTCACAAGCGCATTTACAGAAGTAAAGGAGGTATCGCTTTAGACAGTTCCTACGTGCTTGCTCCCAACCCCGCCGAGAATACGCTTTTTATTGTTGATGAGGCCTCCATGATATCTTCCCATTCAGGCGATTTTAGTCAGCACAATCTCCTTCAGGATCTGGTAAGCTATGTTTATAATACAAAAAACTGCAAACTAATTCTGGTGGGCGATACAGCTCAGCTGCCCCCTGTGGGTTCAGCTTTCAGTCCTGCTCTCGATGCCGAATTTATGCGCAGCGCCTTCGCTTTGAACATCAGCGATTATGAAATGACAGATGTAGTAAGGCAGGAAGCAAAGTCAGGTATTTTATATAATGCCACGCTCATTCGCAATATGATAAGCGAAAGCAGCAGTACATGGCCCCTTATACAGGTGCAGGGATTCAAGGACATATACAAAATGACGGGCGAGCGTCTTCCCGAGGGCCTTGAATATGCCTACAACACCTTTGGTATAGAAAACACGCTGGTTATATGCCGGTCCAATAAAAGCGCCAATACCTACAATCAGCAAATACGCAATCGTATTCTCTACCGCGAAGAAGAGCTTACCGGCGGCGATTATGTAATGGTTGTTAAAAATAACTACTATTGGCTCCAGAAAGAACAAAAAGCCGACTCCTTTATAGCCAATGGGGACATTGCCAAGATCATCAAGGTAAGGAACATTCAGGAGCAATATGGCTTTCGCTTCGTTGACGTAGTGATGGAGTTCATAGATTATCCGGACGAAGAGCCTCTTCATTGCAAGGTATTGCTTGAAACTCTGTATTCAAATGCACCCGGTCTTACTCGCGAAGACTCACTCAAACTTTACCAGGCCATTCTGCAAGACTATGCTCATATAAGCAGCAAACGCAAGCGCATGGAAGAAATGAAGAACGATCCTTACTTCAACGCTCTTCAAATTAAATTTGCTTACGCAGTTACCTGCCATAAAGCTCAGGGCGGTCAGTGGGATGCCGTCTTTATTGATCAGGGCTACCTTACCGAAGAAATGCTTGATACAGATTTTATGCGCTGGCTCTACACCGCCTTTACGCGAAGTGTTAAGCAGCTTTTTCTTGTCAACTTCAGCAAACGTTTCTTCCTTCAAAACAACGAAGATACTTAGCATTGATTATAACCAGCTATTAACTGATATTTGTAGGCTTATCTATATATCCATTTAAACCACATGCTTAAAACTATTAGTTCGCTGCTTCGCTACTACTGCTTCTGGATTCTTTTCTTTATACTCGAACGCTTCGCTTTTCTTCTTAATTACTCGTACAAGTTAAAAGATACCAACTTCGTCGAGTACCTCAATACCTTTATTTACGGCTTGCGCATGGATGCCTCCATGGCAGGCTATCTTGCAGTCCTTCCTTTTCTTCTTTTTATACTATGCTGGTTCGTACCTTCTTTCAGGTATCCGGTAAGGTTCGTGCGTATTTATACTTACATCCTTATCGTCGTTTGCTCCATTTTATCTGTCGTTAACTTTAGTCTCTATAAGGAGTGGGGTACCAAAATTAACTACCGGGCCCTTCAGTTTGCCTTTGGTTCGCCTGCCGAGGCCATGGCCAGCAGCAAATCATCACCCATCTTTTTGTCTTTGCTCAGTCTGGCGCTGCTAATCGCTGCCGGCCTGCTTTTGTATAAGTATATTGTGCATTTTGTTATCGTTCGTAAGTCCGGTTATATAGCCAGGTCCTCCGTGTCCTTTGTTATATTAACGCTACTCTTTCTGGCAATAAGGGGAGGGTGGCAGCTTTCTCCGATAAACGAAAGCATGGCTTATTTTTCCCAAAAGCAAATACTCAATTATGCAGCTGTCAATACCGAGTGGAGCCTCATACGCGATATCTTGAAAAGCAGGTATAACCAGTCAAACCCATACACCTACTATACTAAACAAGAGGCTCGCAGGCTTACCGATAGTCTTCACAAGCCTGCTGGGGGCAAGCCCGAAAGCATCCTTACACATGCCAGGCCCAATGTGGTCCTCATTATTATGGAGAGTTTCACCGGCAATGTTATCCAAAGCCTGGGAGCCGAGCCCGGTATTGATCCTGAGTTTGAAAAACTGATATCTCAGGGTTTGTTGTTTACCGATATCTATGCATCAGGCGGGCGCACCGATAAGGGGGTGGTTGCCATATTAAGTGCCTTTCCGTCGCAAGGCAGCCGGAGTATCATGAACGAAAATACCAAACAAGCACACCTGCCGGTCATCTCCGAAGAGTTCCACCAAAACAAGTATCATACAAGCTTTTATTATGGAGGCGAAAGCCAGTTCTTCAATATGCGCTCCTATATTCTGAGCCACAATTACCAGAAACTTGTGGATAAGCCGTCCTTTGACTGGCGTCAGATGAGCGACAAATGGGGCGCTTATGACGGAGCCGTTTACACCCGCATGGTTAAAGACCTGGGTACGCATGCTCAACCTTTTTTCTCCACATTTCTCACCTTAACCAACCACGAGCCCTTTCAGCTGCCCGGAGCTCCGCATTTTCCCGGCAAGGATACTGAGAACAAGTTCAGAAGCACCGCTTGGTATGCCGACTCCTGCCTGGGAGCATTCATAGAAAATGCTAAAAAAGAGAGCTGGTATAAAAACACCCTGTTCATTATGGTAGCTGATCATGGTCATTACCTGCCCCGTACCGATGTCGAGATCCACGATCCCGCACGCTATCATATTCCTTTACTGTTTTTTGGCGAAGTCATTAAACCTGAGTACCGGGGCAGAAAGATTGAAAAAACAGGCAGCCAGAATGACATAGCAGCCACGCTGCTCCATCAGCTGGGCATGTCCTCATCCCGCTATCCGTGGAGTAAGGACCTGCTCAATCCGTCCTCGCCCGGCTTCGCTTTCTTTAACTGGGAACATGGCCTTGGCATGGCAAGCAACCAACAGATCGTCACATACGGCACAACCGGCCAGCAAATATTATATCAAAAAGCCCCCGCCAATAAGGCCCTTAGCCGGCACCTGCTCAGGCTGGGCAAAGCCTGCATGCAGGAGGTATACCAGCAGTACATAGAATATTAAGAAAAACTAATTACACGTACATGCTTTTATTGCACAGGGTCGCTAAGTGCCTTCAATACTTTGCAATAACGAATACGGACTTCAGATCCTGTTTTAGAGAAGAGTGGTCTTATAAAGCCTGTAAAGGGCCTTAAGCGTTTTGAGCGAAGGTATTGATCAATGCTCTTAATAATCTCGTTTCGATTTCTGCTTTCATTTTCCTCTATCAAGAGGAGCGGTCTTATGAAGCCTGTGAAGGGTCTTAAGCGTTTCCGGGTCGAAGTGTGTTTAAATTTGCAGCCTGGTGTTACATAATAAACCCAGGCTCGCCACACAAGCCACCGCTTATGTCTGCTCCGCACCACTTTTTATAAAGGGAATATTTAGAACCGCCTGAAGACAAAAAGACGCTTACTGTCACCTCTTACTATTAGAACTTGTTCGCTTTTGTCAACGGTATTTTTCAACCGTTCGACAAAAAGCGCCTTAAGCGTGGACCCGGAGAGATTCGAACTCTCGTCCAAACATGGAACAAATTATGCTTTCTACATGCTTATCTGCCATTAAATTGTAGGGAAGGGGAAGGCTGGCAGAATGCCTGAACCGTCTTCCTTAGGTGTTAAGCTTAACCGATGTACACACCACTAATCGGGGCAGTTCTGTTAATCGATGCCCTTAACGCAAGTATAACAGAACAGAATACTTGCAGGACAAAAGCTGAGCTAATTCTAAATTAGGCAGCTAAGGCGTAGTTATTTTCGCCAATTATAAATTGAAAGTTCAGATTAAAGCGCAATACTAACAACGCGCTGCATGCTTACATACTTGCCACCATCCTGTCAATTCCGGTCGGGCCCATATGCAAATTTTATACAAATATACTATTCAGAAACGACACCTTTAATATAAAGATATTTAACAGGTGTTTTAGCGTTTGAACGTATGGTAAGAACCTTATTAAAAGAACCAATTGCTTTCGAATCATACGTTACAGTCACCGTTCCTGTTTCGCCTTTTTTTATTGGTGTGCTGGTATATTTTGGCACCGTACAGCCACAGCTGGACTGAACGTCGGCAATGATAAGAGGCTGTGTGCCATTATTAACAAATTTGAAGCTGTAGCTTACCGGTTTGTTAAGTGTGATCTTGCCAAAATCATGAGTTTCTTTTTCAAACTTAAACTCCGGTTGCTGAGCAAATGCACCTGTTAATGCGAAACCTAGTACAATGGAAAACAGAAGTATTAACTTTTTCATAAGAACGTTTTTAATACGAAAGATCAATATACAAATTTATTCAAATACTGTACCACATATACGTCAGAAATTGTCATATGTTATCCATCAAGCATAATTTATAGTATTTTTGGATTTATCTCTTTACAAACGTCAATGGAAGTAACGAATCAAAACCTGGGCCAAACGTCCGAATTAAGCTTTGACGATTTTCGTAAAATCGTTCTTGATGATTATCGCATTTGCTATGAAAGCCGCCAGGCAAGCCTTATAGGCCGCAAAGAAGTGTTAACAGGAAAAGCCAAGTTTGGAATCTTTGGCGACGGTAAAGAAGTTGCCCAGGTAGCTATGGCGAAAGCGTTTAGAAAAGGCGACTGGCGCTCGGGTTACTACCGCGATCAAACCTTTATGTTTGCTGCAGGAATGTCTACAATAACTGAGTTCTTTGCCCAGCTTTATGCCAATACCGATGTGGAGCTGGAGCCTGCTTCGGCCGGACGCCAGATGAACTGCCACTTTGCCACCCGTTTGTTAAACCCCGACGGAAGCTGGAAAAACCTCCTTGATACTAAAAATACCTCTGCCGATATTTCGCCTACCGGCGGACAGATGGCGCGCCTGGTTGGCCTGGCGCAGGCCTCCAAATTATACCGTCATCTGGACGGGCTGAAGGAGTTTAAACAATTTTCAGACAATGGTAATGAGGTGGCTTTTGGAACAATAGGCAATGGTTCTACCTCGGAGGGGATATTTTTTGAAGCCATTAACTCGGCCGGAGTAAACCAGATTCCTATGGCCGTATCCATATGGGATGATTCTTTTGCCATTTCAGTACCTGCCGAGCTGCAAACTACCAAGCAGGACATATCGGAAATACTGAAGGGATTTCAGCGTGATGAAAAAGGACAGGGATATGAAATATTTAAAGTGAAGGGATGGGATTACCCGGGCTTATGCGAAACCTATCAAAAGGCCATAGAACTATGCCGAAGCGAGCATGTGCCTGTGCTAATACACGTTTACGAAGTAACACAGCCTCAGGGGCACTCTACCTCAGGCTCGCACGAACGCTATAAAACGCCCCAGCGCCTTGCCTGGGAAACGGAGTATGACTGTATCCTGCAGATGCGCAAATGGATGCTTGAGTCGGAAATAGCGGGCGAGGAGGAACTGGCTGAGCTGGAAGACACCGCCCTGAAATATGTTCAGAAATGCCGTAAAGATGCATGGAATGACTACCAGGGCGTTTTGAAGGCGGAATCTAAACAAGCCCTTACACTGCTTACTGCCATAGACAACACGCATGTTAAGGAGCTGATAAAGCCTTTGCAGGGCATGAGCGACCTGTACCGCAAGGATTTTATACAGGTGGTGCGCAAGGCTATACGCCTGCTGGCTTCTGACCATAGCCCTGAAAAGCAGCAATTGACAGACTGGTATAAAAAACAGCTTGAGCTGTATGCCGACCAGTATAATTCGAAACTGTTTACCGGTACTGCACTGGCTCCTTCTAACATTGAGGTGATAGAGCCCCGGTATGACGAAGATGCACCGTTGCTGGATGGCCGTGAGATACT
This sequence comes from Sphingobacteriaceae bacterium UBA2059, assembly GCA_002332615.1. Taxonomy (GTDB): domain Bacteria; phylum Bacteroidota; class Bacteroidia; order Sphingobacteriales; family Sphingobacteriaceae; genus Arcticibacter. The sequence goes on along the minus strand of DDAL01000021.1, from coordinate 68,524 downwards.
TAACGCCTGCTTTGACCAAAACCTGCAACGCGACCCTCGCATCGTCGCCTTTGGCGAAGATGTGGGCAGCATAGGCGACGTAAACCAGGGCTTTGCTGGTTTGCAGGAAAAGTATGGAACCATGCGCATAGCCGATACAGGCATACGCGAAAGTACCATCATTGGTAAGGGTATAGGCATGGCCCTGCGCGGCTTGCGTCCTATAGCCGAAATTCAATATCTGGACTATATACTCTACGCTCTTAACGTTATAAGCGACGATCTGGCCAGCCTTAGCTACCGCACCAAAGGGGGACAGAAAGCACCGCTTATTATTCGTACGCGAGGCCACAGACTAGAGGGCATATGGCACTCGGGCTCGCAGATAGGCATGCTGCTGGGCTCTGTGAGAGGGGTGCACCTGTGTGTACCGCGCAATATGGTACAGGCTGCGGGTATGTACAACACCCTTATGAGGGCAGATGAGCCCGCCCTGGTAATTGAAAGCCTTAATGGCTACCGGCTTAAGGAAAAGCTGCCTGCCAATATAGGGGAGTTTACCGTACCTCTGGGAAAGGCAGAAATAGTAAAAGAGGGAAGCGACATTACCGTGGTATCTTATGGTTCTACCCTTCGGGTGGTACAGCAGGCAGCCGAAGAGCTTGAACAAATGGGTATCTCCTGCGAGGTAATTGACCCGCAGACACTGCATCCTTTTGACCTGGACGGCCTTTGCGCACAATCATTAAGCAAAACCAACAAACTGCTGGTTGTGGATGAGGATGTGCCCGGGGGAGCGTCTGCTTTTATCCTTCAGCAAATTGTTGAAGTTCAAAAAGGATACTATTACCTGGATGCACAGCCGCAAACCCTGACTGCCAAAGAACACAGGCCTCCTTATGGATCAGACGGCGACTATTTTACCAAGCCCTCTGTGGATGATGTAATAGAGAAAGTATACAGCATTATGCATGAATACAATGCACAAAGATTTCCGGAGCTTTATTAAAGCTTAGCCGCCGCCGGCAGTTGTAAAGCCTGCTGGCGCAATAAATGATCGGTCAGTACAAGGGCCGCCATAGCCTCTACAATGGGTACTGCACGCGGTACAACGCAAGGGTCGTGGCGGCCTTTTCCTTTTATTTCGGCCGGAGCACCACTGGCGTCAACGGTTGGCTGTACTTTCATGATGGTGGCTATAGGCTTAAACGCTACTTTAAATGTGATATCCATTCCATTGCTTATGCCACCCTGTATACCGCCCGAATGATTGGTGCCGGTTTCAATTTTGCCGCTTGCCGGGTTAGTGCTAAACAGGTCATTATGCTCTGAGCCTCTCATGCGCGAGCCGCCAAAGCCGGCTCCGTATTCAAAGCCGTGAACGGCATTAATGCTCAGCATTGCTTTTCCTAGGTCGGCGTGCAGTTTATCAAAAACAGGCTCGCCTATACCTGCAGGACAGTTTTTTATAATGCAGGATATCTGTCCGCCTATGGTGTCGCCGTCTTTGCGTATACTCTCAATAAGTTCGGTCATTTGCCATGCAGTGTGCTCATGGGCGCAGCGCACCAGGTTGCTTTCTCTCACACCGAGCAGCTGGCTTAGGGGAACATCGGGCAGGGCAGGGGCATCAAGCGGTCCTACTGAAGACACATGGGCAAACAACTCAATTCCATAACGATTAAGCACTAAACGTGCAACGGCACCCGCTGCCACGCGGGCAGCAGTTTCCCGGGCTGAGGAGCGCCCCCCGCCCCGGTGATCGCGTATGCCATATTTGGCATCGTAGGTATAGTCGGCATGCGAAGGCCGGTAAACAGAGGTGTTATGATCATAATCTTTGGAACGCTGATCCTGGTTGGCAATCAGAAGAGCGATGGGCGTGCCTGTACTCTTACCCTCGAATACCCCCGAAAGAATCTGTACCTCATCGCTTTCTTTGCGCTGCGTGGTAATGCGCGACTGGCCGGGCCGGCGCTTGTCAAGCTCGGCCTGCACAAAGCCCATGTCCAGGTCAATGCCCGGCGGGCAGCCATCGATGACTACGCCGATTGCCTTGCCATGCGATTCGCCAAAGGTGCTGATGCGAAATAATGTTCCGAAAGTATTGCCAGCCATACGTATAGGTATTTAATTTATAATGTTAAAGCCTGCTGTTTGCATGTCTTTCCAAAAAGCGGGGTATGATTTAATAACCACATCGGGTTCTTCAATGCTCAGCCGGCCCGCCTTTATAACCAGTGGCGCAAAAGACATAGCCATGCGATGGTCCTCATAGGTGGCGAAGCTCAGTTGGCGCTGAAGGTTAAGCTGCGAAGGATGCAGGTAGTAGGAGCCGTTTTGCTCCTCAAAAGCTACATTGACCTTTGCAAGTTCAGTTTTTAAAGCAAGTATCCTGTCGGTTTCTTTAATCTTTAGGGTTTCAAGACCGCTAAAGGAAGCCTCCCGTTTAAGTGCCGCGCAGCATACAATAAGCGTCTGAGCCAGATCCGGACAGGCATTAAGATCAAAATGAAGCGGGCCTGAGCTGCTTTCTTTTTTGCTCAGCACCACGCCTTCGCCACTAAACGCTGTATGAACGCCCAGGGGTTCCATTAAGTGTGCAATAGCGCGGTCGCCCTGCCGGCTTTGCTCCTTAAGCCCCGGCAGCTCAATGCGGGCTTTAGAAGCAAGCGCTGCTATAGAATACCAGTAGGAGGCAGCGCTCCAGTCGGGTTCTACAGCCAGGCTGGCTGGCTGAAAGTCCTGGGGCCCGATGGCTATACCTGCATCAAAGGCACTGTGCTGTATGCCTACCTGACTGAGCATATGCAGAGTCATGTCTACATACGGTTTGGAGGTAAGCTCTCCGTCTATATGCAGCCGCAGGCCCATGGGTAGCGCAGCAGCCACCAGCAGCAAAGCCGTGATATACTGCGAACTTATGTTGCCGGGGATGTGTACATTGCTGTCTGTTTGATTAAATGTACCCTCGAACACCAGGGGCGGATAGCCTTCGGTTTCTGCATACCGTATACCTGCCCCCAGCTGCTGCATGGCCTCAACCAGCATTTTTATAGGCCTTTGCTTCATGCGCTGCGTACCGGTGAGCAGGGCTATGCGCTTTTTAACCGCCAGGTAGGCCGTTAAAAAGCGCATAGCCGTACCGGCGGCCCCAATGTCGATTACCGGCAGGCTCGATTCCTTATCCGGCCATCGGGCTGCCTGCTCAAGCGCCTGCCTCAGCAGCAGCGTATCCTGCGCCCTGGAAAGGTTGCCTATGGTTAGCCTGCCATTGCTGAGAGCCTGTAGTATGAGGGCGCGGTTGCTTTCGCTTTTTGAGCCTGTAAGCACGATGCGGCAGTCAATAGACTGACCGCTTTTATACTCAAGCTGTAGAGACGTTGCACTCATGTCTATTCCTTAACAGCGGTATTGTTCATAATAGCTGTTTGCCTGCGGATCGACTCGGCATGTACCAAATCCAGAAAATCATTGGCAAAGCTTTCGTCTAGTTTAAGTGCTTTTGAAAAGTGCACCCGCTTATTGCGAATTTCATCCCAGCGGCTTAGCTGAAGAATGGTAATATCATGGTCTCTTTTATACGATCCTATTTGCTCAACCACATCCATGCGTTCGGCCAGTTTTTGAATAATAAGATCATCGAGCTTATCGATCTTTTTTCTGAGCTCTTCCAGGCGGTCAATCACCTTTTTATCTTTTGGGGTTTCCTGCCTGATGGTAAGATGCTCAATCATGTCAAGCAGGTCGTCGGGAGTCATTTGCTGCTTGGCGTCTGTCCATGCGGTGCCCGGGTCCATGTGCGCCTCAATCATCAGGCCGTTCATTTCAAGGTCGAGCGCCTTTTGCGAAATGTATGGAATAAGCTCGCGGTTGCCGCATATATGGCTCGGATCGCACAGAAGCGGAAGTTCGGGGCAAAGTGTTTTCAGCTGAATGCCGATTTCCCACATAGGCTCATTGCGAAAAGCCGATTTTTCGAAAGATGAAAAACCGCGCGATATGGCAGCCAGCTTTTGTATTCCTGCATTGTTGATGCGCTCCAGGGCGCCTATCCATAAGGAAATATCGGGATTTACAGGGTTTTTAACCATTACCGGTACATCGCTGCCGCGCAATGCATCAGCAATTTCCTGCACCGTAAACGGATTAGCGGTAGACCGTGCGCCTATCCACAGAATATCTACCCCGGCAGCAAGCGCCTGCTCCACATGTTCGCCCTTGGCTACCTCAACAGCCACCGGCAAGCCCGTTTCGGCTTTAGCCCTTTGCAGCCATTGCAGGCCCTGGCTTCCAATACCTTCAAATTCGCCCGGGCGGGTGCGCGGCTTCCATACACCGGCTCTTAAAGCCGATATACGTCCGCTTTTTGCGAGTAGATGGGCAGTAGCCAGCAACTGATCTTCTGTTTCGATGCTGCATGGGCCTGATATAACCAGGGGTTGCTGTTTTGCAGGCAGCCAGGTAGTTAAGGGTTGTACGGTTAAGTTGAGTTTCATTGGGGATTAAAGATATTAGATATTATCATTTTTTATATACTCGCCCATCAGGGTAAAATTGATGCAATGTTTAAGTGCTTCCTGTAAAGCCAGGGTGTAGGACTCCCGGCTGGTCCAGTCGAGGTCAAGATAAAACAGATACTGATTTCGCTTGCCAATTACGGGCATAGACTGGATCTTGCTGAGGTTAACCCCGCGGGCGGCAAAAATGTTCAAAATTCTTACCAGCGAGCCAACCTCATCGGCCGCCTGAAACGATATGGAGGCCTTGTTTGCACCCTCTATAAGAGCCTGGCGCCTTGCGCTGAGAATTAAAAAGCGGGTATAGTTCTTTTTGCTCGATTCTATACTGCGCTCCAGTACATTAAGTCCGTAAAGACTGGCGCAGAGCTGATTGGCCACAGCGGCAGTAGTGTTAAGCTGTTGTTCCTGCAGGCGCCTGGCACAGGCAGCTGTATCGTTGCTTTCCTTTACCTGCAGGTGTGGATGCTCGTCGAAAAAATCGGCGCATTGCCTCAGTGCAATAGGGTGCGACTCGATGGTATCTATCTCATCAAAACTTACCCCGGGCAATGCAAGCAGGTGCAGTTTTATAGGTAAGTAAACCTCGCCTGTAATGCACAACTGGTAATCCTGCAGCAGGGAGTAATTCGGCAGCAGACTGCCGGCAATAGAATTTTCAATAGCCATCACCGCATAATGGGCTTCCTGCTTTTTTAATGCCTGGCAGGTAAGCTTAAAGGAATTGCACTCCAGGGTTTTTATGCTGTTGCCGAAAAACTTTAAGGCGGCTTCTTCATGGAAGCTCCCTTTTATACCCTGAATTGCTACGTTTAGATCCATTATATCAAGCATAAAAAAAGTCCCGGCTTATTTAACCGGGACTTTCGTTGAATAGTATATTTTTTGTTAAAATATCATCCCGGCTCTTACCTGCTGTAGTAAAAGTAACCGAAATAATATGTGTTGAAATTCTTCATTTGCGTGTGCTGAATCAAATATACAGTTATATCTTTTTTAAATGCAAGCAAAAAGAAATTAACTTTTGCTTCCAGCAATCTTCATGGCGCTTGCAGTTTGCTTGTAATAAGCAAAAGATTCAAGTATTTGCTCATCGTTGAGGTATTGATTATAGTCGCACGCTCCAACGCGCTTTAGAAGCGAAAAGCCTGTTTGTCCGTTCACATTCTTTTTGTCGTTCTTCATATAATCAAGCATTACATGTTCGTATTCAGGCAGTAAACTTATGCTGCCATAAACAGAGAACAAATAGGCGCTTAGCTGGCTAAGATCTTCGTGGCTAAGTGTATGATGCTTGTAGGAGAGATAGGCCTCGCATATCATACCCGCGGCCAAAGCTTCGCCATGCAAGAGCGATTTGCCCTTGCGATCCAGAAAAAAGGCTTCAATGGCGTGACCCACCGTATGACCAAAGTTAAGGATTTTGCGCAGGCCGCTTTCGTGAGGATCTTGCGTAACCACCTCATTTTTAATTTCTACTGAACGGCGGATGATCGCGCTGCCTGCAGCCTCGGGCCCGCAGCTCTGGATTTCTTTGTAATAAGCCTCGTCGGCAATGAGGCCGTGTTTTATTATCTCGGCAAAGCCCGAAACAAGCTGCCGCCTGTCAAGCGATGCCAGAAATACATCGGATATAAAAACCGCATCCGGCGTGCTGAACGTGCCCACGATGTTTTTAATATTGCTTATATCAATGCCCGTTTTGCCGCCTATGGATGCATCTACCTGAGCCAGCAGGCTGGTTGGGATGTTAATAAAGCGTATGCCCCGCTTAAAAGTAGCAGCAGCAAAGCCGCCAATATCTGTTACAACGCCTCCTCCGACATTGATGAGCAAACTTTTACGGTCGGCTCCAAAATCGAGCAGCATTTTCCATATACCTATGCAATAATCAATATTCTTATTCTCTTCGCCGGCATCAATTTCTATAATGTCAAAATTGGTAAGCCAGGGCAGTGCCTCATTAATCAGTGGCAGGCAGTGCACAGATGTATTGGTGTCTGTAAGGAAAAAAACCTTGGAGTAATCTCCCTTCTGAAGGAAATCACTCAGTTGTGCAAAATCGTTATCAAAAAAAACGGAATAGCCGTTGCTTGCTAGAGGCTGCATGTTATTTAATTACAATTTGGGTTTGATTAAACTCTACTTTATCTCCGCGCTTTACCTTCAGTCGCTTTCGGTAATCGGTCTTTCCGTTATATTTTACTAATCCCTCGCTTACCACTGCCTGCGCCTGGCCGCCGGTTTCGACCAGAAAGGTGGCTTTGAGGAGTTGAATAAGGGGAATAAAATCGCCTTCGAGCTCAAATTCAATCATGAGACAAGTATACGCAATGAAACCTTTACCCCTTTTATCTGCAAGCATAAATTTACAGGTAAGGAAACATGCCGGCAAGTAGCAGAACGCGCCGATTCAGGTACGCGATGATAGCGAGATGCGTCCATGATGAACCCATGATGTGTCCATGTTTTTGGCGGATTCATCATGGACGCATCTCGTTTTTAGCCCGCGTCCGGCCCGAACCTGAGCCGCAGCTTTTACGCGGCGGTTTCAACGCCCCTGCCCAGCGCTTTTGAGTAATGCAGGTTGCCTACGCCGATCAGATAAAATGCCCGCTGACAGGAATCGTAAAAAAACGGGGATAAATAGCCGCTCTATGCCCCGCAATAGTATATTTGTTAAATGAAGAAATTTTTATGGCCTGCGCTTTTGTTGGTAATAATGGTTTTTACTGCCCGTATAGCCGTTTTTTCACAGGTGCCCCGGGTGGTGCCCGACTTTACTTTTTATCGGCTGAATAACGTGCCTTTTAAAAAGGCTGATATGCCCCGCAATACGCAATCGGCCTTTATGTTTTTTGACGTAACCTGCGGGCACTGCCAAAAAAGTACTCAGGCATTGAGCCGCAGCTATGCTTTTTTTAAAAATGCTACGCTTTACTTTGTTTCTATGGACGATGCTCCTTCTATAAAGAACTTTATAAATAAATATGGTAAAAACCTGGCAGACAAAGCCAATGTATTCCTGCTGGAAGACAAAAAGAAACACTTTGTGCCATTGTTTAACCCGGTGAAGTTTCCGGCTACATTTATTTATGATGCGCATAACCGGCTNNGTGTTCAGTTCGGCCGGCGATGAAGATCTGCCCAAAATACTTCGACTGCTTTCTAACTAATTGCTTTTTATCTTCTTTAAATTTTTGCTGTAAACCTATATTAAATGAAAAACAGTTTAAAAGGGGCTTCCGTGCCCGACTTTAACAATACAGAAATAGCTTTTAAAGGGCGCAGCGATGCCGACATGAGAAGAGCTTACTGGTTGTTCAAACTTATGTCTAGTAAAGCCGTAACTGATATTGGCAAGGCGTTTACCACGCGCTTTTTAAAGTGGGGCCTGCCGGTTACGCCTGTTATCAAGAAAACAGTGTTTGCTCAGTTTTGCGGTGGCGAAAGTATTGACGACTGTGAGGCTGCTTTGAGCAGGCTTGCCGCACGCAATGTTGGGGCTATTCTGGATTATGCCGCCGAAGGTATTCAGAGCGAACAAACTTTTGCCAATACTACAAGCGAAACTCTGGCCGCCATACGCAAGGCTAGTACCGATAAGCGCATTCCGCTTACCGTGTTTAAACCAACCGGACTGATACGTTTTGGCCTTATGCAGAAAATAAGCGAGGGCAAAAGCTTAAGCGTGGCCGAAGAGGCTGAATTTGTACGGGCAAAAGCGCGCGTAAACCAGGTATGCCGCACTGCATTCGAACTGGGTGTTCCGGTAATGATTGATGCGGAGGAAAGCTGGATACAGCCCGCTATTGATGAACTGGCACTGGAGATGATGCGCTCATACAACCGCGAAAAGGCCATTGTGTACAATACCTACCAGTTATACCGAAAGGATAAGCTGGCATCATTAAAAGCCGATATAGCCCGTGCCAGGGCAGAAGGCTTTATAATGGCGGCCAAGCTGGTGCGCGGCGCTTATATGGAAAAGGAGCGGGCGCGGGCTGCGCGCATGGGCTATCCTTCGCCCATAAATGAAACCAAGGCCGATACCGACCGCGATTATGATGCCGCTGTGCAGCTGTGTATTGATAATCTGGACCACGTGGCCCTGCTTTCGGGCAGCCATAACGAAAAGAGCAACCTGCTGCTGGCTGCTTTATTGCAGCAAAAAGGTATACAGCCTGATCATCCTCATGTTTACTTTTCGCAATTGCTGGGTATGAGCGATAATCTTAGCTTTAACCTTGCCGAAGCGGGTTATAATGTAACCAAGTATGTGCCTTACGGACCGGTTAAAATGGTGATGCCTTACCTGTTTCGCCGGGCAGAGGAANNCATCTATAGCGGGGCAAACCAGCAGGGAACTTAACCTTATTGAAACGGAGTTAAAAAGAAGACGCAAGTCCTAGAGTCGGCTGCCTGGCCCTGCTTTTAGCGGGGCCGGCTGCTTCATACCACCACCGACCCGCAACACAATGTGTTAATAAAGCAATCTCATCTTATCTGTAATGTTTGTGTATTTATACACTTTTGCTTGTTTTTGGCTTTAAAGCCGGTTTTGCCCAGGCGCCGCCACAGCGAAGCACAGTATTTGGCTACTTAAACGGCAGGGTAAATGCAGAAGATTTTGGGGTACCCATTGAATTTAGTGCCTCCTATTTAAAAAGTAACGCAGTATTTGAAAATACGTTTTAAAGGACGTAAGCCTATCTTAGCTATAGCATTCATCACCTTGGTCACAAGTTAACTTGCGAGGAAAGTGTGTGAGGATAAAAATCTAGCTATAACATTCATCACCTTGGTCAGGTAGACGGAAGGTGATGAATGCTGCCTGTTTAACCCGCAGATTTGAAAGTCCCGCCGCCAGCATGCCTGATGAAATATGCCAGACAATGGCTGCTATTAGCCGTTTGGTGTATCCAGCTTATTAAGAAGCTCTTCGGACACGTCATCAGAATAAACTCCGTAGCCGTTAACGAAAACGCCTTTGATTCCATATTTCTCTGATTCGAGCGAATAGACCACCGAATTGTCGGCCGGATCAGACGGCCCTTCAAAACGATACACTCCGTTTATATTAAAATCATCGGGATGAAGCGTTATATTTTGTTCGGAGTTGTGCAGTATGCCGTTTACCAGATTAAAATCCAGTGTATATCCTTGTTCTTTAAGGCCGTTTAAAGCCTCAACCATTGTTTGATAATTTTCCATACGTCCTTTTTATGCTTAACAAAAGGCAGGTGCCTTTGTTTAACCGCGCCTCCCGGAAGCTCTATGCCCTGCACTTTAAATATATTATGGTATATACGGTCGGGAGGCTTTATAAGAACGAACAGGGGCAGAGGAGGCGGTTTAATGCTTAAGCGAGGCTGCTGTTGCTGCAGTTATAGTTAGTTGCTGATGCTGTAAACATCTGCAGATGTTACAGCAGTTTTGATGTTTTTAGGAGCTGCTCCAGGGTATTTTCGGCAGTAACAAGCGCAGTATGAATGCCCAGTTGAGCAGCCGTTTTAATATGCTGAGGGCTATCGTCAATAAACAATGTTTCCTCAGGTTTAAGGTCATTCTCGTTCAGTACAAGATTAAAAATATCAGCATCAGGTTTGCGCATTCCCACCAGATGCGAGTAATACGTCTTCTCAAAAAAGCCCTCGTTCGATGCGAGTCCATACTGCTTTTTCAGATACTTGTGAATATAAGCCAGGTGAAGCTCGTTGTTATTGCTGAGGAGAAACGTGCGATACCTTGCTTTAGCCTCCAGTAAAAGCTGATGATTGATAGCCGGCACACCAATAAGCAGGCTGTTCCAGGTATCGTCAATGATGGCATCACTCAGTTCGGGCCTGTTAAGTATGCGCCGTACACCATCCCTAAATTCGGGAGTACTGATGCGCCCTGTTTCATACTCATTAAAAAGAGGATCATGCCCCGCATGCGAAAAGAAACTATCAATATTGCTGATACCCAATTCGGTAAAGGTAGTTCGGGTTTTGTTGAAGTCGAGAAGAAATACTACATTGCCATAGTCGAAAATAATATTTTTGATGATTTGCATGTTTGTTATTGTATAATTGCTGCAAATATGTAGATTTGCATTCGCAAAAACGTAAAGATTTTGCTACCGCGCCTATAGCTCAGTCGGTTAGAGTAGAAGACTCATAATCTTTTGGTCCCTGGTTCGAGCCCAGGTGGGCGCACNNGGGTTTTTTATTTAATTATCCCCTCAACTACCCCAAAGAAAGCCAAGGTTCTTGTTACCTAACTGACTACCTGTTTTTAGTTTTTACATTTGAGGTAACAGAAAGTGGTGCAACGTTTTGTTGGTCAATATATTACGACTCGAAAAGTTGATCAAAAAAGGCATCCTTCTGATACCTGCAGATACCTGAAAACAGGATGAATTCTGAATTGAAAATTTTAAAAAGCAATTGTATGAAAACATCACAGTCATTTCGTGTTCATTTCACGATCAGAGCGGACAAGGCAAAAGAAGGCAAGGCTCCTATCTATGCAAGCGTAACAGTAAACAAGCAGCGGTGCCATATCGCGTTAAAGCAGGTCATCGACGTAAAAAACTGGGATAGTGGAAAAGGTGTAGCAAAAGGCAACCGGGAGGAGGTAAAAGCGGTTAATAACTATCTCACGCAGGTCAGAACGGCGCTGGGCAACCGCTACCAGCAACTACAGTTAAAGGGGAAGCTTTTAAGCGCAGAAGCGATTAAAGACGCATTCCTTGGAACGGCGGATGAGGTATACACATTGAGGCGACTTATTGAGTATCATAATGAAAGCGCGAAAGCTGTTTTAAAGTGGAGTACCTTGAAGCACTACTATGTCACACAGAGATACCTTGATAAGTTTATTCTGCAGAAGCACAAGTCTCATGACTTGTACCTTCATGAACTAAACTATAAGTTTATTAACGACTTCGAAACGTTTCTCCGGAACCACAAGCCCAAGGATCATCAAAAGCCGCTGAATAATAACGGGATCATGAAGCACTTGATCCGGCTGAAGAAAATGGTCCATCTGGCAGTCCGCCTTGAATGGATTTCAAAAGATCCCTTTATCAACTATCAGTTAAAGATCCTGAGGGTTACCAGAGATCACTTGTCTCCTAAAGAGCTGGCAACCATGGAGAGCAAGGAATTTACCATCGAACGGATTGATATGGTGAGAGATCTGTTTGTTTTTTGCTGTTACACCGGACTTGCTTATGTGGATGTCATCCAGCTGACGCCCGATAACATTGTGGAGGCTGCAGACGGAGAATTTTGGGTGAGAACATTCCGGCAGAAAACGGAGACGCCAGTCAATACTCCTTTGCTTCCGAAGGCTGTGGAGATAATCAAAAAGTATAAGGGAAATATCAGAGCAGAGGCTTCAGGTACACTTTTCCCGGTTATCTCCAATCAGAAGGTAAATAGCTATCTCAAGGAAATAGCTGATCTATGCGGGATTAAAAAGAATATTACATTCCACTTGGCTCGCCATACGTTCGCAACAACGGTCACTCTTTCTAATGGCGTTCCTATCGAGACAGTTAGTCGGATGCTAGGGCATACCAAGATTGCTACAACGCAAATTTATGCGAAGGTACTTGAGAAGAAGATTAGCGATGATATGGCTGCGCTTAAGAAAAAATTAGCCTGAAATGCTCGATATTAATTATGTACTTTAGATCATTATGAATATTAATCCATCATTCATAGAAGACATCCGATCAATTATAAGCAGATCAAGGCAAGATGCTGTAAGGGCAGTTGATCATCAAAGGGTGTTGATGTACTGGAATTTAGGAAAGCGGATCTTTGAAGAAGAGCAATTAGGAAAAGATCGGGCGAATTACGGGACACAATTAATAAGATACATTTCCAAAGAACTCCAACCTGAGTTCGGATCAGGCTTCTCTTTTACAAACCTGAACTTATTCAGGCAATTCTATCGAGCCTTTCCAATTGTTCACGCACTGCGTGAACAATTATCCTGGACCCACTATAGAAAGCTCATTAGCATTGATTCTGAGGACAAAAGGAGCTTCTACATNNAGCGCGACAACTGGAAAGGCAGGTCGACAGTCATTTATACGAACGTCTGCTTCTGAGTAACGATAAAGAAAGCGTGCTCGCTGTTGCCCGGAAAGAAAAACAGCCGGTAGAGCCCCAAGAAATCATCAAAGACCCAATGGTTCTGGAATTCTTAGGGCTAAAGCGGGAAGCCTCTTATTACGAGAAGGACCTTGAGCAGGCCTTAATCACTCATTTGCAAGATTTCTTATTAGAGCTAGGGAACGGGTTTGCCTTTATAGCTCGCCAGCGGCGAATTCACTTAGATGGAGACGACTTCTTTGTGGACCTGGTACTTTACAATCGTTTACTTCAATGCTTTGTAATCGTAGAAATCAAGACGCATAAGCTCACACATCAGGATCTCGGACAATTGCAGATGTATGTAAACTATTTCGACCGGGTTGAAAAGCTGCCTCATGAGAATAAGACTATTGGAATTCTCCTATGCGCAGAGAAGAACAATGCGGTGGTGAAATTTTCCTTACCGGAGGATAACACGCGGATAGTTGCGAGTAAGTATGAATTGTATTTACCGTCTGAAGAACAATTGGTTGAGGAAATCCAAAAAGAGGTGCAAAAGCATTGAAGATAGATTGAAATCGGGAAGGCATGCTTTTGCTGTCTTTTGCTACCATGTGGTTCAACTGCTTATAGAATTGGATTAAAGGATGAAAGTCTAAGGAAAAAATTAAATTTGTAAGGGCTTCTCGTGTAGCCGATACTACACAAGAAAGGCTACCTTAGTTTGAAATCAGCAACTCGGTAAGTGTCGAGTGTGAAGGTTGAAAAGATGAACCGGTATTCTTCCATATAGAGAGCTATGATGCTTGATGATCACTAAGCCACCAATTGAAGGAAGTCCGCACGTGATATTGAGATAAAACCTCGCCTTCTAAGGAACCTTAAGGAAGTTATATATTATGTTTAAATAGTTAAAGTTATGTTGGAACCAGACACCAAGGTAATTGAGTGGCTCAATAGGGCCGCCGATATCTGTCATGAAATCGCGAGTAGGGACTCCTCTTATCCAGACTTCTACGTTTTTCAATCCTTATTAAGGTTAAATCCTAATCTTTTAATTGTAGGAGCTAATCCTCATGGGAATAGTTCCTATATAGAAAAACTTAGAGAAAAGGGAATTGAGCGACGAATGGGGGTTGATTTGATTAGTGGAACTAATATGTTTTTAGATAACCCAGATTGGAGGATCAGCCGGCCTCTGATCTCAATGTTCAAGGAACCATCTCTATTTTCTGTTTTGGAAAAAGCAGTAATAATGAATGTGATTTATTTCAATACGAACAAGGTAAATGACCTGAAAAAATTTAAAGCAGGGAGAGAAATGATTCAAAAGTGTCAGGAGTTGACAAATGAATTTGTGTATCAAATTCTGAAGCCTAAGGGTATTCTATTTTTAGGAGAGGATGGACATAAATGGATGAAACTTAATTTTGATCCCACCAAGGATACTGTGGTAAGGAACGATGAAGGTAGGTGGCTAGTTCAGAAAATAACCATCGAAGGAATACCGCATTATAAAGTTTGTCATCCCTCCATGAATTTTCGGTACAATTCCGGGACAAACCTAGATCTGAAAAAGAACTATTTTGAAAGCTGCTTCCGTCGGCATGAGTGATTTGGATGTCCGCAAATAAGGAGTAAGGTAACTTGTGAACCTTAACAAAATCAAGTGGATAAATAAGTAGCAATCATATTTCTTAATAAAGGCTCCTTTTCTTCAGCCTTTTCCTAAAAATGAAAGGCTCGAATCTTCATTCTTCCTTATCCCGAGGTTTGTCGACAGACGGTAAGATATTGCTGATATCGAAGGAAAGCGTTATACCGTCAAGGCTCGTGAAAGGTGAAGAAATGAGAGACAATTGCTTGTCTCAGGAATGGAATAGTCGTACCTGAATCCACCTCAAAAAAATCACACACCTCCGGTCCCAGGTGTGAGATTCAAACGGATGCCTTCCTGAACTTAGGTCTAAAATTTTTATACCTATGACAAGCGTAAAAGAAATGAATTCCGATCAGCGGAAGCGAAATTTTTATCGAGATCAGTTGCTTACAGTGCAGGATCTTATTGAATTCAAGGAGCAACTCATCCTGGACATTAAGGAACTTTTGAAGGAGAGTTCCGGTCAGCCTTCCCACAGATGGTTGAAGGCCTTCGAAGTCAAAAAGCTTTTAAGAGTTTCCGAAAGTAAGCTGCAGTATTTGAGGGACAAAGGCGTTATCCCGTTTAAGAAATTAGGAGGTGTTACCTACTACGACTATAACGAAATCCAGGAGATAATGAAGTCTGATGGATTTCAGGACCAATTGAAATTAGCATGAAAAGGAAGGCAAGGCGAATAAATCCACCTAAGCAAAACGGTAGATCAAAGGGGTCAGAAAACTCTACCTCTGTCACGGGCGCCTTTGGCTTTAATGTTCCTCCTGCGCTAGTAGATGTTTTCATTTATTTTGATCAGAAGGACGCCGGGGAAGTTGCGCAAAAATTCGTTGATGAGCAAGAAAAGTGGGGTTGGAAGGCGAGATCCGGTAAGCCGATCCGAAATTGGAAAGTATTTGCAAGCGATTGGATTTTCAATTACAAACAAGAAAGAAAATTCAGCTTAAGGACTTCCAAGTTTTGCTCCATTGAAATATGAGATACAACGTGAGAATTATGGAAGATCTGAAAAACGGAGGTAGACTGCCTCGCTTTGCTGCAGTAGCAAGATGTACGTTTGTCTGACAAACGGATCTTGCCCTTCCTTCCGGAGTCAGTTGGGTTAGAACAGAAAATCCTCCGAGGTCGGATTTCCTAAAGACGATTTACTATGAAAGAGAAATATGAAAATCGAACAAGAAGAATAACTATCAGGCTCAAAACGACCGAGTACATTGCCCTTGAAAACCGCTTTAAGAAGACGATGTTTAGAAAGATCAGCGAATATAGTCGTAACGTTCTGCTTGAAAAAAATATCACGGTTACCTACCGGGATAAGTCTTCAGATGATATCCTTGAAGAACTTATTTTGCTTCGCAAGGAGATCAATTCCTTTGGCAACAATTTTAATCAAGCAGTGAGGAAGCTGAATAGTTTCAGTGGTATGCCGGAAGCAAAATATTGGCAGTCTCTGCTTGAAGTTCTGCGGGATCAGCTGGAACCTTCTATCCGGCAAATCAAGGATCGGATTAACAACTATTCCGACGTATGGTCGCAGAACTTATCAGCGGGAAAAGCTTGATCGGTTTAATGGAGCTAATCTAACTGTGGAACTTGAATATCTTATTTGCTTGCAGGTATTGGAATGAAACAAGGTTAAGGTGCCGATAAAGCTACCAGTCGTTGTGGACGGCAAACGTTGTAAGCCTGAAAAAGAAAAAAAACAAGGCTAGATGCTTCGCAAGGCCGGTCTAATAGTATAAACTAGGCGCCCTTTTTATTCATCGGCGTGGGAAATTAAAGTTATAGAAGGCATTCCACTCCTATTCCAATCATACGATGTTTATCAAAAAGGAACTGTTGCATTCTAATTTGCCTCCTTTAGCTCCCGAGAGGTATTGACAACCTTGTGACACTGTTCGACGCGAACCTTACAAGCTCTAATATATTCTTGTCAAGTTCAATGTAGTAGCCGGCGTCATCACTTCTCATTCTTTGCAAATTCTGTAAACTTCGAGGTGTGTTAACTTCTCATGTTCCTCTTTTTTAGAACATTCGCTTATTTTTGCAGTAAGAATGGTTGGTCTTCTGAAACCTAGAAGACATAAAAAAGCCACACTCAGCTAATTGCATGAATGAAAAATGGCTATATCTAGTAAAGAGGTATACAGAGGCCGGTGCAAGATCCAAGTTTGAAGAAATCTGTGCGAGTCTTTTCAAAAAGAAATACTTATCAGAAGATGTCAAAACAGTAAAGGTCACGGCCGGTGATGGGGGGATCGATATCTTCATCGGAGACATACGTATGCCAATCCAAGTTATCCAATGCAAATTCTTTGTCAACGGGATTGAAGCTTCTCAAAAAGAGCAAATCCGTAGTGCCTTCAAGACGGCGATTGAGTCATTAGATTATAAGTGCAGCAAATGGATGCTTTGTATTCCTGACGAGTTAGGCATCAAGGAACACAAGTGGTGGAGCAGCTGGAAGCAAAAACAAGTAGCTAAATTTCAGCTTTCGGATGACCAGATACAATTAATTGATGGTGCGGATTTAATAGACGATTTGAAGCACTTTGGCCTTTACAACGAAGCTTTTGAAGAGAACCTGCACAAGTACGTCCAAGATCTGCATGAATCGTTTATCGATAATAAGTTCGAAGTTGAGAGTGAGTTACTTTCTGCATCTGCTTTTCTTGCAGGGCTGAAAAACTATTTTTCAGGAGAAGAGTCGACACACCTCCACAGGCTACAAACAGATGAGATAGTGACCTGGGTAAAAGGTGATCTTCCCGGAAAAGACCTATCAGAAAAAATATTAATTGTTAAAGGTAAAAAGGGAGTAGGAAAGTCCACAATATTAAAAGATGTTTACAGTGAGCTGCTTAAAGAAGACGATCTCCTTATTCTCGCGTTAAAATGCGACCAGATATACAACAACAATCTACGCGATCTTGCAAAACACGTGTTCAATCGAATCTCATCTTTTCATTTGTTGATCGAGGAGGTTGGGAAGTCGGGTAAAAAACTTGTCGTCATTCTAGATCAATTGGACGCGCTTTCACAAACTCTATCCACCGAAAGGAAATTCATTCTGACATATATAAAGTTGATTTCTGAGCTCATGTCCTACAAAAACATCAGAATCATCTTTTCCACACGAGCCTTTGACCTAGAGTATGATGCCGACTTGCGACGATTTAATGATAACAAGAATATTAAGCAGGTCGAAGTTGCTAATTTGACAAACGAAGAAGTAAAGGAAGTACTCAAGTTACTTTTGATAGAGACTCAGAGCGAGGTTCTCGTTGAACTATTACGGGTGCCTTATAACCTGGAGCTCTTCACAAAGATTCCTAATCTTAAAGATCTACTGAAAAAAGAGACAAGAGTATCATTATCAAAACTCTATTCAGAATTATGGACTCAAGTACTTAGCAGAAAAGATCTAAGGATTACAGAATGCTTGGACGCAATTGTAAAAAGGATGTATGAGCTGCACCCAAATTTGGTGGAACAGTCTTTTCTGGAAGAGTTCAATTCAGATATAGACTATCTCGTCTCTCAAAACATTCTACTGAGAAATGGCAACAAGCTATCGTTCTTCCATCAGTCCTTTTACGAATATTATCTGGCACGCTGGTTTGTAACGTCAGACAAGGACCTGATCGATTACATTTTTGAAGAGGAACAAAATTTATATGTCAGGTCTCTCATTAAAACCGTCGTGGAATACCTTAGGGAGATCAATCATCAAAAGTACATTATTTTCTATAGGGACATCCTTCAAAATGAGAATATACGGTTCCATATTAAATACTTGCTGATCGTTGAGCTTGGTATGGTTGCTATTCCATCCCGAAAAGAGCAATTGTTGGTAGTTGAGGCTTTAAAAGGCGAGCTCCGTGATCTGTTTTTTGACACCTTCGATTCATCAGGCTGGCTTGTTTTCTTCCTTAAGAGCGATTTATTACCAATAACAGAAAATGAATTATATCGCATACTCTTTCGCAATCTTAATCACGACCCTGGGTCTGTGTTTAGATACTTGGAAAGCTCTGATTTACAAACAAAAGAAAAGCTGCTTCCTAACCTGATCCCTTTTGTCAACCATTGGGACCCTTCTACGGTGGCCTTTTTTGACAAATATTATCCTTATAGCCAAGATAATCAGTTATGGTATTTTGAAACCCTGAAGAAAATAGCAACGATAGATCTTGATCTTGTATTTAAGAAGTTACGAGTGGCCATATTAGAAGAAACATTAAATGGGGAACGAATTAGATTCGATTACCGCTTCGATGGGATGATTGACTTCTTATTCGAGTTAAGTTCTAAGCCATTAGTGGACTTTCTGATATCCATACATTTAGACATCCTCAGCCGTACGAGTTACCCCTACTATTCGCAATATGATAAAGTTAAGTCAAGCTTACTTAGCTCCTATCAATATGACAATGGCTTGTTTTATAAAGATTCTGATGAAGAGCCATCAATAGATCACTATATAATCAAATACTACGGTAAATGCGAAAGAACCGAGCTTAAAGCTTTTATAGAGCAATATAAGAATACTGACTATGTGACTATGTTGATAGTACTTGCGAAAGTTCTCCGAGATAGAGCCCAAGAAGTGATCCCAGAGATTGTAGAACTCATCTGCATACTTGATGCCAAGAGCGGGTTTAAGGGAATTGATGACTTCTTTTCCTTAAACTTGAGGAGAATGATAACCAAGTCGATTTTATACTACAATGACCAGCAATATGATATTATAAAAAGAATTTTGGTAAGTATCGACTCCCCATATGAGATATGGAAAGCCCCCTTGTACAGCGGGAAGAAGTTTCGGTTGAGTATAGGTCGAAAAAAGTTTCTTTTCATAAAATCTTTACCACAACAGATATTGGCAAAGGACCATGAACTAATGCGTTTTTTCCAGGAAATGTTAAGACGCTTTGGAGATATTAACTCGAATAAGGCATTTGATAGGAAACGCAGCCGCGGTGGCATCGTTGGGCCGCCTTTGTCTAATGCAAATTATGAAAAGTTCAACGACGAATCGTGGCTGAAAAGCATGCGGAGAATTAATGAAGAATATCGATCAGACGAATTTCTTAAAGGCGGATTACTTGAACACGCGAGAGTCTACGAAAATCTTTCATCTAAACAGCCATTCCGATTTTATGCACTCACCAAGAAATTGTTTAATGAAGATGGCATATCGTGGAAATACATTTCGCATGGGATCTCGGGCTTGATTAAGGCGAAGTACGATCCAGCGAAAATTCGAGAACTTATAAAAAAAGAAATCCAG
This sequence comes from Sphingobacteriaceae bacterium UBA2059, assembly GCA_002332615.1. Classification (GTDB taxonomy): domain Bacteria; phylum Bacteroidota; class Bacteroidia; order Sphingobacteriales; family Sphingobacteriaceae; genus Arcticibacter. The sequence continues at coordinate 48,982 of DDAL01000021.1, read as the reverse complement.
CTGCTACTGGATAGGGAATATACCACCTACGCTGTTTGGCACATAGGATACTTAATTGAAAGCGAAGCCGATATCACTGCCGACATCGTTCACTTTTTGGTCTCGGTATCTAAGGACGACAAGTATGGCAACGATGAATTGAATCCCGATCATCCGTTTTCGGACTTTATCAATACTCCTAAAGGCGCTGCCCTTCATAACCTTCTTCACATGAGCAGCTATATTATGTATGAAGAGGATATATTTTCAACGGTGGAGTCTGTAATCGATCCTGTTATGAGCCCTTCCAATACCATAACGTGTGGTATCATGGCAGAGCTAGCGCACCTAAATCACTTAAACATCGATAGGGCTTTTAGAATCTTCAGAACACTGGTAACCATAGGAGGTGTGAATGTGCTAAAGCACTCGATAAATACTGCACAATATTTTAATAACAAGTATCATAAGGAAATGGATTTTTACTTCGATGAAGTTCTAAAACATGAAGAACTTCTCGAAAAAGCATATTTCTTTGTAACGAGCTGGGTATTCTTAGAATTAGATGATTATGAAATGTATAGCAACTTCATGAAGCGTGGAGAGAGGGCAATTAAGTGTGCACTCGAAGTCGCGGAAGATTTTCTAATTCAAGTTAATGGAGTCAACGAGCGAGCTATGCAAATTTTAAAAACATCCATAGAAAACTCCGGCCTAGATATTTCCCACCAGCTTTCTGGACTTATTCTACGTAAATTTCAACCCGAATACTTTGAACTGCTCTATAGCTTCATGGAACAATATGTTACAACGGAGTATTTCAAAATGGATCCGAGATATCTATTAGAGTACTTAACTACCTGTTCTGCTAATCACCCACTAGAATGCCTCAAATTGCTTTGCAGAATGGCTCTCCCAGAAAAGGTCGACATTAGTCGGACTGCCTTTATCGGAAACGAGGCTCTAACCTTGCTTTTATCAATCTATTCTAGATTAAGAAGTGAACCGCTGAAATTTGGTAAAGAGCAATATATCGTCCTCGATACATTCGACAGAATGCTACATATACCTACATTTAGAAGTAGAGCAGTAGAAGCTATGGAAAACGTGTTACATTGAAGATACATTTATTGCTCCTTTATGTCCTAACTCTAGATACGAGATTTGAGCTATATTTATCATCAAATAATACGCATCAAAATTGAAAGAAAAACAGGAAGCGCAGCAGACCAAAATAGCACATGAAATTAAGGATAAAACAGGGTTTATCCTTGAACATGACGTAGCAACAATTTTTGAAGCACATGATTGGACCATCATTCACAATCGATATTATCTAGTATGCTCCGGAATATCCATCTTGCAGAAAGGTATCTATAAAAGATGTTATGTTGATTGCAGAAATAAACAGAGAATTCCTACCTTTGTACCAGTCAGTTAGGTGTTACCTAAGTAACTACCTGAATTTTGACCTCCTTTGTAAGGTATTGATTTATTGTTATTTACATATTTAGGTTCGAGCCCAGGTGGGCGCACGGAGTAAACACTCAAAGAGCATAAAAACCCAGTAAATAGCACTATTTACTGGGTTTTTTGTTTAATTATCTTTTCAACTATGGATCAAGTTAGAAAGTTGTGGAGCAAGATCATTTTAAGCATGAAGTTCGGTTAACCTAAACAGGAAAAACTCAATGTTTCTTACGCCTTTGAATTGGCTTGTGAATGCTTTGATTTTAGCATTGAAAGACTCTGCCAACGTATTTGTAGACCTGTTGTCAAAGTAGTTCAGGATGGTTTGGTAATGGTGCTAAATCGACCTTGAAATGGTGTTGAAGGATAAAGCTCCCCGGAGAAAGGGAGGTTTCATCGATAGAAAGATGTTCACCCAGATTTTTAGGATACAACAACTATTCTTTTGCATAAGATCTTTGCTTCCAGCCTTTGAAGCCACTTAGAAATTCTTTGTAATAACCAATAAGACTTTTGCCTTTAACGCCATAAAACCCACCGATACTTTCTGTAGAATTAGCCCTGGTAGCGACTGAGTTCTTTTAAAAAAGCCGCGAATCCCTGTGTTATTCGCGTGCCTTCTGCAGCCAATTTCCAATCCCGATAAGCCACTTTCCCAGTGGTCATGTTGAGCCAGCGACGTCGTTTGATATGCGAAGGAAGCAAAATCGATGATCACTTGGATGGAGTAAGGAGGATGATTCGAGTTTGCTATCAGGAACTTGAATGGAAAGGTCGGGTAATTTCAATGGAAACATTCAATGGTTCTTTCTTGAAGACTTCCAGAAATCAAGATGAAGATCTAAAAACCTTTGCAAACTTTTCTGTAAAGCTGATCTTATTTTCATATACTTATCAAAGCACTTCTTGTCGATGTGGTATGTCAAGTCAGCCACCTATCTTTAGTATCCAAATGAGCGGGTAACAGTGGTTGTATACGCAGAAAAATATCGGTTCGGCCGGATCCCAAGAGCTTTAATCACCCAGTTATTTTACAAATTTCATTATGATCGGATACTTTTTCATTGGTTCCCCATTTTTGATCAGTAATGCAAAGTGAATAGGTAAAATTACGTTCAAAGCAAATAAAGATATACCTACGAGAAAGGAAATGCTAAAGAGACCTACAAGACCATACACAATAATTGATAGAAATAAAAGAACTGTCCAGCTAATTTGATAGTTTGTAAGATTTTTCCCCGCTTCATTCAAGCCAGTTACTTCGTCTTTTTTCATCTTCCATAAGATGACCGGTATAATTATATTTCCTAATGGAAATACTAAACAAGATAAGACGGAAAGGTGGAGAAGAATATGGTAATGATTATCAATTTTTTTCATTATAATACATCTTTTAAAACTCGGTGATCTATCGGTAAGTACAATAATTCTGCAACTTGAATATCTGTCTTTTACAAGGTATAACTAACATACCCGTCCAAAATGAACTTAGGGAAGGGTGGAAAAAAAGGGGGAGGTTTACGACTAAAAGTCGTATGTTTTTATTGTCAAAAAAAGGTAGCCTCCGTGATAAAAGTAAGTCTATTCAACCAAATATTAGCATACTTTCCCAAGGAAAAATTTAATTCTCTAGTTAAGAAACACCAGAGCGATAAATACAGCAAAGAAATATAGAGCTGGAGGCATCTGGTGAGTATGTTGTTCTGCCAGATTTCCGGGGCCTCTTCGGTAAGGGACATTAGTCATGGTCTGCGGAGTATTACCGGCAACATGAGCCATTTGGGGATATCGCGGAATTATTTTTAGCTGTCAATGCTATCAACGGCGTAAAAGCCCATCTGGGTGGGGCATATCTCAATCGGATTATTGCCGACTATAATGCGGACGTTCGTTTGGAATGGGTACAACTCACCAAGTTCAGCCCGATACCCACTATTGAAATAACGACTTCAAATTGGTTCAACCCCTCAATGAACTATCGGTTTTATATGGTTCCGGGTATCCTGGCATTGTTGGTTACAATGATTGGTGCTTATATGTGTGCATTAAATATTGTAAAAGAAAAGGAAGTAGGCACCATCGAACAAATAAACGTAACGCCTGTTAAAAAATACCAGTTTATTTTAGGCAAACTCATTCCGTTTTGGGTTATCGGGATGGTGGTATTTAGTATTGGACTGTTCGGTATCGGATGGTTGGTGTACGGCATCATTCCGGCAGGTAATATTTTGCTTTTATATGCTTACCTGGCGATATACCTTGTAGCCGTATTGGGGTTAGGTTTATTGATTTCCACTTATTGCGAAACACAGCAACAAGCCATGTCCATTGCCTTTTTCTTTATGATGATTTTTATCCTGATGAGTGGACTTTTTACATCCATTGACAGTATGCCGCAATGGGCGTACGTCATTACCCAAATCAGCCCGATAACGTATTTCATAGAAGTAATGCGGATGATTGTACTAAAAGGAAGTGACTTTGCGGACATTCGATACAAGTTCCTTGTAATGTTTGGTTTTGCCATATTGCTGAACGTATGGGCAGTTTTCAATTATAAAAAAACCGGTTAATGTGATTAGAAGCTTCCCTTTACATGAACGAGCTGATTTTTGATAACCAATCCAGCACTTTATCCAGGTCCCAGTGCTAAGGCATTTACTTAAGCTATTTTATTAACAGGAACTTGCTGCTACACTTTAAATCGTCGTGAAGCCAAAGCTGTCTAGCCGCCGGTTAGGAGACTTTGACTCGCTTTATTGTATATGAGATAGTTAATTAAGCTAAAGCATACTCTCAGCAAACATATTCACTAATAGCTTAAAGGCCTGTTTTTCTTCTAAGAAGTCTTTCCTTTCTTTTATCGTTCAAATATTTTCTTAGAGGCATGTCGTAAAGAACCATTACAAGGTAGGCTGCGCCGGCCAGTATAATGGTGCCAATAACAATTATCAGAGTGAGTTGCATTGCATCCGGCTGATGATTGGTATAATAGTTGCCAAACATCCATATCACAGCATAATGTGTCATATATAGCGGGTAGGAGAGGTTGCCTAAAAAGGTGCATATTTTTTTGAACACAGGCGTAGAACTAGTTCCCGCACCTAATGCTACCAATAAGGGGAAATAAAAAAGAACTAAAAAAGGTTCAGATAGCCAGTTCCATGTTGAGTATGGCATAACGAAAGCCAGTAACAGTAATAGGCTTAGACCGATAAACCCCAGTTTATTTTTGATAACCCAGTTGGAACGATAGACTAGAAGGCCTGCCAAAAAAGAATAGGATATACGGGCGCTGCCATCCCAAAAGGTTGGACCGCTCCAACCGCCTAACAAATTGCCTGCCCGGTAACACACCAGGCACAAAGCTATCGCCGAAAGCAGGGTGAGCAATAGCAGATAGCTTCGTCTAATCTTATACAGAACGAATGCATAGACAATATTTGCGACATACTCCCAAAATAATGACCACGAAGGTGCGTTGAAACTGAACAGGTTAAATCCACGGTCGGCTATTACAGGCAGTGGAATAAGCAGTATTGAGCAAACAAATGTAAGTATGATCTTGCCCGTACTGTACGACTCTGTATGGATACCAAACGGATCGAATAAAAAGGCTAGCAGACCCAATACAGATCCGGCAATAATAAGCGGGTGTAACCTGATGAGCCTCGCTTTAAAAAACTCCCAGATGCCCATTTTTCCTATACGGTCATCATAAGCATAGCCGATAACAAAGCCTGACAGGCAGAAAAAGAAATCGACAGCTAGAAACCCGTGCGCTATGAAGTTTTGGCTGAAATCGGAATAAACCCACTCCATAAAGTGAAATATCACAACAGAAAAGGCGGCAACTCCTCTCAATCCGTTTAGAATTTCAAAATGTTGCTTTGTTTTTAGAATAGAAGGAGCAGCTATAGTTTTGTCCATTTATTGCATTGAATCAATTAGGGTGACGAGTTAGCCCCGAACCTGAGTTGCTCAAAATATTAAAAAATAATACACATGTAAAACTTAATCGCCTGATTCTACCCCGAATCCAAAGGAAACAGTGCAATACTAATCTATATAAAATTGGAACAGACGCCCGAAAGCCATTTACAATATACACATCGAATTTCTTGACTCCACCCTTCATCTTCAATGCCTTTAATTAGCTATTGACTAGAGAATCGGCATAAAAGTTTCTGTCGTAATACAATTTATACAGATTAACCATCCCTTTGTCCAGCTTTCAGTCCATTCTGAACGAAGGAGGAACGGAATCCTTTTCTGTAGCCCACTTTTTATTTGGATTTTTATCCATTACTAGCTCTAATGTTCCGCCCTTCATTAAGTCTTCATGTGAAAACCATGATTTATTCCAGGCAATTCCGTTTAGTTTAGCTGACTGGATGTATTTGTTATCAGGCGAATAGTTTTTACAGACTACGGTAAACGTTTTTCCATTGCCCATTTTTATAGAAGCCTTTTCAAATACCGGGCTCCCAATAACATACATAGGTAAGCCTGGTGTAACCGGATAAAAACCAAGCTGAGAAAAGACAACGAAAGAAGTAAGGCCTCCTCCATCTTCATCTCCCGGAATACCCATTAGATCGTTACGAAACCATTGGTTAAGCAAGTTACGGATACGCTTCTGGGAACGCCAGGGCTGACCAGCATAATTATATAAATAAGGGATGTGCATAGCTGGCTCGTTACCCATTGAAAACTGGCCAACGTTACCTGTATGATCAGCATAAATATGATAGAAATCAGGTTTTCCTTTACCTAAAGGTGTACTAAACATAGTCTCGAGTGCTTCAATAAAAGCATCTTTGCCCCCCACCAATTCTATAAGGTGTTTTATATTATGTTGTACATCAAAGCGATATACATAACCGGTGTTTTCATCATAGGCATCTCTTCCTCCTATGCCAGGAGGAAAGCGATAATCTAAACCAGGCATAAAAACACCAAAAGTATCTCTTGGATGAAAGAATCCTGTTTCAGGATTAAATATTTTTTGATAGTTGTAGCTTCGTTTAGAAAAGTAGGCGTGGTCTTCCTGATTTCCAATCGCTTTCGCAAGAATCGAAAGGCACCATTCGTCATAGACGGTTCCCAATGTTACCGCTACAGGTTGCCGACGCTCCCAGCTATGTACTTCTGGAACTGTTTCTTTTTCATTAGGTGCAAGCGATGGAAAATACCCATTTTTTTTATAAAAGAGGTCTAGTACTCCTGCTGGCTTTGACGACCATGGAGCTAGCGTTTTTTCAGTGATTGCTGCCTTCGATACATTGAAGGCTTGCGTTAAGTTAAAACCTTTAAGTCCCTTAGCATATGCATCAGCTACCATAGCAACACCATGATTCGAATTCATTCGTCGGCTGTCACCAGTTACTTCTGGAAAATTAGGCATCCACGCACGGGGCATTTGCTCTGTCATGGTGACGTATGAATGGATCATATCACTTTCCATCTTAGGTTCTATGATAATCCGTAGTGGATGAGTAGCTCTGTAGGTGTCCCAAATCCAATCGTCAGTGTAAAAAGGTCTTCCTTTGTCGGAATGAATTTTTCCATCATAAGCACTGAAGTAATGACCGTCTTCAGATATGCATATCATTCGCTCATAAGTACGGTATAACGAGGTATAAAACACTGTCTTTTCGTTTTCTTCCGATCCTGAGACTTTAATTTTGCTTAATGTAGTATTCCAGATATCCCGGCCAGCTTTTGCTAAAGCAGCTAAATTGAAGTCTTTAATTTCTCGGCGTAAATTCCTTTTAGCTTGTTCCGCACTGATAAAAGATACACCATAGCGAATTTTTACCGCACTGGTCTTCGCTGGATACCTCAGCACGAAGTAAGCACTTTCGGCCAGGTTAGACTTTTTATTTGCTAGTAATTGATCTTCTTGTTTTATACTGATCTCGAGAGGTTTGATTTCAGGCTCGAGATATATGTACACTTTGGTGTTGTTGTCTAGGTTCTGATGTCCGCTTATGCTGAACCCATCATTTGTTAGTTTTCCATTTTCTGTGTTTAGAACGATATAAGAAGCTTTGCTCTTTTGACTGAAAGCTATTTCGTATATGCCGGATTGATGTGAAAGCGCGTATTGTACTGAAATATCCTGATCATCGAGATAAACGCTATAATAATATGGCTTTATAACCTCGTTGTCGTAACTAAGAGGCATAACTCTTTTGATGTCTTTTACGTCCCCCTGAAAAGGGCTGAGATTGAAAGCTGACCTGCCTCGATGGCTGGTGACAATTAACGGAAGTCCGTTTAGTACATTTCCACCATAGCTTTCTCTTTCAGGATAAACTCTTAATAAACTGTTGGGCAAGTGTATCGTTGGGTAGGTAGGCACAAGTAGGTGGCTAATGTTTCCTACATAAGGGTTTACATAATCAACGGGTTCTTTATTTGTTTGAGCGCTAACCGTTAATGGTATTAATAGTACAAACGTTGACAGAAATAATAATATAGGTCTTTTCATTGAATCCTAATATATTAAATTTAATACAAATCAAGTAGCGTAGTGTGCCAATTCGTGTTTTATTTGTCTTTCTTTGAATGTCGTTTTTGACTAATTGAATGGTTTCTAAAGTACAGTTTCAATAAAATAGCATAATTTTATTTGTAAGTTTAATCGATTAAGCTTACCATTGTATAAAATCTATAGCCAACTAGTACCGATTAAGAAAGTATATCCTTAACCTGATTTAAACATGAAAAGACTTTATTTCTTAGCAGCCTCTTTGTTACTTGCTTTTTTTTCTTATGCGCAACATCCAGATAAATTCAGCGGATTGGATGTTAATATCGGCAATCTTTCACGTCTATCTGATGCGAAGACCCGCTCTATCAGTCCTGAAAACTTCACTGGTGAAAAAGGAAAAGGGGGCATGGCTGATCCTGTTAAGAATAAAGGTCAGCGCAATATAGCTAATGCGGCTTTGCAGTCGCGAGACCTTGGAATTGGCTGGAAGGTTAACCCGTTTATAACTATCGAGCCGGGTGAAACTTTTACCATAGCAGATATTGATGGTCCAGGTGCCATTCAACACATATGGATGACTCCAACAGGAAACTGGCAATTTACAATTATGAGAGTTTATTATGACGGCGAGAAAGATCCCTCAGTTGAATCACCTATCGGTGCGTTTTTTGGAATGGCGTGGAACGAGTTTGCCCCGTTGAATTCCATTCCTGTTACAGTTAACCCGGGTAGTGCCTTCAATAGTTATTGGAAGATGCCCTTTCGGAAAAAGTGCCGAATTACTATTGAAAATATTAATGATGCTGAGCCTATGAATCTTTATTACCAGATAGACTATGCTCTAAGTACGGTTGGGGAAGATGAAGGCTACTTTCACGCTCAGTACCGACGTTCCAGCCCAACTACCAAATCAAGTCATGTTATACTCGACGGGATCAAAGGGAAAGGACACTATGTCGGAACTTACATGGCAGTAGGAGTTAACAATACAGGTTGGTGGGGTGAAGGCGAGATTAAGTTCTTTATGGATGGGGATAAGGATTTTGCTACCATTGTAGGTACAGGTACCGAAGATTATTTCCTCGGATCGTATAATTATGAGAATAAGAAGACACGTCAGTATCAGGAGTATTCCACTCCTTATGCTGGATTGCATCAGGTTATCCGGCCCGACGGTGTTTATTTCTCCCAACAGCGTTTTGGTATGTATCGCTGGCATATACTCGACCCTATTCGTTTTGAGAAAGATTTGAAGGTTACCATACAGGATTTAGGATGGCGTCATAACCATCGTTACCTCCCGCAAAAGTCTGATATAATTACTGTAGCATATTGGTATCAGCGCGAACCCCATGCAAAGTTTCCAAAGCTGCCGTCTAAAGACGAACTGGAAGCCATTTAATACTAAAGATAAATATTATGAAAGGTAAGAACGTAACCACAATAGCAGCCGCATTATCAATACTCATGTACTCTTGCCAAATGGGAAAAAATAATAAGAAGATGGAAGGTTTGGAAAAAGGCACTTTTGGATATGATTTAGAATTTTTAAAAGAGAAGGACAGCTCAATACTTGTATTAAGCACCAGTTCTGACGGCGCTCATATAATTGTATCGCCGAAGTATCAAGGCAAGGTATTTACGTCAACAGTGGATGGTAAGCGGGGAAAAAGTTTTGGCTGGATTAATTATAAAGCATTTCAGGAGAAGCTTGATCCTCATATGAACGGTTATGGAGGTGAAGATCGTTTATGGTTAGGACCTGAAGGTGGAAAATACTCCATTTTTTTTAAGCCAGGTGTAGAGATGACATTTGATAACTGGCATACTCCGCCTGCGATAGATTCGGAAAGCTGGAAGCTTGATTCTGCCAACGCTAAAAAAGTTTCATTGTCCAAGCAAATTCAGCTGACTAATTATGCAGGAACAGATCTAAAACTCTCAATAGGACGAGATGTAGAAATACTTGAGAGTACGCAAATTCAAGGTATGCTTGACATTACTCTAGATGACAAAGTAAAAGTTGTGGGCTTCCGAACACTCAACACTTTAACTAACACAGGAAGAACTGCTTGGACAAAGGACGGAGGAGCTCCGGTTATGTGGAACCTTGGTATGTTTACTCCATCCCCGAGCACAGTAATCGTTATTCCCTACCGAAAAGAGGCTAAGGTGAAAATAGCTACAACTGATTATTTCGGAGAAATAGACTCCAATAGAATTGTTTACGAAGATAGCACTCTTTTGTTTTTAGCTGATGGTAAGTCTCGCGGCAAATTGGGAATATCCCCGCTTCGCGCCAAACCAATTGCGGGTAGTTATGATTCGGCTAATAAGGTACTTACTATAACTTATTTTGATGTCAAGTATACCGGTACTTATTTGAATCAAGAATGGGGTACTAAGAAAAACGCTTTCCTTGGAGACGCAGTAAACGCCTATAACGACGGTCCATTGGAAGACAGCACACAAATGGGGCCTTTTTACGAAATTGAAAGTGTTTCTCCCGTTGCTTATTTATCGCCTGGAGAAGCAACAAGTCACCTGCATTGTGTTTTTCACTTTGTAGGCGAGAAGGCAGCTTTAGATATGATTTCAAAGAAAGTGCTCGGAGTTTCAATCGCTAAAGTAGAAAACGCTTTTAAGTAGCGTTCCACTTACTCACGTCAGTTTAAACGTCTAACTAATTAACCTACAATATTTAACACAAACATTTATGAATCTATATCCTAAAATCGGTATCCGTCCAATCATTGATGGACGATATGGTGGTATCAGGGAGTCTCTTGAGGCAACTACTATGAATATGGCACAATCAGTGGTCGATTTATTTAGAAGGGAATTAAGATACCCAGATGGTAGCCAGGTAGAATGTGTAGTATCTGACACTTGTATAGGAGGGGTTAAGGAAGCAGCGGATTGCGCAAGAAAGTTTGAACTTGAAAACGTTGGAGTTTCAATTTCAGTCACTCCATGCTGGTGTTACGGATCCGAAACAATGGATATGAATCCCTTAATCCCAAAAGCGATATGGGGATTCAATGGAACAGAACGGCCTGGCGCTGTATACTTAGCTGCAACCCTTGCAGCGCATAATCAAAAAGGATTGCCCGCATTTGGCATTTATGGAAAAGATGTTCAGGATCTTGGCGACACCCACATTCCTGATGATGTACGTAGAAAGTTGCTTAGCTTTGGTAAAGCAGGTTTAGCTGTAGCTATTATGAGAGGTAAGTCATATCTGGCTATAGGTTCAGTGTGCATGGGCATTGGAGGCTCAATCGTTAACCCTGAATTTTTTCAATCTTACCTGGGAATGCGCAATGAATATGTTGATTCCACTGAGGTGCTTAGAAGAATCCAATTAGATATTTTCGATAAGGATGAGTTTCAAAGAGCACTTAACTGGACCAAGAAATATTGTAAAGAAGGCAAAGATTTCAACCAGGAGAAGAACAGAAAAACTCGAGAACAGAAAAATCAGGATTGGGAATTTGTAGTTAAAATGACTCTGGTTATCCGCGACTTAATGATTGGCAATGAAAAATTGGCAGAGATGGGGTTTCTGGAAGAAGCCCAAGGGCATAACGCTTTGGTTTCAGGGTTTCAAGGGCAACGTCAATGGACAGATTTCTTACCAAACGGAGACTTCTCTGAAGCATTATTAAACTCTTCGTTTGATTGGAACGGAAGACGCCCTCCATTCATTGTAGCCACAGAAAATGACTCTCTCAACGGAGTCTCTATGCTATTTAACTATTTACTTACAAATACCGCGCAAATCTTTGCTGATGTTCGTACCTTCTGGAGTCCGGATTCTGTACAACGTGTTTCAGGCTGGAAGCCAGATGGGCACGCAAGGGAAGGTTTTATTCATCTGATAAATTCAGGGGCTGCAACACTTGATGGAACTGGCAAAGAGACCCTTGGCGATAAGCCGGCTATGAAACCTTTTTGGGAAATCACAGATGAAGAAGTTGATGATTGCTTGGAATCCACTACATGGTATCCGGCAAACCGGGATTATTTTAGAGGTGGTGGATATTCTTCAAAGTTTTTAACTGCAGGGAATATGCCTGTCACGATGTGTAGAGTAAATCTAGTTAAAGGAATAGGTCCTGTTCTTCAAATTGCCGAAGGTTGGACAGTAGAGTTGCCTGATAAGGTCTTCAAGATTCTGGATGAGCGTACTGACAAAACGTGGCCTTCCACATGGTTTGCCCCTCGCTTAAACGGACAAGGGCCCTTTAAAAACGTATACGAAGTAATGGCTAACTGGGGGTCTAATCACGGGGCAATCAGCTACGGTCATATAGGGGCCGATCTAATAACCTTGGCTTCTATGCTTCGCATTCCGGTGAACATGCATAACGTAGAACAATCACGAGTTTTCCGTCCTTCAGCCTGGGGTGCTTATGGCATGGAAGCAGAAGGGTCCGACTATAGAGCATGTGAAACATACGGGCCTATTTATAAGTAAACTACACCGTGCAAGGAGATTAACATCGCCCATCGGTGAAAGTCTCTTTCGCACGTTTTAATTATAAACCTGTCAATTTGTAGACCTAAACAAATGAAACGAAAAAAAACGTCGTTATTCAAAAGCGAAGAGGGAACTAATTATTTTTTACCATTCGTGTTTATTTGCAGCTTATTCCTTTTATGGGGCTTTGCTCATGGATTGCTTGATGTTCTTGACAAGCATTTTCAGGATCTTTTGCACGTTACTAAGGCGCAGTCCGGATTTGTACAGTTTTCTTTATATATAGGTTACCTTGCAATGGCAGTACCTGCAGGGCTGTTTATAAAGAGGTATGGTTATCAGAGGGGTATTATTTTCGGATTAATTCTGTTTGCAATTGGTGCATTTCTCTTTTATCCAGCCGCGAAGTTTGAAGCCTTCATTCCGTTCCTATGTGCGTTATTTGTAATTGCATGTGGCCTTGCCTTCCTTGAAACTGCAGCCAATCCATACTCTATAGCATTAGGAGCTAAAGAAGACGCCGCACGGCGAATTAATATTTCTCAATCATTTAATGGACTTGGATGGATTTTAGGTCCCTTAATGGGGGGGCTAGTCATTTTTGGCGCAGCTGAGGCTGAAGGAGCGGCCCGATTTGACTCACTTGTTAAGCCTTACATGTTTGTAGGTTGTATTGTCGTTGCTGTCCTTCTTGTTTTTTTAGTAATAAGACTACCTGAAATCAAAGAAGAGGGTAGCGTTGAAGTCGAGAAGGATCCTCCAATGCGCAATTTGTTAAAGCATCCTGCTTTTGTAGCGGCTGTTGTTGCTCAGTTTCTATATGTAGCTGCACAAACAGGAACTAATTCATTTTTCATCAATTATGTAACTGAAGCTATCCCGGATCTCAAAACTCCTATAAGTGGTATGATGGAACATTTAGGAGTGTTTGGAGCTATCTTTACACCCAAGAACAATGAACAGGCAGCATCTTTAATTCTGGCTATAGGAGGCATGGGCGCTTTTTGGATCGGCAGACTTTCTGGCTCTTATTTTATGAAGTTTATAGACCCTAAGAATCTATTGGCTTTATATGCACTGATAAACACCCTTTTGGTCTTTGTAGTAGTTCTTGATTTAGGCTGGTCATCGGTAATTGCGCTTTTCTCTACTTATTTTTTCATGTCTGTGATGTTCCCAACCATTTTTGCTCTTGGTGTAGCCGATCTTGGTCCCCTTACAAAAAAAGGATCATCATTCCTTGTAATGGCAGTTGCCGGAGGAGCGTTCTGCCCCCCGGTAATGGGGCTTATATCTGATCATTATGGATATATGTCAATATCCTTTGTTATTCCCCTTCTCTGCTTCGCCTTTATAGTATGGTTTGCAATTTGGGGCGCTAAGAAAACAGTTGACGTGAAGGGTATTTCATTGCAGGTACATTAATTTTTACGAAATGATTAATCAGGAATATTGTATAGGAGTTGATTTTGGAACAGACTCAGTACGATCTATTATTGTAAACGCTTATACAGGAGATGAAGTGGCTTCGTCTGTGTTTTATTATCCAAGGTGGAAAGATGGCTTGTTTTGCGATCCATCATTAAACCAATTCAGGCAGCATCCCTTGGACTATATAGAAGGGCTTGAACAAACAATAAAAAAGTGTTTAATGCAAGCCGGGCGAGTTGTACAGGTAAATATTAAGTCAATTTCGGTCGACACAACAGGCTCGACACCGGTGACTATTGACGAGAAGGGTATACCATTAGCGCTTTATCCTTCTTTCGAGTCAGATAAGGACGCCATGTTTATTCTTTGGAAAGATCATACCGCAATTAAAGAAGCAGCAGATATTAATCGCCATGCCGCAGCGTTTAATACAAATTATCTGCAATTTGTAGGCGGAATTTATTCTTCTGAATGGTTTTGGGCCAAATTGCTGCATGTGCTGAGGAATAATGATCGTGTGAGACATGCATGCTATTCATGCGTAGAACACTGTGATTGGATCCCATTTTTGCTTACTGGCGGAAATCATGCCTCAAAAATTAAGCGGAGTATATGCGCTGCAGGCCATAAAGCCCTTTGGTCAGCACAATTTGGCGGCTTACCTCCAGAATCCTTTTTTGTATCGTTAGATCCTCTCTTGACCGGCTTCGCTAGTCGTTTTTCCAAAGAGGTTTATACAGCTGATCAGGCAGCCGGAAGAATCTGTAGGGAATGGGCAGAGCGATTAGGTTTAAGAGCTGACGTTCTAATTGGAGTAGGAGCACTGGACGCCCACATGGGCGCAGTAGGAGGACAAATCGAACCTTATTATTTGAGCAAGGTCATGGGTACCTCTACCTGTGACATGTTGGTAGTTCCAAAAGATGAGCTAAAGGATCGTTTAGTTAATGGCATATGCGGACAGGTAGAAGGATCTATCTTACCTGGAATGATCGGTTTGGAAGCTGGACAGTCAGCATTTGGAGATACTTACTCATGGTTTAAAAACCTACTTACTTGGCCCCTAAATAATATTCTTCCAAAAACTGAAGGCGTTGATGTAGAGACCGCTAGAGTTCTTATCTCTCGGATAGCTGAACAAATCTTGCCTGAACTTGACAGACAGGCAAGCCAGCTTCATCCTAACGATAGCAATGAGCTTGCTATAGACTGGTTCAACGGCAGACGGACCCCAGATGCAAATCAACTGTTAACTGGTGCTATAAGCGGACTTACCCTAGGTAGTGATGCCGCTCGGTTGTACTCATCTCTTGTCGAAGCAACATGTTTTGGAGCACGAAGAATTGCAGAGCGGTTCACTGATGAAGGGATCACTGTTAAGGGACTGATCGGTGTTGGGGGTATACCCAGGAAATCTGCTTTTGTTATGCAAATGCTTTCTGATATAATGAATATGCCTATCCGCATTCATGCGTCCGAACAAACATGCGCTTTAGGAGCAGCAATGTTCGCAGCTACGGTAGCAGGCATCTATCCTAATGCTCAGGAAGCAATGGCAGCTATGGGGCAGGGATTTGACAAGGTGTATCAGCCACAATATAAATTCAAAGAAATTTATGATCGAAGATTTGAAAACTATATCAAGTTTGGTAATTACTGCGAGAACAATATATTTTTTAACGATACTGTACGTATCTCCAACTAAGGGCTTTGAACTCGAATCACAATAACGAAACAGTATCATGCACCGTATAAACAATATAGTCACCTTCCAGCTAATCTTGTTTTGTATAGTTCTTACTGATTTTTCTTTTGCAAAATCAATTCCAACGATGCTAAACAACTACATTGCTGATATACATGTAGACGCAATTGGAAAAAATCAGCCCACTGTAAAATTTAAGCAAATAAAGAATGACCTTATTCAGGTAACCGTAAGCGCTATTTTGAATGATAGCGTGAGGTTAGATGACTGGCGGCTAACTCTTACTCCTTCTTTTAAACCCAGTTCCCACTGGACACCTCATTTATCACCTACAGATAGTCATATTGTTGCGCAGCATGTTTTCCGGGCACCTGCTCTTATCATGTCTGACAATTCCAGACAGATTACTGTTATACCAGATCTTGATATTCTTAAAAAAGGTTCGCCAGTTGATTGGTATATGGATATAAATGCTATAAATAACAAGATGACGCTAGGAATGAGCCAATCAGCAGTTAAGGAACATGTATTGTTTGTTAGAAAGCCCGGGGGGGTCTATCCTCCCGGGCCTGTGGAATTCGGCTTTTATATCCTGACTGATGATAAATCAACTAGCTCCTTTAATCCCTGGAGAAAACCCCTGGATTTTTTTTGGCAAAAGTGGGGGGCTCCGCTTTTTAGACGTGGCGAGCCGCTGATGAGTACGGATATGCTTCCTTATGTTAACCATACGTATAACTGGGCGTTTTCTACCTGGAGAAGCAGTACCTGGCAGCAGTTTGAATTGAATGGCAAGCAAGTTGGAGCGCCTGCCTTCATTGTAAACGTAACGCAAAGTCCAAATTATCCCGGAGAGCTAAATGAAAGAGAATTTAGGTCCATTTGGAATCAAGCATGGTTTAACTCCCTTCGTTCCGCGCAGGGCCTTTATCGCTATGCAAAACGATATAACAGGGATGATTTGCTTTCTTATGCTCTTAAGACCAAAGAACTCGCGTTATCATTTCCGATGAGAGAAGGCTTCTTTCATGCTCTTATTGCTACCGAGATGGAAGACTTTAAGAAAGGGAATGAAATATATAGTCGTTCGAAAGGCTGGAGGACATATTATTTTGGCAACTCCAATCGCAATCCATTTTCTTCAAATCCGAAGGAAGCTCCTTTTCATATATTGGATATGAGTTATACTGCTTGGTTAATGCTCACTTGGTATGAAGAGTTGCAACGAGATGACCGACTTCTTGAGTATGCAACATCTTATGCCGATGCTTTGATTAAACTTCAGGATAAGGATGGCTTTTTCCCCGCCTGGCTGTCTCTAAACTCGCTGGAGCCCTTAAGCGTGTTAAAGCAATCTCCCGAAACAGCAATGTCTGTAACGTTCCTCATCAAGATGTTTCAACTAACTAAGAATCGAAAGTATCGTGATATTGCCTTAAAGTCTATGGATGCAGTTATACGCCGCATAGTATTAAATGGTCAATGGGAGGATTTTGAAACTTACTGGTCATGCAGCTCTCTTGGAAAAGATGATCTTGTAGGCAAGAAAGTTACCCGTAATAATATGTTTAAGCAAAATACCTTTAGTATGTATTGGGTAGCAGAAGCGCTTTTAAACTGTTTTGAAGTTACCAGACATAAGAGGTATCTATCTTATGGGCAAAGAACATTAGACGAATTGTTGATGGCGCAAGCGATCTGGCAGCCACCCTATATTCATGTGCCAGCACTAGGTGGATTCGGTGTGATGAATGCAGATGCGGAATGGAATGATGCAAGACAAAGCCTATTTTCTGAATTAATTATTCGATACGGTAAGCAATTAAAATGTCAAGAGTATATAGAACGAGGGATATCTGCGCTGCGTGCCTCCTTTGTAATGATGTATGCTCCGGAAAATAAAAAAACTAAAAAGCAATGGGAATTAGCCTGGAATTTCTTTGGAAAAGAAGATTATGGCTTTATGATGGAAAATTATGGCCACGGTGGTGAAACGAATGCCCAGGGATTAGGAATGGGTGAGTTCACTATATATGATTGGGGAAATGGGGCCGCTTCCGAAGCTTATAACAGAATAGTTGATCATTACGGAGATGAATTCTTAAAAAATCAGTTTCTAAGATATTGATTAACTTTGTGTTGAAAGCCTTTTTGGCGTTTACTCCATTACGTACTGTTGTTTTATGAAAAAAAAAGTATCCCTAAAAGATATAGCCCAAGCTGCAGGGGTCTCTACAGCCTTAGTATCTTATGTGCTGAATAACAAAGAAAAAGAAGCGAGAGTCGGAAAAGAAATTGCGAAAAAAATTCGGGAAATTGCTAAGGAGCTTGATTATCAGCCAAACCAGCTGGCAATTAGCTTAAAAAGCGGTAAGTCACAAACAATAGGTCTTATACTTGCAGATATTTCCAATCCTTTTTTCGGTAATATAGCGCGCATCATAGAGGATGAGGCCAAGAAGTATAATTATACTGTTATTTTCGGAAGCTCAGATGAAAATCATGAAAAGTCAAGTGATCTGATTAACGTTCTTGTTAAAAGGCAGGTGGACGGGTTTATTATAGCGCCGGCGCAAGGCACGGAAAAGCAAATTGAATACCTGGAGCATCAAAACATACCCTTAGTTCTCATAGATCGCTATTTTCCCTCAATAGATACAAATTTTGTAGCTACAGAAAACTTTCGTGCCGCTTATGATGCTGTAAATCACCTGGTAGAAACTGGACATAAGAACATTGGAATGATAACTTATCACAGTGACCTTATTCATATGGAAGAACGGAAGCGGGGCTATCTTACTGCTTTACAGGATAACAAGGTTTTTTCGTCAATATCTTTAATCAAAGAAATTAATTTTGATTCATTGAAAGAAGAGGTTGATGTTAACGTCAGGAACCTCCTAAGTGAAGAACCGGCAGTTGACGCTTTATTTTTCAGCACAAACACTCTGGCTTTGAACGGTTTGAAGACTTTAGATAAGCTAGGTTACAGGATACCGGATGATTTGGCAATCGTATGTTTTGATGAAGGCGAAGCATTTGATTTTTTTTATTCCCCTATAACTTTTATCAGCCAACCCTTAGTTCAGGTAGGTAAAGAAGCCGTGAACATCCTTATTAATCAGATCAATAACCCATCAGCTACTAAAAAGCAGCTTCTTATTAACTCACAATTAGTCATAAGAAAATCTTCCGGAGCCTAATCAGCATTCTAGTCCCATATCAGTACTATTTTTCCCATGTGCCGGCTGCTTTCCATAAGTTCGTGGGCTGCGGCGGCCTGACGGGCGGGAAAAGCTTTATAGATTACAGGTTTAATAGTGCCTTGTTCAAGCAAAGGCCAGATGTGTTTTTTTAGTTCGCTGGCAACGGAGCTTTTAAAGGTATTGTCTCTGGATCGCAGAAAAGAACCTGTGATCCAGAGGCGCTTTCGCATTACTTTTGCTATGTCTATGTTCACGTTCATTCCTTTCATCGAGTTAATCATAACCAGCCGGCCTTCTTCTGCAAGGCAATCTATATTAAGCGGCAGATAATCGCCTCCAACCATATCAAGGATTACGTCGACACCTCTGCCGCTGGTAAGCATATTTATACTTTCCGGAAAACTCTGGGTACGGTAGTTAATGGCTTTGTCAGCACCGAGCAATTCGCAAAATGTGCATTTTTCGTCGTTGCCGGCAGTTACATACACCGTGCAACCGAGAGCTTTGGCCATTTGTATCGCTGTAACACCTATACCGCTGCTTCCTCCATGTACCAGCAGACTCTCCCCCTGCTTCAACTTACAGCGATCAAACACGTTACTCCAAACGGTAAAAAATGTCTCGGGCATGGAAGCTGCTTCCGTCAGAGTAATCGTTTGCGGTACGGGTAAACAGTTTCCGCTGTTTGCCAGGCAATATTCAGCATATCCGCCCCCTGCCACAAGTGCGCATACCCGATCGCCCTTTTTCCATGCCGTCACATTACTTCCGCACTCTTCTATAATTCCGGCTATCTCCAGGCCCGGGATGTCTTCCGGAGCACCGGCAGGCGGCGGGTATACTCCCTGTCTTTGGGCAACATCCGGACGATTAACTCCCGATGCCCATACCCGTATCAATACCTCATCTGCACCCGCAGCGGGTTTTGCCCGCTCACTCAATTTCAACACATCCGGAGCTCCGGATGTACTAATAACAACTGCATTCATCGGTTTTACGTTTAAATACACTAACAATTGCGGCCGTATGTGGTTTTATCAAGCCCTAAGGACGGTGAGTTCAATAACGCTAAGCCTTTAGTTTGAACAACCTGTACCCATAGCCCTTGAGTGCCATAGATAATTTCTCACTTGTAGGCCCAATAGAAGGGTGTTGCTTACGTAGATGAATGAGTTTCCCGTGAAGGCTAAGAGGGCTTCTCTGGTTTCACAGGCAGGTCAGCCTTTATTTCAGTTAATCAATATAAACCGCTATAAAGTCAGCAAAAATTTTCAATCAGATAATCTTCTTATAACAAGCTCCCTCGCCGCTTGTTTACAAATGTTCCATACAGCAGGTATGATGGTTAAAGCCTGGAAGAAGGCAAATAAACGAATACAGGCTAACAGGTGTTGTTAAAATGAAATAATCAGTCGAAAATGAAAAAGCAAAAGATTAGTAATAAAGATATCTCTATCCTGGGGATAAAAAATACAAAGCTTCTAATCCTGTTCAGCACGTTGGCAAACACAATGTTAAAAGAAGGGAAGATAAGCAAAGGCGAACTGTTAAGGCATTTAAAACTACTGGCAAACGAACCCGAGCGTTATATCACAGAGCAGGATAGCAGGTTCAAAGAGCTGGCCGCTCAGATTATACGACTACGCAAAACGGGTAAGATACCGCCCCCGGTTAAGGATATAGAGCTAAAGCAGCAGTCGCCGGATTTTCCCGTATTCGGGAGGAAAAATATTGAAGAGGGCGCCCTGACCCAGATGAATACTGCCATGAAGTTACCGGTTGCTGTTGCAGGTGCCCTGATGCCCGATGCACACCAGGGCTATGGCCTTCCTATCGGAGGAGTGCTGGCAACCAACAGCAATACCGTTATTCCTTATGCGGTAGGGGTAGATATAGCCTGCAGAATGTGCCTGAGTGTTTTTGATGTTCCGTCGCTGACGCTGGATACTGAAAAGGAAAAGCTTACAAAACTTCTTCTCGGGCACACCTATTTCGGGCTTGGCAGTACGAGTAAAAGCTATTTCGATACTTCTGTACTCGACCATCCCGACTGGAATGCCAGCGCTCTGCTGCGTTCGTTAAAGGATAAGGCCTATGCGCAGCTTGGCACCTCGGGCACCGGAAACCACTTTGTAGAGTGGGGAGAACTAGAGGTAAAAGCGGCAGAACTTCCGGGCCTGCCTGAGGGTAAGTACCTGGCGCTGCTATCACACTCAGGCTCAAGAGGGTTTGGAAGTGCAGTAGCCGCCTATTACTCCAAAATAGCAATGGAAAAAACCGTTTTGCCAAAGGAAGCCAGGCATTTAGCCTGGCTCTCGCTAGACAGCCAGGAAGGCATGGAGTATTGGGTTGCAATGAGCCTTGCCGGCCTTTACGCCTCGGCCAATCATCATGAAATACATAGTAAAATAGCCAGATCTCTTAATATGACGCCTCTCACACGCATAGAGAATCATCATAATTTCGCTTGGAAAGAACAGCTTCCGGACGGAACCGAAGTGATAGTGCATCGTAAAGGAGCTACTCCTGCCGGAAAGGGAGTACTCGGCATTATCCCCGGTTCTATGAGTACGCCGGGCTTTGTGGTAAGAGGAAAAGGCGAAAGCAGTTCTCTTCAATCTGCATCCCACGGTGCCGGCCGACTAATGAGCCGTAGTGCAGCCTTTAAAACCTTAAAAAAAGATGTGGTTGAGGCAGAGTTAAGGGCAAAAGACATTACGCTACTGGGCTCAGACCTTGACGAAGCCCCTATGGTTTACAAGGATATACACACAGTAATGGCCGCTCAGCAGGAACTGGTTGACGTGCTGGCTACATTCCAGCCACGCATTGTGCGTATGGCGAATCCAAAGGAGCGTCCGGAAGATTAATAAGATAACATGTACCTTTAGTTATGAAACAACTAGCAGTCTTACTATTCACATTCTTTACTATAAGCGTCTTTGCTCAAGAGACAAGGTATGCGACCAAAAGCAACATACCTTATTACAGCGAATCTCAGGTTTACAAAGACAGCTATGCAAAAGCCAGGTGTGTACTTGATGTGTATTATCCCTTTAAAAAAGGTTTTTCTACTATAATATGGTTTCATGGCGGAGGTATTACAGGCGGAAATAAAGAAATACCCGAGGCGTTAATGAACAAAGGCCACGCGGTTATTGGGGTAGGATACAGGTTATCGCCATTTGTTTCGGCTCCCGTTTATATTGAAGATGCCGCAGCAGCGGTTGCCTGGGTATTTAAGCATATAAATGAATTTGGCGGCGATCCTTCGCGCATTATAGTTTCAGGCCATTCAGCAGGCGGATACCTTGCTATGATGCTTACCCTTAATAAGCAGTACCTGTCAAAGCACTCGGTTAGTGCAGACAGTATTGCCGCCCTTGTACCTTTCAGTGGGCAGGCCATCACTCATTTTACCATTCGAAAAGAAAAAGGAATTAAAGATACTCAGGCAATTATAGACCAGTACGCCCCTGTTTATCATGTGAGGGCTGATGCCCCGCCCATGGTTCTGATAACAGGCGACCGCGAACTGGAACTTTTAGGTCGTTACGAAGAAAATGCCTATCTCAACCGCATGATGAAGCTTGTCGGGCACAAGGCGACAACGCTATATGAACTTCAAGGCTTTGATCATGGCGGCATGGCCAGGCCTGCTTTCGATATTTTACTACGGGTAGCGGCTAAGTATTAGAGTTTCTGTATCCAAACGCGACTAAGCCACTGAGGCTAGTAAATAGCAAACTTTCCTCCGTGCTCGGTGTAATTATACGTCCACCGCCTTTTGAACCTTTTCTGCATAATGGTCTATGGTACTCACAAGCTCCCATAAGTCAAAAGGCTTTTCTAAAAAAGCATCGCAACCGTAATATCCTAATGATTTAAGAATACGGGGATGGGCAGAATATAGAATAACAGCAATGCCACTCGTTTCAGCATTGTTCTTTATCTGGTGGCAAAGCTCTCCTCCGTTAATTTCCGGAAGAATATAATCAAGTAAAACCACCTGAGGCTCAAATATTTTTATTTCGTTAAGAATATTTTTTGTTTCCGATAGTGATAAGACTTCGTACTGATGATCCATAAGTGCATGCTTGATCACATCTTGAATATCCTGGTCATCTTCAATAACCAGAATGCGTTTTTGAGTAGGTGTCTTCATAGTTTATAGATTAAGTCAAAAGTCGGCAAACAATGCCGAAGCTTTAAGAGACTTAATACTGCTTTATCAATTTAAGTACTTAGTAAAAGTCCCCCATTTAATACGGGGAACCCGCGCTTAGAAACTGATAAGTCAAAAAATCGTTTGCTTTTATTTTAAAGTAATATTTTTTACTTCTTTAACCCATATAGAATAAAGCCGGTTACCTTTTCAGTAAAGACATCCGAGTGCTTAAGGCAGTCGGATGTGTAAACCGGGTGATCTAAGCCACCAAAGCCAGCAACCACCCAATACGAAAATAAGGTGATATCTTCTTCGCTCAGATTTCTGAATTCGCCTCCTTCAATCCCTTCGCGAACGATCTCTTTAACGAAGCCAACCTGCGTAATTTCAAGCTCTTTTTTAATGTTGAGCAGTGTTTCAAAATTGTCAAAAAAGTCCTGCTGCACCACCTGCCCCAGGTTAAGCAATTGCTTCTTTAGTTCAAGCCGTTCTAAAAATAGGGCCTTCAATTTGGCCAGCGGCCCGGAAGCATTTGAAATGGCCCGCTGCATATTTTTAATATGCTTATCCAGCTCGTCCTTAATAACGGCTTCAAAAAGTTCGTTCTTGCCGCTGTAATAATAGTAAAGAGTACTCTTCCCTTTCCCAATTGACCTGGCGACGTCTTCCATGGTCGATTTTTTTAAACCAAACTTTGAAAAGATCTCACGTGCAGCCTGTAAAATTTCCTGCAACACCTTGTCGTCCTTAGGAACTAAACTCATAAAGCAAATTTACATCTTTTTCTAAGTTAAGCGCTTTTTATAAGTCCGGGAAGGCTTAAATAAGTACGTATGAGCGTTTAAACAATTTCCTCGCAAAAGGGGACTTTCTCCAAAAGAAACCTGGCGGCGCATGTTGACGGAATTAGATTCAAATGACGCGTTTTGTAGATTATTAGACTAATTTTGTCAAATAGTCTAATTAAGGGGTATGTATAAGATATTCTGTGCCAGTCAGCGGAAGTTTCTGCTTTTAGTAAGCTTTGTTTTTATTCTGGCTTTAGGCGCCTGCAATATGGTAGAATATAGCCCCAGTCAGATTTATACCAGCAACAGTTCAACGGCGCTTAATGAGCGTAATCTAAAAAAACTAATGGAAACCCCAGGCGATGATACAGTGCGGTTTGTACTGATAGGCGATACTCAGAGAGAATATGATAGTACTCTGGATATGGTGCGGGCCGTCAATGCTATACCCGGCGTAGACTTCCTCCTCTTAAACGGCGACATATCAGACTTTGGCTTACTCATGGAGATGAACCGCGTAAGTCAACTTTTATCTAAACTTACTATGCCTTACATCGCCGTCATAGGCAATCATGATTTTGCAGGCAACGGCGTACGGGTTTACAAGCGCATGTTTGGCGAAATGAATTTCTCTTTTACCTATGGAGGCATCCGCTTCATTTGCCACAACGACAATGGCCGCGAAGTGAATTTCGACAATAATGTTCCCGATCTCGAATGGCTTTCGCATCAGCTCCGGCCGGCCGACGGGGTAGATGCATATATAGCGGTAGCGCACGTGCCTCCTTTCTCTTCCGACTTTAACGAAGCCCTTAGAAATGATTATATAAAGCTCATTAACAGTTCGCCCAATACCCTGGCTGCTCTTTATGCGCACGACCACTCCTTTGCGGTCAGGTATCCAAATGGCCAGCAGATACCTTACCTCACTACAAACGCCATGATGAACAGGGAATTTTTACTTATTGAAGTGACAGATGGAAAACTTACTTACAAAAACATACAGTTCTAGCTTTAAAATACTTATCAATGCATTTATGCTGCTTGCACTTAATGCATCACCCCTTAGCGCCCAGTTTGTTAAAAAATTAAGTCCTCAGCAAGTGTCCGTGCAGCACGGAGGCAGCATAGGTTATGTCAGTGCAGCGGCCGGATATACTATGTTTAAAAATCACAAGGGTATTCTCAATGCAGGATATGGTTTTGTACCGGCTCAAAAAGGCGGAACACTGCACATTGCCACAGTAAAGTTTTTGTACTATCCTTTCGAACTTCCTATAAGCAATAAAGCTACTTTTTACCCCCTTAATCCTGGGCTCTTTATAGCCTATACCGCAGGCCGGCATCTAAATGTAGCCTGGGATAATGAACAGTATCCCAAAGGGTATTACTGGTGGTCGCCCGCTTTGCGTCCGCATGTTTGCATAAGCAATGAGGTAAAGTTTGATGCCCGCAAAGTGTTTAAAGCGTCCGCAATTAAAACGTTCAGCGTTTATTCCGAGTTTAACACCAACGAGTTATACCTTATCAGTTACTTTCAGAACACTCGCGGACTCCCGCTAACGGACATTATTATGCTGGGAGCAGGCATGCGCATTGGCTTTTGACAGCTTTATTGCCAGCTGCTGCGTTTTAGATCAAATTATTACCTTTGGTTTGCTTATGAACAGCTTTGGTAATACCGACTTTCTTACGAACGATGTGCCCGTTTTCACGGAGAAGGAAATGTCACAAACTATCGAAATCGGAAAAGTTTACCGCCCCGCAAAGTTTAATGTTATTCTGCTCAAACAAGGAGAAATCAATCTCAAATTTAACCTTTCCGACTTTATAGTAAAAAAAAACTCTCTGCTGTTTGTCCTGCCCAATTCTGTTTATGAGTTCAGCTCATTCAGCAGCGACATTTCGCTCACCGGACTCACCTTCAGCCGCGACTTCTTAAGCTGGAACGGAGTGCGCTCAAATACATCCAGGCTAATGGAAACATTTGCCTCGGGCTTTCAACCTTTTTACGAAATAACCCCGCACGAGCTAACATCCTATTTGCAGCTTATTGAAATTGTTATGCGCACCGTAGCCGGCGATCAGGATACCCCCTTCGCCATGGAAAAAAAGCGCCATGGCTTTTTAACCTTGTTTTATGAAGCAGCATCCCTTTACAGACTTTATAACACAGCTTACAGTGTTAAAATGAACCGGCCACAGGAGCTCAGCCTGAAATTCCTTCGTTTACTTTCAAAGCATTTCAGAGAAGAGAGAAGTGTTCAGTTCTACGCCGAACACCTGTTTGTAACACCCAGGCATCTAAGCCAGACCCTTAAAGAAACCACGGGGCGCACAGCAGGCGAATTTATAGACAGGGCAGTTATTATGGAGGCCAAGCTTCTTCTGCGCGACCTCTCGCTAAGCATAGGCCGGGTTGCCGAAAAGCTTCACTTCAGCGATCAGTTCTTCTTTACAAAGTTCTTTAAAAAACACACCGGACTTACCCCGTCTCAATACAGAGCTGCCGAATAGTATATAAAATACTACATCCAGACATATTGTTCCACCTTAAAGACATTCGCAGGCGGGCTCTGGTGATTGATATTTGCACGGCTGATTTAGAATGACCTCGCGTCTTTGCAGCAGTGTAATATGAAAAGAATTAGTTTACTTATTTGTGTTTCCGTTTCCCTCTTGTGGTACACTTCCTCCCGGGCGCAGGACACCGTTTACAGGCGAATGTCTGTGGAAGATGTGTTCCGTATAGCTGCCGACAGTAATTTGCAACTCAAAGCCGCAAGGTTGGGTATAGATATAGCCAGGGAGCGTACGGAGGTAGCCAGAACTCTGAGGAATCCAAACCTTAGCGCATCAGTAACGGCGTCTTACCTGGGCGATGCTGTTGTTTACGATAAGAGCTTCGGAAATAAAGTCAAAGTTTCCATGCCTCATTTTGGCAACTCGCTATCCTTGCAGGCCAGTCAGCTTTTATTTAAGGGGGGGGCTATCAGTAATTCTATAGCCATTGCAACCTTACAGGAGCAGCTTGCAACGCTCAGTTACCAGCGCAATGCGATGGACATTAAGTTGCTGCTTGCCGGCAATTACTTCGAACTTTACAGACTTTACAATCAGCGCGACGTGTACCGCCGCAACATCGAACTGGCCCGAGTGCGCATTGCCAATATAAGCCGCATGTATAAAGAAGGTATGGTAACCCGTAATGATATAATACGCAACGAACTTTTGATAACCGGCTTGCAGACAGCCGTGCAGCAAATAGAAAACAACATAGCCATATTGACCCAGCAGCTGGATATAGCGCTGGGCTTTACGCGCAATACCGTCATACTGCCCGACAGTACGTCGCTTTTAAGTAAAGACGAAACAGAAGGGTTAGATAAAGCAATGGAAACAGCGATGATAAGCTATCCTGACCTGCAATCCTCAAGGCTAAACGTAAAGGTGGCAGAGAAGGGAGTACAGGCAGCCCGTGCCGACCGCCTTCCTGCTCTAAGCTTAAGCGCCGGCAATTCGCTTACCAGGCCTCTTACCACCGTGTCTCCGGCGCGCGATATGTATAGCAATGGCTGGCAGGCCGGGCTGGGTCTTTCTTACAATATAGCCTCTTTGTATAATGCCCCAAAAAATATTCAACTCGCAAAAACCCAGCTCGAACAGCAACGGCAGGCGCTGAATGTACAGGAACAAACGGTGGAGCTCAATGTAAAAACAGCTTTTATCAAGCACCGGGAATCGAAACAAGTGCTGGCCAACGCGCAGAAAAGCGTGCAGCTGGCACGCGAAAACTTCAGGATCGTTGAAAAGAAATACCTTAATCAAATGGCCATCCTGGCCGACCTGCTCGATGCAACTAATGCAAAGCTCGAAGCCGAACTGCAGCAAAAAAATGCCGAATCGACCATTATCTATACCTATTATCAACTTAAAAGGGCAACAGGCACCTTGTAAATAAGCACACTATGTCAAACCATAAGCAGAAAAATAAAGGCCTTACAAAAAACAATATTATACTCATAAATACTCTGCTCATTGCGGGTATAGTGGTGGGGATAGGATGGGGAATTAAAGTGTACTTTAAACTCAACAAGTCTGAATACACCAACGATGCCCAGGTTGAAGAGTACATAGCACCCGTTAATACGCGGGTAGGAGGATACATAAAAACCATTAGTTTTACCGATCACCAGCCGGTTAAAAAAGGCGATACCCTGATTGTTATTGACGATCGTGAACTAAAAATTGCCCAGGAACAGGCCGAGGCGGCTTATATTAATGCAAGGGCTGCTGAAAAATTAAGCTATTCCGGAGTCAATACCGTAAAAAACAATATTGGCGTGTCCGACGCTAACATTGCAGCTGCCCGGGCGCGGCTGTGGAATGCAGAAAATAACTTTAAAAGGTATGTAAACCTGTTGCAGGACGATGTGGTAACCCGCCAGCAGTTTGAGCAGGTTAAAACCGAGTACGATGCCATGAAAGCGCAGTTTGATGCCCTGCTTAAGCAAAGGCAGTCAGCAGCGCTGTCGGCTGTAGAAGCCGGAAATCGCATTGGTATGAATGAGGCCGAAATAAAACGAGCAAAGGCCGCCCTGGACATGGCCCGGCTAAACGTATCTTATACCGTAATAAGGGCACCCTATGATGGTGTGGTAGGACGCAGAACCATCCAGGAAGGCCAGCTTGTACAGCCGGGTCAGTCGATGTTGTTTATTGTGCGCGGATCGCAGCGCTGGATAGTAGCAAATTATAAAGAAACTCAAATTGAACGTTTACATATAGGGCAGCTGATGAAAGTAACAATCGATGCTTTAAATCATAAAGTATACAAAGGAAAGATCACCGCTATCTCTCAGGCTACCGGCGCAAAATATTCGACGATACCAGTAGATAACTCCACAGGCAATTTCGTAAAAGTGCAGCAGCGCATCCCGGTGCGCATTGAGTTTACCTCCGATAATGATGAGGCTAGCCTCGGGAAGCTGCGGGCCGGAATGAACGCAGAAATTGAGTCACTTTAACGTCTGGTTGAGCCATGTATAAAAGAGGCCTTTTTCACGATTGGGTGCCTGCCCCTGTGCAGTTGCTGCTAATCATAGTGCTTACAATTCCGATGCTCACCATCAATGGCATCTATATAAGCAACGTGAGCGAAATGACCGGCACGCTGGGCCTGCTTAGCGAAGACTTCATGATGGCTAACTATGCCGCTCCGATCGGTATGATGGTGGCATTCCCATTGATTGCGCGCACCAAGCAACGGTACAAAAGCAAAACGATGCTGCTTGGCTGTTTTACGGCGCTCATCTTGCTCAGTTATCTATGCGCAAGCACAGACAACGCGGTACTGATCATTATTGCAAGTTTTCTTACCGGAATAGTTAAAATGCTTGGAATGATAGAAGTTATACTGCCTATTATGTTCCTTATAAGCCCTCAGGGAGAGCGCTCCAGATTTTACTCTGTGTTTTATCCGCTTTCAATAGGAAT
The DNA here is from genome assembly GCA_002332615.1 of Sphingobacteriaceae bacterium UBA2059. Taxonomy (GTDB): domain Bacteria; phylum Bacteroidota; class Bacteroidia; order Sphingobacteriales; family Sphingobacteriaceae; genus Arcticibacter. The sequence goes on along the minus strand of DDAL01000021.1, from coordinate 19,757 downwards.
GAGCATGCTTTCGGCATATTTCAGTTCCTTACTTGCCTACCAGCACAACTGGCAACTTGTTTACACACTGGCCATTCCGTTCATGCTGGTTTGCATGCTCCTTGTGCTTGTGTTTTGTCATAGCTGCTACGCATCCAAACCGGTGCGCATGTATCAATTTGACTGGCTGAGTCTGGTTATACTGAGCGCAGCCCTGCTGTTGGTGGACTTCGTTTTCTGCTACGGAAAAGTATTGAGCTGGTTCGACTCCTTTTATTTCAACGCAGCTTTGTTTACGTCGGCCCTGCTGGCGCTTTGGTTTGCCCGCCGCCAGCTTATGCTTAAAAGACCTTACCTGCTTTTGGGAGTTATTAAGAAAAAGAACGTGTATGTGTCGCTTATCTTTTTCTTTCTAATGGGCGCATTCTTTTCTTCTTCCAATATTCAGAGCGCCTTTACCACCGGTATTCTAAAGTACAGTTCGCAAACAAATGCTTATCTTAATTTAATGATGGCTGCAGGAGCACTTGCCGGCGGCATTATGTGCTATTTCTGGTTTGAAAAAAAGCTAAAGATTAAAGGTTTGGTATTTACCGGCTTTTCACTGTTTATCGTCTATCATATTGTATTGTACTTTCTTTTTGGCAGTATCATAGAGTTGCGCTATTTACTCTTTCCATCCTTTATAAAAGGACTGGCCATGACCTTACTCTATATAGCTCTTGGTTTGTATGCAGCCGAAAAGCTGTCGATGGCCCAGATGCAAAGCTGCGCTTCTATTCTTATTCTGTTCCGGTCATTTTTAGGCCCTGCATTTTGGAGTGCTGTATATTCTTTTGCTCTTTATACCGGCCAGGCTCATCATTTAAGAAGTATTGCCGAACGTATGGATACTAACGATCCCTTTTTTACATCGCGCTATAACCCTGTAATGCAAATGGCTCTTTCGCAGGGCCAAAGTGCCGAGGCTGCGCAAACCCTGGCTACCCAAAGTATGTGGGCCGCTGTGCAAGCGCAGGCTACTCTAACTGCCTCAAAGGAAATCTTTGGGTTTATAATACTGGCGGGTTTCCTGGTATTAATACTTGTGTTATTAACCAGCTTTGGATCTCTTAACTTAAGGCCATGGGTTAAGATCAGGAAGAAACTGCGCAAGAATAAAGCGGGTAAAGAAGAAGAAGAAATGATGGCCGCTGTTGCCCCTTAAGCATATGCTGATGAAAAAGATATTAACTGCTAAAATCGTTTTTATAAATAGTGTATCTGGCCGGCTTACCAGGCAACTGGTGGCCCGCTTACTTCAAAAAGACGTAACTGTTATAGTGGCCGCTAAGAACTTTGACGAAGTTGTTGAGCTTCATAAGTGTGTGGGCAAAGAGCTGGCGGGACGACTGGTTACCGAACTGGTGGATGATTATGATTATGCAAAAATGGCCGACCTGGTAGAAAATATCATTGAAGAGTTTGGCCCCATTGACCTGGCGCTTCAGTTTTTTGGTAACAAACTGCGCTCACGCTGCCTGCTGGATATGCAGTATGATGATTGGGAAACGGTTGTTGGTGCTACGCTTTCCAGCAGTTTTATATTTGCCCGTACGGTGCTCGAAACCATGAAACCTGAGCGAAAGGGTTGCTTTTTAAGCCTGAGCAGCACTGCCGACGCGCTTAAAAAAGATAACTCATCCCTAAAGAATGTGCTTCTGGCATCGCGAATAGAAATGACTAAGGTGCTTGCCCGGGAGGCGAAGAAATGGGACATCGACTACCACCATATATACATAGATCATACCAATCCTGCCTACACTCCGGCCGGAGAGCTTATCATACACCGTGCGGAGCAGCTTGCCGACAGCCTGATTGACTTATACAATTCGAAGGATGAAACGAGCGAAGCTTTCCTCACGCTTTAATGCTCTTCAAGCTATCCCACATGGTTTTAGTGATACAACCAGTCCTTACAGGTATAAAAACTGAATAGGTGCTTCGTGTCAGGCTCGGCATACATCCGTAATGAAGCCATGATGTACCCATGATGTGTCCATGTTTCTAGTGGCAGCATAGCGCATGTATCCTTCGCGCAGGCTGTACACATCCCGTAGCAAGGTCGGTTCAGTACCGGGTTTATACTGATGGGGTTTACAACCCGTTGACCTGCTACCGGCCAAGTTGCTTGAGCCCTTCCGGCGTAATGCGATCCGGAGTCCATTGCGGCTCCCATACAAGGTTAACCTGTATGGAGTATTCCTTATAGTGCTGCTTAAGACAGTTTTCTGCTGCTGCTAAGATAGCATTGCCCATGGGGCAGTATCTGGTAGAAAGCGTCATGTCTGCGGTTATAGTTTTATCAGCCTCGCTGGCATCTGCCCTATAAACCAGCCCCAGGTCTACTATATTAATATTCAGTTCGGGGTCGATCACGCTACGCAAGGACTCCATAACTTCGGCGCTTAGAAAAGTGTCGGCATTGGTAATGTCAAAGTCTGTCATGACTGGTTTGTGTTTTTGAAAAAATAAGATAACAAAGGTTTAGCATATAGAGCAGCGCACTTGCCAGCAGACAGGCCGCGCCGGTATAGGTAAGGATAGGGTTCTTAAAGAACAGCCCTGCAAAAAAGGTGAGGCCAAACAGGATGAAGAATAAGGTTTGAAGCTTCAATAGGTTCTCTTTGTACAGCTCTGCAGGCAGCGGTATCCTGGCTTTACCGGCCAGATGTTCATACCTGTTTATCCATACTATAAACGGAAGGGTCTTAAATGTTTGTCCGCAAATGATGGAGCTTAGCCAGCCTATAAGCAAAAGCGAACCATACAAGGTGCTGTACTGCACGCTACGCGGGTCGGCTTTTAAATGAAAGTAAATAATGAGCGGCAGTACAAGCATCGCTACAGCAAGCATGGCAATGGAGATAAGCGTATTGACAATGGGCAGGTCCAGCTTCTTTTTCACTCTCGATTTAAAGCACCTGTAAACATATGCTATGTAAGCTGCCAATGCAAACATGCTTAAGCCGGCAATAAAGTACGTTTTTACATTGATGCCGTTAAGGTAAGTATCTGCAAGAAAAAGCAGCAGCGAAGCGTTTGTCAGGTAGTAGGCCCACACCAACAAACTATTCTTCAAATCTCTCGAAACAATGAACATGGGAATAAGCTTTGAGCTTACGCCTATTATAAGCAGGAGGAACCATCCGGAAAGCCCCATGTGGGCATGAAGTTTAAGAAAATGAAGGTGATCCTTAGGCAAGAAAGCATAACTGAAATTAAACACCAGCAATACACCCATCACAGCCGTCGAGGCAAGCCATATACAGGCAGTCAGAATATAGTCGTGCTGTATGCTTCTGTTTGCAGACCGGGCGGCGGTACGAAATACAACATAGCAAAAAATAAGTATGGCCAGGAGCACCAAAAGCCCGCCGGCTTGCATGTATAGACCAGTGTCAAACAACCAAAAAGAATACACAAGCAATATAAGACCGGGTATAAAGCATGCAAAGCTTAGCCAGGGTAGTCTAAAGCTGTAAAGATCGGTTTCAAACACAACGGGTATAAGCTGATAGGCTGCACCAAATATTATGAGAGTTGCCCAGCCAAGCGCTGCCATATGGGTTATTGCCAGTAATTGTGGCTGGAAATAATGGTCGTGCAGGCTACCTGCTGCGCATAAAAGCATAGCCGAAAGAACTACAAAGCAAAAGCCTGATGCCAGGTAATGGCTTAACACAATGGGGTATAAGGCAGGTGCCTGTTTTCTGAACGTATTCATGGCTTGTATATAAGCAGTAAGATGTTATGTTCGTCTTCTTTTCTGATGCTGTATTTGAAGCCTTTTTCTTCCAGCTGCGGAAGCAGATAGACAGGTACCTTTTTATGATGCACAAATAAAGCATTGCCGGCAGCCATAACATCAAGCCGGTCCAGAATAGTAACCATCGGCTGAGGCATATCCAGCGCACGCACATCCACTTTATCCAGTTTGCCTTCAAAGCGTTTAAGCAGATCGCTGAATGATTCTTCATCTGTATGTTCTTCAGCGAGGGGCGCCTCAGCTGCATATATTGCCGGTTCTGCAAGATAAAAGTAGGTGTATACCGTATCTTTATCCATAACTTCGGTATGCGAATCGAAGCCCTTTTTGGATAGGAGGTTTATGAGCGGCAGGGGTTCGAAGCTGTTAATGATTTTTAAGGTCTGGCCGGGCTTTAGCTCCATTGTCTTAATCATTATCTGCTTAAGGGGGTCTTTGTCCAGGGCTAGGATGGGACGTACATCCAGTTCGATACTAGCAGTGGTATCATGACGCGCATACGATGCTTGCCGGGATGCGTCCTCAGGGGGTTCATCCTTTAAGAGGAAGCCAATGGATCTCATCGTTTCAAAGAAGCTGTGCAGGCTGCATCCGGCAATTTTGCAGGCGTCTGCAATGGTAATCCTTTTTGCAAGTATCTTCCTCAGCAGAGGATTTTCGAGCCTGGCAAAGTTTTTATTGAGCTTTACAAGAGCTGTAATAACTGCCGCCTGATCTGCCTTTAGCAAATCGTGTATGCTTGTGTTCCTGTCAATTACCGGCTTGCCAAAACTCATCTGCATGCGTGTCTGTAAAAGGTTGGTGAATGGTGCGGAGCTTGACGCCTATACTATTCAGTTGCTCATCAGTAAGGGCTTGCTCCATATGAGGAAACAACGTGCGTTCTTCGAACCGAATATGTGCCTCCAGCAGATTGGCCAGACTGAGCAAGTTTTCGACGGATTGCTTTGCAGAAAGTGCCTTGAATGCCTGTCTCAGCTCCTGGTGCTCGCTAAGGACTTGCCGCTTTAACGGGTTTGTGTCGGGCATACAGGCAAAAACGTGCTCCTCTTCCTCTTTGAAGTGGGAAAGAAGATGATTGTCAAAAAAATAGCGGCAATACGCCGCAATTCTGTCGGTTTCGATCGTTCGTTTTATTCCCTGACGTATCTTCCAGCATAAGAGTAAACCCTGATGATGATCTTTGGAAAGCTCCTGTAAATTAATGTTTCTCTTCATAGTATTTAAAAGGCTTGACAAGGGCAGTGATAATGTTTGCCGGTCGAAATTTTACGCTGAATGTTTACACAGTGCCAGACCGGCTTCGTAAGAAGGCCGGTCTGGCACTGTGATTCTATAGTACTAAGCGAGGCTGCTCCTTAATTGTTCTTCAAGCTCTACCGACTTAGGGAAAAGAATATTATTTTCAAGGTGAATGTGCTGATGCAAGTCATTTTCAAACTCTTCCAGCTTTTGCAAAAGTATCCGGTAGGAAGTGCATGCATCCGCAGGCAGCTGATAGTCGCGGGTAAGCTTTCTTATCTCAGAAAGATCTTCGCCAGCACCCTCATGTTCAGCTTCCATTACCTGTATAGGATTGGCTACCTGGCCAAAATGAGGCTGGTTCAGGCTTGCTCCGTTTTTTTGGGCGCCAATCATTTGTTTTATGTAAGGGAACAGGATGTTTTCTTCTTTTTGCAGGTGCATGCTCAGATCGGCGGCAATATGACCAAATACATCGGCAACCTGCACCAGCTCGGGATGAGTGGCGCCGTGCACACGGGCAACTTTTTGCGAAAGCTCTGTTNNCTCTGTTATGAAAGGAATGGACTCTTTAACATAGCGGTGGTGGGTATTAACAATATAGTCGCTCAGGAAGTCAAGCTCCCACTGCTGGAAATTGTGCGAAAGACTACCTGTCTGGTGTTCTATTGCCGAAAGTTCCTCTTCGACCTTATGGATGTCTAATCCTTTTTTAGTGCAAACCTCGCTGAGTGTTTTCTTTCCGCCGCAGCAAAAGTCAATGCCCATCTTTTTAAATACCTGGGCCTTGCGATAATCTTTGGCAACGAGCTCGCCTATGGTCGTTTCTTTTTGGCCTTCAGCGTTCTTGCCAATGGTCACTTTCCACCATTCGGGGCCATTTTCAGTATACGCCCATGTAAACGTATTGCCCCGCTCTGCCAGCAACTGGTAGTATAAGGGCTTAGGGTCGTGGTCGTTATGAATGGTAAAAGCCTGGCCCGGTAATAAGGAGTCAAACTTGTCAAAAATGGTTGGGTGTTTAAGACGAGGCTCAATTGAAGTTACATCTATGATATCTGTAGTTTCCATATGCTTTATATATAAAGACAAAAATATCTTTTATTAGCCAAAGAACGCTCTGCTTCTGGGCTTATGACAAAAAAATGTTCAATGATGGTGGAAGAGAATCAAGTGGGGATGTTTCTTTATTTTTTTTGGAAAGGATGATTGCAGCAAGCTGCATCAAACGCAATGCTCTTATTTTAAAATCGATACTTTACAGGTATATTAGCATTAATGAATGCTTCTGCAAGGCAAATTATTCACTTCGATCTGGACAGCTTTTTTGTAAGCGTAGAAAGACTTAAAAATCCAGCTTTGGAAAAAGCACCGTTAATTGTCGGCGGTTCTGAAGGCAGAGGCGTTGTAGCAGCTTGCAGTTACGAAACGAGAGCTTTCGGTATTCATAGTGCTATGCCTATGAAGAAAGCTTTGCAGCTCTGCCCTCAGGCAATCGTTATAAAAGGTTGCCATCGGTCTTATAGCCATTATTCAAAGTTAGTGACGGATATGCTTTGCAAGGAAGTACCTGTTTTGGAGAAAGCAAGTATAGATGAGTTTTATGCAGACGTAAGCGGGATGGACCGGTATTTTGGTAGTGAAAAACTTGCGGCTCACTTAAAGCAAAAAGTAATAGTTGAGCTGGGTTTGCCGATCTCGTATGCTCTTGGCTCTAACAAACTGATTACTAAAATTGCTACCAATGAGGTGAAACCTGATGGCGCCATTGTAATACCGCACGGCTCCGAAAGAGATTATCTCAGACCCCTGCCAATAGAGAAAATGCCTGGGATAGGCAAAAAAACGGCTCAAATACTCCATCAGCTTGGAGTAGTGACATTAGGCGATTTGTCATTAGTACCTGTAAAGCATTTGACAAACAGGCTGGGCGACTATGCCTGCGATTTAGTCAGCAGGGCAAAGGGAGAAGACGATTCTCCGGTGATGCCGGTACATGACCAAAAAAGCATAAGTAAGGAAGAAACCTTTGAACAAGATACCACAGATGAGTTACTTATGAAAAATGAACTCATAATCATGAGTGAAAAAGTAGCTTTCCTGCTAAGAAAAAAAGGTAAGCTCTGTACTTGTATTTCAGTTAAGATAAGATACTCGGATTTCGGTACGCTTACCCGGCAGATTAAAATTGAGCCTACAGCTTCAGACGACCAAATCATTAATGCGGTGAAACGGCTCTTTGACACAGCATATGATAAAAGATCTGCAGTGAGACTTCTGGGAGTTAGAGTAAGTGATTTTCTGTGCCAAAACCTGCAAGGCGACCTTTTTAGTGACTTAGATAGGAAAAAAGAATTATACAAAGCGCTGGATACTATTCGCGACAAATTTGGGATGGGAGCTATCGGGCGTTTCTTATCACAATCACCATCTAAGTTGTAAATTTGATAAGAGCCTTCCTATGAAAGTCTATTGCAAAAAGAATTTGATACTGTTAAAAAGAATAAATAAGGAAAAATAATATGAAACAATCGAATAAATTTCTCTTTCTGATCCTCTCTCTGGTGCTGTTCTGTTTTTCGGGCTGCTCATCCAAATTATTTGATAGTGCCCACAAAGACAAAAATGAGCCGCTAAGGGTGTTTGTAATTGGCAATAGCTTTTCTGCAAATGCCACAAAGTACCTGCCTCAGATTGCTGAATCGGCAGGTAAAAAGCTTGAAATTGGCCGTGCTGAGCTTGGCGGCTGCTCACTTGAAAGGCACTGGAACCATGCGAAGGCGGCTGAAGCAGATCCTGGCAGCGCCGAGGGGCGGCCTTATCACGGCAAGTCGCTTAAGGCTTTACTGAGTGAAGGTAAATGGGATTTTGTTGTTATTCAGCAGTATTCGCTTATTTCAAGCAATGTTGCTACTTATCAGCCTTTTGCGACCAATTTATACAAGTATGTGAAATCTATACAACCCGACGCGGAGGTTGTAATGCATCAGACCTGGGCTTATCGCGGAGATGATACCCAATTTGGACAACTTGAAAATGGTAAGATAGGCTCCAGTGAGGATGAGATGTACTTTAAGTCCAGAGCTGCTTACAGACATACTGCAAGGCAACTGGGAGTAAGGGTGATTCCGGTAGGAGACGCTTTTCGTGCATTAAGTCAGGATGCGGAGTTTATGTTTAAAAAGGATATGAGCTTTAATTATGCTAAGCCGGTGTATCCTGAGCTTCCTGATCAGAAGAACTCTCTTCATGTAGGGTATTTCTGGAATAATAATAAAAAGCTGGAATTTGATTCGCACCATGCCGGCGTTGCCGGGGAATACCTGGGGGGATTGACATGGTATACTTTTCTGTTTAATGAGTCGCCTGAGAAAGTTGCTTTTAAGCCAGCTCAGGTGTCTGAACCCTTTGCTTCAAGAATGAAGTCGGTTACGTATAGAGTAGTTAAAACGGGAGCCAGGGAGGATAAAAAACGAAAATAACAACAGCTCTCTTTAAAGCTTTCGGGCCGTTGCAGACTAAGTATGTGGCGGCTTTTTTATTGTACGGAAAGGCTTTATATATTGGAGTATTGGCTCTTTTGCTTGAATTTAGCTTAGTGCCTATTATTGCGAACTTGTTAGATTCTTACCGACAGGTGCTGTTAGGCAGACAATGTTTTCAGGTTATAAGCGAGCCGGGGTGGTGTGGTTGCATCTTTGAACGCCATTCACATTTCAAAAACTGAGGCAACAGAAGGTTTGGCTTACAGTATAAATGACGTAACCTTTCAGTGATGTCTGTTAATAAAACCAACGAGATAGCGGTTTGGGTAAGCATAAACAGGTCGCCCGGAGCTTGAATGTGTTTTGTTTAAGGCATAAAAAAAGAGAGGCTCTTCCTAAGAGTCTCTCTTTTTTTATGCCTTAACAGACGTTACTCTGCAGCTTGTTTGATTCTGGATCCAACTAAGGCGTAGTATAAGATATAAAGCTCTCCTAAGACAACAATTAACCAGGTATATCTCCAGGCTCCATTCATTGCATCAGAAAGGATACCCTGAAACAGAGGAAGTATAGCACCTCCCAGAACTCCTATCATAAGCGCTCCGGAAGCTACAGAAGTGTATTTTCCAAGCTTATCAACGGCCATTGTGAAGATAGCTCCCCACATTACTGAGTGAAATAAGCCAACGCCAACCAACAACCATGGATTATTAACAGCAATAGCAAGCACTGTACTTAGAGTAGCAAGAACAGCTGTTACTGTGAGCTGGATGCGAGGTGATATTTCGCTCAGTGAGCTGGATACTAAACGGCCAACAAGCATTCCTCCCCAGTATAATGTTGCCATGAGCGCAGGTATCGAAAAGTTAATCCCAAAGATGGTAAGGAAGTTCATTCCGAAGAATGAAAAATTCTTTCCTGTTGCCTGTAGCTCAAGAGCATATAGGTTTATATTAGCACCTATACAAACTTCTACACCCACATAAACGAAAATAGCGACTACACCAAGTTTAAGGTGGCTGAATGACCAAACGCTTTTCTCAAGTTTAGTACCTGTTTCGGCTCTTGTTCCCTGAATGTCTGGCAATGAAAGTCTTGAAAGGATAAAAGTAACCAAACCTATAATTGCCATTAAAGCCAGGAAGGGAACCTGTAACTGGTTAATCTGAACGTCTTCCATTGCCAGACCGCCAAACACGATTCCGGTTACAAAGAAAGGAGCTACAGTTGTACCAATAGAGTTTGAAGACCCGCCGATATTTAAACGTTGAACCGGTTGTGTGTTCTTTACGTCGCAAGCCGTTAAATAAGGGTTGATTACAACCTGAAGAATTGTAGCAGCAGAACCTACCACAAATGAACCAAGCAAAAAGATAAAGTATCCTACCGGAATTCTTGCTGAAGATAACTGCACGGCAGATTCAGGAAACTTAACAGTATACCATGAAGATGCCCAAAAAATGCCAAGACCTACGATCATAACAAGCAGGGCCTGGATTAGTGTTCGCTTGTAGCCGTATTTGTCTACCCAGGATGCGCCTATACCGCCGGTAAGAGGGTAGGCCAAAAACCAGGAAAATGATATCAAGGTTGCAAAGGTGTTTTTTAAATCACCTGCTCCGCTTAAAAATGCAGCTTTTAAAGGGCCTTGAAACTGGCCGTTTGCTGTCGTCAGAAATCCTACAAAGAAGAACAATATTACTAATGTAATAAAGGGCGCCATGTAGTTAACTTGCTTTTGCTGTTGTAACATATATTTAGAATTAAGGTTAAAGTTCGAATTTGTCAGGATCGTAGCCAATGCAGACCGATCAGTTCAAGGTATAAAGTATTAAAGTGCTCGATATACATTCAAACAAAATAAAGGTGTTGCAGCAAATATAATCCAATTTTTAAAATATAAAAGCCACTTAGTAAGAGTATTAGTTTTATATTGAATAAATGTCAAAAACCGGGGTTATAGAATTTAAACGCATGTATGTTAAGTAAAATGCAGTAACGTGAAAGGACGTATGCATTCTTTTTTGGTGTTTCGGTTACAATAAGACTTTTTGTGCTTTAACTTAAGAGCTGCATGACAGCATGGAGCAGCCTGCCCTTGATGTTGCCCAGTCTGGGCGTTTTTGAAAAAACTCATCGGAGTTTGCTGAATAAGGATCTTTGATTGCAAGTTGCAGCTTTTTAAACAGGCCGTTCTCGCCTTTTTCCATTTCTTCGATTGCCATGCTTAACAGGTAGTTTCTAAGTATCAAACGTGGGTTGCTTTTTTCCATTTTCAAAAGGGATTCTTCTCTTGTGCACTTATTGGTGTCAAGTCGCTTCAGATAGTCTTGGATCAATTGATAAAGCATGTGAAGCTGATCTGGTATTGGCTCCGTATAAAAAGCGGTGATGAAGTGATCAGAAACATGTGCAAGGCTCATCTCTTTCGAGGGTACTTCTGCTAACAATTGATAAAAGATAGTCATATCTGGTTGAATAAGAGTCAATACCTCTTCAAAATTTTGTATAAGTTTCACATCCTTAGTATGGACTGTATCTATACCAAGTTTATCTCCCATCATGTTGTAATATCTGCTCCAGTAGTAATCTTCGTATAATTTAAGGGTAGCCTCAAGTTGCGATGTGTCCTTAAAGAGAGGTGCAATAGCATTTGCAAGGCAACTCAAGTTCCAGTAGGCAATATTAGCCTGCTGGCCAAATGCATATCTTCTTCCCGGCAAGTCTGTAGTGTTAGGAGTGAAAGAAGGATCGTAATTGTCGAGAAACGAAAATGGCCCGTAATCAATTGTTAGCCCAAGAATAGACATATTGTCCGTATTCATTACTCCATGGACAAAACCAACCCGTTGCCAGTGGACCACCATACTGGCTGTGCGATCAATTACCTCTTCAAACCACTTAAGTATCTTGTCGTCACCTTGGCCTTCTACGTGAGGGTAATACTTGTCGATCGTCCAGTTTACGAGATGGCTTAAGTTAGAGAGGTCATTTCTTGAGGCTAGGAGTTCGAAACTTCCGAAGCGCAGAAAGCTTGGAGCCGTCCTTAGCACAATGGCTCCTTTTTCATAAGCAGGTCTACCGTCATAGAACATATCCCTTAGTACTCTATCGCCGGTAGCTACCAAGCTTAATGCACGGGTGGTTGGTATGCCTAAATAATGCATGGCTTCGCTCATAAGAAACTCGCGGATGGAAGAACGCAGTACAGCTCTTCCATCTCCACGTCGGGAATAAGCTGTGGGTCCGGCACCTTTAAGTTGGAACTGTGAAGTGTGTCCTTGGGGTGTTATCCATTCGCCTAGTGTTATTGCGCGTCCGTCTCCAAGCTGACCGGCCCAGTTTCCAAACTGATGGCCCGCATAACATTCAGCATAAGGGGCCATGGATGGGGTTATAAGGTTACCTCCTAATAGATGGACGTCTTCCTGGTTGGGATTGTTGACTCCTAATTCGGTGGCCAGTTCTCCTGACCATCCTAGTAAAACAGGCTTTTCTACGGGGCTGGGGAGGGCGTTGCTATACAGCACACCCGGCGTTTGCCTGGGAGTGAGATCACCGCTTCTATCGCCTGGAAAGGTGTTGAAAAAGTCGTTTTTGAATGTTTTTCTGCTCAGGTGTTCCATAATTAAAGTATTAATCAGCTAATGTGATGCCAGAACGCGCATTATTGGTATTTTCACTCGGTATCTTCCAATTTTACGATGACTAATGAAAAGCCGATTACCATTAAACCACTTTTGAAACAATTAAGTTTATTAAGCGTTATTAAATTTAATACTTAGTAGGACCGATCTTAAGTCGGCTCCTTTCTTATTCCTTTGGTCTTTATAGATTTAGTCTGCATAATGCACAAGTTCGTTATTTAACTAAGGAAGAACATTCTAACAATAAATCAGTAAACAAATAAATATCAACATATGAGTAAAGACAAGGGTGGTAAAAATATTAAGAAAGCGCCATCTAATGATGGTAAAAAAGGACAGTCTGACTATCAGGCAGGCAAAAAAACTAATTCAAAAGATATTGACTTAGCTGTTAAAAAGAAATAAGTAAGCGCCCCCGTGGGGCGTACTTGTTTCTTTTTATTATACAATGATTGACTTTATTTAGCGGCTGTATAAGGTGATTCTTGCACAATATCGGGGCTGTTTCAAGTACGGGTTACTGCCGTCTTTATAAATTCTTCGGAAGCATTGAACATTCGCTACACTGCATACTCCCTGGTTTCCTGAGTTATTTTCATTGGGCCTAATTTAGGCGTGTACTTAGAGCAAAAAGTGAGCAAGTTAGGCAAGCTATCTTGGAAGGTGAAGGGCAGCGCTAAAATGTATAGCCGAAACTAATACCGGCGAAATAAGGTATGAAGTTTGACCTATTGAAGACGGGATTGATACTTGCACGAAATGAGAATCCCCGGATTTCTGGCTGATAACGATAACCAAAGGTCATAGTCCCGATGAAGCTTGAAGTTTCGAAAGAAAGAAAGTCCTCCTTGTCATCATCATGAGCTCCCATATAAGTTGCGCCGAGTCCAATTTCAAAATATTTATTATGAACACCCAGCAAATAGTTTACCTGCAGAGGTAGGGTAAATAAGGAATTGTTGTCGGCCGCTACATAGCCTGCGCCAATACGTCCTCCTATACCATCGCGTTTTTGAGTAAAGCGGGTATCATAATTGGCCGAAAAAAGTAAGCCCGGTCCTCCGAGTTCTACAAATATGTTTTGAGCTCGCGGCTCTTTAGTTTGTGCAGCAACGTTTCCGCTCAGGAAAGTAAGGATAGACAAAGCTAGAAAAGTGATCTTAATCGTAATTTTCATGAACTTCTAAGTGGCGTATCAAAGTTAGTTTGGGCTAATATACGTGCTTTTATATGGATGCTCGCTTTAGAGGGCAATATTTCGTAAATTTGCGTTTCGATTATAATAAGCATGATTTCAGTATCTAATTTATCCCTGCGCTATGGCAAAAGGGTTTTGTTTGAAGACGTTAATCTTAAGTTTACTCATGGCAATTGTTATGGAGTGATCGGAGCTAATGGCTCGGGCAAGTCCACATTTATGAAGATCCTTTCGGGTGAGGTTGATCAGACTACCGGTTCTATTAGTATTACTCCAGGCGAGCGCATGGCTGTGTTAAAGCAGAATCACTATGAGTTTGACGAGGTGCCTGTTATAGAAACAGTACTTATGGGGCATAAGGAGTTGTTTGACGTAATGAAGGAAAAGGATACCCTGTATGCCAAGGAAGATTTTACTGATAAAGATGGTGAAAGAGCGGGTGAGCTTGAAACAATATTTGCGGAAATGGATGGTTGGAATGCTGAAAATAATGCTGCAACTCTTTTAAGCAACCTGGGTATAAAGGAGGAGTATCACTATAAGCTGATGAAAGAGCTTGATGGTAATCAAAAGGTGAGGGTGTTGCTTGCGCAGGCCTTGTTTGGAAATCCGGATATTTTATTGCTTGATGAGCCGACCAATGACCTTGATATTGATACTATAGCCTGGCTGGAGGATTTTTTAGCTGGATATGAGAATATAGTACTGGTTGTTTCTCACGACCGGCACTTTTTGGACAGTGTTTGTACTCATATTGTCGACATTGATTTTGGGAAGATGAGTATTTATACGGGCAACTACTCGTTCTGGTATGAATCCAGTCAGCTTGCCTTGCGTCAGCGCTCCGATCAAAACAAGAAAATGGAGGATAAGGTGAAGGAATTGCAGGAGTTCATCAGGCGTTTTAGTGCGAACGCTTCCAAGTCCAAACAGGCCACCAGTCGTAAAAAGGCTTTAGAGAAAATTAATATAGACGAAATCAAACCTTCCAGCCGTAAATATCCGGCTATCATGTTTAATAACCAGGGCCGGGAAGCGGGCGATCAGATCCTACAGATTGAAAAACTGGGTAAGAAGCTGGGCAATGAGCTATTATTTAATAAGGTTGACCTGATGGTAAACAAAGGGGATAAAATCGCGGTTGTTTCTCAAAACAGTCTGGCTACCTCTGCTTTTTACAATATATTAAGCGGCCGTGATTCTGACTTTACAGGTACTTTTAAATGGGGCGTAACCATCAGTATCGCCGATATTCCAATTGAAAATAGTGAGTACTTCGAAGGCAAGGATCTCAATTTGATTGACTGGCTTCGTGAGTATAGCGATAGCGAAAAAGACGAGCAATTTATACGGGGCTTCTTAGGTAAGATGCTTTTTTCGGGAGAAGAAGTATTGAAAAAGTGTTCTGTTCTTTCAGGAGGAGAAAAGATGAGGTGTATGTTTTCGCGTATGATGCTTCAGCAGTCAAATCTGCTGATGTTTGACGAACCTACCAACCACCTGGATCTCGAATCAATCACCGCCCTTAATAATGGTATGAAAGACTTCAAAGGAACTATTTTATTCACCTCAAGGGACCATGAGCTGGTAAATACGGTTGCTAACCGCATTATTGAGCTTACCCCCGGCGGTATAATCGATAAGTTAATGACTTATGATGAATACATCGGCAACGAGTCTGTAAAGCAACAGCGGGAAGAACTATATGCTGTTTAAACAAGGAATTATATAAAATAGCATTATCAGTTGCAGAAAAACAAAGATTTTTGTTTCTTTGCACTCCCGACTCCGTAGCTCAGTTGGTAGAGCAACAGACTCTTAATCTGTGGGTCCTGAGTTCGAGCCTCAGCGGGGTCACGTCTTGGGACAAGTCTATCTTTTTAGACTTGTCCCATTTTTTTTACCTTGTAACTTGCTGTTATTCTGATATATAAGATTACTCTTAGAATCTAGTCTTGGAGTTCGATGTCTTGTGCCGTAAAAGGAACCCTAATTGTTATATCTCACGATGAAATATTTTTAGAGCAAGTAAATATTGAACGAACAATAAAGCTATGAAACTATAATGCCACCAGTAGTGTAAAATTGTGTTAATAGCTATGCAGTCATACGGGTCTCGTTGCAGTAGATTTTTTGATAATGGCTCGAACTCCATGCCAGTTGTTCACTTTCTTAAGCGTTTCTAACGCTACCCTGGGCCGCTGCCATTAATCGAACCAGTAAATTGAATAGTATTAATTATTAGTTCTATGCTAGCTGAAAGTAAAATAGTCCAATTGCAGAGCATTGCTTTCGGGATAGCTTCTGGTCTGCATCCTAAATTCCTATATTTGAAACGGTTTATCAGCAACATATTTATCGAAAGAAATAATGATTAAAAGACTTCCTTTATTTGTCTTACTGTGTACTTCTTTTATAGCTTGCAATAAAAGCAATGACTTCGAAGTAGCAGGACACCTTCAGAATGCTTCCAGTATAAAAACAGTTTTTTTGTATAGCGAAAACGTCGTTTTGGACTCAGCTCAATTGAGCGGCGGTAGTTTCTTGGTTAAGGGAAAAACAAACCTGCCTGATTTTTTCTATATTGTTGCTGGTGAAAAACATTATCCCTTTATTGCAGATAACGGTGACCAGCTGCAATTTGAGGCTAATTATGAGGATACGATTGGCTCCTATAGTATCAAGGGGTCCAAGGATGCAGAAAAACTTTCGGAGTATAATCAGATAAGTTATGGTTATGCAAAGAAGATAGCTGAATTAAAAAATAAATATGAAAGGTCGGGCACGAAGCTAGATGCTCAAACGGAAGCTAAGTTTGCGAGTGAATTTCAAGATCAAATCAAATCTTTCTCAGACGAGACCCTTCTTTTCGCCGAGAAAAACAAAGATAACCTTGTAGGTTTTTATGCCATAAACTCTCTGGATCCGACCTCTTATGAAGCTGAGATAAGTTCTTTTGTTGCAAATACGAAACAAAGGTTTCCTGAAAATAAGACTGTGCTATCTATTGCTTCAAGGTTTGAGGGTGCTAATAATTTGGCGGTAGGCTCAATAGCTCCTGATTTCCAATTGCCAGATATGGACGGTAAGCAGATTAAGCTTTCGGATTTTAGAGGCAAGTATGTTTTGCTCGATTTTTGGGCATCCTGGTGTGGTCCATGCAGGCAGGAGAATCCAAACATTGTTGCCGAGTATAATAAATTTAAGGGTAAGAACTTTACTATCGTCGGGGTGTCTCTTGACAAGGATAGAGGGAGCTGGTTAAAGGGTGTTAAAGAAGACAAGCTTGACTGGACCCAACTGTCTGATTTAAAATATTGGGATAGTGAAGTTGCAAGGCAATATCAGATACAGTCTATTCCCGCTAATTTCCTATTAGACCCGCATGGTAAAATCGTTGCTAAGAACTTAAGGGGGGCAGATTTAAATGCTTTTTTAAAGAAAACGTTTTATTAGTGTAACTCTTGGGTTAAGTATTTTGCATTACTTAACAATTAATTAATATATACTTAACGTTAGTGTGCCATTGTAGGGCTAATTTTAGAGAAAATTACGTAACATGAGTTTAGCTAAGCAGAAGATATTAATTGTAGATGATGAGCCTGATATTCGGGAGTTGATAGAGTATAATCTAAAAAAAGAAGGTTATCAGGTTTTCACCGCGTCTAATGGACATGAGGGTATTACGGAAGCTAAAAAAGTGAGCCCTGATTTGATTATACTTGATGTCATGATGCCTAAGATGGATGGTATTGAGGCTTGTAGGATTATGCGGACTATGAATGAGTTTAAGAGCACCTTTATGGTATTTCTAACAGCGAGGAGTGAAGAATACTCAGAAATAGCCGGCTTTAATGTCGGTGCAGATGATTACATAGCAAAACCGATTAAACCGCGGGCTTTAGTGAGTCGTGTAAATGCTATTTTGAGGCGTAATAGTCAAACTGAGGAAGTTCTTGACAATAAGTTGGAGATACAGGATCTGACCATCGATCGGGAGACGTATTTGGTCTACAAGGGCAATGATAAAGTAGTGCTGGCCAAGAAGGAGTTTGAGTTGCTTTATCTGCTTGCTTCCAGACCTGGAAAGGTATATACGAGAGAGGTTATACTTAAAAATATATGGGAAGACTCTGTAGTTGTGACCAATCGTACAATTGATGTTCATATACGCAAGTTGAGAGAGAAACTAGGCGAAACCTACGTTACCACTGTAAAGGGTGTTGGTTATAAGTTCGAAGTTTAAAAAGGCAGACTTTTAACATGCCGTTAAGTCAAGTAAATATTTTTCTTTCTCAAAATCAGTGATATAAGGTCTAATGTTAAAATTTAGTTGGAACGGATAGGGGAGAACCGTATATTTGCACCACTTCAAAAAACAAACATCATTTATAAAAAATGATTCCGTAGCTCAGCTGGTAGAGCATTACACTTTTAATGTAGTGGTCCTGGGTTCGAATCCCAGCGGGATCACGGAGAAACCTCCAAACAATTAGAAAGCCACTTGAAAAAGTGGCTTTCTTCGTTTTAAAGCCACTTTTCTCAAAAATGCTTATACAAATAATTTCAAAGAAACGGATCAATTTGTTATGTTGTGGAGATGGAAGTAAGCTGATATCTTGGACGCCAAAATAACGTTGGAAAAAGAACTCTTATCCCTTTTGTTGCTAGAAGGTTTCACTGAGCTGTTCGATGTTTGCCGCATTTTTAAAAAAGAAGGTCAGATTCAATTGTACTTATCTCAGACGAATACACCTCTTGCATGTCATGCTGAAGGCAGCTCGTTATCCCGAGAATTTTTTATGAGATTACAGATCGATCCAAGGAAATTAACCAAAATTTGTTACCGGCCACTTCTTCCTAATTTAGGTAACCAAATTTGATGTATTATTTGAGTTTCATTAATTAAACAACTAATTTCCAAGCTCTAACTTCTAAAGCATGAAAATTAATTAAGTTATCGGTGTTATGTTAATGATTAAAGGCCAACTAGAAAAGTTGAAACAATCCCCATTCATGCATGGATCACTATAAAAGGGTGCGGAGGATTCTACTCGGGAAAGAAGATTCATTCAGACTATTGGCATGATGAGAGCGGAAAGCAAAAAATGCTGTGGAGTAACTGTTTGTACGCCGGAAGAGTATTGACATTCTCAGTGGATATATATATAGGCCTGTTGCCATTGTAAGTACCCCATTTCTCAAACAGCTCCGACTGGACTTTTCTAATTTACATTATTATGCGGTTATCCGGTGATCCCGGAGTCTTTTTGCTAATTCCGCTGGTGTCAGATCCCCCAGTCCTTCATGAGGTCTTCTGTTATTGTACTCATCCATCCATTCTCCAGTATGTTCCCTGACTTCAGCTAAGCTGAAGAATAGGTATGCATCTAGGATCTCTTTGCGATAGCTTCTGTTAAACCTTTCAATGTACCCATTTTGCGTGGGCTTACCCGGCTGGGTATACTGTATGCTGATACCCTGATCTTTACACCAAAGTTCAAAATGATGACTGGTAAATTCGGGTCCATTATCCACACGAACGGAAAGAGGCTTGCCACGCCAGTCTATTATCTGTTCCAGTGCGCGGGTAACTCTGCGGGAAGAGATAGACGAGCCGATCTCAATGGTTAACACTTCACGAGAGCAGTCGTCCAATACGTTAAAAGTTCGGAACTTGCCACCCGAGGCCAGGCTGTCACTTATAAAGTCCATACTCCATTTTTGATTAATACTTTCTTGCTTTTCCAGTGGAATTCTCTGACGCAGAGGCAGTCTGCGTTTGCCACGACGCTTTTTGTTCATCTTAAGCAACTTGTAAACCCTATATACCTTTTTATGGTTCCAACCTTTACCAGCCCTACGCAGATAGGCATATAGCTTACGGAAACCATAGACCGGATGCTTAGCAGATAGTTCATCCAAGGCCTCAATTACTGCACTGTCGTCCTTCTTGCTGGTATAATAATATTGTGAGCGGCACATGCCCGTTAGCATGCAGGCTCCGGTGATACTTAAACCGTGATCCAGTATTATCTCCTGGGTTAACTGTTTTTGTTCCCGGAGCCCCAACCTTTTTTTGTGATGACTTCTTTTAGGATTTCGTGATTGAGGCTCAGGTCAGCAAACATCTTTTTTAAACGGGCATTCTCTTCTTCAAGCTCTTTTAGCCGTTTGACGTCGGAGGCTTCCATGCCTCCGTAACGACTTTTCCAGTTGTAGAAAGTCGCTTTGCTGATCTCCAGTTCTCTGCAGATGTTTCTGTCTTTCTACCTTCTTCTCCCTCTTTGAGGGCTCTTACAATCTGTGTCTCGGTAAACCGTGTCTTTTTCATTCCCTATTTAAAACTAAGCATTTCTGTCCAGTTCTAAACTGTTCGATTTTTAGGGACACTTACA
>DDAL01000022.1 GCA_002332615.1 Sphingobacteriaceae bacterium UBA2059 | reverse complement strand
TGAGCCTGACCCCCTCGTAAGAGATTATTATAGCGCAATTGAAACTTGAAATGTGCGCTCTGTCCGCTCGTTAACCATCCGCGTTCATTATAACTATACCGGATCGCCTCAAATCCTGCCCCGGGAAGCTTCTTCTCCATTAGCTCTCCAACTGCTGAATAATGGTTCTCTACCAGCACTACCTCTGACTGATCATTAATCTGATGATGCTTGCGATACAACCGGTTGCCTGGCCGGTTACAAGAACAAGCCTAACTTTGAGCAGATTAATCTCATTAACCAGCTCGATGAAGAAGACCGAACCGTGGTCTTTAAGATTATTGATATCATGCTTACCAAAAGAAGTTTAAGGACTTCTTTCAAAAGAATGTAGCTGCTCTATAAATAACAAAAGCCTGGCTCAATGAACCAGGCTTGTATCTTAGCTGACTTCTTAATCGCACTCTACTTTATTTGCAGTTGCAACTCTTCTATTTCCATCAGTTGAGAAAGTAATCTTAGATGCTGCTGCATCCCCAACTGTTCTATTTATAAAAATGTATTCAGAATTAGCATTTAAAACAAACGTCGTATCGCCTGAATTTGGATAAGAGTTTACGATTGAATTATTATTCATTACCTCATTTAATCTAATCTTATTTTGAGATTTAACATCTTTTTTGATATGGAACTCATAAGTCTGGCTATCCGTCTTTAGTTCAAAACTCACAATATCATTTCCTGAACAGGATATAATTGATTGTTCTTCAATATTAAAAGCCACACTGTTTCCTGCACAACTCGATAAGCCAACTATGAAAAGCAGTACCAGTAGACTATCACTCGCGATCCTTTTTATCTTTTTCCTTGTTTGCATCTTGATACATTTTAAACCAGTCATTAATACGTTCTATCTTCTTATCTTCAGATACGCCGCTGCCTAGCAATTCAACAAGACCATTCTTTCCGACGTTCTTATTGACGAAGTCCGAAAACATACGAAAGTTACTTGCACCTGCTTCCGCTTCCTTTTCATAAGGAGCACCGTCATGGCTTCCAGATTTAGCGTACTGACCTACAAACTCACCTAAATACCCAAGCAAGCTGTCGTGCTTTTCAATTTGTTTTAAATGCCCAACTTCATGGGATGACAAGTCTAACCACTCATTAACATTGGTTCCAAAACCATTACCATTATATGCTTTGGGGTCATCTGCAAAGTAATTTTCAGTATATGTAATAGACATATAGTTTTTATTACCAAGCGTTATTGCTCCACCGCCTTCATCCGATGAGTAAAAAGGCCGATACTGACCAGCTTTTCGCTCTTGAACAACCACTCTACTAATTAAATCTTTACTGATTCCTGTTGTTAAACTTAATAAATGAGCGGCAGCTGGCTTAAAGCTGTAATTGCCAGTTTGGCCATTAGCCTGCAGAATGGGCCAAGGATATAATCCTCCTACATCAATAAAACGAAGAGGATTATTGAAAGCATAAGTATATGGTGAGGAAGTAGCCATCTTCTCCGCAAGTGGATCTATAACATTCCATCTTCCAATCACCGGGTCATAGAACCGTGCCCCATAATCATATTGCTTAATAACACCTGTTGTTCCTCCTTGCCGTTATAAAGATACATATTTCTATCACCCGATACATACCGTGAATAGCTTAATCCAAACCCACTGTATTCCTCCTCCTGGATCACACGCCCGCTTCCCTGCCACTGATCAAGCATAACCCTGGTGTTGCCAGGATGATCTCGCAAAGAGTACTCATAGGCATAGCCTGCTCACTAAAAAGATGTTTAAGGAGGTCTTTCAAAAGAAAGTAGCAGCCTACAAAAGCAAAAGCGTGGCTCAGCAAAACCAGGCTTTTGCTTTAACATATTGTAAACCCCTAACCTGTCAGGTGTTTATTTACCATATCCCTCAAAAGAAACTACTCCAATAACAAACATTAGGATAAAACAACCTATGAAGATGGCTAATCCATATATCCTATGTAATACTTTTTCCTTCTTACTAAGTTTAGAATATTCTTTGGAATAGTTAAGGTTTCTTACAGCAGCCTCTATGTTAGATTGCAGGCCGTACATAATCACAGCTACTAAACCACACAGTAGACCTATAGCTACACGTAAATCTAATTGAAAAGGCAAAAGAGGCAAAACAATAAAATACATTGCAGTTACTAATAATGCCAACTTATTCAAAAACAAAAAAGCTGCTCCCGGAATAATTGTCTGCTTGGTTGAAGAAAACCAAGCAGACAAACTATAATCAATTTTTAAGATGTGTTTAATTAATCCCATCATTCATCTTCCTTCCATATATCCAATGTAGCTGCTCTATAACCAAGAGCTAGTTGTTGAACCAGTCTTTAGTTTTTATTAATCAGGGAAAAACATGTTTTCAAAAGAATAGGCTGCTATACCAAAACTAGCGTATGACAGTATAATAACTATTAAACGCCATGGACTACCGCAATGATAGTGCATGCCCGGCCTAATCCCGATCTTTCGACAGCTTATTGATCTTTAATGGATTGGCGGTAAGTTCGGCCATGTCTCTGCGTCTTTTTACAATAGTTACGGCCATAAACAAGGCGCGGCGGAACGAGCTTTCGGAAGCCATGTTTTTGCCTGCTATGTCATAGCCGGTACCATGGTCGGGCGAGGTGCGCACTACAGGCAGTCCTGCGGTATAGTTTACCCCATCATGAAAGGCGATGGCCTTAAACGGAATAAGGCCCTGATCGTGGTACATGGCCAGTACGCCGTCGAACTTTAAGTGACTGCCATTGGCAAAAAAGCCGTCGGCCGGATAAGGGCCAAAGGCAAAAACTCCTTTTGCCCCGGCCTCTTCAATGGCCGGGCTGATGATCTCTATTTCTTCTTTACCTATTAGCCCGCCATCGCCGGCATGCGGGTTGAGGGCCAGAACGGCTATTTTGGGTTTCTGTATCCAGAAATCGGTTTTGAGGCTTTCATTCATAAGCACCAGCTTAGAAACAATGGCTTCGCGGCTTATTTTGGATGGCACCTCGCTTAGAGGTACATGCCCGCTAACAACGCCTACCTTAAGTTCTTCGGACACCAAAAACATTAAAGCGTCCTTTGCTTTTACAGCATCCTGTATATACTCGGTATGGCCCGGAAATGTAAACTCGTCGTTCTGTATGTTGTTTTTATTAATAGGGGCCGTTACCAGGGCGTCAATAGAGCCATCGGCCAGATCTTCAACGGCGCGTTTAAGAGACAGATAGGCATACTTGCCGCCGGTGGCATTGTCTTCGCCGGGGTTTACCTGCACATCTTCCTGCCAGCAGTTAATAATGTTGGCCCGCCGGGGGTTGGCCTGCTGGGCCGTTTGTATTACGTTAAAGCTAAAATCTCCTATGGCCATGCCTTTTCTGTAATAAGAAGCGGGCTTGGTATTGCCATATACAATGGGCGTGCAGTAATCAACAATGCGTTTATCTACCAGGGTTTTGAGTATAACCTCCAGCCCTATTCCATTTATATCGCCTATAGAAATTCCAACTTTAATTTTATCGCTCATTTCGTTGCCAGCTATTAATGTATGTTTTTTTGCAAATTAAGCACATTAGCATTAATTCTCCTATCAAACCTGCTATATGCTGCTAATTTAGTTACTTTGCAGCTGTAAGCATTCTGAATTGCAGATGCTTGTAAACATACACATCATGAGCATTGTACGTGCAAAAAAGCATTTGGGGCAGCACTTTCTTACAGATAAAAACATAGCGCAAAAAATAGTTAAAAGCCTGCACCACGGACACCTTTATTCGCAAATACTGGAGGTGGGACCGGGCATGGGCATCTTGTCTGACTTTTTGCTTGAAAAAGCTCCCGAACATGATATCTTTATGATTGATGTGGATACCGAGTCGTATGAGTTTTTGGGCAAGAAGTACCCCCAGCTGGGCAGCAAACTGATAAACGGCGACTTCCTGAAACTTAACTTTGAGGAAACCTTTGCCAGACAGGTGGCCGTTATTGGCAATTTTCCTTATAATATTTCGTCGCAGATACTATTTAAAGTGCTCGATAACCGCCTTATGGTGCCCGAAGTGGTGGGCATGTTTCAAAAAGAAGTGGCCGAACGCTGCGCTTCGCTGCCAGGCACCAAGGACTATGGTATTTTAAGTGTGCTGGTGCAGGCTTACTACCAGGCCGAGTACCTTTTTACGGTCAAGCCAGGAGTGTTTAATCCGCCGCCCAAGGTTACCTCGGCCGTTATACGGCTTACCCGCAGGCGCACTACCCTGCCCTGCGATGAAAAACTGTTTTGGCAGGTGGTTAAAGCGGCCTTTAACCAAAGGAGAAAAACCCTGCGCAATGCGCTTTCGTCGCTGCTTACCAAAGCGCAAATGGGCGACGATCCTATTTATGAATACAGGGCCGAGCGACTGTGCGTAGCCGACTTTATTAACCTTACCATCGAAATAAGCAATAAAAGAGCTCAGGCAGCTTCTTAACTTCTTATTTATTCATGAAAAAAATACTTATAAGCGACCACCTGCATCCTGCTTTTAAAGAGGGGGCGCTAAAGCTTGGCTTTGAAGTGGATGACTGCCCCCACTATACACTGGAGCAAACTCTTAAGGTGCTTCACAACTACCAGGGTCTTGCTGTGCGCACCAAGTTTAGTGTAGACAAAAAGGTGATAGACGCCGGCCCGGAGCTTGAGTTTATTGCCCGTGCCGGCGCCGGCATGGACAATGTGGACGAGGACTACGCCCGCCGCCGTGGCATAGCCTGCATTAATGCGCCCGAGGGTAACCGCGATGCGGTGGCCGAGCATGCGCTGGGTATGCTGCTGGCTTTGATGAACAACTTAAGCCGTGCCGACCGGGAAGTAAGGCAGGGCATATGGGACAGGGAGGGCAACCGCGGTATGGAGCTGTGCGGCCGCACGGTAGCCATTATTGGCTATGGCAATATGGGCCGCAGCTTTGCTCAAAGGCTTGCGGGCTTTAATGTAAATATTCTGGCCTATGATAAGTACAGGCATAATTACTCCGACCCGTGGGCCAGGCAAAGCAGCATGGAGCACATTTTTGAAACCACCGATGTGCTTAGCCTGCATATACCCCTTACTGCCGAAACACGCCGGCTGGTGAACGATGATTTTTTGAGTGGTTTTAAAAAGCCTTTACTGCTGCTTAATACGGCCCGGGGCGAAATTGTGGATACTGCAAGCGTGCTGAGGGCCATTGATGCTAAACGCATAACAGGGGCAGCGCTTGATGTGCTGGAGGTTGAAAAGGCTGCAGAGCTTATGGCCCAGCCCTGGTTTAAGGAGCTGGCTGCAAATCCGCGCGTTTTACTGAGCCCTCATGTGGCCGGCTGGAGCGTGGAGTCTTACCGCAAAATATCTGAGGTGCTGGTGGATAAACTTGCGCTGCTGGGACTGCACTGATCATTTCGAATCATTTTCTTTATTGGTATACAAAAACGGTGTGCCGCGGGCACTGCTCTGGTACCGGTGGGCTATGGGCGTGGCTCGTAGTGCAGGCAGGATGCAGCCATGATGTATCCATGATGTATCCATGTTTTAGCAAGACTTATGATGGCTGCGTGCTGTATGCAGCCCTGGCGCGTGCCCTACCTGGGGCGTAAAGATTTGGGCATTGCTTAGGCAAGGGTTGTGTGTTTAATCAAAGCCATTTGCAGGCGCTGAAAGCCATTAAAACAACTTTCTAAAAACAGTATATGCTCTTTATGCCTTATCTTGCTAAAAAACCCCAGATGAAGACCATAATAGTTTCTAACAGATTACCCGTAAAGATTATTGAGAGCGAAGGCAATTATGAATTAAAGCAAAGCGAAGGAGGACTGGCTACCGGACTGGGTTCTATATATCAAAAAGATAATAATATCTGGCTGGGATGGCCAGGCCTGGAGGTTACTGATGAAGAACGTCAGAAAGATGTAACCAGAGATCTAAAGGACATGAACCTGGCTCCTGTGTTTCTTACTCAGGACGAGATAAACCTTTATTATGAGGGTTTTTCGAACGAGGTGCTTTGGCCGGTGTTCCATTATCATCCTACTTATGCAAAGTATGAGCAGGATTACTGGAACAGCTATGTAGAAGTGAACAAAAAGTTTAGGGATGCTTTGCTGGAAATTGCCGAACCTGAAGATACCATATGGATACACGACTACCAGCTGCTGCTGCTTCCGGGCCTGCTGCGCCAGGTGCAGCCCGATTGTACGATTGGTTTTTTTCAGCATATTCCCTTTCCGTCGTACGAGCTTTTCAGGCTGATACCCTGGCGCAAGGAATTGCTTGAAGCCATGCTTGGGGCCGACTTGCTGGGCTTCCATACCTTTGATGACGTGAGGCACTTTATAAGTGCGGCGTCCAGACTGCTGCCTGTGCAGGCAGCTGCCAACGAAATTACCTATCAGAACCGCCGCATTGTGGTTGATCCTTTCCCCATGGGGATTGATACGCCTAAGTATGAAGCGCTTACGCATGAACCTGCGGTAATTGATACGATTAAAATGCTTAAGGAAACGTTTAGCGATGTGCGAATGATCCTTACCATTGACCGCCTGGATTACAGCAAGGGTATTTTGCAGCGTTTGCAGGCTTTTGATATGCTGCTTAATAATCATCCCGAATATATTGACAAGGTGGTTCTTTACATGATTGTGGTACCTTCCAGAGATACGGTACCCCAGTACCGCGACCTGCGTGCCGAAATAGATCAGCTGGTGGGCAATATAAACTCGAGGTACCGCACCATTAACTGGAACCCTATTCATTACTATTACCGCTCCTTCCCTATTGAAATGCTTTCGGCTCTGTACAGCATGGCTGAGGTGTGCCTGGTAAGCCCCATGCGCGACGGTATGAACCTGGTAAGTAAGGAGTATGTGGCAAGCCGCAAGGATGAAACCGGCGTTTTGATATTGAGCGAAATGGCAGGTGCTTCTAAAGAGCTTATTGATGCCATACTGGTGAACCCTAATAATATTGTGGAGGTGACCGGTGCCTTTATACAGGCCCTGGAAATGCCTTTGGATGAACAGAAACGACGCATGCTGGCCATGCGCAAGGTGGTTTCGAAATTTAATGTGCATCACTGGGTTAAAATTTATCTAGACAAGCTGGCCGAGGTTAAGAACATGCAGCAGTCTATGCTTACCAAGCATGTATCGGGCCTTGTGCGCCAGCATATTGAAGAGGAGTACAGCAAAGCCGAGGGCCGCATTATCTTTCTGGATTATGATGGTACGCTGGTGGGCTTTAAGGGCGACATCAATGAGGCTTCGCCCGACCAGGAACTGCTTGACGTTTTGAATAAGCTTATTGAGGACCAGCGTAACAAGCTTGTTTTGGTGAGTGGGCGCAGCCACGAAACACTTGATACGTGGTTTAAAGATCAGCACATTGACATCATTGCCGAGCATGGTGCCTGGCAGCGCAAGGCGGGCGGCGAGTGGGCTCAGCTTGATGGTTTATACAGCAAGTGGAAGGAGCAGATACTGCCCGTAATGGAGCGCTATGTGGACCATACGCCCGGATCGTTTATTGAAGAGAAAAGCTTTTCGCTGGTATGGCATTACCGCAAGGTGGAAGAAGGCCTGGGCGAACAGCGGGCCAATGAGCTGGCTTCTTTGCTGAGCTTTATTGCTGCCAACAGTGGCCTGCAGATATTGCCGGGAAATAAGGTGGTCGAAATACGCGATATTGAGGTGAATAAAGGCAAGCTTGCCTTGCGCTGGCTGCAGCAGGAGCCTTATACCTACATCATGGCCATGGGCGATGATCATACGGATGAGGATATGTTTAAAGTATTGCCCGAAAAGGCTTTCACTATAAAAGTGGGCAACAGCAAGTCGGCTGCGCGTTTCTTCCTGAGGAACACCCAGGAGGTAAGGCAGTTTTTAAAGCAGCTGGCTGGGCTTAAGGACCAGTAAGGCTGCTTGTGCCCAACCTTTGCTCAAGGGAATAAAAAAAGCCTGTTAAAGCACTTAATTTGATGTGAGTGCTTTAACAGGCTTTTCTATGATCGGGCCCCGGGGTTTATATAAAAATGGGCCTGTCGAGTTTGGATGCTATTCGGTAGGCGGCGTTCATAAGCCCTACGTGACTGTAAGCTTGTGGAAAGTTACCCCACTGACTGCCGGTACTTTCGTCAATATCTTCGCTGAAGAGCATCAAGTGATTGGAGTGCTGAATTACATTTTCAAATGCTTCTATGGCTTCGTCAAGTCTGCCTACACATGCCAGCGCTTCTACATACCAGAACGCGCATATAAGGAAGGTGGTGTGGGGCTTGCCAAAATCATCGGCATGCAGATACCGGTAAAACAGCCCCTCGGGGGTTTTTAGCTCTGCTTCCAGCGCTTTAAGATGGTCTTTGGCCCTATCGGAGGCGGGATCTAAATAGTTCATCATAATAAGCTGCAGGGTGCTGGCATCTAAATGCGAACTGCCTTCGGCATTGGTATAAACCTTGCGAACCGGGTCGTAGCAGCTTTCGATATGATCGGCGGCCTTTTTTTGAAGCAGCAGGGCGCGCTTTTCCAGCGCTTCGTTGCCTATGCTTCGGGCCATCTTGGCTGCGGCAGCGCATCCGGCCCATTGAAACAGATTGCTGTAGCAGTGCACATTGGCAAAGTTTCTGAACTCCCATATGCCTGCATCTTTTTCATCAATGGTCTGCTCTATTTTTTCCAGCACAAAATCTATCCATTTGGCCGAGTCTTTACGCTCTTTAAACACAAAGCGGTGGTCGGTATACAGAGGCAGGATTGATATCATGACCTGTCCGTATATATCATTTTGTATGTGCTCATTGGCCTGGTTGCCTACTCTTACAGGCTGGTTGCCCTTGTATCCTTCGAGGTGATCGAGCACATACTCGTCCAGATGGGGGCTTCCGTCTATGCGGTATAAAGGCTGATAGCGGAAACTTTCGGACACGGAAATATTGGCTATGTAGTTAAAATAGCCCTCCATCTCTTCAAAATGACCGATGTGATTGAGGGAGGATATTACATAGTAGGCATCCCTCAGCCAGCAGTAGCGGTAGTCCCAGTTGCGGCCGCTGCCGTCAAACTCGGGCAAACTGGTGGTACTGGCCGCAATAATTGCGCCTGTATCTTCATACTGATGTATTTTTAGTGCCAGGGTTGAGCGTATTACGTAGGGCTGATAGAAGTCGGCTATGTGCGAGTGTTTTACAAACGTGCGCCAGTACTCTACGGTTTCTCTGAAAAAGTTTTCGCAGGTGCTTATAAGTGGCGCCTCCAGCGGATTGCCGTATGTTAGCACGAGGTAGCGGGTTTCATTTAAAACAAAGCTGCTTTGGTCAAAAACATAGGTTACAGGTATGTTGGTGGTTAAGCGTATATGATCTTCGGCTCCATGGTATTCGATGTGATTGCTGCCCTGGTGCGCTTTTAAACTTACTTTTCCATAGTCGTCAACGGGCTTGCAGCTTACCCGTATACGGGGACTGCCAGACAATGGCTCGATTTTTCTGATGAGCATGAGGGGTTTAAAATACCGGTCGTATTGCCTGAAACGGGGGGCAAAATCGGTAATGCGGTAGCTACCCTCGGCGCCGTGGACCTCGGTGCATAATACGTTTGTATTTTCTAGATAGTATTGACTGGATGTGTAATCGCCGGTTGGCAATATGGAAAATTCGCCGCCTTTTTGCTTGTCTAAAAGCGACCCGAAAACGAAGGTACTGTCGAAGCGTGGCCAACAAAGCCATGCGATATTGGTGTCTTTGCCTACGTGGGCTATAAAGGCACAGTTGCCTATGATGCCGGTATTGTATAAATGCTTTGCCATCCAGTTATTACAATGGCTTTGCTTAAGATGTTTTGAGTTTTGTAAACGGACGACTGAAAACAAGTGATTAAGAGCATCTTTTTTGTGATGAGTGTCAATTTTTTTATGAACCTGATGTATCTACCTTCGTTTGATAATATCTATCAGCATGAACGAAAATAAAAAGTGGCTTATGGCTTTGGCCGGCATGACTCTTCAGTTATCCATCGGCTCTATCTACGCCTACAGCATTTGGATAAAGCCTATTGAGTTGATGAACGGGTGGGACGCCCACCAGCTCAAGCTGGCCTTTAGCCTGGCTATTTGCTTTTTGGGCCTCACAGCTGCTTTTATGGGCAAGTTTGTAAAACGCGCCGGCCCTAAAAAGGCGGGCCTGCTGGGGGCGGCTTTTTTTGCTGCCGGCCTTGCCGGCGCCGGCTTTGCCAATAGCATGGGCTCTCTGCCTGCCTTTTATTTGTTTTACGGGGTGGTGAGCGGTATTGGCCTGGGCTTTGGCTACATTACACCGGTAGCCGTGGTGGTAAAATGGTTTCCTGATAAGCCCGGGCTGGCTTCGGGACTGGTGATCATGTCTTTTGCGGCCGGCTCTATACTGGCCTCGCAGCTTATATCGCCGCTGGCGGCAAGTTTTGGTGTTGCGGGGGCGTTTTATATTTTGGCTATTGCCTACGGCCTGCTGATGGCCATCGCTTCGTTTATTCTAAAAGAACCTGCTGCAGCCTCCGGCTTGCCTTACAGCGCTCAAACCGGTGTTGCTGACCTTTCTTTTGCCGATATGCTAAAGGATGTAAGGTTTTATGGCCTGTGGTTTATGCTGTTTTTTAATACTACCTGCGGCATTGCTCTGATAGCTGTAGCGGCTCCTATGGCTAAGGAGGTAATTGGCATTTCGGATGCCGCCGCCATTGTATTTGTAGGTATAATAGGTTTATTTAATGGCCTGGGGCGTTTAATTTGGTCAAGCGTGTCTGACAGGATTGGCCGCTGGAATACGTTTATGGCCTTTTTTATTATAGAAGTTATTTGTTTCCTGCTGTTAACTCAAACGAAAGACCCAATCGTATTTCAGGGTGCGGTGTTTATCATTATTAGCTGTTATGGAGGTGCATTTGCTGCTATGCCTCCTTTTATAAAGGATATTTACGGACAGGAAAGGCTGGGCTCTGTTTTTGGTTATATCCTCATAGCCTGGTCGGCAGCAGCTTTTGCAGGTCCGACCCTTATTTCGTTAAGCAGCAATTATTCCCTCATTTTTTATGTATTTGCCGGCATACTTGCCTTAACGGCTTTGATGACTTTCCTGCTTAAAAAACAGCTTAATCCGCAGGGTATTAACGCTTAAAGCCACTGAAAGCAAAGGATTGAGGAAGAATGCAAAGTCAGCACACTGTCAAAATAAGCCTTTGCCGGTGCCTTTAAATAGCTTTAAACAAATTAAACAAGCGAGTACTTGTTATATCCTGAGACAATAGGGCAAATATGACGGTGATCATATTTTAACAGGGTGAAAATAAGCATATTTGCTAATACTAAAACAAACTATACAAATATTCAGATATATGAAAACAGATGTCACAGCAGTTCCATTCAAATCTGGTGATTGGAATACAACAGTCAATGTTTATGACTTTGTTGTAAAAAACTTCAAGCCTTACACCGGCGACGCTTCTTTCTTATCGGGTCCTTCGACGAAAACCACTAACCTGTGGAACGTGTGTAAAGAAGAGTTATTAAAGGAACGTGCGAATGGTGGGTGCCTTGCAATAGACACTGAAACAATATCAAACCTTACATCTTTTGGCCCGGGCTACATAAAAAAGGATGAAGAAGTAATCGTTGGTCTGCAAACAGACCAGGTACTGAAAAGAGCAATGAAACCTTTTGGAGGCATCAAGCTTGTTGAGTCTGCTGTAAACGAAAAAGGTTTGGAAGTTTCTGAACGGGTTAAAGATATTTTCAATTACGCTAAAAACCATAATGACGGCGTATTTAGCGCATATGATGCAGAAATAAGAGCTTTCCGCTCAAAACACGTTTTAACAGGCTTGCCTGATAATTATGCCCGTGGCCGTATAATTGGCGACTTCCGCCGTTTGGCTTTATATGGTATCGATCAGTTAATTGCTTTTAAGAAAGCTGACCTTGCCAATGTAGACGGCGAAATGACTGAGCATAAGGTTCGTCTGAGAGAAGAGATAAACCAGCAGATCAGTGCGCTGAAGGATATGGTGAAAATGGCTGCCGGCTATGGATATGACATTACCAGGCCTGCTCAAAATGCTCTTGAAGCTGTACAGTGGGTTTATTTTGCTTACCTGGCCGCTGTTAAAGAACAGGATGGAGCAGCTATGTCTTTGGGTAATGTATCTACGTTCCTTGATATTTACATTGAAAGAGATTTGGAAGTCGGCTTAATTACCGAGGAAGAAGCTCAGGAAATGATTGACCAGTTTGTAATGAAACTGAGACTGGTTCGTCACCTTCGCCCTGGTTCTTACGACGAGATATTTGGCGGCGACCCTACCTGGGTTACTGAGTCTATTGGCGGTATCCTGCATGATGGCCGTACAAAGGTAACCAAGACTTCGTTCCGCTTCCTTCAAACATTGTATAACCTTGGAGCTTCTCCTGAACCAAACCTAACAGTGCTTTGGTCTGAACAGCTGCCTGAAGGATTTAAAAAATTCTGCGCTCAGGTATCTATAGATACTTCTTCTATTCAGTATGAAAATGATGATCTGATGCGTCCTAACCGTGGTTCTGATGACTATGGTATTGCTTGTTGTGTATCTTATCAGGAAATCGGTAAAACTATTCAGCATTTTGGCGCCCGCGCTAACCTTCCAAAAGTATTGCTTATTGCCTTAAATGAAGGCCGTGAGGAACATGAAGGCAGCCAGGTTATTAAGAATATTCCTGCTTTACCTGAAGGCCCGCTGGATTATGATTTGGTGATGGATGTGTTTAAGCGTACTATGAGCGATCTGGCCCGCGTTTATGCTAAGTCTATGTTTATCATTCATTATATGCATGATAAGTATTACTATGAAAGAGCTCAAATGGCTTTTATAGACAGTGATCCTCGTATTGACATTGCTTACGGTGCTGCCGGTATCTCTATCATTGCCGACTCTCTGTCTGCCATTAAGTATGCAAAGGTAACTCCTGTACGCAATGAAAAAGGCTTAACAACCGACTTTAAAATCGAAGGCGACTTCCCTAAGTTTGGTAATGATGATGATCGCGTGGATGCAATTGCTCAGGAGGTGACCAACTACTTTATTAATGAGCTTCGCAAACACAACACCTATAAAAATTCTGTACCTACCCTGTCCTTACTTACTATTACTTCAAATGTAATGTATGGTACTAATACAGGTGCTACTCCTGACGGACGTAAAGCCGGCGAAGCTTTTGCTCCGGGTGCTAACCCGATGCACGGACGTGACAGCAGCGGTGCTATCGCTTCTTTAAACTCTGTTGCTAAGCTTGATTATGCCGATGCTCAGGATGGTATATCCAATACGTTCTCTATGATCCCAAAATCTTTGGGCGATACCAGAGAAGAGCAGGTTAACAACCTGGTGAATACGCTTGATGGCTATTTCGCTCGTATGGCACACCACCTAAATGTAAACGTGCTTAACCGCGATACGCTGATGGATGCTTACAACCACCCTGAAAACTACCCTCAGCTTACTATACGGGTGTCAGGATATGCTGTAAACTTCGTTCGCTTGTCTAGAGCTCACCAACTTGAAGTGATTGCACGTACTTTCCACGAAAGCATGTAATAAAACTCTTGTAAATAATTAACTTTGATGTTTAAGAGTCAGGTTGGTAAAACAGCCTGACTCTTATTGTTTAAACCCCTTTAGATTTTATGTACTTTCCCTTACAAGAAATAGAAGCAGCAAAACTGAATGTTGACGATCCGCAGCACCTTAGGATCCATTCGCTGGAAACGTTTGGCACGCATGACGGACCGGGAATTCGCATGGTCATCTTTGTGCAGGGATGCCAGTTTCGCTGCCTCTACTGTCAAAATCCGGACACGCTGAATGTAAAGGGCGGCACCATGGTTGAAATTGACGAACTGGTTAAAAGAGCAGTACGTCAAAAAACGTACTTTGGCAAAGAAGGCGGTGTAACCGTGTCTGGCGGCGAACCTTTACTGCAGCGCAGCAAACTGACGACTTTTTTTAAAGCACTGCATGAGCAGGACATTAATACTTGCCTTGACACCAACGGACGCCTTAATAATAAGGAAGTGCATGAACTGCTTGAGCATACAGACCTGGTGCTGCTGGATGTAAAGCATATTAATGATGCTATACATCATAAACTTACAGGGCTTACTAATAGAAATACGCTTGCTTTGGCCGAATACAGAGAATCTACCGGCAAACCTATGTGGCTTCGCTATGTACTGGTGCCCGGCTGGACTGACCAGGAGGAATATATTGAAGAATGGGGCCGCACATTTACCAATTATAAAAGTGTTGAACGTGTTGAAATTATTCCGTTCCACCAATTGGGACTGCATAAATGGGAACTTCTTAAAATGGATTATCCGCTTAAAGATACTCCTTCGCCTTCGGATGAACTAAAGCAAATGACATTCAGCATCTTTAACAAATACTTCGATAATGTCATTCTGAAATAAAGCATCAGGCGGAATGGCTTCATCCCGGCCTGATCTGTTAACAGGTTTATTTANNATTATTTAATTTCTTCTTCTACGCTCCCGCATTTCAGCATTTCATCGCCGTAGTAGGGATTGCGTATACCTGATTCGTTTGACAGCCAGTAAGCGCCTTCGCCCTCGTATGCCATCGGACAGTATTGTTTATATACTGTGCCTGAGGCAAGCTTATTGCTTTTCAACAGGGTCTCTACGTCTGCAGATAACTGATTGAACTGTTTACGCTGTCCGTCCAGGGTAGTTTCTTTTTCTATTTGCCCGGCTACCTGGTTTCCTTTGGTGCTGCCGGCGCCTGCAAGGGCCGCTTCAAGCTTTGAAGCCGCATTGCTGGCTTTTACGCTGTCTGACGCTACCAGTGCCTCCTTAAGTTCAATATAGGAATCGAACACTGCCTTAACTTTTGCGTCTGAAAATTCCGGATTGCCCTGAATGGATTTCGACGTATCCGTTTCCATAGTCGTAGCATCTGTATGTCCGTTTTTCTTGTCAGAAGACGTACACGATATAGCTAAGCATATCGCAACTGCAAGAGGAGCACCAAACTTTAAAAATGTGTTACTTTTCATAATTGCTAATTAATAAATGCGAAGTTGTAAAGATTTTTTCTAATATAAAGCATATACATCAGAAGCTCTGGTTTACAGCCGCTTCAATTTATATCTTAGTGTCATAATGCTGCCGGGCTGCTTGTTTTACTGTAAAATATAGCTTAAAATCTGTATTATTGATGCTGAATAAAGGATATCAGAAGCAGATGGATGATGCTAAACTTTTAAAAGCAGTAATTGAAAATGCCATCGATGGAATCATTACGATCGGAAGTAATGGGGTAATAGAAACTATTAATCCATCCGCATGCCGCTTA
Source organism: Sphingobacteriaceae bacterium UBA2059 (assembly GCA_002332615.1). GTDB lineage: Bacteria > Bacteroidota > Bacteroidia > Sphingobacteriales > Sphingobacteriaceae > Arcticibacter. The sequence continues at coordinate 107,021 of DDAL01000022.1, read as the reverse complement.
TTTGGATACGAACCCTCAGAAGTTATTGGTAATAACATTTCTATGCTTATGCCCAGCCCCGATAGCGAGCTGCATGATATGTATATGGAGCGTTATCACCGCACGGGCGAACAGCACATAATTGGTATAGGCCGTGAGGTAAAAGGCAAACGCAAGGACGGCAGCGTATTCCCTTTTAAGCTGGGAGTGAGCGAAGTGAAGTTTTCAGACCGTGTAGTATATGCGGGCTTTGTGCATGATCTTTCCCGCGAAGTGGAAGCAGAAGAAAGATTGCGTTCCTATACATCCAAACTTGAAGATCTGGTTGAAGAGCGTACGCATTCCTTAAGGCGCACGGTAAAAGCGCTGCAAAATGCAAAAGAAGAGGTTAGTATTTCTCTGGAGAAGGAAAAGGAGCTCAACCAGCTGAAGAGTCGCTTTGTTTCAATGGCGTCGCATGAGTTCCGCACGCCCCTGAGCTCTATTCAGCTTTCTGCTTCGCTTGTTGAAAAATATAGCGAACAGGTAAATTCTAAGAACATCGTTAAGCACGTCAATAAGATCAAGAATGCTGTTGGCAATCTTACAACCATCCTTAACGACTTCCTTTCCCTCGAGCGGCTGGAGGCGGGACGCATTGAACCTAACTTCGCCGCATTTGACATTGTGAAGCTTTCTGAAGAAATCACCGAAGAAATGCAAATGGTTACCAAGCAAAATCAGCATATAATGTATGAGCATACCGGCTTAAGCAGTATGGTTTGCCTGGATCAGAACTTGCTGAAAAACTGCGTGATTAACTTAATTGCCAATGCAGCTAAATACTCCGGAGATAATACTTTTATTGAGTTTAATACCGAGGTGACGGAAACTGAATGCATTGTCATTGTAAAGGATAATGGCATCGGCATCCCGGAAGCGGACCAGAAGCATCTTTTCCAGCCCTTTTTCAGGGCTCACAATACGGGCAACATACCAGGTACCGGCCTCGGACTTAATATTGTGAAAAGGTATACTGAACTCATGCGAGGAAAAGTGGACTTTGAAAGTATTATCAATGAGGGTACAAAATTTACAATAACGTTTACAAATGATAAAAAGGACAATTCTTATTATTGAGGATAATGACGATATCCGCGAGGGTACCAGCGAAATTCTGGAGTTGGCTAATTACAATGTAATTACTGCTGATAACGGAAAGACGGGAGTAGAACTGACAAACAAGCACAAGCCTGATGTTATATTATGCGACATCATGATGCCTGAACTTGATGGATATGGCGTTTTATACTTATTAAGCAAAAACCCGGAAACGGCTACTATTCCTTTCATTTTTCTAACTGCCAAGGCTGAAAGGCTGGATATGAGAAAAGGAATGGAGATGGGTGCCGATGACTACCTTACTAAACCTTTTGATGATGTAGAGCTGTTAAACGCTATTGAAAGCCGCCTTCAGAAAAAAGAAAGACAGCAGGATTTCTACAGTAAGTCGCTGGAATCTCTGGACAATTTGGCAAGCCGAAATGATGGTTTGATTGAACTTCAGAAATTAATAGCCGATAGAAAGATCAGGAGCGTAAAGAAGAAACAGGTTATTTACTACGAAGGCGATCAGCCTTCGGGTATCTTTCTTTTACTCAGCGGCAAGGTTAAAACGTACAAGTTGAGTGAGGACGGCCGGGAGCTGCTTACTGCTATTTATGGCCCTGAAGAGTATTTCGGAGTAAATGCTGTATTACTTAACGATATGTATCATGAAGCTGCAGAAGCTGTAGAAGACACATCTCTTTGTCTGCTTCCAAAAGAAATGATCGAGCAGCTGCTTAATCAATATCCGGAAGTGGGACGTGAGTTCATCAAAATACTTTCGCAAAACCTTAAGGAGAAGGAAGAGCAGCTTTTACAGCTGGCTTATCACTCGGTAAGGAAGCGAATGGCCCAGGTTTTATTAAGGCTGGCAGGAGCAAATCCGGAAAACGCTACGCTAAAGATCTCACGTGATGACCTTGCTTCTATGGCGGGCATGGCCACGGAAACAGTGAGCCGTACGTTGAGCGACTTCAAGGAAGAAGCTCTGATAGAAAAAAAAGGCAGCCAGATCCTTATTTTAAATGCCAAAAAACTTCAAACAATGCGCAATTAATTGAGCAAAATCATTTTTTGTACTGATTACACTCAGTGCTTTAAGAGTTATGCTCAGTATTTTTGTAATTACACTTTACTCAAAATGAGAGCCGTTGCATATAGTATAAAGTCTTTTGAAAAAGAGCCACTGGCTAAAGCCAATCATAAAAAACATGATATCACTCTTATATCAAATCCTTTAACCATTGAAACGGCTGAGTATGCTTCGGGGAAAGACGCTGTCATTATCTCGGACGGAGATGCACTTTCAGATGAAGTTCTTAAGCTTCTTTCGAGTCTTCAGGTTAATTACATAATAAACAGAGCGTTTGTAACTACAGATTTAAACAGGGCTGCTGCAACCAGAAATAATATAAAATTGGTAAGCGTTCTAAGTCAGGCCGAAGAAGAAAACTTAAGCCTCTATGATATAGCTCGCTGTATAATAGAACATTTGGACGGATTGCAGGAAAATAAATCATCTTTCTGATCCGGCACTCTTAAAAAGTAACTATCTACCATGTCATACCAGATAATTGAAAAGGAACTGATAGACAAATATCACGTTCCTGCACCCCGCTATACGAGTTATCCTACTGTCCCTTATTGGGACAAAGAGGTTCCCTCAGAAAAAGAATGGAGCAATTCCGTTAAACTCTCTTTCGACCAAAGCAACAAAAAAGATGGTATAAGCATCTATGTGCACCTACCCTATTGCGAAAGTTTATGTACTTACTGCGGATGCAATACACGCATCACGAAGAATCATAAAGTTGAAGATCCGTATATTATAGCTGTACTAAAAGAATGGAGCCTTTACAATAAACTTTTCGATGAAAAACCTGTAATTCGGGAAATACATCTGGGAGGAGGCACTCCAACCTTCTTCAGTCCTGAGAACCTCACAGTGCTTATAGAAGGCTTATTATTAAACAGCGAACTACACCCGGATGCTGAATTTAGCTTTGAGGCGCATCCCGGCAATACCCGGCTTGAACATCTTGAAACCCTTTACAAGCTGGGCTTTAAAAGACTAAGCCTCGGCGTTCAGGACTTTGACCCCTTAGTACAGCTTATAATTAATCGTATTCAAACATATGAGCAGGTACAGGAAGTGACGGAGCAGGCCCGCGAAGTCGGCTATTATTCCGTTAACTTTGATCTGATATACGGCTTACCTAAGCAAACCCTTGAGGGAATAGAAAGCACTATTAATAAGACACTTATCCTTAAGCCGGACCGTATAGCTTTCTACAGCTATGCACACGTGCCCTGGATAAAACCCGGTCAAAGACGCTATACCGAACAAGATCTGCCTTCAGTGGAGATGAAGCAGGAGCTTTATGAGAAAGGCCGCGAAATGCTTACTAAGGCCGGCTACGAGGAAATCGGCATGGACCACTTCGCCCTGAAGACTGACAGCCTCTATGAGGCCGAAGTAACAGGAAAGCTTCATAGAAACTTCATGGGATATACCCATAACTATACCCGGCTTATGATAGGCCTGGGGGTATCATCCATAAGCGATACCTGGTCCGCATTTGCACAGAATGAGAAGAAGGTTGAAGATTATCTTTCAGTTGTCAACAGCGGCCACCTGCCGGTTTTCAAAGGCCATTTCCTTAACGAAGAAGATCTGCTTGTCAGAACTCATATACTAAATATTATGTGCAGAGGATACACATCCTGGGCAGAAAGCGCTATGCAACATCCTGCAATAACCGAAAGTATAGAAAGACTGAAGCCCCTGGAGGATGATGGACTTATAGCTTTGGGCGAAAGCTCCTTAACAGTAAGCCCTAAGGGGAAAAGATTCCTGCGTAACATATGCATGGCGATGGACGCCAGACTTTGGGCTAACAAGCCCACAACAACTATGTTTAGTATGGCCGGATAAAGCACGCGGCAGACGGAGCATTTTCAACAAACTAAAAAGCACGGAGTAAACAGCTCAGACATCTGTCGGTTGTTTGCTACGTGCTTTTTATCTTTATGGAGGAACGCCTTATCGCGTTAACCTCCGCCCTCTATTTACAGATGACCCCTTCAGAAAGTTCTGCAGGACTCAGATAAGGTACATTTAACGACATTCCCCGCAGAATAAACCAGATGCCTATAATCAGCATAATAAAAGGGATTCCTTTGTTAATAGACCTCCTCAATGCAGGTCCCGCAATTCCCACTCCAAACATCGCTATCAGCATCAAAGGAGCTGTACCTAAGCCAAACCAAAACATATACTGTACAGAAGATAGAAGCTTACCGGTGTTTATGGCGCCTGCCAAAGCCAGATAAACAAAGCCACAGGGCAGAAAGCCATTCAGAATGCCGATGATAAGGTGATTAGAACGTCCTTCCAGTGCCAGCCTAAGAAGCTTATTAAAAGGAGAGAGAAATAGTTCGCCTGCATTTCTAGCCCACCTTGTTTTGAGCAATCTTGATAAAGCCGCTATAAAAATGAGCGCGCCTGTCAGAATGCTTATGCCCTGCTGCATCCCAGCCATCCATAACTGCTTACCCAGAAGACCCACAAGCAGCCCGAGAAAAGAGTAAGAAATAATGCGTCCGACCTGATACATGAGCTTGTCCAGCAAAATAAGCCAGCGGTTGGTATTGTAGGTAGGAACAGAAAACGCAAGGGGGCCACACATACCCAGGCAATGAAAGCTTCCAAGCAAGCCTGTAAAGAACGCTAAAGCCCAGTCTGTCATTTAATATTTAGCTCCTTTTGGTACAAATAGTCCTTATTGTCACTTTTCCATTCAACCGCAATATTCCAAAAGCCCTTCTTTATATCATTAAGAGGCAGTTTAACGTCCTGTCTCTCTGCGCTGTTAAAGTCAACATCACGGTCCATAGCTTTATCTTTCGAGTGCCTAAAGTGTACCACACCCACTGCCGGCCGCACGAAGTTAATCGTAAGTGTATTGCCATCCACCTCTAACTGAGGCACTGCATTATCTTTTTGTACGTTTGCCTTACGGTTATAATCCACATCATAGTTGATGCCTTTGTCGTAATAGTTCTTTTCGACAAGATCATCCTTTTCACTATTGATCATCTTAACAGCAAGGGTAATTACGAAGCCCATAAACAGAGCCATTGCAATTATCAGTTTTACTCCCCAATTCATATTTTTCAGTTAATTAGCAGGCGCTATAAATGTAGTTTTAACCCGCTCTAATGTTTTGTCGTCAGATATAATGTTCAGTCTTATATCAGACTTGTACTTCTTAATATCCGACTGTTTCTGTATTACAAAGAAAGTGATCTTAGTACTTGCACCTCTGTCGAGCCTGTCAACATTCCTGATGTATTGGATCTTAACATTCGGATCCTCAGGCTTGATAGTGAAAGAAATAGGCTTGCTGGTTTTATTCACCAGTTCTGCATTATACAAGTTGCTCACTGTTCCATCTTCTCTCACTTGATAGATCGTACCTCCTGCCCTTAAAACGCGCGTCTCAATATCCGTACGTCTGAGCACCAGAAAGCCAAGAACAGATATCAAAATAACCAGCACCGCTGCATAACCATAGATACGCTTACCCGCTTTAAACGGTGTACGGTGTTTTATCTGATTTTCAGACATAAAGCCTATGAGCCTTCGCGGCCTGTCAATCTTGTCCATTACAGAGTCACAAGCATCAATACACATAGTGCAATTAATGCATTCCAGCTGAGTACCGTTACGAATATCGATACCTGTCGGACAAACCTGAACGCAAAGACCACAATCGATACAGTCACCCTTGGCAGCCCTGTCATCAGCAGCTTCAGTCGCGCTTTTCTTATTCTTAACAAGCTTACCGCGGGGTTCGCCTCTTACATAGTCATAAGCTACAACCATAGAATCATCATCCAACAGTACACCCTGTAAGCGTCCATAAGGACAGGCAACGGTACATACCAGTTCCCGTACATGTGCAAATACGAGATAAAAAGCACCCGTAAATGCCCAGATGGCAATAAAACCGGTAACATGCTGAGATATAGGTTCGCGAATGATCTCAAACAGCTTATCGGAGCTTATAACGTAAGCCAAAAAGATATTAGAAATGATAAAAGAAATAAGAATAAAAACCGAATGCTTAAGCGTTTTTCTAAAGAACTTATTCGCAGTCATCGGAGACTGATCAAACTTCTTTTGTTTAATGCCGTCTCCCTCTATCCAGCGCTCAATACGCCTGAACACCATTTCCATAAAGATGGTCTGAGGGCATACCCAGCCGCAAAATACACGACCATAGATTACGGTAAAAACGACAACAAAAATAATGAAAATGAGCATCCCCAGTACAAACAGGTAAAAGTCCTGCGGACTAAATACCAGTCCGAAAAATGCAAAGCGACGCTCCAGAACATTTAGTAAAATTAACTGTTCCCCGTTCACCTTAATGAAGGGGCCAGTTAGAAATAGGATCAACAGAAAGTTACTTACTATATTTCTATATTTATGCAGCTTTCCTTTAATAAATCTGGGATACATCCAGTTCCGTTTACGCCCATCGGCTTCAACGGTCGACACTCTATCCCTGAATGAATAAGCTTCTGCCATTGTTAAACTCCTTAGTTTTTTATACTACAATTTACGAAAAATAATCGTTTTGAGTATTCTACCAATAACAGAGTTCTGTAATCTTTAAGCCTCTTTTTCACCCTGAGGAGCCTTTGCACCCGGAGGGTTAGTACCCTTTAAAGACAGGATATAATTAGACACGTCAGATATTTGCTTAGGCGACAATGTTTTCTCCCAGGATACCATTCCCTTTTCAGGAACGCCATACTTAACAGTTTTAAATATATCGCTCACCTTACCCCCGTGCAGCCAAAACTCATCAGTAAGATTAGGTCCTACGCCACCCTGGCCTTTATCGCCATGACAAGCTACGCAGTTGGTTGTGAAAATACTCTGGCCCGCGCTTATAACCTCAGGAGCTGTATCCTCCTTTACCGTATTCTCGTCGATCAGATTGGCAGCTTTGCCCAGGTTTGCAAGTTTATCTGCTTCCGCCTGCTTTAGCTCGGCAACGTATTCTCCCTTTTGAAGCGGGCTCCATTTAAAGATATGATAGTTCATCAGATAGAACACTCCAAAGGCAATTGTAGCAAAAAACAGCCAGTTAAACCATCCGGGAATCGGGTTATCGAGTTCAGCTATATCGTCGAACTTATGTTCAAGCATGATGTCTTTTTCGTGCGACAACGGTTTTAAGCCCAGCAGGCGCTGAAGGAATGTTCTTTTTTCGGGAGCGTAAGCTGCCGCTTGTGTACCGTCCGCTCCGGCCATTCCAACCTGAAGGTCAGCAGCAAAAGAATTAAAGGCACGCAAAAAAGCAATTGACAAATAAAGTAAAATTGCAGCAAGCAGAACAAAGGTAACCAAAAGGAAATAGACCACCTGAGTAGACGTATTTGAAACAGCCGGAGCTGCAGCAGTTAAAGCACTAGTACTATCTGCAGCTTCCTGAGCAAACGCAGGTCCCATGCAGATCACGAATAAAGCAACCAGGTTAAGAGTTTTTTTCATAAGTGTCGTTATCGTTGGTATCATCATCATTTAATGGGAGTTCACTCATGTGTTTCACATGCTCTTTTCGCATAAAAATAAGCACTACAATAACAGCAATGAAGAACAGTATAAATATGCCTAAAGATATGAGCAAATACACCTCACTTCCTTGTACGTTTTTCAACAAATGCCTCATTTTATTAAACTTAGTGAGTGAAAAAGAAGGAGCAGCACAAACTGCTCCTTATAAACTATTTTTCTGTTTTATTAGTAGCCCTAATATCCGTGCCAAGTCTTTGCAAATACGCTATAAGAGCAATAATTTCTCTGTCGCTCTGCACCTTGATATTATCCTTAGCAAGGTTATCGGCAATCTTCTTAGCCTGGCGATCCAGATCGCGAATGGCCAGTTCCTCATAGTCTTCTTCATAAGGAACCCCTACTTTTCTAAGAGCAGAAATCTTCTTCCTGGTATCGGTAGTATCCAGCTTAGACTCGATCAACCATGGATATGGAGGCATAATACTTCCAGGCGACATGGTCGTAGGGTCATACATGTGGTTATAGTGCCATGCATTTGAATACTTGCCACCCACTCTATGCAAATCAGGACCAGTACGTTTAGAACCCCATAAGAACGGGTGGTCATACACAAACTCGCCCGCCTTACTGTACTCGCCGTAACGTTCAGTTTCAGAGCGGAACGGACGAACCATCTGTGTATGGCAGTTCACACAACCCTCACGCATATACAAGTCGCGCCCTTCCATTTCCAGCGGAGTGTAAGGCTTTACACTTGCAATAGTAGGAACATTGGATGATATAAGGAAAGTAGGCATCATTTCAACCATACCTCCTATTAAAATAGCAATCAGCGATGCAACAAGGAATTGAATAGGCTTGCGCTCCAACCATCTGTGGAAGCCTCTTTCCTGTTTGCCCGGAGTATAATCCGGCGACAGAGGCATAGCCTCAGCAGGTTCATTAGCCTGCAGCTGCCCCTGCTTCATTGTTTTGTACAGGTTCCATCCCATTACAATAGCACCGGTGAGGTACAAAAGACCCCCAATTGCTCTCAAAGCGTGCATCGGAAGAATACTCAACGTAGTTTCAAGGAAGTTAGGATACTTCAATAAACCTTCTTCGGTAAACTGCTTCCACATTAAGCCCTGAGTAAAACCGGCCCAATACATAGGAATAGCATAAAATAAAATACCCAGGGTACCTATCCAGAAATGGAAACTAGCTGCCTTTTTAGAGTATAAGGTAGTTCTATAAATTCTCGGGATGATCCAGTAGAGAATAGCAAAACTCAAGAAGCCATTCCAGCCAAGCGCACCCACGTGTACGTGAGCCACGATCCAGTCGGTAAAGTGAGCAATACCATTAATCTGCTTTAAAGAAAGCATAGGGCCCTCGAAGGTAGCCATACCGTAAGCAGTAAGACCAACCACCATAAACTTAAGCAAAGGATCTTCCCTCACCTTGTCCCAGGCGCCCCGCAGAGTAAGCAAACCATTGATCATACCACCCCAGCTTGGAGCAATAAGCATAATAGAAAACACGGTACCAACAGACTGTGCCCAATCAGGCAAAGAAGAATACAGCAAGTGGTGAGGTCCCGCCCATATATAAATGAATATCAAGGTCCAAAAGTGCAGGATACTCAGTTTATAAGAATACACCGGGCGGTTAGCCATCTTAGGAAGATAGTAATACATCAGTCCCAGGTAAGGAGTAGTAAGAATAAAAGCAACAGCATTGTGGCCGTACCACCACTGTACAAGTGCATCCTGCACGCCAGAATACAGATAAAAACTTTTAAAAGCAGTAACCGGAATTTCAAAAGAGTTTACAATATGCAACACGGCAACCGTAACAAACGTGGCAATGTAAAACCAGATGGCCACATACATATGCCTTTCGCGTCTTTTGAAGATAGTACCAAACATGTTCACGCCAAAGACCACCCATATAATAGTGATGGCAATATCTATAGGCCATTCAAGTTCGGCATACTCATGTGTGGTCGAAAGACCCAGAGGCAGCGTAATAACAGCCGACACAATAATCAGCTGCCAGCCCCAGAAATGGATATAACTCAATGCATCGCTAAACATCCTTGCTTTAAGCAGGCGTTGCAACGAATAATAAATACCCATAAAAATCGCATTACCAACAAAGGCAAAGATCACCGCATTGGTATGCAAAGGACGTATACGACCAAAGGTAGTATACGGGGTAGCAAAGTTAAGGGCCGGAAAGAAAAGCTGGGAGGCTATTAACACCCCCACGGTCATCCCTATAATCCCCCATACGATGGTAGCTATACCAAAGTCTCTGACAATCTTGTTGTCATAATTAAATCTCTCTAGCTGCATAAATTAATGAAGAAAGTATTGATGGTATTCAAATCAAAAAAAACAATTGTAGTATTATAATCAGAGCGCTAATATACAAAAATCTGACCAATGTCATATTTTTGTTTTTTTAAAAAAAGATCAGCAAGTGTCCTCATTTGCAGGCTTTTCAGGTGTTTCCTCCTTGTTTTCCGGCAGCGGTTCCTCCTCAAAAAGTATCCTCATACCGGGCGAATGCATGTCGTCATGCTGCCCGTTCTTATTGGCCCAAAAGAAAGCTCCCACAAAAATAGAAGCCAGAAGCACACTGCAACCAATGAGGAAATATAGAATTTTCATAAGTTATTCCTTCGGGCGTATAAGCGATTCATAATATTAGTAAAAGTAACAATAGTTATTGTACTAAGAGGCATGAGCACAGCAGCCATCAAAGGGGCAAGTCTGCCCTGTACAGCAAAAAATATACCTATCAGATTATACACAGAAGCAATAACAAAACTCCAGCGTATGCTCTGCAAAGAATCCTTTGCATGCTGAATGAACCTGGGCAGCTTAATAAGCGCATCGCCCTTAAGAATAGCATCACAGCCCGGGGTAAAATTATTTACATTATCGGTAATAGCAACACCCAGGTCGCTCTGCTTCAAGGCCCCCGCATCATTAAGTCCGTCGCCCAGCATCATCACCCGGTTATTATGCAACTGAAGATCCTTAATATAATTCAGCTTTTCATGGGGGCTCTGCTTAAACAGCATAGGCGTACTGTCATTAAAGATACCCTTCAAAGCCGTTTTTTCGCCCGCGTTATCACCCGAAATCAGGTGAAGCGAAAAACGATCAACCAGGCGGCCTATCAACCCCTTCAAATCAGTCCTCCACTGTTGCCTTAGCTTGAAATACCCCTTATAGTCCCCATCAATGCTGATGTAAACCGCCGAAGAATCCTCGTTCACATCGGCCGCATTCACAAAGCTACCGCTGCCAACCCTCACTTCATGCCCATCTACCCGGGCAAGGATACCCTTACCCATATGTTCGCTGAAAGACTCAATAATCAGTAAAGGCCGCCCTTTAAGCCATTTGGCAACCTCCCGGCTAAGCGGGTGCGACGAATTGCGCACTGCCGAGCCCACTAAAGACTCCTCATAACCGCTCAGGCTGCCCGAAAAAGTTATATCCATTACATCCGGACTGGTTATGGTACCTGTTTTATCAAACACCACCGTATTGATCTTGGCCAGCATTTCCACCACATCGGTATTCTTTAAGTAGAAATGATTTTTGTCAAACAAGCCAATCACAATAGACAGGGTCAATGGAGTACTAAGAGCCAGCACACAGGGACAGGCAATAATAAGAACTGCCGAAAAAGCATCCCAGGCTTTGCGTGTATCGCCCAGATAATACCAGGTGCCAAAAGAAGCAAAAGCAATAACCAGCACAACCGCACTGAAATACTGAGCCAGGGTGTCATTAAAGTTCTTCATCTTAACATCCGAAGCACTAAAATTCTCATTGTTCCACAGGCGCGTCAAATAACTTTGCGATACCGGCTTCACCACCTCCATTTCCAGGGCCCCTCCTATTTGTCTGCCACCCGCATAAATAATTTCGCCCAAAACCTTATTCACCGGCTGCGACTCGCCCGTAACAAAACTAAAGTCAAAGTATCCCTCCCCTTTCATCAATATAGAGTCGGCAGGAACAATTTCATTGTTACGAATCAGGATACGGTCGCCCACGTTAATATCACCAATTGGCAGCGGCTTCTCAAGCCCATCTTTGATAAGGGATACCGCCACCGGAAAATACGAACGGTAGTCGCGGTTAAAGGAAATATGATTATAAGTACGCTGTTTCACCCAGCGGCCCAGCAGCAGTAAGAACACCAGTCCGCTCAGCGAATCAGTAAAGCCGGGACCGTAACCGCCAATAATTTCCACAGCCGAGCGTATAAACAGTACCGCCACAATAATGGCCAGCGGAACATCCAGGTTAATCATTCTGCTTTTAATACTGGCCAGTGCCGAAACAAAGAAATCGCTGCTGCAATAAAAGGTAACCACCACCCCAAAAGCCAGGTTAAGCCAGCCGAACAATACCTGAAATTCGCGCTCAGTGGACGAAAGCCCCAGATACTCGGGAAAGGTAAACAACATCACATTGCCCATGCAAAAACCCGCTACTGCAATTTTTCTTATCAGATCGCGGTTTACCGAATGCTTTTTCTCTTTAACAACATCCTGCAGGCTTATCAGCGGTTCGTATCCTATAGAAACCAGCAGTTCGGCGAGTTCTTTCAAAGAAATAAGCTTATGTTTAAACGTAAAACTAGCCTGTTTCTTTAAAAAATCAACCCTGGACTGCACCACCCCCGGATTAAGCTTATACAAATGCTCCAGAAGCCACAAACAGGAACTACAGTGGATAGCCGGAATATAAAACGTTACCAGCGTGGTCTCATCATCCGTATAATCAATAAGTTTAGAAAAAACAGACGGCTCGTTCAGATAATCAAAATGATGAGACATTGCCGTCTGCTTACTTCCGGGAGCCGCATTGTAGTTATAATAACTGCATAAATTATTTTGTGAAAGAACCTGATAAACGCCCTTGCAGCCGGCACAGCAAAACTGTTTATCATCCAGAGAATAAACCTCGCTTGTAAGCTCATTACCACAATGATAGCACACTTCATCAACCGATATTTCCCTAACACTCATACTATTAAATCCTTATTACAAAAATAATAAACAGTTTATTTCCTTTCCTTATATATCTGACAACAATCAGTCATCTAAATGACATGTATCATCTTTAAAGACCAAAGGTAAGCCTTTATTTGTACAAGGTAAGAGCAGCGATGCTTTGCCCGCGGCAGGTTCTTTAAAACAAAGATGCCTGCCGGCAAAAACCGAAACTAAACAATGAAGCTTTAAACAGCTCGAACTATTAAATTAATAGACTTCAGTATATGAAAAGGGAATGCCCGGCAAGACCAGCCGGGCATTTTGTTATGCCCTTAAAATCCGCAAGCTTACAACGCACAACGCCTCGCATTGACAAAGCCGGACACATTAAAACCTCAGGCCAATATTGAGCGCCATTCTAAGGCCACCCCATCCAAGCTTACCATCAAACTGCTCGCCGGTGTCATCTACACGTATAGTTTTAGACTTAAAGGGAAAAATAAGTTCAAACTCGTCCAGATCAGCCCGCAGCTGCTCCCTTGCTTCGGGCATCACCACCTTGTCGCTGCTCATGTTCATGTCAGCAAAGCCATAATTAGGCCCCGCAACCGTCCAGTCGACATAGAGCTGGCGGTTGAGTAAGAAGCGATAACCCAGCAAAGCCCCTCCCGTAAACGTATTAAGCCTCGCTTTTACCGGAACATCTTCAGCTAAGGAATACCCATCGTAGGTAGCGGTAAAATGATACGTAACATTGCCCGAATAATGACCATAACGCACAAAGGGAGCCACATAAAAGCCCGACAATGGCCTGGAGCCAAAATAAAAGCGCAGCTCAGGACTTATACTGGTGTACGAGGCGTTCATGTCGTTAAGTACCTGCTTTGCCACGGCATCATCCACGCGTTCTGCCAGACTTTCATTAAACGGAATTTTGCCTGAAAACCGGTAACCCAGGCTTATACCCGCCGTTGTACGGGCGCCCAAAACCCGGCTGTAGCCAGCCACAACATTCTTAATAAACAAGCCGGCCACATTTACCTCAACCGAATTTTGCAAAACAGAAGCTCCCTGCGCAAATAGTTTACAATGGCCCAGTACAGTTATACCCAGTGCGAAAACTAAAAGTTTCTTCATTTGTCGTTTCAAAAAGGTTCTTTATAATGAACCATCCTACCACGAAAAAGCTTTTCCACACCTGTAACAATTAGCTGGCATTTAAACGCCAGAAATAACCATCCAGGCGCACGAAAAAGCTTCTTTTGTAACAAAACAGCCACAATCAAACCACCCCCGTGGTGTACACAAAAATATACACATTAAAACTATCGATGCGTAGTAATGCCAGAAGAAACGAGGTTTCGAACGTTTTTCAGTAAATTCCTGCTTATGGAACAGCTATTGCATAGGTAAGTATATACCTATAAAACAAAGCCTTATGAATGATAAACTATACATAGACAGCACCTGCGACTCAAAACTAACTTTTGCCGAAAAGAGGAAAGCCGATGCACTGGTATTTGCAATTATTGCATTCATTGTATTGGTAGCAAGCATCCTGATGGCCATCGTTTAAAAAGGGCAAAAACCCTTCGTGTTAAAAGCCAGGCAGGAGCCAGCGGGCCATTGAGCGAGGCAGCCCCTTAGGGCACCACTTATTTAACACGAGGATCATCTATAAATTATACACTCAAAAGCATAGCAAATACAGCCTGTTACAAAGCATAAAAAAAGCGTCGTAAGCTTAAACTCGCGACGCTTTTTTATTAGAGCAATATGTAAATAAGAACTCCCAAAGGCTAAGCCATAGCGGGAACTTCAACTTTAATCTTCAGCTGTTTTATCTGAGCCTCCAGTTCCTGCAAGTCGGCAACAAACTTTTCCTTGCAAGCCTCCCTGTGGCTGTTTATCTCTTCTTTAAATTCTTTATAATAAGCAACACCCGCCAGCAGCTGATCTTTAAACTTTTGAAGCTGCTTTTCTTTTTTGGCATCCAGATTATCCATGTGCATGGCAACATCCTTCTTAAAATAATCAACATACAGCTTCAGCTCATTAATAAACATGTGCGAGCGGTTAACATTTTTAATAAGATCCAGCTTGCCATAGATATGCTTAACCATTTCGTCGAGCGAAAAGATATGCGAAAAATAAGCCAGGTTCGGACCCGGGCATATCGACACCGCACGACTTTCCTTAGGTTTCAAAATACCATGCTTAATATAGGCCGTGGTACATAAACCATCGCAAAGACAGGTTTTTTCGGTAATGGCCTCAAACCTGCTTACATACTCTTCCCTGCTCACATCCATGGCATCAAGCTGTTTAAGCTTAAGGTTTTGATACTCACGGGAGGCGGTACAAATAGGCTTTTCGGTAAATTCGGTATTCGAAACCAGAAACTTCTTGGTACAGGGGCTCCCCGGCCTTCCTTTTTCAATACGCTGGCGGCGCTCCTCTTCGGCAGTACTCTTTTTATAATTATTAAAAGGGATGCCCAAAGGCGAAGAACCACTTAAGTAAAAGTCAGACGAATCCGAAGCGGCCAGATTAGCCAGCGTTTCATCATCCACGTTGGTAGCCTCGGGTACCAGTAAAAAAGGGCTTCCCCAGCCGGTTGCATCCAGCTGATAGTGGCGCATCAAAAAGCTATTCTCATCAGCTGTGCCAATACCGCCCTGCATGGTAATACGCATACTAGGTGCCTTATCAAGCTCAATACCTTTGGCTTTAAGCGATGCCTGGTAGCCCGAAAATAATTCGGTAATCATGGCTTCACGGCGCTCTTTAAACTCCTGCAGGATAGGGCCTATCAAATGACCTTCGGTAGCAAAAGCATGGCCTCCGCAGTTCAATCCGGATTCCACCCTGAATTCCGACACCCACAAACCCTTCTTAATTAAAAACTTAGCCTGTATAAACGCCGAGCGGTAGTCGCTCACTTTCAAAATAATCTTTTTGCGCAGCCTGCCCGTTTCGTCCGGAAAGAAGCAGCTAAAGTTTTCCATATAGCTGTACAGGCGCGGGTTCATACCGGCAGAAAGCACAATGGACGACTCCAGGTCGCTCTCGGCAAAACCCCTCAATGCCGCCAGGGCATCCGAAAAGTTGTCGCCAAGCATATCGCCCTTAAGCGTATAATTTATCTTATCCACCTTAGACATGATGTTAATGTCTATGGCGCCCTTGGTCATTTCTGCCTTTAGCTCCTCCTGAAGACGCTTCCTGCTGCTTTCATCATACACAGAAAGCATACGCTCGTATTTTGCCTTAAGCTCAGAAGTATCCGGCAAAAGGTCAAAATAACGTGTAAGATCCGACCCTTCTTCAAAAAGCTGATTTTTCAGTTCGTTAAACTGCTCGCTTACCTTTCGGTTAAGCAGGTTCAGATAGCTTTTTATACGTTGTGCACGACTGTCTTCATCGCCCGACTTAATAAGTTCATATTCCTCACCAAATTTTTCGGTGTAGAATTTGCGCATGCGCTCTATAAGGATATCATCAACAACAGAAACTACAGATGATATTCCATACCTGGCTATTTTTAAAGGGGTATCGATGGTAAAGCCCAGTCCTAAAACCGGAATGTGAAACGTATGACTCATTAAAATTTTACTAGTATAAGATGTGAGTATAGAGAACGGTCATTCTTAAAGACGCAAAGGTCTTTAAATCTTTTCTGATCTGCAAACTATAAGCTAAAACTCATAAAAAATTGTTTTAGTATCTGCGTGTTCGCCGCTTCTGTTTAAACAGCGCAGCAGGGTCTTTGTTCAAACCTATCTGAACATAAGTTCCTTTAAACTAGTGCAGACAATCTAAAACACTAAGCCCGGGCTGAATGGCTTCGGCACAGCTTCGCCCTCCTGCCGGGCCGCTCCCGCAGTGGAGCCAGCATCTTCCCCACCATAAACATGGGTACATCATGGACTCATCATGGCTGCATCCCGGGCGCATCCCTTACCTGCCGGCTCCCTGGCCGGGGGCTGCCCAGCCGCTTTAGGCCTATGTAAAAAGACATAGCAACAAACACCCGGCAATCTTTATTTTTGCTTATACTGCGGTTCTATTTAGTCGAAGACAGATGAAACTATTCCACACGTTTTCTGCAGTTCTTTTTTTGCTTCTGCCCTTGTGCGGACATGCGCAAAAGAGCGGCTCGGTATTGGGCTCGGTAATTGATAAAAACACACAGGCCCCGGTGGCAGGAGCAAGCATAAAAGCCGAAGGCACCGGCTACAGTACCCGGAGCAGTGCCGAGGGCACCTATCGCCTGAGCCTCCCAACGGGCACCTATACTATTACAGTCACTCATTTAAACTATCAGCCGCTTAGTGTTTACAACGTTAGTGTAAGCAGCGGCAATGCTCAAACGGTAAACGTTGCACTCAATGCCGCTCCATCCGGTTTGGAGGAGGTGGTTATCACCTTCAGCCGTTCTCGCTCGGCCGAAGCGGCCGATATGGTAACCCCACTCTCGGTGCAGCAGCTTACCGCCGAAGAGATCAGGAGCAATCCGGGCGGAAATTTTGATGTGTCTAAAGTGGTGCAAACCCTGCCCGGCGTAGGCAGCAATTACGGCATAGGCGAGCGCAACGACATTATTATCCGTGGCGGAGCGCCCAATGAAAATGTATATTACCTCGATGGGGTAGAAATACCCGTGTTAAATCACTTTCAAACCCAGGGGAGCTCTGGAGGTGCGCAAGGCATACTCAATGTTTCCTTTATAGAAAGCTTAAAGCTCAGTTCATCTGCCTTCGATGCCCGGTATGATAACGCCCTGGCTTCTACCTTTGTTATAAAACAGCGCGATGGCAATCCCGACAAGCTGTCGGGCAGTATAAGGGCCAGCCTTACCGAGTCGGTGTTAACGCTCGAGGGGCCTCTGCTTCCTAAAACAACTTTTCTGGCTTCGGCCCGTAGTTCCTACCTCAGCCTGCTTTTCAAAATGGTCGACTTGCCCATAAGGCCCGATTTCTACGACTTTCAATATAAAGTAACGCATAAGATTAATTCAAAATCAACCCTTACGGCCATCGGGCTGGGCGCGGTTGACTATTTTTCGTTTGCAGTGCCCCGCAAGTCTACCCCCGAAAAAACGTATATACTACGGTCCATCCCCTATATTAACCAGTGGAATTATACCGCCGGCTTTAATTTTAACCATCGCTTTAAAAACGGATATTTCAATATTACTGCCAGCCGCAATGCGTTTGACAATGCGCTCGACAAGTTTGAAGATGATACCAGGGACGAATCCAAACGCAGNNTCAATCGCGCGAAACGGAGAATAAGCTCAGGGCCGACATAAATAAGTATACCCGGGGCTGGAAGCTTAGCGCCGGCCTGGCCGCCCAGTATACGGGCTATACGGCCCATATGTTCAGCATTACCGGGGCCGACAGCTTAGGCGGCAATGGATCATCCTCACAGCCCCGGATCATGCAGTTTGAGTCGGCTCTTAATTTCTGGAAATATGGCGCCTTTGCGCAGGTATCCAAAGAGCTGAGTGAGGCTGGGCTGCTGGTTTCGGCAGGCATACGCAGCGATGGCAATACGTTTACCTCTGCCGGAAATAACCTGCTTAAAACACTTTCGCCCCGTATATCTCTCGCCTATCACCTTCTTCCTCAGCTCGACCTTACAGCTTCTGCCGGCAAGTATTACAAAATACCGGCTTATACAGCACTTGGATTTAAAAACAACGAGGGCAGTTTTATCAATCAGGACCTCCATTACATCGGTTCGGCCCACTATGTGCTCGGAGCGCAGTATATGCCCAAACCATCGTTCAGGCTTACGCTCGAAGGGTTTGTAAAAAAGTACAGCAAGTATCCCGTTTCGGTGCAAACGGGGGTTTCACTGGCCAATCAGGGCGTAGAGTACGGCTCCATTGGCAGTGAAGCCTTAAACAGTTCCGGCCGGGGCCAAACCTATGGTTTTGAAGTGTATGCTCAGCAAAAGCTGGTTAAAAAGCTGTTTTATGTGGCAAGTTACACATATGTGCGCAGCAAGTTTGCCGGAACCGACGGCCTGCTGCTCCCCTCCTCCTGGGACAGCCGGCACCTGTTTTCTTCCACTTTGGGCTATAAGCTTAAAAACAACTGGCAACTGGGCCTTAAATACATTTACACGGGCGGCGCTCCGTATACGCCGTTTGATATGGAGGCCTCGCAAAAAAACTACCTGCTCACAGGCAAGGGCACCAGCAACTATGCCCTGCTTAATTCGCTGCGGCTTTCTCCTTACAATCAGCTCGACCTGCGCATTGACAAAACAATTAATTTTAAACGGACTTCTCTTAACTTGTATCTGGACCTGCAAAACGTAAGCATGTCAAAAAATGAGAGTTATCCTTATTTTACCTTCAGGCGCAATGAAGACAATTCGGCCTTTTTGACAAACGATGGCGAAGCCTTAAGGGCCGATGGTTCCAATGCCATCCCCACCCTGCTTGATAACCGCTCGGGGCGGCTGCTGCCTTCGCTGGGGCTTTCTTTTGAGTTCTGATTTTCAAATAAACAGCGTTTAGTATTTTTGAACCATGGATATTGATGTATACCCCGGCTCTGCCTACCCGCTTGGAGCCACCTGGGACGGTAAAGGAGTTAACTTTGCCCTCTATGCAGAAAATGCACAGGGTGTTGACCTGTGCCTCTTTAACAGCACCGAGGATGCTTCCGAACAAGTAAAAATACGGCTTAAAGATCCGTCCAGGAATGTGTGGCATACCTACATACCGGGCCTTAAACCCGGGCAGCTGTACGGCTACCGGGTATACGGCCCTTACGAACCTCACAACGGACACCGCTTCAATCCGCATAAGTTGCTTATAGACCCCTATGCAAAAGCTATTGCGGGCAGTCTTGTGTGGAATGATGCCCTGTATGGCTACCAGCCGCAAAGTGCCGATAAAGATTTAAGCTTTAACGATACCGACAGTGCCTTATACATCCCAAAGTCGGTGGTTATAGATCCTTCTTTTGACTGGGAGGGCGACCGGCCCTTGAAAAACCGTTATCATAAAACAGTTATTTACGAGGCGCACGTAAAGGGTTTTACGTACTTAAACCCGCAGATACCGCCCGAAATACGGGGTACGTATGCAGCTATAGGTCATCCAGCCACTATAAACTACCTTCAAACACTGGGCATAACAGCCATTGAGCTTATGCCGGTGCAGCAATCCGTGCTCGATGCCTTTCTGGCCTGCAAGGGCCTTAGCAATTACTGGGGCTATAATACAATTGGCTTTTTTGCACCCGATGTACGCTTTTCGGGCAGCGGCGTAATGGGCGGCCAGGTAAACGAGTTTAAGCAAATGGTTAAAAGCCTGCACAAGGCAGGCATTGAGGTTATTCTGGATGTGGTATATAATCATACCGCCGAAGGCAATGAGCTGGGGCCTACCCTGGCCTTCAGGGGCATTGATAATGCCTATTATTACAGGCTGCAGGAAGATAACAAGCGCTGCTATATGGACTATACCGGCACCGGCAATACGCTTAATGCGCGCATGCCGGGGGTGCTGAAGCTCATTATGGACAGCCTGCGCTACTGGGCTACAGAAATGCATGTCGATGGTTTTCGCTTCGACCTGGCCTCGGCCCTGGCGCGCGAACTGCATGACGTGGATAAGCTGGGTTCGTTTTTTGATATCATCCATCAGGATCCGGTTATCTCTCAGGTAAAGCTTATAGCCGAACCCTGGGACCTTGGCGAGGGTGGCTACCAGGTAGGTAATTTTCCGGTTGACTGGTGCGAGTGGAACGGCAAGTACCGCGACTGCATGCGCGACTACTGGCGGGGCGAGCGGGGCATGCTACCAGACTTTGCACGCCGCCTTACGGGCAGCCCCGACCTTTACCAGGATGATTTTAGAAAACCTACCGCCAGCATCAACTTTATTACCGCGCACGATGGTTTTACCCTGCACGACCTGGTGAGCTATAACGAAAAACACAATACCGCCAATAAAGAGGACAACCGCGACGGCGAATCGCATAACCGCTCCTGCAATTACGGCGTGGAGGGCCCTACCGACGATACACATATTAATGATCTGCGCAACCGCCAGAAACGCAATTTCCTTACCACCTTGTTTCTCTCGCAAGGGATACCCATGCTCGTAGCGGGCGACG
Source organism: Sphingobacteriaceae bacterium UBA2059 (assembly GCA_002332615.1). Classification (GTDB taxonomy): domain Bacteria; phylum Bacteroidota; class Bacteroidia; order Sphingobacteriales; family Sphingobacteriaceae; genus Arcticibacter. Next base: position 86,212 of record DDAL01000022.1, on the reverse strand, counting down.
AAATGGGGCGTACCCAGCATGGAAATAACAATGCCTACTGCCAGGATAATGAACTTTCGTGGATCGACTGGGGCCGGCGCGATACAGGCCTGCTGCACTTTAGCCGCCAACTAATTGCTTTCAGGCACCGCCACCCTGTGTTTTGCCGTAAAAACTGGTTCAGGGGCCTGCCTGCCAAGGCCAATGGCCTGCAGGATATCGTTTGGTTCAGACCTCAGGGCGGCGAAATGAACAGGGAGGACTGGCAACAAAGCTTTGCGCGCTCCATCGCCATCTTTATTAATGGAAAAGGCATACGCATGACGGGGCCAAAGGGCGAACCCATTACTGACGACAGCTTTTATCTTTTGTTCAACGCCCATGATGATGCGCTGAGCTTCGTACTGCCCGACGAAACGTTTGGCCAGCGGTGGCTTAAAGTTATCGATACCGCCGAAAGCTTTATAAGCGAAGATGCAGGGAGCATACTCGGCGCCGGCGCCTCTGTTGCCGCTAAAAGCCGGTCGGTCATTGTTTTCAAGGTGCTCAGCTAAGCCAGCCAGGGTTCACAGACTAAAAACCATTGGCTGCCTGCACTGTTTAATAGAAGGTTTTAATTGTGTATACATGGCTTATATAGATTATTACAAAGTACTTGGCATTGATAAAAATGCTAGCGAAAATGATATTAAGAAAGCCTATCGCAAGCTTGCACGCAAGTACCACCCCGATGTAAACCCAAATAATCCCGAAGCCAGTAAGAGGTTTCAGGAAATAAATGAAGCAAACGAGGTACTTAGCGATGCCGAGAAGCGTAAAAAGTACGATCAGTATGGCGAGCACTGGCAGCATGCCGATGCCTACCAGCAGGCGCAGCAAAGCCGGGGCGGCTTTGGCGGCCAGGCTGGCCAGGGGGGCTATACGTATGAAAGCTTTGGCGATGAGGACGATTTTTCCGATTTCTTTCAGTCTATGTTTGGCGGTATGGGGGGCGGCCGCAGCCGCAGGCAAAGCCCTTACAGAGGGCAGGATTATAATGCCGAGCTTCATCTCGAACTTAGTGAAGCGGCCCAAACTCATAAGCGCACACTGAATGTGGGTGGCAAAAACATCCGCATTACCATTCCCACGGGGGTAGAAAACGGGCAGACAATTAAAATACCGGGCCACGGCGCTGCCGGTGTTAACGGCGGCCCGGCGGGCGATCTGTATATAACCTTTGTGCTTAAGGACGATCCGCGTTTTAAACGCAAGGGCTATGACCTCTATACCACCGTCGACCTCGATCTCTACACCGCCTTACTGGGCGGAGAGCTTATGGCCGATACGCTCAACGGAAAAGTTAAGATTAAAGTGGCCCCCGAAACTCAAAACGGCACCAGGGTTAAGCTAAAGGGCAAAGGCTTTCCGGTTTATAAACAGGAAGGGCAGTTTGGCGATCTCTACCTTACTTATAACCTGCAGATACCCAGGAACCTTACTGAAAAAGAAAAAGCACTTTTTGCGCAACTGGCTAAGGAAAGACATTAATTTATAACTATGGCTAACGAGGACTTAATTGCAGTAAATGACTTTTGCACCTATCATCGCATAGAATATACTTTTCTTACTTCGCTCGAAGAAGCCGGGCTGGTGCGCTTTACGCGTATAAACGAAACGCCCTACATTGCCCACGAGCACCTGCAGGCACTCGAAAAAATGACCCGGCTGCACCGGGAGCTTGATGTAAATATACCGGGCATAGAAGTCATCATCCATATGCTGGACCACATGCAGGAAATGCAGCAGTCTATAACTGCCCTGCAAAATAAGCTGCGCTTCTACGACGAGCTCTAACGCCCGTTGAGGGCTGGCTTGGGCAGTCTTTATTAATGCCGTCAGCTCTCCCGACATTGTTATGGGGATGCCATCTTTTATCAAAAGCGTCAGGTCATCTGAACAGGCTGAAAAAGATCCTTGTAGATACAGGATACTGGGGGTTGTTTGCAGAACTGGCTTCAGGATATTTGAAGGTGTCGACCGAAATCAGTCCAAACCACCACCCGAAGGGTTTTGTTCCAGTAGCTAAACGGTGGGAAATGAGCGCACTTTTGGTCGGTTCAATATTTTCCGTCTGTCGGCTGCCACAAGATGTGCTGAATCCGTGGTCCTTTTGGTAATTGCGCTATCGCGATTACCAAAATAAACTAACAGCCAATAATTTAAAATCAAAAAATGTTTTAAACGGAAACATTAAATATAGAGTTTTAATATTACTGCAGTCTTTTCTCTTCATCTTTGTTGCTCTTTTCTATGGCTTTCATCTTAAAAGCGCGCCCCAACTTAAAATTGTATATTATGCCTAAGTTTACTCTCTGACTTTGTTGGATCTGATTTATCTTGCCTGTTGAATAGTCATTATAGTATATTACACCTTTCATCCGATTTCTATTAAATACATCGTTCATTGTTAATTTGACAGTAAGTTGGTTATGGACTATTTGCTTTTGCAATCCTAAGTCAAAGTATAGAGTTTTACCTATAATTATATTTCCTGCTATTCTACCTGAATGGTAAGTAGAATTAACATTAAGGTCGAACTGCCCAGGCAAATTGAACAGTTGGCCTATCTGCACTGACAAAAAGTTTTTTTTAAAGGCTATTTGTTGCAGTTCCTGCGTTTCGCGTCTCAAAATTAAATTACTATTTATCTTCCACCAGTCGGCAACGCTAAATGGCGCATATACTGTTATTCCCCTATTAAAGCGTGATCCATAGTTTTCCCATGTACTTATAGTAACCAGACTGTTTTCTTCTGATTGTTTGAGAAGCTGAGATATCGATCCACTCTGTTTATCACCGAAAAATGTAAGAGAATACTTATTTTTTAATACATAAGAAGCTTCATAGGAATTACTGAAAGAAGGATTTAGATAGGGGTTTCCTCTTCCAATAAGATAGTTATCAGCGTAAAACTCATAGGGATTCAGGCTTGTATATGAGGGACGTTGGATTCGCCTACCGTAATAGAAAGTTAAATAACTATCTTTTCGGCTGTTTAAGGTGTATTTTATAAGAAGTGTCGGAAACAAATTGAAGTAACTCCTCTTATTTGTGATGTTCGAAGTCAACAGGTTTCCGATAGTAGATGTATACTCTCCACGAAGCCCTAATTGATAATCAAGATTGGAAATAGTGCTGTTAAAACTTGCAAAAAGGGCTGATATATTTTCTCTGAAATCATAGACATAGTTTTTATTTGGGTCAGAAAGCCAGTTTGAATCTTCATAGCTCTCGAAAAGAGCAGAATTGTCAATATTTGTTCCTGTATACCTTAGACCAATATTCAAATTGGTTGCTTTTGTAAATGCCTTTAAGTATTTTCCTTCAAAAGTAAAAACGTGAGCGAGGCTCGGCGTATAGTTTCGAAATGTTGTGTCTCCAATAACGACATAATTTTCATTATAAAAGGTACTTTGTCCAGAACTATTAGTCCTTGAATCATTATTTGTATAATCAGAAACAATGAGAATGTTTGATCCTATGCTATCTAATTCCAGATTGTAATTTACGCCAAAATTGTTATAAAGAGTTTTCATATCTCTTGGATAAAAACCGACAACTTTGTTGTTGTCGGTTTTTATCGGGGCAATAATGTCTGAAAGGGAGTTGTAAGAAGCATTTCCTGTATTGAACGACCCTGTATAATTGAATGAGATATTTTGCCTTTCAGTTAGATCATATATAAATCCTGTGGTGACTCTATGGCGATTGAAGTTATTAACTCTATTAGTACTCGCCCAATAATTAACGTTTGTTGAAGGAATAAACCTATTAAACTCTGTGTCTTGAAAGTCCTTATCTTTGCTATAAGCATAGTTTAGGAAAAGAGATAGTTTTTTCTCTCTAAAATTAAACGAAGCATTTTCATTTGCACTCGAATATCGACCTTTTAAATAGTTAACCCCAAGGCTTCCGGTTAATCCTAAAGTGCTGTTCTTTTTTAAAATGATATTGATTAATCCGCCGGTCCCCTCAGCTGAATATTCTGCAGGCGGACGGGAAATAATTTCGAATGACTTAATATCATCACTTCTGAGACTAGATAAATAACTTATTAAATCGTTCCCACTGAGTTGCAGTAACTTGTTGTTAACCATTATCTTTGTACCAGAATTTCCATTGATAGAAATTGTACCTTTGTCGACAAAAACTCCAGGAGCGAGTTCAAAAACTTCAAGAGCTGATCTTCCTGTAGCCAAAGCATTGTTATTAACATCCATAACGAGCCTATCTACCTTTCGTGTGATAACATTTTTCTTTGCCTTAACAGTTACCATATCCAATATGGTATTGTTACCAATCAATTTGATAGTACCTAAATTTAATGTAGCATCTATTCTATACACTTTTAAAAAATCCTTAAAAGATGTATGTGAAATTGTTATCAAGTAATCTTCAGGTTTCGGAATCGTTAAATGGAAACACCCGTTCACATCGGAAATCCTCTTGTCTGAAATGTCTTGACTACCTTTTTTTGAAACGCACACAGTAGCAAACGCTATAGAACTATCTCTTTGGTCTGCAACCCGACCGGATATTATAATGCTCTGAGCAACTCCAGGTAAAGGAATCGAAATCATAAATAATAAAATTAATGTTCTCATAAAGTAGTTGCTGGGATTCTGCTTAAAAGAAGTTTGGTCACACAAACTAAATATAAAGGTTTGCAGTGACTAAAGTTGATGTTTCTGCACCATAAAATAGTAAATAGGGATAAAGACCAGGTATTTCAGCTCATTAAAGCAGACGACCATAATCCTCTACTGTGGATCTATACGTTTGAAAACTTTGGTAAAGGAAGTAATCTAAGTTTTTCAGCAAACATACCTTTTACGGTCGCCTCCTGGTGGGAATCGAACACCAATATGGACTTACGGCAACAAAAAGTAAGCACTCCTGACCTTAAGATTTCAAAAGGAATTATCTTTTTGCAAACGGACCATGACTTTAAACTTTCTCCTAAAACGAGCATCAACCTCAATGCTTATTACCTTTCGTACCTCATAGGGGGAAATTTACTGGTAAAAGACTTATACATGCTAAACGTAGGTGTACAACATAAGCTAATTGAGAGGAAGCTCCTAATGCGCGCCACTGTTTCCGATCCTTTTTACAATCATAAAATTGACGGAATCACTATTTACAAAAACTACATCTCCAATGCCTACCAGAGAAGACAGTCCAGAACGTTTAACTTGTCTCTGTCGTATAACTTTAATCTGGGCAAAACATTTAAGCCCGTAAAGTTGGAAAAAAGCAGCGAGGAAGGAAAGAATCGCTTATAAGATATTATTGCAATAATGGGTGAAAGCTGAAAAACCCTAATAGGGTAAGCATCACTCTGCTTAATTTGAAGAGCCTTTCGAAAAAAAATACTAAATCCACGTCTGGAACACACCTATCCTACACCTCACCCAAGCTCCGGATGGTCAACCTACGAAGCAATGTCTGTTATACCAAGATATGGGCGTAAATACATCATTAAGAACTACGCAATATATTGTAATCCCTCTCCCGGTCAAAGGATTAACGATGAGTCCGCGGCGCATGACAAAGTAGCACCCACTACGCCTCCAACCGCTTTTTCATGAGTGTAAGTATTGAATATGGAACGAGATAGAGGCTGGGCGACTTTTCTCTCGTCCCAATAAATAAAAAGGCAGACGAAGTAAACTAGACACGGGTAATGGTTAGCACTACACTACTTCTTTCGAAAGAAACTGCTGGATTAAAGCCCACCTTCATCAGGAAGTCTCCTGTATAGGTAGCGCTACCCGTTATATGGGAGGTGGTGCCGGGATAAAGATTCACCTCTTTTATGCGATATCGGAGGGCAGGATCCAGCCCTTTAAGCATTATAGGCCTCATACTGCCGCGCCCAAAGCGGTTGTTCACCAAATATGTGAATATCACCCCGTTCGTCTTGTTCTTATCCATAAAGATGGTAGAAGCGACGTCATCCTTTGTAGGATTGGTAAGTCTATACTGGTCGCCGTGCCATATCACATGCTTTACTGAGTCGTATAGTTTCACCGCTCCCTGGCAGTAAGCCAGGTCCATATCGTTCAGCTTGTTAATTACGATATCAAAGCCAAGCTTACCCATCATGGCTACGTCCGTGCGAAACTTTATAGGTTGCTTGCCCCATTCCGTGACGTGGTTTGATGATGCAATGACCGGAAAGTAATAAGAGTATTCCCACTGCATAAACACCCGTTCCAGCGGGTCTGTATTGTCACTAGGCCAATACTCTGTAAAGTATTCCAAAATGCCATAGTCCATGCGGCCGCCCCCACCTGAGCACAACATCATAGGCACCTTGGGGTACTTAGCCCTTATTCTTTGCAGCACTCTGTATAGGCCGCGCACATAATCTACATAGAAGTTAGACTGATTAGTTAGGTAGGGTGAGTGCGCATTATAAATCACCGCGTTACAGTCCCACTTAATGTATGCCAGCTCTGGGTTTTTCGTGAACAGACCGTCTACAATGCCAAACACAAAGTCTTGCACATTTGGATTAGTAAGGTCCAGCACCAGCTGATTTCTAAAGTAGTGCTCAGGTCTGTTAGGCTGTTTTACTACCCATTCAGGATGTTTTTCGTACAGCTCGCTCTTAGGGTTTATCATCTCGGGCTCCAGCCATATACCGAACTTCACTCCATTAACCTTGGCCTCCTTAATAAGGTATCCTATACCACTAGGCAACTTCTTCCTGTTCTCCGTCCAATCGCCCAGACCGGCATTGTCCCAATTGCGCGGATACTTATTAGCAAACCAGCCATCATCCAGTAGAAACATGTCTACCCCCAGTTTCTTAGTGTCCTGTATTAGCATAGCCAGCTTTTGCTCGTTAAAATTAAAGTAAGTAGCCTCCCAGTTGTTAAGTAGCGTAAGACGAGAGCCATGCCCATCTATCAACTTGTAGTTGCGTGCCCAGTCGTGCATGTTACGGCTGGCCAGTCCGCGCCCCTTGCTAGAGAAAGTGTATACCAGCGGTGGAGTAGCAAAATCCTGATTTGGCTTAAGGGTGTAGGTAGATGCATAATTGTTCATACCAGCAAGTATGCGCAGGTTATCTTGCGGGTCCACCTCAAAATCTATACGGTAGTTGCCTGTCCAGGACAGCGAGCCAAGCAGCACTTCGCCTTCCTCTTCTGTAGCCGGTTTATCCAGCGATACCATGAACAGCGGTGGCTGAAATAAGTCTGTGCGCGTGCCTAGCTTAGAGTCCAGCACCTTGATACCATGTGTTAACGGCAGCTCCTCAGTGCCCATCTCGCGCGCCCAGTCGCCATGATAGTGCCGTAACCAGTAAGCTTTGCTCTTTAAGTGAAGGTTTGCTGAGGCAAACTTTGCCAACAACACCGGCTTACCCTCCTGATGCCTTATCGTGCTCCATTGCTCCACAACATCCTCATTGGCGTAAGCCTTATAATACAGCGTAACCCAAAACTTATACATAGGATCTTTGAGCACCACGCTTGTCAGTGTTATATTGCCATCCACCGCATCGCGTTTATGACTTTGATACAAAAGGTGCAGGCCGTTGTTACCATCTGCATGCGTTACACTTAGCGCTGGCTCCAGTAGGTTGCGTGTACCCGAAGTGGTGTATGCAGAAGCAAACATGCGGGAATAATCCTCCAGTGGGTGATCCTGTCGCGTTACTTGTTTGTATTCCTGTTCCAAGGTTAGCCTTTGGCCAAAGTAAATAATGTTAACCTCCTTGTTGGTATCTACCTGCAGTACCAGCGCATTGCTATTCGTGTAAATAGGTATAAGGGTTTGTGCCCACGCGTTTGGGGTCCATAAAAAAGAGAGTAGCAGCGCAAATCCCATCGCCGCGTGTTCTAAAAATCTTCTAAAATTAGGTGCAATCATGATATAGATTATAGTTTTTAAAACGGTAATAAACGCCCAGCTCGCCAAGCGGCATCAAGCTGCCAAAGGCCCTAACTAAGCGTGTTAAATTCAAAAATAGTCTCTGCATAATACTTTTCCTCCGGCCTCAAAACAGTTGTCGGAAATTCGGGATGGTTTGGCGAATCGGGGAAGGATTGTGTCTCTATCGCTACAGCCCCATGTTTAGTATAGGGCACATTTTGACTTCCAACTATTGTCCCGTCCCACCAATTCGCAGTATATACCTGCACGCCCGGTCGGTCAGTATAAACGTTTAACACCCTGGAGGAATGAGGATCAAGTAAGGTAACGGCCACCGCCGACAAGTCTCCCGGAGTATTTAAAACAAAATTATGGTCGTATCCTCTGTCTTCCACAAGTTTATCCATGTCTGTGCTCAATGGCTTTGATGTGCGAAAATCAAGAGGAGTATCTGAGACGGGTTGTAACTCGCCGGTGGGTACGTTGTTTTCATTTTTAACGGTATAAAGATTGGCTGCTATAACAGCGGTATGATTATATATCTTTGCCTCTTCAAAAGCCGATAAGTTAAAATACGAATGACTTGTGAGGTTAACTACAGTTGGCTTGTCGGTTATAGCTTCATAAATTATTTTAAAGCGATTGTTGCTGTCAAGCAAATAAGTAACGGTAGCTTTCAAGTTTCCAGGATATCCTTCTTCGCCATCTGCGCTTAAGTAGCTCAACTTAATTCCCGCTCCTTTATCGTCATCAATCAGCTCATCCACTTGCCATAGCTTCTTGTCAAAGCCTTGGATTCCACCGTGCAAATGGTTTTTATCGTTATTCACGGGAAGATTGAAAACTGTGCCGTCAAGCGAAAACTCTCCGTTCGCAATCCTGTTGGCATAGCGTCCCACTAAGGCACCGAAGTAGGGATGTTCCCGTTTGTAGCTCGTTGGCTCGTCAAAGCCAGCGACAATATTCCCTAACTTGCCATGGCGATCAGGCATATAAATTCGCATTATTGTAGCACCATAATTTGTAATGGCAATACTCAATTCGCGATTCTTTAGCTCGCACACTATCCATCCGTTTACCTTGCATTTATTGATTTTAACTGTACAGTCTTTCATAATCCTTTATTTAGTGGGCTGCTATTACAATTTCCAGTTGTTCTAAAGTCTTCCCTTTAGTCTCTTTCACCTTAACTTTCACAAAGATGAACCCCGCTAAACAAATGCCTGCATAGAAGTAAAAAGGCCCATATGTGCCCAATCGTTCAGCCAGGATAGGAAAAGTAAAAACGAGGATAAAATAGGCAATCCACAGGGTAACAGTAGCAACTGATGATCCTAACGTACGTACTCTGTTAGGGAAAATTTCCGAGATTAACACCCAGGTAACAGGAGCCAGCGAAGTTGCATAAGTGGCAATTGAGAGTAATACTAAAGTAGAGATGACCACTAAGCCTAATTGATTCTGCAAAGCAAAAGCAAGCAAAAGATAGAGAACTGCAAGTCCAATGGATCCTATAAGCATGAGCGGTCTTCTGCCCAGCTTATCCACCTGCCACATAGCCAATAGTGTAAAGAGGAGATTTACAATGCCAATTCCCACCGTTTCTAGCAACTGCCTATCCAAATCTGCACCGGCGGCCGCAAAAATTGTAGATGTGTAGTTAAATACAATGTTTATTCCACATAACTGTTGAAACATCGCCAAACCTATCCCTATTACTACTGCCGGCAATACAGATTTTTCAAAGAGCATTTTCCATCGTGTCTTGTTAACTCCCTCCAAGGAGATCCGAATATCCGCAGCCACATGATTTGCATACTCTTCATTGCCGATCTTTCTTAGTATCTCTTCAGCCTTCTGGTGTTTTCTCGCTTTTATAAGCCACCGCGGACTTTCCGGCAACCAAAGTACACCCAGAAAAAACAGAACTGCCGGAGCTGTTCCCAATCCAAACATCCACCGCCAAGCTTCAGGGCCACTGTCTGCAATCAGATAGTTAACCAAATTAGTCACCAATATACCTGTTACAATTGTGAGCTGGTTTATAGCCACATTTCGTCCCCTTACCGCTGCAGGCGAAATTTCTGCAATGTACATTGGGCTAAGCACAGAGGCCATCCCTACTCCGATTCCCGCTGCAAAGCGCATAGAGATAAATATCGCGAGGTCTACAGAGAAGCCCATTCCGAGAGACGAGACCGCAAAAATAGCGGCAGCTAACATAAGACCTGGTCGCCGCCCATAACGGTCTGCTATTCTAGCTGCCACTATACACCCTACGATACATCCAAGTGCAAGAGATCCGGTTAAAAAACCTTCCCCTGCTGCAGATAGGGAAAACTGGGGCCTTAAAAAAGGTAAGGCTCCCGAAATAACAGCAAAATCAAACCCAAAGAGATACCCCCCCAAAGCGGACACGAACGAAAGGGCAATGATGTAATTATTATTTAATCTATAAGCCTTACCATTTATCATAACTTACTTTATCTATAAGCGTTTAATACTGGGGATTATTTGGTGCGAGGGCGGGATTGATGTCTATTTCTCTTTGAGGTATAGGCCATAATTCATGTTTGCCCTTAACGATGTTTGCTCCTGCCTGTGGGTTCCATGCTTTCACTCGTTCGTAATACACGCCCATCCGCGTAAGGTCAAACCTTCGTTCGCCTTCGAAACAAAGCTCCCAAGCCCGTTCAAGTAGCATATGATCTCTAAACTGTTGCTGCGACATCTGAGATAAATCTTCCAGACCAGCTCTTTTACGCACCATATTAATGTATGTATACGCATTGTTATCGTTCAGTTCATTTAACGCCTCTGCATACATAAGTAAAACATCCGCGTATCTTATAATGTAGTGATCGATCCCAGAGCCTTGCGAATTATCATTAGGAGTTTTTTCCCTAAACTTCTTTACATGCGGTTTTGAAAATACAATGGGACCTGTTGCGCTATTATTAATGTCTGCATATTCATCAGGAATGTCTGCAGTCGAAGTCCAATACGTAAACTTATAGCGCTTGTCTTTAGCTTTGTCGTAGGAAGTTAAAAATGCGTCAGTAGGCAAGGCATTACTCCAACCGCCGCCCCTTGCCAACCCAGCACGGGAGTCATAATATAGTTCAATAGGAGAATAGTCGGTATGTAACTGACTACCCTGTCCAAAGGTTCCTTTAGCGAAGTTGATTGTCCACACACCTTCTTTACCTGGAATATTCTTAGGGTCGAAAACTTGGTCATACTCCTCAAACAGGCCGTAGTGGCCACCGTACCTTTTGTCTTCAATAAACTCTTTTAATATCTGCCGAGCATCGTGCCACTTTTCAGTCTTTCTCAAGGGATAGCCCGCCATAGTGATATATATTCTTGCTAGCAAGGCCGCACACCCACCAGAAGTTATGCGCCCAAAATCTTTAGAGTCTGACCATTGAGTAGGCAGATTATCTTTAGCAAAAATCAAGTCTGCAATAATTTGTTCATAAACTTTCTCAGGTGCTACACGTGTGTAGCTATTCAAAAGTTTAACGTCAGAAACTGGCTCTAATATCAGTGGTATCGAACCAAAAAGGCGTACACCATCAAAGTATATATGGGCTCTCCACGCTCTTGCCTGTCCTTCTATTTCTTTCTTAATTTTTTCATCAGCGGCGACGTCTGGCAAAGCTTTCAACAAGAAATTAACGTCTTTGATGTGATTGTACATATAACTCCAAAAGCTCCAGGGCATACCAGAAGCCGAGTTAAAATCATTTCTCAATGTGCTGGCCTCGTTGTGATAAGCATGGTTATTAGCGGGAGTCAGATAAGCGATATCTGTAGCCCATTCAAACCAACATGGGGCGCCCCACATATCGGAGTACCGATCATGCGGCGCGCGGTAGATGGAGTTTAGCCCCATCTGTAACTCGGCTGCATTTTTATAAAAACCCTGCGGAGAAAGGAAGGTCTTCGGATGTTCCTCCAGAAAATCTTTACTGCAAGCAGATATACCTAATAGGGCTGTGAGGGTTACTAGACGTCGGATGTTTTTGATTGCTGTTTTCATGATGATTACATCTTCAAAAATTAAGGTTTAAACCAATAGAGAAAGACTTCGTGATAGGGTATGGTGCATAACGATCAGTATTACCGTAGTCTGAGTCTTCAGGATCCATACCCGAATAGTCTGTGATGATAAAAGGATTAACCACTGAAAGATATGCTCTTAAGCCTACATTTTTCAAGTGTACAGTAAGCTTTTCAGAGAGAGTGTATCCTAAAGTGATGCTCTTAACCTTAATAAAATCCGCCTTTTCAAGGAACTCTGTAGAACTCATCGTCGAGCGGTTGGCATATCCTAAAGCCGCACGTGGATTGGTATTAGACGGACTTTCAAGTGTCCAGCGGTCAAGTATTTCGCGGCGATGATTATCATAACCGTCTCCCGCAAGCAACTTATAATTCAGTCCGTTATACACATAGCGCCCTTTTTCAAAGGTCAAAAACACATTGAAGTCAAAACCCTTGTAAGTCAAATCATTAGTCAATGAACCATAAAAAGTGGGAGTAAGACGACCATGAAAGGCACGATCCTCATTGTTTATCTTTTTATCATTGTTTACATCGCGATATTTTACATCACCTGGTTTAGAACCGTACACAGCCGCCTCTTCTTTTTCCTCGGTTTGCCAAATGCCGATTTTTTCTATCATGTACCTTGCTCCTATGCCGATAGGCTGCCCAACCCAGTGACTGGTACCGATTTGCTGTGTACCATCTCCTAGAGACGTTAATTTATTAGCGTTGGCCGCCAAATTAAGAGTGGTATTCCACTTAAGCTCGCTGTCCACAATCAGTCCTTTCAGGGCGAGCTCAACTCCGGTATTTTTAAGATTTCCTAGATTCGCCCATCCAGATTGGAAACCAGAGATTGCTAGTATTGGAAGCTGACGAATTAAATCTTTTGTGTTTTTAATATAATAGTCCAGCGAAAATTGTAGCCTTCGTTTGAGCATAGACATGTCTAAGCCAAAATCGAGTTGTTTAGTGGTTTCCCATTTGAGGTTATCATATGCAAGCTGACTAGGATAATATCCTGTAGCTTCAACACCACCAAAATTAGAGGATGCAGGAGAAAGGCGAGCTTGCGTAGAATAAACACCCAAAGCATTTGCGTTGCCCGCTAAACCATAGCTACCTCTCAACTTAAACTCGTCAAAGATATCAAGATCTTTAATTAAGCTCTCTTCTGATATCTTCCATGCCGCAGCTACGCTTGGAAATACGCCCCACTTGTTGTTAGCTCCAAAACGCGAAGAGCCATCTGCACGTACTGTTCCAGTTAATATGTACCTATCATTATAAGTGTAGTTAACCCTACCTATATATGAGTTCATAGCCCACCTTTGCAAGTCAGAGTAAGGCTTGCGCGGCTGGCCTGAAGATGCGCCCAGATTCCACGTTTCATATAAATCAAAGGCAAAGCCNNTGCGCAAAGCCCGAGGCAGAAGCATTCACTGTCTCCCAACGATTCTCCTGTACTGAGAAACCTGCAACCGCTTCTACCCGGTGCAAATCATTAAAAGTTTGGATGTAGGAAGCCGTAGTCTCGCTAATCCAGTTATAATTAACGTTGTTAGTCACGTTTGCAAAACCGTCTGATACCCGTCCACTCTCTTCATGATTAGCCGACAGAGCTATTGGCACATAGGCGTTTTGCTTCCAGCTGTCCATCTCTCCAGAAAGCTGAGTCTTTAATTTTAGCCCTGATATTACTGTATACTCCAATGCAAGCGAACTGGTGATTACCGGCTCAGTATAGCGGTTTTTTAGCTCGTTTGTAAAAGCTACGGGATTAGCCCAAGGACTGTTACCAACCCCAATAAGCATAGTATAGTAGCTGCCGCTTGGCTGGCGAATAGGGGCTAAAGGGTTGCCTATCATTGCAGGATACAGTATACTTGGCCCTGATACACTTCTCCCGCTTATAACCGCTATATTATTATTGCTTGTAAGATTAAGTTTTCCAAGCTTTTGATTCACGTTTACCCTTATATTTCCTCTAATGAAGTCAGAATTGTTAACAATCCCTTTTTCGTTGTATAAATTTCCACTTACAAGTACTTTAGTGTTTTCATTTCCACCTGTAAACATCATTTGCAAACTTTGGGTAGGCCGCCCGGAACCCGTAATTTCATTCCACCAATTGGTGGTATTACCGCTTTCAAGCTGGGCGATTTCTTCAGGCCTAAAAACAGCCATACCACCATTTACGTTATCATTTTTATAGGCCTCTTTGCGTAGCTCGGCGAGCTCATTACCGCTTATAAATTCAATAGGATTCGAGAAAGATTTAAAGCTGGTATAAGCATTTATAGAGAAGTTATTCTTGCCCATCTTCCCCGATTTTGTGGTAATTAAAATAACCCCATTTGCTGCTCTAGCCCCATAGATAGCCACAGAAGAAGCGTCTTTTAACACAGATACAGATTCTATGTCATTTGGGTTGATTGAATTAATACCGCCCCCAGATGCCATGGGAAAGCCATCGACGATGAATAAAGGCGAATTACCTGAAAAGGAATTATTCCCTCTTAACGCAATATTTATCCCTGCTCCGGGACTCCTGTCGCTTTGATTAGTCCACAGCCCCGGCACATTGCCCTGCAACGCTTGGCTTAAGTTGGCCGCAGGCAATTTAGTTAGATCTTTTGTACTCACCTGGGTAACCGATCCTGTAAGGTCAGCTCTCCTCACTGTACCGTAACCTACCACCACTACATCACTCAAGGTGTTAACAGATGGCCTCAAGGTTATCCTTAGAAAGCTGTTAGTTCCTACTGGCACAGATACAGGCTCATAACCAATCGAAGACACAGTTAGTGTATCTGTACTTGTGGCCTGTAATGAAAAAGCCCCGTTTGCACCAGTGGATGTACCCACGTTCCTTCCTTTCACCTTAACAGTGGCGCCCATAAAACGGCCACCCTTTTCATCGTCAACCCTCCCAGTGATAGTTCTCAGAGGATCCTGTCCGAACAGATTTAATCCGGCTAGTATGAAGCAAGATAAGAGACACCACCGCAGATAGAAGCCATGTCTCATGTGTTTAATTTGGTTTCTCATATTGGTTTATATTTAATGACGAACCTGTTATTACAAACTATTTTTCGTTCTTTTATTTATGGATGTAGGCCTACTACATTGTCGCCGCCAGAAAGTCAATCAACCGCTTATGTGTCAGCGCACCCTGGTGGTTTACATCCAGCTCCAACACTGAATCAAAATGTGCTTCCAGCTGTTGCTTATCCTCTTCCCGCAATCCAAGTTTCCCTAAACCTATCAGGTAAAGGCAGTGTACCTGATTTCTCAAATCTAAATCCATATCAAAAACCAATAAATCAGGCAAGGAAACTGCAAAGTAATCAAGCTCCACATGGTCGTTAAGATGCGTTTCGCCAAAAGCGATTAAACGCTTAAACAACGCCTCAGCCTTGCCTTTGTCTCCTAAGCGCAGCCATGCCAGCCCTTGATAGAAAATTTTGTCTGGCTGCGGGTCGTTGTAGAAAATGGCCTGCACAGGTTCCGTCGGTCCTTCTGTAGCGCGTTTAAAATATCTATTGGCTGCGGCACTATCACATTTCTTCTCAAGTGCAAGGCCCCTTAAGTAGTAAATGTCGTTTTCCGCTGCGCTTGGTAGCTTGCCCTCCGAAAGGTTTTCAGGATAGTTTGACGCCTGCTCCAGTAGCGTAAGCGCTGCGTCGTAATCTTCGTTAAAAATAGCCTGTTTAGCAAGCGATAGGTGGCTCCATACATGCTGGCTTACTACCTTTCCTTCGCCACCCTCCCAAGGGTGGAACTTGCGCTCGGATAGCAACCTTTTGGCTTCATTATGCTTTTCAAGTTGATTAAGCAACGTAATCTTTTCTAGGAACAAGTCGTCTCTGGAAGTTACAAGCGAATTGTACTTTTCAAGTAAATTTAGCCTTGCACGGACGTCATGATTAAGCCGTTTATAAAGCTGGTCTAACTCCATTAATACTCTGGCGTCTTGAGTGTCTAGTTCAAACGCTCTTTCTAAAGACGTCAAAGCCTTTTCGGGCTGGCCGAGCTTATTAAAATACGCAAGGGAAAGATTGCGATGTGCTGTGGCAAAACTTTCATCTCTTTGTATAGACATTTCCCAACATGCTATGGCGTCCTCATATTGGCGTTTGTCGTACCACAAATTACCCAAGTAATAAGGTGCTTTAGCATCTTTACGGTTTGAAGACATTGCCATTTGCAATACAGGCACATCTTCTATTCGATTAGGGAAGCAATAACCTGCCTCCATCGCCGCTGCCTTATTGAAAAAGTCTGTAGCTTCTTTCTCCAGACCTGCATTATACAAATACCAACCACAATGATAATAAAGCATAGGATCTGTCTCTTTTCCTTCCTTCGCTTTAATCTGAAGAAGGGCAAAAGCTTCCTCAAAAAGGCCTGCATTCCCATAGTCTATTGCATACTCTATAAAGTTATTTGTCCAGCCTCTGCTTATCTCTTTAAGATGAATCAACACTTCCGCGCTTCTGGGCTTATCGGTATCTTTCCACAAAAGGTATTTTTCAAAGATGCAACCAAAGTTAAAAGAATCTATCGCAAGCGATTCGTTCGCAAACTCCAATGCTTCCTCATTTCTGCCCAGTTTTCGCAGTATCCCAGTGCATAAGTGCCTGAGGCTATGGCTATGAAAGTTCTTAACAAGGGATTGCTTAGTAAGCATCAAAGCTTCCTCATATCTACCATCACCGCATGCTATTCGCGCGAGCTCCAAGTAACCTGCATGTTGAAAAGCATCATTCCACACTGCCTTATAAAAAACGTCAAACGCTTCGCTTTTACGTCCTTGCATCTTTAGCGCAAGACCAAGATTAAAAAAGGGCTCTCCTTCGTACGGATTAGGGTTCCGCTTGGTAAGTGTCTCAATAGCTTTTCTAAAATATGGCTCCGCTTTGCTAAACTGCGCACGCTTTAAGTACCATAAGCCTAATGCGTTATTACATCGTACATCTCCGGCATCTCTTCTAAGCGCCTCTTGGTAATAATCAGTAGCTAAATAAGTAGCATGCCTATATTGTTCCAGGTGTAAGCCTGTAAGATATAGCTGTTCATTTTGTTCAATATCCGATGGCTTCTTTGCAGGTTTTGCAGCTTGCGGTATCTCCAGTTTTTCCGCTGCTTCTTTAACGTAGCTAATAAGTATCTTCCCACTGGTCATGTTTGTTACTACAACTTCTACACCGTCCTTAATTCTAACATCAGGCCCTATAGTCGTCAGATACGGCTTTTCTGGTGAACAAGTAATCTCGTTGCTAAATATTTCATTCTCGCCATCAACTATGCTTATCTGGAGCCTTTCATATTTAGCAGTTACATAAAGCTTAATATCAGCCACGCCTTCCTCAGTCTCAATATTCACCATTGCATCTTTGCTTGCGTTTTTTACCAAGCCTATCTCACTGTAAGGCATAAAATATTGCACAAAAGTTTTTTCTTCAAATGGCTGCAACCACGAAAAGTCTGGCTGGTTGTCTGTAAACACACCTGTCATTAGTTCAATGTAGGGGCCATCCTCATCGGTTAAGTTTCTGTCCCAGGCCTGCCCAAAGGGACCATGACCCCAAGTCCATTGTTTCTTACCTGGTGATATATGGTGGTCGGCTACGTGCAACAGCCCACCTCTACTATCGTTTTCATATCCACCTATAAAGTCATATTTAGATGCTATGGCCATGTAGGAGGTCGGCACAGGGATATTTTTATAGCGAGAAATGTCTGTTCCGGGAGAGTAGTCTACCTTATAATAAACTCCTTTTGCAATAGGGAATGATGACACATCTCTCTTGCCATGATCAAACACAGCATAAACATCAGGTGGGAAAACAGACTGATAATGATCGTTTACTTTGACTGCAGGATTTGCCCACCACAAAAATGTTTGCGGAAAAGGAGTGCGATTGTACAGTTTACCACTAATCTCGATATAAGCCTTACCAGGATATAAGGTAAAGCCCGCCATGCCTTTTGTACGAAACATGCGTTCTACCTCATTTATCCAAATGGTTTTGCTCCCGTCGGCATTTTCTTCAATGGTATAGTCTACCGGTTCAAAAGTAGAAGGACGATGATGTTGCGGCCAGTTAAATTCAATACCCCCCGAAATCCACGGACCGGTAAGGCCTACAAGGGCCGGTTTAATAACCTGATTGTAGTAAATAAAGTGGCGCTGTTTCACCTTATCGAAAGCCATCTGTATCCTTCCGCCTAGCTCTGGTAATATCATAATTTGCAAGTATTCGTTTTCCAAAAAGAGGGCTTTGTAGACCTTTTCTATTTTTTCATCGAATATCTTTTCTATTACTGCATAAGGGTATACCACGCCACTGCTACCTTGGTACACACGTTTCTCCAAAAACAGAGGATTTTTTTCCGGTGTCCCTACCGGATAGGTGGGAATAGCAACTTCTGCCTTCCAAGCTTTTACTTCATTCATTCGTTAGCAAGATTGGTTCTTAGGTTAATAGAGGTACAAGACCTTGATACAAATATCAATCTCCAAGCCGCCTCTTAAAATGGATGAAATTTCTATTTAGATGGATAATATTACTATATTAGAGACTAATGAACCAGTTACAATTAATTAAAAAGAAAGACGGGTTTCAAGGCCAAAAAGCAATTGTTATTCCTCGGCCGCTTTTAGCACAAAAATGCGCAAAGAATAATCTCATAAATACCCTCTACATAACGGATATAGGTTATTATCCTAAAGCACAGCACCATTATCGTCAAAGACCGCATGGCGCAGATCAGCATATTCTAATTTACTGTGAAAAAGGAGCAGGCAATGTCTCAATAAAAGAAACAAGCTACAGACTTTTTGCTGGTAATTTTATTTTTATCCCCTGTAAATCCCCTCATCAGTATGATGCCGACCAAAAGGAACCATGGACAATTTACTGGGTCCACTTTAAAGGAAATGTTTCACAGTCCTTAATGCAGATGGTAGAAAAGCACACCGAGAACTATAAGGGTTACATTAACAACCCTGAAACTGTAGTTTCTCTTTTTAATGATATATATCATAAACTAGAAAGAGGATACGGAGTTGATAACCTCACTTATACCAATATGTGTTTATGGCATTTCCTGTCCGCTTTGGTATTTAACCAGAATGATAAGTCTGCACAGATACGAAATAATATAACCTCGGTTGATCTTGCGATTGACTATTTTAACAAAAGCATCCATAAGACACTTACATTAAATGACATTGCACAAAAGGTGAATTTGTCAGCTTCCCATTTCTCAAGCTTATTCAAGGCTCAAACCGGTTTCTCGCCTTTAGAGTACTTTAATCATTTAAAAATTCAAAAGGCTAGTCAGTATTTGTTGTTTACATCTCTTAGAATAAAAGAAATTGCTTGGGAGGTAGGCATTCAGGACCCTTATTATTTCTCAAGGCTATTCTCGAAAGTGATGGGCATAGCGCCCAACTTCTATCGTGAAAAGAAGGGGCACTAAGTAAGGTATTTCAAAATTAACTAAACTGAATATAAATCAGATTTTTGACAGGTGAGGTTGCGTTGCGATATTTATTACACGTGCTTCTAGATTGTCAAACTCATATATGTCTTACGATAAAGAGGGGTCTCCCTACCATCTAAGTATGACATCTCAACTCTATTCATAGGAGCAAACAAGCATACTAAAGGCACCTTCTTGAAATGGTATTAAACAGTTGACCGTCTCATTTAACTAAATCTGCACGTAAGTGTTCGGGAAAAGCATTAGCCCCGCCCAAGTAGTTGTAACTTTCTAAGTTCAAAGGATGAGGTCTTTTGGACGGACATTTAAAAATCTTTACGTCAAATTACATCCGCCTATACTTTTTACTGCAAATTATCCCATCATTCATACGGCAAAGAAGCGTATAACCAAAGCCTGCTCTTTGGAGGGTAATGTTTAAAAATGGCTTGATTATCAGTGCCGAACAAGCGTATAAAGCATGGTACCAAAGCGTATCAGTACTATTACAAGTGACTGATAATCAAATATTTAATTGTCATTTTGTTTCGTAATGAACATAAAACAAAATACATTTGTGTAAATCCCTTTTAAGCAAACAGGGGGATACCAATTAATTTAAACAATATATGAAAAGAAGATTTTTACTACTCATGCTGTTCTTATTGGGAACAGCAGCGTTGCATGCTCAAAACATTCCAATTAGCGGAACAGTAAAAGCGGCAGAAGGCTTTGGACTTCCCTCGGTGTCTGTCAAGGTAAAGAACACCAGCCAGGGTACTTCTACGGATAACAGCGGTAAGTTTACACTCTCAGCTCCTTCCAATGCCATACTGGTAATAAGCTATATTGGCTATGAAGCACAGGAAATACCTGTAAACGGCCGCAGGCAGATACAGGTTGTGCTGAAAGAACAAAATACCCGCCTTAATGAGGTAGTGGTGGTGGGCTACGGCACCCAGCGTAAAAAAGACATCACCGGCTCGGTAGCCGTTGTAAAAGCGTCAGACTACTCTGACCGCCCTATTGTTACTGCGGCCGCAGCCTTGCAGGGCCAGGCAGCAGGGGTAAATGTAAGTTCGTCATCGGGAAAACCTGGGTACGGGCTTTCTATAAGCGTACGTGGTAATACGTCGCTTAACGCGAGCAACGACCCCTTGTATGTGGTAGATGGTATTATTGTGGAGTCGATAGATTTTATAAACCCCCAGGATATAGAAAGCTTTTCGGTGCTTAAAGATGCCTCTTCGGCAGCTATCTACGGCGCCAGCGGTGCCAACGGCGTGGTGCTTATAAGCACCAAAAAAGGCCGGGCCGGCGAAGCGAAAATAAGCGTTAACGCTTATACCGGTATTTCTCTATTCCCTAAAAAAATTCCGGTACTTAACAGCGCTCAGTATATGTCTTTGCTAAAGGAATTAAACGCCCCTAATCAGCAAAACCCTAAGAACTACGATACCGACTGGCAAAGTGAGGTCTTTGGGACAGGACGCGAACAAAATATTCAGCTGGCTATTTCCGGAGGTACAGAGAGCAGCAGGTATTATATAGCAGGCGGCTATCAGAAACAAAAAGGTGTAGTGGCCCCGGCAGATTATGACCGCTTTTCTATGCGCCTTAACCTTGATACCAAGCCCCGCAAATGGCTGGATCTGACCGGAGGGCTTAGCTTTAACCGCTCTAAGTATATTGATGTAACTGATAATAACGGTGTAGCGCGCGGAGGTACGCTGCTTTCGGCCCTTACATCGCCCCCCACCATCGGTATTTATGAAGAAGATGGCCGCACGTTTACTTCTAACCCTAACAAAGGCGGATGGGAAAACCCTGTAGCCAATGCTTTCGGGCCGGAACAAAAGAGCTTTGACAATCGCCTGCTGGGCAACATTGGCGGAACCTTTAAAATTTTGCCTGAGCTTAACTTTAAATCGAGCCTTAGCGGCGAATACAGAGGGTATCGTTGGGATTATTTTCTCGACCCTTACCGCACGGACTATGGCCGTTCTAACAAGGGTTTAGGAAGATCTACCTCTAATACGCGTTTCTTCTGGCTGTTTGAAAACACTCTGAATTACAACAAGGTAATTGACAAGCATAACTTTGGGGTATTACTGGGCCAAAGCATGCAGGAGTCGGACTGGAAGGAAACCTACAATGAGGCGAAAGAGTTTTCGGGCGACGCTGTACATACATTAAATGCGGCCTCCATTAAAATTGCCCAAAACACGTCTATGTCTCAGTGGTCTAAACTGTCTTTCTTCGGACGGGTAAACTATGCCTTTGATGACCGGTATCTTCTTACTGCAAACCTGCGTTATGATGGTTCTTCGCGCTTTCCTACCGACGGACGCTGGGGTGTATTTCCATCTGTAAGCGGTGCGTGGAGAGTTAGCAACGAAGATTTTCTAAAGGAATCCGACCTATTTGACGATTTGAAAGTACGGGTTGGCTGGGGTAAGACAGGTAATGACCGTATTGGCGACTATGATTACTATGCTTTGTTTAGCCCTAACGGCACCGGTGGCTTCAACTTCAATAACCTTCCTAAGAACAACCTTACCTGGGAAAAAACAGACCAGACTAACTTTGGTCTTGATATGGCTTTCTTTAAAAACCGCCTGTCCTTTATTGCAGATTATTATATCAAAAAGACGAATGATCTTTTGGTTAGCGTACAGCCTCCGCCTTCATCAGGCTTTGGTTCGCAACGTTATAACGTTGGATCTATTGAAAATAAAGGGTTTGAATTTAGCGTAAATGCTATTCCGGTAAATACCAGCTTTAAATGGACGGCTAACGGTAACATCTCTTTTAACAAAAATAAAGTTACCAGCCTGGGCGAAAACACACCTAATCTATATTATGGAGGAGTGTATGAAAGGGGTAGCGCCATCCGTGTAGAAGCCGGACGCCCGCTGGGCTCATTTTACGGCCTTATATCAGAAGGTGTTGACCCGGCTACCGGCGACATTAAGTACCGCGACCTGGATAATAGCGGGGACCGCTCTGATGGCGACCGTACGTACATTGGTACGGCCCAGCCTGACTTTGTGTATGGTCTTACCAATAATTTCAGCTATAAGAACTTTAGCCTGAATGTGTTTTTACAAGGCGTTCAGGGCAATAAAATCTTTAACGCCTCCAGGATTGAACTGGAAGGACTATACGACTATAAAAATCAAAGCACTGATGTGCTGAGAAGATGGACCAAAGCCGGCGACCAAACGGATATTCCAAGAGCAACCATGGGCTCTACCGATAACAGCCTTGTTTCTTCGCGTTTTGTAGAAGACGGCTCCTACCTGCGTCTTAAATCGGTTACACTTAACTACAGTGTGCCTGCGCAATTGCTTAAAGCAGCTTCTATAAGCCGTCTGAATGTATATGTTACCGCTCAAAACCTGCTGACAGCTACCAAGTATAAAGGCTTTGATCCGGAAGTAAGTGTTGACAGCCCTAATGGCCCTTCTATGGGTATTGATTATGGAACGTATCCGCAATCGCGCACCTTCACCTTTGGTATCAACGTAGACTTTTAACTATTTAACGAAACTCTGAAATGAAAATAAACATTCTATATATAGCAGCAGCACTTACTTTAGGTAGCGGCCTGCAGTCTTGTTCGGACGATTTTCTGGACAAGAAACCTATTTCCAATGCTATTCCAGAGCAGATGAAAACTGCAGAGTCGCTTTTGCAGGGAGCTTATGACAATATGTATGATGAGTATTACACTCTGGACTTTTTAGTAAATGGCGATGTAATGGCCGATAATTGCTATGCAGGGGGCGACAATCCCTCCATGATATCTATTGATAAGTACAATGTAAACTCAACCAACGATGTGGTAAAGCGCGACTGGCGTTACCTGTACACTGATATTAAGAACTGTAACATTGTGCTGAGCTTTGTTCCGGAAATGAAAGACCCCGACCTTAGTGATCAGAGAAGAGCCGAAATTTTGGGAGAAGCGTCCTTTTTAAGAGCCTGGCATTACTTTAATATTGTAAGACTGTGGAAGGAAGCCCCGCTTATTTTGGGCGTACCGACCGATGTTTCGGAAATGTTTCCGGCAAAGGCTCCAGCTGACAGTATTTACAGCCAGATAATCAAGGACCTGCAATTTGCCTCTTCATGCGTTAAGAACAGCGCATCGAATAAAGGCATCATTACTAAAGGTGCTGTACATGCCCTGCTTGCTAAAGTATATGCTCAAAAAGCAAATCCGGAATGGCAAAAGGTGAACGAAGCTTGTGATGAAGTGAGCAAACTAGGATATGACCTGGTGGGCGATTATGCCAGCTTGTTCAGCACCTCGGGAGAGAACAGCGTTGAGTCTATATGGGAGACTCAAAATGACGGCAATGTGCATCAAAACTGGCTTACCGGCATGATTACCCCCTGGATGTGGGGCGACTGGAAGAAGTTTTGCATTCCTACCCATACCCTTGTGAAAGCATTTGACGATGAGGGGGATAAAGTGAGGAAAAATGCCAGCATTAAGTTTACGAAAGTTAGCTGGAACGATGATTACTGGGGCCAGCCTGTGCCTGTTATTAATAAGTATCCTGATCCGGATGGCAAGAGCAACACCTACCGCCTTAGATATGCAGATGTATTGCTGCTTAAAGCCGAAGCATTGACGGAACTTAATAAACTGGATGATACTCCAAACGGCGCTCAGTTTTACCTTAATAAAGTAAGACAGCGCGTTGGCCTGCCAAAAACAAGCGCTAATACACAAGCTGCGCTTCGCCTTGCCATTGAAAAGGAGAGACACCTTGAGCTTGCTTTTGAAGGTTCGCGCATGTTTGACCTCATACGTACCAAACGGGCCGTAGAGGTAATGAACGCACAGAAGGACGGAAACGGCAATTTGTTAAACTACGGAGTTACTGCCGATAAGCTTAGCTTCCCGGTGTCGCAGGATGAGATTGACGCTAACAAAGGATTGAAGAAGTAATAACTATGATGAATTATTTAAAAAAAGCGGGACTAATACTCCCGCTTATACTAGGCAGCTGTACATGGGCCTGCTCGGGCAGTGGTACGTCGGGAGAGAATAAGCCCGAACCTGAACCTCCTGTACCGCCGGCACAAAGCTGGGATGTTGGCTTCTGGCTTACGAATGCCGATAAAACTGCTCTGTTCAGTAAGCAGAATGCCTCTTTCAGGTTTGAAGCTAACAGCCCCCTGATAACTGTGGACGACAGCGAAAGATACCAGGAGATGGATGGCTTTGGCTATACCTTAACCGGTGGAAGTGCTTTGCATCTCTATAATATGACTGCTGCTGAAAGGGCGCGGTTGTTGAAAGAGCTTTTCGCTACCGACGGCAACAATATAGGCGTGAGCTATTTAAGGCTGAGCATTGGCGCTTCGGATCTGGACGAAAATGTATTTTCATATAACGACCTTCCGGCTAATGAAACCGACCCTGAACTTAAAAAGTTTAGTATTGACCGCGACAAGAGGTACCTTCTGCCTGTATTAAAAGAAATTCTGGCCATTAGTCCGGATATAAAGCTGCTGGGATCGCCCTGGAGCCCTCCGGTATGGATGAAAACCAATGGATCTTCCAAAGGAGGCAGTCTCAAGCCTGAATATTATGATGCCTATGCTCAATACTTTGTAAAGTATATCGAGGCGATGAAAAAGGAGGGCATTACGATCGATGCCATAACCGTACAGAACGAACCGCTGCATCCGGGCAATAATCCCAGCTTGCTGATGCCGGCGAATGAGCAGGCGGCTTTTATTAAAAAGAGCCTCGGTCCTGCATTTAAAAAAGCCGGGTTAAAAACAAAGATTATCATTTATGACCATAATGCCGATAAACCAGAATATCCTATTGAGGTATTAAATGATAAGGAAGCTGCCGCTTATATTGACGGTTCGGCTTTTCACCTTTACGGTGGAACTATAGAGAATATAAGCAAAGTACATAAAGCGCATCCTGACAAGAACCTGTATTTCACCGAGCAGTGGATAGGTGCACCGGGCAATTTTGCCGAAAACCTTAAATGGCATATAAAAGAGCTTATTGTAGGTGCACCAAGGAACTGGTGTCGTAACGTACTGGAGTGGAACCTTGCAGCCGATGAACATTCCAAGCCCCACACCGACGGGGGCTGCACCGAGTGCCTGGGCGCCTTGACCATAAGCAATGACAAGGTGGTGAGAAACCCGGCTTATTATATTATTGCTCATGCATCCAAGTTCGTAAGACCGGGTGCAGTGCGTATAAAGTCGGATGCGAACAGCGGCCTGCCTAACGTTGCTTTTAAAAACAAGGATGGCAAACTGGTACTCATTGTATTAAATAACAACAATAACCATCAAACTTTTAACATAAAATTCAAAGATAAAATTGCCACTTTTAAACTGGACGCCGGTGCTGTGGGAACATTTACATGGTAATGAATATGAAAAATAAACTAATAATTCCTTTTTGTCTGATGGCAAGTGTGGCTGTTGCCCAGCCTGTCCCGGCTAGTAAAAGTACCGCTCTGAAAAAGAGCATTACGGTTATAACCACTGCTGATAAGACCAGCAACCGCTTGTCGAAAACAGCTACGGTTCCATTTACAAGCGGAGATACTCCGCTTGAAACGAAATTTGCCGTGTTTGTTGATCCGGTAAGAAAGTTCCAGTCTTTTACCGGTATGGGCGGCGCGCTTACGGATGCTTCGGCAGAAACTTTTTTCAAGCTGTCGCCCGCCAAACAAAAAGAATTCCTTGCTGCTTACTTTGATAAAAACAAGGGGCTAGCTTATACGCTTACCCGCACGCATATTAACAGCTGCGATTTTTCATCGGGCAGCTATACGTATGTTAAGGATAATGACGCCTCCCTGAGCAGCTTTGACATTGCTCCCGACAGGAAATATAAAATTCCGTTCATCAAAAAGGCTACTGAAGCTGCGGGTGGCAAGCTTGACCTGTATGTAAGTCCGTGGAGTCCTCCGGCCTGGATGAAAACAAATAACAGCATGCTTAAAGGCGGTAAGTTGCTCCCTCAGTACAATCAGTCATGGGCCAATTATTACGTTAAGTTTATCAGAGCGTATGAGAAAGAAGGCATTCCGATATGGGGACTTTCGGTACAAAACGAGCCTTTGGCCACTCAAACCTGGGAATCTTGTATCTATACAGCGGAAGAAGAACGCGACTTCATAAAAAACTTTCTGGGCCCCACGCTGCATAAAGCAGGCATGAAAAACAAAAAACTTATTGCCTGGGATCATAACCGCGATATGCTCTATTACAGGGCAAGTACTGTTCTTAACGACCCTGAAGCAGCCAAATATGTTTGGGGTATTGGATACCACTGGTATGAAACATGGACCGGAGCCGAAATGAACTTTAATAACCTGAAACTTGTGCATGAGGCTTTCCCTGATAAGACACTGATCTTTACTGAAGGGTGCCTTGAGAAATTTGATTACAGCAAGTTGCAAGACTGGTCATATGGCGAACTGTATGGCAAGTCTATACTGAATGATTTTAACAGCGGAACCGGAGCCTGGACTGATTGGAATATTTTGCTGGATGAAAAAGGCGGACCAAATCATGTAGGCAACTTTTGCTTTGCTCCTATCCATGCGGATACACGCACAGGTGAGCTGATCTATACACCCGCCTACTATTATATAGGCCATTTTTCTAAGTATATTAAGCCGAATGCGAAACGTATTGCCTGCTCATCAAGCAGGAGCCAGCTGCAGTCGACCGCTTTTATGAATCCAGATGGTAAGATTGTGGTTGTGGTGCTCAACGCTACGGATGATAAAATTGATTACCAGTTATGGCAGGAAGGTGCTTCGGCAAATCTGAGTAGCCTGCCTCGCTCTATAACTACTTTAATTTACTAATTTCCAACTAAATGAGCTGGTCCAAATTGCCAGATGATAAGCCCGGTTTTTTGCTAAACCGGGCTTATATTTGTAAAGTGAGTTTTTCAAACAGGTTGTTACTGCTTTTTACACTGCTGACCTTGTGGGGCTCCGGAGCTTTGGGACAGTCGGTGGTTAGGGTGACCGACTCTATAGACCAGCACATATTTTCCTATAATGAAATTGAATACTTTGAGGACCCTACGGACAAGCTGAGCTTTGACCAGGTTCAACAGCCATCAATAGCCAGGCTGTTTAAACCTAGCCGGACCAGCACGCCGCAAACCAAACGAATAAACTCTTCTTACTGGTTCAGGATTAACCTGCACTATGCGGATACGCTTGAAAAGGATTTCCTTTTGGAAATGTTTGACCAGACCATTGACAATATAACAGCTTATATACCTGTAAAAGGCGGTTATACAAAAAAGGTGCTTGGCGATGATCTTCCCTTTAACCAGAGAACGATTAAACATAAAAACTTTGAGTTTTTGCTTTCCAGGCTGCAACCGGCAGATGGAGTGGTCTATTTTAAGATCAAGTCGCGCCAGTCGGCCGATTTGATTGTGGTACTGCGCTCGGTTAACTGGTTTATTGAGTATGCTTTGTATGAGTACATCATGTTTGGTGTGTTTTATGGCATGATCTTGATTTTCAGCTTGTATAACCTGCTTATGTTTATCGCTGTCAATCAGAAACAATACCTGTATTATGTACTGTATATTTTAAGTATTGCATTCTATGAGCTATCATCAGACGGAATTGCCTACCAGTACCTGTGGCCAGGGCATGTAGAATGGAATCAGTATGCCTTTGGGGTGGCCTTATACTCGGTGAGCCTTTTCTCGCTCCTATTTACAAAGGAACTTTTGTACCTGCGGGCTAAGGCTCCGCGCCTTAACAGGTTTATTGATGCCGTACTGATTGGCGGATCTGTATGTTTTTTGCTGGCTTTTGTCTTTGACAAAACGCTTTTCAATTACAAGCTTATTGCCTTTATTCCTTTATCTATCGCCTTTTGCAGCGGGGTTTACATACGGCGCCAGGGTTACAGACCGGCACGTTTTTTCGTATTGGGATACGGTTTTCTGTTCCTGGGTTTTATGATTAAGCTGCTGATTGTACTAACAGACGGAAAGATAAACATTGGAGCCCTTAGCTATTACAGCCTGAGCATTTGCTTTATACTGGAAATGATACTACTATCTTTTGCCATTGGCGACAGGGTGCGCCTGCTTAAAAAGAAACGCGATACGGCCCAGCGCAGGATACTCCTGCAGATGAAAGAAAATGAGCGCCTTAAAGACAATATAAACAAGGAGCTGGAAACGCAGGTGATGCTAAGGACCAGGGAAGTTCGGGAAAAATCGGCCATTATTGAGCAGCAGAATGAAGATTTGCTTGAGGTTAATGCTTTGCTTAAAGAGCAGGCGGATGAGATAGCACGTGTTAATGCCTTACTGGCACAGGATAATATAGAACTGCAGTCGGACATTGAAAAGGTGAGCAGGGCCAGGGTATTGAGTGCAGAGGTAAGCTTTGACGAGTTCAGCAAGATCTATCCGGACGAGGAAGCTTGTTATAAGTTTCTTTCGGACTTGAAATGGAGCAAGGGATACGAGTGCATTAAATGTGGCAATACGCATTACTTTAACGGCCATCAGCTCTACAGCCGCAGATGCAGCAAGTGCAATTACGAAGAATCGGTTACTACGAATACTATTTTTCATAATTCGAGGATTCCGATAAATAAAGCGCTGTATCTGCTGTTTCTGGTATACTCGTCTAATGGAAAGATCTCGTCGCATAAACTGTCGGAACTGCTTAACATAAGACAGAGTACCTGCTGGGCGTATAGCGATAAGTTTAAAAAGGTAATGGAAAGCCGTAAAAAAGATTTAAAAAATGCGGGTGAAAAGGGCTGGAGTAAGCTGGTCCTTTTAAAGTAAGTATTGCCCCGACCGGGGTGTTTATTTATATTTACCTTAACTATTTGCCTGTGAATGAAAGCTGATTATACAATAACGGCAGACTTGAATACCCGTGCTGCCGGACTCCTGATGCATATAAGCTCGCTCCCCTCGCCCTACGGCCTGGGCGACTTTGGTCCGGAAGCCAGGCGCTTTGCCGACTTTTTAACGGAAGCGCGCCAAACTTACTGGCAGTTATTGCCGCTTAACCCTGTAGAAAGGAATTCGGCTTATTCGCCTTATAGCTCAACCTCGAGTATGGCTCTGAACACCTTATTTATAAGTCCGGAAGAGCTGCTTACAGAGGGCTTACTCCAACAGGAAGACCTTACCGCAAAGGTGCCGGTAAGCGCATGTGCTGATTTTGAAACGGCAGCGATGATAAGAGGCCGCCTGCTTAAGAAAGCTTATGAAAATTTCCTGACCGGGGCAGGCGGTGCGCTGAGGGATGAGTATACGGCATTCTGTGACAGGGAGGCTTACTGGTTAAAGGACTTCAGTTTATATCTGTGCCTGAAGGATCGTTTTAACGGCAAAAGCTGGCCCGACTGGCCCGAGCCTTACAGGTTGCGTAACAGGCAGGTTTTGGAAGAACTGGAACTAAGCAGAGCTGCCGAACTCGACTTTATACGCTGGTGCCAGTACCTTGCAAACAAACAATGGCTGGACCTGAAGGCTTACTGCAATGTACGCAGCCTAAGGCTTTTTGGCGATATGCCGTTCTATGTAGCGCTTGACTCGGCCGATGTTTGGGCGCATCCTTCTTTGTTTGCTTTAAGCGAAGACGGTACAATGCTCGGCGTGGCAGGTGTGCCTCCTGACTATTTCAACAGCGCGGGACAGCTGTGGGGCATGCCCGTGTTCAATTGGGATGCGATGGAACAACAGGGTTACCGCTGGTGGATTAAGCGCACTGAGCGAAATATGGAGCTCTTTGATCTGGTGCGCTTTGATCATTTCAGGGCCTTCTCATCTTACTGGGAGGTTCCGGGTGGGGAGGAAACTGCGATTAACGGCCGCTGGCTACCGGGTCCCGGCGAGAAGTTCTTTGATATGGCCTACGCCGCCTTAGGCCGGCTTCCCTTTGTGGCGGAAGACCTGGGGGACATTGATGAGGCGGTTTATGAGCTTAGGGACCGTTTTAACTTTCCGGGAATGCGGGTGCTGCAGTTTGCCTTTGGCAATGACATGGACAGCTCGGTGCACATACCTCACAATTATACTGAAAACTCATTTGTCTATACCGGCACACACGATAATAACACGTCGCTTGGCTGGTACCTTAGCGACATTGGTACCTGCGAGCGCTCTAACCTGGAACAGTACACCGGCCGGCTTTTAACGGCTGCCCGAGTACCCGACGAATTGATTAAGCTTGCTTACTCAAGCAGGGCCAATGGGGCTATCATACCTGTACAGGACGTACTTTGTCTTAATGCGTCGGCAAGAATGAATAACCCTGCCAGACCGGATGGAAACTGGCTATGGCGCCTGCTTCCGGATCAATTGCACGCCGATCACGCGCGTAAACTTGCCGGCTGCGCGGAGCAATGCGGACGTTAATAAAAAGGGGGCTGATGTGTAGTTCGCATCAGCCCCCTGATAGATAGATAGGAATAGTACTGTTTTCTTAAAAAAGTGTAAACTCTACCCTACGGTTTTGCTGTCTTCCTGCCTCGGTTGCATTTGATGCAATGGGCTGACTTTCGCCATAGCCCGTAGCTTCTATTCTGGACGGGTTGGCCCCTCTTTGAACCAGGTACTGCTTAACAGACTCGGCCCTGTTCTTTGACAGTCTTAGATTGGCCTGATCGCTGCCCACGTCATCGGTATGACCCGCCAGCTTGAGACTGAAGTTCTTATTTATGAGTAGTTCGGCCACACGGTTTAAGCTTGGGAATGAGGTGCTTCGTATAGATGCTTTCCCGAAGTCGAATTCCAGATTGCGGATAGCTTCGTTTACCACGCGCTTGTCTTCCTCTGTAACTACTATTTTTACAGGAGCCTTTTGCTTAGGCAGCGGACAACCGGAGCCATCTACTTTCTCTCCCGGAGGAGTATTTGGACATTTATCAAGAAGGTCGATAACACCATCGCCGTCTGAGTCTACCAGTGTACGGTTAAACTTAGCTTCGAGGTCGGCACGCATGTTCCTCTCCTGCTCAAGTTGTTGCTTTAAATCATCATAACGTTGCACATAATCGCGCTCAAGATCGGCCACGGCATTGTGGGCGGCAAGCTGAGGCTTTGTTTTATCGCCCAGCGCAAACTCAAGACCTGCAAACGCATAAGAAAACTTATCGTGCGATCCGCCGGTAACACCGTCGATCTTATCGGAATTAACAAAATTCACTTTATAACCCAGATCAAGGTTCACTCCCTTTGCTACATTGATTTTAAAGCCGGCTCCTACCGGGATAATGAGTTCTTCTTTTGAATCGCTTTTTTCGCCTCCTTCTGTAGATACCTTGTAGGATGCTACACCTGCTCCCAGGGTCATGTAAGGCTGGAAGAAGGTTTGACGGTTACGAAAGTTGATATTGGCAAGGGTAAAATTACCGCTCAGTGCCGCCGACCAGTCGAGGTCTGTAGAAAAGCTGCCGGGATTTTTTTTATCAACCGGACGGGTAGCGCTTAACTTGCCTCTCAGGAAATCGGCCTGCAGGCCGAAACCTGGTAATATCTGACTTTTGATATAGGCGCCATAGCCAAGCTCGTTCTTTCTTCCCTTGAAATCATCCTGCCCGAAAAAGGAGCCCAGATACATTAAGCCTCCATGAGCTCCTACCGACCATGTTCGGTAGGAATTCGCCGGTGCAAAAGGCTTCACATAGTCCTGTTGCATAGTCTTGATGGCCTCTTGGGCAACTGCCTGGCCGGATATAAAAATACCCGCAAGGATTGCTGCTGTTTTAAGTAATTTAATTTTAAGCATAAGATAGATGTTAAATTATATAAGGCTTTAACGGTATTAAGGCTTTTAAGTTTGCGCCTTATTTGGCTAAATGTAACAACATCTTGTGCGCAGGCCCGGCAGGAACCTGAGCCACTTACCTTTCTCTTGTTATTTATTCTTTCTGATTATCAAAGGAATGGGAAAATTAACCGATTCAGGCGGACGTATTAACACTGTATTAACATTAGATCTTTAGTATTGCGCTTCGAAACGTTTAATTAACAATATCAGTGGCGATGATTTTTTTAACTTACTTATGAGGCAACTAAAAAGGTTTAGCTTAATCGAAACCGTGGTGATATCTGTTAATCGGTGTTGAAGGCTCTTAGTTTCGGTTTGCATCAAAAGGTTTCTTTTGTTTTGAATTGTTATTTTTATACTTTTACTTTAAGTTTACGAAAGGAAATCATCAACTTAAACAAACAAAAAGGAACAATTGATAACAGCCTAATTTTAATCTTTGCTGCTAAATAACCGGATAGCCAGACATATAGAATACTAAAGCACACAACTGTATATTATGAGACATATTCCTTCTTTGACAAGCTTTGCATTGCTTTGCTTGCTTACCTGCGGTAGTCTACTTTCCCCAGTATCAACTCTGGCCCAGAGCCGGATAGTGAGAGGGATTGTAAAAGACCAGAAAACAAATGAAACCCTGCCGGGAGCAACTATTTCAGCCGTCGTCAGTAAAAGCACAGTCGGTACCGACCTTAACGGGCAGTTTAGTATCAAACTTAATGAGGGAGAATCGCTCAAGATTTCAATGATAGGGTACGAAACTCAAATCGTACATCCTAAAGGAGCCGCAACCCTGGTTATACAGCTTAAGAGCGCAAATGCTGAACTGAGTGAAGTGGTGGTGGTTGGCTACGGAACGCAAAAGAGGGCGAATCTGACCGGAGCGGTTGCAACTGTTAACAGCGAAAGCTTTAAAGGGAGGTCCAATTCATCTGTCGGACCGATGCTGCAAGGACAGGTACCAGGCCTTACGGTAGTGGCAAATACAGGCCGACCCGGGCATAACGGAGCAAAAATACTGGTGCGGGGGGTTGGTACGCTGAATGATGCTGATCCGCTTTTTGTTATAGACGGACTTCCGGCAGGCGATATAAACTCGCTGAACCCAGAAGATATAGAAAATATATCGGTATTAAAGGATGCGGCATCTGCGTCAATTTATGGGGTGCGCGGCGCAAATGGTGTAATTATTATCACAACAAAGAGAAGCCGCAAAGACAGCAAGCCAACAATTAATTATAGCGGATATGTGGGCACGCAAAGGCCTACTGCTTTGCCCGAGTTCCTTGGCTCTGCCGAGTATATGGAACTTTCAAATGAAGCTAAAATTAATGCGGGGGGAAACCCGGGCTATACGGATGAACAGATTGAAATTGCCAGGTTGGGATCTGATCCTGATAATTTTGCCAATACAAACTGGATCAACGAAATTTATAAAAAGAGCGCACCTCAGCAACGCCATAACATTAGCCTCACCGGTGGAGGAAATGGGGTTAACTATTATGCTTCCTACGGGCTGATGGATGAAAAGGGTTTGCTTGTAGGCAACGGGTTTAATAGCTACAAACAAAATTTGCGACTGAACTTAACTACAAAGGCATTTGACCGTCTTGACTTAAACGCTAATGTTGGCTATCTGGACAGGAAGGTGACTTCTTCCAGCTTTGGATTGAAGGGAATCGGATCTGCTCATAATATATCTCCTTTGGTACCGGTAAAATTTACCAACGGTAACTGGGGCTACCTGGGGGGATCAACGAACCCGGTGGCTGTATTGCACGAAGGCGGCTTCGACAACTGGCTGAGCCAGGAGTTTACAGGGAACTTTCAGGCGAGTTTGCGCATCATCGANNTTTTTGATAAAACCATCACTTATACAAGCCCTAAAGACGGAAAGATTTTATGGCAGGATAATAATCCTAATCAGCTTTCAAACAGGTCTTACAGAAATTTATTCCAGACATTTATAGGAACGATCGATTATGATAAAACTTTTGGGAAAGACCATAACGTAAAAGCTTTACTTGGCTTTTCGGGAGAAGAAAATGTTACCAACGAGTTTTCTGCAAGCCGCACCCACTTTCCTACTGAAGAATTGCCCAGCTTAACGCTCGGCACACAGAATCAACTTAACAATTCAAAAGGCAAGCAAAATGCACTCGAGTCTGTTTTTGGTCGTCTTAGTTATAATTATAAGAACAGATACCTGGCAGAAGGAAATTTCCGGAGGGATGGTTCTTCTCGCTTCGCTCCGGAGAAAAGATGGTATACGTTCTTTTCGGGATCTGCCGGCTGGGTATTTACCGAAGAGTCTTTTTTAAAAGGCAACAGCATTATCAACTTCGGAAAGATCCGGGCTTCTTACGGCACCCTGGGTAATGATAAAGTGGGCGATGACTTTGCTTACCTTGCGGCCATAAGTTCGGTTAATACCATGCCTATTGGGAACCAACTCACTACTGCGTACAGACAAACCGGTATTCCGAATCAACTGCTTACCTGGGAGTCGGTAATAAAAAGTGACATAGGCGCTGATCTTACTTTTTTGAACAGCAGGCTCAGCTTTTCCTTTGACTATTACATCAACACAACCAATGATATTTTGCTTAACGTTCCTTTGCCTGATGTACTTGGAACCAGCTACCCGCCTCAGAATGCAGGTAAGGTTGAAAACAAAGGATGGGAAGGTTCACTCGGCTGGAGAGATAATGTAAATGACCTGAGATACAGCTTTAATTTCAATCTGTCGGACGTTAAAAATAAGGTTCTAAGCCTGGGTGACGCCCCTGCAACCATAGGCGACCGTATAAGAATGGTTGGCCAGCCTATTGATGCTTTCTATGGCTTTGTCGCTGAACGCATATCGCAGGCTTCTGACTATACTTATAATGAAGCAACTAAGAAATATACTCCCAACTTTCCTTATGACAAGAGCTATCCGATGCAGCCGGGAGATATAATCTATAAAGACCTGAATGGCGACGGAGTGATCACCGCTTCGGATGATAAGCAGGTAATAGGCAGTTCGATACCACGGTACACCTATGGATTTAAAGGAGACCTTGCTTATAAGGGCTTTGACTTTAGTTTCTTCCTGCAGGGTGTTGGAAAAGCAAATGGCTTACTAACGGGATCTACAAGGCATGCATTTATTAACGACGGCTCCAACCCGCAGGCTGTTCACCTGGACAGGTGGACACCTGAAAACACGAATGCAAGCTATCCGAGGCTTGCTTATGGATATAGCTATAATCAACGTCTTTCCAGCTTTTGGCTTGAGGATGCGGCGTATTTAAGACTTAAAAACATACAGCTTGGCTATACTTTACCTGATGCATTGACATCTAAATATAGAATGAGCGGAATACGCGCTTATATATCTGCCGACAACTTGTTTACAAGTACAAAGTTCTATAAAAGCTACGATCCGGAATCGCCTGTACAGTCCGGCAGCTATTATCCGCAGGTTAAAACAATTCTTTTCGGACTTAATATCAACTTTAAATAAGATGAGAAAGATATTTTTATATACGTGTATGGCAGTATTTACCTTGAGTACTTCTTGCCGCAAAGATTTTCTTGACCGTGATCCTCTTGACGCAATATCTGACGGTACGTTCTGGAAAACAGAACAGCAGTTGGGACTTATGCTCAACGGCCTGTATGCTAATATTAAAAACAATAATACTATTGCTCTGGACCAGATGGGCGATAACAGTATTCACTCTTCTCCGGCAGACTCATACCGCATCTTTAGCAGCGGAAACTTCGGACCGGACCTTCCATCGGTAAACGCTGAGTGGAAAAGCCAGTATGCCGGTATACGCCAGTGCAACGTATTTCTCGACAATTACACCAGAGCTACGACCGTAAATGAAAAGGTGAAAGCACAGATGGCCGGCGAAGCAAAAACCATCAGGGCTTATATGTATATGAACCTTGTATGTTTCTTTGGCGACCTGCCCATAGTGACAAAACCTTTAAACATTGATGAGCTTAAGGCAAAGAGGAACAGCAGAAAAGAGGTAATCGATTTTATACTTAAGGAGCTGGACGAGGCTGCAGCTATGATGCAGAAAGACCCTATGACAGGCGACAAACTGGGACGTCTGAATAAGGCTGCTGCTCTTGCTCTGAAGGCAAGGATTGCACTGTTTGACCAACGCTGGAAAGAAGCTGAAACTGCTGCTAAAGAGGTAATGGATATGGGTGTTTACTCTCTATACTCTACGGGAAAACCATCAACAGATTATAATGATTTGTTTACCTATAAAGGCAAGCTGAGCGCCGGAGCTAATAAGGAAACCATTATTGCCCGACTGAACCTTGAAGAGGTGAGTATGCATAATATTTCAAGGGAAACACAGGTGCCTGATCAGAACGCCCGTTACAGTCCGACACAAAGCCTGGTGGACGCTTACTTATGCTCTGACGGACTTCCCATTGACAAGTCTCCGCTTTACAAGGAAAATTCGTATGCTGCTCTCTTTGAAAACAGAGACCCGAGATTGAAGCAAACGATATTGGCTCCGGGAGCAAGATGGGGAGGCAGAAAGGATGGAAACCCTGCAAATAAAGACGTGGAGCTTTTTACGGCTCCTAAGATGATTATTGATAAGCTCGGATCGGTGACCTTAACTGGTTACTATTATACCAAATATGTTGAGTTAAGCGCTGTGCCTAACTATGCAAAAGATGCCAACGATATTCATGTTATGCGTTTTGCTGAAGTTCTGCTTAGTTATGCCGAGGCGCGAATGGAACAGGGTCTGCTTACCCAGGCAGATCTTGACATGTCAATAAACAAGCTAAGAGACCGCGTGGGTATGAAGCGTATGTTGCTGTCGGAACTTGCTGCTAATAATATGGATGTCCGCACTGAGATAAGACGTGAAAGACGCATTGAACTTGCGCGTGAAGGCCAGAGATGGTATGATATTATTCGCTGGAAGGAAGGAAAAAGATTAGGTGAAGATGTGCTGGGCGTTAAGAAAGCCTTGCTTCCTGCTCAGCAGGCCGGAAAGCTTACTGTCAATGCCAACGGCAATATAATTGTTATGAGTGGCCGTCAGTTTGACGAAAGCAAGCATTATTTGTGGCCTGTACCTCTTGATCAGTTAAAAAAGAACCCGGACCTGGGTCAGAACCCGGGTTGGTCAAACTAATCTTTACAAGCTTTAAGGCTGGTTCTCCCCGAAACCAGCCTTTTTTTTAACCTGCGCCCTGCTTACTTTCTAAACACTGGCGGTATAATATTACAAGCGATTCACAATAAGGTCTGTTTTTCTTAAACCCACTCCTTACCTTTGCAGTCTTATCTTATACTTTTTGGCCGGCATATACATCCATATACCCTTTTGTAAGAAGGCTTGCTTTTACTGCGACTTTCATTTCAGCACCTCTTTACGCTATAAGGATGAGGTACTAAATGCAATGCACGCGGAGTTGGATTTGCGAAAAGGTTATCTTGAAAATGAAGAATTAAGCAGTATCTATTTTGGTGGCGGGACTCCCTCCCTGCTTGACCCGAAGCAGATAAGCAGTTTCACTGATCATATAAGCACTCTTTTTAATGTTGCTGCAGACGCAGAAATAACGCTCGAAGCGAATCCTGATGACTTAAGCCCTATCTATGTACAGGACTTAAAAAGGCATACGCAGGTCAACAGATTTAGTATCGGCATCCAGTCTTTTTATGAAGAAGATCTGAAGTGGATGAACAGAGCACATACTTCGGCTCAGGCTTTGGAGAGTATACATGCAGTACAGGATGCCGGCTACTCAAACATCACGATCGATCTGATTTACGGCTATCCTTTGCTTACGGATGAAAAGTGGGTGGCTTCTATCGAACGGACACTGGACTTGAATATCCCCCATATATCGGCTTATTCTATGACTGTAGAAGGAAAGACAGCTCTTGGGCACTTCATCAGAGCAGGTAAACAGCTTCCGATGAATGATGCACAGAGTGCATCGCAATTTGTGCTTCTAATGGATAAGCTAAAGCTGGCCGGATATGTGCATTATGAAGTGTCAAACTTTGCCTTGCCGGGACACTATTCCGTGCACAACTCGAATTACTGGCGTGGTGTGCCATACCTGGGTATAGGGCCGTCTGCACATTCATATAATCTAAGGTCACGTCAGTGGACTGTTTCTAATAACCATAAGTACATGGAGGGCATATCCTCGGGCATTTTACAGGCAGACGAGGAAGTGCTGACTGTGCATGACAGGTTTAATGAATATGTAATGACTTCGCTAAGAACTGTCTGGGGCCTTGATCTGGATTTTGTTAACACCAGTTTTGGAACCCGCTTCAAAGAGCTTACAGAACAAAGTCTGACTTCGTTCCTTTGTAAGGGATGGCTTGTTAAAGGCGGCAATATTGTATCCCTTACTAGGGAAGGCATGCTCTTTGCCGACCATATTGCTTCGGAGCTTTTTTTAACAAGCGACACCATTTAACTTTTTTCAAAGTTTAAAATTTATGGCAAACCGCATTTTCCCTCTTCTTATCCTAAGCATCTTTCAGCTACTTATTGACTGGTACATTTATCTCGCACTTAAGCAGCTGTTAAAGCGGAAATGGCCAAAAGCAACGTCCATTTTCAGTTGGGCATGGTGGAGCTACTCGATAGGACTTATTGCCCTGGTTATTATAAGTAGTATTTTCAATCTCTTTTTGACATTGAAAGCTATCATACTGGTCGCTTTCTTCATTACCTTCATTACAAAGTTTTTCTTTGCGATCTTTTTACTGGCTGACGACGTAAGGCGTGGCATACTCTGGGGTGCCAGAAGAGTTTTACCAAGAGAGGTAAAGTCAGAAAAAGCAGATACCATAACGCGTTCGGACTTTATTGTTAAAGCCGGTTTAATTGTTGCCGCTGCCCCTTTTACGGCCTTAAGCTGGGGGATTATAAAAGGCGCTTATGACTATCGTGTCAGGAAGCAGGTACTTTATCTTCCTAATCTCCCCAAAGCGTTTGACGGCATAACCCTTGGTCAGTTGTCTGATATACACTCGGGCAGCTTTTATAACCAGAGAGCCGTGCTCGGCGGTGTTGAGTTACTACTGAAGGAAAAGCCGGATTTCGTATTTTTCACGGGTGACCTGGTAAACAATCTGGCTAGTGAAATGCGCGACTATCAGCATATTTTTGGCAAGGTAAAAGCACCACTGGGCGTATTTTCTGTATTGGGCAATCACGATTATGGAGATTATTACTTTGGGCACGGTGACTCACCTGCTAAGTACCGAAACTTTGCGCAGTTAAAGCAAACACACAAAAACCTGGGTTGGGATTTATTGCTCAATAGTAACCGAAAGCTTAAAGTTGGAGGGGAAGAGATTGCAATCGTGGGAGTTGAAAACTGGGGAGCCGGCAATTTTATCAAAAAAGCGAGGCTGGACACGGCGTTGGCTGGGACTGAAGACGCGGAGGTAAAGCTTTTGATGTCTCATGATCCTTCGCACTGGAAAAAGCAGGTCATTAATCATCCCGATATTGACGTCACCTTTAGCGGTCATACCCACGGCTCTCAGTTCGGCGTACAGACCAAGAGCTTCCAGTGGAGTCCGGTTCAATATATCTATGATGAATGGGCAGGTCTTTATAAACACGGGCAGCAGCAGTTGTACGTAAACGTCGGCTTCGGTTTTTTAGGCTACCCGGGCCGGGTAGGCATGCTTCCGGAAATTACTGTTTTTGAGTTGAAGCGCGGCTCAGCATAGTTGCTTATGGGATATTTACCAGCACTTGCTTTCAGACTAGCCTTATCCCGCTTTATAGAAGCTCTTGTCTATAGTAATACATTTATTGCGCTTTGTGCGGTAGCACAAGGATGCCTTACTTACCGCCTTCTTAATGAGGAAGAGAATAGCCTTATGCTGTCGCTTCTCTTCTTCGGGACCTTTTCTGTATACAATTTAAGTGCGCTTCTTTCACTTTCTTGCAGATCTGCTTTTTCAAAGAATAACCGAACAAAGTGGATTTATACTAATACCACATCTATACGATGGCTGACGTCGGTTTCACTCGTTTTGGCTATCTCTCTTTCATTCAGCCTTCACAGAGGTTCTACAAGCCTGCTTTTAGGTCTTGCATTTCTGGTTTTTGCTTATCAGCAACCTGTCTTTCCATTCGGAAAGAAATTATACAAGCTGCGCTCCGTGCCCGGACTGAAGGTCTTTATTATAGGGCTGGTATGGACAGGAGCCTGCACAATGCTTCCCGCAGTTGAACTGAATGCGTTAAACACCGACTGCTTGGGCGAGGTGATGAACCTTTCTGCCAGACAGTTTCTTCTAATAACAGCAATTACAATCCCTTTCGATATAAGAGATGAAAAGCAGGATAGCTATTATGGCATCCGGACGCTGCCTGTTCTTATAGGAGCTTCAAGGTCAAAGTTACTTGCGCTGGCTATGCTCCTTTCCTATTCTTTACTCTGTATCTTCTCGGCAGGTAGTCAGGCGGAGCAGGCGGCACAAGTACTGATAGCGTTTGCAGTCGCAAACCTTATACTTAAAACCTCTCCATTAAGAAGCGATTTCTATTACTATCTCCTGCTGGATGGAACTTTAATAGCCAATTTGTTGGCGGTAAGGCTGGCTGGAGCTGTTTAGCAGTAAGTTCTCGCCAGCTAGCTATAGCTTTGGTTTTATTGTAGTTTCTAACTCACGCTAAACTTATAGCCTACACCTCTTACCGTTTGGACATTGCGCGGAGTATCAGGATTATCTTCAATCTTTTTACGTAACCTTACAATATGCATATCTAAGGTCCTGGTGTTCACATCGGAATTATATCCCCAAACCACCATCATCAGCTCATCCCGGTGTATCACCTTTTCGATATTTTGTAAAAAGTATAATAGTATTCTATTTTCAAGAATGGTAAGTTCTATTCTACGGCCGCCCTTTATAAGAGTATGAGTGTTAGGGTGATGCTCAATATCTCCAAACCTTTTCACATCTGAAGAAGAAGTGCCTACTACGAATTTTACCCGACTTTCAATAAGCGCTATAAGCACATCCATATTAAACGGCTTTGTAATATAGTTGGATACTCCGAACTTGAAAGCATTGATCTTATCTATATCCTGGGCTTTTGCTGTCATCATGATAATGATTTTATCATAGCCGGCCTCACGCAATGATTTACATACTTCTGAACCCTGCTTACCAGGCAGCATCCAGTCAATGAGGACAATATCCGGCTGGGACTCCAGTACCATAGCTTCGGCGCCATTTCCGTCTGCACCTTCGATAACTTCGTATCCTTCACTTTCAAGCCTGTGAGCTACTAAGAATCTAAGGTTTTCATCGTCTTCGATAACTGCAATTTTAGTTCGCCTTTCCATAATTTATGCTTTAAGCGGGTAAACATACAACAAACTCAGAACCCTTGTTCTCTTCGCTGTATATTTCTATTTTCCCATTCATAAAAGTAATCAGTTCCTTGCAAAAAGCCAATCCTAAACCTACACTTCCTTGCTGATTGTATTGGTTTTGCAGTCTATAAAATTTTTGAAATATATTTTTATGTTCTGCCTTAGGAATACCGATGCCCTTATCCTTAAACTTGAAGACCATATATCCTTGCTTATAAGTGGCCAGGATATTTAAATATTTGTTTCCAGGGTCTGAATACTTATAAGCATTGTCCATCAGATTTTGGAAAATGCTAGTAAGAATAACCGGATCTGTATCCATGGATGTAGGACCACTTAAGCTATAGGTAATCTGAAAGTCCGGATACTTAACCTTGTAAGACTTTACCATATTTTCTATAAACACGCTTAAATCAACTTTTTCCTTCTTAATTTGGATAGACTTGTTTTCTATTTGAGTAAAAGATAAGAACTTGTTCATAAGGCCGTTTAATTTATCGGCTTCTTCTTCCAAAATCTTCCCATAGTAATACCGGTCTTTATCTGATAGCATTTTTGCCTTACGGATATTATTTCCTGCAATTTTTATGACACTTACAGGAGTTTTAAACTCATGGGTAAGGTTATTTATAAAGTCGTACTGCAGTTTAAAAAGCCGTCTGTCTTTTCGGAAATTTCTGAAGATCAGGACACCAACCAACCAGCTTATCAAGAATAAAGCTAAGATCAATCCAGCGACAGGTATAAAGCGCCTGACTACTTCTTTTGAGACATAATCGCCGGAAGATTGGAAAAAGAGCTTATAGTCGGAGAAGGGACCTGTTAAGGGAAGCTCTGTGATCAAATCGCCCTCTTTGACATTTGTATCCTGATAGCCTAAAGGAACAAGTAATACTTGTTCATAAAGCTGCGTGAAGGTTGAATTCAAAGATTTTGCTTCCAGATAGAGCTTATTTGGATCAACTTCAAAAGACATGACATCCAGATCAATAGCGATGGGCCGGTTAACGGACTTATTGATCATATGTTTAAATAGCTTAAACTCTCTGTTCTTAGGCAGATTTGCAAAAAGTATTTTGTTAGAGGACGTTTTTAAAAAGAAATCTTTCCACTCAATAGAGTTTTCAAGACCTGTAGTGTCGGCTCCTGCCATGAAGTTTAAGAAATCCAGTGAGATATTATTAAAGTCTTCATTCCCATAAGATGGCCACATTCTGGAGGAGGAAGACTTGAACAATACAATAGAATCTTTGTGAACGCCTTCGCCAAACTGATAGATGGCTTTTGGAATTACAGACAGGTTAACTAACATAAACTGCCTGTTCTTCACAAAGTTAACCACCTGAGAATCATAAAAAACAACCTTACTAATAAACTTATATTTTTTCAATACGGTATCAGAGTAGGAACGAGCCGATTCATAGTCCATTAACCCATGATGCCGGGAGGCTCCGGGAAGGCTATATTTAATAAATTCATTGTATCTGCTTAGCACGCGCTCCTGTACTTCGACTTTTTTAAGATTAAACTCCCCTTCTACAAGCTGCCTCGACAAATGGTAAGTAAACACTAAAACGCCTACCAAAGAGAGCAAGATAATTCCTACAAAGACAAAACTAAGCCATGACCACTTTTTATAATCTACCCTGTGAGGCATATAGTACAAACTGAAAGTTAACGATTTAGAGAAGGAAAGAACAAAGATACACAGCCCTATCCTTCAAAGACACAAACTAATTATTTTTTGTTTTCTGAATGTTATTGAAGCACGGAGAGGTAAACGTATGGAACAAAAGAACAAGCATGAGATGTTTCTGCCCTATAGACCGGCTTATGTATAAAAAAATGCTGAGCGGATATTCGCTAAAACACGCCTATATTACCGCGGCAGGTTAACCTTCTTCTACTTGAACCAAGCTTCTTTATATCATCAACAGCAAGCGCTATACTACATAAAGAATGATGCAGGAGTTCACTTGAAGCACTCTTGCTTTCGCCTGAGGCGGAAGATCTAACCATACAGTTAGTCGGTGAAAACGGCGCTATTTAAGGCGGTGTTTAACACAATGGTTTTTTTATCTTAGCGGAATGTTTTTATATAACGTTACATTTATTGTAGAGGACACCATTGAGGATAAATGGTTAGACTTCTTGCATGCAGAGTACATCCCTGCTTCCATCAATACAGGACTCTTTAAGTCCTGTCAGCTTTTGAAAATAGTTGACTCTCCTAATCCCGGTGTTAGCTTTTCCCTGCAGTTTGTCGCTGAAACCAGAGAAAAGTATGAATTGTATAAAGCCAGTTTCGAGCCTGTGCTTTTAGGAAATGCTACCAGCCTCTTTCCACAACAGGTAGTGTTTTTTTGCACCTTAATGTCGTACATTAGGTGATACAAAGCTAATTAGGCTTGCGTATAAGATGCTGATTGCCTTCTCCGGCCAGCAGGCCTAAAAAGCGATCAATAGCTTTATAATCGATGCCATCTGACAACTTTTTACCGGTCTTTGTAATCTGAGCCGTTACGAGTTTCTGAACAAAGTTCATCTTTTCCGTAAGTAACTCGCCGCCAAAATACCCCTGAACTTTAGAATGTTCTCTTAGTTGAGCAGGAAATGCACTTTCAAACTGGCTCTCCTTATCTTCATCCAGGCCGCAGCATATAAACAGTCCAAGGTCTTTTTGCAACAAAAGATCAAGGTTTTTAATGTAAAACTTCTGAACACTGCTTTCTATAGAACCGAAATGGATAGAACCTCCAAGAATAATACAATCGTAATTCCTCAAATGACTGACTTCATGCATTTTAAGATTCACGAGGTCAACTTTGTGATTTATAAGCTTATCAGCCATATATGCTGCAACTTTATCAGAAGTACCATGCCAAGAGCTGTACACTATTAATACATTCATACAACGTTTGTTTAAAAAGCTGGAATATAACTAAGTTAAGGATTACGCCAGTGCTTAACAAGCGAAAGGGCAGTCTTAAACCGCTGCCCTTTATCGCTATTTAATTAAGTCATACAACTCATCCAACTTAGGTGAGAGCACTATTTCTATACGCCTGTT
The DNA here is from genome assembly GCA_002332615.1 of Sphingobacteriaceae bacterium UBA2059. Classification (GTDB taxonomy): domain Bacteria; phylum Bacteroidota; class Bacteroidia; order Sphingobacteriales; family Sphingobacteriaceae; genus Arcticibacter. Next base: position 41,443 of record DDAL01000022.1, on the reverse strand, counting down.
AGTACTTCTTGCTTCCGGAGTGTCAAAGGTCGACAATGGCTGGTACTGTCCTTTTCCGGTAGCTGTAATTCTGTCATTTTCAATTCCCTGCTGATCTGTTAAAAAGCGAACCACTGACGTTGCCCTTAAAACGCTTAAATCCCAATTATCTTTAATTTGGCCCAGGTTAATTACGCGGCGATCATCTGTATGCCCTTCTACGGATATATGTATCTCAGGCTGCATCTTAAGCACCTTCGCAAGCTCTGCAAGCGCAAGCTTACCTTTATCATCTATAACAATGCTTCCGGTGGCAAAAAGCAGTTTATCGGTTAGCGAAACATACACTTTACCATTTCTAACTTCCACACTCAGTCCGCTATTTTGAAAACCCAGTAAAGCTTGCTGAAGCTTGTTCTTCAAGGCCTGCGATGCTTCGTCCCTTTTGCGTAATATATCTTCTACTTCTTTAAGCCTTGCCTCCCTTTTTCTCAAGTCAGCAGAAAGATTAGCATTGTTTTTATTCAAACCGGTAACCTTTCCTCCTAATTCCGAAATCCTGCTATTTAGCAAAGCGGTATCAGCTCTAAGCTTGTCAACTTCATCCTCAAGAGTGCCGATGCGACCAGTAGCATTGTTCAAACCGACCATTAGCGAATCCTTGTCCGCAAGGAGTCCTTTATACTTCTTTGGAGAAAGCACTACACATGAGCTCAGGCACAGAGTAGTACAAATCAATAGCATCAAATTCTTCATTCTGCAATATTAAGAAATAGCGTTACGTAAAAAAACTATGAGCGGATACATCGTATAGAACAGTTCAATTATTTTCGCCGGAGCGTCCTCACTGCTGAGCTCTGCATCCTTCAAGGCTCGTGTAACCGTAAAGCTTTTAAGCTTTAAAAACGCTATCTCGGGATGATCTTTTTCATATCCCTTGGGAGCCGTCCGTAATACATGTTCTCTATCTAGGTCTTGAAATAAAGCTTTAAATTTTTTTCCGTCTGTTATTTTATAGAGTTCTGAAGCATTATAGTCAATTTCCTGACGAATACTCTTTAGTTCGTCCGAAGGAGGAAACCATGTTCCGCCGCCCGCAAAGGATGCATCAGGTTTTATTTCAACGTAGTAGCCCGGCCCTTTAAAGTTTTTTCCATTAGGAGAGATAGCTATAGAAAAATTAGTTTTATATGGAGTTTTATCCGTACGAAACCTGATATCGCGGTATATACGCATGGTGCAATCCTTAGGATCAAGGTCAGCGGGCACAGCGGCGTCAAAGGAAGATATACCCTTTATAAGCAATGAGGCAAAATCGATTACATTTTTACGTGCAAACTCGTATTCTGACTTATGATCCCTAAACCACTCCCGGTCGTTATTAAGATCGAGCTGCCTTAAGAAGGCAAAAGTTTCTTTCGATATCATACAAAAAATGCTGCCTTAGAGGGCAGCATCTAATGTAATACATTCTGTTATAAACTTTATATCGAATGATGAATACTTTCATCCAGAAATGGATGACGGGCAGGAATCAACGCTCGTTTAGCAAGCTGACTAAGCATAAGCCACGTAAACAAGCCTATAAAGCCGATTGCAGTACCTATTTCAATAATACCAAAGCCTCTGTGCTCTTCAACCGTGCCTGGCATGATCATCAAATAGTAATCAAGCCAGTGGCCGGCAATAAGCAAAATACTCACACCCAGAAGCACGTTAAGCTTCCGTTTAGAATCACGTGTCATCAGAATGAGAACAGGAGCAACAAAATTTATGATAATGTTCAACCAAAACCAAGGCTTGTACTCGGGCTCCCATCTCTTATAAAAGTAAACAGTTTCCTCAGGCATATTAGCATACCAAATCAAAAGAAACTGGGCAAACCACACATACGTCCAAAATATGGAAAAGGCAAAAATAAGCTTTCCAAGATCATGGAAATGACTATCATTTAGCCAGTTCATGTAACCACTCCTTTTTAGCAGGATTGCTACAATCGTAATGGCACATAAACCACTTACCCACATAGCGGCAAAGTTATACCATCCAAACATGGTAGAAAACCAGTGTGCTTCTAAAGACATCACCGTATCAAAAGACCATATCGGAGTTGTAAAACCAAATATTACCAAAAATATCGCCGAATACTTAAAGCTCTTTTTATAATTGCTAAGCCCGCCGATCTTGTCTTCGTTGTACGAAAACTTAACGAGCATCCAGGCAAAGATGCTATAAACAGCCAGGAACACTATCTGCCGTATAATGAAGAAAGGAGCATTAAGATAAGCAGCCTTATCTGCAATAATTTTATCGTAGTTCGGACTCGCGGGGTCTGAGATTCCCTCCAGGTTCCAGTGATGGTAGAGATTATGCGTAAAAAGACCGCTAACACAAATTACAATAAGTATCAGAGATGCAACAGGCAATATTCTTGCAAAAGCCTGAGGTATCCTTAATACGGCCACAGACCAACCAGCCTGCGCTACAAACTGAAGAGCAATAAAGAAAGCACCCGCAGCGCAAACAGAGGTAAAGTAATAGCCCATAAGAAGCAGGTTAGCGAACGTGCGCTCAGCATACCCGGTTAAAAAACCAAATGCTATCGCTGCTACCCCAATTAGAATAGCTATGATACTCCAGGTCTTCGCTTTTCCAGAGAATTCGTAGTGTTGAGTAAAGTCAGTTGTCTGTTGATTATGATTTCCCATGTAGCTTATAAACTTTAACCTATTGTAGCTTTTGTAATTTTTTTACATACATAACTATCATCCACCGTTCGGTAGGATTCAGCTGCGACTTATGCGGACCCATAAGGTTCAGCCCGTGAGTGATCGTATGAAAGATTCTTCCATCGGTGAGGTCCTTCATATCCCCCCCTCTTGAAGATATGCCCTTTGAATAAGATGGGGGCGGCGGAAATTTACCCTGTTCAATTATGGCTCCATCACCATTTCCTTTTTCACCATGGCAGTGACTGCACATATTCAAATAAAGTAACTGACCTTTTTCAAGATTGAAAGGCGTTTCCGCCAGGGGGTTCTTTAAATTATCACTGGCAGCCTGCACTCCTTCCGGAGTATTCGGATACTCCTGACTTAAGGGGTCAAAGCCTACAGGAGTCGTGCCGGCTGGCGGAACCTGAGCCGTTTGTCCATTCTCAAAATTCTTATTGACCTGATCATAATTATAAGCAATCGGATCATACATATTCCGGGCGAACTCCAATCCCGGCTTCTTCTTGTCCCCGCATGATACCATGGTAGAGACAGCTATACCAGTTATAAGAATGCCAACGATGCTAATTTTATTCATAACTAACATACTTCCTTTCATTATGCTTCACCTCAACAGCTCCAGCATCTCTTAAAATTGAATCAATAGTTTCGTGAGCAGTATTCTGCTGCGCATCAATGGCAATCACAAAGCGATCATTGGAAGCCCTAAGGTCCATTACCCTTGGAGCGCGTCCGGGAAAAAAGTGGTTTGCATAAAAGAATGTAAACATCATGCCATAAGCAGCAAACAATACAGTAAGCTCAAAAGTAACAGGCACAAAGTTTGGCATAGCCAGATAAGGCTTACCCCCAATGTTAACCGGCCAGTCATACACCATCATGTAATATATCATGCTTATTGCAGCAAGAGTACCTGTAATGCCAAAGCAAAAAGCAGCAATAGGCAAACGGGAGCGCTTGTAGCCAAGTTTATTCTCTATGCCGTGTATCGGCATAGGCGTATATACATCGTAGATGCCAATTCTATTTTCCTGCAACTTATCAATCCCGTGCATCATAACATCAGGATCGTCAAAATGACCTAGAATATATTTTATGTTACTCATTTGTCTTAAATATTAACATACTCTGAACGGGGAACACTATCATACTTATCAAGAGACTTTTGATAAAACTCTTCATGCTCGGCATCCACATGCCCTTCTTTAATAAGCTTCTGTTTTGTCTGATCGCTTGAGCTCTTCAATATCATTTTAACCTCTGCCATAGCGATACCAGGAAGTACACGCAGGAACAATAAGAACAGTGTAAAGAACACTCCGATCGAACCAACAAATAGCAGTACATCTATCGCGGTAGGATAGAACATAACCCAGCTCGAAGGAATGTAATCTCTATGAAGAGACGTAACAATAATTACAAATCGCTCAAACCACATACCAATGTTTACGACAATCGACAACACCCACGAAGCCCATATACTTGTACGGATCTTTTTAAACCAGAACAGCTGAGGAGAAATAACATTACAGGTCATCATGCTCCAGTAAGCCCACCAGTACGGACCACTTATACGGTTCAGAAACGCATATTGTTCATATTCTACACCAGAATACCATGCTATAAATAGCTCCGTGAGATAAGCAACCCCTACGATAGAACCCGTTACAATAATAACCTTGTTCATAGACTCTATGTGGAACATCGTAATGTAGTTTTCCCATCTCATTACCTTACGGGCAACAAGCAGCAGGGTTTGAACCATGGCAAAGCCGGAAAAAATCGCTCCTGCCACAAAGTACGGAGGGAAGATAGTCGTATGCCATCCCGGCTCCAGAGAAGTAGCAAAGTCAAAAGATACAATGGTATGTACAGAAAGTACCAGAGGGGTAGATATACCCGCAAGAATTAGCGATACCGCTTCAAAGCGCTGCCAGTTCTTTACTGAACCGCACCATCCAAAAGATAATACCGAATATATCTTCCTTCGAAGGCCCGTAGCACGATCTCGAATAGTAGCAATATCAGGCAGTAAACCCGTATACCAAAAGACAAGCGATACAGAAAAGTAAGTTGAAATTGCAAATACATCCCATACCAGCGGAGAGTTAAAGTTTACCCACAACGATCCGAACTGATTAGGCAAAGGGAAAACCCAGTAAGCCAGCCATGGACGTCCCATATGAGCAAAGATGTAGGTGGCGGCACAGATAACCGCAAAAATTGTCATTGCTTCGGCAGAGCGGTTGATGGAGTTACGCCAGTTCTGCCTAAAAAGCAGCAATACGGCTGAAATCAGCGTCCCGGCGTGCCCGATACCTACCCACCACACAAAGCCCGTTATATCCCAGGCCCAGCCCACAGTCTTATTCAAGCCCCAGGTACCAAGCCCCACCCAAAAAGTATAGCTTATAGTAACCACCCACGTAAGCGCAAGCGTTACAGCAATGATGAACCCAATCCACCAGGCCTTGTTTGGCTTATTTTCAACAGGCAACAATACATCATCTGTAATCTTGGAATATGTAATATCCTTACCGGTGATTAATGGTTCCCTTAATATTGATTCGTTATGTCCTGACATATTCTGTACCTTCTTAAAAACTTAAGCTTCTATTGTATTTCTAACTTTGGTTTGATAACCAATACCCGGCTGAACGTTCAATTCTTCAAGAACATAGTAAGTACGCTCGTTTTTTAAAGCCAGAGCTACTCTTGAAGCCGGATCATTCTTATCACCAAATATAATGGCTCCCGCAGGGCAAGCCTGCTGACAAGCCGTTTGTATTTCACCGTCACGAAGCGGACGTTTACCCACTTTGGCTGTTAGCCTGCCATCCTGAATACGCTGAATACACATAGTACATTTTTCCATAACCCCTCTTGAGCGGGTGGTCACATCCGGATTAAGCATCAGCTGCGTAAACTCATTATTCAGATAGTTATCAAAACGCGAATCGTTCCAGTAATTAAACCAGTTAAAACGACGCACCTTATAAGGACAGTTATTCGCACAATAACGAGTACCCACACAACGGTTATAGGCCATGTGGTTCAGACCGTCAGATGAGTGCATAGTAGCAATAACCGGACAAACGGTCTCACATGGAGCATGATCACAGTGCTGGCAAAGCATAGGCTGATGCACTACACTTACATTATCCATGTTCTCCAGCTCCGCAATTTCACTCTCTTCAGTAATCGCCTTTCCTTTATCATCAAAGCTGTAATACCGGTCAATCCGTATCCAGTGCATTTCCCTCCGTCTGCGCACCTCGTCCCGGCCTACTACCGGAATATTATTTTCAACATTACACGCCACCACACAGGCACCGCAACCAGTACACGCATTAAGATCGATTGCCATTACCCAGCTATGTCCAGGCTTCTGATGCTCAGGCCACAGATCATATTTGGTATGATCAACCGGCTTCCCCGTTCCAGAGTAAGCGTCCTTCTTGTAGCTGGCAAAGGAAGTCTCTCTTATCACATCCCGGCCTTCGTAGGAATGGTGAGTTTGCGTTTGAGCAAGTTCATGTTTTCCACCCGCCGGCTTAATGCTTGCGGTAGTAAAAAGCTGGACAGTTCCGTTAACGAAGCCACTCAAAGGATATGCATTCTTACCTACCTTATTTCCTGCTTTACCTGCCCTTCTGCGGCCATAGCCAACAGCTATAGAAACAGTACCGGGAGCCTGGCCAGGCTGAAGTAAAACAGGCAGCACCAAGGTATAGCCGTTGGCACCTCTCACTTCCACCATATCAAATTCAGCCCAGCCCTTTTCCTCCGCAAATTTAGGAGCAACAGCCACATAATTATCCCAGGTAACCTTAGATACCGGATCGGGCAGCTCCTGCAGGAATGCGTTGTTTGCATAGCGTCCGTCACGAATGGCAACACTTTCGTACAAGCGCACTTCTATATCTTTTTTCAGAGATTTGCTTCTGTCAGAAATAGCTTTAACCACAGCCGGGCTCACCGCACCCATAGTATAGACGCCCGCAGGCTTAGCCCCGGTATAAACAAAACCCGTTTGCAGCAATTCCTTCCAGCTCTTGCCAGCAGCCGGCAATAAGTTCTTTTCCCAGTTATCCTTCAGGAAAGCATAATAGCTTTTCTGCGGACTGTCCGACCATAACAGCAAACTCTCTTCAGCCTGTCTAGTCTTAAACACAGGGTTGATGGTAGGCTGAATAATGGTATAATAACCTTCAACAGCATTTTCATCGCCCCAGGATTCCAGAAAGTTTGATGTAGGGGCAAGAACATTACATAATAAACCAGTTTCATCCTCCCTGTCTGCGAAAGAAACCCTAAGAGCAACTTTCTCCAGCCCCTCAACAACAGATTTACTGCTGAAATAAGAATAAACAGGATTTGCGTTTAAGAAAAACACCGCACCAATGTCGCCGGTGTTCATTTCATTAACAAAATTCACAAAGGCGGCATCGTCGCCTGCATAATTAGTTAATGGATTATCAAGATCAATTGTAACTCCGTAATTTCCAAGTGCAGAATTTATAGCGTTCACCAGGGTTTGCATAGCAACCTCATTGGAGTCGCACACCACCAAAGACCTGCCTTTTGCAGCAGCAAGTTCCTTTGCAGCAAGTTTTATTGCATTAGCAAGAGCCTTATTTTGAGAAATCCCCTCAGCTCCGCCCAAAGCACTTCCGGTCAGTTCATTGTATAGAGCTATTAAAGCCGGGCCCTCTTCCGATAGCTTTGTAGCAATGCGGGCGTCGGCGTTGGTGCCCGTAAGGCTCATACCCGCCTCAAACTGGATATGCCTCGACATTTTACCCTTTTTAAGAGAGTCAAGGTTTCTCTTACTTATATACTGTCTGGTATGTTCAGAAGCAGCAAGCCAGGTACCGAGGAAATCAGCCGAAAAACTTACAATGACATCGGCCCGATCAAAACGATACTGCGGCACCACCGCCTTTCCGAAACAATCGGCATTTGCCTTAATAATACCACTATAAGAAACAGGGTCAACCTGTATATGAGCGGTGTTTGGAAACTGAGCAATGAACTGGGCAATAACAGCTTTTGCAGACGGACTGTTCAAAGAAGATGAAATGATGCGGATCTTTTTGCCCGAGGCCTGAACTTTGTTCAGCTCCTCTTTAACAAACGTATCGACCTTTTCCCAGGTACTTTCCTCATGCTCAAGCTTAGGCCCCCGTAGCTTGGCAACATCATATAAGTCCAGCACCGAAGCCTGTGTAATAGCCTCAGTTCCCTCATTATCATATAACCCTGTCGGGTTTACTTCAATTTTAATTGGACGTCCCTCACGTGTCTTAACCAAAATGCTCTGGCCTCTATAGCTCGAAACATAGTAATTGGCAACGCCAGGCAGCACCTCCTCCGGCTTTACAAGGTAAGGAATAGATTTATGCACAGGCGCCTGCTGGCAAGCTGCCAGAGAAACGGCACCCATTCCAAAACCTAAAGCCTTCAGAAAATCACGGCGAGGGGTTACGGTATTCAGCCCCGATCCGCTAAGCACCTCCTCAATCGGAAGAGACTCAGCAAACTCGTTTTTGTTAGTTTCAACAAATTCCGGAGTATTCTTCAGCTCATCTAAACCTTTCCAGTATTTCTTTTTGCTGTTCATTTAAGCTATATATAACTGTCTGTGTACGTATTAATTCTCTTAACTAGTAATGGCACTTTCCACACTCGATACCGCCTAGCAACGCAGGGGTCACTTTTTCACCTTTTTTAACTTGCTCATGTACCGCAATTATACGATTGTAGTAATCATTTCCTTTGTACTTAACATCGTTCGTACGATGGCAGTCAATGCACCATTTCATCGTAAGAGGCGAGTACTGATACACTTCCTGCATGGTTTCAATAGGACCATGACACTGCTGGCATTTAAGACCCGCAACAGTCACGTGCTGAGCATGGTTGAAATAAGCGAAGTCGGGCAAATTGTGGATCCTTACCCACTCAATGGGCTTAGGATTTTCACCATACTCCTTAGTTTCAGGATTATAGTCAAGAGCATTATAAATTTTCATGATCTCCGGCGAGATCTCCCCGTTGTACTTCTCGGTAGCCTGCACGTAGTTATGGCAGTTCATACACACGTTCGCAGAAGGGATTGACGCATTTTTTGACTTATAAGCGCCCGAGTGACAATATTGGCAATCGATCTTCAACGTACCAGCATGCAGCTGATGTGAATAAGCAATAGGCTGAGTAGGCTGATAACCCTGATGCACTCCTGTGTTCCACATCGCTTTCCAGCTCAGCGAACCCAGCAAAATAAGAACCATAAGCACCGTAAAGAAAACCAGTTTCTTATTTTTAGCCAGCTCCCTGAATGTAATCATCAGTTCAGCCATGCGATTGCTTTTATGCTGCACACTTAAATCAGCCGGAGCAGCACTCTTGCGCTGAGCCTTCAAATTATTCAGCGTTTTAAGCACCTGACTTATAACAACTATGAGAGCGATAAGCAGCACCATCAGTACCACCAAACCGCCTATTACATAGTTATTTAGCTCAAAACCTCCAGATCCACCGGCAGAAGTCCCCCCTCCCGCAACGCCTGGATTACCGCTTGGGTTGTCGCCAGCAACAGCAGGCGCAGCCTTGGGGGCTTCTTCCTGCTTTACATAGGCAATAATATTCTTAATATCGTCGTCACTCAACTCCTCAAAAGAAGTCATCGGAACCTTATTGTTCTCCTCAAAAAGCTTAACCGCCTGAGGATCACCCGCTGCTACAAGGGCCTGAGAGTTTCGTATCCATTTGATAAGCCATTCTTCCTCATGCCGTTCCGACATACCCTTTAAAGCAGGGCCTACTACTTTTTGGCTAATGCTGTGGCAGGCTGTACATTTCTGTTTAAATATCGCTTCCCCGGCCGCAGCATCTCCTGATGCTTCACCCGCTGCAGCAGGTGCTGCGGCAGTATCCGCCTTTGCAGGTTCTTGCGCAAAAGCAGGCGAACCCAAGCAGATAAACGAAAACAGGATACATGTTGCAACACTTCGAATACTGGTCAGTGAGATGCTTCTCATATTAATTATCTACGCTGTAATTATGTAAAAATGCAAAAAATGCGCTGTGTCACTATTTTGCATGACAAAAGTATAACTTTTATCATCACCCTGACATTTAGATGACTCCTAAAAGGTAATTTATATCAATTCTAAATAGATGGCGTTAACCTTTCGTTTATACATCAAAAAGAGCAAAACTGCAGGTTAAACAAAAAATGCAACCCACAGTTTTGAAAGGCGGATATTATTTGCCCAGTACCCAGGCAAAAACAAGCGGAGCTACAATAGTCGCGTCCGATTCTATCACAAACTTGGGCGTATTTATATCTAGCTTACCCCAGGTAATTTTCTCATTAGGCACCGCTCCCGAGTAAGAACCATATGAAGTGGTTGAATCAGAAATCTGGCAAAAATAGCTCCAGAAAGGAACATCAGTCATTTCTAAATCCTGATAAAGCATCGGAACAACGCAAATTGGAAAATCTCCCGAAATACCACCAGCAATCTGAAAAAAGCCTACACCCTTTCCGTCGCTGTTCTTGCGGTACCAATCGGCCAGAAAGCCCATATACTCAATACCGCTTTTTACAGTTGAAGCTTTTAATTCACCTTTAATAGTATAGGAGGCAAAAATATTTCCCATCGTGCTATCTTCCCATCCCGGAACCACAATAGGCAGGTTCTTTTCTGCAGCAGCAATCATCCAGCTATGTTCTACCGGAATTTCATAGTTCTCCTGCATCACACCGCTCAACAACAATTTGTACATATATTCATGCGGAAAATAACGTTCGCCGTTCTCTTCGGCATCCTTCCATATCTTAAAAATATGTTTTTGTATACGCCTGAAGGCTTCTTCTTCAGGTATACAGGTATCCGTAACACGATTAAAGCCATCTTCCAGTAAATCCCATTCATCTTTAGGGCTCAGGTCTCTGTAATGAGGCACACGCTTATAATGTGAGTGAGCTACCAGGTTCATAATATCCTCTTCAAGGTTGGCACCGGTACAACTTATAATAGCAACTTTATCATTGCGTATCATTTCGGCAAGCGAAATACCAAGTTCGGCAGTACTCATTGCTCCGCCCATAGTAATCATCATCTTACCCCCTTCAGCAAGATGTGCCTCATAGCCTTTTGCAGCATCTACCAGAGCTGCGGCATTAAAGTGACGGTAATGGTGCTCAATAAATTGAGATATAGGTCCTCTTTCCATGTTTTTCTATCTTTGCAGTAAAAATAACAAAAAGCAATAGAAAGCCTAAGGGGATTTTAAAGCTCGGCCAAGCACTGAATTTCCTTTTTTAAGTCTAATTTGACTTACATTTGGTAAAACTCAAAAATACAGCCGTAATTGTAAGCCCACTTGAAATGACAAAACAAACGCCTTGCCTTAGATCAATTAAAGATACATCAACACCGGGTAAATATTCTTATAGACCACGCGCTCGCGGCACCTATTTAAAACCTGTGTCCTTATACCTGCTGATGCTGCTGACAGGATTAAGCTTCTCGTCCTGCCTAAAAGAAAAGGAAGAACCGATAATAATTTGTCCTGTTGTTCCTGCACCCACCTTAAAACTGTCGTCTTCTCAGATCAAAGAGTTTAAACAAATCAACCCCGATGGTTCTGAACAAGAACTTCCTCACTCTTCACTTACTGAGCATTTTAGCAAACGCCCGGAGCTTTTTCGCCCCGATTCAGTTAAGTTGGAAAACGACTCTTTGCACGTATTCAAGCCCCATGGCATCAAAGAGGCATACAAAGTAAAAACCGAAAAAAATCTGCTGTATATCTTCAACACCAGCCTTAACACCTGGGCACCCGTGGGTGGCCTGCTGGCCGGGGCTTCAGGAATACAGCTTCACATATCCTGGTATAAAAAAACAACCACAAGCGCAACGGGTGTGCTCAATGTTTACGGACAAGAGTATTCCCTTGACTCTTATAAAGATCTTATAGTGCCTCAGGAAAAGGACCACACAAGCATCACCTGGCTAAAACAGCAGTTCGATTACACGCTCCGACACCGGCAGGATCAGTAGAAAATTCTTTTGCAGGAAAACATACGCCTTTGCCTAAAGTGGCTTCTTCATTAAACGCAGACGAGTAAACAATTGTGCTTCCGGATACTTACTTTTGCATTCTATGACAAAAGAACAATTACAAGACTTGAGGGACAGAGCAGCGTCCCTGAGGAGGCATCTTTGACGTCGACCGGAAGCTTGACGAACTGCATCAGGAACACGAACTAACTCTGACTCCCGACTTTTGGAACGATCCTAAAAAGGCAGAGCAGGTGCTTCATTCCATGAAAGCCAAAAAAGTATGGACAGAGGGCATTGTAGCTGTAGACAATGCAATAGATGACCTCACTGTGTTATTTGATTTCTATCAGGCCGGCGAGGCTACCGAGCAAGAACTGGAAGAACAATACCTCGGCACCACCCGCCTACTTGAAGAGCTTGAGTTCAAAAACATGCTAAGCTCGGATGAGGATCAGATGAACGCTGTACTTCAGATCACTGCCGGCGCCGGCGGTACCGAAAGTTGCGACTGGGCAGGTATGCTCATGCGCATGTACCTCATGTGGGCCGAAAAGAACGGCTATAGGGTAAGCGAACAGGATTTTCAGGAAGGTGAAGTAGCAGGTGTTAAAAGTGTTACCCTGCAAATAGACGGAGAGTTTGCCTATGGCTACCTTAAGGGCGAAAATGGTGTACACCGCCTGGTCCGCATTTCGCCGTTCGACTCCAATGCACGTCGCCATACCTCTTTTGCGTCGGTATACGTTTATCCGTTAATTGACGATCGCATTGAAATTGAGGTAAACCCTTCAGATATTGAGTTCGACACCTTTCGCTCAGGCGGTGCCGGCGGACAAAATGTAAACAAGGTCGAAACAGCCGTACGCTTGCATCACAAACCATCGGGCATTATCATCAAAAACCAGGAGTCGCGTTCGCAGCTGCAAAACAAGGAAAACGCTATCAGGCTCCTCAAGTCGCAGCTCTATGAAATAGAAATGCGCAAGCGCCTTGAAGCAACCGCCGCTATTGAAGGCTCCAAAAAGAAAATTGAGTGGGGCTCCCAAATACGCAACTATGTGCTCCATCCTTACAAAATGGTTAAGGACGTACGCACAGGCTATGAAACTTCAGATGCCCAGGGAGTGCTTGATGGCAACCTCAATGAATTTTTAAAAGCATACCTCATGGAATTTTAATCCTCAGGGCTAATGCTTTTTAAAAGTCCGGCCACTTCGCCGGCTTTTCCTTCATTGCCGGTGCTTTGATAATACACTACCAGGTTCCTTAATACCCGCCTCACAATATCAAGGGTACTGCAGGGATTGTAATATGATTCCTGCGGCTGGAGCCCTAGCTGCTTTAAAAACCCGTCGATGTCTCCCCGGTTAAACAAATAGCCTCTGTTAAACACATTAATATAAAACTTAATATCAGCAGGTCTTTCCTCTGCCTCCATTTCAGGTTCGGCATAGGCAAGCACGAAGTGGTGCGGAAGGTCCACGCCATATACAGGTATATCCAGTTTTTGCGCAATGTATAAATAAATAATACCCAGCAATATCGGGCTCCCCTTTTTACTCGAAAGCACCTGACTCAGGTAAAAATTCTGAGGGTCATGCGGGTTAGACATGTTTCCCGAAAAGCGGTTTGTAGTATACAGTACATAGTTCATCACCTTTACCTTCTCAACAGCAGTCATTGTATCGCTCAAATTCCGCCATACCTCAACCCTAAGGTCTTCCAGCTGCTGTACAAGCTCTTCACTGTGAATTTCCGGGTACTGATACCTGTTAACAATAAGAACACCCTCAAGCAAATCATGCGTAGGCGACTCGTACCAGCGCAACAGGCTTGCCTTCACCTCATCGAGCTGTATGGCATGTATAAGCTCCTCCAATACACGCTGCAGGTTAATGTCCATGGTCTGCTCCCAGGCCCGTTCAAGGTACATTACAACCTCTTTCCCATAGGCATACAGTTCTTTATATACCTGAGCCGACACTTCAGTATCAGTATCATCCAGCAGAGATATCATTGCCTGTATCCTCTTTGGTTCTAATTCTAATTTATTATTTAACATTTTATGTTAATAAAACCTTTACCTATTTTTAACGCCCATGCTCAATACCCAACTTATCAAGGCCTTTATAAGACATATTCTTACTGCCAAAACAAGGCACGGCGTTCATTCACCCTTTGTGTACAGCTTAATAGAAGATGTAATTTACAAAACAAAGGACAAAAGTGACAACAAAGATATTGAACTGTTACGTACTAAACTACTCAAAGATAACCGCAGGGTGGCCATTACCGACCTGGGCGCGGGCTCCATGTTAAGCAATAGAAAGGAAAAACCCGTTAAAGAAATAGCCGCCGGCCTGCTAAAGGCGCCCCGCCTTGCCCGGCTTATTTACAGGCTCGCCAGGCACCAGAATGCCCGCTCGGTTATAGAACTTGGCACCTGCCTCGGCCTCACCACCGCCTATCTGGCGAGGGCTGCCCCTGATGCAGATGTGATAAGCATCGAAGGTTGTCCTAATATTGCCGCCATTGCAGCTCAAAACCTTAACAGCCTGGCTATTGATAATGTACGCATACTCAATGGAAATTTCGACACCTTACTGCCCCGCGTACTCAGCGAAATGGATACCGTAGACCTTGTGTTTATTGACGGAAACCACCGCAAACAAGCCACGCTGGACTATTTTTACCAGATATTGCCAAAGGCCAACGAAAACACGCTTCTTATTTTTGATGATATCTACTGGAGCAAAGGCATGGAAGAAGCCTGGAACGAAATAAAATCCAACCCGAAGGTAACTGTAGCAGTCGACCTGTTCTGGATAGGACTGGTATATTTCAAGAAAGGGCAGGCCAAGGAAGACTTTAACATTCGCTTTTAGTTTCTTTACAACTCTAAAACGCTTCCGACAAAGATATATAAAGCCCCTTTTGACGCTNNATCTTAAAGCCCCTTTTGACGCTCCTCGCCTCTTCTCTTTTCTCCAATGCCATAGTCGGCCCGTATACTTAAACCTCTTGAGGGAACCACAAAATAGCGCATTCCAAGACCATAATTAGGTTTAAAATCCCTCAAACGCAGGTCACCGTTTTTAAATACCGCTCCCGTACCTGCAAAAGCAGCGGCACCAAAGCGGTGCATAAAACGATACCGGAGTTCAGCCTGTGCAGCTATAAGGTTCTGCTCCCTGTAGCGGCCGGTATAATAGCCACGCATCATCTCATCATTACCTAGTTGCGGCAGCAGATAGAACGGAATGCTTTTACCCTGAACCGACTGCAGCCGGGCATTTAAACCAAGTACCAGTTTTTTCTGCAGGTCGGCAAAATGCTTCATATCAGCTCTCCACTGGCTGCCGCTAAAGGAGCCATCCCCAAAAAGCCCGGGACCATAGCCATAGTTCAGCTTAGCAAAGCTGCCTTTAGTTGTATAGCTGGCGTTATCCCTATTATCAAAGATGGCCGACAGGCCTATAAACAGCACCTTGCCGCCCTCTCTGCCAGCATCATCCAGCCGGCTGTATATACCGCCGGGTTCTCTATCCACATAGCTATGGTGTTCAAAAGAAGCGCTTATCCCGGCATAAAACGCAGGAAAAAGTTTCCTTTCAGCAGCCGCGCTTAGCATAAAAAGCTTCTGCGTAAGCAGGTCCTCATTCTCCTTTAAGGTAGAATTACCAATGCCATAAAACTGAAAAGGAAAGTTCTTATATCTAAAAGAGCCTGAATAATGATAGCGGTTGCCCGCGGTCCATACATCGGGGTTAACGCTGATGTTAAGTTGTTTTTTTGTGGTAAAGGTTAGCTTGCCGCTTATAAAAGAACTGCGCGTAAGCGTATCAGCGCCACTGGTATAAAAAGATATAAGAGTAGCGCCGCCCAGCTCAAGCCCTGTTTCCTGCGCATACGAAAAAGCAGGAACCACCATATAACTGGTTTCCCTGCTTTCTATACTATCTGCCTTATTTGAAAGGAACTTCTCAATAAGCTTCCTCTGTGCAAACACAGGCTGCATAAGCATGCTCGCTGCCAGAGCCGCGAGTACGAGTACTTTATTCATGAAAGAGCAAAGCAGTTAATCCTTCCCGCGCTGAGTGGGTTTTGATATCGAATCACGCATTTCCGTATCAGACTTAACATTCTGCATGCGGTAATAATCCATAATGCCCATGTTTCCCGAGCGGAATGCATCGGCCATAGCCAGCGGCAATTGCGCTTCAGCTTCAATCACTCGTGCACGTGCCTCCTGCGCCTTCGCACGCATTTCCTGCTCTGCTGCCACCGCCATAGCCCTTCTCTCTTCAGCGCGTGCATTAGCAACCTTCAAGTCCGCCTCTGCCTGGTCTGTCTGAAGCTTTGCCCCTACGTTATCGCCAATATCAATATCAGCAATATCAATAGATAATATTTCAAAAGCAGTACCGCTGTCCAAACCCTTATCAAGTACAGTCTTAGAAATCCTGTCGGGGTTTTCGAGCACCTGCTTATGATTCACAGACGAACCAATGGTAGTAACAATACCCTCGCCAACACGGGCAAGTATAGTTTCTTCACCGGCTCCCCCTACCAGCTGATTTATATTTGCACGCACGGTAACCCTTGCCTTAGCTATAAGCTGAATACCGTCTTTTGCCACGGCTGCAACGGGTGGTGTATTAATAACCCTTGGATTTACCGACAGCTGAACCGCGTCAAAAACATCCCTTCCGGCAAGGTCAATAGCAGTAGCCAGCTTAAACGTAAGAGGTATATTAGCCTTGTCGGCCGATATGAGAGCCTTAATCACGTTATTTACATGTCCGCCTGCAAGGTAATGCGTCTCAATATCATTAGAGGTCAGGTTAAGTCCAGCCTTGGTTGATGTGATCATGGCATTAACTACCAGCGAAGGCGATACTTTACGCAGCCTCATCAAAAATAAGTTAAGCAGGCTCACTTTTACACCCGAAAGCTGGGCGGTGAACCAAAGGTTTACAGGTAAAAGGTATAAGAACAGGAACAGCGCCACCACGGCACCGAAAACGGTTATACCTAAAGATAATTCGTTATCCATGTATAGTTAATTAATTGTTTACTTATCTATTGCTTTTTTAATCTCTTCAAAATCCGGCAGCTTGTGCGCGTCCTCCAGCACTTCGGCGTAAACTATTGTCTGCTCTTCGTCCAAAACAAAGGCAGCGCGTTTTGACACTCCTTTAAGTCCGAAAACAAATTCTTCATAGTAAGCACCGTAAGCCTTAGACACCTCTTTGTTAAAGTCAGACAAAAGAGGAAAAGGTAAATTATTTTCTTCCTTAAACTTAGCAAGAGTAAAGGGTGAGTCTACCGATATGCCAAGCACGCTGGCATTAAACGTTTCATACTCGCTCAAGCTGTCGCGCGAGGTACACAGCTGCTCCGTGCAGGTACCTGTAAAGGCCATTGGAAAAAAGTGCAGGATAAGCTTCTTACCTGCGTAGTCGCCAAGGCTTACTTCTTGTAATTCCGAGCTGTAAAGCGTAAAGCCGGGGGCTTTTTGTCCTTTTTCTGCTACCATAACACACTTATTTTGCTGGGTGATAATGCTAATATACTTTAAAAATTATATGTTCGGTGTCCGCGACTTTAATTGCCTATCCATTAAGTGCAAACCATACTCAAAGCCCGATGGCTCATAACCCAGCTGCTCCCGGGCTTTTATAAGCACAAAGCCGGTTTTTAAAGGGCGTCGGGCAGCCTGATTTAATGATGCATAAGGCACCGGATTGATCAGGCTTTTATCAAGACCGTAATGGTCGGCCACAGTACAAACAAGCTGGTATATACTCATGAGCTCGCTTCCCGAAATATGATACACCCCTTCGGCTCCTTTCTCGGCCGCCAGCAGGCAGGCCTCCGCAAGATCTTCAGCAAGAGTGGGCATGCGCCACTGGTCGTTCACCACATTGATCGGCTGCCCTTTCTGCAGGGCTTCCCGCGCCCAGAGCACAATGTTTGAACGGCTCATGTCATTACTTATGCCGTATACCAGTATGGTACGTATCACCGTCCACCGGCATCCTGACACCCTAAGAGCCTCTTCAGAGGCCACCTTGCTGCGCCCATATAAATTCAGCGGGCTCACCGGATCGTCTTCGGCATAAGGACCCTTGAGTCCGTCAAACACAAAATCGGTTGACAGGTGTATCAGGTGGATATCTCTTCGCTTACATTCAGCAGCCATATTCTTTACGGCCAGTACGTTCAGCTGCACACACAGCTCCGGCTGCTGCTCGCAGGTGTCTACGTTGGTAACAGCAGCGGTATTAATTATTACATCCGGCCGGTATTCATCCAGCGCCCGGCTAAGTGCGGCATAGTCACTTACATCTACCGGAGCGTAGCAATACCCCTCTTCCTGAGGATACCGGTTGGCACCCCTGCTGGTAGCTATAAGCTCCCAGCGTTTAGTCTGCACAGCGAGCAAGGTGAGCTTTTGGCCCAGCAGCCCGTTGCTTCCTGTCACCAGTATTCGTTTCATATGCGTAAATATCTTATTAAAAATGGCAAGCTGCACATGCTCTTGAATATATTTCCAGGCGCATAGTGCTTTTTTAAAACAATTTGTTCCTATTGGCACTATCTTTAGGTAAGCAAATGCCGATGAAAAGACTATTAGTTACCACCATTCTCTCTTTTATCTTTTTGGCCGCAGACCTTCCTGCAGCGCATGCTATTGATCAGGATAGCACCCACGCCGACAGCACCCATAAAAAACGTTCGGCCTTTAACCTAAAAGACGGCCCGCCCGAGCAAAGCCGGCTGGATAAAGCCCTGCCGGGACTACTATATGGCATTACCTTTGCCCGGCTGGATGTCGGCCTGAGCACCATGCTGGACAATGGCAGCTTCAAACTGTCTGACGACAACAAGTTTTTGCGCTACAGGCCGGTAAAATCAGGGAACATAGGTTTCGACCTTGCCCAGGCAGGTTACCGCTTTACCGATAAGTTTAAAATCTATTTATCTGCAGGCTTTGACTGGAATCATATCCGCCTGCGCGAGGATATTACCATTCTTAAAGACTCACCCGAACTTGCCTACCAGGCGTCAGAAAGTCCCTTGAAGAAAAACCGGCTCTCTTCTACTTACCTCAGGCTGCCTCTTGTGTTTGAATTGAGGGGAAAAGAGAACTATAACGGCAGCAGGCTGCGCTTCGTAGCCGGACCTGAACTCGGTCTGCTGCTTAAAGGCAAAACCAAGCAAAAGAGCGAAGCGTTCGGAAAGGTTAAAGAAACCGATGATTATCACTTCACGAAAGTGCGCTACGGCCTGGTAGCAAGGCTGGGGCATGGTGCCCTCGGACTATACGGCAAATACTATTTTAATAACCTCTTTGAAAACAGCCCGCGCCAGGAGGGCCTGCATACCCTGGCATTGGGCTTAATGTTTTCTTTTTGGTAAGGCATGTATTTGCTTAATTTGCTGCCTATGAATACACAGCCATTCATCGAGCTTCGCCAGGTAAGCAAGGCCTATCAGGCCGATGCCCCTCCTGCCGTAAAGGATATTAACCTCAGCATACATAAAGGGCAAATTACCGTAATAGCGGGCGAAAGCGGAAGTGGAAAAACAACGCTCATCAAACTCATAACCGGCCTGCTGCGCCCCGACAGCGGCGAGGCTCTCTTTGAAGGCAAGTCTGTAACAGGTCCTGAGAAAAAGCTTATACCGGGCCATGAGGCCATGAAACTCGTGGCTCAGGACTTTGATCTGAACATCTACGCCAGCGTGTTTGACAACATTGCTATTATGCTTCCCAGCACCGATCTTAAAGCCAAAAATTCCAAAACTCAGGAAGCCATGCGGTTTCTGCGCATTGATGCCCTCGCAGGCAAGAGGGTAGTTGACTTAAGTGGCGGAGAGCAGCAGCGGGTGGCTATTGCGCGCGCTATCATTACGCGCCCCCAGGTACTTGTTCTCGACGAACCTTTTAGCCAGATAGACGCAGTTTTAAAGAACGAGCTGAGGGCCGACCTTAAGCGCATGGTGGCTGAACTGTCCATTACTATCATTCTTATTTCGCATGATCCGGTTGACGGTTTGTCGCTGGCAGACAAAATTATACTGGTAAAAAACGGCAGCATACTTGAAGAAGGCAGCCCCAGGCAACTCTATAATCAGCCCGCTCATGCTTATACGGCAAAGCTTTTGGCCAATAGTAATGTAATAAACGAAGAACAAGCGAGCGTGCTCGGCATAAGCTTTTCTGCAGGCAGCATTGCCGTTCATCCCGAGTGGATAGAAGAAAACCCGGAAGGTGCAGACTTTACCATAGCCGAAATAATGTTTAAGGGAGCGCAGCAGGAGTTAATAGTGGTTAAGGATACGCTCAGGCTGCACATGCTTTGCAGTTCGCTCCGCAGCTATACCGCCGGAGAACTAATTAAGATCAGGGCAAATCAGTTTTCCAAGCTTGCCGGCTAAGGGAAAACCTGTTTTAGAAGACAAGGGCGAACAGGCCCGCTGACTTTGGATGTAAACAGGCCACGCCCCTCCACGTTCCGGGCCTTTACTTTGCAATAACAGACTGCAAAAAAAAAGCTGCCCCGTTTTTTGGAGCAGCTTTCTTTATCTATAAAAGCTTGTTAGCTTAGCACACCTTCGGCAAGCACAGTTACTTTATTATCAAGCACTTCCACTACCCCCCCTTTAATATGGAAAGCTTTCTCATCCTTATTATTCCTGATGATCACCTTTCCATCATCCAGCGTGGATATAATTGGAGCGTGGTTATTAAGCACTTCAAAAGAACCTTTTTTGCCGGGCACCGTAACCGATGTTACCTCGCCTTGAAAAACAGTCTTATCGGGTGTTATAATTTCTAAATTCATGGCTCCTTCTTTTTTTTTAAATAAGGCCGCTTAACTATGCCGAAGCTTCAGCAAGCAGGCGTTTTCCTTTTTCGATTGCATCTTCAATGCTCCCCACCAGGTTAAACGCAGCTTCCGGATACTCATCTACCTCGCCGTCAATAATCATGTTAAAGCCCTTAATGGTATCTTTAATATCAACAAGTACACCCTTCAAACCAGTAAACTGCTCGGCTACGTGGAAAGGCTGAGATAAGAAACGCTGTACACGGCGCGCGCGGGCAACGGTAGACTTATCTTCTTCAGACAGCTCGTCCATACCCAGAATGGCAATAATATCCTGCAGCTCTTTATAGCGTTGCAAAATTTCTTTCACCCGCTGGGCGGTATTGTAATGCTCGTCGCCAAGAACCATCGGGCTAAGGATGCGCGAGGTAGAATCCAGCGGATCTACCGCCGGGTAAATACCTAACTCTGCAATTTTACGCGATAATACCGTAGTGGCATCAAGGTGAGCAAAAGTTGTTGCCGGTGCAGGGTCGGTAAGGTCATCTGCAGGTACGTATACCGCCTGTACCGATGTAATAGACCCGCGTTTAGTTGAGGTAATGCGCTCCTGCATTAAACCCATTTCGGTAGCAAGCGTTGGCTGATAACCTACGGCCGAAGGCATACGCCCTAAAAGAGCCGATACCTCAGAACCTGCTTGCGTAAAACGGAATATATTGTCAATAAAGAACAGGATATCACGTCCCTGGCCCTGCTCGTCGCCATCGCGAAAGTACTCGGCAATGGTCAGACCCGAAAGAGCTACACGAGCACGAGCACCCGGAGGCTCATTCATTTGTCCGAAAACAAAGGTAGCCTTGGATTCTTTAAGTTCTTCTAAGTTAATTTTATCAAGGTTCCACTCGCCTCTTTCCATCCCCTCTTTAAATTCATCGCCATACTTAATAATACCCGATTCGATCATTTCTCTTAAGAGGTCATTTCCTTCACGGGTACGCTCGCCTACACCTGCAAATACAGACAGACCAGAGTAAGCCTTAGCAATATTATTAATAAGCTCCTGGATCAATACCGTTTTGCCTACACCCGCACCTCCAAACAAACCAATCTTACCCCCTTTGGCATAAGGCTCCAGCAGATCAATCACTTTTATACCGGTATAAAGAACTTCATTTTCGGTAGAAAGATCTTCAAAGCGCGGAGGATGGTTATGTATAGGACGGCCATTTGTTTTATCAAGAGCAGGAATACCATCAATAGGGTCGCCCACTACATTGAACACGCGTCCTTTTATGTTATCACCAACAGGCATCTTAATGGGTGCAGCAGTGTCTATTACTTCCATACCTCTTACAAGTCCGTCGGTAGAGTCCATTGCAATAGCCCGCACGCGGTCTTCACCAAGGTGCGTCTGAACTTCCAGAATAATTGACTGGCCGTCAGGCCTTGTAACCTCTAATGCATCATAAATTTTAGGGAGAGTCGCATTATCAGCGAAGCTTACATCTACTACAGCCCCTATGATCTGCGCTATTTTTCCAGTGTTTGGCATATAATGATATACTTGGAATGAATAAGTTTATTGTTCTTTTTTACTCGCCTTAGTAACGGGCTTTCTTAGGGTTACAATATTACGTTTTATCTTTTTAAAACCTATAGGTTAACAGAATAAATTACAACGAATTTGCTTTTTTGAAAAATTTAAAAACTCAACGTATGCATTTATGTTAAGCTTTTGTGAAACAGTACATGGAAAAACATATTGAGCAGGTGAACAACGTATCTTTTTATCTGGTGATAGGCATCCTTGGCCTTCTTGTTTCTGGTTTATACTCTACAAAACTACAGGCTACAGCTATTGTAATGGGCGAAGAAGACCCTGTTATAACGGCGCATGCTGCCTGGTATACTCAGCCCTGGGTATTTGCTCTGGCCGCTTTAATGCTTATTCTGATCATTGCCCGGGCCGATAAAACGTTAAAGCCCGGGAGGGCTGCCTGAGCTGCTTTTTAAAACCCGATCATTACTCCGAAAGACATATTTTTAAGGCCTTCTTGTGCAGGGCTGTTTTCAAACATGTCATTTCCATAAAACTTGGCATAAATTCCAAAGCCGTTGTATCCGGCCCTTATAAAGCCGCCATACCGTACCTGCGAAAAGTGGTAGTTATCTTTAAACTTTTCTTTTCCCTTTAAATCGCTCACCTGTTTTACTTTGCCGCCTAAAAGAAAACCTATTTCCGGACCGGCAACTATATGAAACGCGCCTTTTTTGTCAACTACTTTCAACGTACTGTAATCAAAGGACAAGGGAATGCGCAGATAGGTAGATGAAAACCGGTTCTTAGAAAAGTGCTGTCCTTCGCCTGCCGGAGTATATTCGAGCGCAGGAGCATTGGGCAGCATAGTAATGTCTCTCTGAAGCCTTAAATGGGTCCAGTCAATACCTCCCGACAGGTAAATGCGGAAGTCTTTATTAAATTTATACCCTACCTGTAAAACATCAAATCCCACGTTGCTTGACTTGCCTGCTTTATAGGTTAAAAACTCATTGGCAGCCGAAAGCGTGCTGCTTCCATTGTCTATGAGCCTTGTAAAGCCCAGATCAAAGCGTGCAAAAGTAAGCACATCAACCAAAAAGCCTTGCTGCGGTTTTTCCTTCACGGGGGCATCTTTAGGCTTGTTAACACCCGTGCGGATGGTAATGGTAACCGTTTGTTTCTTTTTGCCCGCCTTAAGGGTATCGGTTTTTAGCGTATCTGTGCCGGTTTGTGCCTTGGCAACAGGTGCAAGGAAAAGAAGAGAGATGAACAGAGCTGTGTATTTCATAATTTACTGATTTTCTTTATCGGCCTTATATTTAATGAAACTTAGGTTGATGGCAGAAACAACGCTGCTTCCGTTGGAGTCTGAAAACTGAATAAATTTCTCTTCCCGCGAATCAACCGCCTGTATGAGCAGGTTTACCACATCGCTCAAAGAGTTTATTTTCCTGCGTTCTCTCACGGGCGTCACTGCAAGCTGTGGCAGCCGGCTTAGAGGCTCCTCCAGTTCATGCACAAGTGGCGCCGGGCTTTCGATGTTCAGCAATGCAAGTTTTTCCTGTTTAACAGCATCCCGAACCGGGCTTTCTATTTCCAGAGACAGCCCCCGGCCGGGCTTACTGCCGGCAGGCCGGGAAGACTTAACGCCTGTATAGGCCTGCACCAGGGGCTTAACCGCTGGCTGCAGGCTGCCTGGTTCGGTTAAACCGGCCGGCGCATCAACCCTGGCAGACGGTTTGGGCACCGCTTTGCGCAATACATAGGCCGGCTTTGCCGACTGTAGACGCTGTTCCTCCGTCTGCTTGTTCTGAATATAAAATAAGCTCGTTCCTATAAAAAGAAGAACACCTGCAGCGGCAGCATACCAGAAACCTTTGCGGGTTTTACGCTGCCCGGTGCCGGCAGGCAGCTGAGTTTCTATTTTATCCCACAAAGAAGGGTCGGGCATGGCCTCTATGCCTTGAAGCTTATCCTTAAAAAATGTATCAAACTCCTTATCCTGCACAGTATTCATACTTCAGTTCCTCCATTTTTGCTAGTTTACTTTTCAATATAGTTCTTGCTCTCGACAGCTGGGCCTTCGATGCACTCTCGCTTATGCCAAGCTGCCCGGCAATTTCCTTATGCGAGTATCCTTCAATTGCATACAGATTAAACACCAGACGACAACCCGGGCTAAGCTGCTGTACCAGCGCCAGCAGGTCCCGCGCCTCAAGATTTACAAGTTCGTGGCTTTGCATCTCGCTGCCGGCCAGGTCGCTTATGTCTACAAGCTCCGTTTTCCGCTTTTCTTTATGATAGGACTCTATGGCCGCCCGCACCATTATGGTACGTATCCAGCCCTCCAGAGATCCCTCCTGTCTAAAATCATTTATTTTAGTAAATACCTTAATGAATCCGTTTTGAAGTACATCCTCCGCTTCGGGCAGCGTTTTGGCATAACGCATACATACACCCATCATACGCGAAGCAAACGTGCTGTAAAGCAAGTGCTGGCATTTGCGGTCGCCTTTTTTACACCCTTCGAGAATACCTTGCAGATCCACCTTTTTCGTTCGTTTAAACTGTATTTACTGGTAAGATGGGTCCAAAGGAAAAAAGGTTACAGCAGGAAAAGTGGTTTGTTATTGTTTTTCTCTGGCTAGGCGGAAAGAATGTTTGTAAACAAGGAAAAGGGAATGATAAAAATCCAGCTTGCCCGAGCTTTGGCCGCTTACATCCCACAAAGGCTCTACCCTGAAGTCGAGATGCAGACCCGGCACCAGCATTTGCTGATAGGCATAGCGCAGAAACAACAAGCTCCGCTTTTTTGAAGCATAGCCTTCTTTATTAAGCTTTTGCGAAACCGACTGAAACACCGGCATTCCGGCTACAGCCAGGTACTGACTGGCGTGCCAGTAAGAGGCGGCAAGGGTGCCATAGCGCGTATCCAGGCCGGCATTCAGATAGATACCGCTGCCGCCCGAATAGGCAAGCTGCTTGTCGGGCGAACTATCTTTAAAGGCAAGTATATAGTTTTCGGTTGATATGGAGCGCACAAAGCCGTCTGTTTTATAACTGAGACGCAGGCCGCCGGCTGCGTTAATAAGTGTCTGGATGGGCTTGTCGAGGGTGTCAATCTGCCCTCCTTTATGGAAAACAAGCGCTTGGAGCGGCAGCGAAAGTTTTAGCCTGCCCTTGCGCAAAAGACCAATATCGGTTGATAGGCCGGCAAAGATGCGCTCGTTTTCTCCCGACGGCTTATAAATCATCTTATCCCAGTTGATAAACGCATCTAAAAAAAGGCCGGGTTTATTGACCACCAGCTGCGTACCGTACTCCACCGGATGGGTTATCTTGCGCTCAAAATCATACAAAGGCTCGATAAAACGATGCTGACTGTTACCTTCGAGTGCACCTGCAATAAGCGAGGTACGCCTATTGCCATATTTAATGCTAAACAGCGGATAGGTTTTATAAATACCCTCGTTTCCAAAATCTTTACGAAGGTGGATACCCGCACTGAGTACAAGCCTGGGATGCGCATAGTAAACCAGCTGAGGTTCAAGCTGCGTACCATAGAGCGTATAACCATCCTGAAACTCATTAAAAAACTCGTAATTGCGCAGGTAGTTGAATGAGTGAATGCTCAGATCAATTGCACCGGTGCGCGCACTGTCCGGCTGCAAGCGGTACTCCAGGCTGTCGTTGGAAAGTTGTGCGTTTACATTCAGCATGCACAGGAGTGCTGCAACCAGCGTATACATGAGTTTCATTTAGCAATGCATTTTTGCTAAATTACTAAATTACTACTGTTTGCACATTTTTAGCCTCAGGTGCTTTCAATCTTTTAAATTAAACGGGAATAAACAACCTGCTTTCTACCTGCTGCTGTTTATTCCCGGCCGGCTCCATGTTTAAAAAAAACACAGCCGGCTGTATACTAATGCAGTTCGTTTTGTATAACGTCTACAGCATATTTTACATGATCGAAAGGAAGATCGGGCATAATGCCGTGGCCCAGATTAAAAATAAAGCCATTTTCGCCCTTCATGCGCTCGTGCAGCTGATGTATTTTCTGGCGGATAACCCTTTTATCGGCATATAGAATATGCGGATCCAGATTTCCCTGTACAGCGATTCCTGGCGGCAGGCTTTCTTTAATGCGTTTCAAATCGGCATTCCAATCTACAGAAATAACATCGGGACCAGTTTCAGCCATAAGCGGCGCAAACACCGAACTTCCTTTGCAGAAAGAGATAACAGGAACATCCTGGCGGTTGAGCCTGGCTATAATATCAGACACATAGGCATGCGAAAACTCCTTATAATCGTCCCAGGCAAGGGCTGAGGCCCAGCTGTCAAATATTTGCACGGCATTTACGCCTGCCTCTATCTGCATGTTAAGATAGGCTACGGTTACATCGGCTATTTTGGAGAGCAGCTGGTGGGCCAGCTCCGGCTCGTTATGAATAAGGAGCTTTGTAAGTTTAAAGTTTTTGGAAGAACCCCCTTCTACCAGGTAACTCATTACGGTAAAGGGCGCTCCGGCAAAACCTATAAGCGGAATACGGCCGTTGAGCCTTTCCTGTATCACTTTAATGGCATCGGCCACATACTGAAGCTTAGGCAACACATCGGTTTGCAGGTTGGCCACATCGGCTGTTGTGCGCACAGGATTGGCAAAGCGCGGACCTACCCCCTGGGTAAAGCTCAGGTCGCCTCCCATGGCTTCGCCGGTGACCAGTATATCTGAAAACAGGATGGCCGCATCGATTCCCAGCAAGTCTACCGGCAGCATGGTTACATCGGCAGCTATTTCGGGAGTTTTGCACATTTCAAGAAAAGAATACTTGTTCTTAATTTCCCAATACTCCTTCATAAATCTTCCGGCCTGACGCATCATCCACACTGGCGCACGCTCAGTTGGTTGCGAAAAAGCAGCTCTAATAAACAGCGAATCCTTTTGCTTATTTCCCATCATGTTTTTGTAGTTCTATATCAATTTTATCAATTATGCTTTTTACGCGCGAGGTAGTTTTTAAGCTTCGCGCCTTATCCGTGTAAGCCCTTACCCTGGCATAGTCTTTTTTTGCCAGATTTAAATTGGCAAGCTGCACAAGCACCAGTGCTTTGTCATTTTCGGTGCCTAGCGAAAATTTACTGGCTATCTGGAAGTGACGTTCGGCTTCGGCCAGGTTCTGGCGCTTCAACTCGATGTTGCCGTAAAGAAACTCATAATATCCGCGCCGCTTTTTGCGCAGGCGGTCGGGGTTCTTTACTTCTTTAAGCAGCTGCTCGGCCCGGCTGTAATTTTGAGCTTTATACGCCCGGGCAGCCAGCACCACGGTGCCATCGCGGTAATAACCGGCTATGAGCAATACCATACCCAGAGCCACCATGGCAGAAACTTCGTAGGTTTGATTATACAGCGTCCAGACAAATAAAATAAGGGCAATAACTAAAACACCCAGGCGGGCTTTAGTAGTCATCATAGTACTTACTGGTTATCAGTAAACTTATAACCTACGCCCCGTATTGAATGAAAATAAACCGGATTTTTCTGATCGGGCTCAAAGTACTTTCTAAAGGTAAGGATGAAATTATCAATGGTGCGGGTAGATGGGTATACATCGTAGTTCCACACCGTTTCGAGTATCTGCTCGCGCGAAACCGCTTCGTTTTTACGCTCTATGAGGAGCTTAAGCAGCATAGTTTCTTTTTTGGTGAGCGAGGTTATTTCGCCGTTAGCATGCTTTAACTCATAGGAGTTAAAATCGATCACCTTATCGCCTATTTTATAGGTGTTGAAAACCTTTTTCTGGTCGCCGCTAAGCCCGCGTTTTACCAGATTATTTACGCGCAGAATAAGCTCTTCGAGGTTAAAGGGCTTTACCAGATAGTCATCGGCGCCTTTTTTGAGGCCCGCTACGCGGTCTTCTGTTGTATTTTTGGCGGTGAGGAACATAATGGGCACCGAAGTGTTTTCAAGCCGAATGGTTTCGGCAACCTGGAAACCGTCAATCTCGGGTATCATCACATCCAGTATAACCAGGTTAAACCGCTCTTCTTTGAATACTTTAAGCGCCTTTTTGCCATCAGCAGCAGTTGAAACCTTGTAACCCTCGAGTTCAAGGTTTATTTTAATTGCTTCAAGCAGATGCTCTTCATCTTCTACAAGCAGAATACGTTGTTTAGTCGACATAAATATTAAAGCTTACTTCAAATATACTACCTCTGGGGCTGTTATTCCTAACCTTTATAGTGGCATGGTGCCTATCGAGCACATGTTTTACAATATATAGACCTAATCCGGTACCTTTTGTGGTACGGGTATCTTCATTGCCCACCCTGTAAAATTTCTCGAAGATGCGCTGCTTCTCAGCTTCGCTGATGCCTATCCCCTTATCAACTACAAGCAGCTTGACTATATTGTTTACTTCTTTGAGCTCTACCTTTACTTCTTCGCAATCGGGCGAGTATTTAACGGCATTTTCTATGAGGTTTGATACCACCAGGCTCAGGGCCAGGCGGTCGCCTTTTAAGTAAACTTCGGGCTGCAGGCTGGTTTTAATAACGCGCTTGTTACAGGTGTGTATCTGCAGGCGGTCGGCCACCCCTTTTACCAGTTCGGTAAAGTTTATCGCTTCTTTTGGAAAGGAGTAAGAGTGATTTTCCATGCGGGTGGCAATGAGCATGTTCTCTACCAGGTCGTCCAGCCGCTCAATATCCTTAAGGGAATTATTAAGGAAGGCCTTTACCTGATCGCGATCCAGATCGCGCTTGAGGATGGTTTGCAGGTAGAGCTTGATAGAGGCCAGGGGCGACTTTAGCTCATGGGTTACCGACAGCAGAAAATTATTTTGCTGCTCCTTGAGCCTCATGTCTTTTTTTAGCGCCTTTTGAAAATGGTAGGCCCCGACAATAAGGATCAGGAGCACTACGGCTCCTTCGCCAAGGATCATACCCTTGCGCATGGGCGCTGCGTTAATAAGTAAAATACCCCACCATATCATCTCTGCAAAAGCATAGATGATAAGGGCATAAAATATAAGAAGAGGCTTACGCATAGATGCTTTTAGTTAGAACCCAGCACAACATCCAGACTATCGCATATGGCTTCGGCTGCATGCTCAAGCACCTGCGGGGTGTGGGCTGCAGATATAAAGCCTACCTCATAACCGGAAGGGCCAAAGTAAATGCCTCTGTTAAGCAGCTGGCGGTGAAGTTCTTTAAACAGGTTCATGCCCGAAGGATCAATATCTTCGGCCTTTTGGATGTCTACATCCGTAAAGGCAAACCAAAATATAGATCCTATGGTAAACACGTTGAAAGTATAGCCTTTTTGGGTGGCATGGCTGCGGATGGCGCCAACAAACTTTTCGGTTTTGGCCTTCATTCCTTCGTAAAAGCCGGGCTGCAAGAGCTGCGACAACTGGCCTATGCCCGCTGCCATAGCCACCGGATTGCCCGAAAGGGTACCTGCCTGATAGACATTGCCATCGGGAGATATATGGCCCATTATTTCGGCCGAAGCGCCATAGGCTCCTACCGGCAGGCCGCCGCCTATAATTTTTCCGTAGGTTACAATATCCGGACGGATGCCATAATAA
Organism: Sphingobacteriaceae bacterium UBA2059; assembly: GCA_002332615.1. Classification (GTDB taxonomy): domain Bacteria; phylum Bacteroidota; class Bacteroidia; order Sphingobacteriales; family Sphingobacteriaceae; genus Arcticibacter. The sequence goes on along the minus strand of DDAL01000022.1, from coordinate 11,674 downwards.
CCCGAAGCACCTTCAAAGCCCAGTCTGAATCCGGTAATTACTTCGTCGACTATAAGGAGTGTTTTGTTTAAACGGGTGATCTGGCGCAAAAACTCCATGTATTCCTTATCCTGTATCAACAGTCCGTTATTGGCGGGTACGCCTTCAATGATCACAGCGGCAATCTGATTGGGAAACTGCTGAAAGGCTTCTTCCACCGCCTGCCTGTTGTTTAAAGGAACTACAATGGTTTCGGCCACAAATGCCTCGGGCACACCGGCCGAACTGGTTTCGCCAAAGGTAACCAGGCCCGAACCTGCTTTTACAAGCAGCGAATCGGCATGGCCGTGATAGCAGCCCTCGAACTTTACTATCTTGTTGCGCTTTGTATAACCGCGGGCCAGGCGTATGGCCGACATTACGGCTTCGGTGCCCGAACTTACAAAGCGTATTTTATCAATAAGGCTGTTATGAGACAGGATAAGTTCGGCAAGGTCATTTTCCAGACTGGTTGGTGCTCCGAAACTGGTGCCTTTTTCGAGTGCATCAATAATATGCGCCTTTACGTCGGGATTGTTATGCCCCAGAATAAGCGGACCCCAGGAGCAGCAAAAGTCGATAAACTTGTTGTCATCCTCGTCCCATAAATAGCATCCGTCGCCTTTTTTGATAAAAAGCGGCGATCCGTAAACAGATTTAAACGCCCGCACGGGAGAGTTTACGCCTCCGGGAAAGTATTCTTTTGCTTTTTCAAATAATTTGCCTGATTTTTCTCTCGAAATAGTAGGATAGGAAGTATTGCTCATAGTTTTTTTCAGCCGTTTGGTAAAAATATCCAATTATTTGTGAATAGCTTAGCCCGAAACGAAGTATGAACTTGAATTGACAAAGATGGGCCTAAAAACGAAGCAATAAGGACGCATAAAGCAAAAAGCGAGCTAACTTAAGGGGCAGCTCGCTTTTACTTTATGCTATTTTCTTTAAAAAGTGAATGATACCCCGATAGAAACGGAGTTGATTTTTTCATTAAGCGTATCATCGCCTATTTTGAAACCATAGCCCTGATGCCTGAACCCGATTTCGGGGTTTACGGTGCTTTTTCTTCCCATTTTAAGTGCATACCCCGCGCCGGCATTAAACAAAAACCCTCCATCTGTATGCTTGTGACTAATAAAGCTGTACCCTGCATCGGCAAATACAAAAGGCGAACGCCGGCTTTCCTTAAAAAAGTACTGAAGGTCGGCATAAACCGGAAACGTAGTAAAAGTAGGGTTAACATAGCCCGATGAGCCTACGCCCAGGCCCACACCCACACGGCTGTTGACGTAATAACCCGTAATAAGGGCCAGCTCATTGCCGGCACTGCGCTTGGGTACATTATCGCCGGTGCGAACCAGAATACCAATTTTGGGTTTGAAAAAGTAACCGTTGCGCTGATAGTCCTGAGCATAGACGGTTTTGGTACATAGGAACAGGACGGAAGCAAGGCAAAACAGAGGTAAAGTTTTGAAATTCATTAATAGTGATGGTTTATGTGTTAATTAGTTTTAATTGGCTGTGCTGTACAAGGGCGAAGGTAAAAAAAAAGAACACATTTGATAGGTCATTTGTCTGGGTCAATTCAATCTCCTGCTCCTTTGGCATAAGCTCTATCCTGCCCCGGCAGTACTTTTTAGCTATTCCGGATGTTTATAATCATTTATCTGCCATACGAGTACGGCTCGGCCGCGGGGCGCTACCGGTGTGTGGCTGCAATGCAGCCTCAATTTATCCGCTAAAAAACATGGGCACATCATGGACTCATTATGGATTCATGGCGGATGGACCTCGTACAGAAACCGGCGAAAATGCGCGCCTTTGGGGGCGCCTTGCAAAGGCAGGCGCATTTGTAATGTACACTCTGAACTTAGCTGTGCGGGAGTTGAAAAGATTTTGGGCCTTATGCGAATGGCCATGCAGTGGGGCAGGCTGCTGCGAAATAAAACGATCAAAGCCCGCCGGACGTTTAAGCAGGCGGGCTTTGAGGGCAAAGAGACTTTACTATGCGGCCTAAAGCCAACCGTTTTGAAGTACTTCTTTGGCGTGGTAAGTTAAAATGGCTGTTGCGCCGGCTCGGCGAATGCTGGTAAGAACTTCAGTAACGCTTTTACGTTCATCAAGCCAGCCATTGCGTATGGCGGCTTTCAGCATGGCATATTCGCCGCTTACATTATAGGCCGCTACAGGCAGGTCGGATGCATCGGCTATTTCTTTAATGATGTCCAGGTAAGGCAGAGCCGGCTTCACCATCAGCATATCGGCGCCTTCTTTTTCGTCAAGGCGCGCCTCGATTAGGGCTTCGCGCTTATTGCCCGGATTCATCTGATAGGTTTTTTTATCGCCCAGCTTAGGTGCCGAGCCCAGGGCTTCCCGGAAAGGTCCGTAAAACGCGCTGGCATACTTAGCGGTATAAGACATAATGGAAACATTGCTGTATCCCTTGGCGTCTAACAGCTCGCGGATATAGCCTACGCGGCCATCCATCATGTCTGAGGGGGCAATGATATCGGCTCCTGCCCTTGCATGCGCCAGGGCCATCAGTCCCAGTACTTCCAGGGTTTCATCATTGAGGATATTGCCGTTGTCGACTATACCGTCGTGTCCGTCGCTGCTATAGGGGTCCATGGCTACATCGGTTATAACGCAGCACTCGGGAAAGTTTGTTTTCACGGCCTTAATGGCTTCCAGGTATAAACTGCCTTCGCGGTAGCTTTCGGTAGCAAGGCGGTCTTTCAGCGCTTCTTCTATGCTCGGGAACAAGTCGAACGACTTGAGGCCAAGCTTCATGCAGCTTTCTACTTCACGAAGCAGATTGTCAACTGAATACCGGTATATGCCCGGCATAGAGGCTATTTCGGTTTTTTGCTTTTCGCCGGCTATAACAAATAGCGGAAAAATAAGATTGGCGGCAGTAACATGTGTTTCCTGCAGCATTGCCCTTATAACTTCACTTTTTCTGTTTCTTCTGGGTCTGCTTAACATATGTGTTATCGTTTTTATTTCAAGCTTAGGTATTCAAGCCGAATACGGCTTCTGCAAGTCCAATCTCGTCCGACGAGTAGGGCAGGCTGTACTGAAGTCCCATTTCTGAGAGCTTGCGGCCTGTAGAAAGACCGATAGACAGTATTTGCTGGCCGGCCTGAAGTGCATTTGTGTGGAAATAAGCTTCGGCATTAGACGGACTGGTGAATATGAGTACCTCTGCCGCAGATGGGTTGACTTCGTGGGAAGGGATGGTTTGGTATACCGGCAGATTAATGACAGCGGCTATGCTGTTGAGGGTGTTCTGTACGGTTTTTAAAGAGCCCTTGGCGCATGGAAAGAGCACTCTTTGGCCTGCAGCCAGTGGGGCAAAGGCTTCGCCTGCTTTGCGGGTATCTATGCCCAGGTTGCCTCCGCTGAAAGCGGGCATTTTGCCATAGGAACGAAGTGTTTCTTCGGTGCCGCGGCCCAGGGCAGCAAACCGGGTATGGGGAGCCAGCCGTGGCTTGAGCGCAAAGAAGCACTCAACGGCATTCCGGCTGTTGAAAAACACCCAGTCGGTATCTTGCAGATCGTCTTCGTCAAGGCTGGGCTTAAGGGCTTTGATATGAATGAGAGAGCGTCCTTCTACCTGTATCCCCCTGCTTTCCATGGCTCGTTTGAAATAGCTCTGCTCCGACAGATCGCGGCTTATGAACACCTTGCGGGCTAAGGGGCGGTTGGCGGCAAAGCTGTTTACTATGCGCCCGGCCAGCCCGTCGAGGCTTTCTGATTCCATAAAAAGGCGGTCGGGGAAATGATCGGCGTCCTGGGCCTTACTGGTCCATACCTGATACTTATTGCCTTCTTTGCGGCAGTAACAGCCTAAGGGCATATGGCAGCCGCCTTCAAACAGATTCAGCACGCTTCGCTCTACTCCTATTGCTGCTGCTACGTCGGCATGGTTGAGTGCCTGAAGCTTATTATACAGCTCATGATCGGTTTCCCTGATCTGTATGCCCAGGACTCCCTGAGCCGGCGCGGGTATGAACTCCGTGGGGTTTAAAATTTCGAGTGTAAAATCGCTCAGATCAATGCCTAAACGCTCTACTCCTGCCCGGGCTATAATAATGGCATCGTAGTGTTGATCGCGCAGCTTTTGTATGCGGGTGGGCACATTGCCCCGCAGGTCATTTACCTGAAGATCTGGGCGCAGGGCAAGCAGCTGGGCTTTACGGCGATTGGAAGAGGTGCCTACCAGCGCACCGTGCTTAAGCGACAGCCTTTGTGTACTATCGGTGGCTGCTTTTTGTATGATGAGTAATTCGGAGGGGTCTTCTCGCTCGGAAACTGCTGCTATGATGAGTCCGGCAGGGTGCTGGGTGGGAAGGTCTTTGTGTGAGTGGACGGCAATATCGATGCTGCCGTTTAAAAGTTCTTCTTCTAGTTCTTTGGTAAAAAATCCTTTCCCTTCCAGTTTGTCCAGTCGCAGGTTTTGTATCTTATCTCCCTGGGTTTTGATTATTTTGATGTCTGCCGGTATAGCCAGGCGGGCAAGTTCGCTCTTTACAAAGTTTGCCTGCCAAAGTGCCAGGTCACTTCCTCGTGTACCAATAATTATTTTTCTATCCACTCTTGTTGGTTCCTGTTACTCTTAATGTTAACACTTAGTTTGTGCGCAGCACGTTACTCTTGTTGCGGCTAACTATGGTTTACAAGTATTTCTTTGGCCATTACCATGGGCACGCTTATATACTTCTTTTCCATATAGTTAATCACTTTTTCGAGCACTTGCTTGGAGGCGTCGTCCATATGCTCTATCTCTTCGGCAAAAATGGAGTTAACAGCCACCTGACGTATTTCCTTAATCTTTACAGGCACTTCGCTCATGGCAAGCTCTATACGGCGCTGCTTTAATATGGGTTTAAACTCGTTAATGCTGCGCTCAATGATAGACTCGGCATGTACAAACTCCTGGTACCGTTCCTGTATGTTCTTGTTTGCTATGTCCTGCAGGGTATTAACTTCTATGTAGTGCACAGGATAGTTTTCAAGCACTGCGGCCTCGGTATCATTGGGGATGGCCAGGTCAACGATCACTTTCTTATCGGTATCGCCATTAAGCAAAGAGGCATATACTTCGTTGGTTATGATTGGCTCAATTGAACTGGTACAGGTGATGAGTACGTCAAAGCCTTCTTTGTAGTTTCTAAGGTCGCTTAAGGGATAAGCTTTGCCGTTAAGCTCTTTGGCAAGTTCGGCGGCTTTGGAATAAGTGCGGTTAAAAACTGTAAAGTTTGAGTATTTATGCTTTTGAAAGTACTTGGCAAGATGGCTGTTTGTTTCGCCTGCTCCTACAATTAATATGCGCGAATTGGAACACATATTAAGGCTGCAAAGCTTGCGGTAAGCAAGGGATACGACTGATATCGGCCTGCGGGATATGTTGGTTTGGGTATATACTTCTTTGGCTGTTTTTACTACGTGGTTCATCACCAGTCGTAAAAAGTCGCCGGTGAAGCCGCCTTTGCGGCAGGTTTCATAGCCTTTGCGCACCTGGGCGAGTATTTCTTTTTCGCCTACAACAAGGCTCTCGAGCGAACAGGAGATGCGAAGCAAATGCTGAAAAGCGGCGTCTTTTTCGTAAGACTGTGCTTTGTCGGTAAAATCCTCAATTACTTTTTCGCTTAGGTTGGGCTTTACGGTGCGTATGAACTCTTTAATAAAAAGCGGGCTGAGGTCCTGTGAAGCTGAGAACACAAATTCAACCCTGTTACATGTGCCAATGTAGAAAATCTCAGGAATATCAAACTTGAGCCTGAGCGCATCGAGACAAACAGGGAGGGCATTATTACACAGTACCACATTCCCAAGCTCTTTAAGATCTATCTGCTGATGTGTAAATGCTAAAATTTTTAAGTGCTTCAACTTACCTTATTCTTTAACCAAACAAAACTACCATTACACGCGTTTAACGCTGTCATTACTTTGTAAACTGCAATATTTAGACCCGTTTTAAATAAACACCTGCTTATCCGTTACTGCCGGATTACAAACTTAGCTCATAACATATTGTTATGTGTAAAAAGAGTGCCATGATTACAGCTAATTTTCAAATCAAAGGGTCCAGGGATTTACCTGTTTTCATTGACTATACCTATTCTGAAGACTCGCCTGCTCAATCGCTTACCATCTTTGTTCATGGCTTTAAGGGCTTTAAGGACTGGGGTGCTTACAATCATGTGGCGCGGTGTTTTGCGGAGAATGAGCTCCCATTTTTGAAGTTTAATTTTTCGCACAACGGTATAAGTAATGACAGGGGCGATTTTTTTGACGACCTGGAAAGCTTTCAAAAAAATACGTTCACCAAGGAGCTTTATGACCTCGATGAGGTGATTTCTTTCGCCATGAGTGGCAAGGCTTTTAAAGCTCCTCAAAAGCTGAACCTTATTGGCACAAGCCGGGGCGGGGGTATTGGTATTATACAAACCTGTCGCGACAAACGAGTAAATAAGCTTGCAACCTGGTCGGCACTTAGTAATTTCCGTAATCTGTGGGATTTAGAAAAAGAGGAGGAATGGAAGCAAAAGGGCCTTATCTATGTTCACAACTCGCGCACTCACCAGATGCTTCCGTTGGGCGTGCAACTGCTCAATGATATTGAGCAGCGATCAGAAAAGCTTAATATCCTCAACTCTGCGCGTCAGATGTCTCAGCCCTGGCTTATTATACACGGCGACGAGGATACGACCGTGCCGGTTCAACAGGCTGAAGAGCTGCACAGACAGCAGCCAAACAGTCGCCTGCTTATCATCCCAAATGCCAATCATACACTAGGCTCTATGCATCCCTGGCTACAGGATGGCCTGCCAAAACCGCTTCTACGGGCCTGCGAGGAAACCATCAGGTTCTTTAAGGAAGAGGTTTGATAAAACGTTCGGGCTTATTTATAGAGGCTATTTCTCCCCTGGTTGATTTATTTGGTAATCTTTACTTTATATTTATATTATTATCCTTTAACCCGCTAATTATACAGAATGACGCATTCAGAAGATTCAGAGATACTGGAAAAGTTTGCTGATCCAACTATGCGGGAGCAGGCCTTTGAGCTTCTTCTAAATAAATATAAGGTTAAAATATACTGGCACGTGCGGCGCATGGTTATTGATCATGACGATGCCGATGATCTGGTACAGGATGCGTTTGTAAAGGTTTGGAAAAATCTGCACAATTTTCGCAGCGACTCTAAGTTATACACCTGGATTTACCGCATTGCGACCAATGAGTGCCTTACTTTTCTTAATAAAAAAAAGCAGCAGAATAATATCCCTCTGGATGAAGTAGTTCACGAACTTTCTGAGTCGCTTACAGATAGTTCTTACTTTAATGGCAATCAGGCACAGCTGAAGTTACAGCAGGCTCTTCTGACGCTACCGGAAAAACAGCGCCTCGTTTTCAACATGAAGTATTTTGACGATCTTAAATATGAGGAGATCTCGCAAATACTTGGAACGAGCGTAGGATCGCTTAAAGCTTCGTTTCATCATGCAGTGAAAAAAATAGAAAGTTATTTAACGGCTAACGATTAAACCTTTAGCTATATAAAGAATCATTAATATATGGATTTGCATAATAGCAATAGTGAATGGCAGCAGGAAACACCTAATCTCAACGCAATAAAAAGGGAGAACCCTTTTATTGCGCCGGAAGGGTATTTCGATCATCTATCGTCTGCTCTTGCTGGAATGATAAAAATCAGTAAATATACCTCTTCACATAGAGAGGATGATGGCTTTGATGTGCCGCCGGCTTATTTTGACTCCTTGAGTGACCGGATAAAGACATCCGTTTATGCTGATTGTCTGCTTTCGGAACATAGATCTGCGGGCCTGTCTGTTCCCGACTCTTATTTCCAGAGTCTGACAGGTGCTATACTTGCTAAGACACAGCACAAGCTTGGATTGCTTAAACGCCTTAAACAAAATATGCCCGCCTGGGTTAGCTATGCAGCGGCGGCCTCTATCAGTATAATCGTTGCCACGGGCTTGATTGTTAATACACACAATCACTCCTTGGATAGTAAACTGCAGCAGATTCCGGATGAAGAAATTATTAACTATTTAAAAGTATATAGCGATGCGGATGATGTGCCTGTTATATTGGAAGGCATGTCTGATGAGGCAGAATTAAAAGATATATATTTATAACATAGTAAATACCTTTACAGGTAATAAGATTTGAGAAATGAAGAACTGGTTCTTTTTATTGTTACTTAATTGCTGCTTTATAACAGCAGTGCTTGCACAACCTCAGCGTGAACGCATTGAAGCTTTAAAGAAAGAATTTTTAGCAAAAAAACTGGACCTGACGAGCGATGAGGCTGCTAAGTTTTGGCCTGTATATAATAATTACAGGAAGGAGATGGGCGATGCTTACCATGAACGCCGTCAAAAGCGCGGAGGCCACGGCTGGGGAAATAATTTAAGCCCCAATACCGAACTCGCATTTGAAACGCGCATATTGAACCTTAAAAAGAAGTATCAGAAGGAGTTCTCCGAAGTCTTACCCGCCCAAAAGGTTGAACAGTTCTATATGGCCGAAAGGGAATTCAGGGAACAGCTTATTAAGCAGCTCAAACACCGCAATAACGAATAGACCGATCATTTTTGCTGGTTTTTATTGACGGATTGCTTAAAATTTGCCCTTGTAGTGCCCTAAGCTAGTTTATCCTGCTGCGCATTCAGTATTACCCAGGCCTGCGTTACTCGGGAAAATAACAGGCTTCCAGATTAAACTCTCCAACCGAGAGGTTATCACCTGTTATAACTTCAGCTGCAGACAGAATAATCTCCGTTGATTGTTCCCGCTTTTGCCTAGGTTAATACCTTATTGTGCGCTCAGCGCCTGGATTCAACATACCTTCTTTCATTGCCCCAGCCACTAGTAAGCTCCCTACTAANNCAGAAATGAGATAATAGCTTATTCTGCCTTTTACCCATTCCCTCGTTTCTGTTTTTAAAGTATTAAGGTATCTTAGCAATACGCCCATTCAATACGAACCCTGCTTTCCAATAAACATAACATAATAATAGCAGCGCAGCTTAGGCGCCAAATGAGAATGCCTGCTATTTAATTTCATTGCTTGCTTAGGCTTCGTACCTTTGCAATATGGTAAGCTTGCGACAATTATTCCTCTTAAATAATGCTCAGACATCTTCTACACCCCGACTTCTTGAGATAGATCGTGCCGAAGGCATTTATTTGGTAGACCTTAACGGAAAACGGTACATGGATCTTGTTTCCGGGTTTGCTGTAAGCAATGTAGGCCACTGCCACCCGAATGTGATACAGGCTGTTAAAAACCAGGCAGAGCGCTACATGCACGTTTCGGTTTACGGGGAGTATGTACAAGCTCCGCAGGTGCTCTTTGCCGAGAAGCTGGTGTCTTTCTTGCCTCCTTCTTTAAACTCGGTTTATTTTGTTAACTCGGGCGCCGAAGCTACCGAAGGTGCATTAAAGTTAGCCAAGCGTTATACCGGCCGAAGCAGAATTTTATCCTGTAAAAACGCTTATCACGGCAGTACTCATGGCGCCTTGAGCGTAATGGGCAATGAATATTACAAACAAGCCTATCGCCCTCTATTGCCTGATGTTCACTTTATCGAGTACAATAACGCCGCTCATCTGGAAACTATTGACCACACGACGGCATGTGTTATCCTCGAGGCTATTCAGGGTGAGGCGGGAATCAGGGTTCCGGATCTCGACTATATAAAAGCCTTGCGACGTAAGTGCGACGAAACGGGTGCGCTACTCATTTTTGATGAAATACAAACCGGCTTTGGCCGCACAGGTAAATTATTTGCTTTTGAGCATTATGGCATAGTCCCGGATATCCTCCTGCTGGCCAAGGGCATAGGTGGCGGCATGCCTATAGGCGCTTTTATCTCCGACCGTAAGTTCATGGATAGTCTGAAAGATAACCCGATCCTGGGCCATATTACCACATTCGGCGGGCACCCTGTGAGTTGCGCTGCCGGGCTAGCCACCTTACAAACAATTATTGGCGAAAACATGATGGCAGATGTGCATACGAAGGAACTTCTTTTTAGGAATTTGCTTGTCCATACGGCTATTAAGGAAGTTCGCGGAAAAGGACTTATGTTGGCCATACAGCTAAGCTCGTTTCAGGAGGTGGAAACAGTCAGCAAGCTTTGTGTTGATAAAGGCTTAATAGTTGACTGGTTCTTGCATTGCGACACGGCTATCCGCATCGCTCCCCCTTTGATCACTACAGAGGAGGAAATAAAAAAAGCCTGCGAAGTACTTCTGCAGGCTCTTGATGAATATCACAGCAAATAAGTTATGCCGGATGTATCCAGCTAAACTGATAATCAAGATTAGGATTTTTCATACGCTCAGCAACTCTGGTAAGCCTGTCCGGCAGGCGCATCAGGTAATCCCGCGCCTTCTCGCCTTGGTCGTTTAAATCACTTAGTTTTTCTATCTCCCATTCGGTAATAAGCGTCTTAAGAATGTCTACATAGTCAACCGATGTATAGACGCCGAGGCGTTGAGCCGCGTCCGCAAAATGTGTAAACGTTTCGCCCATTTTCTTTCCAAGCTCTCTTAAAAAATGCGCAGGCATAACGATCTTCTTCTTCATCATATCTTCAAAAGCTATCAGTACTTCATTTGGATCAACTTTAAGTATCTGATAAATGAAATCCTTATAAGCCTTAGCGTGCCGCGCCTCATCTGAGGCAATAATTCCGCACATTTTAGAAAGTAAGGTGTCCCCGGCTTTCTTAGAGAGGGACGCAACTCTTCGGTGAGAGATGTTCGTTGCCATCTCCTGAAAGCTGGTGTATATAAAATTTCTATATGGATCTCTGTCTGTACCTATGTCAAAACCATCCGCAATTAAGTATTGAGTAGAAATTTCCATCTGCTTCATATTTACCCTCCCAGAAAGGTAAAGGTACTTATNNAAGCACATCTCCATGTCGGTTCTCTTCGGCTGTCCATCTTCTCAGCCACTTCATCCATCCTCCATCTTCGCTTTTTGAAACTCCTTCTACTGTAGCAAGCCAGGATTCATAAGTTGGTAAAGCCTCCTCAGTAATGGTATCCGCAATTAATACCACCATTACATCATAAGGCAAAGCCTTTGCCGCTTCACGCAGATCTCTTACCTCATCATAAAATCCATCGCTGTTAGAGTCGGGTAAAAAGTCTGTTGGCTGCCAGTTAGTTTCTATTGGTTTCAGGTAATCTTCCATATGGTCAAGCATATATTTTTCAATATGCTTCATCACCTCACTTCTAAATCCGAATTGATTACTCATACATGTATTTTTTTAGCTAAAATAGTAAAAATGATTTATATCACTATTTAGAAAACCCTGATAAGAAAGTATTGTTTCCCAAGTCTGGAAAATAAAGAAGGTCCAAATGAAAGATATCGTTCTCCTTGCAATTTCTTTAAGTTAGAAAAGTCAAGAATAAAATCTTAGAGTAGTAGCTATTAAAATTTGGCATTACTCCCGCATGAAAGATATATTCCGAAGATCCAAAGCTAGAAGTTCACCTCATCCTTCACAAGCTTTTGAATTGATCCTATTTCAGCTTGATCTCTAAAATATTTGCGAGACAAAACATTTGGTCATGATCCTGCCTCGTACCACTATAGTAC
>DDAL01000018.1:104765-105056 GCA_002332615.1 Sphingobacteriaceae bacterium UBA2059 | reverse complement strand
AGTTCCGACCTGCACGAATGGTGTAACGATCTGGGCGCTGTCTCAGCCATGAGCTCGGTGAAATTGTGGTATCGGTGAAGACGCCGGTTACCCGCAACGGGACGGAAAGACCCCATGCACCTTCACTACAACTTAACATTGAAACTGGATGCAGGATGTGTAGGATAGGCGGGAGGCAGTGAACCGGTGGCGCCAGCCATCGGGGAGCCAACCTTGAAATACCGCCCTTTCTGTATTCGGTTTCTAATCCCTTCATTGGGAGACATTGTTTGGTGGGTAGTTTGACTGGGG
>DDAL01000018.1:6214-104754 GCA_002332615.1 Sphingobacteriaceae bacterium UBA2059 | reverse complement strand
TCGAGCAGGGACGAAAGTCGGGCTTAGTGATCCGGTGGTTCCGCATGGAAGGGCCATCGCTCAAAGGATAAAAGGTACGCTGGGGATAACAGGCTGATCTCCCCCAAGAGCTCATATCGACGGGGAGGTTTGGCACCTCGATGTCGGCTCGTCACATCCTGGGGCTGGAGAAGGTCCCAAGGGTTCGGCTGTTCGCCGATTAAAGTGGCACGCGAGCTGGGTTCAGAACGTCGCGAGACAGTTCCGTCCCTATCTGTTGTGGGCGCAGGAAGTTTGAGTGGATCTGTCCTTAGTACGAGAGGACCGGGATGGACAAACCTCTGGTGAATCTGTTATGGCGCCAGCTGTATTGCAGAGTAGCTACGTTTGGAATAGATAAGCGCTGAAAGCATCTAAGTGCGAAACTAGCCACGAGATGAGACTTCCATATAGGGTTGTGATAGACTATCACGTTGATAGGCTACAGGTGTAAAGGTGGTAACATCAAAGCCGAGTAGTACTAATTACCCGAAGCTTTCAAAGCACAAACTTTTGACCTCTCTTACAAAGACTTCTTTCAATTATGTTAATTACTTATTAAAGAGATATAGAACGATGGTTCTGATGAACTTAAGGTACCTATATCGGCGGTGTCCACCTCTTCCCATTCCGAACAGAGAAGTTAAGCCCGCCAGAGCCGATGGTACTGCGGTAACACGTGGGAGAGTAGGTCGGTGCCAACTTTTACACAGCCTCTGAAGCTAAGCTTCAGAGGCTTTTTTTTGTCCTTACCTTGGCTAACCCTACCCCCCCTCTTCATTCCAACATCTCAACACCAGGGAGTGCTGATGCTGCTGTGGTATCCGCGTTAGTATCGTACTATAGTGGTACGAGGCAACTGGAAGGTAAGTTTTTTGGTTTTAATAAATAATCTGTGGCAATAATTATTATATTACTTAACCGTTAGTGTTATTATTTATTTATCATGAATTATTTAGCTAAACTGCTTATACTTTTTCTTATCCCCCTAGCTTCTTTTGCTCAAAAAGACGGACCGGTGGCTAACTGGCAAAACCTGGATTTGGAAAGGGATGGTGTATTTGGAGTGAGCACCGAGAGGGCCTACACGGAGCTGTTGAAGGGCAGACCATCGAAGCCTGTGGTTGTGGCTGTGATAGATGGAGGAATCGATTATACTCATGAGGATCTAAAAGATGTTATGTGGATCAACCAGAAGGAGAAATCAAATAAGCTGGACGACGACAGGAACGGCTATGTGGATGATATATATGGTTGGAATTTTATTGGTTCGGAGAAAGGTAATGTGCGTTATGATAATACAGAGGTGGTTCGCCTGATTAGAAAGTATCAGGATAAATATGTCTCTGTAATTAATTCGACCCCGTTAAGTCCTGCGGAACGGCAGGAGTTTAACTTGTACAAAAAGCTTGTCAAAGATTTTTCTTCCAAGCAGCAGGAAGCGAGGATGGGTTATGAAAACCTGTCGCTCATCAAAAGGACTGTGTTGGAGATAGTTGGCCGAATGGGTTTGAAAGACCCCAAGTATGCTGACTTTGATAAGTTTAAGGCTAAAACCATGCTTGAGACTAAGGTAATTGGAGTGGTGAAGGGGGAGCTATGGAAGAAAAACGACTTTACAACTTTTATGGAGGAGCTTAATGACGCGCTTAGACATTACCACACTCAGTTGAATTATCATTACAATATGGATTTTAACTCAAGGGACACTGTGGGTGATAACTACAATGATCAGCATGAACGTTTGTATGGAAATGCTGACGTTAAGGGCCCTGATGCAGACCATGGCACCCATGTGGCTGGAATTATAGGAGCGAACCGTAAAAACAACATTGGTATTAAAGGGGTGGCTGACAATGTAAAGATAATGGCGATTAGGGTTGTGCCTGACGGTGATGAAAGGGATAAGGATGTGGCTAATGCGATACGATATGCGGTAGACAACGGTGCGAGGATTGTTAATATGAGTTTTGGTAAGGCTTATTCATGGGACAAGTCTGTTGTAGACAGTGCTGTGAAATATGCCGCCCGAAAAAACGTATTGCTGGTGCATGCAGCAGGTAACGACTCTAAGAATACAGATGAGCAGAATAGCTTTCCTAATAAGTTTTATGCAGATACTACGGATGCGAATTTTTGGGGAATGAATCCGAAAGTACAGGTTAGTCCTGCAAAGAGAATGGAGCGGCCCATGTATCCTGGCTATGGCGGGATGAATTATCCGCAAAATGCCGCCAATGTTAAAGTGCAGCCTGACACAATTAAGTTTACTATGAAACAAGCGCCTAACTGGATAGAAGTGGGTGCAAGCGGCTGGAAGAATGATGTGGGTTTAGTGGCTGATTTTTCTAATTATGGTAAGAGGGTAGTGGATGTTTTTGCTCCGGGCGTTAAGATAAATTCTACCATTCCTGAATCTAAGTATAAGGAATTTGATGGTACAAGTATGGCATCGCCGGTTGTATCGGGCGTGGCGGCTCTTATCATGTCTTATTATCCGCATCTAACGGCCGTTCAGGTAAAGGAGATTATAATGAGATCTGTTGTTAAGGTAGATCAGAAAGTGAAGGTCAGGAACTCTGCAGATGGTAGTACTAACAGAACTTACCTAACTAACTTATCGGTTACAGGGGGGGTTGTTAATGCATATAATGCTTTAAAGCTGGCTGCGACTTATAAATAATGGGCCAGCTGCACCGTCTTTTGTATCGTGCTTCGCCCTATTGAGCTAATGTGATCCTCAAAGCGCGCTTCTTATAAGAGGAGTGCGCTTTTGTGTTATTTTAGTAGTAAATTATATTGTATGAGGGGAGTTCTACTATTAACTATTTTATTTATTTCTTCGCTGACATGGGCAAATGATATACGGGGGATTGGCGTTCCTTATATTCAGAACTATACCAAAGCTCAGTATCAGTCGGGCAATCAGAATTGGTCTGTGACCAAGGATGAGAAAAATATAGTGTACTTCGGTAACTCAGAAGGCTTGCTTTCTTTTGACGGGAGATACTGGCAACAGTACCAGATGCCAAACAGAGTAATTATACGGTCGGTAGCCGCTGACGGGCATGGGCGGATTTACGCGGGAGGGTATGGTGAATTTGGTTACTGGCACTATGATGAGAAAGGCTTACTTTCTTATGTTTCTTTAACACGCCTTGTGCCGGCCGGCCACGCTTTGTCGGACGAGATATGGAAAATATATATTGATAGGGGACGTGTGTATTTCCAGTCTTTTGCTTCAGTTTTTGTCTATGAAAAAGGTAAAATAAGGGTAATCAAACAGGATGCTCCTTTTCTTTTTATGTTTAAGGTTAAAGACCGCATGTTCATTGAGGTTATAAGCAAGGGGCTGTTTGAACTTAAGGGGGCTGTTATGCATCGGTTACCCGGAAGCGAGCTGCTGGGCGAGGGTAACGTACTAACGATTTTACCTTACAAGGGCGACAGCTACCTGATTGGGACAGCGAAGAAGGGCTTATTTCTATTTGATGGCAGGGCTATCAGGCCCTGGATCAACGAAGCTGACGCGTTTTTGAAGACTTACCAGCTGAACAACGGAAGTGTTGTTATGGGGAAGTACTATGCTTTTGGTACTATACTTAACGGTATCATTATTATTAATGAAGACGGACGCGTAATTCAAAAGATAAATAAATCAAGCGGGCTTCAGAATAATACCGTTTTAAGTCTGTACAATGATGACGGAGAAAACTTGTGGATTGGTTTAGACAATGGCATAGACAGGATTGAGTTAAGTTCGTCCTTATACTTTTACTTCGATAAGCGAGGAGAGCTTGGAACAGTATACTCAAGCATTCTGCATAACAATAAGATTTATCTCGGTACCAATCAGGGTTTATACTACAGTACATTGAATACTTCCTGGAACGGACATCAACCCATGAATTTTAAATTTGTAAAGGGTTCGCAGGGACAGGTGTGGGACTTATCGCTGATTGACGGCCAATTGCTTTGTGGGCATAACGATGGTACTTTTAGAGTAAAAGGCACTGCAATGCAAAAGATTTCCGGCTATACGGGGGGATGGACTATTAAAAGGGCGAATAAGAA
The DNA here is from genome assembly GCA_002332615.1 of Sphingobacteriaceae bacterium UBA2059. Classification (GTDB taxonomy): domain Bacteria; phylum Bacteroidota; class Bacteroidia; order Sphingobacteriales; family Sphingobacteriaceae; genus Arcticibacter. The sequence goes on along the minus strand of DDAL01000018.1, from coordinate 100,662 downwards.
TCCGGATTATTTATTGCAGGGTACTTATAACGGACTGGTTGTTTATAGAAAGGATGGTGCGGGGCAGTGGGAACTTCATAACAAGGTAGAAGACTTTAACGCTCCATCACGGTATGTTGAGCAGGATGCCAAGGGAATAGTTTGGGTGGGCCATGCGTATAAAGGCGTTTATAAGCTGGAACTATCAAAGGATATGAAGAAGGCGCTATCTGTAAAGTATTATAGCAGCAGCAATGGCTTGCCGGCTAATTATAACATTAATGTGTTCAGCCTTAGCAACAGGATTGTGTTTTCTTCGGATAATGGCTTCTATATTTACGACGAGCTAAGCGACAGTTTTCACAGCTACGACCAATTAAATAATATCCTGGGATCATTTGCTTCTTCTAATAAAGTGATTGCAGCAGAAGATAAAACCTATTGGTTTATAAACCATGGAAAGGTTGCGCTGGTTAATCTTCAGGTAGCAGGAAAGGCTACGATAGATTCGACTCAGTTTGCTATACTTAACGGAAAGATGGTGCAGTACTATGAAAACATAAGCAAGATAGACCGTTCTAACTACCTGATTAGTTTTGACGAGGGGTTTTGCATGTATACAGGAGGATTGAAGCCTGCTAAACGGCGCATTTTTCCGAAGGTTTTAATACGAAAAATAGAGAATATTACAGATAAGGCTACACTGTTATCTGAAGCCGGAGGATCTGAGACTTTGTCGATACCCTATAAACTGAATAACATTCGGATCAGTTATTCGCTGCCTTATTATAAGCAGGCAAAGGTAAGGTATCAGTATTTTCTTGACGGGTATTCCAAGCAATGGTCCGAATGGAGCCCTCAGGCTGCACGAGAGTTTACAAATTTAGGCCATGGATCATATACGTTTAAAGTGAGAGCCAGTATAGACGGGCAGGCAGCTCCTGACATTACAGAGTTTAGATTTTCTATCGCTTCGCCCTGGTATTTTACCAAGACTGCAATTGCTTTTTACGTCTTATTACACGTGATTGTATTTTTGTGGCTAAAACACCTGTATGAATTAAAATTAAAGCGGCATAAACTTAAGATACAGGAGAAACTTCAGCAGGAAAAAGAAGAACATTTAAGGCAGGAGGCCGGTGAAAATGAACGTAAGCTGATCGAACTGAAGAATGAGCAGCTTGAATCGGACCTTAAAAGCAAGAATCGCGAACTTGCCAACTCGGCCATGAATATGGTATATAAGAATGAGCTTCTTCAAAAGATAAGGGCAGAAGTGATGAAGTTAAAGCAGAGCGACGGAAAAGCGCTGGAAGAGCATCAATTGAGAAGGATATCTAAGGTTATAGATGAAGGTCTAAGCGATGACCGTGGGTGGGGCCTGTTTGAAGAAAGCTTTAATGAGGCGCAGGAAGATTTTTTCAAGAAGCTTAAAAAGGAGTACCCTGATCTTGTTCCAAACGACTTGAAACTTTGTGCTTTCCTGAGAATGAATATGACCAGTAAGGAAATCGCTTCCTTACTTAACATTTCCTTACGAGGTGTTGAAATCCGGCGGTACAGACTGAGAAAAAAGCTGAATCTTGAGCATGATAAAAACCTTGTAGAGTTCCTGATGGAGGTTTAGCACTACATCATTACCTCTCATGACCTATATTTGGACTGGCTGTCGCTTAGATTCTATGATGTATGTATTCTATACACTATGCGGCTTTGTAAAAACCTTTTAACAACGCCCTGAACTTCCCTTATCGCAATTTTTCGTGACGATCATGTGAACTTCATGAGTGGTTGACGTAGTAAAGTGAAGCCCCAGCTTTTGCTTTATGGAAACAATTGTAGCAAATTTGAGATGGTTGATAACCGCAATAACCTAATCTAAAATTTTATGAGGAAATTATTTACAACTCTACTTAGTTTGGCACTCCTCTTCATGGTCGTACCTGTCTTTGGTCAGTCGCCGATAATAGTTAAAGGGAGCGTTACTGACGCTGATAATGGCGAAACTTTAATTGGTGTGAGTGTGAAAGTGAAGGGAACAAATCAGGGAACTTCAACAGATGTTAATGGTGCTTTCACATTAAGAGTTCCATCAAATGCAATCCTGGTCTTTTCGTACATCGGATATAAGGTTCAGGAGGTGAATCCAAAGGCTGTTTTAAACATTAGAATGCAGTCCTCCACATCTAAATTGAATGAGGTAGTAGTGGTAGGGTATGGTGTACAGAGAAAAAGGGACTTGACTGGTTCTATTACTCAGGTGAAAGGCGAAGAAATTGCAAGGTCGCCAAATGTTAACCCGCTTTCTTCTTTGCAGGGAAGGGTGGCCGGGCTTACGGTAGTTAACAGCGGAAGCCCCGGAGCTGCACCTACTGTAAGGGTTAGGGGTATAAATAGTACAAATAACTCCAGCCCATTATATGTCGTGGATGGGGTATTCCAGTCAAACATTGATTACATCAATCCTGGTGATATCCAAAGTATTGAAGTATTGAAAGATCCTTCCTCAATTGCAATATTTGGTTTACAAGGGGGTAACGGTGTTATCGTAATTACTACGAAGAGGGCTGATAAGGGTAAAACTATTGTATCTCTTCAAAGTTCTATCGGCTTGCAAAGGGTGCAAAACAGGATTGAGGTTGCAGATGCAGAAACATTTAAGAAGCTTTATTCGGCTCAGCTAGCGAACGTAGGCGCTAACCCTTATGATTTTTCAAATTATACGGCAAATACCGATTGGCAGGACTTGATTTTTAGGGATGCTTTGGTAAGCAACAACAGTCTGACAATATCCAATAACAGTGAAAAAAGCACTACTCTTTTGAACTTTGGTTATAATACACAGGAAGGAGTAGTAAAGTACGGCAAGCAGGAACGATTTATACTTCGTTTAAATGAAGAGATAAGAATAAATAAAGGATTAAAGGTAGGCGCAGATGTGACAGGTTTTCACTACAACTCGACTGGAGCCACAGCTTCAATAAGCAACGCGTTGTGGGCCGCCCCAATTGTACCTGTGCAGGCTGATGATGAACACTATTACAGCATGCCATTATTTCAACGTTCTCAGGTAGGAAACCCTATAGCTACATTAAATAGAAATAATGGCACATCTATAAACAAAGGCTATAGAGTAGTTGGGAGCGCCTATGCAGATATAAAATTATTAAAACAGTTTACATGGAGATCTGCTGTTTATGCAGACATTAGCAATAACGGCTCCCGAGGTTATAACGCCCTTCCATTTAAGAATATCAATCTAGGTGAGGGAAAGATACCTACTGATACCACTTTTGATAAAACCGCCCGGACAGGTGTCTATCAGAACCAGGCTTTGTTTCGCAAGTTCCAGCAGGATCACACGATTACATTTGATTCGACTTTTAACAAGGTACATAAACTGAATGCAGTTGCCGGCTTTACCACTGTCTACGAAGACAATGTCGATTTAAGCGGTAACAGGACAGAAGGAGAGTTGGTAATACCGAGGAACGAGGATTTTTGGTATATAGGGATAGTTCAAAGAAAAGAAGGAAATCCTGAGTCTGTATCCGGCGGCGGAAATAAGTCAAGTCAAATGGGATTCCTTGGGCGCGCGAGTTATTCCTACCGTGACAGATATCTAATAAATGCTACGATCCGTCGGGATGGAATTTCACGGTTAAGCCCCAAAAACAGATGGGGGACTTTTGGAGGAGTTGGTTTGGGATGGGTACTTAGCGAAGAGCAGTTCTTTAAAAGTTTTGAGGCTGTTAACTTCCTGAAAATTAGAGGTGGCTGGGGTACAGTTGGGAGCGGACAAAGCCTTGCCGCAAACTTTTTTCAACCGGGTGTGACGACTTCGGGCAGGGGTGTTTTTGGGGATAACGTTTATACTTCTGTACGTCCGGCTTATATCCCTGATCCTAACCTTCGATGGGAAGTAGTTCGTGGCATTGATGTTGGTATGGACTTAAGGGCGTTTCGGGAGAGATTTAGCGCGGAGATTAACCTTTATGATCGTACAACAAAAGATATTATAACAAATGTAACGCTGCCAAGCACAGCGGGCGACTATTCTTATAAGACCAATCTTGGCGAAATTTCAAATAAAGGTATAGAAGTAGCCTTAAGTTGGAATGATCGGATTGGTGATGACTTTACCTTTTCTGTTGCTCCAAACGTTAGTTACAATAAAAATAAGGTTGAATCAATCGGAAACAATATTGATTTTGTTCTTACAGGAAACGGAGGAGCTAACAGAACTATCAGTGGAGAATCAATCGGTCACTTTTACGGCTATAGACAGATAGGTGTCTATCAGACAACGGCAGATCTGGACAGAATTCCAGGTTTCCCGGATTCTCAGCCCGGTGACATCGCATACGCAGACTTAAACGGTGATGGTGTCCTTTCGCCTGCTGACAGGGAATATTTAGGAACACCTTTTCCTATATGGAACTATGGCGTTAATATCAACTTAAATTATAAGCGATTTGATCTGGCATTACAAGGCCAGGGAGTTGCTGGTAATAAAGTCTATGCACAACGACGTACCGCACGGTTTGCCGACTTAAATTATGAAATGAACAGGGCTAATGCATGGACAGGGCCAGGTACATCGAATGTTGAACCTATACTGGATAACACACGGGCTAACAATGTACTGTTCAGTACATATTTTTTAGAGCCGGGTGACTATTTCCGTCTGCGAACTGTCCAATTAGGTTACACATTTAATTCTAGATTTCTTTCAGGTATTAAGATGTCAAACCTGAGGTTGTATTTAAGCGGACAAAATATTAAGACATGGAGCAAAACTACCGGCTATTCACCCGAAGCACCCATCGGTAGTATACTCGGCGGGGGAGCCGATAACGGAGCTTATCCAGTTCCGGCAACCTACAGTTTTGGTTTAAATGTGAACTTTTAATAATCGTTAAGCTTAAGAAAATGAAAATATTTAATAGAAAAGCATGGGTGTTTACAGCTAAGGCTTGCATGTTTGCTACCCTCCTTTTGACTTCATATAGCTGTAAAGACTTTCTGGATCAAAACATACAAGGAGCTTATACAGCTGATACTTATCCTTACCCCAAGGGCGGAAGTGTTTATGACCCATTTATCTATGAGGTTTATACCGCCTTTAGGTCTTATGACGTAGGCGTAGTACCTTTTGTATCTGCGGTGTCTATAAGAAGCGATGATGCAGATAAAGGAAGTACTCCTACTGACGGCGCTGAGATGAAGCAAATGGATGATTTTACCATTACATCTTCTAACGGGCTGGTAGCCAGTCTGTGGAGTGGTTACTATTCGCTCGTTAACAAGTGTAATATTGTGCTTGACCAGATTGAGAACGATCCTAATGCTGATACTCCTAAAGAATCAAAAATTGGAGCAGAAGCAGAAGCTAAATTTTTACGAGGATATGCCTATTTTACTTTGGTAAGGCTTTTTGGTAATGTTCCACTGATTGAAAAGGTATTTGAAAATCCGGCTGCTCAAGCGAATGTTCCTCAAAGTACCGTTGCCCAGATATATGCTTTGATTGAAAGTGATTTGACGTTTGCAGCTCAACATTTACCTTCAGAATGGCCATCTATATTTATAGGAAGAGCGACACGAGGTGCAGCTAATGGCTTGCTCGCCAAAGTTTATCTTACTCAACAAAAATGGGGCCCGGCTATGGCTGCAGCAAATGCTGTAATGGGATCGGGAGTTTATGATCTCTCTGTTCCATATAAGGATATTTTTAGTGAAGTTGGCGAAAATAGTAAAGAATCGCTTTTAGAAGTTCAGGCAACGGCCAGCTTATCCGAGCCGACAGTAAACGGGTCTCAATATGCTAATTTCCAAGGTGTAAGAGGAACCGGAGACTGGAATCTTGGCTGGGGCTTTAATGTGCCAAGTAATTATTTGGAAGCGGCTTATGAAATGGGTGATCCAAGGAAAACAAGAACCATTCTTTATGCCGGAGGAAAGAGTATTTATGGAGAAAGTGTTCCGGAAGGACTTCCAAATCCTCGTTACAACCATAAAACGCATAGTAACCCAGCAATTCGTGCATCTGTGAATAGCAGGTCAAGTTATTGGATGAATATCAGGCTGCTTAGGTATGCCGATGTTGTTCTTATGTATGCTGAAGCCGCCAATGAAATAGGCAATACTCAAGAAGCATTGGATAAGCTTGAAATGGTCAGAGCAAGAGCCAGAGCGGGAAATTCGGCAATATTACCTAGCGTAACTACAACTGTACAATCTGAATTAAGAGAAGCAATCAGACATGAACGCAGAATAGAGCTTGCTATGGAACATGAGCGGTTTTTTGACTTGGTTCGATGGGGGATTGCCGGTCAAGTCCTTCAAAATGCAGGTAAAAACTTTATACCGGGCAAACATGAATTGCTTCCCATCCCGCAATCGCAAATTGACATAAGTAAAGGTGTTTTAAAGCAAAATCCAGGGTATTAACTGATTATTCGAGTTGTAGAGCATTCTGCATTGAGTTCTTTACAACTCTTTTAAATAAAAACGATTATGAAAGCTAGCAAAAATCATATAATAAAGGTATTTTCAGGAATATTCATGGCAGTCACTCTGCTTTCTTCCTGCAAAAAAGACGGAAATCCCAATAATCTTCCCGACGTATCGCCAGGGGATTATGCAGGTAAGATTGATGGTTACGATTCCTCTGAGCAGATATTCCCTAATAACCTTGTAGCCTATTGGAGTTTCGATGATACCAAGGCTGAGAAAATCAGCGGCATTAACCCAACATTATCTGTAAATGACAGCTATGCAGATAATGGTGTAAGAGGAAAAGCTCTTAATCTTAATGCGGGTTACCTTTACTATGCAAACCAGTTTGAGAAATTTAAGACGGATTTATTCAAAAGCTTTACTATCAGCGAATGGGTGCAGATTTCAAATACTGGTTCTAAACGTACACTAATATTCCAGCTTGCAAGACCTGGAATATTCAATGGAAATATAAACTTTGTTTTGAACACCAATGCTTTTCCTGCTTCTGATGTCAATAATTTAAAAATACAACCAACCTTTACAACTATTGGAGGTGGAATGCAGGATAATATTAATACAAAAAGAGATAACCCCGGCGACCCTAACTACGTCCCTTACTTAACACCAAAGATAGGAGCAGATAAATGGACTCACTTGGTTATCACTTACAATGCGATAACCGGATTCTTTAATATTTGGGCTGATGGAACAAAGGTTGGAGCTTTTCCTAGCCGTGGAACAGGTAATAACCTATTTAAATCTTATGAGCCAAGTGAGGTGATTATAGGTGCTAATTACAATCTTATTCCGGGCAAACAAGTAAACAGTAATGCTGATTTTGCCGCTATGACCGGAAAGGTAGATGAAATAAGAGTATATAACATCAACCTGCCAGATGCGCACATCAAGGCATTGTATAACTTGGGGCTTGCTAAAAAATAGATATTCCATACCAGTGATATGAAAAGGGGAGTCGTTCAGGTTTTTATCTTACTAATAGTTTTATCTTCTATTCTGGCATGCAAGAAAGAACAAAGTAATCCCTTTAGCAAGGCGATTACTCTGTCTTTTATTGTCGATGAACGCTATAACGAGACATTAAATTATGAAAACGTAATGCGTCCTGTTTTTACATTTTCGTTTACCGATGCGATCCCTTCCGACATATGTGACAAAAGGGTAAAACTTCTTAGTTCAATTGGTTTTAAGCTCGCTCTATCTTCAAAAACCAAGGAAGGGAAAAAAATGGCGTTATCTCTCCAGCCGCAACACTTTCCTCCTTTCCACACACCCCGGCTGAGCCTATGAAAGCGCTTAAGTTCTTTTATTATAAACTTGGAGACATACTTTGGAAAGAATATGGTTTTGTAGATGTATTCTCTTTACATGAGTCGTGGATTGCACACTCCTTTCTATCAATTAGTAAGGACCCATAATCATTGTGATAGAGAATTATCGCGCGGACTATTGTGGAATTTGTTCGTGAACTCTGCCGAAATGAAACTGGCCTGCGTTTATTAGGCTTTTCCAGCGCAAACCTGTAAACTGTAATATTTAAGATGCGAAACATATATATATTAATACTAACTTCTCTGATTTTTCTTGCTGGTTGTGCCGAAAATAAAAAGGTACTAACTGAAAAAGCTGCACAAGTACGTCTTTCCGACGATTCTCTTTTAACTGTTATCCAAAAGCACACATTTAATTATTTCTGGGAAGGAGCAGAGCCTGTATCGGGCATGGCAAGAGAGCGCATCCATATGGATGGCCACTACCCGCAAAACGATGCCGATGTTGTAACAGCCGGCGGAAGTGGTTTCGGGCTTATGGCTATCCTGGTGGGAATGGAGCGGGGCTTTATAAGCAAAGCGCAGGGAGCAGAAAGACTGGACGGGATTGTAAATTACCTTGAAAAGGCCGACAGGTTTCACGGAGCATGGCCTCACTGGCTTCACGGACCCACAGGTAAAACAAAGCCATTTGGAAAAAAAGACAACGGCGGAGACCTGGTGGAAACTGCATTTCTAGCCCAGGGGCTTATTTGTGTAAGCGAGTATTTCAAAAATGGTAATGCTTTGGAACAATCTATATCAGCTAAAGCCGCCTCTTTATGGAAAGGTATTGACTGGGGCTGGTATCGTAAAAATAATGAAAACGTATTATACTGGCATTGGAGCCCTGAATATGGCTGGGATATGAACTTTGCCGTCAGGGGCTATGACGAATGCCTTATTATGTATGTGCTTGCGGCGTCTTCGCCTACGTATAGCGTACCTGCAGCCGTTTACCATGAAGGATGGGCTCGCAATGGAGCCATCAAATCTGATAAAGAACAATATGGATATAGAGTAGTCCTTAACCATAATGGTGCTAATGGAAGCGTTGGACCTTTATTCTGGTCTCACTACTCTTATTTAGGCTTAAATCCCAGGGGGCTTAAGGACCGGTATGCCGATTATTGGGAGCTAAATACAAACCATGCGCTGATACATCGTCAGTATGCAATTGCCAATCCCAAGGGCTTTAAAGGTTACGGGGAAAATGCCTGGGGTTTCACCGCGAGCTATTCGGTTGCAGGATATAGCGCACACACTCCAAGTAACGATTTGGGAGTAATATCGCCTACGGCTGCCCTGTCTTCCTACCCTTATACCCCTGAGCATTCACTTAAAGTAATGCGGTATCTTTATGAAAAGCTTGGAAGCAAGGTGTTCGGACGCTACGGGTTTTACGATGCATACAGTGAAACGGCCGGCTGGTATCCTGAGCGATATCTGGCAATAGACCAGGGCCCTGAAGTAGTGATGATTGAGAACGGAAGGTCTGGCTTGCTCTGGAAGCTGTTTATGGGAAATGAGGATGTTCAGAAAGGGCTTAGGAAGCTAGATTTCGAAAGCCCGGCGTTGAACAGCAAAACGCTACATTGATATGAAAAAGAACCTGCTGTTAATTGCCGCACTGATGCTGAGTGTGAGTTCCTTACTGAGAGCTCAAACCACTCAAATGAATACCTACTGTAATCCGCTTAATATTGATTACACTTATGCTATTTACGATGCGGCACGCAATATTTCTTATCGGTCCGGTGCAGATCCTGCCGTAGTTAGATTCCGCGGAGAATACTATATGTTTGTTACCCGGTCTATGGGTTATTGGCATTCAACCGATCTGAGCAACTGGACCTTTATAAAACCGGAAAAATGGTATTTTCAGGGGTCCAATGCGCCCGCTGCTCAAAATTTTAAAGATTCTGTATTGTATGTTACCGGCGATCCTTCCGGTGCAATGAGTGTTCTGTATACAGACAATCCCAAAAAAGGCGACTGGAAACCCCTGCCTTATATTCTAAGCGACATCCAGGATCCCGATCTTTTTATTGATGACGACGGACAGGCTTATATGTTCTGGGGCTCATCTAATACTTTTCCTTTAAGAGGAATGAAGTTGGATCGCCACCGTGACTTTCGCCCGTCGGGAGAGGTCGTGCCCTTGTTTAACCTCAAGGGTGAAAAGCATGGGTGGGAACGCTTCGGTGAGAACCATTCGGATACGGTGTTAAAGGGTTACATGGAGGGTGCCTGGCTCACTAAATACAAGGATACCTATTACATGCAGTACGCGGCACCTGGTACAGAGTTTAATGTTTATGGCGATGGCGTTTATACCAGTAAATCACCCCTGGGCCCTTACATTTACGCTCCAAATAACCCGGTATTTTATAAACCCGGAGGTTTTGCAAACGGGGCAGGCCACGGCAGCACAGTACTTGGACCCGATAATAGGTACTGGCATTTTGCCTCTATGTCTGTCTCGGTCAATGTGAACTGGGAACGGCGCCTTTGTATGTTTCCCGTTTATTTTGATAAAGACGGCTTGATGTATTCCAATACCAGTTTCGGCGACTATCCGCATTATTCTCCCTCAACACCTGTAAAAGCGGGTGCTTTTACAGGATGGATGTTATTGTCTTACAAAAAGCCGGTAAAAGCTTCAACAACGCTTCAGGGATTTGATGCGCGTTCTGTTACAGACGAAAGCATCAGGACTTTTTGGGTTGCTGCTTCTAACGACAGCAGGCAATGGATAGAAATTGATCTCCAAAAACCCGCAACCGTATATGCTATTCAATTAAATTATCACGATTACAAAAGCGATATCTATGGCCGGGCAGAGGGCTTAAATCATCGCTATACTATTCAGGGGTCCAAAGATGGCAAAACGTGGATCACCCTGGCTGATCGCTCAGAGTCTTTTAAAGATGTGCCTAACGATTATGTTGAGCTCTCGGTTCCTCAGTTCGTAAGATACATCCGGTACAATAACATTCACGTGCCTACAAGGAACCTGGCTATTTCGGGCTTGCGCGTGTTTGGCAAGGGGGGCGGCAAGGCGCCTAAAGAAGCTAACTCATTTACGGTTAAGCGCAAAGCAGACAGGCGAGATGCTCTTATCAGCTGGAAGTCCCGGCCCGGTGTACAAGGTTATAACGTACTATGGGGAATTGCGCCGGATAAATTATATAACTCTTGGATGGTATATGATACTAATACGCTCGAATTAAAAAGCCTGGATAAAGACATGAAATATTTCTTTTCCATTGAAGCCTTTAATGAAAACGGAGTGTCTGAAAGGACAAGGCCTGTAGAGGTTCCTTAGCTCCATGAGGCAAGTAATATGTTTAAATGTAAAATTAAAATAGATAGTATGAAGTTTTTTAAAGTGAGTTTAGTTGCATTGATGATGCTTTCGCACGTAGCAATTTCGCAAACTCATCGAGATGCAAAGATGGATCAGTTCATTAACTCTTTAATGCAGAAGATGACGCTGGATGAAAAGCTGGGCCAGTTAAACCTGCCTGTTTCCGGAGATATAACTACAGGCCAGGCGTCAAACTCTGATGTGGCGCGTAAAATTGAACAGGGCAAAGTAGGTGGATTATTTAATATTAAGAGTGTAGAAAAGATACGCGATGTACAAAAGATAGCGGTAGAAAAGAGCAGACTGAAGATTCCTCTGATATTTGGTATGGATGTGATACACGGTTATCAAACTGTTTTTCCGATTCCTCTGGGTCTTTCCTGCAGCTGGGATATGGACATCATACAGAGAAGCGCCCGCATAGCAGCCATTGAAGCTAGTGCTGATGGCATTAACTGGACATTTTCTCCAATGGTAGATATTTCCCGGGATGCACGCTGGGGCCGCGTTTCTGAAGGTTCTGGCGAGGACCCTTATTTAGGCGCTCAGATAGCCAAAGCGATGGTCAAAGGTTATCAGGGTGATGATCTTTCAAAAAGCAACACCATTTTGTCATGCATCAAACACTTTGCGCTTTACGGAGCAAGCGAAGCCGGCCGGGATTATAACACAACCGATATGAGCCGCGTGCGCATGTATAATGAATACTTCCTTCCCTATAAGGCAGGGGTTGAAGCGGGTGCCGGAAGCGTAATGACCTCTTTCAATGAGGTAGATGGAATACCTGCAAGTGCCAACAAATGGCTTATGACCGAAGTTCTGCGCAATCAGTGGGGTTTTAATGGCCTGGTCGTTACTGATTTTACCGCCATTAATGAAATGGTTGCACATGGTATGGGCGACTTAAAGCAAGTATCAGCTCTTGCTCTTCAGGCCGGAGTAGATATGGATATGGTAGGCGAAGGTTTCCTAACCACCCTTAGACAGTCTTTGCAGGAAGGAAAGATAAAACAAGAACAAATAGATCTTGCCTGTCGCCGCATACTGGAAGCCAAGTACAAATTAGGTCTTTTTGCCGATCCCTACAGGTATTGCAATATTAAAAGAAGCAAGACTGAAGTATTCACAGCTGCCAACAGAAAAGAAGCAAGAAGTACAGCTGCGCAAAGCTTTGTACTGCTTAAGAATGATAAGAATACATTGCCCATCAGAAAAAAAGGAACTATTGCGCTCATCGGCCCCCTGGCTGATGCTACGGAGAACATGACCGGTACCTGGAGCGTTGCTGCAGATTTTACCAAATCTGTATCTCTTCTAAGGGGATTGAAGTCCGCCGTTGGTAAAAATGCAACTGTTCTTTATGCAAAAGGATCAAATCTTACCGAAGACGCAGCCCTAGAAGAAAGGTCCACCATGTTTGGCAAAACCCTTCATCGCGACAGTCGCAGTTCTGACGCTATCCGCAAAGAAGCCCTTGACATCGCAAATAAATCAGATGTTATCGTGGCAGCTCTCGGCGAATCGGCAGAGATGAGCGGGGAGAGCTCAAGTCGTACAGACATAGGCATACCTGCTATACAAAGAGAACTGCTTAATGAGCTTCTTAAAACCGGCAAACCAGTGGTGCTGGTATTATTTACCGGCAGGCCGCTTGCGCTTAAGTGGGAGCATGAAAATGTACCTGCAATTCTTAACGTGTGGTTTGGAGGTTCAGAGGCCGGTGATGCAATTTCCGATGTATTATTCGGCGATGTTAATCCATCCGGAAAGCTCACCATGACCTTCCCTCAAAACGTCGGACAGGTTCCTATGTTCTACAATCATAAAAATACAGGCAGGCCGCTCGCTGAAGGCAAGTGGTTCGAAAAGTTCCGCTCAAACTATCTGGATGTTTCCAACGACCCCCAGTACCCCTTCGGTTACGGACTTAGCTATACCGCCTTCCGTTACGGCGATATCAAACTCAGCAAAACTTCGTTCTCTGCCGGCGAAGCCATCACTGCAAAAGTAACAGTGTCAAATACAGGTGCTGTTGAAGGCAAAGAAGTGGTTCAGCTCTATATCCGGGATATGGTAGGCAGCATCACCAGGCCAGTAAAAGAGCTAAAAGGCTTTCAAAAGATCAGTCTTAGGCCAGGCGAATCCAGAGAAGTAAGCTTTACTATTACCGAAGAAGATTTGAAGTTCTATAACAGCGACCTTAAGTTCGTAGCCGAGCCAGGGGAGTTTAAGCTATTTATCGGAACTAACAGCCGCGATGTAAAAGAGGCATCGTTTATCCTTAAGTAAAAGATGCATTGCACTTATACAGGCACCTGCAAAGGTGCCTTTTTTATTTACAGTCATTTTTGGACTGCTAAGTCTAAAACATTGTTATACTGATAATTAAAATAAATTTATATTTTCGGAAATGAAAAGACTGACCAGCAATTTATTATTTAAAGTAATTATTGCCATTATCCTTGGTATACTGTGTGGCTTATATTTGCCCGAGTCAGTAAGCAGGATATTTGCAACTTTTAACTTCATCTTCGATCAGCTTCTTAAGTTTCTGATCCCTCTTATCATCGTCGGGCTCATTATTCCGTCTATATCGCGACTTGGTAAAAACGCAGGCAATTTGCTTATGGCCACCATAGCCATCGCTTATGGGTCCACTCTTTTCGCTGGCTTTTCGTCTTATTACATCAGCATGAACATCTTCCCTTCCATTCTTGAAAGCCAGATTAATACAGCTGCTGTTCAAACCAGCGGCACCGATCTTGAACCGTATTTCAAAGTAGAGTTCGCACCGTTCTTTGGCGTATTGCCCGCCCTCGTATTTGCCTTCCTGATCGGCATAGGTCTCTCCCGCATCGAAAACTCAGTGCTGGATAAGGTCGCTGCAGAATTTGAGTTTATAATAACCTATCTTATAAAAAAGGTCATCATTCCGCTTTTACCTCTTTTTATCTTCGGTATTTTCAATAATATGGCTTACTCCGGCACGGTAGCCACTATCCTAAATGTATTCATTAAGATCATTGGCGTAATTTTCATTATGCATATCGGCTTGCTCTTGCTGCAATTTGTCATAGCCGGAATTGTGTCGAGGCAAAATCCGTTCAGACTCTTAAAAGGCATGCTGCCTGCTTATTTTACCGCTTTGGGAACTCAGTCATCCGCAGCAACAATACCTGTAACGCTTGAGCAGGCAAAAAGCATAGGCGTTAAGGATGATATTGCCAATTTCAGCGTGCCGCTTTGTGCAACTATTCACCTTGCCGGCAGCACCTTGAAAATCGTTTCGTGTGTAGTTGCCCTTATGTTAATGCAGGGCATGCCGGTTGATATTCTGCAAATGACGGGCTTTATTTTCATGTTAGGCATCGCCATGATCGCTGCTCCGGGTGTTCCCGGGGGTGCAATTATGGCTGCAATCGGCATCATAGCAAGCATGCTTGGGTTTAATTCAGAAAATCAGGCTTTAATGATCGCCCTCTATATAGCCATGGATAGTTTTGGTACTGCCTGCAACGTAACAGGCGATGGGGCTATCGCGGTTGTTCTCAATTCTATTTTTGGCAAACAGGTAAGGGGCGTTCCTCCTTCAATAAGTTAATACCGTTAACAAAGCAACCGCTTCCTATTCGCACGCTTTACAATATATTTAACAATGAGAGAAAAACTACAAGGTATCCTTGTTGCCGCATTGTGCATGCTTTGCTGTCCCGCCAGTGCACAGCAATCTCCGGATTTCCTAAAACAAACCTTTAAGGCTAAGGAACTTAGGCTGCCTTACCGCATTCTTTACCCCGAAAATTTTGATCCTTCAGTTCGCTATCCCGTGCTCTTCTTTCTGCATGGGCGGGGAGAAAGCGGCACAGATAATGAACGCCAGTTAACTCATGGAAGCAGGCTTTTTCTAACTGACTCTGTGCGTAAGCAGTACCCTGCTATTGTTATATTTCCCCAATGCCCGGAAGATAGTTACTGGGCCAATGTTAAAATTTCTACGGATCCCGCAGGCAAACGCTCTTTCAGGTTCAGGAAAGGCGGCAAGCCAACCAAAGCCATGCAATCAGTACTAGAGCTTATAGACGAAACAGTTTCCAGGCAATATATAGATAGAAGCAGGATATATGTGGGCGGACTGTCTATGGGGGGCATGGGAACCTATGAACTTTTAAGAAGAAAGCCTTCCTTATTTGCCGCCGCATTTGCAATCTGCGGCGGAGACACGGTTGCAAACGTTAAAAGGTATAGAAAGGTGCCCCTGTGGATATTTCATGGCGGAAATGATGATGTCGTAAGTCCGGCTTTTTCGCAGGCTATAGTGCGCGAACTTAAAAGGAGGGAAGCAGATGTCAAATTTACCCTCTACCCCGAGGCCAATCATAACAGTTGGGACAGTGCTTTTTCCGAACCTCAGTTGCTGGACTGGCTTTTTAGCCACAAAAAGGCAAATTAAATCATTGTTAGTACTTCTCTCAGCTCTGCTGGCCGTCCTGCTTATCCTTATCTGTCTGCTTATCTAAAGCAGGCAACTGGCTTTTTGGAGCTCTGAAGCGCGGCTTGAAGCCTGTAGGCGCAGGCGCAGCCTGTGCAGTACTTGCAGGTTCGGTCTTTTCGAGTTCTGCTACCGAATCAGAGGGAGCAGGTTCACTATCTTTCTGCGGTTCAGGAGCAGGAGCTGCAGCCGCACGAGGTTTAAAGCGCGGCTTGAAGCCTGTAGGCGCAGCCTCCGGGGTGGCTTTTTGAGCATCCTGGTTTATGGTGCCTGCAGCAGGTATGGCGGTTTCAGTTTTAACTGAGGGAATGGGCTGGTCTAACAGATACAGGTGCCGGAGTTTATTAAACCAGAATTTCTTGGAGTGATCAAAACTCTTTGAGCCCATCTGTTCATAGTGACCCCTCATTTCAGCAAGCAAAGAAGGGTTATCCTGTTCAAACTTGCTCAGATCAATTCTCTTTTTAACAAAAAACTCTTCAAACGTCATAAAACAGCAGTTAAGCCGGCAGGTTTACTATCTCTGTTCCGGTAAATCAGGCAAGGTTATAATAAACAGCCTGTACATCATCATCTTCCTCAAGCTTGTCAATCAGCTTTAATACATCCGCAGCCTGTTCTTCACTAAGTTCTGTTGTCGACAAGGCCACCCGCTCAAGCTTTGCACTCTTCACTTCAATACCCTTATCTTCCAGGGCCTTCTGCATTTTACCAAAATCTTCAAAAGATGTGTGGATCACCCCTATGTCATTTCCCTCTTCATCCGACTCAATGTATAAGTCCTCCAGTCCGGCGTCTATGAGTTCCAGTTCCAGTTCTTCCAGGTCCATATCTGCAGGTTCAAAGCGAAACACTGATTTACGGTTGAACACAAAGTCCAGCGAACCTGTTTTACCAAGCGTTCCGCCGGTTTTATTAAAATAGCTTCTTACATTGGCAACCGTCCGGTTTGTATTATCGGTAGCCGTTTCAATAAGCACAGCCACGCCATGTGGCGCATATCCTTCGTATACAATTTCTTCATAATCTTTATCCTCCTTACTGGATGCACGTTTAATAGCAGCCTCCACACGGTCCTTAGGCATATTAACCGCCTTGGCATTGTGAACGGCGGTACGCAGCCTGGCATTGGTTTCAATATTAGGTCCTCCCGCCTTAACAGCCATCGCTATTTCTTTGCCCAGCCGGGTAAACTGAACGGCCATTTTAGCCCAGCGCTTAAATTTTCTCTCTTTGCGGAATTCGAATGCTCTTCCCATTATATAAAGTTATGATTTTAATTGTTACCCACAGGCACTAAGGGATGCGCTGCTTTGTACGTTTTAAGGGTCAAATGTAATATTCCCAAAAAATAACTAAAAGAAATATAGCATAATTGCTATTTCTATGCAGGTAGTTTAAATTAGCAAAATATCCGAAGAATCAATAGAAAATGAAAGTTGCCGTTGTTGGAGCCACAGGTCTTGTAGGCTCCGTAATGTTAAAGGTCCTCAATGAGAGAAATTTTCCCCTTACCGAATTAATTCCTGTTGCTTCGGCAAGGAGCGCAGGTAAAGAGATTGAGTACAATGGCAAGAAACATAAAATAGTTACGCCCGAAGAAGCCATTGCGCTGAAGCCGCACGTTGCTCTTTTTTCTGCCGGGGGTGCTACCTCTCTTCACTATGCTCCCCTGTTTGCCCAGGCTGGAATCACGGTGATCGACAACTCATCCGCGTGGCGCATGGACCCATCCAAAAAGCTGGTTGTGCCCGAAGTAAACGCGTCAGTACTCACTGCAGATGATAAGATAATCGCCAATCCCAACTGTTCAACCATACAAATGGTTGTCGTGCTTAAACCCCTTCACGATAAGTATAAAATCAAACGCGTAGTGGTATCCACCTATCAGTCTGTTACAGGCACCGGTGTAAAAGCAGTAGATCAGTTACTCAATGAGCGCAAAGGCATCGAGGCCGAACGGGTATATCCCTATAAAATAGACCTTAACGTAATTCCTCAGATCGATGTGTTTCAGGACAACGGGTATACCAAGGAAGAGATGAAGATGATCCTTGAAACTAAAAAAATCATGGGCGACGATTCTATTCAGCTCACCGCTACCACCGTGCGCATTCCGGTAATAGGCGGGCACTCAGAAGCTGTAAATATAGAGTTTGAAAACGAGTTTGATCTTGCCGAAGTGCGCAACCTTTTGGAGCAGCAGCCCGGCGTAATTGTTGTAGACGATCCTGCAAATCTCAAATATCCTATGCCGCTTGACGCTCACGAAAAAGACGAAGTGCTCGTAGGGCGCATCCGCAGAGATGAGTCGCAGGCCAATACGCTAAACCTATGGATCGTTGCAGATAATCTTCGCAAAGGAGCAGCAACCAACACCATTCAGATAGCCGAATATCTTTATAAGCAAGGAATTCTTAAAGGCTAAATTTAATGAGGATAAAGATCCTGTTTACTCTTCTGTTTGTAAGCTGCTTCGGCAGCTTACACTCCCAGCCCTCCATACATCGTCTTCCAAAGCTCTGGGAAAGCCTGGAGCAGGACCCTCAGTTAAAGTACGGGCTCGCCTCTCTTACGGTACTCAATGCAGCCAGCGGTCAAACGCTCTTTGCCCGTACCGCCCATACAGGAATGGCACCGGCGTCCACCTTAAAAACAGTAACATCTATTACAGCATTTGAGGTGCTGGGTCAGGATTATCGCTGGCAAACGAAGCTGAGTTATACAGGTACAATTAAAAATGGAGTGCTCAGCGGTGATCTCATTGTTCAGGGTTCAGGCGATCCAAGCCTGGGCAGCAGCCGTTTTGAGAAGAGTAAAAGCGAAGCTCTTTTAAGCAGATGGGTCTCATGCCTTAAGCAAGCCGGTATTCATACCGTACAAGGAAGCATAATTGCCGATGACAGCCTTTTTGGCAGTCAGAGCCTCCCTGCCGGCTGGGTCTGGCAAGATATAGGAAACTATTACGGCGCAGGATACTCGGCGCTTAACTGGCGGGAAAACCAGGTGAGTGTGCGCTTCCAGGCCGGCAAGCGTCCGGGTGAGGCTGCGTCCATTGAATCAGTTTCTCCGGCGCTTCCTGCTCATATACGTCTTATTAACGAAGTAAGCACCGGAACTGCGGGCAGCGGCGATAATGTATATGCTTTTTCAGCACCTTATACCCACATCATTTATTTAAGAGGCACCTATGCCAGCGACCTTACAAAGACAATAGACATCGCCAATCCCGACCCGGCACTGCAATGTGTTTACGAGCTAAGCGGGAGTCTTAAGAAGGCAGGCGTTCGGGTATCCGGTGCAGCCACTACCGCAAGGGCGCTCATGGCCGCCGGCCATAAGCCGGAGCTAAGCGGCAGGCAGTTGGATGTTTTCTCGTCGCCGGCTCTGTCCGGTATCATCTACTGGTTCAATCAGAAAAGCATAAATCTCTACGGCGAAAGTATGCTCCTAACCATGGCAAAGCACGAACAGTATGCCGGCGCAGCGGCCGAGTTCCTTAAAGATTACTGGTATAAAAAAGCCGGTATCGATAAGCGGGTACTTGCCATCTACGACGGCAGCGGCCTTTCTCCCGAAAACCGCATTACAGCACAGGCTATGGCGCAGATACTTCAGTTCGCCGCCGGCAAGTCCTGGTACAGCTCCTTTCACAACAGCCTTCCTGTTTACAACGGCATGAAGCTGAAAAGCGGAAACATTAAGAATGTGCTATGTTATGCAGGTTATCATACCGCTAAAGACGGAACACCACTTATCGTCGTCGCATTTACCAATAATTTTAATGGCAGCGTACGCACGCTTCGTCAAAAACTGTTTGGCGTACTAGATGCACTTAAATGATGTGCAGCAGCATAGCGCTGCCCGTCAATGCAAAGCTTAGCCTAAATAAATACAGATGGAGGATTGCCTGTGTGCCTCATTTGCAGCAGGGTGTACTTGAATTGATATAATACACAATTTGCTTCTTCGGTTCTATAAGTTCGCCCTTCATATACTTACCTGCAGAAACAAGTCTGGTTGCCGGTACATTGCCCTCTGTATTTTCCTGAGATAAAGGGGTAAGAAGAATGCTATATCCATTAGTGCCTGTTTATACTTCAGCCTGCTATAAACCCTTTTTAGTCTCTTTAAAACACTGGCGGCATAGAGGCTCGTAGCTTTCCTGCTGGCCAAGCATAATTGTTTGCACGCTGCCGGCCGTGCGGTGCGAAAATGTAGCGGGGGCACCGCAGCGGGAGCATATAGCATGTACCTTAGTTATATCCTCGGCTATAGCCATTAAGGCCGGCATGGGACCAAAGGGGCGGCCTTGAAAGTCCATATCCAGTCCCGCTATGATCACCCTGATACCATTATTCGCAAGGTTGAGGCACACCTCCGGAAGCCCTTCGTCAAAAAACTGAGCCTCANNCATCAATACCCACAACCTCCGTTTGGTTTCCCAGCAAAAGAATCGAACCCGAGTGGTCCACAGGCGTGGAGGGAATAGAGGTCTGATCGTGCGACACTACGTCCTGTTCATGATATCGGTTATCGGTGCGGGGTTTAAATATCTCTACATTTAGGCGGGCAATCTGAGCACGCCTCAGCCGGCGGATAAGTTCTTCCGTTTTGCCCGAAAACATGGAGCCGCATATAACTTCTATGCTTCCGCGGGTATTTCCTTTTGACCTGAAATGCAACTCACTAAATAGCATGTACGCTCCTTCTGGCCGGCTAATATCAGAATTTAATGCTACTTTTGATAAGCTTAGTTTTACAAAATCATATTTACCAGCATGATAAACAAGATTGAAATAGTTAAAAAAGCAGGTTTAATCCTCGATGAGCTCAAAGAGCAATACCAGTATCTTTCAGGCAATCCCGATAAATTAAACCCGCTCGAACTTGAGCTTTTTGCTGCTAATGCCGAGTACCTTTCTGAAAACCTTAAGGTCTTAAAAAAACTTACTACGGAAGAAAAGCCACTCGCTCTGCCTCAACCAAGTCAGGCACATCAAGACCTTCCGGCTCCCGCAACTCAAAATCGTGCTGATATAAGCCAGGGGCAGCCAAAGCCCGCTATACAACAGGCAATCCCGGTCCATGCCGATACTTCAGCTCAGAGCTCTGCATACAGTGCTAAGCCGGCAATACCACAGGATCCAATCCTACAGGAGGCTTCTGTAAAAGAAACGCCTGTACAGCCCTCTGTTATCATAAAAGAGCAGCCTGCCCTTTCAGATGCAGTGCATGTTGAGGCTCCTCTCCCCCCCGCACAGCCCGAAGTTCAGGCACAGCCATTAAGGCCAAACCCGGCACAGCAGGTAGTGCAGGCCGAAGCCGCTTCCGAGCCGTTAAGGAGACCCTCTATCAACCAAATGTTCTCTACACAAAAAGAGAAGGACAGCCCCGCCGCGCACGCACCTCGAGTGAGCGACCTCAAATCCATTATCAGTCTTAATGATAAGCTGATATTTATCAAAGAGCTTTTTAATGGCTATAGTCTTGCATACAGCGAAGCGATAGAGCTTTTAAACCGTTTTGACTCCTTTGAAGCAGCCGACAACTTTCTAAAGTTCAATTATGCCGAAAAGAATAACTGGGCCTCAAAGCAGGCCACTGTAAGCAAGTTTTACTCCCTGCTTAGCAAGCGCTTTCCTTACTAGCTTATATAATACCCATTCTGTTGGAGTCAAGCTTCAGCAGAATGAATAAAAGGATCGTAAAACTCCATAAAGAAGATCCTCCATAACTGAGAAAAGGCAAAGGTATGCCAATAACCGGCACCAGACCAATGGTCATTCCGATGTTAATGAGCACGTGAAAAAAGAAAACAGAAGCAACGCAATAACCATATACGCGCGAAAAGGTAGACCTTTGCCTTTCGGCAATCTGCACCACCCTCAGTATTAAAAATACATACAGTGCAACAACCACAAAGCTGCCTGCAAAGCCCCACTCTTCGCCCACTGTACAAAAAATAAAGTCCGTACTTTGCTCAGGCACAAAATCATATTTGGTTTGAGTGCCCTGCAGGTAGCCCTTTCCCCATAAACCACCCGAACCTATGGCTATCATAGACTGGTTCAGGTTATAGCCCTGTCCCCGGGGGTCGTCTATCTTTCCCAGTATAACATCAATGCGGTTGCGCTGGTGCTTTTGCAAAATATTATCATAAGCAAAATGAACACTCAGGGTAAAGAGGGCAGAGGCAAGTACAGTAACAGAAGTATTGATAACCAGCTTGCGCGTTTTACGCGAAAGTGCTATAAACAAAGCTCCCAACACCACTATAATACCGATGATGAGAAGCTGATTATACATCAGCGAAAGGACAAACAGAACGATCATGGCCGCAGCAATAATAAGCACATATACCGAAAGGCCTTCGCGATAAAGAGCCAGCACCAGTGAGCTAAAGGTAATCGCCGAACCGGTATCTGGCTGCAGCATAATTAACGCTGCAGGCAGCAGGATAATAAGCAGGCAAAAACCGATTGTTTTGCGGTCTGTAAGGCGCAGATTATTGGTGCCTATATAATGTGCCAGCAAAAGCGAGGTTGCAAACTTGGCAAACTCCGAAGGCTGAAGCCTGAAACTGTTTCCTATAGGTATCCATGCCTGGTTGCCCCCTACATTACGCCCTACAATAAGTACGACCACCAGTAAGAGCAGCGTTATGCCGTAAAAAACAGGAGAAAAGGTGCTAAAAAACTTGCTGTCAAGCAGCAGGATCACAATGCCTATTATAATAGCTGTTATAATGAAAATCGTTTGCTTGCCATAATTGGTACTCATGTCAAACATGCTAGGCTTCGAGGCGTCAAACACAGCCGCATGGATGTTGAACCAGCCTATTGCACACAACGCCAGGTAAATAAGGATAACAAACCAGTCCACATTAAAAAATAAGCTTCTTCGGCTATTCATTGCTTATTGTTTTAAGGTTTATTGTCTCAACAGGGGCAATTTCTGCACGTTCAGTCACAGCCGAACTGTCGGGCACGCGAACCCTGGAAGGTGCCGGCGAGCGCTTCCTGCCGGGCAGAAGATTGGCCGATGCAATTTTGTTAATATACGATTTAGACCTGTTCACCCGGCCCCTTATGTGTTTTTCCACCATCATGCTTGCAATAGGAGCCGACCACGTTGCGCCGTAACCCGCGTTTTCAACCATCACTGCAATAGCAATTTTAGGGTTATTGCGCGGTGCAAACCCAAAGAATACCGAGTGGTTCTCGCCATGCGGGTTCTGTACCGTACCCGTTTTTCCGCACATTTCAATATCGCCTATACGTGCGTTATAGGCGGTGCCCCGAGGCTGGTTAACCGCCCGGCTCATTCCTTCAACAACAGGTTCAAAATAGCGTTTATCAACACCCACATTTACCTTCTGTCTGTATTTGGAGTAAATCACCTTTGATTCGCCCATGGCTTTAACCAGGTGGGGTTTATAGTAATACCCCCTGTTGGCAATGGCGGCCACAACATTGGCCATTTGCAGGGGCGTAATGCCCAGCTCTCCCTGCCCGATGGACAAAGAAATGTTGAAACCCGACGACCAGCGATCATTTTTCCATCGCTTGGTATAAAAGTCCGCCGTAGGCAGGCTGCCTTTACGCTCGTTGGGCAGGTCTACGTCCAGTTTTTGGCCAATACCAAATTTCATAACCGCCTCGCGCCAGCGCTTATAGCCGTTAACCGGGCGCATGCCCGAGCGGTCTATCATCTGACTGTAGGTATACCCGTAATAGGTATTGCACGAAAACTGTATCGACTCAACCAGACCGATGGAACCGTGATAGTGCGTGCACTTCATTAAACCCCGCTTACCATAGTGGTAGCCGCCACCGCAAAAAAAGTGAGTAGAAGCATTGATCTTACCAAACTGCTGCCCTATAAGTGCATTAATTACCTTAAAAATAGAACCCGGAGGGTACTCCGCCTGTATGGGCCTTATAAATAAGGGCTTATACGGATTATTAAGCAGGCGCATATAATTATTGCCCTTGTATTTTCCCACCATAAGGCTGGGGTTATACGTAGGGCTGCTCACCATGGCCAGCACTTCGCCGGTAGAAGGCTCAATGGCCACAATACTGCCCACCTTATTAGCAAGCAGTTGTTCGCCGAGGCGCTGCAGGTCTATATCTAGCGAAGAAATCAGCTTTTGCCCGGCTACCGAAGCCGTGTCATACGCACCATCGGCAAAGTGGCCCTTGGGGCGATTTCTGGCATCAACCATCAGGTTTTCCACCCCGCGCCGTCCGCGCAAAACCTCTTCGTATGACTTTTCCACGCCTGTGCGCCCTATATAATCGCCGGGGCGGTAAAAACCGTCCGACTGATCAATGTCTTTCTGATTTACTTCATTAATATAACCAACAAACTGCGCAGCCACGCTGTCCGGATAATGCCTTATCGATCGGTTAACCGCATAAAAGCCCCTGAACTCCGACAACTGCTCCTGAAAAGCCGCATAAACTTCGGCCGATATTTGCTTTTCAAAAATAGACGCCCGGTAGAGCGACTGCGACTGTGCCTTTTTGTAGCGCTTATCAAATCCCGCCCGGTCAATACCCAGCAGACTGCAAAATCTAACCGTATCAAATTCCTTTACCTCGTACGGAGTCACCATCAAATCGTACACAGGTTCATTTTGCACCATCAGCCTGTTTTTACGGTCCACAATAATGCCCCGCGCAGGGTATTTCACAATTTTTCTGAGCACATTGTTTCTAGCCGAAAGGTAATAGCTCTTATCAACCACCTGTATATAATACAAGCGCGCCAAAAGCACCACGGCACATACAATAACAATGCCCTGTATCACAAACTTTCGGGGAAAAAAACTATTCATCAACGATGTTTCTTACGGAAGAACATAAATTCGGCAATCAAAACTAAAAAGATAGTAAATACAGAACTTAAAAGAAAGCGAATTAGTACATATCCAAGATCCGAAAAGCTGAAAGCTTCAAAAAGCAGCAGCGTAAAATGATGAAACAACGTAAGTGTAACCGTATAAAAGAAAAACCATCTGAAGCCCATAATACCCAGCTTCGGTTCGGCCTCGGTGTCAAAGTTTTGCTTCTCAACAGTAAGGTTAATAAAAACTATCCTAACCAGAGCCAGTACAGTACAGGCAGCCGCGTTTACCCCGGCCGTGTCGTAAAAAGCGTCAATACTAATGCCTGTTAAAAAAGCCAGTACAAACAAAAGCCAGTTGGGAGTTTCAAAAGGCAGCAGCAGCAGGAATAAGATATACAGGAAAGGAGTAGACAGGTCAAAGTAATTTGCGTTTTTAAGCAATAAAACCTGTATAAATACCAGGACCACAAAGCGCACCAGATTGGCTAAAATCGTCTTACTCATTTTGTTTGCTCAAAGCCTCCAGCTGCAGTTTTTCATCTGCAAAAAAGTTTTTTACCACATAAACATACTGCAGGGTAGCAAAGTCCGTACTCAGTCTCACCTCTACCTCCGGAAAGCTTTCGCCCCCGTCTCTGGTCCCAATCACCCTGCCAATGGGCAGTCCCGGCGGAAATACCGTCGAGTAGGATGAGGTAACCACATGCTGCCCCAGCTTAACCGTAATATGGTTGGGTATATCCCTCAGCAAGGCAGTTCGTATGTTGCGGGCCTTATCGCCCCAGCGCAGGGAACCAAACGCATTATTCTCTTTAATGCTGGCGCTTACGCGGGTTTCATTATGAAGCAGGGAGCGCACGGTAGCATAATTATCCGACACATGCTTTACTATGCCCACAATGCCCGTATGGCCTATCACACCCATGCCTGGTGCTATACCATGTTTTTTGCCCCTGTTAATAGTAAGGTAATTGTTTTTCTGATTAATAGAGTTATTAACCACCTTGGCCACTATATACGCATACTCCTGCCGGCTTAAGGTATCATGCACTGTTTTTTGCACCAGACTGTCGTCAAACTTCGACTCCCTAAGCATACCTCTCAGGTAGGCATTTTCGGCCGCCAGGCTGTCATTTACCTGCGTTAAGCTAAGATAGCTCTCAATTTTATTAGCCTTGCTGTAAATAGTGCCTGTAATACGGTTGGAGGAGTTAATAACCTCTGCGCGCTGATACGAGTTATTCCTTATGATTAAAGAAACAGAAGTGACGAAAAAAATGATAAAAAAGAAAAATGCGTTGTACTTACTGATAAACACCCATAGGTTACGCATAATAAAGTTCGCCTTGTTTTAAAAGCCCGGAACGTTCAAAATCCGGGCTCTGTAGAATATTCTATTGCATCAGGAACTTATAGCCCCCAATGTTCTTAAGTGCAATACCCGTACCGCGTACAACCGCCCTTAAAGGATCCTCTGCCACATGCACCGGCAGTTTTGTTTTCGCAGCAATCCGCTTATCCAGGCCTCGCAAAAGCGCGCCTCCTCCGGTAAGGTAAATACCGGTCTGGTAAATGTCTGCCGATAGTTCAGGCGGAGTGATTTCCAGTGCCTTTAATATAGCTTCTTCAATTTTAGAAATAGACTTATCAAGGCAGTGTGCAATTTCAGTATATGATACTGTAATCTGCTTAGGTACACCCGTCATCAGATCGCGGCCCTGTACAGCAAAATCGCCCGGAGGGTCCTGGAGCTCAGGCAATGCCGAGCCCACTTCAATCTTAATCTTTTCGGCAGTACGGTCGCCGATCATAATATTATGCTGACGGCGTATATACTGCACAATATCACTGTCAAAATTATCGCCCGCTACACGAATAGACTGATCGCACACGATACCCGACAAGGCAATAACCGCAATTTCGGTAGTGCCCCCGCCAATATCAATGATCATGTTTCCCATAGGCTCCTCCACATCAATACCAATACCCACCGCTGCGGCCATAGGTTCATGTATAAGGTACACCTCTTTGGCTCCGGCAATTTCGGCCGAGTCGCGCACAGCGCGTTTTTCAACCTCCGTAATGCCCGAAGGGATACACACCACCATACGCAATGAAGGGAAAAACCAGCCTTTGCCGTTGTTGATCATTTTGATCATTCCCCTTATCATGTGCTCTGCTGCATTAAAATCAGCTATTACACCATCTTTCAACGGACGTACAGTACGTATATTTTCATGTGTTTTACCTTCCATTTGCATGGCCTGCTTACCAATAGCAATAATTTTATTGGTCGTGCGGTCAAAAGCAACTATAGATGGTTGGTCAACCACTACTTTATCGTTATGTATAATTAACGTATTTGCTGTACCCAAGTCAATGGCAACCTCTTGTGTAAACCAGTTAAATAAACCCATCCAGTCAATATTAATTTGTCAAAGGTAATTCGTTTTTTTTAATTTTTATTAATGCTTAAAATGCCTTACGCCGGTAGTAACCATCGCAATATTCTTTGCATCAGCCATATCTACAGACAGTTGGTCTTTTATAGAGCCACCCGGCTGTACAATGGCGCTTATACCTGCATCGGCCGCTATTTCAACACAATCCGGAAAAGGAAAAAATGCATCCGAAGCCATAACGGCTCCCTTTACATCATAGCCAAAAGCCGCCGCCTTTTCCAAGGCCTGCCTAAGAGCATCCACTCTGGATGTTTGTCCCACGCCGCTGGCCAGCAGCTGCGCATTGCGGGCCAGGATAATGGTGTTAGACTTGGTATGCTTTACCAGCTTATTGGCAAAGTGCAAATCCTCCAGCTCCTGCGCCTCGGGCTTTCTTTTAGTAACCGGGCTCATTTGCTCCGGCCCTTCCATCGCTACATCCTTGTCCTGCTCAATCACTCCATTTAGCAAGGTTTTAAAAAGCTTAGCGGGGAGTTCCGCCTCTTTGCGTTTAAGCAATATCCTGTTTTTCTTCTGGCTAAGCTCAGCCTGGGCCTCAGGGCTGTAGGCAGGAGCAATAAGCACCTCAAAAAACAGCTTGTTAATTTCACGCGCTGTGTTACTATCTAGCTCACGGTTGCATATTAAAACCCCGCCAAAGGCCGAAACCGGGTCACAGGCCAGCGCATCGTTCCATGCTTCCAGCATCGTGCCGCGACTTGCCACCCCGCAGGCGTTTGTATGTTTCAGTATGGCAAAAGTAGGACTGTCAAACTCATCTATAAGGGCCACGGCAGCATCAACGTCAACCAGGTTATTATAGGAGAGCTCCTTGCCGTGCAGCTTGTCAAACATATCCTCCAGCCGGCCGTAAAAAGTGCCCGTCTGATGCGGGTTTTCGCCGTAGCGCAGGGTCTGCGCGTGCTGTATGCTGTGTTTAAAAACGGTCACAGGCTCTTGCCTGTTGAAATAGTTAAAGATAGCCGTATCATAGTGAGAAGACACGTTAAAAGCATTACGGGCAAACATGCGCCTTTGCTCCAGCGAGGTGCTTCCGTCCTGTCCCTCAAGCATAGCTGTAAGTGTGCCATAATCGTTTTTAGAAGCAATGATCACCACATCGCCGTAGTTTTTAGCCGCAGCCCGTATAAGCGAAATGCCTCCGATATCTATTTTTTCAATAATCTCTTCTTCCGGCAGGCCGGCTTTAACGGTTTCTTCAAACGGGTACAGATCAACAATTACAAGATCAATACCCGGAATATCGTATTCAGCTGTTTGTTTAACATCTCCGCTGTTTGCCCTTCGCGACAGTATGCCGCCAAATATTTTAGGGTGAAGCGTTTTAACACGGCCACCCAGTATAGAGGGATATCCTGTTACATCTTCAACCGCTTTAACTTCGCATCCGAGGCCTTTTATAAACTCTTCTGTGCCACCTGTGGAGTACATTGTAACGCCAAGTCGGCTAAGTTGTTGAATAAGAGGTTCCAGCCCATCTTTATAATAGACTGAAATTAAAGCACTTTTGATTTTTACAGGATGGTTCATGAAGTCGAAAAATTAAAGCGCAAAGATAGAATATAAGCCGGCTAACTACAAGCTCTTCATCTTTTTAACAAGCGCTTCAATTACTTTAGGGTAATGGTGGTGCTCCAGCTGCTGCCCCTTAAAGCGTATCATTTCCACATCATCGCCGTCTTCAATCTTAAACCGGGCCTGATGGATGATTTCGCCCTCATCAAAACGTTCGTTAACAAAGTGTATCGTAATGCCGGATTCTTTTTCCTTGTTGGCATATACTGCCTCGTGCACGTAATTTCCATACATGCCTTTGCCTCCGTATCTGGGCAGCAGGGCAGGGTGTATGTTAATGATCTTGTTTGGAAAGGCATCCAGCAGGTTTTGCGGCACAAGCCATAAAAAGCCGGCGAGCACAATAAGATCAATCTCCATTTTTTTAAGAAGGCTCACCACATTGCCCGTGCGGGTAAATTCAAAGCGATCGACTATGTGAGAGGGTATTTCAAAGTTTTCTGCCCGTTGCAAAACGTATGCCTGCGGGTTGTTTGACAAAACCAGAGACACTTCTGCCGCTTCGTGATCTTTAAAGTGTTCCATGATCTTTTGAGCGTTGGAACCCGACCCTGATGCAAAAATAGCAATACGTGTTTTGCGCATACTGTTAGAATGAACCCAAATATAAATGAACTTTACAAATAAAGAGCCTTTCCGAGCTCTGTTTTCGCTAAATGACCTTGCGCCCAGGGCCAAGTAAGATTTCAATATCATCCCAAGATGCTGTATAGTGCATCTTACGTCGGATTTTCTGCAGATATTTGCTTCCTGTAAAACAAAACTATGTTAGCAGCAGGCAAGGTATTTGATCAAATGGATGCATGGGGGCAAAGCAGGCAGCCATTTGTTTTTATGCTCGACTTTGATTTGCGGCACGGCTTTATAAGCAAACCCGCAGATGCAGCAGCTCAGGGCCTGTGGTACGCCTTTGGCAGCCGGACCAACAGCAAAGCACCATCAGCACAGGGACCCAAACCGGTATTGCAAAAATTCCCGTGCAGCCTCCAGGAGTATAGCCGCTCCTTCGAGCAGGTGCATGCTGCCCTGTTACGAGGTAACTCCTATCTTGTAAATCTTACTTGCGCAAGCCCCATCAGGCTCAATTGCAGCCTCAAAGAGGTGTATACCCACAGCCTGGCACCTTATAAGATCCTCTATAAAGATGAGTTTGTGGTATTTTCGCCCGAAAAGTTTGTACAGGTACAGGGCGGCCTGATCCGATCGTTTCCAATGAAGGGCACCATTGACGCGGCCCTGCCAGATGCCAGGCAGATCATCCTCCATGATGAAAAAGAAACTGCCGAGCACAGCACCATTGTAGACTTAATACGTAATGATCTCAGCAGAGTATCCTCGCGGGTAAGGGTAGAGCGTTTCAGATACATCGATCATCTAGCTACGGCTGGCAAACACCTCTTGCAGGTAAGTTCGGCTATAGCCGGGCAGCTCGACCCGGCCTATGCCCGCCGCCCCGGCGCCTTATTCAAAGCCTTACTGCCGGCCGGCTCCATATGCGGAGCGCCCAAACCTAGTACGCTGGCTGTAATAAAAGCTGCCGAAACGTATGAAAGAGGGTTTTACACGGGTGTAGCAGGATATTTTGACGGGCAAAATATAGACTCGGCCGTAATGATACGGTTTATAAAGAAAGAAGGTGAGCAGCTATACTTTTGCAGCGGAGGCGGCATTACGGTTAACAGCTCCTGCTCTAAGGAATATCAAGAAATGACAGACAAGATCTATGTACCCATTATTTGAAAGTATTGCGCTTATTGACGGGCAGTTGCAGCGCCTCAGCCTACATAACCAGCGGCTCAACCACAGTCGCAGGCAATTACTGGGCTGTTCCGGCCCGCTCCGCTTGGAAGAGTATCTCCATGTACCCGCCGAATGCCGGCAGGGCGTATACAAATGCAGGGTAGAGTATGGCGCCGGCTTCGGCCCCGTAAGGTATACACGCTACACCCCCCGCATCCTTTCGGCACTGTACCTTGTAAACGATAATACTATTGATTATGCCCATAAGTATAGCTGTCGCCGGGCTTTGGAGCAGCACCGCCTGGGCTTGCAGCCTTCAGAAGATATCCTGATCGTTAAAAATGGCTATCTTACCGATACCTCCTATGCCAACTGCGCCTTTTACGACGGCCACAGCTGGATAACCCCCTCAACACCGCTTTTACCCGGAACAATGCGCCGCTACCTGCTGGAGCGCAGCGAGCTTAAAGAACGGCCGCTCAAGCCGGCAGATCTGCAATCCTTCGAAAGCATGAAGCTCATCAACGCCCTCCTGCACCCGGATCACTCAGCGCCCATAGCTGTCGAAGCAATAAAGCCGTTCAGGGGTTAGAGCAGTTTCTTTCTTAATAACCCATAATTACCTATGTCGAGTAAGATCATGTTAAGTATATCTTCGTCATAATAATATACAAACTCTTAGTAGAGGGGTTTTAAGACAAGGAATCCTTAAGTTTCCCCGTTTCCTCAAATCCTAAATAAAGATTTTTTCTTATACTAATTTGTTCTAAACTTGACAGGTCAAATATAGAAAAGTCATGCACTTCGGTGAAAGAATAAGAGAGCTTAGAGAAAGCCAGAGATTGTTACAACGACAGTTAGCAGCAAACCTTGAGATAGACACGCCCATGTTTAGCAAAATTGAACGTGGTGAACGCAAAGCCAAACGGGAACAAGTGCTAAAAATTGCCGAAATCCTCAAAGCAAGCGAACAGGAATTATTGGCTTTGTGGTTAGCAGACCAAATCAAGGAAATAGTAACCGACGAAGATCAGGCATTACAGGCCTTGAAAATCGCTCAAAAGGATCTAAACCAAGCAAACACCAAATAAGAATGAACCAAGTACAACATAACGCTATCGTTAATTTCATCTGGAGTATTGCTGATGATGTGTTACGTGATGTCTATACACGTGGAAAATACAGAGATATAATCTTACCATTTACCGTTCTGCGCAGACTGGATGCCATTTTGGAGCCAACCAAAGACAAAGTTTTGGAAATGCACCAAAAGCTGAACGAGATGAAGATTGACAACCAATCTGCCCAATTGCGCAAAACCAGCGGTTATGTGTTTTACAATACCTCCAACTATACCTTCAAAAGGTTATTGAACGAACCGGGCAACATTCGCCAAAACTTAGAAACCTACTTGGATGGCTTTAGCAGCAACGTGCAGGACATCATCAGCAAGTTCAAGTTAAGAAACCAATTAGAGACTTTGGAAGAAGGCAACATAACCTTCCCTCTGATTGAAAAATTTTGCTCAAGCACCATTAACCTAAGCCCAATGCCTGTTACTGATAAAGACGGCAATGTGGTCATGGAAGGCTTGACCAATTTGGGCATGGGCTATGTGTTTGAAGAACTCATACGCAAGTTCAATGAGGAGAACAACGAGGAAGCCGGAGAACACTTTACGCCAAGGGAAATTATTCGCTTAATGACCCACCTGATTTTTGAACCGCTCAAAGGAAAGATAAAGGACGGAACGTATCTCATTTACGACCCTGCTTGCGGTAGTGGTGGTATGCTTACAGAAGCGGAACACTTTGCCAAAAAACTGAACCCAAAAGCTACTTTCCATTTGTACGGTCAGGAAGTAAACCCTGAAACCTATGCCATCTGTAAAGCAGACATGCTGATAAAAGATGAAGACCCGGAGAAGATTGCTTTCGGCTCTACACTGAGCAAAGACGGCTTTCCAAACCTGCAATTTGACTTCATGATCAGCAATCCACCGTATGGGAAAACATGGAAAGTAGATGCGGATGCCATATTGGATAAAAAAGACATCATAGATCCTCGCTTTACCGTGGGGGTTCCCCGAGTAAATGACGGTCAATTGCTGTTTGTGATGAACATTGTTTCCAAGCTGAAAACCAACAGCGAATTGGGTAGCAGAGCAGCTACTATTCATAATGGTTCAGCTCTGTTTACAGGAGATGCAGGACAAGGAGAAACGGAAATCCGGAAATACCTTTTTGAGAATGATTTGCTGGAAGCGGTCATTGCCCTACCCAATGATTTGTTTTACAACACGGGCATACCCACCTATATTTTTATCCTGAACAACAGGAAGGAAGAAAAACGAAAAGGAAAACTGCAACTCATCAATGTTACTTCTGAGGCTTTCTACAGCAAAATGCGCAAGCCTTTGGGTAAAAAGCGGGTAGAGTTTAGCAAAGACCATATCCGCAAGATTACCGACCTGTTTTTGAATTTCGAGAACAATGAGCACAGCATCATTCTCGACAATGAAGACTTTGGCTACAGCCAGATCACCGTACACCGCCCTCAGCGTGATGAAGACGGAAATATCATCAAGGATGCCAAAGGCAACCCCAAGAGCGATAATGCCCTCAAAGACAAGGAAAACATTCCT
Source organism: Sphingobacteriaceae bacterium UBA2059 (assembly GCA_002332615.1). Taxonomy (GTDB): domain Bacteria; phylum Bacteroidota; class Bacteroidia; order Sphingobacteriales; family Sphingobacteriaceae; genus Arcticibacter. Next base: position 67,715 of record DDAL01000018.1, on the reverse strand, counting down.
TTGAAGGACGACATTGATGCCTTTTTTGCCAAAGAGGTTACTCCTTTTGTGCCGGATGCCTGGTATAAAAAGAGCGAAACCAAAACCGGCTATGAAATAAACTTTGCCAAATACTTCTACCAGCACAAAGCACCAAGAAGCTTAGAAGAAATATCTGCCGATATTTTCAAGATTGAGGAAGAGACAGAGCATCTATTAAAAGAAATTGTTGAAGCGTAGTTATGATAGTAGAGAGTAATTACATATCAATTTTAACGCAGAATCTACCGGCTCATTGGCGCTTTTATAGGATCGGGAGCATTTTTGTTGAACGCACAGAAAAAGTGAGTGATGAAGACTATACCCCTCTTTCTGTTACAATGAAGGGTGTTGTGCCTCAATTAGAAAATGTGGCGAAAACAACAAATGGTGAAAATCGAAAGGGAGTTTGTATAAACGATTTTGTCATCAATAGCAGAAGCGATAGAAAAGGTAGTGGAGGAATGTCAAAGTATGACGGTTCTGTTTCCCTAATTAACACGGTATTGAAACCAAATACAAAATACGATAATCGATACACCAACTATCTGCTTACAAATGTTCTTTTTCAGGAAGAGTTCTACAAGTTTGGTAAAGGAATTGTAGATGATATGTGGAGTACCAAGTATTTCGATATGAAATACATCAAAGTTCCTTGTCCTCCAATAGAAGAACAAATCACAATCGCCAACTACTTAGACAAGCAATCCGAAAGAACAAAGCACTTCATCCAGAAAAAGCAAGCCTTTATTGAGTTGCTCAAAGAGCAACGGCAGGCGATAATTAGCAGAGCAGTTACCAAAGGAATTAACCCTGATGTAACCTTAAAGGATAGCGGCATTGAATGGTTGGGGGATATTCCTGAGCATTGGGAATTGAGGAAATTGAGATACTGTGGTCAATGTCAAAATGGACTAAATAAAGGAGGAGAATTTTTTGGAAAAGGTTTTCCCTTCTTCGGTTATGGAGATATATACAACAATGAGATTTTGCCCGAAATCCCATCAGGTTTAGTTGAATCCACAGGAGAAGACCAAGCTAACTGTTCTGTTGAAAAAGGAGACGTATTTTTCACTCGAACATCAGAAATTGTAGATGAAATCGCCATCGCTTCGACTTGTCACGAAACAATTCCTAATGCAACTTTTTCAGGGTTTTTAATTCGTTTCAGACCTACGGCAAACCTCCTTTATGAGGGTTATAGCACATACTACTTTAGAAATGAATTATTACGGGAGTATTTCGTAAAAGAAATGAACATCATAACACGTGCTTCAATGAGTCAGGATTTATTGAAAAGCCTTCCAATTGTTTTGCCTCCAATCGAAGAACAAGTAATTATTTATAAGTATATCAAAGCCGAAACCACCAAAATAGACCAGGCCATTGCCAAAGCAGAGAAAGAAATAGAACTCATCAAAGAGTATCGGGAAGCCATGATAGCCGAAGCGGTATTGGGGAAATTACATCATAAAATAATGAACAACCGTTCGGAAATTCCGAACAGTTCAGAGGAGCCAATGCCTCTATTAACTAATTAGAAGGACGAAAATATGCAAGAATCTGATTTTCTACTTTATACTACACCTTCAGGCGATGTACGGCTGGATGTGATGCTATTTGAGGAGAGCATTTGGCTTACGCAAAAAGCGATGGCCGAACTCTTTTCGGTAGGGGTTCCGGCTATAAGCAAACATTTGGCAAACATCTTTGAAAGTGGAGAATTAGTGGAGGATGCAGTTGTTTCCATTTTGGAAACAACTGCATCGGATGGTAAAAACTACAAAACGAAGTATTACAACCTGGACGCTATCATTTCGGTAGGTTACCGGGTAAACTCGGCCAAGGCAACCCAGTTCCGTATTTGGGCTACCAAAACCTTAAAGGAATACATCATCAAAGGTTTTACCCTCGATGACGAACGCCTCAAGCAAGGCAAAACTCTGTTTGGCAAGGATTATTTCAAAGAGTTATTGGAGCGGGTACGCTCCATCCGAGCCAGTGAACGTAGAATTTATCAGCAGGTAACCGACATCTTTGCGGAGTGCAGTATTGATTACGACCCGCAATCGCCCATTACCAAAGATTTTTACGCCACGGTGCAAAATAAATTTCACTTTGCCATTACTGGCAAAACAGCAGCCGAAATCATTTTCCTGAAAGCCGACAGCAAAAAAGAAAACATGGGCTTAACCACCTGGAAAAATGCTCCCGAGGGCAGAATCTTAAAATCAGATACCAGCATCGCCAAGAACTACTTGCAGGAAAAAGAAATCAAACAACTGGAACGCACCGTAACCGGCTACTTTGATTACATAGAAGGGCTGATAGAACGAGAGAATACCTTCACCATGGAGCAATTGGCATTAAGTGTCAACAAATTTTTAGAGTTTAACGAGTATAAAGTATTAGAGGGTTCCGGCAAGAAATCCAAAAAGCAAGCCGAAAATAAAGCCCACTCCGAATACGACAAGTTTAACAAAACCCAGAAAATAGAATCCGATTTTGATAAAATGGTGAAGGGCTTGAAGAAAGGGAAGAAATCTAAAGACGATTAATAATTACAGAAGCAATCATTATGCATACAACAGATACATCAGAAAAAGGCTTAGAAACGATCATAGAAAAGCATTTGATCAATCACAATGGCTTTATTGCAAGCTATAGTGCCGACTATGACCGTGACCTCTGCATCAATGAAAAGCTGTTGNNGGTGCGAGTTTTTGGCAGCAACACAACCCAATGCCCATGATACCATCATCAAAAGAGGCAAAGACAAATTTCTGAAACGCCTTTCAGACCAAATCCGCCAAAAAGGTATCATTGAAATACTTCGCAATGGGGTCAAGGATTTGGATTTAAGAGTACAGCTTTATTTTAAAAAGCCTACCTCTTTGCTTAACGATAAGGCTCAGAAACAATACAGCAGCAATATTTTTTCTGTTAGCCGACAGTTGTACTACAGTCTGGAAAACAGCAACTCTTTAGACATGGTGTTATTTATCAATGGTTTGCCCTTGAGCACCTTTGAATTAAAGAACCAATGGACGGGACAGAATGTAAGACACGCCATACGCCAATACCAAACAGACCGAGATCCGAAAGAACCCTTATTTGCCTTTGGCAGATGTATGGTTCACTTCGCTGTAGATGCCGATTTGGTTTACATGACCACTCACCTCAACAGTACAAAGACCTTTTTCTTACCCTTTAATAAGGGAAATAACGATGGAGCAGGCAATCCGGTAAACCCCGAAGGTTTAAAAACCGATTACCTCTGGAAAGATATTTTGACCAAAGACAGCTTGAGCAACATATTGGAAAACTTCGCTCAAATTGTTGAGGAGAAAGACGAAGACACAGGAAAGGTTAAACGAAAATTGATTTTTCCTCGATACCACCAACTCAGAACGGTAAAAAAGCTGCTGCATCATTCCAAAGAAAACGGTGTTGGCCAGAAATACCTCATTCAACATTCGGCTGGTTCAGGCAAATCAAATTCAATTACATGGTTAGCCCACCAGTTGGTGAGTTTACACGATAGCGAGAATACAGAGACTGTTTTCGATAGTGTTATTGTAGTAACGGACAGGCGTGTATTGGATAAGCAAATCAGAGATAACATCAAGCAATTTGCTCAGGTAAGTAGTGTTGTTGAGGCGATTGATAAAGGGAGCCGCCAATTAAAACAAGCCCTTGAAGATGGAAAGAAAATCATTGTTACCACAGTTCAGAAGTTCCCATTCATCATAGATGAAATCGGAGCTTTGCAGGCAAAGAAATTCGCCATCATCATTGATGAAGCCCACAGCAGCCAAAGTGGTGAAACAGCCAGTAAAATGAATTGGGTACTGTCTGATAAAGAAGTTGCATACGGTGAAGAACCCGAACCACCAACCTCTGAGGACATTATCAATGACTTGATAGAGAATCGTAAAATGCTGAAAAACGGGAGCTATTTTGCATTTACGGCCACCCCGAAAAACAAAACATTGGAAACCTTCGGTGAAAAGACTGCTGAAGGCAAATTCATCGCATTTGATAATTACACGATGAAGCAGGCCATCGAGGAAGAATTTATCCTTGATGTACTAAAAAATTACACTACGTATCAGTCTTACTACAAGTTGAATAAAGCGGTTGAAGACAACCCGGAGTTTGAAACACGCCAAGCCAATAAAAAGCTACGTGCTTATGTAGAAAGTCATCCTTTCTCCATCATGGAAAAATCTAAGATCATGTTAGACCACTTCCATGTGGATATCAGAAGGCTCATCAATGGTCAGGCAAAAGCGATGGTTGTTTGCAAAAGCATTAAAAACGCCATTCTCTACTATCAGGCTTTCAAAGAGTATCTGAAAGAGAAAAACTCACCTTACAAAGCTATTGTAGCTTTTTCAGGCACAAAAGAAATAGACGGAAAAGATTGGGATGAAGCCAGATTAAACGGTTTCCCGAGCAATGACATTCCAACTGAGTTCAAGAAAAAGGAATACCGCTTTTTGATAGTAGCCAATAAGTTTCAAACAGGATTCGACCAGCCACTATTGCATACCATGTATGTAGATAAAAAATTAGCGGATGTTCAGGCGGTACAAACCCTGTCAAGACTTAATAGAGCCTACAAACCTTACAAGGAAGACACCTTTGTGATGGATTTCTTCAATACCACCGAGGATATTAAAAAAGCATTTGAGCCTTTCTATACAACCACCATTCTAAGTGAAGAAACGGACGCTAATAAACTCAATGATTTACAAGATGCTTTAGACAATGCTCAGGTCTATTCTCAGGCTGATGTAGTCAACTTCACCGACTTGTACTTCAAAGAGGCAGACAGGCAGGAATTAGATCCAATCATTGATAAGTGCGTTGCGGAGTATAAAAATGAATTGAATGAAGATGCCCAGATTGATTTCTATGTAAAGGCGAAATCCTTCTTTAGAACGTATGCATTCCTTTCTAAGCTCCTATCATTCAATAATTCTTATTGGGAAAGGTTGTATTGGTTTCTGAAATTCCTGATTCCTAAAATAAAGCCGGAGGAAATTGAGGATTTGGCCAAAGGTATTCTGGAAGCAATAGACTTGGATAGTTACAGACTAACCCGAACAACACAAGAGAACATCAAACTAAGTGGTGATGAAGAATTAGACCCTACTCCGCCAGTAATGAAGGGCAAAAAAGGAGAACTTGGTTTTAATGAGTTGGACGCTATCCTGAAAGAATTTAATACAAAGTTTGGCATTGATAACTGGACGGATGATGATAAGGTAAAGAAATTCCTGTTCGAGCAATTACCAGCCGATTTTGCCCGTGACGAAGCTACCGTTAATGCCGTAAAGAATAGCGACAAACAAAATGCAAAAATTACCTCTGATAAGAAGGTAGAAGATTTGATGCAGGACGTGATTTTCCAATATACTGATTTGTATAAAAAGTTCACAGACGATCCAGACTTCAAACGCCAGTATTTAGACTTTATATTTGACAAGATTTGGAATCAACAAACTGATCCTCAAAAAAGACCTAAATAATGCCCAAGCGCTGTTTTAGCCTGAACCTTGATGCGACCGTAAGGGTAGAGTTTTAAAAGCTCTACATCGCTTTTAAAGCCCAAACAAACTTTGTTGATATTGTACCTCAGAAAAAACGCCTAAGACTATCCCTGAATACTCAGTTCGATAAAATCAAAGACCCGAAAGGTTTCTGCAAAGATGTATCCGGTTTGGGCCGTTGGGGTAATGGTGATGTGCAGGTTGGTCTTGAAACTCTTTCCCAACTTGATTACATAATGGATCTTGTTGAACAAGCTTTTGAAGAACAGGTTGAATCAGTTTAGCAGCTCAGCCGTATGTTCTTTTAACCATCAGCAGGCATAGTTCTGTTTCACGCTGTACCATTTCATTTGCCACGCTTCCCATAAAGAGGTTTGTTAAGGAGGTGGCGCCTTTTACACCCATAACAATCATATCGGCTTTTTGCCTGCCGGCATAGTCGAGCAGGGCAGAAGCAATGCTTTTTTCATAGGCCGGTAGTACGGCAAGGGCAGGTTGGTCGGGAAAAAGTTCCTGCCACTTTTTTGAGCGCAGGGCCTGCTCGCGTGCAAGCGATTCGTTCATTTCTTCTTCGCTGAACCCGGGGAAAAAGCTAAAGCTCATTTTAGAAACGTATACCGGAGTTTTGCGCACACCTAATGCCTGGCCCCATTGTACAATAAGGGGTGTGTATTTTGAAAAATCTATGGCCTGCAGTATGTGCTGCGGTTTAGACTTGCAGGTTTCGGGCACCAGCAATACACTTGCCGGAAGCATGCGTATGAGCTTCTGGCTGAGGCCGCCGCTGCCTTCGAGCTGCTGTTTATTGCCCAGCACTACCAGGCTGGCGCCGCTTTGCTTTACCAGGTCGGCAAAAGCCAGTTCAGAAAATTCCTGCATGGTAACAATGACCGAAAAGCTGGTTTCGGGCTTATAGGTTTGTTCAATAAGCCTGCGAAGCTTATGTTCAATGCGTTTTGCTATGCTCTCGAGTGTTTCAGGCTTCTTTAAATGCTCGGGCAGCTCGCTTAGCTTTACATTGTGCATGAAGATGATCTGCTTTGCCGGCAGCCAGCTTTCGAGGGTTTGTATGTAGCCAATAAGCTCTTTGTCCATGGCCGACAGGTCCAGCCCAACCACTAAGGTGTTTCTTTGTAAAGCGTTTTTTGTATCCATATTATGCATTGTTGCCTCCTTGTTCATCCACCAGTTCCGAAATAATATCTCTGTAGCTTTTTTCCTGTTTTTGCCTGCGCTTCTTCCTAAGGCCCTGCAGTTCTTCCGTCAGTCCGAGCTGCAGGCTAAAGCACATCATTACCAAAAGAATGGCAAAGGGCAGACCGGCAATAATAACAGCGGTCTGAAGTGCCTGCAGGCCGCCGCCAAGAAGAAGGACAATGGCAATGCTTCCCTGTAAAAAAGCCCAGAAGACCCGCTGCAGGGCAGGGGTTTTGAGCGATCCGCCGGAGGTTATATTATCCACCACAAGGGAGCCCGAGTCGGAAGAGGTAATAAAAAAGAAAGAAACCAGCAGCACTGCCAGAAGCGAGAGTACCGGGGTGAGGGGTATTTTTTGTAAGAACACAAAGAGCGCAGTTGATATATCTGTTTGCACGGCTGTAATAAGGGTGGTGTCGCCCTGAAGGACAAATGATAAAGCAGTGCTGCCAAACACCGTCATCCACAAAAGTGTGAGCAGTGCGGGGACTATAAGTACGCCCAGCACAAACTCCTTGATGGTGCGGCCCCTGGATATACGGGCAATGAAGCTGCCCACAAAAGGCGACCAGGCTATCCACCAGGCCCAGTAGAAAACGGTCCAGCTGTTTTGCCATCCCGACTGCCGGTACGCGTCATTCCAGGTGCTTATCTGTATAAAATTGGCCAGGTAGGAACCGGTATTTTGGATAAAGCTTTTTAATAGATAGATGCTCGGCCCGAACAAAAACACCATGAGCATCAGGCTCAGGGCCATATACATATTGGCATTGCTCAATATCTTTACTCCTTTGTCCAGACCCGAAACAACCGAAATGGTGGCCACTGCGGTTATAACCAAAATAAGCACCGATTGTACACCGGCCGAAACAGGCCAGCCAAACAGGAAGTTCATACCTGCATTTATCTGCTGCACCCCGAAGCCCAGCGAGGTAGAGAGGCCAAACAGTGTGGCCATTACTGATAAAATGTCTATGGAGTGCCCCCACCAGCCATGAATGCGTTCGCCCAGAAAGGGGTAAAACAGCGATCGGAAGGTAAGGGGTAGCTTTTTATTAAACGAAAAGAAAGCCAGGGCCAGCCCTACCATGGCATAAATGCCCCAGGCATGCAAACCCCAGTGTAAAAAGGTAAAGTCCATGGCCTGGCGGGCCGTATCAATAGAAGAGCTTACAGGCCGTGGTGGTTTGGTAAAGTGCGAAACGGGCTCGGCAATGCTGAAGAACATAATTCCTATGCCCATGCCTGCGCTGAACAGCATGGCAAACCAGGAAATGGTGCTAAACTCGGGCTCGGCGTTTTCGCCGCCAAGGCGTATGTGGCCAAACTTGCCAAAAGCAAGCGACAGGCAAAAGATAAGAACAAAGTTAACGGTGAGGATTAAAAACCAGCCCAGATTTTCGGTTATCAGATACTGGGTTTTTGAAAACCACTCGAGTGCAGATTCCTGAAACAGGATGCAAAGAAGCAGCCCGCTAAAGGTGAGCAGCACCGATGAGTAAAAAACAGGTTTGTTGGTTATGAACTTTGTTCCTTTTAACATATGCACTGTTGTTTTAAGGGGTGATTTTTTTAAAAGTAGAAATATTTTAAGGCAAATGAAACTTAACAGCTGCCTCACAGGTTCGGACTGATGCCGGAATGTAACCATGATGCAGCCGTGATGAGTCCATGTTTTACATGGATCGAGTGTGCCTTTATACCGGGCGCAGCCTGCCGCAATGTCGTAGCTGTCGCGGACCGGTTAGGGCTCTGGCCTTGGGCCCGGCGGCACGAAAAATACGAATTTGGCCCTCTTTTCAGCAAGGGCATGAAGGCCCTTGCTGAAAGCCCCGAGTTAGAAGCCTGTATTAGAAATAAGGTGTAGCAGCGACGGTTTATAAATAGCCTTAAAGCGAGGGTTCAGCCGCCACGCTCAGCCTTTGTATATCATCCGCGTGCAGTACATGAATGCCTTTGGCAGGTTTAAGCGAACAGGCATACATTGCCCGGGCTATGTGAGCCGCTTCAATGCTTCGGTAGCGTGCCAGGCCGCCTTGCAGAAGCGGATTGACGAGCGACATCATGCCTTCGGCCAGCTTTTCGGCCGGCCTGTTTTCTTTACGTTGTCCGGTTATGAGCGATGGCCTGTATAAATAAACCGAAGGAAGGCCCGTACGCCCCAGGCTCGACTCGGCCTGTCCTTTAAAACGCAGGTAAGGCACGATGCTGGTAGGACTGGCGCCTATGGCACTGATATAGTGCATTTGCAAAGCACCGCCGGCAAGTGCAAGCCGGCTCATTTCAAGGGGAAACCCCTGTTCAATTTTGCGGTACATTACCTTATCGGGGGTTTTTGCCTTGGTTGTGCCCAGGCAGGAAAATACCACATCTGCATTAAACTCCGCACTGTATTCACGCAGCGTATTAAAGTCAAGAACGATCTCCTTTAAGCGGGGGTGCTGCATGCCCGAAGCTTTGCGAACGAAACTTGTAACAGAGGAATACTGGTCTGAACGAAGCAATAGTTGCAGCAGGTTGCTTCCTACCAGTCCGCTGCTTCCTGCAATGACGGCTTTTTTCATGCTTTTTATAACTTGTATGTTTATTAAGGAAACCTTTTGCGTGCAAATTGTTTGATAAAGAGAGTATACAGTTGCACTTAAAGCTTTTTAATGCCTTGCTGTTCTTATACCAGTTTATACTTAGAAACTATGAAAATACATCATTTGCTTCTGGCCGGCATCGTTCTATTAACTGCTATGTCCTGCAACACAATTAAAAGCTCTGGAGATTCAGGCAAAGGCGCTGCCGAAGCTGCCGCTCAGCTAAAGAACTTTCCCGCGCCCCGAAAGGGATATGTGCGCTATGTTATTAATCTTCCATCCAGGTCCATCAATCAGGAGCAGAATTACAAGATAGAGCTTAGCCCCGGCAAGTTGATGATGGTTGATTGCAACAGGCACTTCCTGGCCGGCTCCTTGAAAGAGGAAACGGTAAACGGATTTGGGTACACCTATTATACCTTCGCTACCAGCGGAAATGTGTCGGCCACCCGGATGGGCTGTCCGGATGCTAAGCTTACACAAAAGTTTGTTGCTGCCAAAAGCCTGCTTACAGACTATAACAGTCGACTGCCCTTGGTTATCTATGCGCCCGAAGGTTACCAGGTGCGCTATAAGGTTTTTAAAGCGTCTGCAGAAACTGCGGCCCCGGAGGCCTAGCCCGTGCCTGGGTCAATATAATGACACTGGCTTAATAAACTATAAGTCGGGTGCTTTGTTGAGCTTGGTATACAAGGTGTGAAGTATCAATACCTTACTGCTAAACACTATTTATAAAAAACAATTATGGCAAACTTAAGTAACAAAAAGGTCGCAATTTTAACAGAAAGCGGTTTTGAAGAAGTAGAATTAACAAGTCCTAAAAAAGCATTGGAAGAAGCAGGTGCAACCGTGCACGTTATTTCGCCGCAGCAGGGACATGTAAGAGGGATGAACCATCACGAGTGGTCTGCTGAGGTACCGGTAGATGTAAACATTGCCGATGCTAAAGCCGAGGATTATGATGCACTGATGCTTCCGGGCGGAGTGTTTAATCCGGATCAGCTGCGTACCAATGAGCATGCTTTACGTTTTATAAAAGATATGTTTAAAGAGGCAAAGCCCGTAGCCGCTATATGCCACGGTCCGCAGTCGCTTATTGACGCCGAAGTTGTAAAAGGACGTAAGCTTACATCTTATCACTCGGTAAAAAAAGACCTGATAAACGCGGGAGCAAACTGGGTAGACGAGGAAGTAGTAGTGGATATGGGGCTGGTGACCAGTCGTACTCCGGATGATTTAGCTGCTTTTAACGAAAAAATGATTGAAGAAATAGCCGAAGGCAGTCACAAAGACAGGATGCGTTCGTAGAAAATCCTTCCGGATTTAAAGAAAAAGAGGCCCGAACAGGCCTCTTTTTTTGTTATAGGAAACAGGGTGTTACCTTTGGACCTAAGTTTCTGCATACTAGCCATTTTTATATAAAAATCATTCGTAAGTGTTTGATAATTAATTAAACATTTCTATCTTTGCCGTCCCTTTCAGGGGAAAATCATGCCTTGAGCGAAGCCCTACTGCTTCGATGGGCACAAACGAAATAAAAGAAAATGTCAGGAATTATTGGAAAAAAAGTAGGAATGACCAGCATTTACGACTCCGAGGGGCGCAATATCCCATGTACGGTGATCGAAGCTGGCCCTTGCGTAGTAACGCAGGTCCGTACCACCGAGAAGGATGGGTATGAGGCGGTTCAGTTGGGTTATGACGAGAAAAAAGAGAAAAACACCACTGGGCCATTAAAGGGACATTTCTCCAAAGCAAACACAACTCCAAAGCGTAAGCTGGTAGAGTTTGATGAATTTGAAGAAACACAACTTGGGGACACCATTACGGTGGGTATCTTTGAAGAAGGTGAGTATGTGGATGTGGTTGGAACTTCAAAAGGTAAAGGTTTTCAGGGTGTTGTAAAGCGTCATGGCTTTGGAGGTGTGGGTATGCAAACCCACGGTCAGCACAACAGGCTTAGAGCGCCGGGTTCACTTGGAGCTTCATCATGGCCATCAAGAGTATTTAAAGGCACCCGCATGGCAGGCCGTACAGGTGGTGCAAGGGTAAAGATTCAAAACCTTCAGGTGTTGAAGATCTATCCTGAGCAAAATTTATTGGTAGTTAGCGGTTCAGTTCCGGGAGCTAAAGGTTCTTACGTAATCGTTGATAAATAAGATGGAAGTCAGTGTAGTAAATATTTCAGGCAAAGAAACAGGTGCCAAGGTGCAACTTCCTGAATCGATTTTTGGTGTAGAGCCTAACGATCATGCAATCTATCTTGATGTAAAGCAATATCTTGCTAATCAACGTCAGGGTACGCATAAATCAAAACAGCGTAACGAAATTGCTGGTTCAACCCGCAAGTTACATAAGCAAAAGGGTACCGGTGGTGCGCGTGCAGGTAGTATAAAGTCGCCTTTGTTTAACGGTGGCGGACGTATATTCGGCCCTCAGCCCCGCGATTATAGCTTTAAGCTGAATAAGAAACTAAAGCAACTGGCTCGTAAGTCGGCTCTTTCTTATAAAGCAAAAGATAATAATATCCTGGTTATTGAAGATGTTAATTTTGATTCGGTTAAGACTAAGAACTATATAAAAATGGTTGCTGATCTTAACATGAGCACAGAGAAGACCTTATTGGTATTGCCTGCTGCAAATCAAAATGTTTATTTATCAAGCAGAAATATAAAGAAGGCGAAAGTTGTAACTGCCGATCAGCTTAGTACATATGATGTATTAAATGCTGGCAAGCTTTTGCTTACTATGGGTTCTGTTAAAACATTGGAGGAGGCATTGTCCAAGTAATTATGGAAATTTTAAAGAAACCCATTTTAACAGAAAAAGCATCGGTATTGACTGAGAAGTTAAACCGCTATGCATTTAAAGTAGACCACAGAGCCAACAAATTGCAAATTAAAGGTGCAATTGAACAAATGTATGGCGTAACCATTGAGGCAGTAAATACCATGGTGGTGGGTGGCAAATCCAAGAGCAGATATACAAAAGCAGGTTTTGTATCGGGCCGTTCGGCTAAGTACAAAAAAGCTATTGTAACTCTTAAAGAAGGTGAAACTATTGACTTTTACAGCAATATTTAATTAAACAATGGCAGTTAAAAAATTTAACCCGGTTACCCCTGGTACAAGAAACCGTCTTGGTGGCGATTATTCAGACGTTACAACAAACGTTCCTGAAAAGTCACTTGTGGTTTCTATCAAAAGATCAGGCGGTAGAAACAATACCGGTAAAATGACTATGCGTTACATCGGTGGGGGACACAAGAAATCATACCGATTGATAGATTTTAAACGCGATAAAAAAGATGTTCCCGCAACTGTTGCCACTATTGAGTATGATCCTAACCGTACAGCACGTATAGCTCTTTTGAACTATGCTGATGGTGAAAAGCGTTATATCATTGCTCCTGAAGGATTGAAGGTTGGACAAACCGTTCTTTCAGGCGATGCTGTAGCTCCTGAAGTTGGAAACGCTCTTCCGCTAAAAAGTATTCCTCTTGGTTCGGTAATTCATAACATTGAATTGCAGCCAGGCCAGGGAGCTTCTATAGCCCGTAGTGCAGGCACATTTGCACAGCTTGCTGCCCGCGACGGGAAGTATGCGATTATTAAGCTGCCTTCAGGCGAATCAAGAATGATTCTGTCTACATGTATGGCTACTATCGGATCTGTTTCTAACTCTGAAAAAGCCAATGAGGTATTGGGTAAAGCAGGTAGGAACCGCTGGTTAGGTGTACGTCCGCGTGTACGTGGTGTTGCAATGAACCCAGTCGATCACCCGATGGGTGGTGGTGAAGGCAGGACCTCCGGTGGTCACCCACGTTCAAGAACCGGTGTATTAGCAAAAGGTTATAAAACTCGTAATAAGAAAAAGACCTCAGATCGTTATATCATTGAAAGGAGGAAGAAATAATGGCTCGTTCGATTAAAAAAGGCCCATATATAGACCATAATCTTGAAAGCAAAGTGTTTTCAATGAACGAAACCACTAAGAAGTCGGTTATAAAGACCTGGTCACGCCGGTCAATGATTTCTCCTGATTTTGTAGGTCATACGTTTGCTGTTCATAATGGCAATAAATTTATACCTGTATACGTAACAGAGAACATGGTTGGTCACAAGTTGGGAGAATTTGCTCCAACCAGAACATTTAGAGGTCACGCTGAAAAGAAGAAATAAGCAATGGAAGCAGTAGCAAAATTAAATAATTGCCCTACATCGCCTCGTAAGATGAGACTGGTTGTTGATCTGATTCGGGGTGAACGTGTAGAAAAGGCACTATACATATTAAAATATACAAACAAGGAAGCTGCCCAAAGAGTAGAGAAGCTGTTATTATCGGCTATCAAAAACTGGGAAGCTAAAAATGAAGGCCAACGTCCTGAAGATAATGAGCTGTTTGTGAAAACGGTGTTTGTAGATGGCGGTCGTCAATTGAAGAGGCTGAGACCAGCCCCCCAGGGAAGAGGATTTAGAATTCGTAAGCGTTCTAACCACGTAACCCTGGTTGTTGATAGCAAAAATCTCGAAACACAAACTAATTAAGGAGAAATGGGACAAAAAGCACATCCAATAGGTAACAGATTAGGAATCATCAAAGGTTGGGATTCTAACTGGTTCGGTGGCAACAACTACTCCGATAAATTAGTTGAAGACGAAAAAATCCGTAAGTATCTTTCTGCTCGTATTTCTAAAGGCGGTGTTGCCAAGCTGGTAATTGAACGTACTTTAAAACGCATAACTGTAACTATACACACTGCCCGTCCGGGTATTGTAATTGGTAAAGGCGGCCAGGAGGTTGATAAGATTAAAGAAGAGCTTAAAAAGCTGACTAAAAAAGATGTTCAGATTAACATCTTCGAAATCAAACGTCCTGAGCTTGATGCTCAGCTGGTAGCAGAGGGTATTGCTAAACAACTGGAAGCACGTATTTCATTCCGTCGTGCAATGAAAACATCTATTGCATCAACTATGCGTATAGGTGCTGAAGGTATAAAGGTAATGTGTTCGGGCCGTTTAGGCGGTGCTGAAATGGCACGTACTGAGCAATATAAGGATGGAAGAATTCCTTTGCACACATTCCGTGCTGATATTGACTATGCATTGGCTGAAGCTTTGACTACTTATGGTAAAATAGGCGTTAAGGTTTGGATATGTAAAGGTGAGGTTTACGGTAAGCGCGATCTGTCTCCGAATATTGGCCAGACTGCCGGTGTGAGGGGAAGAGGTGATGGAGCTCCTGCGTATGCGGGCGACAGAGGTGGCGATAGAAGAGGTGGCGCAGGTGAGAGAAGAAGCGGCGACAGACGCGGAGGCCAGGGCGGTGGACAAAACCGTCAGGGTGGAGCGCAAAACCGTCAGGGCGGCGGTCCAAACCGTCAGGGTGGTGGACAGAACCGCCAGGGTGGTGGACAAAACCGTCAGGGTGGCCCACGCCGTTAAGAGATAATTGAAAGATCGTTAACGATTTAATTAAACACACAGATGTTACAGCCAAAAAGAACGAAGTTCAGAAAGATGCAGAAGGGCAGAATGAAAGGTTTAGCTACCAGGGGTGCTGAACTTGCATTCGGTTCTTTCGGAATAAAATCAATGGAGCCGGCATGGATTACCAGCCGCCAGATTGAAGCTGCCCGTATTGCCGTTACACGTTATATGAAACGTGAGGGACAAGTATGGATTCGTATATTCCCGGATAAACCGGTTACAAAGAAACCTGCCGAAGTACGTATGGGTAAGGGTAAGGGTGCACCCGAGTATTGGGTTGCGGTAGTAAGACCAGGAAGAATGATTTTTGAAGCGGAGGGAGTGCCTTTGGAAGTAGCCAAAGAAGCATTGCGCCTTGCTGCACAGAAATTGCCGATACAAACAAAATTTGTTACACGTAGAGATTACGTAGAAGCATAGCTTATAAAGAAAAAGATGAAAAACTCAGAAATATTAGAGCTATCAACAGAAGAGATCCAGGCACGTCTTCTAGAAGAGAAAGCCAATCTCACTAAATTAAAATTTGCGCATACAGTTTCGGCCATAGAGAATCCATCTCGCATAGCATCGGTACGAAAAGATATCGCACGTTTGAAAACAGAATTGACAAAACGTACAGCTGTAGAGGCTGCTGCAAAGGTGTCCGCTTCTGAAACAGAATAATTTTAGAGTCGAATGGAAAGAAAATTAAGAAAGACCCGTACAGGGTTGGTAGTTAGCAACAAGATGGATAAGTCTATTGTAGTTGCAGTAGAAAGGAAGGTAAAACACCCTATCTATGGAAAGTTTGTAAATAAAACTACCAAATTTAAGGCTCATGACGAAAGCAACACCTGCGGTATCGGTGATACAGTGTTGATTATGGAGACTCGTCCTCTGAGTAAGACTAAGAACTGGCGTTTAGTTGAAATTTTAGAAAGGGCTAAGTAATGGTACAACAGGAATCAAGATTAAATGTTGCAGATAACAGCGGAGCTAAAGAAGTTTTAGTGATCCGTGTTCTGGGCGGTACCGGTAAGCGTTATGCTTCTATCGGTGATAAAGTTGTTGTAACTGTGAAAAGTGCAATCCCTTCAGGAAACGTCAAAAAAGGTACTGTTTCAAAAGCAGTCGTAGTTAGGACAAAGAAAGAAATCAGACGTAAGGATGGCTCGTACATTCGCTTTGATGATAATGCAGCTGTATTGCTGAACAATCAGGATGAGCCTCGGGGAACACGTATCTTCGGCCCGGTTGCCAGGGAATTGCGTGAAAAACAATTTATGAAGATCATATCATTAGCACCGGAGGTATTGTAACATGGAAAAGAATAAAAATTTGCAGGCTAAACTAAAGATCCGTAAGGGGGATTTGGTTGAGGTGATTGCCGGCGACTCAAAAGGTAAGCAGGGCAAGATATTAGAAGTATTTGTAAAGGAGAACAGGGCAATTGTTGAGGGAGCTAATACAGTTTCACGTCATACTAAACCTAATGCTGCCAACCCTAACGGGGGTATCATTAAAAAAGAAGCTCCTATCCATGTATCAAACCTGATGCTGGTTGATGCTAAAAGCGGTAAACCAACCCGTATTGGCAGAGAAAAGAATGCTGAAGGTAAATTGGTTAGAATAGCTAAAAAATCCGGGGAGGAAATTAAGTAATGACTTACGTACCAAGATTAAAAACAAAATATAAGGAAGAAATACGCACAGCGCTGAAAGACAAGTTTCAGTATAAAAGCGTAATGCAGGTTCCTAAACTCATGAAGATTGCCATTAACCAGGGTGTTGGTGGTGCTACTTCTGACAAGAAGCTCATAGAAAGTGCTATTGCCGAACTTACCACTATCACTGGTCAGCTGGCAGTTGCTGCTAAGTCTAAAAAGGATATCTCTAACTTTAAGTTACGTAAGGGAATGCCGATCGGTGTGCGTGTTACATTGAGAGACTCTCAGATGTATGAATTTCTTGATCGCCTTATCTCTGTTGCTTTACCTCGTATCCGCGATTTCAAAGGTATAAACGATAAAGGTTTTGACGGACATGGTAATTATACCCTGGGCGTTTCTGAGCAGATCATTTTCCCTGAAATTAATATCGATAAGGTGAATAAGATTATGGGTATGGATATTACATTTGTAACTTCGGCTGAAAATGATGTTGAAGCGCTTGAATTGTTAAAGCAATTTGGTTTACCATTTAAAAATCAAACAGTAAATAATGGCTAAAGAAGGTGTAAAGGCACGTGAAGTAAAACGTGCGAAATTAGTTGCCAGATATGCAGAAAAAAGAGCGGCGTTAAAAGCTGAAGGTAATTATGCCGAACTGGATAAATTACCTAAAAACGCTTCGCCGGTACGTTTGCACAATCGTTGCAAACTGACAGGCCGCCCCCGCGGATATATCAGAATATTTGGTATAAACCGTGTTACTTTCCGCGAAATGGCTCTTGCTGGTAAAATACCGGGAGTAAAAAAGGCAAGCTGGTAATACGTAAACACATACTACTGCACTGGTAGTAGTATATATTGAACTTAACGGATAGCAGGTCCGGCATGGAAACCACTATCATAAACAACAAATAATGAATACAGATCCAATAGCAGATTATCTTACAAGAGTAAGGAATGCCATTAAGGCCAACCACAGGGTTGTTGAAATTCCTGCATCAAACCTTAAAAAAGAAATTACTAAAGTTCTTTTTGACAAGGGTTACATTGCGAACTTTAAGTTTGAGGATAATGATGTTCAGGGCAAAATTAAAATTGCTTTGAAGTATCATCCTGTAAGCAAAGTTCCTGCTATTCGCACTTTAACACGTGTGAGTAAACCAGGTTTGAGAAAGTATGCAGGTGTAGAGAATATGCCACGCGTGTTAAACGGTTTAGGTATTGCCATCCTGTCTACCTCAAAAGGGGTTATGACTGATAAGGAAGCGCGCAACCTTAATATCGGTGGCGAAGTATTATGTTACATTAACTAGTCGGGAGGATTAACAGATGTCAAGAATAGGAAAAGCGCCGATAGTAATCCCTGGTGGTGTTACTGTTACCATTGCCAATGATGAGGTAAGTGTAAAAGGGCCCAAAGGACAACTTAGCCAAAAAATTAACGGTGGGATCATCGTAGAACAGGAAGACGGACAGCTTATTGTTAAGCGTCCATCTGAGCAAAAGCAACATAAAGCCCTGCATGGTCTTTATCGTTCTTTAATCAATAACATGGTAACCGGTGTTACCGAAGGTTATAAATTACAGCAGGAACTGGTGGGTGTGGGTTATCGCGCTACCAATACTGGAAATACATTGGATCTTGTATTAGGTTTCTCTCACCACGTGGTGTTTGAACTGCCTAAGGAAATAAGTGTAACTACTGCTTCTGAAAAGGGTAAAAACCCTATTATTACATTAGAGAGTATAGACAAACAATTGTTAGGACAGGTTGCTGCTAAAATACGTTCACTACGTACTCCGGAGCCATACAAAGGCAAGGGTATTAAGTTTGTAGGCGAAGAGTTAAGAAGAAAAGCAGGTAAATCAGCATCTAAAAAGTAATTAATCATGGCAGGAAGTAAATTATCTCGCAGAGAGCGAATTAAAAAAGGAATTAGAAGAAGATTGTCTGGTTCTACTGAACGTCCGCGTTTGTCAGTATTCAGAAGTAACAAAGGTATCTATGCTCAGGTTATTGACGATACTACCGGTAAGACCCTTGCGTCTGCCTCGTCATTATCTAAAGACTTTTCAGCAAACGGCAATAAGTGTGAACAATCAAAAGCGGTAGGGAAAGCATTGGCTGAAAAAGCCCTGGCTGCAGGTGTTTCACAAGTGGTATTTGATCGAAATGGTTATTTATATCATGGTCGTGTGAAGTCTCTTGCCGAAGGTGCACGTGAAAGTGGTTTAAAGTTTTAATCTGAAAAATAGATGTCTACAATCAATATAAAAAGAGTAAAATCAAGCGAGATTGAGTTAAAAGATCGTTTGGTGAGTATACAACGTGTTGCAAAGGTTACCAAAGGTGGCCGTACATTCAGCTTTTCAGCAATCGTAGTAGTGGGCGACGAAAATGGCGTGGTTGGCTTTGGCCTTGGTAAGGCTAAGGAAGTAACTGAAGCTATTGCAAAAGGTGTTGACGATGCTAAAAAGAATCTGATTAAGGTTCCTATTATTAACGGAACTGTTCCGCACGAACAATATGGTAAGTTTTCAGGTGGTTTTGTTTTAATTAAGCCTGCTGCTAACGGTACAGGTGTACTTGCCGGCGGCGCGATGCGTGCCGTACTGGAAAGTGCAGGTATACAAAACGTATTGGCTAAATCAAGAGGTTCATCTAATCCGCACAATGTGGTTAAGGCTACCGTTTATGCTTTGTCTCAAATGAGAGATGCGTTTACAGTTGCACAACAGCGTGGTGTGGATCTTAATAAAGTTTTTAACGGATAAGATCATGGCGAAGATTAAGATCACTCAGATAAAAAGCGTTATCGACAGAAGCGAGCGCCAGAAGAAAACTATGCAGGCTTTAGGTTTGACTAAAATTAACAAGGCTGTAGAAGTTGAAGCTACCCCGGCAATTATAGGGATGGTAAGAAAAGTTAATCACCTAGTAGCAGTAGAAAGTATTTAATTATGAACTTAAGTAATTTGAAACCTGCAGAAGGTTCAATCAAAAATAAGAAACGTATAGGACGTGGTACAGGCTCTGGCCGTGGTGGTACGTCAACTCGCGGACATAAGGGCGCAGGTTCACGCTCGGGCTCAAGCACTAAGGTTGGGTTTGAAGGTGGTCAGATGCCTTTGCAAAGACGTATACCTAAAATTGGCTTTAAAAACATTAACCGTGTGGAGTATGTAGGTGTAAACCTTGATGTACTTCAAAAGCTGGCTGATGGTGCAGGCATTGCTACTATTGACTTTGCTACCTTAAAGGAGCATGGCCTGGTATCTAAAAATGACCGTGTTAAAATACTCGGACGTGGCGAACTTACAGCTAAGCTTGAAGTTTCTGCGCATGCTTTTACCGCTACAGCTAAAAAGGCTATTGAAGATGCCGGTGGTGCAATTGTAAACTTATAATTAATGAAGAAGTTAATTACTACTCTTTCAAATATCTGGAAGATAGAAGATTTAAGGGTGCGTATTTTAAACACACTCTTATTTCTTTTGATTTACCGTGTAGGATCCTTTGTAACATTGCCTGGAGTAAACTCTATGGCTTTGGCGCAGGGTAATAGCGAAGGCTTACTTGGCCTGCTTAATATGTTTGCAGGTGGTTCGTTTGAAAGAGCTTCTATATTTGCCCTCGGCGTAATGCCTTATATTTCTGCATCTATTGTGATGCAGCTTATGGGTATCGCTGTGCCTACATTCCAGAAAATGCAAAAGGAAGGCGAAAGTGGTAGAAAGAAGATTACGCAGATTACGCGCTACTTAACTGTAGCTATTACGCTGCTTCAGGCTATTGGCTATGTTCGTACTCAGGTACCTGCTGATGCCAGGCTGGTTGGTGATCCTCTGTTTACAATTTCTTCAATGATGGTTTTGACTGCAGGTACCTTATTTGTTATGTGGCTTGGCGAAAAAATCACTGATAAAGGTATTGGTAATGGTATTTCTCTGATCATTATGGTGGGTATCATTGCCAGGCTTCCGGCATCGCTTATTACGGAGTTTGACTCCCGCATTGGTGGCGGCGGAAGTATTATTGCTTTTATTGTCGAAATTATTGCTTTGTTCTTCGTAGTGGTATTCACTATTCTTATTGTGCAGGGTGTTCGTAAGATCCCGGTGCAGTATGCAAAAAAGATTATAGGCAATAAGCAATACGGCGGAGTGCGCCAGTACATTCCTTTGAAGGTGACTGCTGCGGGGGTAATGCCAATCATCTTTGCTCAGGCTTTAATGTTCATTCCGGCCACTCTTGGTCAGTTCTTCCCTTCCTTGCAAGGACCTTTTTTGAACCAGTTGAGTAATTATACTTCGTGGGTATACAACCTTGTGTTTGCTTTATTAATTATTGCCTTTACATTCTTCTATACAGCTATTACGGTTAATCCGGTGCAAATGTCTGAAGATATGAAGAAGAACGGTGGTTTTATACCGGGCGTTAAACCTGGCAAATCTACCGGTGAATATGTAGATGCTGTAATTTCGAAAATTACCCTTCCCGGTTCTATATTCATTGCTATCATAGCAATACTTCCATCAATAGCTACTCTCTTTGGGGTGAACAGCAACTTTGCTCACTTTTATGGAGGTACTTCATTGTTGATCCTTGTGGGTGTGGTGCTGGATACTTTGCAGCAGATTGAAAGTCATTTGTTAATGCGTCATTACGATGGTTTAATGAAAACCGGAAGACTGAGGGGACGTACACCGGTAACTACTCAGGCTGAACGTTCGGTAATTTAATAGAAATGTCCAGGATAAGATTAAAAACTGCTGAGGAGATTGAGCTGATAAGAGAAAGTGCTTTGCTGGTGTCAAAGACTTTGGCAGAAGTGGGTAAGCATATAAGGCCGGGAGTTAAAACTATTGACCTTAACAACCTTGCAGAAACGTTTATAAGGGACCATGGTGCGGTTCCTTCTTTTCTGAACTATAACGGTTTTCCATATTCGCTTTGCATTTCTACAAATGACAAGGTGGTACATGGTTTTCCGGGGGAAGAGGAACTTGCAGAGGGCGATATAATATCGGTAGATTGTGGCGTTACCCTCAACAATTTTGTGGGCGACTCTGCCTTTACGTTTGCTGTAGGCGAGGTAAGCGAAGAGATTAGGCAGTTATTGAAGGTAACACGAGAATGCCTTGACAAGGGTGTTGAAAAGGCTGTGGTGGGTATGCGTGTTGGAGATATTGCATATGCCGTTCAGCAACATGCTGAAGCTAACGGCTATGGCGTGGTGAAAGAGCTGGTGGGACACGGTGTGGGCTTTGCCCTGCATGAGAAACCTGAAGTGCCTAATTATGGAAAGCGCGGCGTGGGAGTGAAGCTGGAAGAGGGTATGGTGATTTGTATTGAACCTATGATTAACCTTGGAAAGGCTGGTGTGAAGTTTTGGGAAGATGGCTGGACTGTAAGTAGTGTGGATGGTTTGCCTTCTGCTCATTTTGAATATACTCTGGCAGTTAAAAAAGGTAAAGCGGATGTGTTGTCGCCTTTTGATTGTATAGATGAGGTTTTAGCGAAGTAAGAAATCTTTAAGACGCTGATTATAAATTAAAAAGGTCCAAATAAAGAAATTACAATTTTTTTATTTAATTTTGCAACCCCAATCGGTTTGGGTAATTATATAGAAATCAATAAAATATGGCTAAACAGGCCTCTATTGAACAAGATGGTATTATAAGGGAAGCATTGTCAAATGCTATGTTTCGCGTTGAGTTGGAAAACGGACACGAAATTATTGCTCACATTTCTGGTAAGATGCGTATGCACTACATCAAGATATTGCCGGGTGATAAAGTAAAGCTTGAAATGTCTCCTTACGACTTAACAAAAGGTAGAATAACTTATAGATATAAATAAGATGAAAGTTAGAGCATCCATAAAAAAGCGCAGCGCTGATTGTAAAATAATTCGCCGTAAGGGAAAGCTTTATGTTATAAACAAGAAGAACCCGAAGTATAAGCAGCGCCAGGGATAAATGTATTATTGAATGAACGGCAGCGGATCATTCGATTTTTAAATTACTTATTAAAATATGGCAAGAATATCAGGTATTGATTTACCAAAAAACAAAAGAGGAGAGATCGGCCTTACCTACATCTTCGGAATTGGAAAAGCTACTGCCCAAAGCATCCTGGATGAAGCAGGTATAAGCTATGATGTTAAGGTACAAGACTGGACCGATGAACAGCTCTCAGCGATCCGTACAATCATTAACGAAAGAGTTAAAGTTGAAGGTTCTCTTCGCTCTGAAGTGCAGTTAAACATTAAACGTTTAATGGACATTGGATGTTACAGAGGCTTACGCCACCGTAAGGGATTGCCCGTGCGTGGTCAGAGAACTAAGAACAACACTCGTACTCGTAAGGGTAAGCGTAAGACAGTCGCTAACAAGAAAAAGGCTACTAAATAATATTGTATAGATAATGGCTAAAACTAAAAAGGTAACCAAAAAGCGTATTGTTGTTATTGAACCTGTAGGCCAGGCTCACATCAGTGCTACGTTTAATAATATAATTGTAACCCTGACAAACTCTCAGGGCCAGGCTATTTCCTGGTCTTCTGCAGGTAAGATGGGTTTCAGGGGTTCTAAGAAAAATACTCCTTATGCTGCTTCTCAGGCTGCGGCTGATTGCGGTAAAGTTGCTTACGATCTTGGATTACGTAAAGTAGAGGTTTTTGTGAAAGGCCCGGGTTCTGGTCGTGAATCAGCTATCCGTACTTTGCAGACTACAGGCATTGAGGTGACAACAATTAAGGATATCACTCCTTTGCCTCACAACGGATGCCGTCCTCCGAAAAGAAGACGCGTTTAATTATAACTTATATGCAGGCTTTGCTTAAGATGCCTGTAACGAACTAAATATTAAAGATAAGATTCAGCAGTTGCGGACTGACTGATACTTTAAACTAAACATAATGGCAAGATATACCGGTCCAAAATCCAAAATAGCCCGTAGATTCAGAGAACCAATTTTCGGTCCTGATAAGGCTTTAGAAAGAAAAAACTATCCTCCTGGAATGCATGGTGCTTCTAAGCGTCGTGGAAAGCAATCAGAATTTGCTATTCAGTTGATGGAAAAGCAGAAGTTGAAATATACGTATGGTGTTCTTGAACGTCAGTTTGCTAACCTTTTTGATAAGGCTTCTTCTAAAGTAGGTGTTAAGGGTGAAAACTTTTTGAAGTTACTTGAAGCTCGTTTAGATAATACAGTATACCGTTTAGGTATTGCTCCAACACGCTCTGCTGCGCGCCAGTTGGTAAGCCATAAGCATATAAACGTAAACGGAGAAGTGGTTAACATCCCTTCTTATTCACTTCGTGCAGGTGATGTTATTTCTGTAAGAGAACGCTCTAAGTCTTTGGAAGTTATTTCTAATTCAGTAGCCGGCCGTAAAATAAATAAGCATGCCTGGTTAGAATGGGATGCTAATACATTTACCGGTAAGTTCCTTACTTATCCGAACAGGGAGGATATACCTGAGAATATTAAGGAAAACTTAATCGTCGAGCTTTACTCTAAATAATTAATGCAGCTGCCTTTATGGCGGCTGCACTCTTTAAAAATATTTAATTAAATATAAATGGCAATTTTAGCATTCCAGAAACCTGACAAAGTTATCATGCAGAAATCTACGGATTTTGACGGTACGTTTGAATTTCGTCCGTTGGAGCCAGGTTTCGGTGTTACCATAGGTAATGCTTTACGTCGTATTTTGTTATCTTCTTTAGAAGGTTATGCAATTACTTCAGTTCGTTTTATAGGCGTATCTCATGAGTTTTCAACTATAAAGGGTGTTGCAGAGGATGTTACTGAAATAATCTTGAACCTTAAACAAGTGCGTTTCAAAAAAACAGGAGACTCTGGTGATTCTGAAAAGATTTATATTGTAATTAACGGTCAGGACCAATTTAAAGCGGGTGATATCACGCGGTTCTCAAATAACTTTACTGTGCTGAACCCCGAAATGGTGGTTTGCAACATGGAGTCGGAGATTACCCTTGAAGTTGAACTTACAGTTTCAAAAGGAAGAGGATATATTCCGGCTGAGGAGAATAAAAATCCTGAAGCTATGGTTGGGGTAATTGCGATCGACTCGATCTTTACTCCGATTAAAAATGTTAAATATGTTATAGAAAACTACCGTGTTGAACAGAAGACCGACTATGAAAAGCTGGTTCTTGACATAAGCACGGATGGTTCGATAGACCCTGAATCTGCTCTTAAAGAAGCGGCCAAGATCCTTATCCATCACTTCCTTCTTTTCTCTGACGAGAACATAATGCTTGAAGCTCAGACAAAAGAGGAGACTAAAGAGGTTGACGAAGAGATCCTTCACATGCGTAAGATACTGAAAACTGAACTTGTTGACCTGGATCTTTCTGTACGTGCGTTGAACTGCCTTAAAGCTGCTGATATACGCAGCCTTGCCGATCTTGTTTCTTACGATGTAGCAGATATGCTTAAATTCAGAAATTTTGGTAAGAAGTCTCTTACTGAAATACAAGATTTAGTTAAGTCTAAAGGCCTTTCTTTTGGCATGAACCTTAGCAAGTTTAAACTGGACGAAGAATAATTTTAAGCCCTTAGCGGGTTAATAGTAAGCGACATGTTTGTAATTCCTCGGTAGGTAACTGAACGGTACAAGCATGTAAAAACAATAACAATGAGACACGGAAAAAAAGACAACCACCTGGGCCGTACTAAGAGCCACCGCGAAGCGATGCTGGCTAATATGGCTTCCTCGCTTATCAAACACAAGCGTATTAACACTACTTTGGCTAAGGCAAAAGTGCTTCGTACGTATATTGAGCCTTTGATTACAAAATCTAAGAACGATACTACTCACTCTCGCAGAACTGTATTTAGCTACCTTCAGGACAAGGAAGTTGTAGCTGAGCTGTTTCGCGACATAGCGGCTAAGGTTGCTAATCGTCCGGGAGGCTATACCCGTATTATTAAGCTTGAAAACCGTTTTGGTGATAATGCTGAAATGGCTATGATCGAGCTGGTTGATTATAACACTGTTTATAAGTCTGCCGCTCCTGCTCAGGCTGAAAAGAAAACTACCCGCAGAAGGGGTTCGAGTAAAAAGAAAGCCGCTGAGGCTCCTGCTGTTGCAGAAAGCGCTACGGCTGAAACTCCTGCTCCTGAGGTTGAAACTTCAACAGATACTGCTGCTGAAGAAACCAAAGGATAGGTTTAGTTCTTGCATAAAGCTAAAATCGGCTGTTTCTATTGGAGACAGCCGATTTTTGTTTATATGTATTGTTTGCTTTAGGGCCTGTGGCTGTTTCTGTTAACATAAAAAAAAAGGAGGTTAGCTGATATATGCTAACCTCCTTTTTTGCTGAAAATAGGTACTTACCAGAGTTTAGATGGATAGGTGCCGTTTTCTACCAGGTCGTTCAGGTTTTTTTGAACGATGGGCTTATCTTCTTTATAAGTAACTCCAAACCACTGTGAAGAGGTTGGTATCACTTTGAACTTTGCCTGTCCGGTTTTTGTAAGCTCTTCTGCGATTAACGGAATAAAAAACTCGGCTTTTGGCTTGCCCTCGTTGGCTTCTACGAAGCGCTGGAACATGGGCTTTGCTTGTTCGAATATTGCAGGGGTAAAGCCCCAGAAGTTCATCGAAGCCCGCAAATCATCATCAAGCACGGTTACTGATCCGTCATCCTCTTCGTTAACAAGCTTGTCGCCATTGCGGGTTACCTTGGTGCGCTCAACAATCTCTTCGAGATTTCCGTCAGCACTTACCTTGCATATGCCTCTGGATACCGATCCATTCTCGGAAAGTGTTTTATCTACCTCGTAACCCATTAATGCGTAATAGTCATCGCGTACCTCGGTATTGAGAAAGTTGGCCATTTTTTCAAATGAATCATACGAGTAAAAGTCATCAGCGTTGATAATACAAAAGGGTTCTTTTACTTTTTCGCTTGCTTCGAGCAGGGCATGACCGGTACCCCATGGCTTCTGACGCTCTATTTCTTTTGTAATGCCATAGGCCGACAGGTCGAATTTTTGAAATACGTAATCAACTTCAACTTTGCCTTGTAATTTAGGTTCAAAAAGACCTTTAAAACTTTCGAGAAATTCTTCTTTTATAATGAACACTACTTTTCCAAATCCTGCGCGTATTGCATCATGAATAGAATAGTCGATGATGGTTTCATTATTAGGGCCGAACCCATCTACTTGTTTCATACCACCGTAGCGGGTAGCCATACCTGCGGCTAATATTAATAATGTTGGTTTCATACTTCTAAGTTATAAGATTTTAAACAGTTTAACATCAAAATTGCTTTAAGCTTCGGAGAGTTTTTACGCCATGTATCGGCCTCTGGCTTTTAGCGAGCTAAATTTGCTTAATTAAAATAATTATGTGATCTTGATCATTTTAACGTGGCTTAGAAAAAACTGAAAATTTAAAAAAAGAAATGCTTGGATTAAGGCGTGGGCAGCACTTTAATACGTGTTAAAACCCTTACTTTTGAGCTGTTAAGACTATAATCAATGGATAAACTGTCGTACCTCAGCAATGCAGACGCGTCGTATATAGACTCCCTCTATCAATCTTATTTACAGGACCCTGAATCCATAGATTATGGATGGCGGAAATTTTTTGAGGGTTTTGACTTCGGCCAGAAAAATGGTGATACTGCCTTTACCGGCGGCTTTTCTCAGAACTCGGAGAAGGAATCAAACGTGATGAACCTGATTCTGGGCTACAGGAGCCGGGGTCATCTTTTCACTAAAACGAATCCGGTGCGCAAGCGCCGTACTTATTTCCCGGACCTGGCGCTGAAGAACTTTGATTTGAGCGATGAGGATCTGGATACGGTATTTCAGGCAGGTAACGAAGTCGGTCTGGGCCCGGCTACGCTGCGTGAAATAAGACAGATGCTCGAAGAAACCTATTGCCAGTCTATAGGGGCTGAGTATATGTTTATTAGAAATCCTGACAAGATTAAGTTTTTGCAGGCGCGCATTGAAGCCAGCCGGAATACGCCTAATCTTTCTTTAGATACGAAGAAGCGTATCCTTGAAAAGCTGAACCAGGCGGTTGTTTTTGAGAGCTTCCTGGGAACTAAGTTCCTTGGGCAAAAGCGGTTCTCTCTGGAGGGTGCCGAGAATCTTATTCCTGCTTTGGACTATGTTATTGAAAAGGGCTCCGAGGTTGGTATTGACGAGTTTGTGATTGGCATGGCTCACCGGGGGCGGTTGAATGTGCTGGCAAACATTATGAACAAAACCTATGATGAGATTTTTGCGGAGTTTGAGGGCAAGGGTTATAAAGAAGGGCAGCCTTACGGGGGCGATGTGAAATATCACCTGGGCTACTCTACAGATGTTACTACCAAATCGGGCAAACAGGTGCACTTAAGCCTGGTGCCTAACCCATCTCACCTTGAGGCTGTGGACCCTGTGGTGGAAGGAATAAGCAGGGCTAAAATTGACGTTAAGTATAAAAATGATTACAAAAAGCTTGCGCCTATATTAATACATGGCGACGCTTCTATTTCCGGACAGGGTATTGTGTATGAGGTGCTGCAGATGTCAAGACTGGAAGGGTATAAAACCGGAGGCACTATTCATCTTGTCATTAATAATCAGGTTGGCTTTACAACAAATTATCTGGACGGGCGATCGTCGATTTATTGTACGGATATTGCTAAAACAACACAATCGCCTATATTTCACGTAAATGGTGATGATGCCGAAGCTCTTATATATGCCATTAGCGTTGCTCTTGAGTATCGTCAGAAATACCACCTGGACGTGTTTATAGACATTCTTTGCTATAGGCGCTACGGGCATAACGAGGCTGATGAGCCAAAATTTACTCAGCCGCTGCTCTATAAAGCTATTGAAGAGCATCCTAATCCGCGAGAGATTTATAACAGGAAGCTTCTGGCACAGGGAAGTGTGGATGCTGACCTGGCTAGGGAAATGGAGAAAGAGTTTCGTAAACTGCTGCAGGAGGAACTTGATGAGTCGCGGGGGCCGAAGGATTATACGCCTAAGCCGAAATTTTCGGGTGCCTGGTCTGGTTTGCGTATGGCTACATCATCTGACTTTGAAGTTAACCCGGATACCTCCGTTTCAAACGAAGTTTTGAATGAGGTTGCCACGAAGCTGACCACCTTGCCTGCAGATAAAAAGATCTTCAGGAAAATTGAAAAGCTTTTTGCCGATCGCAGGAACATGATCGAGACGAAAGGTTTTGATTGGGCTATGGGTGAGCTTATGGCTTATGGAACGCTTTTAGAAGATGGTTTCAGCGTTAGGGTTAGTGGTGAGGATGTAAAAAGGGGAACTTTTTCTCACCGTCACGCTGTAATTACTTTGCAGGAATCTGAAGAGGAGTATATTCCTCTTCATCTGATCAATAAGGAGAATCCTGATGCGCGTTTTGAGATATATAACTCTCATCTTTCGGAATATGGTGTGCTTGGCTTTGAATACGGATACGCATTGGCTAATCCAAAAACGCTTACTATCTGGGAGGCACAGTTTGGCGACTTTGCCAACGGCGCGCAAATAATCATCGACCAGTACCTGGTGAGTGCCGAAACGAAATGGCAGCGCGCCAACGGAATTGTTTTGCTGCTGCCGCATGGTTATGAAGGACAGGGCCCCGAACACTCGTCTGCACGTATAGAGCGCTTCCTTACGCTTTGTGCCAATGACAATATGCAGGTTGCTAACTGTACGACTCCTGCAAATTTCTTCCACTTGCTCAGACGGCAGCTTCACAGAGATTTTCGAAAACCTTTGGTGGTGTTTACTCCAAAGAGCTTATTGAGAAATCCTAAATGTGTGAGTAGGCTTGAGGAGTTCACCGGCAACTCATTTATGGAAATCATTGATGATGCAAATGTTAGTGAAAAGAATGTTAAGCGTGTATTGCTTTGCTCAGGCAAAGTGTATTACGACTTGCTCGAAAAACAGGAAAAGGATGAATGCAAGCATATTGCCTTAGTACGTATGGAGCAACTTTATCCTCTTCCGCTTGCTCAGTTAAAAGTGCTCAGAAGCAAGTACTCCCGTGCAAGGGAATGGGTATGGGTGCAGGAAGAGCCTGAAAACATGGGTCCATGGCCTTTTGTAAGCAGAAAGCTTGGAGGCTACGGCTTTGATTTAAAAGTGATTGCCCGGCCGGAGGACAGCAGCACTGCAACGGGATATGCAAAGCAGCACATTGCGGAACAACTTTCTATCGTTTCGAGATCATTTGAAGAATGGGCAGGAAGCGATGTGAAAGAAAAGGTAGTGAATGAAACAACAGAAGCTACTAAAGTAGATTAATCATACTGAAAAAAATATATCATGAGTATAGAAATAAAAGTACCACCTGTTGGTGAGTCAATTTCAGAAGTAATACTATCAAGGTGGATTAAAAAGGATGGCGATAAGGTTGAAATGGATGAGATTATTGCTGAGCTTGAGTCTGACAAGGCCACTTTTGAACTTGCTGCTGAATCTGCAGGTGTGCTTAGAACGAATGCTGCTGAAGGCGATACCCTTAAAATTGGCGAGGTTGCCTGTACTATACAAGAGTCTGCAAGTAGGGCCGAAACAGACAAGGAGCCTGCTGCCGCTGCGGATACAAAGACTGACACCTTACCGGTGGAAGAGAAAGAAATTAAAGTGCCCGCTGTGGGCGAGTCTATTACCGAGGTAGTGCTGTCTAGATGGCTGAAGGCAGACGGATCTTCGGTTGAAATGGATGAACAGATTGCTGAACTTGAATCGGATAAAGCAACATTTGAGCTTACAGCTGAAGTTGCCGGCGTTTTAAGCCACAAGGCTAATGAAGGAGATACGGTTAAAGTAGGAGAGCTGGTATGTGTTATTGCTGTGGGTGCATCAAAAGTTGCCGGAACTGAAAGTAAGCCTTCAGGGCAGGAGGAACAGTTTGCTTCGTCTTCAAAAGGAGCGTCTTACGCACAGGGATCGGCTTCTCCCTCGGCAGCTAAGATACTTGCAGAAAAGAATATAAGCCCATCTGCAATCAACGGGTCAGGTATTGGGGGTAGGATTACTAAGGAAGACGCCTTGAAGGCCCGAAAGGAAACAGCGGTGCCTGCAGTTCAGCCTGCTCCAAAGAAAGAGGAACCTGCCAAAGCTCCTGCTGCAGCAACAGGTGACAGACAAGAACGCAGAGAAAAGATGACCTCGCTGCGTAAAACGGTATCCAGACGCTTGGTTTCTGTTAAAAACGAGACGGCTATGCTGACTACCTTTAATGAAGTAGACATGAAGCCTGTAATGGACCTGAGGGCTAAGTATAAGGATAAGTTTAAGGAAAAATATGGTGTAGGCCTGGGCTTTATGTCGTTTTTCACCAAAGCAGTATGTGAAGCTTTGAAGGACTTTCCTTCGGTAAATGCTCGCATTGAAGGTGAGGAGATAGTATACAGTGACTTTGCTGATGTATCTATTGCCGTTTCTGCTCCCAAGGGACTTGTGGTTCCGGTGATCCGTAATGCTCATACTTTGAGTCTTGCGGAGATTGAGAAAGAGGTTGTTGATCTGGCTACCAAGGCGCGTGAAAGCAAGCTTACAATAGAAGAAATGACGGGTGGTACCTTTACAATTACGAATGGTGGTGTGTTTGGATCAATGATGTCTACGCCTATTATCAATGCGCCTCAGTCGGCTATTCTTGGTATGCATAACATTGTTGAGCGCCCGGTCGCAATAAACAAGGAGGTGGTTATTCGTCCGATGATGTATATAGCGCTTTCTTATGATCACCGTATTATTGACGGGCGCGAGTCGGTTAGCTTCCTGGTTAGAGTGAAGCAGTTGCTCGAAGACCCTGCACGCTTGTTATTGGGTATTTAAATTGGATAATATAAAAAAAGTCGCCTTACACAAGGCGACTTTTTTGTTTCAGGATGGATAGTAGAGGCTGAATTAACAGTCTGGTTAATCCATATGCACGATCTTTCCTTCGCCCAGTTTACGTTCAAAGGCTTCTGCAGCGCCGGTATAGTAAATTTTGCCTCCTCCGCTGATGTTGCCATCTAATCGTTTGTTTGCATGTATATACACGTTGCCGTTTCCGCTCAAAGTGGCCTGAACGGTTTGCGTTTTAAGTTCTTTGCCGGCAAATTGTCCTGATCCGCTGAGTAAAATAGAAGCATCGGAGGCAGAGCCGGCAGCATGAATGGTCCCAGACCCGCTGATTGTACTTTTCAACTGATCAACGGATGCAATGAAAGAAACGGACCCGCTGCCGTTATTTACGACCGTTAGTTTTGATTCTTTTATAATTCCGTTCACTTTGATATCGCCCGATCCGCTACATATAAGGGAGGTGAGGGTTTTGGCTGTTACATAAACTGTAGGGATACTTTCGGGCAGATACATGCCCAAGGGTGCTTTGTAACGTATGAGGAGGGTCTTTCCTTTTACCTTAGCAGAAACTTGCTTTTCTACGCCATCTTTGCCTTCAATCCGTATGCTTTCTTCGTCACCAAAACTTACGTCCACTTTTATAAGGCCGCTTAGGGTAATGCTTGTGAACGGTGCAATCTCTTTTAGGGTGACTGAATTTCGGGAAGGACTCAAAGAATTACAGAGTGTTTTCGTTCCGGCAATGGTTACTAAAGGGAGCAACAATAAGATCCAGCCGCAGGAAATAAGTATCTTTTTCATTTCGATGTCGATTTAATATCTATATGACGGCTGCAAGATAAAAAAAGTTAGTTCAGCTTGTGAAATATAGAGGCAGGCAAAGCGGTATGCAAGGTATAACAGGCGGTAGGTTTGCTACCGCCTGTGGTTTTCAAGGTTTACCTGCAGGCATTACCGGCAGCACGATTTTTGACTCTTTACCAGCCTGGTGATAGATTCTGTGCATGGCCTTTTGAAAATCGGACTCATTGGCATTGTAGATGTCTACATATTTTTGAGGGTTACGGTCTACCAAAGGAAACCAGGAGTTTTGTATCTGGATCATTATTTTATGACCAGCTTTAAACGTGTGTGCCACATCGGGAAGTGTGTATTTTACCCGTGTTGGCTGATTGGCTGCAATGGCTTCAGGTTTTTCCAGGCTGTTGCGGTATCGCCCGCGCATTACTTCGGCACGAACGAGCATCTGATACCCACTCATCTCAACATTCTCTGTATTGGGTTTCGGATTAGGATAGTCGTCCGGATAGACATCTATAAGCTTAACCACATAGTCAGCATCGGTGCCTGTGGTTGAAACGATCAGGTCGGCTATTACCGGGCCGGAAAGTGTTACGTCTCTGGTTAGGACATCGCTTTGGTAAACCATTACATCAGGCCTTCTAGACGCGAAGCGCTGATCGGCAATCATATACTCGCGCCTGCGATTTAAACGGGTACCATCATCAAAAGGTACCGGCTTTGAGGGGTCGCTTTGGTACTCGTCAAAGCTGCTGGCTTGGGTAGGGGCACTTAAAGACAGCTTGCCATTGGCCCGCAGGTAATAATTGGTTGCCTTATATTCGGCTGGCGGCCAAACGGAATATTTTTTCCACTGATTAGAGCCCGTTTCAAACACGATAGCTTCGGCCAGCTGAGGGTCCGGCCCTCCTTTTAGGTGATGCCTGAAGAAGGGAAGCTCAACGTTTTGAAGATACCAGGTGGAAGTAGGCTGGCCGAAAGCGATGTCGCCAAACTTTTCGCCGGTTGACCTCGCCCACCCGCCGTGGAACCAGGGCCCCATAACCAGGGTATTTGAATGATGCTTGTTTTGCTTTTCAATAGCCTGATAGGTTGCGAGTGCGCCCCATGTGTCTTCTGCGTCGAAAAAGCCCCCGACTACCAGGGTGGCCGGCTTTATATTGAACAGGTGTTTGGTGATATTGCGGGCTTTCCAGTAGCTGTCGTAATTGGGATGCTTAACCATGTCGTTCCAAAACGAAATGCTGTCGCCGAAATAACGTTCCTTGACATTCTTAACCGGACCCAGCTCCAGAAAGAATTTATAACTGTCTCGGGTGGGAAAGCTAAACGCCGCTGGTCCCTGATCTGGCGTAATGGGCTTTGGCCTGGGCTGATTGAACAGGTAGGTGAAGCCGAATGCATCTGCGAGAAAGAGAGCTCCGTTGTGATGAAAATCATCACCGATAAACCAGTCGGTTACGGGCGCTTGCGGCGATACGGCCTTCAGTGCTTTGTGAGCCCCGGGAAGGGCGGCCGTAGAGTAGAAACCGGGATAGGATATCCCGTACATCCCGACTTTGCCGTTGTTGTTAGGCAGGTTTTTAACCAGCCAGTCAATGGTGTCGTAGGTGTCGCTGCTTTCGTCCACCTCCTTCTTAGTCTTTTTAACAGGAATATGCGGGGTAACGTCTTTAAACGTTCCCTCGCTCATCCATTTCCCTCGCACATCCTGATAAACGAAAATGTAACCATCACGTGCCAGGAGCATGGAAGGCCCCAGTGTTTTTTTGTAACTGTCCTTTCCATAAGGGGCTACTGTATAAGGGGTACGGTTAAGCAGAATGGGGTATTTCTTACTCTGATCTTTGGGAAGGTAAATAGATGTAAACAGCTTTACTCCATCACGCATAGTGATGTATTGCTCTTTCTTGATGTAATGATTCCGCACGAAGGCTGAGTCGGAGGTGTCCTGTGCCTTGGATGTGCATACGCAAAAGCATAAAAAGAGGAGCAGGAGTGTGTGCTTAAGTGAAGCTTTCCTGTCTGCCTTTTTGTTTGTGAGAAGATGGATATACCCGTTCATTTTTAAATTTAATTAATCCGGCCTGAGAGTACTTTGCAAGCCTCAACCCGGTTGAGCGACTTTAGTAATATTCTTTTTTTGCAAATAAAGGAATTAAAAAGCTAAAAGCTGTGTTGCAGCCGAATCCCT
Organism: Sphingobacteriaceae bacterium UBA2059; assembly: GCA_002332615.1. Taxonomy (GTDB): domain Bacteria; phylum Bacteroidota; class Bacteroidia; order Sphingobacteriales; family Sphingobacteriaceae; genus Arcticibacter. The sequence goes on along the minus strand of DDAL01000018.1, from coordinate 33,347 downwards.
TTGGCCGCTGAAGAGAAATGGGCAGATATTCGTCTCTTTTGAGTAAAACTTACTTTGTTCCCTCTGCGGAGCCTATGCTTCAATACCTAAGTGCTTTTTAGTTTTTTAATTCCCGTATTGTTATACCGGCTATGTTAGAAGATGCAGGAAAGCCGAACTTACCGTCCTGCAAATTCTGTGTCGCTCAGGGTTTTTATAAAGGATATAATGTCATCCTTTTCCTGTTCGGACAAAGGTATTCTGCTGCCGTTGTTTTTTAAAATCGGATCGAGGTTAGTCGATGTTAAAACGCCATTGTCAAAGTAATCTAATACAGACTTTAAGGTGGGGAACTGTCCGAAGCTCCCGTAAGGCGCTGTATATTCTGCGTTTCTTAAAGAAGGAACCCTGAAACTCATGTAATCGGAAGGGATACCTGTTACCCGGCCACTGCCTGCCTCGTTGGTGTTTGGGTTTAAAGGAAAGCCCACATTCCTGAAGCTCTGGTCTGTAAACAGTTCGGTAGTATGGCAGCTTTGGCATTTAGCTTTGAAGGCCTTGTATCCTCGTGCTTCACTGTCTGTGAATGTGTCGCCTTCGTTTCGTTTCACCTTATCGTATTTACTGCTGGCAGAAATAAGGGTGTATTCATATTGGGCAATACTCCGGTAAATCCTGTCAGGTGTGATGCGTTCGTCGCCAAAGGCGTTTTTAAACAGGTCTTTATAATTAGGATCGCCTTCAAGCTTGCCAATAACTTCAAGAATAGAAGAATTCATCTCTTCGTGGGTGATGATGGGAACCAGGGCTTGTTTTTCTAGCTGCAGTTTACTGCCATCCCAGTTGTAAAATTTTATGAAAGCCATGTTTTGAATGGGCGGCACATTGCGTAACCCTGCTCTGCCATAAACTCCTGTGCCCCGGATAGTGTTGTCTGCAAAGGCATTTTGCTGTTTATGGCAGCTAGCGCAGGAAATGGTGTTGTTAGCGCTCAGCCTTTTTTCATTGAATAGAGCTTTTCCTAGTTCTACGCCGTAGCGGGTAGGCATGTTTTCCTTTACCATGGCATTGAGTGCAGGAAAACCGGGCGGAATGGTTAAGGGCAGCTCCGGATTAGCGTATGGGAATGGCTCCTGATCCTTTTTGCTGCAGGATAGCAGCAAGATGAGAATTGTTAACAGTGTAATCGCATTTTTCATAACAACAAAGCTCATTTCAATAAGTATAAGAGCCGCACAGGACTTTTGCCCCACGCGGCTCTTATACTTAGTTTTGTACACTCTCGACAGAGAACATGCCGGTAATATCACTTTTGCCATTTCCTCCGAGATTATCAACAAACTTCAGCATCTGATCGGCTGTATGGATGTTTGGAGTGGCGTTGTCATCCATTCCTGTTCCCGATTTCAGTTTAATGGTATTGGTCTTTCCGCTTAGCAGTTTATCAAAATCTGCTTTGATGTTGATCTTAGGGGCTTTCCGACCCACTACTGCATGAATGTTGAGATCCAGGGTGATATCTCTGTAAGCGTCTACGCCCTGTGTATATGAACCCGCTTGTCCCTCTACTGTGCTTCCGGTGTGGATGGACATCTGTTTATGGTCTGCCTCGTAAAAGCCTTCCAGTTTTGTAAAACGGTATCCGGTGCCCCATTCCCACATCATTTCTGTATCATTAGCCCCTGCAGTAGCGTAAAACTTTGGAAACCTTGCCTGGTCGAGCGTGTTTAGCTCTGTTTTTATGCCCAAGCCGAATTTGATTTGTTTGTACTCGGCAGACGGTACATTGCTCAGAATGAAATCAAGCGTTTTTGGCTGCGACTGGTTTATAACAGCTGCGCCTTTATCAAGATCATTAATGTAATAAGGAAATTCGCCACCGTCTGCTTTTATGAGGCGGATATTACTGATCACGTATTTAATCTCTGAAAAGTGATGTACCTGCCCCTGCGCGGAAGTATGGGGAGTAGCAACAGTGGAAGCCGCGTCGCCCAGAACGATGCTTGTGTTTTTGAACGCGTTGTTAAAATGCAGGGTGATGGTGTTGGCAGCAGGGATCTCATCGTTCTTGTTGCAAGCGGTTAATGCCGGTAAAATAAGGAGCACTAACACGTATTTGATATAATTTTTTCATTTTGATTTTCATTTAGTTGAGTTTTTATGCGACTGATTTTCCGTGAATAAACTTTTAACAGCAGATTAGACAATAGGAGGTGGTATCCATGTTTCTCTGCACGGTTGTTTATAAAAAATATGTTTGTCGACTGGCTTTTTTTTTCGTCTTTCGGTAGTTAACAGGCCTGACTGATACTTAGATATTAAAACATTAATAAGGTCAATCCTGGGATACATGTTATTGGAGTCTGCTTCTGAACCTTTGGTTTTCTGCAGCTGCTTTTTTAAATGGCATATTCCGTGACATTGCATCCAGGGCTTGTTTTTGTTGATACAGTATACTTGTTCTAGTGCTTGCCGGTTGAGCTCGAAGTATAGGATGATTATAGCTGGCCGAAACACACGATCAGCAGCGATACTATCACCAATAGAGCACTCAAGGCCTTCTTCATTTTTAAAAACTCAGTTTTAAAGCGGCGAAAATATTTCGGCCCATCCGAGGGATGTTTCCCCAGTCGGCATAGGTGCTGTAATACTCGTTCAATAGATTTTCAGCACCCACCTGTAAGGTGGTTTCGCAGTTTTTTGTCTTGAACTTATAATCGGCAGAAAGGTTCCAGACAAGATAAGCCGGAGTTTTATCTTCGCCGTATTCAGGGCTGAAATTGCGCTGGGCTAGATCGCCGGTAAACGATGTTTGGAAACCTAGTTGTTTATGCATTAAATGAAGAGATGTTTGATAAGTGAGGGGGCGGATAAAGGGTAGATTCCCGTCCTTATCGTCTGTTGCCCGTGCATAGGCCAGAGCTCCTTTCCAGTGTACATGCGGCAGTATATTGTAGTTGGCGTTAAGCGTTGTATTGATGAGTTGCGCATGCTTCAATGAGGTGTATCCCTTTACACCTATTGACTGATAGTTCATAGGGCTTCCAAGGTTCAGAACTTTCCCTATAATATAATTCTGGATGCGGAAATAATTAACTTTTGCCTCTATACCGATCTTTTCATTTTTAAACCCTGCGGCAGCGTTGGCTTCGTAGGAGATTTCGTTCTTCAGGGAGGGGTTGCCTATGTAATCATAGCGGTCGAAGCTATTGTACATGTAGTAGCCGTATGCTTCGGAAACCGAAGGTGCTCGTTGTCCATATCCTGTTCCTATTGAGACGCTGAACCCGCTTATGTTTAAGTGATAGCCTGCGTGCAGCCCGACCAGAATCCTGTTCTTTTCGGCCGGAGTTCCCGGATGAAAGATTTGGTTGAACTCTGAGTACCGGGAACGGTTATAATTCCAGCCCATAGATCCTCCAAGGTTTAAATGGCTTCTTTCAGAAAGGTCCCAGGAATTACTTACTGCAAAACTGGCATACCGTGTGGTTACCCAAGGCCAGCTATAGGCAAACATGGTGCGCTTGCTGCGATCTTGCGGATACATGCGCATTTCTGCGATGGAGAGATTCTGGTAAGCGTTTAGCTGAACTTCTGCATTGTAATCGCCGCGCTTCAAACTGGCTTTGGAAACCAAACCGTAGGTGGTGCTCCATCCCGGCATATCCATATGCACCAGGTTTTCAGGGCGTTTGGTGTCGTCCATATAGTGCTCAATTGTGTTGAAATACACTTTGGTGTCTAAAACTCTCAGTATCCCATTTTGAAATAAGTGTTTATAGGAGGCCGAAGTTATAAGCGCTCTTGAAAGCGATAGGTCCATAGGTAGTGCCGGAAAGCCCACATCTTTTGCCATATCAAAAATGGCGTCAATTCTTAAGGAAGACAGCGGACCGGTTTTATAAGCCATGCCCACAGAGCTGTTGAACTTGTTGTATTGCGAGTGATTTACTTCATTCTTGTTACCATCATCATAATTCCGCGCTTTTCGAAAGGCAATGCTCGCATCGGCGACAAATTTGCCGCTGGAATAGGAGAGGTTCCCTAGGTTAGAAAACTGATTGTTATTGACTTCAAAGCCTGTCTGATAGGTGCCGCCTAATTTCTTCTGAAGACCAAAAGGTGTGTTTTTGCGTATCAGATCAATGCTGCCGGCAATGGTTGCCCCATGCAAGCTTCCTTCTTGTCCGGACTTGATGTCTATGGCCGAAAGGTTATTGCTTTCAAGGTAAGAGGTAACCGGATCCATTTTATCAGTACAGGCGCCAAAAATATGCATGCCGTCAATGGTGACGGCAGAACGTTCGCTGCTCATATTATTTAGCAAAGGTTCCCAGGCGTATGCTCCTCTTTTTACGAAACTGATAGCGCCCGAGGACGCTAAAAACTCATCAACCGTTACTGCCATCTTTAGTTCAGTTTCAACTTTCTTCCTGGCAGCGGCCGTAATTTTTACTTCATCAAGCACTTTTACGGTGTCGATTTGCTGGGCGTTTATGGTTGTTGCATTAAAAGTAATCCACAGAATAATCAGCAGCTTCTTCATAAACCTCAGAATAAAATATCTATAAATAACTCGCTTTTCGTGCCCTCTGCCCCAGGTGTAAAATCCTTCGGCACCACCGTTCCTTTCAAAATTTTCCCCTCTGAGTTGAGCAGGATGAAATTCAGCGTCCAGTTTCCTGTCATCGTATAATTAACAACGCCATGATAAAGCCCATCGCTCTCCTGTGTCAGGTATTTGTTGTTGGGGGATGAATGATTGCCCATGGAAGGCTCCGGCATACGAGGGTCTAATTGCAAAGTATAACCGGTTACTTCGGTGTATAAAAACTGCGACGGGTCCGGAAACGAGCCCAAAGGAGGATCTTTTGGCTTGTTCAATTTGTATACCCCAGCAATCAACTCATTTTCAGCAACTTTAGGCTTCTGCGGCGATACCAGGGCGATAAAATACCGTTCTCCATCGTTGCCTGTAAAGGCAGTCATATTTAGGTTTTTGTTGGTTTGCTGCTGAACAGAAACAGCTTGTTTTACAGAGTAATTTTTATTGCCTGCACTAAAAGTAATATAAAAGTTCCAGCTTGCTTCAGGGCTGTTTTGATCTGTAAACACTGAATATCCGGAAAAGTAGTCTGCTTCGGCTTTATGAAGCAGACTGTACCGATGAGGACAAGAGCTCTTTGTTCCGTCCTTGTTTTCCATTATGGCGATAAATGTTACAGCAGAAACGTCAGCTTTCTGCTTGGTCTGGCTATCTTTAATCTTCAACCGGAGCTCGTTATATCCTTTATAGAAAGTTCCGTTCAAAGATTCAATACTGATCAGGTAACCATCCTTCCGGATGCTCACCGCTTCTTTAAATTCGGTATGTTCGATAACCGCAGTATCTATTTCCGCTTTGTAATCTGTTTTATCTTTTGTGCAGGAGATGGCAGATAAGCACAACGTACAGAGATAGAGAATGAGCTTTTTCATCATTATCAAGATTTTATTTTAAACGGCTTGTATAGGTGTAGTCCGCTATTCATTGCAGTAAGTGGCTGCTTGTCAGGGCATAACAGGTCGAGGATATGCTTACCCCGCCTGATACTCTCCAATAGCGATCAGTTAGCCGGTTTAGAATAGAAGATACTATATTCTCAAGCGGTCAAATTCAGTGAAAGCTCACAGCCGGAGGCTGCGAACCACATCGTAATAAATTTGTTATCAGACTGCCTGATCGGGCGGATGGAAGATGGATAGCAGAAAGCTGGATGTGTAAAATGACGTATTAAAAATGGGGTAAGAGGTCCCGTTGCGCACATAGGCCGTTTGTCCGGCCGGCTCAGACATGTTGTCCAGGCAGTAAAGGTTTACTTCCTTAGTTTTTAAATCAGGCAGCTTTTCCTGTTGTTCCTTGTCTTTAAGCAGTTGCTTTTTAAGAAAGCAGGACCCTTTACACGATGATTTCGCTTCAAACCGATTCACGCAAAGGTTGGATGCAATATACTCCTGATTGATTTTGAAAGCAGCTGCGATCAATACCTGGCTGGTACACTGCACAACAAATGCGGCTATCAGTAATATGGATATAAGTGCTTTCAACAGGTGCAAAGTTAGGCTTTAAAACGATTCTTTTAAAGCGCTTTAGCGCCAACTAACGGTAGCGTAGTGTCTGATTGTTGTAATTTCAGAATCCGCGAAACGATTCGCCGGTGAAAAACAGAATTAAGCGGAGGATTAGAAGCGCATGTTCATATCGAGCCGCCATCAGCTGGGATCACCTCCCTGAGCATTAAAAAGAGGAGATAACCTGCAACGCCCAGCCTTACAACACTCGCCTTTTTATGTTGTATCTTTTTCCCCGGACGGGCGCTCAATGAGTAACAAAATCCTTTTTTAAGGGTTATATAATCACATTAATTGTTCTTGTATGAGAAATATTGTTTCAATGCTGATCAGCTTGTCTCTATTTTATGCATGTACGAATCCTGCGGGCAGGACAAGCGGAGGTGGGGAAGATGTAGCCGCCGCAGTGGGACCAAAGTCTGAACAGCGGATTAGCCCGGGTGAAGGGATAGGTTTACTTACTATAGGCATGCCTGTCGATAGCGCGGTTGCAAAAATGGGTCGTCCGGACTCGGTAAACGCTGCGATGGGAAGCTCACTGATGGTCTGGTACCAGGGTAATGAAAAGTACCGGACAGTCATTTTTGCCGGTCGAAATATGGGTGTAGATGACTTAAACCGCATAAAAAGGATTATGGTGAGTTCTCCCTCATTCAGGACGGCGGATGGATTTTCATGCGGTACTGAACTGGCTGAGCTGGAAGTTAAGTATAGATTAAAACAAGTCAAAGACAGAGCAGCCCGGGACAAAGGCCTGCTGGTTTTTTCTGACTCGGCAAGAGGCATCGTGTTTGATGTTGACAGCCTTAGCAAAAGATGCGTAGCTATTACAGTGCATGCTGCTGATAAGGGGGGTGATGCGTACATCAATATGCATTAGCAGCCGAGTATTTTGCCGCAGGGGTAGAAGACTATCACTTGTATTCTGGTCCTTGTAGCAGATGCAGTGCCATGCCTGATAATATAAGGTGAAATACTAAAAGCGAATTCGTAAAAACCATGCGATGTTTAAAGAGGTTAATTAACTTTGGATGTAAACATAGCGGATGAAACTATCTGAAGTCACCAATGCCGAACAAGCTAAACGGTTTATACTTTTTCCTGTCGAATTATACAAAGATGATCCGAACTACATAAGACCTCTTGATGCTGATGTGGAAGGCGTGTTTCATTCTAAAACCAATAAATACTGCAATGATGATACAACTGCTCGATGGTTGTTGTATGATGATGATGACAAAGTAATAGGCCGCATTGCAGCATTTGTCAATGCATCTACAAGTTCTATATACGAGCAGCCCACAGGAGGAATAGGTTTTTTTGAATGTATCAACAATAAAGAGGCTGCTTTTAAACTTTTTGACACAGCTAGAACCTGGCTTAAAGAGCAGGGAATGGAAGCCATGAACGGACCTGTAAACCTTGGGAGCAGGGAGCGATGGTGGGGACTGCTGGTTGACGGTTTTCATCCTCCTTGTTATTGCAGCAATTATAACCCACCCTGGTACCGGAATTTTTTTGAAGAGTATGGCTTTAAGGTATTCTTTAAGCAGTACACCTACCTTCGGACCATTAGTCGACCGCTCAAAGATATTTACTACAAAATAGCCGACAGGATACGTCGCAATAGTGATTATTCGTTTAAAACTATTGAGATTAACAGGATTCAAAAATATATAGACGATTTTCACCAGGTATATAACGAAGCGTGGATTAATCATGAAGGGGTGTCCAGCATGAGCAAGGCTGATGTTCACGACCTCTTTGATACATTAAAGCCAGTGATCGACGAGAAGATAGCCTGGTTTACCTACTACCGTGATCAGCCTGTCGGCTTTTTCCTGTGTATCCCCGAGCTTAACGAACTCCTGGTGCGGTATGCAAATGGAAAACCTACAATCGCTACCAAGCTCAGGCTCCTATACAACAAGCTTACAGGAAGTTGTAAGACGATGTACGGACTTATTTTTGGAATGATCCCATCGTTTCAAAAGAAAGGTCTGGAAGTAGCGATGATTGTAGCTGCCGAAGAGTATCTCAAAAAACATTCATCGTATCGGTATATACAGATGAACTGGATTGGCGATTTTAACCCCCGGATGATGAGTGTTGCAGAGCAGATAGAAGCTGAAGTCTATAAAACCCATACTACCTATCGCTACCTCTTTGACAGAACGATCGAGTTCAGGCGCCATCATGATATTTAATTCCTGTTTCCCAATAAGATACCTAACTTTGAGCACAAACTAAACTCATTATGCAATACGATGTAACAGTAATCGGCAGCGGTCCCGGAGGTTATGTGGCGGCTATTCGCTGTGCACAGCTCGGGCTCAAAACAGCTATTGTTGAAAAATATAATACCTTCGGAGGTACTTGTCTCAATGTAGGATGTATCCCTTCAAAAGCCCTTCTCGATTCGACAGAGCACTATCATAATGCAGCTCATACCTTCAAAACTCATGGTATCGCTGTTAAAGGACTTAAGCCTGATCTTGATCAGATGATTGCCCGCAAGGATCAGGTTGTAAAAGAAAACACCGCCGGAATAGCTTACCTTATGAAGAAGAATAAAATAGCCACCCATCAGGGCTTTGCTTCTTTTAAGGATAAGAACACCATTGAGATAAAAAAAGAAGACGGCACTGTAGAGTCCCTTAAATCCGGTAAGATAATCATAGCCACCGGATCCAAACCATCTTTACTGCCTTTCCTTCCGCTTGATAAACAACGTATCATTACATCAACCGAAGCCCTTAGTTTAAAAGAAATTCCAAAGCATCTCATCGTTATCGGCGGTGGAGTGATAGGCCTTGAGCTGGGCTCTGTTTATGCACGTCTTGGTTCTAAGGTCACGGTCATAGAATTCTTTGAGTCCATTATTTCAACAATGGACAGGACCATGAGCAAAGAACTGCAAAAAAGCCTGGAAAAGCTTGACTTTACATTTCTTCTTAGCCACAAAGTTACCGGAGCTGTCAACAATGGTAAGAAAGTGACCGTGAAAGCAAACAATGCTTCGGGCGAAGAGCTGAGCATTGAAGGCGACTACTGCATAGTATCTGTCGGTCGTACGGCATATACTGAAGGCCTGGGGCTCGACAAGATAGGTATTGAGCTTGAAGAAAAAGGCAAAAAGATCCCTGTAAATGAGCACCTGGAAACCAAAGTGCCCGGCGTCTATGCAATTGGCGACGTTGTAAAAGGAGCGATGCTGGCCCACAAAGCCGAGGAAGAAGGTGTTTTTGTTGCAGAAACTATTGCAGGGCAGAAACCGCATATTAACTATCATCTTATTCCTTCAGTGGTTTATACATGGCCCGAAGTAGCTTCAGTTGGATACACCGAGGAGCAGTTAAAAGAACAGGGCAGGAAGTATAAAACAGGGTCTTTCCCTTTTAAAGCAAGTGGAAGAGCCCGGGCAAGCATGGATACGGATGGCGTAGCTAAAGTACTTGCCGATGCAGAAACCGATGAACTTTTGGGCGTCCACATCATCGGACCCCGGGCGGCAGATGTTATTGCCGAAGCGGTAGTGGCTATGGAATTCCGCGCATCGGCCGAAGATATAGCCCGAATCAGCCATGCTCACCCCACTTATACCGAAGCGTTTAAAGAAGCTGCGATGGCAGCAACAGATAACCGCGCCATTCACATATAACGGTACTCTGTAAAAAAAGAACGGGCCACTGCACGTCAGGTGTGGGCCCGTTCTTTTTGTGAATCGTCCTTGTTAAAAAGGAGGATGTCAGTAACTGTGTTCGGATGCGTAGCTACCAAACTTCTGTTGTTTTGTAAGGAGGTCTTGTCCTTGTATCACAGAATGGGTTTAAGCATCACCCGTTCAAACATAATACGGCCATTGTCTGACTTGAAAAACAAAGTAATCGGGGTTCGGGTGTCGCCTACGGCTCCATTTCCAATAAAGATCGAATCGCTTTCTTTCGAATTTCCTATGGCAGTCCATCTAACTTCTCCATTATCCTGTTTTATCCCTACCTGTATCTTTCCCTGAAGGCTACCCGTATTATTAACATAAATGCTATACCTCCCCTCGGGAATTTCTTCAGCATTTATACTCATTGTGGCTTTAGTTCCCTTGAAGCCTGCTTTTCCATTACTTAAAGACATATCTCCCGAATAGGACAGATGATCCATAAGGCCGGTATAAAATGTGAACATTTTAGGGCGATGCACCTTTGTAAGTGTATTACTTATGTTCATCGAGTTTTGAATCTCGCGGTCTGCATAGTAAAATGCAACCGAAATGTAGTCTACCGCTCTGTTATTATCTTCAGGTCCGTGTTCGATGGTATGCACAATGCTCTTGTTAAACGGCATTTTATCACTCACAAAAAAGCGATAGCCTCCCGTTCTGCTTAAGGGCAAAGAGTAATCAAGGCAACCGTGAAGTTCTGCTCCCAGTCGTTCCACCCATCCACCTGGTTGGGCGTACCATCCACCGTTGAAATAATCTTCTGAGCCGGTGCCATGAATAGTCATCTTTCCATCAATCACGGTTACGTCATCTCCCTCAAAAAATTCGGTGAACGTTGTATAATCCGTTGCCTGGCTATGCAAAACCGTGCCCACGTAATGTCCTTTGCCTGTACCTTCCAAAAAAGTATAAGGTTTGCCGATAGCCGGCTCCTCTCTCTTCCAATACGCATAAAACTTGCCTTCCTTCTCCTTGTTACGTGCTTGTCGGGTATAATATATTCTAGACTGAATACTCACAGGTTTTGCATTAGGAGCACCGTTTCTATACACAAGCTCTACTTTAGCAGTCCTGTCGAAAGGCATGGGCAAATAACAATAGGCTTTGTTCTGGTAGTTTACGCCCAGCAATAAACTTTTCATGCTTTTTTTGCCAAAGGCATACCCAAACATATCAGCAACCGGCACATATACCGCAGGTTTGGAATCATTGTCCCAGGTGATCTTCATATCGATCTGTTTGTATAGACCTTCAAATGCATCGGCCGGATCAAACTCCATTCCCACTATTCTCCCCCCGTGTTTTATGTCAGCAATCGTCTTTGACTGGCCTGGATTTAAATTAAAAACCGAGGGGATGGACTCTAAGTTATTGCCATAAAAGCTCTGAGCATTCCTATTTTCATACTTCCACAATCTCACCAGTTCGTTAAGTTTTTTATCTTCCTCGGCTGTAATATACTTTGGATTAAAAGTTTTAACAGCGTAATTATCGGGGTATTCTCTATACTGGAACTGATAGAATAACATCTTGCGCCCTCGGAATACAATCTTACAGCCTTTATTATAAGTTATGGGTAGGTAAGAATAATAGCCACCCACAACATGCTGGCCCACCAGCGGCGAGATAAACGGATATATCTTTCCGTTAAACAGATCGTTAAACCTTATTGAAAAGTCAGGCCTGGCATTTCCGTCCAAATAAAAATCCAGCGTATCATCTGTAGGGGTTGGTGTCCATAACCGTTCAATTACTCCTTTTCCTTTTGTTTCAAAAACCACAAGCGAGCTATCCTGGTTTTTTCGAATGAAGGAATAAGTTCCTTCAAAGCCATCGTTGTTTTTTCCTTTCCTGTCGTAAGAAGAAAACTGCTTCACTACAGATTTATCGATATAGGCTGGCAACTCTGCGATATTGTACAAGCGGTTAATCTCAGTTAAAAAAGTCACTTGCTGTGCGTGTAATTTACACTGTAACGCATTGAGCATGGATAGACACAAAAATAGTAGTAAGAATCTGCTTCTCTTCATGATTAAATGATCGTCTTGTTTATTTTGTTCAAATACTTGATTGAATTTTACAATTATGAGGGTGGCAACCTTGGTATATGTAATTAGACCCGGGTTGCCACCTTCATATTTATATACATTAAAGCTTTTTGTTTAAGCATAAGCTATAAAGTAACTTAAGGAACATCTATTCGTACAGCCTCATTGTAGTTCCATCTATTAACACCTTCAGTTCAATAGTTAAATCCTTGCAGCTGAAGTGTGTTTAAAAAGAGTCGCTTAAACGTTTAACAAAGCTAAAAGGTTTATTCTATAAATCATACTGTTTGGACCTTTTTTTTGGAGTTCTTAATTCAATTCTTTTTTTTTATAAAAGTCTAGTAGTAAGGTCTTTTCATTAAGAGCGATTTTTCTGTACTGGCCCTTGTGTTGTTTCATATAGCCCGATATAAAGCGGGCTCGTTTTTTTTGCTTCTCTATGTTTCCATATACCAGCGTATGTCCAGAATAATGAAGTTCAATTTTTTTTTCTGAAAAAACCAAAGAGCTTTTCAATATGTGATTAATAAAATGCTCGAACGAGGGATACTGCCTATTGTCGCCGGCTTCAATTATCCAGAATGCCTTTCTTCCTTTTTGTATAAGATCATCCGATGAGCCCGGCCTGAAAGAAAACGTGTTTCTTCCAATCAAAGCAATATATATTCCGTCCTTCTCTCCAAAAGCATAATTTCTCGTAATGCGAAAACGATCAAACTTTTCAGACGGAAAGTAAGCATGAGTGTAGTCCAAAAGAACGGGTTCTGTAAGGTTCTTTTTTAAAGGTAAGTTGTAAATAGCCATACTTACCTGCTGCTGCTGTCGGACGTGGGGGAGCCGTCCGTATCCAACCCAATAATTAGGTGAATGGCTTCTTGTTGCCAGGTCTCTTGCCGGATGGCTGTGAAAAACACTGAAGTGATTGCCAATATTCATTCCTGCAGTATGATGTTGATCGGCATATTGCTGCTGAAAATAGTCTTGGACACTATATAAAGAGTACTTTTTCGTTTTATAAGTATACGTTTCGGCCTGCTGAATTGCTTTACCGTTTGTTGCAGGGTTAATTATCCTGACAAAAAGTGGCTCCAGTCGCAAGAGGCGAATGAGCGTAAAATCAAGATATCGGAAATCTTTCAAAAAGCTATTAGAAAACATCCGGTGTTTGCGAATGTGTTTAAGGGAAGTTCTCACAACTTCAGCATTTGTAAATGCCTCCATTCCCCATTGCATCATTATGCTTCTTTCATCTGTGCCGCCAAACCCTTCTCTCTTTAGGTCTGCGATATTCATCCCATTTACCTGTCTGACCACCGAAGTATACTCATTCAGAGCGATCTCTTTCAGTACGTCAGGAGGGTTATAGTTACCGGTTAATTGAAAACCCTTCAAAAGACCGTGCGAAAACTCCCTTCTGCCACCCAGCAGATATTTACTTATACCTCCCAGACTTTCATGTTCTCCTCCTTTTCGATTGGACTCATAAGCCCTGCCACTCACAGATACAAACATTCCGTTAACTTGTTGGCTAGCGACATCGTACAGTAAAATATCCAGTATGATCTTACATTTAATTCTAACGTTCTCGTCCTTAGCAAAATCAATAAGGTTCACAAGCGCAGCAATATCCTCTATATAATAAGTTCCCGAATAAAATTCTGTGAAGCCATATTTCCATCGCATCTCCAGCCAGTCGAGTATCCTTTTTTTCGCTTTCGCTACATGCTGCCGACCGGTAAGTTTGCTATTAGTAAAGGTTTTGTCTAAATACAGCTGGCCTGCTAAGTACTCCGCAGATGCAAACAGTATCTGGTGGTTCTCGCTCCAATAGCACATAGAATTCTCCCCTGGCTCATCCCACCAGTAACGAAAGTGCAGTAAAGTCCTTTCTATTTTATCATTTACTTCTTCAGGTATCTCTTGAGGGTACTCATAAAGTACCCTCAAGAGATTTACAAACTTAAAGTCCGATACATCATACTCATTTCCTATAAACTCTAAGGTAGGGGCCAGCCTCGCCCAATCAATTTGTTTACCCTCAACCAGCTCGCTGTAAATTTGGTCTTCTTCTGTAATAAGTTCTTTCGATGGCGTTGCAGGACAAACTGTGTAAGATGATATCCTGAGGCAGTCAATGATTGTTATAGCAATACTAAGCACCACTAGAAGAAGGAAAAACTTTTTAAGCCGGAAATAGTTTCCTCGAAGTGTCATAGTTGATTAAATCTGCAAGCTCTTGAAGGTAAAGCTTTTCTTATTTAATTTCAGGTACTATATCAATTTTAAAGAGATTCTATCGAGCAACGCGCCGGGGTGGGATAGTTATTAGCTCCCTTGCTCTTAAGCATTCGGGAGTGACACCCTATAAAAAAGCCCTTGCCCTGCAGCCGGCGGGGCTGCCTCTGGGCAAGGGCTAATCAATTTATGGTAAGTTTATTTCAGGCTTACCTGGCTGAACGTAATATCAAGGTCGGTGCTTGATCCGGGCTGGTCGTAGCGTACGCCATCTTTAACTTTAGGCTGGTGATAAAGCAGTACATTCAGTTTCCCGTTCCCCGCTTTGCCGGTAGTTACCGTATTCTCAAGGCCCACGGGAAGCTTATTCGCATCCATATCGGTCGCATTTACTGTCAGCAAGCCGGCGGGAGTGGCAACATAATGAAATAGATGCTCCTCCATGCGCTCCTTAATTTCATCCAGCACATTGTCATTGGCCGTAGCGCCCTTCATTTCGCTTACCACAAGTTTATACGTACTCGAAGCTTTTAGTGTAAAAGCATCCACTACCGGCGCTTTGCCGCCTTCGCCGTCCGGATCGGCCCATTTTGCCTTCACAACATCCTTAGGATCATCTACATTAGTAAACGTGAGGGCACAGGAGGTGATGAGTTCATTGTCATCCACATCTGGCAGGTCCTTGTCTTTGCTGCACGATCCGGCAAAGAGCAACGTGCCCGCAGCCAGTAAAAATAAATTTACAGAACGTTTCATAATAGAATATTTAGTTGATTTTAAATGTTTCCCCATAAAGGTATTTCGATGCGTGCCGTGATATTGATCCCCGTGTCATCCGCAAAATAGCGGTACAAGTTCAGGTAGTCGCGGTATTTTTTATTAAGCAGATTCTCGGCGCTCAAGGAAAGCTTCCAGTCTTTGCTGCCCATTTTAAGAGCGGACGTAACAGAGGCATTAAACAAAGTATAGCCCGGTGGCGGATCCACAATATCCTGTTCAGGCTTTACCAGGTGCTGCCGGTCTACCCGCGCAGCACCTGCAGACAGCACCAGGCCATGAAAGCGCCTGTCTGTCTCCGGCAGCGCGTAATCCAGCGTCAGGCCATAACGATCTGCAGGGATGTATTCAATATACCGGCCTTCAGAGGTGTTCTTTGCCCTCACCATGGCATAGGTTGCAGTCGCCTGCAGGCCGCCGGCAAATTCATACCGGGTCAGAGCGTTGATCCCCGCAAAGCGGGCATCCACCTGCCGGTACTTATATGCATTAAAAGCGCCCCTTACCGTCAATATCGGCTCGGGCAAAGGTTTTAAGTAAATGAAATCATCAATCGTATTATAGAACCAGCTCATTTCAGCCTTCAGGCGGCCGCTGTGCTTTTTCAAAAACACATTCAGGTTCACGGCCGACTCCTCCTTAAGGTCCCTGTCGCCCTCCTCAAAGCGGGCAGCGCTATGGTGCACCCCGTAAATAAAGAGTTCATTGATAGATGGAGGGCGCCAGGCTTTCGCCAGGCTTATACCCACAGAAGTATGAGAAAATACAGCATAGCTTGCCCCCAGCGTGCCGCTCAGCTGGCCGTAATTAAACTCAGGTCTAAGTACCCTGCTCGACACGTCGAGCACATTTTCGCGCACCTTTGCCTGCATGTATTTTGTATCATAGCGAAGGCCTGCCTCGGCACTCAGCCTTCCTGCCGACCATTTTTCAAAGGCGTACAGGCCCAGTCCGCTGCTGTGAAAAAAAGGGATCAGATAGCGCCCATCATAGTAATTCTGCTGCGAGGTTCCATTAACCCCAATGCGCCCGCGCAGGTTCGCCATAGGCTCATGCTCGGCATAGACATCCAGGTTATGAGTGCTCAGGTCAAAGCGCAGCTGATAAGAATTATCCTCCTTGCCCCGCAACCGGTCATACTCCCGGCGGTCATCTTTTTGAAAGCTGTATTGTATAGTCAGGCTGCCAAGTTCTGGCAGGCGGTAAGCCGCTTTAAGGCGCAGCAGATGATGGCCGATCACCTGATAAGGGCGATCAATCGTATACGAAAAGCGCGTATCCTCGAAGCGGTTTTCCCGGCCTATCGCTGCAAGCAAATCCGTTATATTGCCTATGTGCGAACCCGAAAAAATGCCAATTTTTGTATTAAAGCTGCTGGCATAAAGCTCTGCGTTCAGCCTTTGCCGCCTGTAGCCCGCCAGCAGAGCAATATTCTGTTCATTCATGCCCGTATTGTCCAGCCAGTATTGAGGACTGCGGCTGTTTCCCGCCCCTCGTAAGGTCCCGATCAGGCGCAGGGCCAGGCTCGAGTCGGCCATAAAAGCCTTTTCGGCCTTCAGGCTCAGGGCACCCAAGCCATTATTAGCCGCGCCCACAAGGCTCAGTCCGCCGGTAAGCGCTTTTGAAAAGCGCAGGGCCGAAGGCTCAGCGAGGATCACGCCCCCCATCGCATCCGCGCCATAAGCCACACTGGCAGCCCCTTTCACCACCACCATCCGGTCCGCAATAAACGGATCGATCTCCGGAGCATGGTCATTGCCCCATTGCTGTCCTTCCTGTTTTACGCCGGCATTGTAAAGCACCACCCGGTTGGCCATCATGCCATTGATCATCGGTTTCGATATATTCGGCCCCGTTTGCACCGAGCTCAGGCCCGGTATAGATTTAAGCGCCTCGCCCAGCGTTTTACCCCGGTTCAGCTCCAGGTCGCGCTGTTCCACAGCCGCCGTAACCTGTAGTGGGGTAGAGGCCCGTCGCTCATTCACCTTAACCTCCTGGAGCACCTGGCCGCTGGTATACAGAACAAAGTTATCCCGCAGGCTTTCGTGGATGTGCAGTTCGCGGCTCTGAGGCGCATAGCCAACAAAGCTTACTATAAAGCGATAGGTGCCGTCGCACAAAGCAGGAATTCTGAAGGCGCCCGATTTATCGGTAATAAATTGCCTTCCCGACCGCATTTCTACAATAAGAGCCCCATCCAGCGGTTTGCCGCTGGTGCCGTCCATCACCTTTCCGCTAAAAACAAAGCGGCAGTCCTGGGCAAGCACAAAGCCGACAGGCAACAAGGCGGTAAGCAAAAAGAAGCAGCAGCGTAAAATCAGTTTCATATCCGTACAGCCACTAAGTAAGCAGCAGGGCAAATATAATTAAACGCAACACTATTGCAAGTATAAAAGGCAACAAGAGTGCAAATAATTAAGCAAAGCAGCAGATCTCTCCGCAGCATGCACTGAAATTAAGTTAAGAGCCATATCTTTATCATTTATATGAATCCAGCCGCCCATATAAAGCTTTCCGAGCTCAGCAAAAAAGTTGAAGAAGCCATAAAAGGCGCCTTCGGCAGAGCAAATTACTGGGTTATTGCCGATGTGAGCAGCCATTTATATGCCGCTCATAAAAACTACCACCGCTTCGAACTGGTAGAAAAAGCCAGCAACAATGGCGACATTGTAGCACGCATGCCTGCCAACGCATGGGGCGCAGCATCCGACAGCATTGCCAGCTTTGAGCGCATCACCGGCCAGGCCTTTACCAACAATATTCGCGTGCTGGTCAACGTGTCGGTACGCTACCACCCCCTTTATGGACTCGACCTCTCGCTCAACGCCATCGATCCCAACTTTACCCTCGGCGCGCTCGAGCAGCAAAGGCAGCATACCCTCCGGCAGCTCCTCATTAATAATTCCGGCAGCATCCGCAAAGAAGGCAATGAATACCTCACCCGCAACAAGCTGCTCCCTCTGCCCGCCGTTATCCAGCATATAGCCCTCATCAGTTCGGCAACATCCGCCGGCAATGAAGACTTTCGCCACACCTTGCTCAGCAACCAGTATGGCTTCAGCTTTTTTGTAGACAGCTATCCGGCAGCCGTGCAGGGCGACAAAAACGCCACACAGCTGGTCGACCGCCTCATCGAAGTATATAATGCATACGCAGATGGAAAAAAATACGACGCTGTTGTAATAACCCGCGGGGGAGGGGCACAAACCGATTTTATTGTATTTGATAACTATTACCTGTGCCGGGCCATCGCCCGTTTTCCTATCCCGGTCATCACAGGCCTGGGGCATCATAAAAATCAAAGCATTGCAGATCTTATGGCGCATACGGCCACCAAAACACCCACCAAAGCTGCCGAATACATTATCGCTCATAATAAAGCCTTTGCCGACAAAGTGGCCGACTGTCAGCACAGCATTATCATACATGCCCAGCAGCATCTTCATGCCCATGCCCGTCGTTTCAGCCAGGTGCGCAACAGCCTTGCCGGCTATACCAGCACCATTTTCAGCCGGCAGCACCGCAGTCTGGTACTGCTCAGTCAGTCAGTTGCACGCTCCTCGACCACGCAGGTATACCGGCACCAGAGCACGTTCAGGGAGCACTACTCCCTGCTGCTTTCGCTGTCGGGCAAGCTGCTTAAAGATCAGCGCCAGCAACTTCAGCACCTCACAGGCAGCCTTATGCTGTCGGGTCGGCACTACATTAAAGCCCAGCATCTGCAGATGGATCATATGCAGGCACTTATCCGGCTCATAGCACCGGAGAACATCATAAAGAAAGGCTTCGCAATTGTAAAGCACCGCAATAAAATAATCAGCACCGCACGGGAGGTCAATACCGGCGATGAGCTCGAGCTCATCCTTTCAGACACTCGGCTAAAAACAACTGTAAACGAAAAAACGCCCTATCATGGAACAGAATTTAACATATGACCAGGCCTACCAGGAACTGGCCGCAATAGCAAAAGAAATAGAAACCGAATCCGTATCGGTCGACGAGCTGGCACAAAAAGTAAAGCGCGCCTCCGAGCTTATTACCTTCTGTAAGGCCAGGCTCAGCTCTACCGAGCAGGAAGTAAGCAATATTATTGCCCAGATGGGCGATACCAACAAGTAAGGCCGGCCTTTAGACAAGGATGCAGAAGGCACCGGGCCCGGGCAACAAAGGCCCTCGGGCGGAGGCTTAGCCCCTAATCGCCTCATTTCTTATATTTTAGTATCTTTCCCCTTTAAAGGTTCCAGTCATTTTTTTATCGCATGAAAAAACACAGCATTTCCCTATTTATTTTAAGCATAGCAAGCGTTCTTAGTCTTTCAGCCTACGGGCAGCAAGGAGGCATGGCTGTATCCTGGAAACTGCTCGAGCTGCAAAACGCAGCAGGCAAGTCACAGGCACAGTTCATTATAAAAAATACCGGCATCGGCGCCCTTCCCCTAAGCGCTACCAGCCTGTGGTTTAACTCTATGCGCTCAGTGAATGCCAAAAGTGTCAAGGCTCCTTATGCGCTCAGTCACCAAAACGGCGACCTATACCAGCTCAGCTTTGGCAGCAAAGCCAGTCTCCCCGCAGGCGACTCCCTGGTGGTCGATTATCAGTATGTAAGCAAAATCGTTAACTATACCGACGCCCCCGAAGGGCTCTATACCACCGGCGCATCAGGCAGCCAAAACCCCCGGCCGCTAACAAACTATACGGTACTTCCTTATTTCGGCGCACAGCAAAAGCTCTTTGCCGCACTCGAAAAGCAGTACGAAGAAAACGAAAACCTCACCAACTTTGCCGGGCAGCAGCAAAGCAGCATTCGCATCATTCCGCAGCCTGCGCACCTGCAAGTCAAAGCCGGTAGCTTTATGTACTCTGCCGCCACCACGCTCAGCATAGCTGGTCAGTTTCAGGCCCAAAGCGCCGCCATACGCCGCACCCTGGCTCAACTTCCCGGTAATTATCAGGCGTCCCAAAAAATCCGGAACAGCAAATCCCACATCGCTGTCAATTACAAGGGCAGCCTTCATAAAGAAGAATACAACCTCAATATAAGTCCTTTCCAGGTAAGCATAGAAGCCTCCTCGGCCG
Organism: Sphingobacteriaceae bacterium UBA2059; assembly: GCA_002332615.1. Lineage (GTDB taxonomy): Bacteria > Bacteroidota > Bacteroidia > Sphingobacteriales > Sphingobacteriaceae > Arcticibacter. The sequence goes on along the minus strand of DDAL01000018.1, from coordinate 13,403 downwards.
AAGGGGTGTTCTATGCCCTGCAAAGCATCAGGCAATTGCTTCCTGCAAATACCCTGCTTATGCGCCGGGCTTTCCACAGCATTCCGGCCCTCAGCATACAGGACAAGCCCCGCTTCGGCTACCGCGGATTTATGCTCGACATTGCACGTAACTTTAAAGGGAAACAAGAAATCCTTCAGATCATCGATCAGATGGCAGGCTATAAGCTCAACACGCTCCACCTTCATTTTAGTGATGACGAAGGCTGGCGCCTGGAAATCCCTGCCCTGCCCGAGCTCACACAAGTAGGCTCCGTGCGTTCGGCCTCCTATCAAAACGGACAGTCCCTGCAGCCCGGCTACGGATCTGGAGCCAATGCCCCGGCCAGGCAATACCTTAGCCGCCAGGATTTTATAGACATCCTCAAGTATGCCCGCGACCGCTACATCCGGGTCATCCCCGAAATTGAAACCCCCGGTCATGCCCGTGCAGCCATCAAGTCTATGGATGCCCGCTATGAGCGCCTGCGCAAACAGGGCAAGCTTAAAGAAGCCGAAGAATTTTTGCTGCGCGATGCCGCAGATAAATCTGTTTACAGCTCTGCCCAGTACTGGAACGATAATGTAATGAACGTAGCCCTGCCATCGACCTACCGTTTTCTCGAAACAGTGATCGATGCCCTGGCCGATATGTACAGACAGGCAGGCCTTACCCTTCAAAAAGTACACATGGGAGCCGACGAAGTGCCCAAAGGCGCCTGGGAAGGCTCGCCCCTCATCAGCAGTCTGATGAAGAAAGAAAACCTGCGCACCATACACGAAGTATGGCCCTGGTACGTAGGCCGGCTTCAACAGCTTTTTAAACGCAAAAATTTAACACTTGCTGGTTGGGAAGAACTCGGCATGGTAAACAAAGGCAAAGGCATGCAGGCCAATCCCACCTTCGCCGGCACAGGGATGCAGGTAGACGTGTGGAACTCCGTTATTGGCGGCGGCAACGAAGACCTGGCGTATAAAATGGCCAACATGGGCTACAAAGTAGTCTTCGCCAGTGCGCACAACGTTTATTTCGATCTGGCCTGGAACGATGTTTACGAGGAACCTGGCCACACCTGGGCAGCGCTTATCAATCTCGAGCGCACCTTCTCTTTCCTTCCGTCCAATTACTTTCACAACATCCGCACCACCGGTGCCGGCCAGCCCCTTAAACCCGGCCTGCTTGATAAAAAAGAACGTCTTACACCTGCGGGCGAAGCCAATATCATTGGCATAAAAGCCGCCCTTTGGGAAGAAAAAGTGAAAACCCGCGAGCGCATGCATTACATGATCTTCCCGCGGCTGCTGGCCCTTGCCGAGCGCGCCTGGACCCCGAAGCCCGTATGGGAAATGCAGGATCAGCCTCAGGCATTCCGTCAGGACTGGTACAGCTTCCTTCAGCAGGTAAACCAGCAGGAATACCAGCGCCTCTTTCAGCAGGGAATACATTTCAGAGTGCCCGATATAGGAATGAAGATCAGCGGAGGACAGCTCGTTTGCAACAGCCCCACGCCCGATATAAGCATACATTATACCACTGATGGCAGCATACCCACCACACAAAGTAAGGTATATAGCGGTCCCATCCCCGCTGGCGACAAGGTTGTTGTTACCTCATTCTATAAAAATAAGCTTCAGGGCAAAATTATCCGGCTGAAACCCTGATAACGGTATTGGAAAGCCCCTAAAAATCCCCTTTATTAAAAGGGGTGGCTCGCGGCCTGGAGGGAAGACCCTGCGCCAGCGAGCTGGGGTATGTTATGAAGCGACTATATTCACTATTACAATAAAGAGTGAATAAAACTTAACTTAACGCAATGAGCCCGATGAATATCGGGCTCATTGTTACAAATCTAATAATTAAATTTGTCCAAACTTTTGGGGGCAGTCCATAAGCATGCGCCCTTCCTATGTTAGCTATTTGTAAAGCGGAAAAGCCTTCATGAAGTCGGCCACCCTGTGTTGAACAGTTTCAAGGTGTTTATCATTATCAATATTCATAAGTACCTCGTCAATATACTCTACAATTTGATTCATGTGTTCTTCCATGAGGCCGCGCGAAGTAATGGCAGCGCTGCCAATGCGGATACCCGAGGTAACAAAAGGCGATTTGTCATCGAAAGGAACCATATTTTTATTTACCGTAATATGCGCTTTCTGCAAACCTGCCTCAGCAGCCTTGCCGCTGATGTTTTTATTTCTAAGATCAATCAGCATCAGATGATTGTCTGTACCGCCGGATATAATGTTATAGTCGCGCTTTACGAAGGCTTCAGCCATAGCCGATGCGTTCTTCTTAACCTGTTGAATGTACTCCATATAGCCATCGCTTAAAGCCTCGCCAAATGCAATTGCCTTTGCAGCAATAATGTGCTCCAGCGGACCGCCCTGAGTGCCCGGAAATACAGCCATATCCAGCAGTGCCGACATTTTACGCACCTCACCTTTAGGAGTTTTAATGCCCCAGGGGTTTTCAAAGTCTTTGCCCATCATTATAATACCGCCTCTTGGCCCGCGCAGTGTTTTATGGGTAGTTGTAGTAACAATGTGGCAGTGCGGCAGCGGATTATTAAGCAGGCCTTTGGCTATAAGTCCCGAAGGGTGAGAAATATCTGCCAGTACCAGAGCGCCTACCTTATCCGCCACACGGCGTATAAACTCATAATCCCAGTCGCGCGAGTAAGCCGAAGCACCGCATATAATAAGCTTTGGCTTTTCGGCCAGGGCCACCTCTTCCAGTTTTTCATAGTCAATAAGACCGGTATCCTGCTTTACACCATAAAATGAAGGATTGTAAAGCTTGCCCGAAAAATTCACCGGCGACCCGTGAGTAAGGTGTCCGCCATGCGAAAGGTCAAAACCAAGTATCTTATCGCCGGGTTGCAAAACGGCAAGCATTACGGCGGCATTAGCCTGTGCCCCGGAGTGAGGCTGAACGTTAACCCAATCCGCGCCAAACAGCTCTTTGGCACGTTCTATAGCAAGGGTTTCTATTTCGTCTACCACTTCGCAGCCGCCATAATAGCGTTTTCCAGGCAAGCCTTCGGCATATTTGTTGGTCAGTACCGAGCCTGCTGCTTCCATAACCTGCCTGGTTACAAAGTTTTCCGAAGCAATTAACTCAATACCGTTTTCCTGCCTCTCAAGTTCTTTCTCAATGAGATTGAAAATAACATTGTCTCTGTTCATTTTTTGTTGGTTGTTTATGTGTTAATAGCAGAACCTTCAGCTATAAAAAAGTTGTTATAGCCCAGTCCTGCTTCAATAGTTATAAGCTGCTGCTGCAACATCTCTAGTATAGCCAAAAAATTGTAAATAAAGTGCACCTTGTTTTCGCAGTTTCTTTGCAGGTCTGCAAAGTTAAGTTCCTTATTAACCCTTAAGAACCCGCTGATGGCTTTTTTTTGTTCATCAATGGTATAGGGATATCTCTCAATAACATGTTTAACCTCCTGCCGGCGGCCTGCCAGCCTCTCGCTTACCCGGCGATAGGCCTGCATTAAGCGATAAACGCTCACTGACGAAACATCGCCGGCCGTATGCCCGCCCTTTTCATTCATGCGCTTAGTATCAAAGCCGGTATTGCCCCGTTTAAATCTTAACAGGCGGGCTTCTTCAAGCTCCCGCAGGCGGGCGGCTGCATCTTTAAATAATTTATACTCTATAAGCCTGTTCACCAGTTCCTGCTGCGTATCCGGCTCGTCGTCAGTAGTTTCAGCCTGTGGTCGGGGCAAAAGCATTCTTACTTTAATGCGCATCAGCGTCGCTGCCACATAGATAAATTCGCTGGCCACTTCAATGTCCAGCCGGGTTAAGGTATGGATATAATGCAAAAAGTCGTTGGTAATAGCAGCCAGGGAAATTTCGTGTATGTCCAGCTCATCGCGTTCAATAAAGAACAAAAGAAGGTCAAAAGGCCCTTCAAACTGGGGTAAACGAATGTCATAGGTTTTTTGTGGCATCGCAAACAGTCAAAAATACTTATTAAATTGGAGCACCGCGAATAAATAACAACATGGCCTAAATTATTTATAACTTTGCATCTTTTAAACTTATACTGCTACGCTAATGGAAATAAAGCCAGGAGAACTATTAGAAAGCATTCAACTACCATCTGACCTTAAAAAACTCAGTGAGAGTGAGCTTGAGCGCGTATGTGCAGAACTTCGACAATATATTATTGATGTAGTATCTGTAAATGGCGGGCACTTCGGTGCAAGTCTGGGTGTTGTTGAGCTGTCTGTAGCTCTTCATTACGTACTCAATACGCCCTATGATCAGCTCGTATGGGACGTAGGGCATCAGGCTTACGGCCATAAGATACTTACAGGCAGGCAGTCTGTTTTTCATACCAACCGCCTGTACAAAGGCATCAGCGGTTTCCCCAAAAGGTCCGAAAGTCCTTACGATACGTTCGGCGTGGGCCATTCTTCTACATCCATTTCGGCTGCCTTGGGCATGGCGGTAGCCTCCCATTATAATGGCGAGGCAGACCGGCAGCACGTAGCGGTAATTGGCGACGGTGCCATGACCGCCGGAATGTCCTTCGAGGCCATGAACCATGCCGGTATAGAAAATACCAATCTGCTGGTTATTTTAAACGATAACTGCATGTCTATAGACCCTAATGTAGGGGCGCTCAAAGAATACCTTACCGCCATATCAACCTCCCGGCCTTATAACCGTTTCCGGGATGATATTTCCAGTATATTAAGCAAACTCTCCGAGCTGGGCCCAAATGCCCATGAGATTGTGCGCAAAATTGAAAAAAGCATCAAGGGCACCCTGTTGAAAGAAAGCAACCTGTTTGAAGCGCTTAATTTCAGATACTTCGGCCCGGTGGATGGGCACGACGTAAAACAACTCGTGCGCACCATAAGAGACTTGCGCAGCATACCCGGTCCTAAGATACTGCACTGCCTTACGGTAAAAGGCAAGGGCTTCAGCCTGGCCGAAAAAGACCAGACACGGTGGCATGCACCCGGCTTGTTTGATAAAATTACCGGTGAAATAAAAAGGAGTGTTACCGATAAGCCCCGCCCTCCAAAATATCAGGATGTCTTTGGACATACCATTGTAGAGCTTGCCGAAAAAAACCCTAAAATTATGGGCGTAACCCCGGCTATGCCCAGCGGATGCTCCCTTAATATTATGATGAAAGCAATGCCCTACCGCGCCTTCGATGTAGGCATTGCCGAGCAGCATGCCGTTACCTTTTCTGCGGGTCTTGCCACCCGCGGAATGGTGCCATTCTGTAATATATACTCAAGCTTCATGCAGCGGGCCTATGATCAGGTTATTCATGATGTGGCTATACAAAACCTCAATGTTGTCTTTTGCCTCGACAGAGCCGGCCTTGCCGGAGCCGACGGGCCTACACATCACGGGGCTTATGATATAGCCTACATGCGCTCCATTCCCAATATAACGATCTCTGCCCCCATGAATGAGGAAGAGCTTCGAAACCTTATGTTCACAGCCCAGCAGGAAGGCATGGGGCCCTTTGTAATACGCTACCCCCGGGGCTCAGGCACTATGCCCGACTGGCGGCGGCCCATGCAGGCACTGCCTGTGGGCAAAGGCCGTAAACTATGCGATGGTGAAGAAGTAGCCATCCTGAGCATCGGGCATATAGGCAACGAAGCCGTAAAGGCATGCCTCGAGCTTAACAGTATGGGTATTTACCCCGCTCATTATGATCTTAGGTATATAAAGCCTCTGGACGAGCTGATGCTGCACGAAGTATTCAGTAAGTTCAGTCGCATTGTCACCGTCGAAGACGGCTGCCTGCCCGGCGGTATGGGCAGTGCTATCCTCGAGTTCATGGCCGATCATAATTATACAGCACAGGTGGTGCGCCTGGGCATACCCGATCGCGTGGTAGAGCATGGCGAACAGCCCGAGCTGTGGGCCGAGTGCGGGTACGATGCTGCTTCCATTTCGGCAGCGGTACAAAAGCTGGCCACTGCCCGTACCACCAGAATAATGGCTTGTTAGGCACAAAGCCCTTTGAGCCTGATGCTTAAAGTTCAAACATTTACCTTAAAACTTGTATTTATAACAAGTCAATCCTATCTTCGTATAGAATAAACAACAAGACTACATTGGTTACAGCCGGTGTAGTCTTGTTGCTTTTTTACGGTTGTTAAAGAATAAGAAATATATGGTAGAAGTAACGTATTACACCAGGGAAGGGTTAGATAAATTAAAAGAAGAACTACAGTTTTTAAAAACCCAGGGAAGAGCTCAGATTGCCAAAGCAATAGCAGAAGCGCGTGACAAAGGCGACCTTTCTGAAAACGCCGAATACGATGCGGCCAAGGAAGCCCAGGGACTGCACGAGGCCAAAATTGCAAAGCTCGAAAATACGCTTGCCGGGGCAAGACTTATTGACGAATCTAAAATGGACACAACAAAAGTGCTTGCTCTCTCGGTTGTAAAGATTAAGAATCTTAAAAACGGAGCCGTCATGTCCTATCAGCTTGTATCTGAAGCCGAGGCCGACTTAAAAGCCGGTAAGCTATCCGTTAAATCGCCCATTGCTCAGGGGCTGCTTGGAAAATCAGTAGGCGACACGGCAGAAATTCAGGTGCCCGCCGGGAAAATACAATTTGAAGTATTAGAAATATCACGTTAAAAAACCTATGGCAACTATATTCAGCAAAATTATCAAAGGTGAAATCCCTTCATATAAAATAGCCGAAAACGATCAGTTCCTGGCTTTTCTGGANNAATCCTCTGGTAGAGGGCCATGTACTGGTTATCCCCAAGGTAGAGGTTGATTATCTATTTGATCTTGACGACGACACCTATCTGCAGCTGCTCAGCTTTGCCAAGCCCATTGCAGCTGCACTTAAAAAAGCAATCTCATGTAAGCGTGTAGGCATGGCTGTTGTAGGTCTGGAAGTGCCGCACGTGCACATCCACCTGGTTCCTATGAGTCAGATGGACGATATAAACTTCACAAAAGCAAAAATGCAGGTTTCTGAAAAAAACCTGGAAGCAACCGCCTCCAAAATACGGGCGGTCATGGCCATTAACTAAGCCGCTATCAAGCTATCAGAAGGGGCGGTTTAATTACCAGTCCCTTTTTTATTAGCTGGCAGGGTTTCTCCAAAGGCTGCCTTAAAGCAAACTACAAGCAAAAAAGGCGTGAGGCTTGCCTGCACGCCTTT
>DDAL01000018.1:0-6127 GCA_002332615.1 Sphingobacteriaceae bacterium UBA2059 | reverse complement strand
CAAGTTTGCTTTAAGGCAGGCGCACAAGCACAGGGTTGTAAAGCTTTTGATGAAGCTGATACATGGCTGGTTCCGGAAACTTATGCACCTTTCGGTCATACGTCATCAGGCCATTGGTTTCTACCTCAACATCGGTGGTTTGAGTGTAAACCGCAGCCGAAAGTCCTTTGCTTATAAAGCCTTCGAGCCTGCCAATATAGCTTGAGTAGGTATTGAACAGGTCGGTTTTATTCTTAAAGCTCTGATAGCCCCAGTTATCTTTCTGCTGCCATACATGGCCGTCAACAGGCAATCCCAAACCGCCAAATTCGCCCAGCACCACTACGTAATCGCGGCCAAAAAATGCCGGATCGGGTATGGCAGGATGAGGATAATGATGAAAGNNTGCCAATCTGAAAATGTCAATCTTAGGGGTACCTCAGGATTTAATTGATAAATATTCACCTGAATCCCCGGAAGTGACGAATGCGCTTGCGATTACCGGCCAGAAGCTGTTTCAAGAAGCCGATTTGATCGTAGCGTGTACCGGCTTGCTCAAACCTGGTGGTAGTGAATGTAAAGAAAAGCCGGTAGGAACGTTTTTTGTTTCGGTTTTCTATGAAGGTCAAACTTATGATTATCGCTATCTGATTGATGGTACACCTGAGGAACGCCTGGATATATTGACGGAACAGATTGCTGATCAAATGATGGATTTAATTGATAGCAAAACTGCTTAATTTCGCGTCTTTATAAAAAATTAGTGGATGAGGATAATGATGAAAGTCCAGAATATCGCCTACCGGGTAAAAATTGCCTCCGCTGGCAGCGTTTACCAGCCTTGAAGGGTCTTTCATACTGGTCCACTTAGTAATTTCAACCGTTTCAAACTGGCCCCATGCTTCGTTAAAAGGCACCCACACAACAATGGACGGAAAATTGTGCAGAGCATCCATAATCGCGTTCCACTCTTTTTTATGAATGTTTTTAGAATGCGCGGTGCGGGGCTTATCGCGCCCGCGATCCAGAATGCCTACACGGCTTTCCCAGCCTTCAAAAAACTTGCCATCGTCCTGATACATGTCGCCGCTGGGCATATCCTGCCAAACCAGCATCCCCTGGCGGTCGCAGTGATGGTACCAGCGGGCAGGTTCAACCTTAATGTGCTTGCGTATCATGTTAAAGCCAAGAGCCTTGGTTTTATCAATATCAAAGGTAAGAGCCTCATCAGTAGGCGCCGTGTAAAGGCCATCCGGCCACCAACCCTGGTCTAGCGGTCCGTATTGAAAGACAAACTTGTTGTTAAGAAGCATGCGCTTTATACCATTAGCATCCCGGCCAACAGCTATTTTGCGCATAGCAAAATAACTTTTAGCCTGGTCAATAACCTTTCCGTTGCGCAGCAGCTCCACCTTAATATCATACAGAAAAGGACTTTTAGTGTCCCACAGCTTTGCATTTGGAATTGAAAGCACAGCCTTGTCGTGGGTGCCTATCAGCTGCTCGCTCACTTTTACAGTTCCGTCCCAGGCCGAAAGACGCACCTTGTCTGAACGCTGAGCATGCATCACAGCAGGAGTAATTTCTACTACCGAGCGGTCAATATCGGGTGTGGTTTTAAGCGACATAACATAAGCAGGGCTTACCGCTTCCAGCCATACCGTTTGCCATATGCCGGTAACCGGAGTATACCATATGCCTCCGGGCTTTTTTACCTGCTTGCCTACAGGCTGCGGACCCTCGTTGGTCGGGTCCCATACCTTTACGGTAAGCTGCTGGCTGCCGCTTTTTTTAAGAAAAGCACTTATATCAAAACTAAAAGGATCAAAGCCGCCTTCGTGTGTGCCCACTGTTTTACCGTTCACCACAACGGTGCTTCGCCAGTCGACAGCGCCAAAATGCAGGAGTATGCGCTTGCCTTTCATAGCGGCCGGCAGGGTAAACTGAGTGCTATACCACAGCAGGCTGTCCTTGCCCACCGTTCTGCCCACGCCCGACAGCGACGACTCGACTGCAAAGGGCACCAGTATGCGTCCCTGGCTCTGACCTCTTTGCTGATTTAAGGCAGTAATAGAATAATCCCAAAGGCCATTCAGGTTTTTCCAGTTGCCCTGTCGCACAAACTGGGGGCGCGGATATTCAGGCAAAACACGAGAAGGGTCAACCCGTTCGGCCCAAGGGCTGGCAATGCGCCCTTTTACGGGGCTCCAGGAGGTTTGAGCCTGTAAGCTTGCTGCAATGCCCAGGCTCAGGGTCAGTATAAAGGCGGATCTTTTTAAAGAAACTTTCATCATTGGTTGTTTTTATGGTTATATAAAAAGGGCGGCAGCACTCAGCTGGCTTCCGGCCCTTTGCAGGCGCTATAGGTTAACAATATCAAACTTGTAAACAGACTGCGTTTTATAGGTCTGCCCCGGTTCCAATACGGTAGAAGGAAACGAAGGCTGGTTGGGAGAATCGGGAAAATGCTGAGGCTCAATGGCAAAGGCGGTACGCAGATCATCCTTTTTATCGCCCATTAAGTTATTTTTAGACTGCATAAAGTTGCCGCTGTAAAACTGCATGCCCGGCTCCTTGGTATAAAGGCTTAGCCTGATGCCTGTTTTATCGCCCGTAACCCTGGCGGCCAGCTTAAGGCCCTTATACTTTTCGGTGTCGTTCAATACATAATTATGGTCATAACCCTTGCCATTTTTAAGCTGAACATGATCTGTTTCTATATCCTGGCCAATGGTCTTTTCTTTTCTAAAGTCAAAGGGTGTGCCTTCTACCGCCTCATGCCTGCCCAGCGGTATAAGCGTTGAATCTACAGGCGTATACCGATCGGCATTTATGTGCACCAGGTGATTGAGTATGGTACCATCGCCGTTAAGGTTAAAAAACGCATGGTTAGTAAGGTTAACCACCGTTTTTTTGTCGGTAGTGGCTTCAAAAGATGCATGCAGTTCGCCGTTTGAATGAAGCGAGTAGGTAACCCTCACATCCAGATTGCCCGGAAAACCCATTTCGCCATCTTTAGAAACATAGTGGAACGTAATGCTGCTGTCGCCGCTCAGACTGGCATCCCACACTTTATTCTGAAAGCCTTCGGGGCCGCCATGAAGCGCATTGGGGGCGTTATTTACAGGCACCTTATACTTTTTGCCGTCAATGCTGAACTCGCCTCGTGCAATGCGGTTGCCAAACCGGCCAATGGTAGCGCCAAAATAAGGTTCGGTAGAAGTCTGATAGCCTTTAACATGGTCGAAGCCCAGATTTACATTCACCAGTTTATTTGTTCTGTCGGGCACAAACAGGCTTACAATACGAGCGCCGTAATTGGTAAAAGCCGCCTGAATGTTTTTATTTTTTAAGATGTAAAGGTGCGTTTGCCGTCCATCAATGGTAGCTTCAAAAGCTTCGGCCTGCGGCTGGGTAAGCATGCTGGTATCGGCCAGCACTACAGAATCGGCCATGGTGGTTGTTTTGTTTCCTGCATGGTTGCAGCTGCTTAAAGCGGCGATGCACAGGCAGGCAAAAAGTGCCCCTGATGTTAGTTTCATACAATTGTTTCTTTAGGTTAAAAGAATAATGTTTAATTAAGTGCTTTGATGTTTAATTTAAAGGATGCTTATTGTTTGATATACACTTATTTATCAAATATAGTAATTGTTTTATGTGTACGTATATTGTACCTATAATGTACAAACAATACTTTTAAATTTTTTTTAAATGTTTATATAAACCCTTCTGCGGAGTACCGGCGCAGGGAGCCACGGGCAGTCAGCGCCTGGATGCAAAAGCCGGCAGAGCTAAACCGGCCGGCAAAGAAGGGATGAAAATAACGTTTGATAAAGCCTGGCTCGTTGCTAACTTTGTGCTGAGCTTCACCGGTTTTTTGAATCGGCCACAGCCTAAAACCATACATTTAATCCATTATAACCACCTATGAAAAAACTTTTCCTTTTGATATACATTACGTTGTGTGCCACGGCAGCGTTTGCCCAGTTACCCTACTTTAACTACGGTTTAAAAAGCGGTTTTAACGTTTCGAGGCTCTACTTTACCGATAAGTCTGTACCAATGAAACCGGCCCATTGCACGGGCTATTTGCTGGGTATGTGGGGCAGGGCAGGAGGTTATACCTTCTTTTTACAGCCTGAAGCTTATTTGCAGAGGCGCAATGGCAAGTACTATGCAAGCATAGCTACCCAGCCGGATCGCACTCCCGGTACCGCCGAAGAAGAGTATAACGACGGATCTGTAAAAAATAATATGACGGCATTTGAGATGACCATGCTTCTGGGTACTACTGTGGAAACGGGCAAAGTGCGAACCCGCCTCATGGCTGGTCCCGTTATTCCCATCAGGCTGTACAATGAACTTGTAATGAGCTATCAGGGCATCGAAAGAGATGCCTACATTAAAAACATTGTGCTTTATAAAGATACGGCTATGGGGCTGCAGGGCGGAGTCGGAGTGGATTTTCACCGACTTGGGTTTGACCTGCGCTACGAACAGGGCTTTGGCAACTGGTGGGCTGCCGATGGCCCCGGCAGGCAAAGGCAAAACCTTTGGCAGTTCAGCCTGAGCTATGAACTCAGGTAAGGTCAGCCGCAGGCAAAAAAAGCCGCACCCAGGGGTGCGGCTTCTAAAAAAGGATATTATTTAATACTGTAATCCTATCATCAGGGTAAATCCGCTAATGCTTGGCTTGGTTTCATATTCGGCCGGATTTTTGACACCTATGCGCTGCCCAAAATTTGCTCCAAACGCGGTAGTCATAGCCAGCTTTTCAGAAAGGCCAAAGCGATAGCCTATGGCAGTTTTGTACACATGTCCGCCTTTGGCCGAATGGTCGTAGTTACGGTCATTCAAGCCCCAGGCATAGCCGGCTCCCAGGTCTAAAAATATGGTTTTCACACGCTTGCGCAGGTAGCCTTTAAAATCAAGCAATAGAGGTACCAGTATGTAGTTTCCTTCGCTCTTAAAAGAAGGATAGTAGGCATTGATACCTGCTTTAACGCCCACGGTAAAGTGAGGATTGATTACATAAGCCGTGGTATGCTCAACTTGCCAGCCATAGGTTTCACTGTCTAAAATTTGAGTAACCACACTATTGTCCGGATAGGTTTTATAGGTAGCGCGGTGATAGTTTGCAGCAAGACCACCTGCCTCTGTATGGTGCATTTTTTAGGCGCTTCCTGCGCATGGGAAACGAAATTGCAGATTATTAAGAAGGTCGCTAAGCCTAATGAAGGTAAAGGTAGTTTCACTCGTATTGGTTTTTATCGGTTTATAAAAATGAATGTTGGCGTAAAATGGTTACAAAGATAGTGCAGCAATCTCTCGGTCAAAGCTTTTTAACAATGTTCTTATGCTATCTAACGCACCCGGGCAGTGGGGTCCTTGTTTTAAAAGCGTCCGCATCTGCCACAGCCCTTGGTAGACATTCGTACGAGCTTTGTTCGCTATTTACCGAAGCAGGTACGAACGAGGTACGTTCAAAGTGCGGTTCATTTTAGAGAGTGTCTCGTAGTGATATAGCTACATATTGATTGAGAGCCCGCCAAAAAGACTAATGACCTCTTCCATAAAACCGGTTCAATTTCTGGGAGGGGTTATAAAGCTGTTATCTGTACGAATCGTCGTTCTGACACGGCTTTTTTTATTAGATAACTTAGTATTTATTAGGTAAGTAGCGTATATAGCTTTATTCGGTTTTCGGTTCGATGTGGGATCAAAATCAAAAGTTTGTTGAAGGGACAAAAAATAATTAAATATTGCGTATTGATTTAGTCACGATGCACGATTCATTTAAAGCCCTGATCCTTTTGATACTCTTTGACAAAGAGTACATCCTAAAATCATGCTTAAATATACATAAACAAATTATTACAATCTATTTATTTTTCAATAACTAAATATATTAAGTTATTATTTATCACATAAATAAGTAATTGACCTGTTGTTTTAAAAAGATGAAGAATCTGTAATCAGTAATAACAGACAACTTAATACAAGCCAACTTCTTTCTTATTATCTTAACAATTAGTTTTACTACTATATCTAACATTTCCTTTTCGGTACCAGTACAGCTATCTTTGTAACTATCAATAGGATGCTTTTCTGATTTATGGCTTCTAGCTGTAAGTGTCCCTAAAAATCG
>DDAL01000030.1 GCA_002332615.1 Sphingobacteriaceae bacterium UBA2059 | reverse complement strand
TGTAATCTTCCCTAAAAACAGCTACAGGAATAGATGTAGTATTTAATAAATTTAGGGTAATGAAAAAAAGTAGTTTTAGTGAGCCACAGATCATCAAGATCTTGGCTTCGCAGGAATCTGGGAATTCGGTTTCGGATATCTGCCGTGAGCACGGGATAAGTCAGGGTACGTTTTACAAGTGGAAAAGCAAATACTCCGGTATGGAAGTATCCCAAGTCAAGCAGTTAAAGGATTTGGAGAAGGAACTGGCACAGTATAAGAAGATAGTGGCGGAGTTGACGCTTCAAAACGTTGTCTTGAAAGATGTAATTGAAAAAAAGCTCTAGGGCCTGCCGAAAAGCGGGAGCTTGTCGGGTATGCCAGAGAAACATTCCAGATGAGCCTTCGGCAGGCCTGCATATTATTTTCTATCAGCACATCAGTATTTTATTATCGGACTAAAAGAAAGGCTGATGATGAGATCATTGATCAGCTGTCCTCGCTTGCAGAGTCACATCGAACATGGGGCTTTTGGATGATGTACCACCGCCTGAGGAAGCTTCAATATATATGGAACCATAAACGCGTCTACCGCGTTTACACTTTAATGCGCCTCAATCTGCGCAACAAAAGAAAGAAACGCCTTCCAGCACGTATAAAAGAGCCACTACTTTGTCCGGTCTATCCTAATGTAACCTGGAGTCTGGATTTTATGCATGATACTTTAACCAGTGGGAAGACAATTAGGACATTAAATGTGATTGATGATTTTAACCGTGAAGTGCTTTCTATTACAGTCGACACTAGTTTGCCCTCACAACGGGTTATAAGAGCGTTGGAAACATTGATAGACTGGAGAGGGAAACCTGATGCAATCCGATCTGACAACGGCCCTGAGTTTATATCAGTTGCACTTTCAGCTTGGTGCGAAATCAATGGCATAAGCTGGATTCATATACAGCCCGGCAAGCCAACACAGAACAGTCTGATCGAACGTTTTAACAGAACTTTCAGGCAGGATGTGCTAGACAGTTATATGTTCAATAATCTGGCTGAGTTAAGAAAATATGCACTGGCCTGGGCATGGATGTACAACAATGAAAGGCCACATGCAGCTTTGGGCTATAGAACCCCAGTAGAGTTCTTATTGAAATATGGAAAACTTTCAGCGCTGAACCAGCACCAGTTTCCCACATTACAACAAGATAATAATAGCAATAGTAACTGGAATTCTTTAGTTTTAAACGTAGCTAGTTAGGGGAAGATTACATCGGGAGGTAATGCAAGGGGTGGTGCAACAGGGTCGATTACGCGAACCGCAATCGATGCGGCTCCTTATATCATACCTTCCGATGATCCTATACTTCTAACAAATGAAGAATCGAGGTCGACAGTGATGAGCTGGTTGAATGATTACGATGATATTACTTCTGAAAACTCTTATCGAGCATCTGCAGATTTAACCTGGAAAATATCGAAGAAGTTTAGTTACAATCTGCGTACCGGTGGTAACATACTTACTCAGGACCGTTCCAGGTGGTACGGGCTTCAGTTATTTAAAGGGTTAAATGAGAATGGTTCGCTCGGACTGTCAAACTTAAATAGCAATAACTATACGGTTGAAAACCTTATAAACTTCAATCACTCGGCGGGGAAAATGCTTGATATAAGCGCTACAGCGGGGGTTACCTACGATGATTATAACTGGGTGAACAAAAATACGACAGCAAGCGACTTTAAGTTTAAAGACCTTCGTTCAAACGGACTTCATATGGCATCTATTGTCAATGAAACACAGCCAATCCAACGAGACTATCAACTTATGTCTTATCTTGGACGCTTGAACCTGTCTTTTCTACAGGGCCGCTATCTGGCCACTGTTACTGCCAGGGCTGACGGGACCAGTAAGTTTAAAAAGGGCAGCCGTTGGGCGTACTTTCCCTCCTTTTCGCTTGCCTGGCGTATGGAACAAGAAGAGTTTTTGAAAGAGGTTGAATGGGTGAATCAGCTTAAATTTAGAGTAGGTTATGGCAAAACCGGTAGTCAGTCAATATCTCCTTACAATAGTTTTTATGAATATGAGCAAGCAATAAACTATGCACTGGCCAACGGAGATCGGCAACTTGCTATTGCGGTTACCAACTTGCAAAACAGTGATCTGAAGTGGGAAACAACATCGGCCTTTAACGGCGGGCTTGATTTTGAATTCTTTGGAAGCAGGCTTACGGGTAGTATAGACGCTTATTACAAGGAGACAAACGATTTGCTGATACAGAAAACGCTACCCGCTTCCACGTCATTTAATTCGTTTGTAGTTAACCAGGGCTCTCTTAGTAATAAGGGTTTAGAGCTTTCACTCACAGGTGATATTATTAAAAGTTCTGATTTCGGATGGTCGCTATCGGGAAACATTGGTATTAACCGTTCCAATATCCGAAATTTAGGTTATCCGGAAGCATCGTATGGTAACGAACGCTATCGCGCATATTTAGGAAACTCAATTGGTGATCATTTCGGTGTAGCGAATATATTTATAGTAGGCAAAGAGCCCGGACTTTTCTGGGGGTATAAAACCAACGGCATCGTTCAGTCAACAGATAAAGATCTTCCAATGTCTTCTATATTTAACCTCACTCCGGGTAACATTAAGGTGGTTGATGTAACAGGTGATGGCATTGTAGATGTAAAAGACAAGACAATTATAGGAAATCCTAACCCGGATTTCAATTATGGCTTTCAAACCTCACTCAGATATAGAAAGTTAAACCTTTCGGCAACGTTCTACGGAGTTCAAGGCATTGATGCACTGAACGGAAATGTTCGTTATGAACAGACACCTTCAAAGAATACAGGTAATCTTACCAGCGATGCTTTTAGAAACGCCTGGAGGAGTGAAGCTGAATCTAACCTATACTCGTCTGTTAATAGTACGCTCTCCAGCGTAGTGTATGACCGGTACGTAGAAGACGCAAGCTTTTTAAGACTTAACGATGTTACTCTATCTTATTCGCTGCCTAAGCAGCTACTTAAAGGGGTTATACAAAACCTGAATGCATTTACTTCAGTAAAGAATGTATTCGTTATTACGAATTACTCTGGCTATGACCCCGAAATGAGAACTTTTGCTTTCGACGGACTAAGACCAGGCATAGATTTGAACTCTTATTCAAATCCACGTCAGTTTATATTTGGTCTAAACCTTACATTCTAATCTTAAAAGAAATGAACGTTAAAAAATATATTAAATACACCTGTGTTGGTTTGTTACTAGTATATACGATGACATCCTGTGAAAAACTATTGAACGAAGATCCCAGGTACTCAATCAACAATGTAAAAGCATTTGAATCTGAAGCAACCGCTGATATGGCTCTGGAAGGCTGCTATGGATATATGAGCACCTACCTTACCTACGGGCAAAGTATTGCGGAGCTGTATGTAGGTGCTTCAGGTATTGCATGGGCACAAACTAATAACAATGACCAGGATCAATACAATTCTTTTGATATTTTAGCTACTAACGGCGTGGTTGATATGGTGTGGTCTGGTCTCTATAAGGTTATCGGGCAGTGTAATTTTTTTATAGCAGGGGTTGAAGCAAGTTCTTTACGGGATGAGTATAAGAAGAATGCAATAGCTAATGCGAAGTTTCTTAGAGGTTTGTGTTATTATCAGCTGGCGTCTTCATTTGGCGGAGTGCCCCTTCGTTTAGACCCTACTCAGTCTTCCACTCTGTCAGTAGCCCGAGCAAAAAGGGAAGATGTCTACGCTTTGGTAGAACAAGATCTCAAAGCTGCCACCGAAGGTTTAAAAACAAAAGAGCAACTGGGGAATGCGGCCGACGGCAAAGCAACTAAGTATGCGGCATATGCTTTACTGGCTAAATTGTACTATACTCTGGCAAGTCATGAAAATAATCCTTCTTCTGTGTATTGGGCAAAAGCAAAAGAGGCGGGAGACATTGTTTTGGCTAATGGAAATTACAGGCTTGAACCCAAATTTAAAAACTTGTTTGTAAATCATGTTGCCGGCTCGCCGGAGTCTATCTTTCAAATCAATTTCAGCACGTCGTCACCAAGTGATGGAAACAGAGCTAGCTGGCTTTTTTCACCTCCTAACTCTACAAATGGAGTAAGCTGGGGAAGAATACGTTCTTCAAAGGCTTTTTATGATTTCTTCAGAGGCTCTTATCCTGACGATCCTCGCCTGTCTGTAACCTTTGCTGCGGAATGGACACAGGCGAAGACAAATAACCAAAGACTGTTTTCTTATCCGTACTTGCGTAAGAATATAGGAACTCCTGCCGCCCCTGTATTCGTAGCGGGCGACTCAATAAACTATTCTAAATCGAGTGATCCTACAAATCCAAAATTGAGCGACTTATCAGCAAACATGATTAAAGCTTTTGTAGAAAAGGCCGGGGATCATCAGGGCTGGCCCTATTTTGTAAAGCAAATGGACGTAAATGTTATTTCTCAGAATAGCAATAAGAATGTCATTGTGTATCGTTATGCAGATTTTTTACTTCTAATGGCAGATGTAGAGAATGAGCTTGGAAACAAAACCAAATCCCTTGATCTCCTTAACCAGGTATTAACAAGAGCAAGGACTTCCTCTTCAAAGGTATCGGTGCATCCGCGTAATGTTGCTGCATCAGTTACGCAGGAAGAACTTCGGACTAAGATCTTTTACGAAAGATTATTCGAGCTTGCAGGTGAATATGAAAACTTCAATGACACCCGCCGCAGAGGAGTTGGCTATTTAAGGCTGATTGTAACACGTCATAACACACATCATATAACAAAAGCTTTTGTAGATTATGCCAAAGCAAATAATAACATCACAAATTTCAGAGAACGGTTATTGCCATCTGATGAATTGGGTTTAAAAAAGAATTTGTTGTTGCCCATACCTCAATCTGAAATTAATACGAACGAAGCTCTTTCTGAATCAGATCAGAACTTTGGTTATTAAGATAAAGGGGTAGGATAGCCTGGCTGATTACCCCTTTATCTTCGATTAATTAATGCTTTACTGTTTTTAATTATCATTGAAGTAGATGTTTACGTATTATATGACGAATAGCAGCCAAGGCTCTATGAATTAAAATTATTTGTATGTACAATTCAAAAATATTTATACGATCGTCAAAGATCCTTATTCTTAGTATACTGTTCTCTGCGCAACTCACGTTTGCTAGAAAGAAGCCTAATATAGTGATCATTATATCTGACGATCACTCGTTTCAAACCATTGGCGCCTACAAAAGTAAGCTAGCCAAGACTCCCAATATTGATCGGATTGCAAAGGCAGGGGCCGTTTTTAATAAAGCGTATGTAACTAATTCTATTTGTGGTCCAAGCAGGGCAGTGTTGCTGACCGGGAAGTATAGCCATCTTAATGGGTTTAAAGATAACGAGACATCGGTTTTCGATCATAGTCAGGATTTTTTTGTAAAGCATTTGCAGGCTGCAGGATATCAAACTGCATGGATTGGTAAGCAACACCTGGGAGATAGAACAGAAGGTTTTGATCAGTACAGCATTTTGCCCGAACAGGGAGAGTACTATAATCCTGATTTCATAAATAAGGATGGAAGCAAAGAGCGTGTTGAAGGGTACGTTACGAATATAATTACAGACAAATCCGAAAAGTGGCTGCAAGATCGGGACAAAGAAAAGCCCTTCTGTCTTGTAATAGGTCATAAAGCAACGCACAGGGTATGGATGCCGGATACTCCGGACTTTGGTAAGTATGACCATATCAATTTTCCGCTTCCTAAAAGTTTTTATGACACCTATACAGGAAGAAAGGCTGCGATGCAGCAGGAAATGTCTATCGCTAAGGATATGATAATGAGCTACGACTTAAAAATGAGCTCTCCTGAAGATGCGATGAAAGAGCGTGTTGTTAAAAGAATGAACGCTGAACAAAGAGCTGCGTTCAACGCATATTACCAGCCTATCTATGAGGATCTAAAAGCTAGGAACCTGAAAGGTAAAGAACTTGCAGAGTGGAAATATCAGCGTTATATGAAAGACTACCTTGCTACTGCTGCATCTCTTGACCGCAACATAGGCAGGACTTTGGATTACCTGGACCAGCATGGTCTCTCAGAGAACACCATCGTTATTTACCTGTCGGATCAGGGTTTCTATATGGGAGAGCACGGATGGTTCGACAAACGGTTTATGTATGAAGAATCTTTTAGAACTCCCATGGTTATACGCTATCCCGGGGTAATTAAACCAGGCACGATTAATAATGACTTTGTAATGAATCTGGATATAGCCCCCTCGATGCTGGACGCAGCCGGTGTGCAGATACCCAAAGAATATCAAGGTGAGTCTTTTCTGCCTCTTTTTAAGAATCCAAGAGCGAAAGGTCGTAATGCAATGTTCTACCACTACTATGAAAATGGAGAGCATGCTGTTTCTCCGCATTTTGGTATACGCACCCGCCGTTATAAACTTATTCGTTTTTATACACGGGTTGAGGAATGGGAGTTGTACGATCTTCAGAAAGATCCCGGCGAGATGAAGAATATCTATGATGCGAACAGGAACAGCAAGATTGTGCGTGCGCTGAAAGCTCAGCTTAAAGGACTGATAGATAAATACAAAGACGAGGATGCTGCAAGGATTTTCGCATCTAAACTGCCCTGATAGATGAATGTAAAGAATAGTATTTTAATCCTGGCCATTGCAGGAGTTAGTTTGATGGGGATGTCTTCAAACGTAGTGGCTCAAAGTGCCATTACACCCGAGCCGGTAAGCCTTAGCTTGAAAGAGGGGAACTTTTTGATCGATCCTCAAACCGCGCTTTCCTTTCCTGACGAAGACGAAAGAATAACTGCTTTAAGTAAGTACCTCAATTCTCACATAAAAAAGATTTCCGGATATACACTCATGACAAGCCCCGCAAGTGGGAAGAAGATTGAATTCAAACTACTTGCGAATGAGGCAAATTTAGGAGAGGAAGGCTATAAGCTTCGGGTAGAGCCTGAACGTCTTCTAATAAGCGCTAACTCACATAAAGGTCTGTTCTACGGATTGCAATCTCTGTTTCAAACACTGCCTGCCGTAAGGACTAATGCGCCCTTGAGCGTGCCTTGTATGGAAGTTATAGACTACCCACGCATAGGCTGGCGCGGAATGATGCTTGACGTCAGCCGCCATTTTTATCCTGTCGAAGCAATAAAGGAAGTTATTGATCTTCTGGCTTTATATAAGATGAATGTATTTCACTGGCACCTTTGCGATAATGAAGGTTGGCGCCTCGAAATAAAGAAGTATCCAAAGCTTACCTCGGTAGGGGCATGGAGACAAGAGGTCTATGGAAGCGTTTTTTATGCAAAAGATCCAAGTATCAACCTCAATGATACTTATCTGTATGGCGGATATTATACTCAGGAAGAGGCGAAAGAAGTGGTGCGCTATGCTATGGAAAGAAATATTACAGTGATTCCTGAAATTGAAATGCCTGGCCACTCAGGGGCTGCTTTAGCAGCCTATCCGCAGTTTTCATGCAACCGGAAAGTGCAGCCAACTCCTAATTCCACGGTTGTAAACGGAGTTACCGGAAACACTCACGTCAATTTTGAATATTGCGCAGGCAACGATAGTTCATTCCTGTTCCTGCAGGACATCTTAGGAGAGGTGATGGCCATATTTCCCTCCGAATATATCCACATAGGAGGGGATGAAGTAGAGAAGGTTCATTGGTCGAAGTGTAAGTTATGCCAAATGCGCATTAAGAAAGAAAAGCTAAAAAACGTAGATGAGCTGCAAAGCTATTTTATTAAACGAATGGAAAAGTTTCTGATTGCAAACAACAAAAAACTTCTTGGCTGGGATGAGATACTGGAGGGAGGGCTTGCTCCGTCAGCCACGGTTATGAGCTGGCGAGGGGAGAAGGGCGGAGTACGGGCTGCTAAAATGAAGCATGAGGTTATTATGTCTCCGAGTAATCCCTTGTATTTTAACCGCTATCAGGCGGGTCCGGACGGAGAACCTCATGCAGCTAAGCATTCAATAAACACTCTCGAAAGAGTGTATAATTACAATCCTTTTCCGGACGAACTGAAGGCTGATGATATTGCCTTCATTAAAGGTTGCCAATTCGCTATCTGGACAGAATTTATACCGTCTTTAGAACATTTGGAATATATGCTGCTGCCACGTTTGCCGGCTATTTCGGAGGCCCTGTGGACACCTTTAAAAAACAAAGATTTTGGAAGGTTTACGCATAAGTTAAACCAATGGCATTACCGGGCCTGGCAACAAAAAGGCATACGCTTTCATCAGGGTTCTTTTAAAAAATAACAACGTGTTTTACAATAGTTTCGTATTCTATATTTAGTTAAATTATGAAGTATTTATTTGCGGTTTGTGTAAGTATCTGCATAAGCCTTTCGGTCTTCGCTCAGCGGGACACCATTGCTGTAAACGATGGCTGGCACTTTTTAATTGATAAAAATGCCGATGGCTTGAATCAAAAATGGTTTACATCAAAGTTAACCGGCGCAAGGAAAGTTGTTTTGCCACATACGTGGAACATTGAAAATAACAATCAAAACCATTATGGCTGGGGTTGGTATCAAAAAGAAATACATGTGTCTTCGGCTTGGAAAGCTAAAAATATAATTCTTGAATTTGGCGCGATCAATCATACAGCTCTTATTTATTTAAATGGGACGAAGATCCACGAAAATATTGGCGATGGTTTCAATAAAGTGTATGTAAAGCTTGATGATAAACTGAACTTTAAAGGAAAGAACATACTAACGGTTGCCGTTAACAATGATTACGGTCGCAATAAAGTTCCTTTTGGAAATTCTTTTGACTGGCCGAATGATGGCGGACTTATCAGAAAAGCCAGGCTGATAGTAAGCGGAAAGCCTTCAGCGGCTTATCTTAACGTTAAGCCTGTGCTTAATTTAAACGATTTCTCGGGTAAACTGGATGTGAGGGTGGGATTCGACAATCCTCTCCCCAGGGGTACACGCTTGAGTCTTACAGTGAGAGAAGAAAATCAGCTAACTAAAGAAGTGGTGTATAACTCGGTTATAAGTCAGGTATCCTGGGCCGGGACCGAAGCCAGGTTTAAGTGTGACCTTTCAAAGGTAAACCCATGGCACTTTGATCATCCTAACTTATACCGGGTAGACGTTACCATTCTTGACGGAAAAAGAGCTTCCGATAAGATAAGCGCAGACATAGGATTCCGTGATATGAGCTTTAAAGACGGTAAAACCTACCTGAATGGAGAAAGGATAAGGCTTATGGGGATTGAGTGGACGGCAGGGTCAAACCCCGACTTCGGCTTTGCTGAAACAGATGCGGAAATTATTCGCCACGGCAAGCTGATGAAAGATGTTAACGCTGTCTTTAGCCGTTTGCATTTTCAGCAAGATGACCTGTTTTACGACTTTTGCAATCGTAATGGAATTTTACTGCAGGAAGAAGTTCCACTTTGGGGGCCCGAAACTCCTGCAAATGATACAATAGAAGCTATTGCACATAGTCAGCTTACTAGAATGATAAGAAATCACTACAATCATCCCTCTATATTTTCCTGGGGCGTGGGTAATGAATTAAGAGGAAGGGATGAAAAAATGAAAGCGATGATTCAGAGTCTTATAGATAAAGCAAGGAAGCTTGACGACAGCAGGATGGTTGCATACGTCAGCAATACGTTAAAAGAAGGGTTCAACACCGGTCCGTCTTTTGTTCCCGATGCCGGAAGTCTTGGTGATTATCTTATGATGAACGAATACTCAGCTAGCTGGTGGGCTATTCCGCAGGCTGAACTGTCAAATTATCTCGACAGTATACATCATTCATATCCTGATAAACCTCTTTTTATTTCCGAATTCGGGCTTTGCGGACCAAATTTCAAAGGGGGCGATGAAAGAAGGTTGGAAGACCTGATTTATCATATGGCCGTGTATGAAACGAAACCCTATATCGAGGGAGCGATTTATTTTGATCTGACCGATTATCGTACTCACTACCCGGGAACCACAGATAATAATAAATTTCGCAGAAGAGTTCATGGAGTCTACGATATGTATGGAAAGCCCAAACCTTCGTCCAAAACTCTTCGCGAACTATCGTCGCCTATTGAAGTCCAGCGCCTTGAGAAGAAGAAGGGAAAGCTTGCAGTGCTTATGTTCGGTAGTTTTGGTTTACCTCAGCATAGCATTAAAGGCTACAGACTCTATCTTTCTGATAAGAATGATAACTATAAGAAGTATAAATCCTATGAACTGCCCGTAATTAAGCCGGGCGAAAAGTTTATTCTGGAAATTGATGATTTATTTAATGGAAAAGGAATAATAACTGTAGTTAGGCCAACAGGGTACATTGCTACACAAAAACCATTTTACGAATAATAGAAGAAATGATTAAAAAGCTTTTAACTCCCTCAATCTTCTTTCTTTCAACCGTCGTTTTTGCACAAGGTCAGAAGAAAAAACAGTCTGAAGAACTTTTGAAGGCGCCCAACGTAATTATAATATACGTTGATGATCTTGGCTACGGTGACCTGAGCTCCTACGGTGCGACTAAAATACATACGCCTAATATTGATAAGCTTGCAAGTCAGGGCATCAGGTTTACAAATGCTCACAGCAGTTCAGCAACAAGTACACCATCACGCTATGCAATGATGACCGGGGTGTATCCCTGGCGTAAAGGCGCTGCCGTTTTACCAGGCGATGCTGCGCTCATAGTACCTACGGACCGCATCACCCTTCCGGGACTTTTTAAAAAGGCCGGCTACGAAACCGGGATAGTAGGCAAGTGGCATCTGGGTCTGGGTGAAGAGCTCGAAAAGAACTGGAACACGGATATAAAACCCGGCCCAAATGAAGTAGGTTTCAATTACTCTTTTATTTTTCCTGCTACTGCTGATCGTGTGCCTACCGTGTTTATGGAAAATGGCCGTGTACTGGCTTTAGATGAGAAAGATCCTATGCTCGTTGATTATACGAAAAAGGTAGGTAACGATCCTACAGGGGAGGAACATCCAGAATTATTAAAAATGAAGGCCTCTCCTAATCATGGTCATAATCAAACGATTATCAATGGTATAGGACGTATAGGCTATATGTCCGGAGGGAACAGGGCGAGATGGGTAGACGAAGAGGTTCCGCTTACCTTTCTTTACAAAGCGAAGCAGTTTATAAATGATCACAAAAGTAAGCCGTTCTTTTTATATTATGCACTTACGGAGCCTCATGTGCCACGTATGCCTTCTACCATTTTTAAAGGTAAAAGTCAGCTGGGTTATAGAGGCGATGTTATTCTTCAGCTTGACTGGACAGTGGGAGAAATTATGAAGCAGCTGGATGAATATAAACTTGCCGAAAATACAATTATTATTTTTTCTAGTGATAATGGTCCGGTATTAAATGATGGCTATGAAGATGAAGCAGTTGAAAAATTAAACGGGCATAATCCGGCCGGTATCTATAGAGGAGGCAAGTACAGCGCCTTCGAAGGCGGGACCCGCGTTCCATTTATACTCCACTGGGCAAAAGCTGTGAAGCCCGGAGTTTCAGCCGCTTTGATTTGTCAAATGGATCTGCTTGCCTCCTTTTCGTCTTTTCTAAATGAACCGATTGCGAAGGGGCAAGCTTCGGATAGTGAGAATGTCCTAAACGCATTACTAGGTAAAAGCAACTCGGGAAGAACGGTGCTTGTGCAACAAGGCGGACCCTTAAGTATAGTAAAGGGCGATTGGAAGTATATTTTGCCTTCCAAAGGCCCATCCTTGAACAGATTAACACAAATTGAGACCGGCAATTCCCCTCATCCGCAACTGTATAATCTAAAAACCGATCCTTCAGAAACGACCAATCTGGCAGAAAAGAATCCTGCAAAGGTAAAGGAACTTTCGTCTTTGCTTGAGTCTGTCAAGAATAGATAGGCCCTCGCTACCGTAAAAAGCCTGTTTACCAGATATACTGTGAACAGGCTTTTTTGTGTACGTTTAATTGCCATTTATTTCTTAAAAACCGCAAAGTCGCATTAAGGTATTGCATGTTCTTGCGCCTTTTGTTTGCAATAAGTTTTTTTTTGCCCTATATTTAGCTTGTTGCTGCACTTTGTTGCGGAAGTCGGCCAAAAACTTAAGTTTATGCGATCTAAAGGACTGATGCTATTAATATGTTTGTGCTCTACGCTTGTAAAAGCACAAGTGAAGTTTGCCTTCGTTACGGATACACATATCGGAAATACGACCAGTGCCAGCGACCTTTCCGCCACTGTAAAAGACATCAACGCAACTAAAGATATCAGCTTTGTTGTACTCACCGGAGACATTACCGAATTTGGTTCTGATGAAGAGCTAAAACAGGCTAAGTCTATTCTGGATAGTCTTAATAAGCCCTGGTATGTTATCGGAGGTAATCATGACTTCAACTGGTCAGAAAGCGGTGGTAATAGCTTTAGAAAAGTATTCGGGTCTGAAACTTTCTCTTTTATCAAAGGAGGCTACCAGTTTATCGGCACTAGTTCGGGGCCAAATATGCGTATGGGACCCGGGCAGATACCACGTGAAAATATTGTGTGGTTAGATTCGGTACTAACTCATATGAGAGACCCGGATATGCCAATTATTTATTTAAACCATTACTTTCAGGACAGTTCCTTAAATAACTGGTATGAAGCACTTGATAGGTTAAAGCGTCGTAACGTCCAGATGATCCTGCTCGGGCATGGCCATAATAATCGCTTGTTTAATTACGATGGCATACCATCGGTAATGGGACGATCAAATCTGCGTGCCAAAGATAGTATAGGGGGGTATAACATAGTGACAATTAAAGAAGGCATAGCCAGTTTTGCGGAGCGCCGACCTTTTTATAAAACCTTAGATATATGGGTTCAGGTCCCTTTGAAGAACCACAATTTTCAAAACGAAAAAAAAGATTATTACCGTCCTTCGTATGTAGTTAACCAAACCTATAAAAAGCAGGTTAACCCGCTGTGGAAGTTTCAGGATATTAGCGATTCGGGATCAGGCATGGAGGCTACGTCTGATGCAATAATAAGCACGAACACCAGCGGGCATATCTATGCTTTGAGGAGGAAAGACGGCAAGAAGGTTTGGTTATTCAAAACCGCAGGAAAGATATATTCAACGCCTGCGGTTTCAGAACGTCACGTAGTTGTTGGTTCTTCTGATGGGTTTATTTATGCAGTCTCAGCAAAGTCCGGACAGCTCATCTGGAAATTCAAAACTAAAAAAGCCGTCTTAGGCTCGCCGGTAGTCTACAACAAGCGCGTCTTTATCGGAGGATCAGACGGAAGCTTCAGAGCTTTTGATTTGAGTACCGGAAAGCTGGTCTGGGAGTTTAATGAAGTGAAAGGTTTTGTTGTAACCAAGCCATTGATCTATGACAACAGACTGTATTTTGGATCGTGGGGTAATGAGTTTTACTCACTTGACGTTACTACTGGAAAACTGCAGTGGAAGTGGAGCAATGGTTCTGCTAATCGCATGTTTTCGCCGGCTGCGTGTTATCCGGTTGCATCAAATGGGAAGATATTTATTGTTTCACCAGACAGATACATGACTTGCCTTGATGCTGCAAACGGGGCAGTAGTTTGGAGGGTACAGCCCAGAGAACACCGGGTAAGAGAATCTATAGGTATTTCGGCAGATGGCTCCTTAATTTATGCGAAAACAATGGATGGAAAAGTTATCGGTGTTGCTGCCAGTGAAGAGCCGTTTAAGATAGCATGGACTTCAAACCTCCAGTTGCCTTATGAGCTAAGCCCTTCTGCTATTGTGGAAAAGGATGGCGTAGTGTACGTCCCCAGCCACTCTGGGCTCCTGAGTGCCGTCGATCGAAAAAGCGGAAACCTGTTGTGGCAGTATAAGCTATGCAACAGCTTATTGAATCCTGTATTGCCCTTAGGGAACGGACAGATTGCAGTCAGTGGAATGGACGGAAATGTTGCCTATCTTCAAGCCTCTGGAAAATGAGAAAAGTATTTCTGTTAGCCGCGTTTATAACATTGGTATTTAGTACGCATGCTCATCAGGTGCCCGATACCCTTCATATATTAAGTGACCTGTTAAAGAGTGTAAAAAACGAGTACGCCCCAGACAAAAGAACAGAGGTTTTTAATTACAGCATCGTTGGGCAGCAGGCTGCAAAGGTTTATGTAGAGACTAGCAGCAAAGAGAGCCTTTTAGTTCTTCAGAACCGTTTAAAAGTTGCTGGTTTAAGAGCAGATCTCTATCCGGTTTTGCTTCCGGCTCCCGATCTTGGACTCGAGTCAGAGGGATTAATAACTCTGTCCGTAAGTAATAACAGGTCGGCGCCAGCCCATTCGGCCGAGCTGGCCTCTCAATCACTTTTAGGAACGCCCATACAGCTACTCAAAAAGGAGAGCGGTTTTTATCTTTGCCGAACCCCTGACGGTTATATTTCCTGGATTGATAACGCAGCCATCCACCGGACGACCGCAAAAGGTATAGCCCATTGGCAACAAGCAGATAAAGTAATTTATAAGAAAGAGTTCGGCCATTCCTACAAGGAGCCTAGCATGTCATCAAACTACGTGTCTGATCTGACTGCGGGAAATATATTGCGGTTAATAGCTTTCAAAGGAAAGTTTTGTGAAGTTCTTTATCCAAGCGGTGTACGTGCTTTTGTTCCCTCTAAGGAGGTTATAAGGTATTCGTCATGGATAAAACCACAGCTGCCCTCTGCTGACGATATTATTCGCACCGCTTACAGGTTCTTGGGAACGCCTTATCTCTGGGGAGGAACATCAGCTAAAGGCCTGGATTGTAGCGGCTTTACAAAAATATGCTTTTTTCTCAACAGAATCCAGCTCGAACGTGATGCTTCACAACAAGCGCTGAACGGAGAGTTTGTTGACGTTGCAGGAGGAAACGACATCGGCAAAGCCTTGAAAAACCTTAAAAAAGGTGATCTGTTATTTTTTGCTGCAGGCAAGAATAAAGGTAATATGCATATAACTCACACGGCCATTTATATAGATAAAGGCAAGTTTATTCAGTCTGCCGGATCAGTTAAAATAAGCAGTTTGTTAAAAAGTGATCCTGAGTATGATGATTTTGCCACAGGAACCTTAGTTTCGTCGCGACGAATACTTACAGCGCTGGGTTCAAAGGGTATACAGGTACTGGGAGCAGAATTAAAGCAATAACTATGCAGAGCAGAAGAAGTTTTCTAAAAGCCTCAAGCCTCGTCGCTGGTTCTATAGCCTTGCCTGGTGTTGTAAGTGCGTTTAAGGACAGGCAATACATAAAAAGAAATTCCGCTACAATGAAGCTCACATTTAAACCCTATACACTACAACTCAGGCATGCGTTTAATCTGGCAACAAGCTCAAGGACAACCACCCCTGTGGTGCTGACAGAAATTGAATATGAAGGGATAAAAGGATATGGTGAGGCTTCCATGCCTCCATATTTAGGCGAGTCGCATGAAACAGTTTTACGTTTCCTATCGAGGCTGAAGCTGGAGCAGTTCGGCGATCCGTTTCAGATGGAGAAGATACTAGACTATGTTGATTCGGTAGAACAAGGCAATGCGGCTGCTAAGGCTTCTGTTGATATTGCTCTTCACGACCTTGTTGGCAAACTTACTGAAAAGCCATGGTATAAATTATGGGGCTATGATGCCAAAGATACACCTGACACCTCCTTTACGATAGGAATTGATACGCCTGACATTGTCCGCCAAAAAGTGAAAGAAGCGACACCCTATAAGATTTTGAAAGTAAAGCTTGGCCGGGAGACTGACCGGCAAATGATAGAAACCATACGCTCGGTAACTGATAAACCTTTGTGCGTAGATGTTAATCAGGGTTGGAAAGACAAGGCTTTTGCTCTTGACATGGCTTACTGGCTAAAGGAAAAAGGAGTTGTTTTTATTGAGCAGCCCATGCCCAAGGAACAACTTGATGATAATGCATGGCTCACAGAGAAAAGTCCTTTGCCAACCATCGGCGATGAGGCCGTTCAGCGACTAGACGACGTAGTGCGTGCAAAAGATGTGTATACAGGTATAAACATTAAGTTGATGAAGTGTACTGGTATGCGTGAGGCAAATAAAATGTTAACGTTGGCCAGAGCCTTCAATATGAAAGTTATGATCGGTTGTATGACCGAGACATCCTGTGCTATATCTGCAGCAGCGCAACTTTCCCCTATGGTAGACTGGGCAGACCTGGACGGAGCACTGCTCATCAGTAATGACGTTTATGAGGGTATAAACATCGTAAATGGAAAAGTTACTCTTAACGACAAGCCGGGTATAGGTATAAGAAAAAGAATAAAATGAAAAAATTACTTCTAATTTGCTTACTCATTTCACTTAGTACCCTGGCATTTGCTCAAGACAAAAAACCGGTTCGTTTAAGCAGCGCCCAGCCGGAGTCGCTTGGAATTAAAAGCGAAATATTAACAAAGATCGACTCTGTTGCCCGAATGGCTATAGCGCAAAAAGCTACACCTGGTTGTGTGGTGCTCGTGTTGAAAAATGGCAAAATTGCTTTTCAGAAAGCGTATGGTCACATGCGCTATGATAAGCAAGAACCGGTGACTCCCGAAACGATCTATGACCTTGCTTCGGTAACCAAAATATCAGCTACCACTGTAAGTGTTATGAAGCTGTATGAAGAAGGGAAGCTGGACCTGGAAAAAACACTGGGGGACTATCTTCCATGGACAAGAAATTCGGATAAAACTCAGTTAAAAATAAAAGACATCTTACTGCACGAAGCAGGTCTTGTCTCTTTCATTCCGTTTTATAAAGAAACTCTGGATGCAAGTGGCAAGCCTAAAGCTGGCTTTTACAAATCCAAGCCTGATGCGGTCTACTCTGTAAGAGTAGGTGAAGGAATGTACATGAAGAAAAATTATATGGACACCTTGTATCAAAAAATAATAACCAGCCGTCTAGGGCCCCGGCACAAGTACGTTTATAGTGATAATGATTTCATCTTTTTAGGAAAGATAGTCGAGCAGGTTTCGGGAATGCCACTTGATACGTATGTGACCCAAACTTTCTATAAGCCATTGAATATGGCTACTACCGGGTTTAAGCCTTTAGAACGGTTTAATGTTAATAACATAGCGCCTACAGAGGTCGAAAGGTATTTTCGTCTCAAAGAAATACGGGGCGATGTGCATGATCCGGGTGCAGCTATGTTTGGAGGAGTGGCCGGCCATGCAGGTCTTTTTAGTAGTGCCGCCGATCTGGCTAAGCTTTATCAGCTTTTGCTAAACGGGGGAGAGCTTGAAGGAATAAGGTTATTTAAAAAGTCAACAATAGATTATTTCACCTCTTATCAAACCAGTGTCAGCCGCAGAGGTTTGGGTTTTGATAAGCCTGAAAAGGATAACCGATACAGGAAAGACCCCTATCCGTCTAAAAAGGTATCACTATCCACCTATGGGCATACCGGCTTTACCGGAACCTGTGTTTGGACAGACCCCAAGCGTCAGCTTGTATATATCTTTTTGTCCAACCGTGTGCACCCTGACTCGAGCAACAAATTAGGGCAGCTGGGCATCAGAGGTGCCATACAAGATATTGTGTATCAGTCAATCGAAAACTAATAAATAAGCACTAAATATATAAACCCCCAAGGGTAATAAAATAATAAATAAGATGACAACAGGAAACATGGAAGCCACAACTGAAAGCGATTCAAACTACAATGATCTTGAACTAATGACGGTAAGAGAAGTTCTTGTCAATATAAACAAGGAAGACAAGACCGTTCCTATGGCTGTAGAAAAATCTATTCCACAGATAGAACAACTGGCAACGGTAGTATCCGCCAGGATGAAAGAGGGTGGAAGGCTTTTCTACATAGGGGCAGGTACAAGCGGCCGTATGGGTGTACTCGATGCTTCCGAATGCCCGCCGACATACGGTGTTCCATTCGACTGGGTTATTGGTATAATTGCCGGAGGCGATTCAGCGATTCGCAAAGCGGTTGAGTTTGCAGAAGACGATGTGGACCAGGCTTGGAAGGATTTAAGTGAGTATGCTATTAATGATAAGGATGTCGTTGTTGGGATAGCAGCTTCTGGCACTACTCCGTATGTAATAGGCGGCCTCAAGGCTGCAAACCAACAGGGTATAACCACAGGTTGTATTGTATGCAATTCCGGCAGTCCCGTAGCTGCTGTAGCGCAATATCCTGTTGAAGTGGTGGTAGGCCCTGAGTTTGTTTCGGGTTCAACAAGAATGAAGTCTGGCACTGCTCAAAAGTTAGTGCTGAACATGTTAACTACGGCAGTGATGATTCAGCTGGGTCGTGTTAAGGGGAACAAGATGGTCGACATGCAACTAACAAACAACAAGCTTTACAGCAGGGGTGTAAAGATCATTATGAATGAAACGGGTGCAAGTGAAGAGGAAGCAACCGGCTTGCTGGAACAATACGGGAATGTGAGAAAAGCAATCAATTCGTTTTTAAGCAAAGCCACTCTACTTTAATTTTTGTTCAACCACATAAATAAACTTAAATGTCTCCAGTTGCTCTGCTATCCTTCATTATAGGTTACTTTCTCATATTGATCGTCATATCCTATTTTACATCCAAAAAGTCAAACGATAATTCTGCTTTTTTCATTGCCAACCGGAACTCCAGGTGGTATCTGGTAGCTTTTGGTATGATAGGCACAGCTTTATCGGGAGTTACGTTTATATCGGTACCCGGTGCCGTAGTTAACAGTAGTTTTGGGTATTTTCAGTTCGTGCTGGGTAACGCTATTGGCTTTGTGCTCATTGCTAAAGTGCTTCTGCCACTTTATTACCGTATAAACCTGGTGTCCATATATACCTACCTTGAAAACCGACTGGGCTACTGGAGTTACAAGTCTGGCGCAATGATTTTTCTTATCTCAAGGACTATCGGTTCGGCCTTTCGTTTGTATCTGGTGGCAATCGTTCTTCAAAAATATATATTCGATGCCTGGAATGTTCCTTTTTGGGTCACAATAGCTATATGTCTCGCGCTTATATGGTCTTATACCTTTAAAGGCGGGCTTAAAACGATCATTATTACAGATACGCTGCAAACAGTTTTTCTTCTTTCTTCTGTAGTGCTTTCAATCTTTTTTATCGCTAAGAGCCTCAACCTGGACGTAGTCCAAACGTTTGAGACCGTTAAAAATAGCTCTTACTCCAAGATTTTCTTCTGGGAAGATTTCCTCGGGAATAAAAACCACTTCCTGAAACAGTTTCTTGGAGGGATTTTCGTGACTATATCCATGACAGGGCTCGATCAGGATCTTATGCAGAAAAACCTTAGCTGTAAAAACATTGGCGAGGCCCAAAAGAACATGCTCACCTTTACAGCGGTATTCGTTGTAATAAACCTGTTTTTTCTTAGTGTCGGCGCTTTGCTTTATGAGTATGCAGCAGCAAATGGAATTGATATAAGCACTTTAAAAACTCCCGATCATTTATTTCCGGAGATCGCGCTCAGGCATTTGGCTCTGCTGCCTGCCATAGTATTTATGCTGGGACTTACCGCAGCAACTTTTGCGACTACAGACTCCGCTTTAACAGCTCTTACAACTTCGTATTGTGTAGACTTTCTGGGCTTTAATAAGAAAGAAGACGCCAATGCACCACACCTTATCCGCACCAGGCACCTGGTGCACCTTGTATTTTCTATAGTAATGCTTTTGGTAATACTTGCTTTTAAGGTTATTAATAATGACTCGGTTGTTAATGCAATATTTAAAGCGGCGGGCTATACATACGGGCCTCTTTTAGGGCTCTTTGCTTTCGGCATGATCACAAAGCGTCATGTGCACGACAAACTGGTCCCTTTCATCTGTATCCTGTCGCCCATACTTTCGTATGTTATTGACGCCAACTCCGTACAGTGGACAGGCTATTTAGTAGGCTTCGAGCTTATCATAATTAACGCGCTTATAACCTACTTCATGTTGCTTATTACCAGCACAAGAGACCATGCACCTCTGCTTAAAAGAGAGACCACTATTTAGTAATTGAAATGAATATTCCCAAGCTTCTCACATCTGTATTGCCTGATGAACGTATTAAGTCAAGAATTATAGACCGCTTATCTTATGCGTCGGATGCAGGGTTCTACCATTTAGAGCCCCGGGCCATAGCCCAGCCGATAACAGAAGAGGAAGTACAGGGCATTCTTTCAGTTGCAAATAAAAATCAGATTCCTGTAACTTTTCGGGCTGCCGGCACCAGCCTGTCCGGGCAGGCTATAACGGATGGTATACTTGTAGAACTTAGCAAGTACTGGAAAGGAATAAAAGTAGAAGACGAGGGCAGGCAGGTAAGAGTACAACCTGGTGTCATTGGAGCTAATGTAAATGCATTCTTAAAGAAGTATGCTAAAAAAATAGGCCCCGACCCTGCGAGCATTAATTCTGCCATGATGGGAGGGATACTTGCCAATAATGCCAGTGGCATGTGCTGTGGAGTGAGTAACAACTCCTATCACACTGTTAAGTATATACGTTTCATCCTACCCGACGGATCTGTCTATTCTACCGAAAACGAAAGCGACTATCAGCGGTTTGAACTTGTTAACGCCGGTTTGTATAGCCAGCTACTTTTACTCCGGGACGAACTAAATACTAAACCTGCGCTACGCGAAAAAATAAGAGCGAAGTATCAGACAAAGAACACGCTGGGCTACTCTTTAAATGCTTTTATAGACTATCACCATCCTCTTGACATATTTGCTCACTTGCTTGTAGGATCCGAAGGTACCCTTGGATTCATTTCCGAAGCGGTGCTCAACACGGTGCCTGACTATCGGATGAAGTCCACTGCACTGCTTTACTTTCCAACCATCTATTCAGCTTGTCAGGCTATTGTGCCTCTTGCTCAGTCTGGAGCTGAAGCCGTAGAGTTAATGGATAGAGCCTCCTTGCGCTCGGTAGAAAATATACCGGGTATACCTGAGATACTCAAAACGCTACCCGAAGAAGCCACGGCGCTTTTGGTAGAGTATCAGGGCAATAGCATCGAAGAGCTCAGTGAAAAAACCGGAGCTTTCCTTGAGGTTGCACCTTCACTTTCTATGCTAACCTCGCCGGTGTTTACATCCAATCCTTCCGAACAGGCTTTTTTGTGGCAGATACGTAAAGGCATGTTTCCGGCTGTTGGTGCCATTCGTGCAAGCGGTTCCACTGTAATACTGGAAGACATTGCGTTTCCGGTGGTGCGCCTGGGTGAGGCCATATTGGATTTGCAGTCGCTTTTTAAGAAGCACGCTTACCACAATGCAATTATATTCGGACATGCCAAGGACGGAAATATCCACTTTGTAGTTACCCAGTCTTTCAAGGATAAAACAGAAGTAGAACGATATGACCGCTTTATGAAAGATGTTGTTCATCTGGTGGTATCCAAGTACGACGGAGCCTTAAAGGCGGAGCATGGTACAGGGCGTAACATGGCTCCTTTTGTAGAAACCGAGTGGGGGGGCGAGCTTTATCTGATCATGCAGAAACTTAAGGCCGTTACCGATCCGAACAATATACTTAACCCCGGAGTAATTATCAATGACGATAGACAAGCCCATATAAGCAACCTCAAAAGTATGCCTGCCGTCGAAGTAGAAGTCGACAAGTGCACCGAGTGCGGTTTTTGCGAGCACAAATGCCCCAGCAGGAATATAACCATGACGCCGAGGAGGCGTATTGTGGCCAGGAGGGCACTCGCAAGACTTAAGTCGGAAGGCAGGATTGATGCTTTTAATAAAATGCTTAAGGAATATCAATATGATGGTTTGGATACCTGCGCTGTCGATGGCTTGTGCGGTACCGCTTGCCCTGTGAATATAAATACCGGTACGCTTGTGAAGCGTTTGAGAAGAGAAAACCACAGTGCCGCATCTAATAAAACCGCTTTGATCGTTGCCAGGAACTTCGGTTTGGTGAGCTCCGCTGTGCGCACTGCATTGATAAGCGGTAATGCGGTGAACACAATGATGGGGTCAAAAGCCCTTCTTAATGTAACCAAAGGCCTTAAGAAAGTAGTCAAAGCCATACCCCTATGGTCGCCACAACTCAAAGCATCGCCAGCCATAGGCACGCTTATCGAGCGTTCAAAAAGTGTAAACAAAACAGCGGTTTATTTTACCACGTGTATCACCCGCACCATGGGAGGTTCGTCTACCGGAGGTAAGAGTGTGCCCGAAGCATTGTTAAGTGTATCAGAAAAGGCTGGTTTGGGCCTTCGCATTCCAAACAATATACAAAGCGCATGCTGCGGTCAAATCTATTCATCCAAAGGTTTCGATAGCGCTTACCGATATACGGTAAACGACACTATTGAAAAGCTCTGGCGGTGGAGCGGAGAAGGAAAATATCCGGTAGTGCTGGACATGTCTTCCTGCACACAAACCATACGCGACTGCCGTTCTGCACTTACAGAGAAAAATCAAAAGTACTTCGACGAAATGACGCTACTCGATAGTATTGACTACCTGCTTGATTATGTGGCTCCCGCCGTCACAATAACGAAGAAAAAAACAGAAGTTGTATTGCACCCTGTTTGTTCACTGCAAAAAATGACCGGTATGTATACCCGTTTTATACAACTTGCAGAACTCTTTGCAAAGAAGGTAGAAGTTCCTTTGCATGCAGGATGCTGCGGAATGGCAGGCGACAGGGGCTTCCTTTTTCCAGAGCTTACCCACTCGGCGACACTTCCTGAGGCAACAGAAGTCAGAAAGAAAGAGTATGACGGATATTACTCCAGCTCAAAAACATGTGAAATGAATTTAAGCGAAGCTATAGGAAAGAACTATGAATCAATAGTTTATCTTATTGACGACTGCTGCGGCTAAGCCTGGTTGCTTTACTACAATACACTGATTACCTGCCTGTACTCTTCCAGCTGAGGATCATCGGCCGGAAGTTCGGTTATGAGGTATCTAAGTGAATTAATGCCGCAAACCTTCATTTTTTGAGATGAGCCCAGCTTTTCTGCTATAGAAAGCACTGCCGTTCTTTTGGCCGAGCGTATCATTGCTTTTTTTAGCTGAACAACCTCCCAATCCGAATCCGTAAGTCCGTCTTCAGGAGACAAACCATTGGTTCCAAGAAGGCAAAGATCCGTCTTGATATCGTTGAGAATGCTAATTGTCATAGCGCCGGTATTCACATGCGAACTTTTTGATAACTGGCCGCCTATAATAATTACTTCAATGTTTTTATGTTCAGATAATTCCAAAGCAACGAGGGGGCTTACTGTAAAAATGGTGCACTTGAGGCTTTCAGGCAATGTTCTGGCTACTTCTATCATAGTCGTTCCGCCGCCGGCAAGTATTACCATGCCCGGCTGAATGAGTTTTGCTGCTTTACGGGCCAGCTCTTTCTTCGCATCCCGTGCATATACATCCGTCGAGTCGGATGAGTATTGAAAGGATTTTGACAAAGCGCCACCATACACTTTCTGGAGTTTGCCATGTTCTGCCAGTTCATTCAAATCACGTCGGATAGTATCTTCCGATACGTTAAGCTGTACGCTCAAATCAGATGATAGAACTTTATTATGAAGGTTTATTTCCCTCATGATAAAACTTTGGCGCTCTTCCTTTAGCATTGTATATGTATATAATTATTAGTTTAAAACCTTTTACTTATGCAAATATAGAAGAACGCTTAACATAAAGCTCTTAAAACCAATAATTCGCAGTTTATTGAAATACTAAGTATAAAGCCCCTTTGTTACTATATTTCTTAAATTCGTGCGATAATTATTTAATATGAGAAAATTTACCATTTCAACACTGCTAGTTTTATGCCTGTCAATGTTCCTTATGCCCCCGGCAAAGGCANNTGGGTCCCGATGCTGATCGGAAAGAACTATGAACAAATGAAAAAACAGGGCTTCAGGCTTACACCCGAAGACTTGTACAGCATTAATAAAGCCAGCCTTAAAGATGCAATTGTTTCATTTGGAGGATTTTGTACAGGGGAGATCGTATCAAAGAACGGATTGGTTTTTACCAATCACCACTGTGGTTATGATGCAATTGCATCCAACTCAACTCCTGAGGATAATATTCTTGATAACGGCTTCTGGGCCAAGTCTTATGAACAGGAAAAACGAGTACCCGGACTTTTCGTGAACTTCTTAGTTCGCATGGACGATGTTACTTCAAAAGTAAACGCTGCCTTACAAGGTTTGTCGGGTGATGCGAAAGAAGCTAAGCTAAGTCAGGTAAGTCAACAACTAGCCGCTGAAGCGGTAAGAGGCACTAAGTACGACGCTTTTGTACGCGATTTCTACAAGGGCAATCAATACTTTCTGTACGTTTTTGAAAAGTTTACTGATATCCGCCTGGTTGGAACCCCTCCGCAGTCTATAGGTAAGTTTGGCGGTGACACCGATAACTGGGTATGGCCAAGACATACAGGAGATTTTTCTGTATTCCGTGTATATGCAGGCGCAGATAACAAGCCGGCAGAGTATTCTGCTTCGAACAAACCTTACACGCCTAAAAAGTTTCTTCCTGTGTCCATAAAGGATACTAAAAACGGCGACTTTGCAATGGTATACGGCTTTCCGGGCCGTACCGACAGGTTCCTTACATCGTATGGTGTGAAACTGGCTACCGACAAAACATCACCTACAACCGTAAAGCTTAGGGACATTCGCCTCAAAGCATGGAAAGAAGTAATGGATAAAGACGTGGCAATGCGTTTAAAACTTTCGTCGAAATATGCCAGTATAGCCAATTACTGGAAGTATTTCATAGGCCAGACCGAGCAGTTAAAGCGCTTAAAGGTTTACGAAAAGAAGCAAGCCGAAGAGGCCGCGTTTGCTTCTAAGAACAGTTCTAATAGCACCTACGCAAATCTTATGAACCAGTACAGGGAGTTATACGCCTCCTATCAACCTTATGCTGTTCAGCGTACCTATATTACCGAAGGTTTTTATGCTACCGACTGGGTGCGCCTTGCAGTTTCTTTGCACAACATCACTTTGGAACTTAAAAAGCCTACAGGAAGACTAGGCACACCCGATGAGTTGAAAAAAACATTCTCCGAAATAATAGATGGTTATACAGAAACTTACAATGAGAATGCCGACAAAAAGATTTTTACTCAAATTCTTAGTGCATTTTACCAGGATGTACCCAAAAACCAGCATCCTAAGTTTTATTCGGTAATAGCCCAGGAAAACTGGAAAGGATCACCCGAAGCGACCTTTGCCAAATATGCCGACTATATATGGGACAAGTCTAACCTAATTAAGCCCGAGAAACTGCGCGCTTTCCTGGCCTCCAAACCAGATATTAAGCAAATTGAACAAGACCCTGCTTATCAGTATGCCGTGAATGTGATTCCTCAGGAATATATAAAGCGTAATCTGAGTAATGTGGTTCCCGTTTTTGAAGCAAAGAAAGCGGAGCTGGATCATCTTTATATGAAGGCGCTTCTTGCTAACCCGTCAAAAACGATGTATCCTGACGCAAATTCAACAATGCGTATCACTTATGGAACCATAAAGGATTATTCTCCTCAGGATGGCGTTACTTACAACACGTCTACAACCATTGAAGGCCTGATGGCGAAATACAAAGCGGGCGATTCAGAATTTGATGTTCCTCAAAACCTCATTGCAGCATACAAAGCCAAAAATTACGGTGAGTATGGCGTTAATGGTACATTGCCTGTTAACTTCATTACAGATAACGATATAACAGGGGGCAACTCAGGTTCGCCGGTTATCAATGCCAACGGAGAACTAATTGGTCTGGCGTTTGACGGCAACTGGGAAGCTATGTCAGGTGATATTGCATTTGACAAGCAATATAAGCGTACTATCGCAGTAGACAGTCGTTATGTACTCTGGTGTATTGATGTACTTGGAGGAGCCAAGAATATCATCAATGAACTAGATATAAGGAGAGATACTGAGAAAGCTAAGGTTCCTGCTAAGAAAGTGAGTTTGAAAAAGGCGGTTAGGAAATAGATCTTTAACTAAGTTTATATAAAAAAGCCCTCATGCAAACG
>DDAL01000023.1 GCA_002332615.1 Sphingobacteriaceae bacterium UBA2059 | reverse complement strand
GCGGTGAGGGAGGGATTCGAACCCTCGGTACCGTTTCCAGTACGACAGTTTAGCAAACTGTTCCTTTCGGCCTCTCAGGCACCTCACCCTCTTTTCAGGGACTGCAAATATAGTAATTCAACGTATCCTTCAAAAATAATAACTGAATAATTTTAAACATCATAGGTTATACGAACATGATAGATGCTCATAAGCATATTTTTGAATATAGAACGTATAGAATCGATGTCCTTAAGCGTAATATCGCTATGGTTCAACTGGCCTTGCTGAAGTTTGTAGTCGATAATCC
The DNA here is from genome assembly GCA_002332615.1 of Sphingobacteriaceae bacterium UBA2059. Classification (GTDB taxonomy): domain Bacteria; phylum Bacteroidota; class Bacteroidia; order Sphingobacteriales; family Sphingobacteriaceae; genus Arcticibacter. The sequence goes on along the minus strand of DDAL01000023.1, from coordinate 54,135 downwards.
GGTCTACTAAATCATTAATAGATTTGTGATCAGGCTTCTTGAGACTCCTTGAAGCGGCCTCAACCGAATCTGCAAGCATCAATACCGCTGTTTCCTTGGAAAAAGGAATGGGGCCTGGATAACGGAAGGTATTTTCGTCAACCAGCTTCTCCGGAAAGTTTTTCAAAAATGACTGATAGAAGTAGTCGACCCTGGTAGTACCGTGATGCGTTCTGATAAAATCTATCAGTATTTCGGGTAAATGATTCTTTCTGGCTATTTCAATACCCTTCTCCACATGTTTTATAATGATCTGGGCGCTTGCTTCATACGAAAGGTTATCATGCGGGTTGAAATCGGTATTCTGATTCTCTATGAAGTACTCAGGATTCTCCATTTTGCCTATATCATGATAGAGCGCCCCTGCTCTTACAAGCAGCGCATTTCCACCCACATTAAAAATGGCAGCCTCTGCCAGATTAGCTACCTGCAGGGAGTGTTGGAAAGTGCCCGGAGCTTTATAAAACAATTCTCTGAGCACCTTGGCGTTCGTATTGGTTATCTCCATCAGGGTAACTTCCGACGTCATTGAGAAGATGCGCTCAAAGGCGTAGATGAGCGGATACGCGAGGAGAGATACGATAGCGCTAAATACAAAAGGAGCAAAATTGGTCCATTCAAGGTTTGAAAACGTACCGTTGTTCCTGATGAGAGATATTCCGAGGTAAGCTACCAGGTAGTTGCACAATATCAGAAAGGCTGATAGTATAACCTGTTCGCGTTTTACAAGGTTCTTAATGCTGTAAATAGCTACCATTCCGGCGGTAACCTGCAAAAAAGCAAACTCAAAGCTGTTCGGTACGAAAAAGCCGGCCACCAGTATCACCATAATATGAATATTCAAAGCGAGACGGGTGTCAAACAAGATGCGGATTACGATAGGTACAATGCAATAAGGCAGGTAATATATATTGGGTATTTTTAAAGATATAGCCAGTGACAACACAACCATCATCACTGTAATCACTATAAGTATCAGAGATACTTTTGTATTGTCGTCGTAAATATCCCTTCTGAACAGCTTTAAAAACACCATCAGTAAGGAAACAATCAGGGTGCAAAGCAAAAACTGCCCTGCGAAGACCGCTTTTCTGTTACCTATAAACCGGGCACCTTTTTCATAGGTATTTTTAAGCGACTGAAGCTTCTGATAAATCTCCGGAGTTACAATAGCCTCCGACGAAACAATGAGTTCGCCTTTCTGAACCATCCCTTTATTAGGAGAAATATTTTTCAGGGCGTCTTCTTCTGCCTTATCGCTTAAATGTTCATCGTAGATATAATTATAGCGTATGTGCTCCCCTATTAGCTTCACCAGCCATGCTTTGTTCTTAATTGCAGCGTGTTGGCCTATGGTCTCGTTTGCATATTTTAACGCCGAGGAAGGAGTAAAAACGTCCAGTGTATTAAGTTGTCGCGAAACATTGTTTGTAAGAAGTATAAAGTTATAATGAGGACCGTTCCGCTGGCTTTTCTTGTTATAAGCCATCACACCCCGCTGATAGATTGTAGACAACACTGCAAGTCCGGCTTCACGGTAAACACTTTTAAGCTGTTCGTCGAGTCCGGTACTTTCCCATCGCAGTTCAAAGTTGGAAGTAAAGGCTTCAAACTCATTTTCAAACACCTCGGTGTTATTCTGATAAACAGGGAAAACCGACTTGTAAACTTCTGCTTTATCGCGTTCGAGCTCTTCAAAAGTTTTCTCAATGGCAAAGCTGTAGGGTGAAACGAGATCTTTATTCATCCATACCTTCCCCTTTTCATACTCATACTTAAAAAGAGCATGTTTCGGCAGAAATATAGTAACTGTTAGAACAGCTAAAAGCATCATTGCATACTTATACAACAACGCCTTTACGTCAGGGCGGGATATAGATCGCTTATTAATTTCCAATTTACTCTCTTTACAACAAGTCCAAAAGTACTAAGTGCAGCGCCTGTGTGCAAATGTATTAGCTTATTGGTCAAAGACTTCTTTTGCTTTTTTTACAACTTTTTCCAGATCTATACCCTTACCAAGTACCCCTTTGAACAAATCGCCCACCTCGTGAACCCTTCCAAGACTGTTGTGAATGGTAAAATCCTTCATCTTAAGTCCCGGTTTCACCTCATCCCAGTGAAGAGGCATCGATACCGTAGCCCCCGGTTTGGGCCGCAGGGAATACGGACAGGCGATGGTTGCCCCCGGACGGTTTTGTAAAAAGTCGAGATACATCTTACCGTTCCTGTTCTTTATCTGCCTTTCCAGTGTGGTAAATTCCGGCAGTTCCTGCTGTACTATATTGACAATAAGCCTGGCGAAGAGCTGCGACTGATCATACGTATATTTTGCGCACNNTTTGCACCAGGCCGGTACTTCAATAGCGTCGAGTATCTGCTTAACCTGGCATGCCGCTTCAATCACCTGTTCAAATGTATTCTGATCAGGATCAAGGTCAATTACACAATAGTCAGGATTGTCGGGCGATTGTATCCTGCTAAACCAAGGGTTCATTTCAATACAACCCAGCGATGCCATCCATAACAAACTGGCATCATCCTTTGCTACCAGGAACTCCTTATTCTCGCCCTCGCTAGTAGTATAAGGAAAGGTTTCAGCCCATTCAGGCGCCTTGTCTTTCACGTTCTTCTGATAAAAACTAGGGCCATGGATACCACCCGGAAAGCGGTTAAGAGATTGAGGCCTGTCCCTGAGATAAGGCAAAATGTATTCTGCAATCTGATAATAAAAATTAAATACATCGCGCTTGGTTACCCCATCTTCCGGCCAGTAAACTTTGCTCAGATTTGTAAACTTCAATGTTTTTCCAACTACCTTTTTTACCTGAGTCTCTTCTGTCGGGTTAAGCAATGTTTTACGACCCTTGTTCTTTGGAGCATATACCGCTTTATGTTTCTCCATATCCGTTTGCTGCTCAATCAATTCCTGAGCAGGCTGCGCAACTTCCCGCACTACATCTTTCGCTTTCTTATCCTCACGCATTCCTTTAAAAGACGGGTGCCTGAACACCCCGTCTTCAGTAACTTCCGAAAAGCTTACTTCACATACCAGCTCGGGCTTTAGCCAGGTAGCATTAGCCTTTGGCGGGTTAGGCCTGAATCTCGACGGTTTGTTATAGTCTGGCTCAGTTTCAAAAGGACTCCTATCGATAACTTTGCTTTTAAAACTTTCCATCATTTGTTTTTGCAGTTTATCTGAAAATCCTGTTCCTACCTTGCCTACATACTTAAACAAGCCGTTTTCATAAACACCCAGCAAGAGGGCACTAAATGCTTTAGAAGTTCCGGCATTCTTAGTATAGCCTCCAATGATGACTTCCTGTCGCTTGTGTACTTTCACTTTTAGCCATTCCTTTGAACGCAGACCCGGCGAGTAAGTACTGTCCGCTTTTTTGGCCATAATCCCTTCCAGATTTGCTTTCTCGGCCGCTGCAAAGAACTCAGTACCGCTGGTTTTGAAGGGTTTGCTCAGCCTGATCATGTCACCGCCATCGGGCAATACATCTTGCAGTATTTCCTGTCTTCGGTAGAGAGGTAAATGAGTGAGGTCCTTTCCCTCATGCCATAAAATGTCAAATACATAAAAGACCAGGTGCCCGTCCGCTTCGCTGCGCCAGTTCTGTAAAGCACTAAAATTAGAAACTCCTTTATCGTTAAGAACCACGATCTCTCCGTCAATAACAGCCTTTAGATTAAGCGCCTTTAAAGCGTCAAGAACCGGATAAAATTTATCATTAAAGGACTTTGTATTTCTTGAGCTTATCTCTACATCTTTTCCGTTTAAGAAAGCAAGCGCCCTGTAGCCATCCCATTTAATCTCATAAATCCAGTCCGGGTCGTCAAACGGCTCATCGACCAGAGTAGCCAGCATAGGTTTTATATCCTTTGGCATGGAAGCTTTTTTGCCAGCTGCTTTCATAATCTTTTCAACTTTTGCAGGCGCTTCCGTTCGCTGAGATCCTTCTTCATCTTTCTGGCCATAAACCCTTTCGGGGTGCTCGGCAATCATTTCCAGACTTCTGCCCGACTGTACAGACAGATCCTGAAGAGTGATATCCTCCTTCATTGCAAAATCGTCGTCAAGTTTCATCAGCAGCCAGCTGTTTTCTCCGCGTCCATAAGCTTTTACCAGCGCAAATTCTCCTTTGAGCTTCCTGCCTTCCAGCTTGATTTTAAGTTTACCCGCCTTAAGCCCAAGCATTAAGGACTTTTCCTTCTCTTTTCTGGTCTTGCCATTGCCTTCAACCGCTTCATAGGTACCCTCATCCCAAACCATAACGGTACCACCGCCATACTGACCCTTCGGAATTACCCCTTCGAAAGTTCGGTAATCATACGGATGATCTTCAACCATCATTGCCAGTCGTTTTACTTCCGGATCCATCGAAGGTCCTTTAGGTACAGCCCAGCTTTTCAATACACCTTCCATTTCAAGCCTGAAATCATAATGAAGATGAGAAGCGTCATGCTTTTGAACCACGAATCTCAGCCTTCCTTTAGCAGAGCTTTTTCCCGAAGCAGGTTCTGAGGTTTTAGTAAAATCTCTTTTCTCAATGTATTTGTCAAGGCCCATAGTGTATATTTTAGCAGTACGAGTAACGTCTAATTCCAACATAAACAAGCTGATAAAGGTTTGAACTATATATGGCGGTTCGGGTATATTCCTTTACTTTGCAACAGTAAAATTTAGAAATATGAAGTACTGGTTGGTTAAATCCGAACCTTTTAAATACAGCTGGCAAAAGTTTAACCGGGATGGAAGCACCTTTTGGGATGGTGTGCGGAATTATCAGGCACGAAATAATTTAAAAGAGATGAAAAAAGGTGACCTTGTGCTTTTTTATCATAGCAACGAAGGCAAAGAGGTTGTGGGAGTCGCAGAGGTTACGAGAGAACATTATCCTGACCCTACAACCGAAGACGCAAAATGGTTCGTTGTAGATCTTAAGCCGGTAGAGACGCTGGAAAAGCCGGTTACACTGGAGATGATCAAATCCGACAGCCGGTTGCAACAAATAGGTCTTGTAAAGCAGGGTCGCCTGTCGGTTATGGCACTTAAAAAGGAAGAATTTGACCGGATCCTAGAGTTAAGCAGCAGTACCTCTTAACCCATTTCAGGAAAGAAGATCGACTTCAAGCCTGTAGCATTCTCAGGCCGCATTTTCTCAGCAAGTATAAGGCGAAGTTCTCTGCGGGTCATTGCGGTATCGTATAATTGCTTTTCCTCTGATGTTTCCGGTACAAGTTCAGGCACCGGAACAGGCCTTCCGTCTTCACCCAGCGCCACAAACGTAAAGAAAGCCTCATTGCTTTTTATTACCTCGCCGGCACAGTAATTCTCGTCCCAGGCCTCAATACGCACCTCCATAGAAGTCTTAAACGCCCTGGTAAGTTTCGCCTTAATTGTAACTACATTTCCAAGCTTTATGGGGTGCCTGAAAGAAACATTGTCTACGGAAGCTGTCACAACAATATTATTGGCGTGCCTCTGCGCACAAATAGCAGCTGCGATATCCATCATATACATCAGGCGCCCACCCATAAGATTGTGATACGGATTGGTATCATTGGGCATTACCAGCTGACTCATTTCAGTTAACGATTCAGACGGTGTTCTCGATTGTACTTTCATACAGGTTTGCTAAAGTTGTTAGGTTGTTATTTTTGTTCCAAGGTCATGATCTCTTCAGCAAGCTTTTCCCAATCAGTCTGCTCTTTCCTGCTTTGAGTTTTCACTTCCTGATAACGATTGTTGACGGCGTTCAGTTTTTCCTTATCATGATAAAGGTCTTCCTCCGCAAGCTCAGCTTCTATTGCCTTTGTTTTCTTATCAAGTGAGGCAATGCGCTCTTCAATGAGCTGTAGTTCATTATTCAGTTTTTTCAACTGTTTAGCCTTCTCTGCCTCGGTTCCAGACTTGGGAGCAGGGTCTTTCTTGGTCTTTTCCGGCGCAGCCGCTGCTTGTTTAACAGCAGGAATAACCCTTTTAGACTGCCACTCTTCGTGTTCCCTATAGGTACCGGGATACTCTTTAATTTTGTGGTCTTCAATATACCATATCTTGTTTGCCACATTATCCAGTAAGTAACGGTCGTGGGAAACTACGATAAACGTTCCGTTGAACTGATTAAGGGCCTGTATCAGGATATTAACAGATTGAATGTCAAGGTGGTTAGTAGGCTCATCCAGTATCAGAAAATTAGCGTCTGCCGTTAAAGCCTTTGCAAGTGCAACGCGCGATTTCTCACCGCCCGACAATACCTTAATTTTCTTAAATACATCATCGCCCGTAAATAAAAAGCTTCCTAAAATAGAACGCAGCTCTGTTTCAGTATGCTTGGGTGCAAAAGACTGTAGCTCCTGCAAAACCTCATGCTCCAGGTGGAGCGACTCCAACTGGTGCTGGGCGAAAAAAGTTTCTGTCACATTATGTCCTTTAATACACTCGCCCTGGCAGGATTCAGTGCCGGCAATAATTCTCAAAAGAGTGGACTTTCCTTTACCGTTTGCACCTATAAGTGCAATTTTGTCTCCCTTTTCAATTACCGCATCAGCATGCTCAAGGATGTTTATGGCAGGATAAGACTTACTGACGTTTTCCAGCCGAACCACATGCCTGCCGGACGGCCTGGTAAACTTGAACGTAAAATTAACACTGGGGTTATCATTATCCACATCGTCTACCCTATCCATTTTCTCAAGCATCTTCATGCGTGATTGGGCAAACTTTGCTTTGCTGGCCTTGGCTCTAAAGCGTTCAATAAGGCGTTCTTCCTGCTTAATTTTCTGTTGCTGGTTTTTAAACTCATTGCGTTGGATTTCACCTCTAAGTTCCTTTTCTTCGAGGTAAAAGCTGTAATTACCTGCATAAGAAGTAAGCTTGCCTTTACGCGCTTCGACTATGCGGTTAACAACCCTATCCAGAAACCAGCGGTCATGCGACACAATGACAATAGCGCCGTCAAAAGCCTGCAAATACGTCTCCAGCCATTTTATAGAGGGCAGGTCAAGGTGGTTGGTGGGCTCATCCAGCAAAAGGATGTCCGGCGCCTGCAATAAGATCTTAGCAAGCATAACACGCATTCTCCATCCTCCCGAAAACTCAGCCAAAGGCCTGCTCTGGTCTTTTTCGCTGAAGCCAAGTCCGGCAAGTATCTCGTGCGTTTTAAACTCTATATTATAGCCATCCAGGCTTTCAAACTCATGCTGCTTATCGCTAAGCTTATGCAAAAGGTCATCCGAATAATCGGTTTCAAGCTTTTTAAGGAGGTTTTCAATTTCAACATGAAGCTGATTCTGGCGCTCAAAGGCCTCCATAGCCACATGCAAAATGCTTTTTTCAGACTGATAGGAAAGCAGGTCCTGATTAAGGTACCCGATTTTAAGCTCTTTAGCTTTAGATATAGTTCCCGAAGTAGGAGAATATTCGCCTACGAGTAATTTTAGCAGAGTTGTTTTACCGGTACCGTTGGCTCCTATAAGCCCTGTTTTATCTCCGGGTTTAATATGCCAGTTTGCTTCATCATACAGTGCCCGTGCACCAATTTCAAACGTAAGGTTGTTTATTGCAATCACGGCGCAAAACTACAACTTTCGGCGCAATCCCGCCATCAAAAAAGCCCGGGCGTTTTTCCCGGGCTTTCCAATCATTCAATTACCATATTTTAATACGCTCTTCCGGCTTCTTGTAAAGCTTATCGCCTGGTTTTACATTAAATGCTTCATACCATGCATCCATATTAACAGGCGCGCCTATCGTGCGATACTCACCCGGAGAGTGCGGATCGGTAACTATAAGCTGCGAAGTAGTTTCAGGAAGTGTATTGCCTCTCCAAACCTGAGCCCAGGAAAGGAAGAACCGCTGATCTGGAGTCAATCCATCAATTTTTTCATTTGACTGGCCCTGCTTCGTCATTTTAAAAGCCTCATAAGCCGCATTTAAGCCACCCAGATCTCCAATGTTTTCCCCAAGCGTAAATTCACCGTTTACGTGGATGGTATCCAGTACGGTATACGCATTGAACTGATCCACCAGAGTCTTTGTCTTTGCTTTAAACTTAGCTTTATCCTCCGCAGTCCACCAGTCTTTCAAATTTCCGTCGGCCGCATACTGACTTCCNNCTATGACAGAGCCGATTCCTCCATAGTTTATAGCATCATCGGCGTTGGCGTCAAAGAACGGAAACTGTAAAATGCCCGCAGGAAATACAATCTCATTCTTAACGGGATTATAATAAGCATTCACAGTAGGAGGAGTCATGCCCCAAACTTTACGATCCACCGGTTTGCCAAGCTGAGCGATCATCTCGTTGTACTCCCAGGCATTTGTATTGCGTATATTCTGAAAAAACGCATCCCGGCTTATTTCCAGGCCATCATACGTTTTCCAGGTATCCGGATACCCGATCTTAGGATCAAATGCATGGAGTTTTGCAAGTGCTTTCTCCTTTGTAGCATCGCTCATCCAATCCAGCTTTTTTATGCGTAATTCATAAGCCTTTTTCAAATTGGCAATAAGCTCATTCATCCTCTCCTTGGCCTCAGGCTTAAAATACTTCTTCACATAAAGCTGTCCAAGAAGCTCGCCGATAGAATTATCCGTAAGAGAGGACATCCTCTGCCATCTGGGAGTTTGAACTTTTTGTCCCGAAAGTACCTGGCTATATTCAAAGCTGGCCTTAACAAAAGGCGAGCTTAGATAAAGGGCCGAGCTTTTAAGAACATTCCATTGCAAATACGTCTTCAATACATTTACAGGAGTCCTCGCAACCAGATTGCTCATTTCGGCCATGAACTTAGGCGAAGATACCAGCACGGTGTCCTGTCCCTGTATTTTAAGCTTACCAAACATAGAGGGCCAGTTAATGCCGGGGGTAAGCTTATTAAGCTCGCGCAAGGTATACTTATTATACGTTTTATTCGGGTCCCTACGCTCAACACGACTCATCTGGAATCCGGCAAGTTCTTTTTCAAACCTGAAAATAGCGTCAGCGTGCTTTTTGGCAAGAGCAGGTTGGGTACCCGTAAGTGTAAAAAGCTTAGTAACGTAGTTTTTGTAAGCATCCTGTATCTTAAGTGTGCGGGCGTCATTCTTCAGGTAATAATCCCTGTCCGGTAAGGACGTACCTCCCTGGCCAAGCTGGGGAACCATTTTGTTAACATCCTTACTATCTATGTAAATATAAAAGCTAAAGAACGGAGAGGCCATGCCCGAAGTATTCAGCACAGCGGTTTCGTTCCATACGTCAGCAAGGCTTTTAACAGCGTTCAAGCGGGCCAGATCGGCTTTTACAGGAGAATATCCAAGCTTTTCAATAGCAAGGCTGTCCATTGCCGCCGCATAAAAATCCCCTACGCGCTGTTCCACAGATCCTTTAGGTGCCGTCTTGTTGGCAGCAGCCTCATTCAAGATGCCATGGACAGCATTTATAGTAGAATCCCTTAACAGCTGGAAGCTACCCCAACGGGTTTCTTTAGCCGGTACCGGATTATTTTTTAACCACGTACCGCTTGCATAGCGGTAAAAGTCATCACCTGGTTTTACAGACAGGTCCATGTTGGCAGGATCAATGAACTTCCTCTTTATACCAGTTTGAGCATTGAGGCTGGTAGCTAAGCCCAGCAGCCCAGCTGCTATCAGCAGTGAGTTTCTTGTTTTCATTCTTAAGTTATTGTTGTTGATACTTTATGCAAAAGCTAATATAAAAAATGCCTTGCAAAAGACCGCGGGAAAGCCTATTTATTAAGCCATCTTAAAAGAGGGCCCAGCAAAATAAGCTTCAATAGCAAATTTGACAGTTTAGTACTGGCTTTAGACTTCATCAGTTACTTCCATGTTTATATAATAACTTACCAGAAGTAAATTTATTATATAAACAAGATTTACACACTAAGCATTAAGCGTTTTCTTGTACAAAGTGTTTAAATAAATATAGCCTATAAGTCCTGAAAGAGTCGAGGCAAGCAGAATTGCAAACTTTGCTTCTTCCTGAAACAGCGGGTTATTGAAGGATAAAAGCGCGATAAAAATAGACATCGTAAAACCTATTCCCCCCAGCATACCCATACCAGCAATATGTCTCCAGTTCGCCTGCGAAGGGAGCTCGCCAATATTGAGTTTTACAGATATATAGGAGAACAACACGATACCCAGGGGTTTACCGATCAGAAGTCCCCCGATAATGCCCACGCCAAGCGGTGTGGAAAGCCCCGAAAACATCTCCTGATGAAGAACAATATTGGTATTTGCAAGCGCAAATACAGGCATTATGAGAAGATTAACCGGATTTCCGAGCATATGCTCAAGCTTCTCCAGAGGAGACTCTTCGCTTTCTTCATTCGTAGGAATTGTAAAGGCAAGTAAGACGCCCGCTATTGTTGCATGTATACCCGAGTGATGAATAAAATACCACAGAAACAGACCAGGAACTATATAAAAAACCAGGCGCTTAACACCGAAATAATTAAAAGCTGCCAGCATAGCTACAATAGCACCTGCATAAAGAAGATAGGTCGTATGAAGCCCGCTTGAATAAAACACAGCGATGACAAGTATCGCCGCAAGATCATCTACTATGGCAAGAGCAGCAAGGAATACTTTTATTGAGGTGGGTACTTTATTACCCAGCATTGACAATATGGCAAGCGCAAAAGCAATATCGGTAGCCATTGGAATACCCCAGCCGTGAATAGTTTCCGGCGAATTCAGGTTACACAACGCATAAATTCCCGCAGGCACCAGTGTTCCTCCAAGAGCCGCAAACACCGGTAAAGCAGCACTTTTAAACGAAGATAGCTCACCCTCTACCAGCTCACGCTTAATTTCCAGGCCAACCAAAAGGAAAAAAACCGCCATCAGACCATCGTTAATCCAGTTGGATACAGAGTATTTTAAGTGAATATTTTCAGTATGTACACCAGCCTCGTAGCTCAACACCGAGCCAAGTTCATCTCCCCAGGGCGAGTTCGCAATGATTAAAGAAACAACTACAGCAAACAAAAGTAAAAATCCGCCAATCTCTCCTGATTTAAGAAATTTTGCGAATGCTTTGAGATTTATTGTTTTTAACATGCCAGCGAAGATAGGATTTTCCTAAAAAAAACTTAATACGGTTAAATGAAAGCATTGAGGTCGCCCTTGCCTTCGCGCAATATGTTAAAGTCGCCCGAGGTACAATCTACTACGGTAGAAGCCATATTATCACCAAAGCCACCATCTACCACTATATCTACCCTATCCTTAAACTCGTCATATATAAGTTCCGGGTCGGTAAAATATTCCAGTATCTCATCAGATTCATCCCTTATAGAAGCTGAAATGACCGGATTCCCGAGTTGTCTCACAATTTCCCGGGCTATATTATTATCAGGTACACGTATACCCACGGTCTTTTTGCTGGAGCTTATCAGTTTCGGCACGTTGTTGTTGGCCTCAAAAATAAAGGTAAAAGGCCCCGGCAGGGCTTTTTTAAGCACCCGAAAGGCAGCAGTATCAATAGGCTTTATATAATCTGATATATGGCTCAAATCATGGCACACAAAAGAAAAATTCGCTTTCTCAGGCTTTATGCGTTTAAGCTGACACAGCTTTTCATAGGCCTTATGATTGGTTATGTCACACCCAATGCCATAAATTGTATCTGTAGGGTAAATAATGAGCCCGCCTTTTTTCAAGACAGACACAACCTGCTCTATAGCTTTCGGATTTGGGTTTTCTGGATATATACGCAATAACATACTCTAATAATCAAATACTAAACGTATTGTTTTAACAAAAAAGGCCGTTAACTACGGCCTTTACATACTATCAGAACTCAGCGTTTTTTGGAGTACGTGGAAACGGTATCACGTCCCTTATATTCGTCATACCGGTTACAAAGAGTACGAGTCGCTCAAAGCCGAGTCCGAAACCCGAGTGAGGCGCCGAGCCAAAGCGTCTTGTATCCAGGAACCAGTTCATTTCCTCCACCGGAATATTCATATCGTACATCCTTTGCTCCAGCTTTTCAAGGCGTTCTTCTCGTTGCGATCCGCCTACAATTTCACCTATCCCCGGAAAAAGAATATCCATGGCCCCTACCGTCTCTCTTCCCTGAGCATCAGGCTCATTCTGGCGCATATAGAATGACTTAATTGCAGCCGGATAATTTATCAGGATAACCGGCTTTTTAAAGTGTTTCTCAACCAGGTAACGTTCATGTTCCGACTGGAGGTCTGCACCCCATTCGTCAATAAGATACTTAAACTGCCTTTTCTGGTTAGGCTTTGACTTTCTCAAAATGTCAATCGCTTCCGTATAATTAACCCGTTCAAAGTCATTTTCAATGCAAAACTTGAGTTTTTCCTTCAGGTTAAGCGCCGAGCGCTCTGCCTGTGGCTTTTGCTTCTCTTCCTCTGACAAACGCGACTGAAGGAAGTCAAGTTCGTCCTTACAGTTTTCAAGAGCATAACTGATGACGTACTTAAGCAAAGCCTCTGCCAGGTCCATGTTATCATTCAGATCATAGAAAGCCATTTCGGGTTCTATCATCCAGAATTCAGCAAGGTGACGGGTAGTGTTCGAATTTTCAGCTCTGAAAGTAGGGCCAAAGGTGTAAATTTCCCCAAGTGCCATTGCAGCAAGCTCGCCCTCCAGCTGGCCCGAAACAGTCAGATTTGTGGGCCTGCCAAAAAAGTCTTCTTTATAGTTTACCGAACCGTCCTCGTTACGGGGTATCTGGTCGAGGTCAAAAGTGGTTACCTTAAACATTTCGCCCGCCCCCTCGGCGTCCGAGCCGGTTATAACAGGCGTATGAATATAAGCAAAGCCACGCTCATTAAAAAACTTGTGCACGGCAAATGCCAGTGCGTGGCGCACCTTAAAAACAGCATTGAATGTATTGGTGCGAAAGCGCAGATGCGCTATTTCTCTTAAAAACTCAAGGCTGTGCTTCTTAGGCTGCAAAGGGTATTTTTCCGGATCACTGTCGCCCAGGATTTCAAGTTCCTTTACCTTTATTTCGACCCTCTGACCTTTTCCCAGCGACTCAACAACCTCTCCGGTAATGGCGATAGCCGCTCCGGTATGAAGTCTTTTCAGTAAAGCATCGTCCGTATTATTAAAGTCTACCACCGCCTGTAAATTATTGATGGAAGAGCCATCATTCACAGCAATAAACTGATTGTTGCGGAATGTTCTTACCCAGCCCATAACAGTAGCCTGCCGGCCAAATTCGGTCGTGTTTAAAAGATCTTTAATTTTAATACGTTTCATAACAAGCAAAGCTAAAAAAAGAAAACATCAAATTGACAGTTGTAAACTCCTAAAAACAACCATTTATGATAACAAAACCGTTTTAAAGCTCTTCTTCCTGCACCTCGGTCCAGTGATACCGTATAGCTCCGGGCCGGGGTTTAATAGGCATATTTTTAAACTCTGCCCATGCCTTTGTAAACGAAGTGCCAAAGTAGAGTATCAGCGAAGAGTAGAATACAAAAAGCAAAAGCAGCACGATAGCTGCCGAGGTGCCGTAAAGCGTATCGATATTACTCTGCAGCAACAAAACCCGCAGTACAAACTTACCAATATTAAAAAGGATGCTTGTAAACAAGGCTCCGGCAATGGCCACCTGCCACTCCGGCTTTCCGTCGGGCAGGTATCTGAATATAAGCAGAAACCAAAAAGTCACTATCACTACCGAAAAAATGTAACTGAATATGCTGTTCAGATAGCTGGCTAGCCATGGAAACAGGCTTTCCATCGTTTCGCCCAGATAGGACTGCATTCCTTCTGTAAGGATAGCAACACTGAAAAGTGAGCCCGTCAGCGTAATGATGATGAGTGCCTGAAAACGCGCCCTAAGCGTTTTTGCTACATTTTGTTTCACCGACATTTTTATTTTCCAAACCTGGTTAATCGAGTCTTTAATAATTTTAAAGAGATTAGTGGCAACGAATATCAGAGCAAGCATTCCAAGTATTGTTATGTACTCGTTGCTGGCAACATCGCTGAACGCTTTAAGAGTATCAATGATCTGATGAGTGCTGCTGCTGCCTATAGTGCCCGAAAGCCTTGAAAAAACTTTCCTTGCAATATGATCATCAAACACAAAGCCCAGCAGCTGGGTTATAATCACCAGAATGGGAGGCAGCGCAAACGTTGTAAAAAAAGCGGTTGCAGCTGCCATCCTCAGAGGGTCATTATTAGAGAATATATGTAAAGACCGTTTTAAGATAGTTAAGGGTGCGGTCAACCAGGTATTCTCTTTCAATCGGATAAGATATTTGAGTACTATAACAAACCTTTGTTTCGCAGCAAAGGCTCAATTTTCGGATCGCGCCCTCTAAAATTCTTAAACAGTACAGCCGGATCACCGGTATTGCCCTTCGACAAGATCATGTCCCTAAAGCGCTGTCCGTTTTCAGGGTTCAGCCCTCCGTTTTCTTCAAACCATGCATACGCATCATGATCAAGCATTTCTGCCCATAAATAGGCATAATAACCCGCAGAGTATCCATTGCTCCATATATGCAGGAAGTAGCTGGACCGGTAGCGGGGCGGAACCTGCGCAAGATTAAGACCGGCATTGGTCAACGCCTTCTTTTCGAACTCGTTCACATCTTTTGCAGGAGCCTCAGTAGCAAGCGTATGCCAGGACATATCCAGCTTAGCAGCCGCAAGTACCTCAGTAAGTCCGTATCCCTGGTTGAACACTGCCGCTTTTTTAATCTTATCTACCAGCTGCTGAGGCATGCGCTCGCCGCTCTTATAGTGCACCGCGTAGTTTTGAAACACCTTTGGATCCAGAGCCCAATGCTCATTAAACTGGGATGGAAATTCTACAAAGTCGCGACTCACGTTCGTGCCCGAAAGGCTGGGATAGGTCTGGTTAGCAAACAAGCCGTGCAAGGCGTGGCCAAACTCATGGAACATGGTTGTCACATCATCAAAACTGATAAGGGCCGGCTGGCCTTTGGCGGGCTTGGTGTAATTGCACACGTTATATATCACCGGTTTTGTGCCAAGCAGTTTTGACTGGCCTACCATGTTATTCATCCACGCGCCTCCCGATTTATTATCGCGCTTAAAGAAATCGGTATAGAAGAGCCCTATGGTGCTGTTATCTTTATCAAATACCTCAAACACTCTTACATCCTCCTGGTACACCGGAATATCTTTTCTTTCCTTGAAAGTTATACCATAGAGTTGCGTAGCCGCATAAAATACACCCTTTTCAAGCACATTATTAAGTTCGAAGTAAGGTTTTATTTCGTTATCGTCCAGATCAAAACGCTCTTTCTTAACCTGTGAAGCATAATAATCCCAATCCCATGCTTCGAGCGTAAATCCTCCCTTCTGTTTGTCAACAACAGCTTGCAGCTCTTTTGCATCTCCCTGTACCTTAGCCACCGAGGCAGGCACCAGCTTCCCTAAAAAGGCGGTTACCGCTTCGGGTGTTTTAGCCATCTGGTCCTGAAGGGTCCATTCTGCATAATTTTTGAAGCCTAAAAGCGCTGCTTTTTGAGCACGTATCTCTGCGAGCCTCAGAATAGTTGGGCGGGTATCATTTGCGTCTTTCTTTTCCGCACGGCTCCAGGAGGCTTCAAATAATTTCTGGCGGGTAGCACGGTTATTTAGCGATTGCAGCTCGGGCTGCTGGGTGGTATTTTGCAGTGCAAGCACCCACTTGCCGTCCTTTTTACGGGCTTTGGCGTCTTCTGCTGCCGCATCAACGGCTTCGTCCGGCAGTCCGCTGAGTTCATCTTTAGCGTTTAATCTAACAGCACCGTTCTTGGCAGCAGCCAGCAGCTGATTGGTAAACTTCGCACTCAGGCCGGCTTCTTCTTCATTCAGCTTCTTAAGTTTATCCTTATCCTGATCGGAAAGGTCGGCTCCCGCAATTTTAAATTGCAGGTGATACCACTCAAGCAGGCGCATACCTTCCTCGTCCAGATTAAGGGACGCGCGTTTTTCATATAATGCTTTAACCCGGTTAAACAACTTAGAATTGAGATAAATGGCATCCTGATGTGCAGCCAGCCGCGGAGCTTCTTCTTCTTGTATCTTTTGTAATTCAGGATTGGTATTTGCTGATGTAAGTACATCAAAAACACCATTTACACGTGCAAGTAACTGCCCGCTTTTTTCGAGGGTCACCAGCGTATTTTCAAAGTCAGGATCCGCCGTATTGTTGGCAATCTTATCTATTTCCGCCAGCTGCTGTTTCATGCCTTCTTCCATGGCAGGCTTAAAATGGCTATCCTTGATCTTATCAAAATCAGGAGCATGATAAGGCAGCTCACTTGCCTTGTAGAACGGATTGGATGAGGAAAAAGCCTCATCGCTGCCCGAGTTGCTTGCGTTATTGCCGCAGGATGTCATAACAAAAAGTATGGCACCAATACCGGTGATGGATACTTGCTTCATAAAAATTACTTGTTTGTCGTTATTTAGCTGATTATAACAAATATAAAAACATTTGCCAAAGATGAGTATGATAGCACGAAGCTGACTTAATTAAAACCAGCGGGCCTCTTCTTTTCGAAAAAGAAGAGGCCCGGATCTATATGCTGTGTTTATTTTCTAGTCTTTTTTCAAAACATTTGTCACCAGGTCAGCAGCTTCCTGAAGGAGGATAGCCGAATAAACCTTGAGGCCCGATTCGTCTATAAGCTTCTTGGCCTGTTCGGCATTAGTACCCTGCAAGCGCACGATAATAGGCACCCGTATATCGCCAAGTTCTTTGTATGCATCAATCACTCCCTGCGCCACGCGGTCGCAGCGCACAATGCCGCCGAAAATATTAATTAAAATAGCCTTAACATTCGGGTCTTTCAAAATGATGTTAAACGCAGCCTTCACTGTTTGTGCGTTTGCAGTACCGCCTACATCCAGGAAGTTTGCAGGATCGCCTCCCGCAAGTTTAATAATATCCATTGTAGCCATAGCCAGGCCGGCGCCATTTACCATACACCCAACATTGCCATCAAGCTTCACATAGTTTAGATTAGACTCGCCTGCTTCCACTTCCATAGGATCTTCTTCGCCTATATCTCTGAGCGCGGCAAAATCCTTATGTCTGAATAAGCTGTTGTCATCCAGGTTAACCTTTGCGTCTACTGCCAGGATTTTGTTGTCAGACGTTTTTAATACCGGGTTTATTTCAAACAAAGACGAATCTGTTTCCACATAGGCCTTATACAAAGCAGTTACAAAGCGGGTCATCTCTTTAAAAGCTTCGCCGCTGAGCCCCAGGTTGTAAGCAATGCGGTTGGCCTGAAAAGGTCTTAAGCCTACCGTTGGGTCTATCTCCTCCTTAAAAATAAGCTGAGGAGTTTCTTCTGCTACCTTCTCAATATCCATTCCGCCCTCGGTCGAGTACATAACCACATTGCGTCCCCGGGCCCTGTCAAGCAGTACACTCATGTAAAATTCTTTCGTTTCGCTTTCGCCAGGATAATATACATCCTGTGCAATCAATACCTTACTCACTTTTTTACCCTCGGGGCCTGTTTGAGGAGTAATTAACTGCATGCCCAGTATGCCGGATGCTTTTTGATTAACCTCATCAAGGTTTTTAGCAAGCTTTACACCGCCACCTTTGCCACGGCCACCCGCATGGATCTGTGCTTTAACAACAACCCAGTCGGAATTGAAGTCTTCCTTTAATTTTTTAGCGGCTTCAACAGCCTCCTGGGGAGTTTGGGCCAGGATACCTTCCTGTACCTTAACACCGTAGCTTTTGAGAATGGCTTTGCCTTGATACTCGTGAATATTCATGTTTTGATAGTTTGCTGATGGTAAAGCTACTAGTTTTTACTATTCTAACAAAAGCAGGCTGCTTATTTATCGGTTATATACCGCCCGCCGCTTCAAGGCTCTTAACCATTACTTTTTTCCTTTCCTGATCATCCTGCTTGCTATATTCAAGGGCCGGAGCAGGTACCGTTTTTTGCTTCGGTGCTCCCCACTCCTCCTGAGGATGTCATAAAGAGTTTCCAGCACCTCGAGAGTATGAGTTCCTTTATTGATCATCACGCATTCGGCCATAATGGCGTGCGCTGCATCGGTCATTTCAGACCGGGTTGCAATGCCTGTTTTATTAAGTGACTCCAGCACCTGTGTAGCCCATATAACAGGAATGTGGCCCGCTTCGCAGAACCAAAGGATCTCTTCCTGCACTTCACTTAAGCGCTCAAAGCCTACTTCTACAGCAAGATCGCCACGTGCAATCATTACACCGAATAACGGCTCACGCATTCCCTGAAGAAAAAGCTCGGGCAATACCTTTACCGCATCGGGGGTTTCTATTTTCAATATGATTGCCGGACGTTTCTCTTTGTCATTTATCGCCCGCTGCAATACTTCGAGATCGGATGGTGCTTTCACAAAAGAATAGCCTACCATGTCGGCATGCTGGCAGATGAACGGAAGATTGTCTATATCTGCCGGCGTGAGTGGCGGCATCTGCAAGTCCGAGTCAGGAAAGTTCATTCCCTTTCTTTCTTTAATCCTTCGCTTCTTCTGCGAGTTGCGGATCATCTTCAGCTTTGCCAGTCCGGCCTTTACATCGCAAACAAGAGCTTCGAGCTGCCCGTCATCAAATACGATACGATCGCCCTTTTTCAGGTATTGGGTAAGCCCGGGAGTTGTACAGCCAATAACAGTTTCCTTTTTGTCATAGCCTGCATCCTTTTCAGCAAGAAAAAACAATTCGCCCTCTTCAACCTTCACTTTACCCTCTTTCCTACCCTTTCCGTAAATTGCAGTGCGAAGCTTCGGGCCGGCCAGGTCCATATAGATCTTACAGTCCTTCCCTGTGTGTCCGGAGGCTTCCTCTATAACATCTATAAGCTGCTTCCATATAACCTCATCATCATGTGCACAATTTATACGTGCCACGCTCATACCCTTTAATAACAACTCCCGGACATACTCTGGCTGATCAATGTTCTTCTTATCAAGCGTAACCATGATATGAGGCAGTGTATCTTCTTTAATGCCAAATACCTTATTACTCTTAACTTGCAGAGCCCGCCTTCCGCTTTCAAAGCCGGGCCATTTGCGAAGTTCATGCCTTGTATACTCTTTTCCGAGACGCTGAAGTACCGCCTGTATCTGACTTAGCAGATGACTTTCGGAACTTACCAGAGAAGACAGTCCCTTTTTATGCAGGAGGTCCTGAAGGGGGCGTATGTCCTGACTCCGAAAAACCGTATAGTGCAGCAGATTATAGGCCGCTGACACCTGCTCGGGATGAACCTTACTTATGCACTCAGAATTTTTTTCGGCGAAAGCCAGCAAAGACTCCTCAAGTTTTACAAGCCAGGTATAAATGCGGTTAAGATCTTTATCCATAGAGGCACCAGGGTTTCTTATATCTTGTTAAGGTATTAATAACGCGCGAGGTTTGCTCTATTTCTTATTGCCTCTTTTATTCCGGTAAGAAAGATAATAAATAGCCAGTCCGAGAAAAATAATACCGAATATGATGGGAATAAACATAGTTTTTAGTTTAAAAGATAATTATTTGTGTTTTTTCTTTGATACGTACAGGGAGAGAGCAGCGGCAGCCAGTGCATAAGCAGCCACCTTTTTAAGCAGGCCCTTGCGATTGTATTTCCACTCAGCATTCCATCCTTTTTCTGCAAACAGATTGGGAACATGCCCCCTCTTAAGATCATCTGCAATACCTTCGAAAACGTTTATACGATCAGCCAGGATAAGCGGAAACCAGTGGCCATAGCTCGATTCGCTGTACTTAAAAGCAAATCTGCGCAGCCTGCCGCTGAGCCCCGAAGGAGGCTGCACAGTGCCATAAACGGCAGACAGACCCGGGCGCTCGTTAGAATGCAGAACCTCAACCGTTTGAGGCTGTAAAGGAGGCCTTACCCAGTTGATCCGGTTATGGTCATCGCCGGTATACTTTTTAATGGGATAGGTTGGCTCGTTATCAGGGTTGGCATCGATACCCCAGCCTTTAATATGAGTATAGTCTTTTACTTTATTTTCCATGGCGTATTTCTTTAACCCATCGGGGGTATTAATACCGGTTTAATACAATTATCAAGCTTAGAAGAGAAAATATGATAGGCATCGCCCACCTCTTCGAGCGGAATACGGTGTGTAATTATATCCTTCGGACTTAGAATGCCCGACTGAATATGCTCAATGAGCCTTGGCAAAAGACGCTTTACTGACGCCTGATTTGCCCGTATGGTTATTCCTTTATTAACCACATTGCCTATAGGAATAAGATTGCCCGTGGGGCCGTAAACTCCGACTATAGACACAATACCCCCTTTTTTAACCGAGTTAATAGCCCAGTGCAGAGCGGTTGCCGCCCCGGCCTGCAGCATAAGCTTCTTGCCGGTAATGGTCTGCATAGCGCTGCCCGCGGCATCAGCCCCTACGGCATCTATACATACGTCTGCCCCAAACCAGTCGGTGGTCTTCTTTAAAAACAGCACCGGGTCTTCGAGCGATTTAAAATTATACGCTTCGCAGTTGGCGTAGTTCCTCACAAACTCAAGGCGATACTCCAGGTGATCAATTACGATAACGCGCGCCGCACCAAAAAGCCAGGAGCACCTGGCCGCCATTATGCCTACCGGACCAGCCCCAAATACTACAACCGTATCGCCTTTTTTAATGCCCCCCATTTCGGCGGCCTGATAACCCGTAGGCAGCACATCTGTGAGAAGGAGCGCATCATCCGGATCCATGTCCGGCGGAATAATCGTAGGGCCTACGTCGGCATAAGGCACCCTTACATACTGTGCCTGGCCTCCGTCAAACCCTCCGGCTGTATGAGAGTATCCAAAAATACCTCCCACAGCTGTAGCCTCGGGATTGGCCTCATGGCAGTTTCCATAAAGTTCCTGTTTGCAAAAAGCACATTGACCGCAGGCAATATTGAAAGGCACAAGGACATGGTCGCCAACTTTTATTTTTGTAACCGAAGGTCCCGTTTCTTCTACAATGCCTATAAACTCATGCCCGAAGGTTGTTCCCACACGCGTGTCTGGCACAAGCCCGTGATACAGGTGCAGATCTGATCCGCAAATACATGCCCTGGTTACCCTCACAATCGCATCGTTGGGATGGACAATTTCGGGCATAGGCTTATGATCAGCACGGACCCTGAAAGGGCCCCGGTAGTTCATTGCTAGCATAGGTAGTGTTTTTAGATGTATAGATAAAAACCCTGTGCCGAATGATTTGTTTGGAAAACTATCGTTCCCCCGGAGAAATTTAAGCAGTTTTTTTTAGTTTAAACCCGGCTCTTTGCTTCATAGAACTCTCCATTGCTTATAACGCGCTGCAATGAAAGATTCTGCGGATTTAACACATTAAGATCGGCGAGAAAACCTTCTTTAATCAGGCCCCTGTTGTTCAGGCGCATCAGCTCAGCCGGGATTAAGGAAGACATGGCAATAGCCTCCGGCAAAGACACAGAAAGATTTTTCAGGCAATTTTTGAAAGCATCGTACATGGTTATATTGGAGCCGGCCAGGTTGCCTTCAGCGGTCACATACCTGTCGCCTGTAAAGGTATAATGAACACCATCCATATCCAGACTTTCGCGGCCAAGGAAAGACGCATCAGAAATTAAAAAGAGTTTCCCTTTTTTAAGTTTGCAGGCAATATCAGCCGATGTATAATGACAGTGAAGACCATCGACTATAATGCTTGCATAGGCGTCTTCAGAGTTAAGGGCAGCGCCCGCCAGTCCGGGCTCCCGGCTTTGAAAGCCGCTCATAGCATTGTATAAATGGGTAACGCACTGTACGCCCCGGGAAAAAGAATCCACGGCCTGCCCGACAGTAGCGGTACTATGTCCGGCAGAAAGTACAATACCTGCCTCAAGCAGCATATCGATCTGATACTGATTAAAGAGTTCGGGCGCAATGGTCATCATCTTAACTATCCCTTCGCCGCTCTTTGCAATTTCTTTAAGCTCTGCATCCTGAGGCAGACGAATATGCTTAGGGTTATGCGCTCCTTTTTTTTCCTTTTGTATATAGGGCCCTTCCAGATGCAATCCCAATACGCCGTTTAAATGTGCAGACATGTAGGATCTGACAACATCAAGCGACTGCATCATATTGCTGAACGAGGTAGTGACCAGCGTTGGCAGCATGCCGGTGGTACCAAACGCCAGGTGATCCTGATAGATGCGTTGAAGACATACTTCGCTGATGTCCTGCGTAAAGAACACTTTGTTACCTCCGTTAACCTGCAGGTCTATGAACCCCGGCACAAGCAATGCACCGTTTAGATCATACGCCGGAAGCGAAGCGTCAAAACCTGCCTGGCCTTCTCTGGCCAGTTTGCTTATGTATCCGTTTTCTATCAACATGCACAAGTCTGACTCAAGGGCCTCCTGTGGATAGCATAAAAAATTACGGAGAATAAAACTGGTGTTCATACGATTGAGGGTCATTGATTTTTTAAAGCGTTTAAGCGGCTGGCTTCTTTGAAGGCCCACTGGCAGCAGTCTTCAATTGCCAGGCCTTCCATATAATTACTTGCCAGAAAGATATTCAGTTTGGCAAGCCGGTCCTTTATCCATTCAAGCTTTTGGAGGTCGCTCTGCTTAAGCCCGGGAAGCTTATAAGCAATTTCCTTCAGCACCTCAACCTGCGCAGGCGCTACCTGCAGGGCACGGGCAACCACCTCAACTTTTTCGGCCCTTGAACACCTGTTGCTCTTGAAATGAAACACCCAATAATGCTCCTCTCCTGATTTGAAGCTGAGTGCCGACATATAAGGTTGGTCTAAGCCAATCAAGCCCCGCTTAGCCAGACTCTCTACCGGACTTTTGGCCTTAACCAAAATCGTTTCGACCTTTCTGACCTCCAGTGACGCCAGCGCCTCCGACAGCTCCGGATCTATGGGTTTAAGTAGCCGGGAGCTTACATCCGAAGGGGTCGACAAGCACAGATTGGATGCAGTAAAAACTTTCTTTCCGCTGCTCCATAATGAATATTCCTCGTTTTCCCTTATTATGGCATCCACAGGGGTATTTACCTGAACATCTATAGATGGGTTATCAGCAATAATGCCCAGCAGGCCAACAATGCCCTGTCTGAGAGTGAATTTTTTAGGAAAACTCTTATCCGCTTTTCGTTTACGGAAAAGCAGGGCCGCAGGAAACTCGTCCGGATCCTGACACAGGATGGCCTGAAAAGCATGGTGCATTAACTGCTCATAATTTTTCTTGCCCAATCCGGCCGAATAATAATCCCTGATGCTTTTATCTTCTTTCTTTAGCTTAAAAAGCTTCGGAACTGAAACCAGCAACTCCATAAAGTTCAGCTTAGAAGCAACCGGCAGTAGCCGACGGCCATCATCCAGCATAAACTGCAGAGAGGGTATCTGGACGATTTCGCCCGTTTTGTTGTAATGTTTTATAATATCGATAACCGAACGGTACTTATGCGTAAGTGTGTGCCCTCCAAGTTCGGCATACCTATGCTCACCTATGGGATAACTGTGTATACAACCGCCACTATTACTGCTTTTTTCAAACACCGAAACCTTAAATCCTTGCAAGGTACAGTAGTGAGAGAAACTCAACCCACTTATACCAGAGCCAACAACTGCTATATTATCATCCATAACGCAATATATTAAGTATCAGATTAATTAAATAGAAATATATTGCTTGTTTTTACAAACTGATAAAACAAACACATTCCGGGCTTTGATTGTATTAACTAGAAACCAAATACAGAAAGATCATGGCAGATAATAAGGACATGCGTGACGCACGGGACAGGAGTAAAATAAATGCAGGCGAAAGCTACGAACTTTCTTATATAGAAGAAAAGCTGGGCGTTAGCAGGCAGCAGGTAGAAGAAGCCATCAAAGCGGTAGGAAACAGTCGCGAAAAAGTTGAAGAGTACCTGAAAAAGAAATGAAGAAAAGAGGCACAGGCTGTTTAAACCCTGTGCCTTCGCATCGAACGGCTTGCTCACCCAGCCTTTATTTAGTGCTTTTTACCGGGAACTAGACCTCCGTTAACCGTTAAGGGAATATTAACAAAGGATGCTGGCTTGCTGTATGTATATCTCTCCACACCCTATTAAGTTCGCTGCCGCGACTAATCACTTCAAAGCCACAGTAAGGGAAGAGGCGGTCGGCAAGCTCGCGCGACAGGTGAGCCATCCGGCGGCTTATATAGCTGAGCTCTGTAAGCTTTTGTGCCGACAGGGGCTTGTGCAGCTTCACTTCTTCCTGCGTTTCCTGAGCCAACCCATAAAAATGTCTCTTTATAGCCTTTAGTTCATCCGATGCAAGGAGCATATGCTTTTCTATATACGAGCACTGGCCGGGCGCATATTTATGCAGCACCTGTTGATGATGCTCTTCCGCCAGCCGGATAAAGTTTCTGGACATACCTAAAAAGTTTACAGCGAGCGTCATTTCGGCGAGCTGCAGAAACGGATAATTATGAACGTTTGTAGCCAGCTTAACCTCAGCATTGATATGAAACGACCGCGACCGTTCTACTTCCAGATCCTTCACCTCCATGCCCCAACTGCCCGAAGCAAGCATTCCGGCGTAATTCCAGTTGGGTACCAGATTCACTTCTGTGGCCCTGAATACAAAAGAGCTAAGCCGTTCGTTGCCCTGCCGGTCCTTCAGGCTCACTCCACGTTCATCAACTAGGATGCAGTTGGCCGTAAAATGAGTGGCGTGAGGAGCGCCGGTATTATGTTTCCAAAAGCCATTAATTTTATACCCCTTTTCGGTGATCCGTGCCCGGCCGCCTGCAGAACCGCTACCTGCAATACAAGCTTCGGGAGCAACCAGAATTTCCCGGGCCATGCCTGCCTCCATAAAACCAGTAAACCACATGGCGCCGCTGCAAAGGGTCACCAGCCATCCTGTGCTTCCGTCGCAATAGGCAATTTCTTCCAGCAGGCTAAGAATTGATGTAAAGTCCATATCTCTCCCTTTCAGAACTTCGGGCAGATACATCTTAAACCACCTTTGCTCATAGATAAGATGGAGCACACCGGCAGACAGGCTGCTCTCATTTTGGGCATACTGGCTCCTTAGCAAGCTGCGCCATTCTTCTTTAAACATAGTATTCAAAATTAACTATCAGGCAGCACAAGCGCGACGCAGTTTTTTGGCTGCTCAGACCATGCTGAATCCCTGCACAATAATACAAGACTTTAAGCTTTCTGCTGCTCTATAGTTTGGCTGGAGCCTAAACTATCAGACGAGCCTGGGTTTAAGCGGAGGTTTAAGGTATTTTACATACGGAAGCAATCCTTTTTGCAGGCAAATGGTTCTATTAGTACCTGCTAATAGGAACATCAGGCAAAAGATATGCTGCTGCAATTAGATTTGAATGAATTGTTTAAAATGGAGTCCTCTGCTCTGGCCTTAATACTAAGGGGTACTCTTTTATACCTGGGTATCTTATTTTTAATGCGTATCCTGCCGCGCAGGATCGGAGGCGAAATGGCTACCATGGACCTTATTTTTATTTTACTGGTCACCGAAGCAGCCTCCCACTCCCTGGGCGATTACACTTCGCTGAGTGAAGGATTTATTATGATTGGCACCATGATCCTGTGGAACTATCTGGTCAACGCCCTTAGCTGTTATTTTCCTTTCATAGAAAAACTGGTGTCGCACCCGCCCGTACCGGTGATAAAGAACGGGCAGATGCAGCTCAAAAATATGCGCCGCGAATTTCTTACCAAAGAAGAACTGATGGGCCACCTGAGAGATCAGGGTATAGAAGATGTGTCTGAGGTAAAAAAAGCCTGTATTGAAAGCGATGGAAGCGTGAGTGTGGTAAAAAAAATGAACGAAGATTAAGAAAGCCGGCTTGCCGGGTATGCACGATACAAGTGTGCGTATTTTTGATTATTATTATTGATTGCAAGTAACCTTTATCCTAATGAAACGTCCGCAAACAGCCAGGCCTGTACTGCTCGGCCTGTTAATTATTTTGCTCACATCAGCTACCGCATTTTCGCAAAAAGCACGGCATGACCTCAGACTTCAGAAAGCGCTCGAACAAGTAACAGCTACCTTCAAGGGCACAGCAGGAATTTACGTAAAACATTTAAAAACAGGCAGGTATGCAGCCATCCGGGCCGACAGTATCTTCCCTACAGCCAGCATTGTAAAAATACCTATTCTCGTTGGCCTGTTCAGTCAGATAGACAAAGGCGCGCTGAGCTACCACCAGCCCATGGTTTATCGCGAAGCTCTTCGCTACGGCGGATCGGGCATTATGCAACACTTTAAAGATAGCGCTGCAACGGAAGTGAGCGTGCTGGCCGCTTTAATGATGGCCTATAGCGACAATGTTACTTCCCTGTGGAACCAGCAGCTGGCGGGCGGCGGCGAGCAGATCAACCTCTTGATGGCAAAGTACGGGTTGGCCTATACGCGGGTCAACTCCCGCACAAAAGGCCGCGAAGAAAACTGGGAAAAGTATGGCTGGGGACAAACGACGCCTGCTGAAATGGCCTCTCTGCTGGTAATGATGAGGAACGGGAAGGTTATAAGCCAGGCTGCAAGCGAACGAATGTACCGCCTGATGACGAAGAGCTATTATGACGAGGAGGCCCTATCGGCAATACCACCTTATGTACAGGCAGCTGCAAAAAGCGGAGCGGTAGACGCATCCCGATCTGAAGTACTACTCGTAAATGCACCGCACGGCGATTATGTGCTTTATATTGGCACAAAAGATATAAAAGACCAACGCTGGGTGGCCGACAATGAAGCGCTAATGCTTATACGCCGGATATCGGCCCTGGTATGGAATCACTTTGAACCGCGAAGTACCTGGAAGGCCCCGGTAAAATAGCCTCAGAGCTGTGGTTTGAAACCCAAAAAGTATTCTCGTACAAAGACTGCAAAATGGCAATTATGCTTCGCAATGATCACTGCCGGACGACAAGCGCTCCGGCAGCCCCTTCTCTCCGACGTTAGTGAAGCTGCTGTTCTTCTTTCTGTTTAAACCCCTGTTTAAATAAACACCTGTTCTTTCTTTTTGCATATATCCAGATTGCCATCTTTCATGGTGCCGCTTTCCAACTCGCTCAGGATGCACATCCTAACATTAAGTTAACAATCAATGTATACCTTTATGCAATAGAGCAGAATCATTAAACGTTAAACACATGATTAAGTACGACGATGCTTCATGGCACTACGAGGGCGACTTTCCAGCAGAGCTTCCTCCCAAAAATGGCGCAATCCATATTGGCATGTTCTTATCCTGGTGCATAGACAATAATTTGCTGGCAGAGAAATGTATTAAGGAATTTGAAAAGGAAGTTAACCAAGTGAGAGATAACCTGTTAACCGGCACCGAATTTCTTATACAGGTTCTTGATGAAAAACTTATTCAGGATGATTTGAATGAAACAGGCAATAACTTTGCAAAAAGCTATTACTTAGACGACTCTCACTTCGCCCAAACGTATGCTTCCTACCTTGACGACTATGCAGACACATTTGATGAATGGGCCGAACAGCAAGATCTTCAGTATGAAAGTCTCTACCATGTAGAAGACAAGCCGGATAACTATGCAATCATTAAGAGTGTTATAGACCAGCGTTACCAGCAATGGTTAAACCAGCAGCCAGTACAATAGCCGTTTGAGCACCGGGAAAAACCGCATGGCTGAAACACGCTTTAAGTAGCATGTATGATTCAGGTACCTTTATTCCTTTAGAGTCCCACGGCAAGAAGAGGGACTCTAAAGGAAGGCATTTTAAAGGCACTTGAAACGTAGCTTGAACGTACCTGCTTCGTGAATTTGCAAAGCAGGTACGTTCGGGCTACGATCCATATCCGCATTAAAGTCTGTTTTACATACGCCTGTTTCTAATAACCGCACCCCTACTGGTTAGAAGCTTAATAACATCTGTGACTTATCAGCAAATCCCGAGAAATCTTTTAACCCGGTCCATTCTGAGAAAGAAAATAAAACGACATCTAAGAACCTGTTAATGCTGCTTAAATTGAAGCAAGTTGCCACCCTCATCAAACTTTAAAGAATAGGTTGAACGTTCGGTCCTCAGAGAGGTAGGATACCATAGTACAGTTCCTTTATAGGGCACAAAATAGACAGTAAGGTGTGTTTCTTTGCTTCCGGTTTCCCGCATCTTTTCCCTGATACTAGCATAAACCTTGTTGGCATTGGTGAAAGGCACTTTTTCCAATGCCACTAAGTCATCCTCAAAACGATTGGAATGTGTGATGCTTACTGGTTCTGACTTTTTCCATTTTCCTTTTCTGTACGTATACTTATCCACGAACCCCGGCCGTTCGGCATCCTCAACGCCAAGCACAATGCGTCCGTCATGATAAAAATGAGCCGAACCATAAATCTTAATCGCCTTACCTTCAAATTCAGGCAAGCGCCTAAGGGCATCTTCAGCTTTTTGGAGAGCTTGGGCATTTGCAGCTACACTTCGCGTGCGGATGCCGGAAAAAGCCTTACTTCCCGTTACCAACATTGTACTCTGCTTTACTTCTTCCTCTGTTTTTAACGTATCGTGAACAGACTGCGAAAACTCTGTACATGATATAAAAAGCAAAGCGCCCATTATTACTATTAGTTCTTTTCTTATCATACTTCTTCTAAATCTTCCTCAAAAGCTATGGTTGTTGGTGATTCAGGCAGGTAAAGAATAACTCTCTTTTGCTGATGAACGTCCTGAAGGGATAAAAGGGAAACAATTTCTTTGGCCGAAACCTGATGCGTTACGTTCTTCCTATCGGTAAACGTCATTTCGAACTTTACCTCGGGCTGCTCATTAATATATGTTCCGGTTTGGTAAACCTTTACTACCGTAGCCGTGGTTCGTTCGCCGTATAGCAACAATTTGATAGCTTCCTTCCCCTTATTGCCTGTAAAAAGCGGCATAAAATATCTGTAAATGAGAAAGTAGCCTATGACAAGTGCGCCTGCCAGGATGATCAGAGAGAGGATTAAAGGGTGCCAAAGGCTAAGAAAACGCCACCCGTATCCCTGGCTCTCCGTGCGATAGGCATAAACGATGTAAGTTAACAAACCAATCAGTGCTGAAAGCCAAATGCCGCAGGCCAGCAAAACCGCCGAACCGTTCACCTTCGTTTCCAGTCCGTCGGGCACTACATAAGGCGGGTGCTTAATATCTGCGTCCACACGCAAAGCCAGCGTCCTGCCCGGTTCGAAGCGCTTTAAATGCGCCTTAGTGTCAACTATTAATATTGGAACTTCGACGGGGGTATTGCTAAGATTGTTGAACGCAACGAGTACTTCTTTTTGAAGGAATCCGTTTTTTAACGCTTTCTCCCAGCGAGTTTCAAGTACATTGCCCTGTATCAGCCGCCCCTCGCCGGACAATTTTAATACCCCCTTCCTAAGCCCGAACGTTTGTTTATAAATAACCCAGGCTGCATACGTAAAAAACACAGTCCAGCCTATGATGGCAAAGCCCAGATAAGCCAGTGCCAGATATGGATTTTGTTCCTGCGGAAAAGTAAAGGCATCGTCACTGTAATACAGGATAGCGGGATGAACGACAATAAAATATAAAACGAAGGGAATCCAAAAGTAATGCAAAATCTTCATTGTAAATTTTATTAACCACAATGATAACCCAATTAGTTGTGCTCAACGTTAAGTTAACATTAAGTTTAGCTTTTAGAGGGCCTTCCCATGCTTAAAAGCAAACGAGCAAGCAGTGAACTTCGCCGAATGGAAAATTTAAGCGTTGCCTTTTCTTTAAAGCAGGTATAAGAAGAGAAGCTCTGATTTTAAGATAACAAGCCCCTCATTGAGGGGACTTTACTATCTATTTCACATGGTTGTAGTAAAATTCATTAAGAGCTTCTACATCTCCGGTGCAAATTAAAGAAGTAGCTTCTGCCAATACCTTTTCCTCCCAATTCCACCATTTAATCTCTAAGAGTATTTCGATTTCATTCTCTGTGAATCTCTTTTTTATGAGTTTGGCAGGATTGCCACCCACTATTGCATAAGGGGCTACATCTTTAGTAACTAGTGCTCTGCTACCAATAACCGCACCGTCTCCAATGGTGACACCGGGCATAATCATGGCTTCACTGCCAATCCAAACATCGTTACCGACGACCGTGTTGCCAGCAACTGTAAATCCATCAACAGATTCTTTGAAACTATCAACTTCGTCCTTCATGTAAAAGAAAGGAAAACTGGATATCCAATCGTATCGGTGTCCTTGGTTTCCTGCCATGATAAAGCTGGCTCCACTCCCGACAGAACAAAATGATCCAATAATCAATTTATCAACATCGTGTACTCACTCATATATTGGAACATCGATTTTTGGAACCGTTTTTCAAGGAGCTTAAACTCATTCGGCTTCAACCTAATCAAAATTACCCTGGAACGATTTTCATCCGTATTTTCCATAATTTGTCGTTTAAGAATGCGACTTCGGAGGATATTTTTACAATGACAGAACCTGACTTCGGAAGGGCGGTCAATTTCTGTTTGTATTACAAACGTACATCTTGCTGATTGCAGAAAACGACGCAATCTACCTTCAAAAGACCCTCGATTCTAAGGCGTCATCAGCTTCGATTTGCTTCGTAGATATGGTCGGTTTTTTGCCTCCGCCACATCCAATCTAATGCCTTCGCTCGCCAGTTCTTAACCGCAATTCCTTTCGTTCCTGTCCAGTTCCGAGCCGAGTATTCTTTGAAAAAAGTCTCGGCATCCTCATGGCAGAAACCCTTTTGATCAAAGAAAATGATTACTTGTACAAAACAAGGAATGTCAGTATTAGTGCTCCTAGCCACATCGTCAAATCTTAATACATATCTTCCTTATTACACATCTTGGCTTCCATCATGGATTGAATATCTTCATAGTCGTAGTAGATGGATCCACCGATTTTGGTAAAGGGTAAAGTGCCGGTATCACGAAGCGTTTGGAGGAAGCCGTGGGAAATCCCAAGTAGCTTTTTAACCTCAGTTGACTTCAACCATTTTTTGCTGGGCTGCCCTTTGCTTTCTTTAATGATCTGCTTTATTTCATTCAGCATTTCATCTTTAAAATTTTCTAAATCGCCAATGGTTAGCAATTGATCTTTTGTTGGAAGAAGAGACCGTACTCCTTTCTTTTGTTGAGATACTAGTGTCATAATTCATTGAGTTATGAATTACAAAAGAAGAAAGGAAGCGTATTGTAAATTCACACCTTGTAGGGGAGTTGTGTGTTTTTAGTGATTCTGGAACCCGCATTCTTTTGAAATCAGCAAAGGTCTCACGTTCATTTTACCAGTAAAGAGCTTTCACGGCATAAATTCTCGTTCGTGCCTCAGTCCGATTTATTCCATGGTCTCTTGACAGGTTCATTCTCTTAAGAGATGGGAGCTTTAACAAAAGGAATGCGAGGGTATGCGTTAAAAAGTCTTAGAATTAAAAAACTGGTTATACTCTTTGACGTATGACAAGGAATCTTAGCACTCCGCAAAATATTGCTCACCAAACACGATATAATCTTGAAATTAATGAATCTGCTTGACTAATTATCATTATAATTGTGAGTGAATGCAATTTTCATGATGGCAAAAGACAAATATAATGCAAGTAGAACCAGCGAAAAACAAAGCGACGAAATCATACATTAACGCAGCAGTAGAGTTTGAGAAAATTGAAAGAATTTTAATTTACTTAAAGGTTAGCAATGAGCTAATTAATGAAAACTTCCTTAAATCAGTAAAAAAACTCAAAGCAAAAAATAAAGAACTCGAACTTCCTTTTGAAATCACCGAGAAAGAAGAGAAAGAATTCTTAGAAATAAACTATTACGAGAAAACATTATCATCTATGATGTACGTAAAGACTATAGACAATTTCGTTAATTATTTCAAGGATATTCTTGCAGAAATTGTAATAAAAGAACCAAAAATACTAAAATCAAAAGAAACTGAACAATTAGATTTCATTTTATCGTTCAATGACTATGAAGACTTAATAAACGCAATTGCTGAAAAGAAAATTGAATCGCTATTTTATCAAAGCATTGATGGAGTTCAGAAATTTTTCAAAGAAAAGACAGGTATTGAAATTTTCGATAACAAATCAAACGAAATAAATTTGCTTGCAAAGCAACGAAATCTCGAGGTACACAATAGAGGTAAAATTTCAAAAGAATTTAAACGACAATTTCCAAATGAAAAAGAGTTTGAAGAAAACATGTATCTGAGCTTCGATTTCGTCTATATTCAAAAACTAGTGCCTGCTTTATATAAGATAATAAACGATTTAGACACAAAGCTATGCACTAAGTATAACCTAAATGAAAAAGAATTTTAATAAATAGAGATCATACTGTGACACTTCTAGTATTCTATCTGTAACTTTTTGGGGAGATAAATTACAATATGGGGCGAACTCGTCGCCTTATACTTCTCATTTTGATACTTTTGAAAAAACGTAGAACATTTCTGTTGCAATTTGTAAGCTCCGCTCCGCGTATACTCGGGCTTGCTCTGGTGTGTTGTCTGAAACTTTAGGATCTTCAAATGTGATGGGTATTCTTTTTTTCGCTCCTGGAATGAACGGGCAACCATCATCTGCCTGAGAACAGGTCATAACTGCTGCGAATTCAGAAGAAGGATTAAATGGGCTATCGTATTTTTTCGAAAACCCAATGATCGGCATTGCATTAACTCCATACTTTATGGCGTATATGGGATTATTGCCTTCCGCTATCTTGAAAATATTAAATCCCTGACTGGATAGTGTCTCCACAACCTTTGGAAACAGGGCAGTCTCTTCAGTACCACCTGAATAACAATAGACATTCGGGATCTCATAGTATGCCGCCACAACCTGAGCCCAAATCTGTGACAAATGACTTCTACGGGAGTTATGGGTACAAATAAAATTAATTTGTATTGCTTCTATCTTATCAATCTTTGTCTGTATGAATTCGACTAAAGGCTGAAGAGTTTCTTTTCGATCGTTGGAAATTACCTCGGGATTCAACTGATTAATAATGTCTTGAATTTCTGGAAACATGTTTGCTCTGTTTTTGCTCATTGTATTTTCTGTTTAAGATTTAAAGGCAATCTAGATTGCCTTTAAATCGAATATTCTTCTAATATTCGCTGATCGTTGTTGTCACGATCAGTTTGATATCGATTGAGATTTGTTTAGAGTAATCGTCGGATAATAGCTCAATTCTCATTTTATATATTTATTTTAAGTAGGTCGTTATTTCATTGACAGTGGCCCTTGCCGATCGACCTACCCCTATAAGCGTCGCAGATGCAAATCCAGTCCAGTTACCATAACCCAAAAACCATAGGCCTGACACTTCTATTGACTGAGTTCCATTAGTGTCTGCTTTTCCTTCATCATTTATCACTCCAAGATTCTGGAGGTAAGCGGTTGCACAAGAAAATCCAGTGCACCAGACGATCACGTCAAAATTCTCTTCCTCACCATCCTCCCAAACCACACCATGTTCGGTCATTGCTATAAACCGACCTTTACTAAAAAGGACGTTCCTTTCACGTGCTTCCAGCACAGGAGGAACCATAACAATATGACTAAGGTTATACAAAGAAGGATCAAAAGGCTTTCCTTCCTTTCCAGCATTATACTTTGCCGTGGCCACATTGAACAGCACTCTTCCATCAACGTCGTCAGGTAAAAATTCAGGTGGGGTAAGAGTGGACCAAGTCGTTGTAGCGACCTTGGAAATTTCGGCCAGAAGTTGTGCTCCTGAGTTTCCTCCACCTACAACAAGTACTTTTTTACCCTGCATCTCCAAAGGATTTTTATAATGTGCAGAGTGTATCTGTTCTCCTTTAAACAGTTTTTTATTGGGAATCTCAGGAATAAATGGATTCTTCCAGGTACCTGTAGCAGAGACTACCGTTTTGCTAACATAAGAACCGTTAGAAGTCAGGAGTTCAAAACGATCATTGATCTTATCTACACTTTTGACTTCAATAGGTCTTTTAATGAGAAGATCATATTTTTTCTCATAGTCTTCCAAGTAATAATTGTCTCGTTTCTAGTTGGAAATCTCCCTTCTGCTTCTGGCATCATCCATCCTGGAAGAGAGCTATAAGCGGATGGAGAAAACAAAGTAAGAGATTCCCATCCATTTTGCCATGCACCACCCGCTTGTGTCTGATCATCCAGAATGAGATATCGCAGGCCTGTTCTTCTTAGAAAATAACCGCAGGCCAGAGCGCTTTGTCCACCACCTATAATAATAACGTCGTAAATAGCATTCGCATTGGTTTTGTCTTTCACAGTGATTAAATTGATGATTTGTTATTCAGCTAATTTGGGTTTATAATACTTGTCTCGCAACCAAAAGGCGACGTTGACGAGACCAATCAGTACCGGAACTTCTACTAAAGGTCCTATAACACCTGCAAATGCTTGTCCACTATTGATTCCAAATACTCCGATGGCTACGGCAATCGCCAGTTCAAAATTGTTACCCGCAGCCGTGAAGGAAATGGATGCATTCTTTGAATAGTCCGCTCCAAAACGTTTGGCCAAAAAGAAACTGATAACGAACATCAGGCTGAAATAAATGATCAAAGGAATAGCAATACGTACGACGTCAAAAGGTATTTTTACAATCAGTTCTCCTTTTATACTGAACATCACCACGATGGTAAACAAAAGAGCAGTTAGTGTAATAGGCGAAATAAAAGGCACATATTTCTTTTCAAACCATTCTTCTCCTTTTAAACGGATCAATCCATAACGACTGGTCACGCCCATTAGAAAAGGGATGCCCAAATAGATACCTACACTTTTTGCAATCTCTCCCATGGTGATGTTTACCTCTGCTCCCTCTATACCAAACAAAGGTGGAAGAACAGTGATGAATACGTAGGCAAAGACACTATAGAAGAGGACTTGAAAGATACTGTTCAGCGCAATTAACCCTGCTGCATATTCTC
The DNA here is from genome assembly GCA_002332615.1 of Sphingobacteriaceae bacterium UBA2059. Classification (GTDB taxonomy): domain Bacteria; phylum Bacteroidota; class Bacteroidia; order Sphingobacteriales; family Sphingobacteriaceae; genus Arcticibacter. The sequence continues at coordinate 19,154 of DDAL01000023.1, read as the reverse complement.
TATTTCCTTCCGCAAGTTCGTTCCAAACCACTACCATCGCTATGCATCGAGCTAAACCAATCAGGATCAATCCGATCATGTATTCTGGGTAACCTCTTAAGAAAGTAATGGCTAATATGAACATTAATATTGGCCCGATAACCCAATTTAAGACAAGGGAAACACTCATTATCTTAGTGTCTTTAAACACCTGCCCAAGGTTTTCATATTTCACCTTTGCCAAAGGCGGATACATCATTAAGATCAAACCAATGGCAAGGGGAATATTGGTTGTACCGTGTGAAAAGGAATTGATAAATCCTGAAGATGAAGGAACAAAATACCCTATTCCAACACCTAGTGCCATCGCTATAAAGATCCATAAGGTAAGGTACCGGTTAATGAATCCGATTTTTTTACGCTCCGCTGCTGGAGCACAATGATTTACTTCAATCACTTTTTATTAAAATTAAGTTAAATTTTCACCTGTATATTTTCCCCTAAGATTAGGGAATTCTAATTTAGCAACAGCCTGTATTGGGACTGCAACTATTCGCCGTTGTTTCTACGGGCATCGTATTGCCAGCTGCCTTCTCTGCATATACGGTTATGCTCCTGATCACCGTTTCACTTGATTTATACGAGGCTATTTCAGCATCGTTTAGGTAATCTTTCAAGATATCATCGGGAACGACTACGGCCTTATCTTTTTGAATGATGATATTCTCAAAACCTACTTTATCGATATAACTCAAATACTCATTTTTATCAATTGCGCTAGCAACACAGCCCGCATACATTTCCGCAGCATTTTTAATCTTATCAGGCAATGCACCAGTTAAAACGATATCCGAAATACTGAAATGGCCGCCTGGCTTTAGCGTGCGAAAAATCTCTGCAAAGACAGCTTCCTTATTCGGAACAAGGTTTAATACGCAGTTGCTCACGATTACATCTGCCCCATTAGAAGCTACTGGCATATTTTCAATATCTCCTTGGCGGAACTCCACATTATTGAAACCCAATTTATCGGCATTCATACGGGCTTTATTAATCATAGGCTCAGCAAAGTCGATCCCAATCACTTTTCCTGTTTCTCCTGTTTCAGCCCTGGCTACAAAACAATCGTTACCTGCTCCACTTCCTAGATCGATTACCGTATCCCCCTTTTTGATTTTTGCAAACTGTGTAGGTAAACCGCAGCCTAAACCTAAATCAGCATCAGGATTATATCCTTCAAGCGAATCATACTCTTCACTCATAATGTTATACACCTCTTTACTTTGGCTGCCTGAACCGCAGCAAGAAGAAGCATTCATTTCTTTATCCTGCATGGCTATTTCACTATATTTCTGCTTAACCATGTCTTTGATTTCTTGTTCTGTATTCATTGTTTTTGTTTTTGGTGATTAGCTGTATCGTAATTTAACGATTGATATGTGCAAAAAAATATTAGCAACAATTGCCTGAAAGTGGCTGATAGCTTAAAAAGAGCTCGTGGAGCAGATTTTTAGCAATAGCCCATTCCTCTTCATCAATGCAATAACATACGGTTGATCCTTCAATTTCACCTTTAATCAAGCCTGCTTCTTTTAGTACTTTCAAATGTTGAGAAACTGTACTTTGAGCCAAGGGTAATTCCTCTACGATATCTCCGCAGATGCACGTCTGCTTCTGTATCAACAAGTTCAGGATAGATATTCGTGCAGGATGTGAAAGGGCTTTAGCATATTTTGCTAAGGTCACATCTTTTGTTGAAAAATCTTCCGGTTTTTCTATTGTCTTTAAAACCATATCGCAAATATACGATTAGTTTTTATCTCATGCAAACAGAAATCACACTACATCAAAACACTATGTTCAGTAAACACATAAGAAAGTATTCTCCTGCCACCCTAACTTGAAGTCGCAAATTGCGACTTCAAGTTGGAATATTCCTTCTCAATTAATCTTAACATAAAATCATCAGGCCGTTTCAGCTGTTTAGTCTCAACTTCGTAAAGTGCTGCTAAATCACTATCCAACATCACTTTCTGATCCCTGATGTAATAGATCTTACTGATTACAATTCCATCTGGCACTATCAATTTGTTATTTTCCATCGTGATCTATTTAAGCTTTCGAAACTTTCAACTTTGACTTTTCATTTTCCTTCAACCGAATTTGAAGGTTTGCCATATCCTGACTAACCTTTTGTTCAACAACCTTGGCATAGATTTGCGTAGTACGGATGGTGGTGTGCCCTAACATCTTGCTGACCGTCTCAATGGGAACTCCGTTAGAAAGAGTAACCGACGTGGCAAAGGTGTGCCGTGCCAAATGAAAGGTCAAATGCTTCTTAATGCCGCATAAGTCAGCAACTTCTTTCAGATAGCTGTTCAGCTTTTGATTTGAAATCACTGGAAACATCGTTCCTTGTGCAATTGCCCGGGGGTTATCTTTATACTTTTCAATGATGGCAGCGGCTTTTGGTAGGATAGGAACGTTGACTGAGGTGTCTGTTTTTTCGCGCATCGTCTTAATCCAGCGATTTCCGTCGGTTCCCAGGAGAATGTTATCAGGGGTCAACTGCATCACGTCGATATAAGCGATACCGGTATAGCAACTGAAAACAAAAAGATCTTTTGCATATTGAATCCGCTGTACCGAGAACTCTTTTTTCTCAATTCTTGATAGTTCTTCGCTGGTTAAAAAGTCGCGTTCTACCTTTTGCATCTTAAGTTTGTAAAGTTCGAAGGGATTCTTTTCCATCCAGCCAAGCTTTACACCTAGGCGCACCATCTTTCGAAATCGTTCCAGATGCTTCATGACGCCGTTATTTGCCATTCCTTTATGATGATCCGTTGGTTCATAGGTCCGCAGGAAATATTCAAATTGAGTAATAAACTGGTAATCCAATTCGGTAAGATAGATATCTGACTTCTTGAACTGTTTCAATAAAAACTCCTTAAGGTATTTGACGGTGGTGAAGTAGTTTTTGAGCGTTCCATAAGCCAGCACTTCCTTCATATGCAGGTTATGATATTCCATCAGCGACTGAAGGGTGTTTTCCTGTTCCGTTTTACCCAAATACATATTCTTGATTGCCTCAGGGGTGATTAGCTTCTTGGCCATAACCATCTCCTGATAATAACCCGATAGAATGCCTCTTACTTGCTCCAGAAATCCATTGAGGATTTTAAGATCGGTATTTTTCGTTTTTGCAATGCCTCTTGACGGATTCCAATCGGAAAGTTTTACTCTTTTCTTGAGGGACATTTCAATTCTGGCTCCGTTGACTGTAATTCTTACATAAATCGGAGCGCTTCCGTTTTTTTCTTTGTTCATTCGAAGAATGAAATGAACGCCGAATGTGTTTGCAGTTCTCATACACTACTTTTTTAAAGATTAACATAAACTGATATGAACTATTCTGTCCAAACAGGTCACCAGAAAACCAAAAAAGTAATTCATCTTGATCTATTCCAGTCTAAATATTGTTAACACAAATTACTGTATATCAATTAGTTAAACCCTTTCTGGCGACCAAATTTAAAAAATAAATGAGGTCACCTAATAGTTCTCAGAAGGTATGGATTGAAACGAATAAATATGAACTGTTTAAAAGCAAAAAAGCCTCTAAATCATATGATTTAGAGGCTTTCGGATCCAGATGAACTGGTTTTCGTCGGGGTGGCAGGATTCGAACCTACGACCTCCACATCCCAAATGTGGCGCGATACCGGGCTACGCTACACCCCGAACTGTTGTGTTTGTCCCTGATTGGGATTGCAAAAGTATACATTTTTCTACTTCCTGCAAGTTTTTTTTGAAAAAAAGCATGCACAGAGTATTCGATGTACCGCAACGCCGTGGCCGGCTCTTGAAACACTTAGTGCCGACTGCCTTGTTAACTAACAAATCGACAATTAAAGGCGCTGCTTTTTGAAGCTTTATTATATTTTCTTTGCAATAATTAACAATTACTCATTGTACAGCGACTCTTTATTAAGAACAACATATTTGATTTTAAAACAAATACCATTATAATTGCGAGCTGTGAAATTTACAATTCCTCAAATAACCCTTAATTCCTATCATCAAACTTAGCCTCTATGAAGAAAATTGTACTGTTTTTATTGCTGCTATCGGGACTTAACGGGTCGCCTGCAGCCGTTTTTGCGCAAACAAGGCAAAACATTAGTATCGAAGATATTTTCGTAAAAGGCACATTCAGCCAGAAATCGGTTTACGGCCTTAACTCAATGAAAGACGGCAAGAGCTACGTATCTATCCAGACAGACCCTTCCGGAAATCGATTTGTTGCAAAACAAAACTTTTCCGACGGTAAGACAGCTAAAGTACTCTATTATGCGAAAGACGTTCAGTATAAGGGCAAGGTGCTTCCTCCCGGAGTTACATTCAATGACCAGGAAAGCAAGGTTCTTATAGCTGATGAGGTAGAAGATATCTACCGGCGCTCCAGCAGGGCAAACTATTATGTCTATGACCTTGCAAAGAAAGAAGTCATCCCGGTCTCTGAGAGCGGGAAGCAGATGTTCGCTACCTTTTCTCCCGATGGAAGCAAAGTTGCCTTTGTAAAGAACAACAATATCTTCATTAAAGACCTTGTTTCGCTTCAGGAAAAGCAGATCACCAGTGATGGGAAGTATAATCATATTATCAACGGCCACGGCGACTGGGTGTATGAGGAGGAATTTAGCTTTGCCAGAGCTTTTTTCTGGAGTCCTGATAATTCGTCAATAGCCTACTGCCGTTTCGACGAAATAGAAGTTCCTGAATATTCAATGACTGTATTTGACAGGGCTTATAACTCGGAATACAGGTATAAATATCCGCGCGCAGGCGAAAAGAACTCCCGTGTAAGCGTTCATATCTATCACCTGAACTCAGGTAAAACGGTAACTGCTGATATCGGAAGGGAGAAAGACCTGTATATCCCGAAGATTCAGTGGACAGAAAGGCCTGCTACCCTCTCCGTGATACGAATGAATCGTCATCAGAACCAGATGGACCTGCTAATGGTAAATGCTTCCAACGGCCAGTCGAAAACTATTCTTAAAGAAACTGATAAGTATTATATTGACATAGACAATCAGCTGTTTACTTTTCTGCCCGGCAATAAGCACTTCCTGCTATCGAGCGAGCGCGACGGCTACAACCACCTTTACTTGTACAATCTTGATGGAAAGCTGGTTCGTCAGGTAACCAAAGGACCCTGGGAGGTTACAACAGTGTACGGAATTGACCCGGTAAAGAAGCGCATCTATTACCAGTCGACAGAAAAGTCGCCGCTCCAGCGTGACATTTACTCCATAGGCCTGGACGGAAAAGAAAAGAAATTATTAAGCAGTCAGCGCGGTACGAACTATGCTACCTTTAGCTCCGATTTCAGCTACTTCGTATTGAACCACTCCAGTGCAAACAGTCCCTCCTATATCACTCTTAACGACAACAGCGGAAAAACGGTCCGTTTGCTGGAAGACAATGCCGAATTGAAGGAAAAGCTCAAGCAGTATGGAAACAACAAGACGGAGTTCTTTAGCTTTAAAACCAGTGAAGGGGTTAATCTTAATGGCTTCATGCTTAAACCTGAGGACTTTGATCCGGCTAAAAAGTATCCGGTAATGATGTTTGTTTACGGCGGTCCGGGCAGTCAGAATGTTGCCGACAGCTGGGGCGGCGGACGCCACCAGTGGAATAGGATGCTTACTCAAAAAGGATATATAGTTGTATGCGTTGATAACAGAGGAACAGGTTTCAGAGGAGCTGAATTTAAAAAAATGACTTATCTGAACCTTGGAAAATATGAAACTATGGATCAGATCGAGGCAGCCAGATGGCTGGGCAGGCAGTCTTATGTAGATGCAAGCCGCATCGGTATATGGGGATGGAGCTATGGAGGCTACATGTCTTCCCTATGTCTCACTAAGGGTGCAGATGTATTTAAAATGGGCATCGCCGTGGCTCCGGTTACTATCTGGAAGTTTTACGATAGTATTTATACCGAACGATATATGCGCACTCCGCAGGAAAACAATGCCGGCTATGAAGACAACTCTCCTATCAACTTTGCCGACAGGCTGAAAGGAAAGTTCCTGCTTATACACGGCACCGCCGACGATAATGTACACTTTCAGAACAGCGTACTTTTCTCCGAAGCGCTGATACAAAAAAACAAGGCCTTCGAACAGGCTTATTATCCAAATAAAAATCATAATATATCCGGAGGCGTGACATCAGTTCACCTGTATACCAAGCTGACGGATTTTATTCTGAATAACTTGTAAAAACAAGAACTTAAAGATTTTAACTAAATATACAGATGGATAGTATAAATATCGCAACCGATACAACACAGCCTGCCGGACAACCAAAAGGCCTGTATGTATTATTTACCACGGAGATGTGGGAGCGCTTCAATTTTTACGGAATGCGCGCCCTTCTTACCTTGTTTCTTGTTAATGCACTGTCATTCCGGGAAGCCGAAGCTTCGGTGATTTACGGAGGTTTCCTGGGTTTGTGTTACCTCACCCCTATCCTTGGAGGCTTCCTGTCAGATCGCTACCTGGGCAACAGAAACTGTATTCTTATCGGCGGTGTTACCATGGGTATAGGGCAGCTTTTTATGTTTATAAGCGCCTCGACATACGACACTAATTTCGACCTTTCTAAAATAGCAGTTTACATCGCCCTTGGTATTATTATCCTTGGAAACGGCCTTTTTAAACCGAATATTTCCTCTATGGTAGGTCAGCTTTATCCAAAAGGCGATTCCCGCCTGGATGCTGCTTTTACGATTTTCTATATGGGCATTAACGTGGGAGCATTTCTCGGCATGATCATTTGTCCTTTAATAGGAGATGTGGTATTAGCTGATGGAACTCGTGTTGTCGCCGCCTTTAAATGGGGCTTCCTCGCTGCTGCAGGAGCTATGTTTATAGGGTCTATAATTTTCTACATTCTCAAAAACAAGTACATAGTGACGCCCGAAGGCACAGCAATAGGTGCAAGGCCGGGTCTTGATATTACAAAAACAGGCGAAGAGGTAGTTACCGCCAAATTTACCAAGACCGCTGTTTACACTTCTGTATTCTGCTTCGCCGCCTTAGCTCTGATGTTTTACTATGTTGTGGAGCTTAACGTAATTTATTCGTTCATTTACAGTAGCGCCCTTACCCTTGCCGGACTAATCATTTCCGACAAATCGCTGACCAAGGTTGAGCGCGACCGTATCCTGGTCATGTACATCCTTGCGTTTTTTGTAATCTTCTTCTGGGCTTGCTTTGAGCAGGCTGGCTCTTCACTTACCTTTATAGCCGACTATCAGACCGACAGAAGGATCTTTGGCTTAAATATACCGCCCAGCCTTATACAAAATGCAAATTCATTATTCATCATGATCTTTGCATTCCCCTTCAGCTGGCTATGGATCACACTTCAGCGAAGGAATATGGAGCCTATATCTCCTGTAAAACAGTCTATCGGTTTACTGCTTCTGGCTGTAGGCTTTCTGATTATGGCCTTTCAGGTTAAAGGATTAGGTGTGAATGAAAAGCTGGGCGTGGTGTGGCTGATTGTCATGTATCTTTTCCACACCCTTGGAGAGCTGTGCCTTTCGCCCATAGGGCTTTCACTGGTATCGAAACTGGCCCCTTCACGCTTTTCTTCCTTGCTTATGGGCGTGTGGTTTCTGGCTAATGCGGCAGGTTATGCACTTGCAGGTACGCTTGGCGCGGTACTTCCTCCTACGGGCGATAAATATGTAGCGGCCCAGGAAGCAGGCATCAATCTTCAGGCGGTTCTTGACCGCACCATAACACCCACTGCCGAGCAACTGGCAAAGCTGCATGAGCTAAAGCTACCTACCGAGTATCCGGTATTTGCAGGTTTTCCTATTACCAGCCTGTTCGAGTTCTTCATGCTGTTCGTTATACTCCCCGGTGTTGCTGCATTTCTGCTCTTCCTCCTTTCTGGAAAACTGAGAAAAATGATGCATGGCATTCGCTAGATAGTAAAAACCCGCACTTTTCGCGGGTTTTTTTTCTTTTACATATCTTCGGAATTAAAATTGAAAAAAGTGACTTCCAACAGCCTTGTTCTCATACCCACATACAACGAAAAAGAAAACATAGAGAGTATAATCCGTGTGGTCTTTTCGCTCCCTCAGCCTTTCCACATCCTCATTATTGACGACGGATCGCCCGACGGGACAGCCGGCATAGTAAAAAAGCTGCAGGCCGAATTTCCCCGATCTTTATTCATCGAAGAGCGCACAGGAAAACTAGGGCTTGGCACAGCGTATATACACGGGTTTAAATGGGCGTTGAAGCATGGCTACGAGTATATTTTTGAGATGGATGCCGACTTTTCACACAATCCAAACGACCTTTTGCGTCTTAAAGAAGCCTGCGAGAACGGCGCTGATCTGGCCATTGGTTCGCGCTATATTAAAGGAGTCAATGTAGTAAACTGGCCCATGAGCCGGGTGCTTATGTCCTACTTTGCATCGGTATATGTGCGTCTAATTACCGGCATTAAAGTACAGGATTCTACCGCAGGATTTAAATGTTACCGCAGGATAGTACTGGAAACAATGGATCTGGATAAGGTAAAATTTGTTGGCTATGCCTTCCAGATTGAAATGAAGTTCACCACCATACAATACGGCTTTAAGGTGGTAGAAGTGCCTATTATTTTCACCGACCGCACCCTGGGCACCTCAAAGATGAGCACCCGCATTTTTCGTGAAGCTTTTTTAGGCGTGATTCAGATGAAGATAAACAGCTGGTTCAGGAAGTATCCGCGCAAACAGCCGCCTGCGCAAAGCTAATACAGGGTAATTGCAGGTCTCAATCTTTTAACACTGCACCCGGAATGCTCCTGCCCGAAGCAAAAAAGGCCTTATCGTTAAAAAACGGTAAGGCCTTTTTTCCATAACAAGAAATTGTAACCTATTTCATTGCCTGCTTATAACGGGCTTCGACCTCAGGCCAGTTTATAACCGACCACCAGGCCGAAATATAATCGGCCCGTTTATTCTGATACTTCAGGTAATAAGCATGCTCCCACACATCAAGACCCATAACAGGAGTTCCGTGTTCGGCCACCACATCCATTAAGGGATTATCCTGATTGGCGGTGGTCGTAATTTTAAGCTTGCCTTTCTGTACAATCAGCCAGGCCCAGCCAGATCCGAAACGCTTGGCAGCACTATCCGCAAAGTTCGCTTTAAACTTATCCACCGAACCAAAGGTGGATGCAATAGCTTTGCTGAATTCAGCAGACGGAGCAGTTTTCTTTGGCGACATAATTTGCCAGAATAAAGAGTGATTGTAATGCCCGCCTGCATTGTTTCTTACCGCCACACTGGCCTTGGACACAGAGCTCAGAATTTCCGCAAGAGACTGCTTCTCCATGGAAGTGCCTTTAAGAGCTTCATTGAGGTTCTTTACATATCCCGCATGGTGTTTGCCATGATGCAGCTCCATTGTAGCTTTATCAATTGCAGGCTCAAGCGCATTGGAAGGATAAGGAAGCGCAGGCAGCGTAAACTGCGCCTTTGCAGCAGGAGATAAGGCTGCAACCAAAAGAGCAGCCAGGAATACATTTTTAAATCTCATATTGTTTGGTTTTTGTGGTTTAACCATTGAAAAAGCGAATTGTTTATCCTCTCTTAACAAGATGACCCGTACATGGTCATCTACTTGTCGCCCACTGGCTCCACGTGTATGATAGCGTTCTTTATCCGTTTATTGCGCTCAATAAGCATACTCTTCACTTCATGTGCAATGTGGTGTCCCTGGGTAACCGTAAGCTCGCCGCTTACATGGATATGCATATCAACAAAATAATCAAAGCCCATCTTACGCACATAACACTTTTCCACCTCTTCCACTCCCTCCACATCAATGGCTGTGCTTTTAATTTCCTCAAGCAAGTCTTGGGGCGGGGCGCCATCCATAACTTCGCTCATAGAGCGCTTTAAAATGCGTAAAGCATTATAAACTATAAATCCGGCAGCCAATAAAGCAGCCCAGTCATCGGCTCCTTCATAACCCTGGCCACATAAGCGGGCAATAACGATACCTATAAACGCCGCCACGGACGTTATAGCGTCACTGCGGTGGTGGTAGGCGTCGGCCATAACAGCCTGACTTTTAATGGTGCGGCCTACCTCATGCACATACCTGAACATCCCTTCTTTCACCAAAATTACTGCCGCAAGCACCCATAAAGTAAAGGCCTGAGGCAGTGGGTGCGGCGTGCGTATATAATAAATCGAGTGATAAGCGATCCACACGGCGGCGCCTATTAAAAATAGAGAGATGAGAATCGCAGCCAGGGGCTCTGCCTTTCCATGCCCGTAAGGATGATCATCATCTGCAGGCTTAAGCGAATACCTGAGTCCTGCCCAAAGCAGTACAGAACTAACTATATCGGTGCCCGTTTCCGTTGCATCGGCAATTAAGGCATAAGAGTGACCAAAGTAGCCCGCTAAAGCCTTAACAACCAACAAAGCAATACTTAGTAAGATACCAAGCTTAGTAGTTCTGATAGCAGCGGCCGACGGATTTAAATCAATTTCTTTCATGCCTTTGTAAACTCACGCCCCAAAGGTAATTAAATGATTAAATACCGCATCCGGCTTTTCAGCTATTGACCTGGGCATTGCTTTTCGGAAGTCTGAAACCGAAAGTGCTGCCTGCGCCGAGTTCACTACGCAAATAGACCTCGCCGTGCTGTGCTTCAATAAAATCCTTTGAGATGGCCAGCCCAAGGCCTGTTCCTGAAGCATTCTTCCCATCTGCAGGTACACGGAAATACCGTTCAAACAAGCGCTTCTGGTATTGCTCCTCAATGCCCTTGCCGGTATCGCGCACAGAAAACTGAACGTAAGCACCGCTTTCCTGAATATGGATAAGCACCTTGGATTTCTCAGCACTGTAACGAATAGCATTGGAAAGAAAATTAACCAGCACCCACGCGGTCTTTTCAATATCGGCGTTTACCTTAGGCAGATTTTGCCTGCTAATGAGCTCCAGCCTTACCTCCTTTTGCTCGGCCGTGAGCTTAACAGCGTCCATAGCGTAACGGGCAATCTGCTTAGGATCAACCGGGGCAAAGCTGAGCTGTATGTTTCCAGTCTCTACCTGCGAAAGATCAAGCAATTCGCTGGTGATCTTTAAAAGCCGCTCGCTGTCTTCGCTTATGTTTTCGAGCAAATCTCTTTGCTCGGCATTAAGAGTACCCACCCGCTCGTCAGAGAGCAGTTTTAAACTCATTTTAATGGAAGATATAGGTGTTTTCAATTCGTGCGACACGGTGGCAATGAAGTTTGTCTTTGCCTCATCCAGTTCTTTAAACTGAGTGATGTTTTTCAATGTATATACCTTACCTGCCGGGCGACTGGTTACCTGCAGAGTTTCATCGCCCGCGTCGGCGTAAGCGTGTACGTTAATTTCGTGGCTGTCCAGCTGGAAGTATGATTCCTTTCCATTGGCAAATATTTTAAACAAAGGCGCTTTTCCTTCGCTCTCCACTATATTTTTCAGCAGGTCATTCTTTTGCATAAGTTCATAAGCATCACTGCCTGCCGACTTTTCTTTATCCAGATTAAGCAATTCGCCTGCTACATTATTGATAAACAAAATCTCCTGCTTTTCATTTACCCCTATAATCGCATCGTTCATTTGTTCGATAATCGCTTCAATACGCAATTTATCCGAAGTTATCTTAGCCACGTTGCTGCTCTCCCACTCTTTCAGGCGCTTAGCCATTACGTTAAAAGAACGGGCTACTTCGGCAAATTCGTCGCGGGTGTCAAAGCTCAGACGCTGATCGTAATTCTTACGGCTAATTTGCCGTATTCCGTCAATGAGCTGATTAAGGGGTGCCGTAACAAAAGAAGGAAAGTTAATGATGAAGGTAAACAGAATAAGGAACGCTATTGTTGCCGCAAAAGCGAGGTACAGCCTGGCTTTACGAGCCATTTCGCCGGCCTCGTTATTTTTGCGCACTATACCCTCCATGTTTAGCCTGTCGAGCGTGCCGAGGCTGGTGCGAATGCTGCTCAAAGCCAGCTGCCGCCCGGAAACAGTGCCGGCAGGATCTGTCAAACGCCCGAAGGCGGCGCTAAGCTGCCGAGCAGCCTCTGCTTCTCCTCGCTCGGTAATATTGTGCTTTTCTTTTTCAAGCTGCCTGGCAAAGTCCTCCTGCTGTTTTATGCCAAGAGGCAAAGCATGGGTATCAACAATATGGCGCATCTGGCGCACAAAAGTAAGCGACTCATAATTATCTTTAAGGATTACCCTGGCCGACGTTGATATTCTGTTAATATAATACAAGGATAGCAGGCCAAAGGCCAGCACCACAAGAAATAAAAAGCCAAAGCCCAGGCGAAGTTGTGTTTTAATTTTCATGATACAATCACTAAATCTATATCTTTTTCTTCCAGTTTTTTAAGCATTTTATTAAGAAAAGCAGTGCGCTTAACAAGCTGGAACAAGCTAAGCCTGGGCTTGCCCAGGCAGATAGTAGTTACATCCCGCTCCTCGGCTATACGAGCAATGGTACCAGACACGTCATCACTTTTTACCCGCAGCACTTCAGCGCCGAGCTCGGTGGCAAGCTTCATATTATTAATAAGGTAGCGCTGCTTATCCAGCCGGATCCGATCGCCGCTTTCGGCCTGGCTCTGTACGTACAAAACAATCCAGCCTGAGTGAAAATAGGAGGCCAGGCGCGCAGTCTTACGTATAACAGCCTTAGAAATATCGGCATTAGAAGATATGCAAGCCATAAACAGCTCCGCTCGCTGCTTTACCTGCCGAGGTATTTCATTGTAGATCTTACGCTCAACATAATGGGCCACTTCCTTCAGGGCGAGCTCTCTTAGCTGGAGTATTTTCTCCGCCTTAAAAAAGTTGTCCATAGCAAGCTGAACTTTACTTTTATCATATATCTTTCCGTCTTTAAGCCGCTCAATAAGTTCATCGGCCGGCAGATCAATGTTAATAATTTCATCGGCCATTTGCAGGATGCTGTCCGGAATTCGCTCCGTTATAGCAATGCCGGTAATGTGTTCAACATCCTCGTTAAGGCTTTCAAGGTGCTGTATATTAACAGCAGAGATAACATTTATTCCGGCCTGCAGGATGTCCACCACATCCTGCCATCGCTTCGCGTTTTTGCTCCCTTCTACATTGGTATGTGCCAGTTCATCCACAATAACCACCTCGGGATGCCGGTTAAGGATAGCCGGAAGGTTCATTTCCTCCAGCTCTTTGCCTTTATAAAAAATGGTACGCCGCTCAATAACCGGCAACCCCTGCACCAAAGCCTCCGTCTCGGCGCGTCTGTGCGTTTCTACATAGCCTATCTGTACGTCAATTCCATTGCGCAGCAAGGCATGGGCGTCCTGCAGCATTTTATAGGTTTTGCCCACCCCCGCACTCATTCCGATGTAGAGTTTAAACTTTCCCCTTCGGGAGCGCTTCACCATCTCCAGGAACTTCTGTACAGAATTTTCTTCAGACTGAGGCTTTATCATACCGGCAAGTATTACTATCAGAAAGATACGGCAATGCTGGCAGTAAGCAGTGCATTGTGTTTAACGGCATTCTCCTTGCGCATAAACTGCTTGTCGGCAGCGGCATATACTTTTCCCTCCAGCCGCAGCAGGGCATTATCCATAGGCGCATAATCCAGATTGACTGAGTAGCCCCTTGTTTTAAATCCATTCTCCGCAGCCGGACTTATCATCACGCCACCGGGATCACTGTAATACTCGGCGCGGGCAGCCAGAGCCCATTGGTCAGTAAAGGCATAACGTGCAAGCCCTACGACCGAGTAAATGTCGTTATATTCCGTGCTCCCTTTTATTTTTTGCTGCCTGCCATAGTCAAAGCCCAGAGTGATGCCAAACTGCTCCGTAAGTTTAAATATACCATAAAAGTTATTATAGAAACGGGTAAGTCCGGTGCTGTCGGCTCCTTCTTTACCAAGGTAATTGCTGTAATTAAGCGTAATATCATTGGCCGAATAGCTTATCTGCAGGCCGCCTGCCGGCTTGCTTGATTCGTTTACCCTGGCTATACGCTGCCATCCGTTGAGATACAGGATGGCCATGGCCCATTTATCATCGGCACTTTTGTAACTCAGCCTGGCACCCGTTTCAAAGTAGGGCGTATTTTCCGACCCGATATTACGCGTAAGTGCCCAGCAGTCTTTGGAAACTGCACTTTCAAAACCTATATGCGAAGGCAAGACGCCCGCATCCAGCCAGATGGCGTGAGCCTTGCCTAGTTTAACGCCCGCATTGGCTTCATAGATGTTTTTAAGTACCCCTTCTTCGGCGGCCATGTTGGAATTGGCATACGTTCCGGCCATAATAGCCAGGTTTGCTCTTACCCGGTCATTATCGAAACTTCCTTTCAAATAGCCTATATTCAGATTTACTTCATTATGCCGGTTATGCGAATAAATAAAAGCAGGCCGGTTATGGTTCTGAGGCTTGTTGAAATCATAACCGTAATAGGTTTCGAGGTAACCGGAAAATTTAACAGGACTATCCTGAGCAATGGCCTGTGCACTGATAGCAAGACAGGCACAAACCATGAGAAACTTTTTCATAAAATACGTTATAGATAAGGTTATTTAACTTGTTCGAGGGCAACATTTAATTTCAGCACATTTACTTTAGATGGCCCCAGCAAACCCATTGCGGGTTTTTCAGTGTGCATATCGACCAGGGCACTTACTTCCTGTTCGCTGAGGTTTCGCGCTGCCGCTACCCGTTTAACCTGTATGCGCGCCGCCTGAGGCGATATATTCGGATCAAGGCCGCTTGCAGAGGCGGTAACCAGGTCGGCAGGTATCTCACTGCGTTTAAGGTAAGGATGGTATTTTATCAAGGCATCTATGCGGGCAGCAATCAACCTGTTGTTTTCTTCGTTGGAAGGGCCCTTGTTTGAGCCGCCAGAACCTGCAGCATCATACCCTACTGCCGAAGGCCTGCCCCAAAAATAAGTTGGCTGGCTAAAGGTCTGGCCAATATTGGCATAGCCTACTACCTTTCCCTTGAGCATTATCTTTTCGCCGTTTCCGCCACCTTTTGAAAGCTTTGCGGCAAAGGCCAGCAATACCGGGTAAATAACACAAAGCAATAATAAAAGCACAAGCGTAAGGCGAAGCGATTGTATAAGATATTTTTTCATAATTTAATAGGCGTGTGGTGAACGAAACCTCCGGCCGGTGCGTGTACCTTAAATACAGCCCTCTGCCCGGAAGCTTCGTTTTTTCTTGATTTTAAAGGACAAATGATAAAAGCATATCGATCAGCTTAATGCCGATAAAGGGGACAATAAGGCCTCCTATACCGTAGATCAAAATATTTCTGCGCAGCAAGGCGCTTGCCCCTATGGGTTTATAAGCTACGCCCCGCAATGCCAGCGGAATAAGGATCGGAATGATGATGGCGTTGAAAATTACTGCCGAAAGTATGTCACTTTCCGGACTGTTCAGACCCATGATATTGAGATGCTGAAGCACCGGTATCGAACCAATGAACAAAGCCGGAACAATAGCAAAATACTTAGCCACATCATTGGCAATAGAAAAAGTAGTGAGCGTTCCTCGGGTGATAAGCAGCTGCTTGCCTATTTCAACGATCTCTATAAGTTTTGTGGGGTCATTATCCAGGTCGACCATATTTCCGGCTTCTTTAGCCGCCTGCGTGCCACTGTTCATGGCCACGCCTACATCCGCCTGTGCAAGCGCAGGGGCGTCGTTTGTACCATCGCCCATCATAGCTACCAGCTTGCCATTGGCCTGTTCCATACGGATGTAGTTCATCTTGTCTTCAGGTCGGGCCTCTGCTATAAAATCATCTACACCGGCTTTGGCTGCTATGTATTTGGCTGTAAGCGGATTATCGCCCGTAACCATCACCGTTTTCACCCCCATCTTACGAAGGCGTGCAAAACGCTCCTGTATACCAGGTTTTATAATATCCTGTAGTTCTATCACTCCCAGCACTGCTTCATTTTCAATTACCACCAGCGGAGTGCCTCCATTGGATGATATATAGGTTACTTTTTCGGCTGTTTCGGCAGGGAAACTATGTCCGGCCTTTTCAGTAATATTCTTAATAGAATCAAAAGCGCCTTTACGTATGCGGCTGCCCCCGGTAAGGTTGACGCCACTCGAACGGGTTTCGGCAGTAAACTTTACAAACTCCTTCACTGATGCCGAATAGTCTGCACCTATCGTTTCCGGAAGTTCGTTATGAGCCAGTTCAACAATAGACTTCCCTTCGGGTGTTTCATCAGACAGAGAGGCAAGCAAACTGCTTAGTATAAAATGGCGCTTTTCTACATGACTTGCAGGGTAAAAGTTGGTTGCCCGCCTGTTGCCTATTGTGATAGTGCCTGTTTTATCAAGCAGCAGGGTATCGATATCGCCGGCAGTTTCTACCGCCTTGCCGGATTTTGTTATCACATTGGCGCGCAGGGCACGGTCCATACCCGCAATGCCTATGGCCGATAGCAGACCGCCTATAGTGGTGGGTATCAGGCAGACAAACAGAGAAATAAATGCTGCTATGGTAATGGGCGTGTTGGCATAATCGGCAAAGGGTTTAAGGGTTACGCACACGATAATAAACACCAGTGTAAAGCCGGCCAGCAAAATGGTAAGCGCTATTTCGTTAGGTGTTTTCTGCCTGGAGGCTCCTTCTACCAGGGCTATCATCTTATCCAGGAAGCTTTCGCCGGGCTGAGTGGTCACCACCACCCTGATCTGGTCAGAAAGCACCTTGGTACCTCCCGTCACCGAGGATTTATCGCCACCGGCTTCGCGGATCACCGGGGCAGACTCACCGGTAATGGCCGATTCATCTACGGTGGCAATGCCTTTAATAATTTCACCGTCGGAAGCAATAATGTCTCCGGCTTCCGCTAAAAACACGTCGCCCTTTTTCAATGTGCCGGATGATGCAAGCACTACCTCCCCTTTATCATTCATAATTTTGGCACTGGTTTCTTCGCGTGTTTTCCTCAAACTATCGGCCTGAGCCTTACCCCTTGCCTCGGCAATGGCTTCGGCAAAATTGGCAAACAAAATAGTGAGCAGTAATACCAGAAACACGCTGAGATTATAGGCGTAATGGCCCTGGTCCGACGCAGTAAATGAATACAGGGTTACAAACAGCATTACTGCAGTACCTATTTCCACCGTAAACATTACCGGATTTTTAATCATAAGCCGGGGATCCAGTTTAACGAAAGACTGTTTGAGAGCGCCATTAACAAATGCCGGCTCAAATAATTTATTAGATTGTTTTTGACGTTTCATTTTACTTAGCAAGTGTAAAGTATTCGGCTATAGGGCCGAGAGTAAGAGCAGGGAAAAATGCAAGAGCAGCAATAATGAGGATGACAGCAAGGGTCATGAACCCGAAGGTAAACGTGTCTGTGCGCAGGGTACCCGCCGCTTCGGGAATATATTTCTTTTGAGCAAGCATGCCGGCTATGGCCACCGGCCCTATGATAGGCAGGAATCGGCCGAGTATAAGCACAAAGCCTGTAACTATGTTTATAAATACATTGTTATCTCCAAGCCCCTCGAAGCCCGATCCGTTGTTGGCAGCTGCCGAAGTATTTTCATACAGCATTTCTGAAAAACCATGAAAACCGGGATTATTAAGCCACTCGGATGGTTTCATGCCCCAGCCCTCTCCGCCTATATGTACATTGGCATAGGCTGTAAGGGCGGTGCCTGCTAAAATAATAAAAGGATGGAGCAGAGCAATGAGCGACGCTATTTTCACCTCGCGTGCCTCCACTTTATGACCCATAAACTCGGGGGTGCGGCCAACCATTAGCCCCGAAATAAATACGGCTATTATGATGAATACAAAGTAATTGAGTATGCCTACCCCGTTACCCCCGTAAAAGCAATTGGTCATCATAGCCAGCAGCTGGTACATGCCGGTAAGAGGCATTGCGCTGTCGTGCATGGAATTGACCGAACCTGTAGATATAATGGTCGTTACTGTACTCCAGTAAGCGGTAGCCGCGGGGCCTATGCGCACTTCCTTTCCTTCCATAGCACCGGTAGCCTGCGAAATACCCATTTGTTCTATCGCAGGATTGCCTCCCGTTTCGCTGAGTACGCTAGGTATGAGCAGAAGAAGCATGCCCAGCGTCATTATGCTAAAAACCACCAGTGCAAACTTTTTACGTCTTATAAAAATACCCAGGGCAAACACAAGTGCAATGGGTATGATCACCTGTGCAATTACCTCAGTCATGTTGGTAATATAGTTTGGATTTTCAAGCGGGTGCGATGAGTTTACACCAAACCAGCCCCCGCCATTAGTACCCAGATGCTTGATAGCAATCATTCCTGCTGCCGGGCCGCGGGCCACATTTACCGTGTCGCCTTGTAAAGACACATATTGATCGTTGCCCTCGTAGCCGGCTGGCGTGCCGTTAAAGGCCAGTATAAGGCCGATAATAAAAGACAAAGGGAGCAGGCAGCGGGTAATGGAGCGCACAAAAAAGTACCAGAAGTTGCCCAGTTGAGTGGTTGTCTTATCTCTGAAGGCTTTAAATAATACTACGGCAGCTGCTATACCTGTAGCTGCGCTTACAAATTGCAGGAACATGATAACAAAGTGCTGGGTAAAATAGGTAACCCCTGTTTCGCCAGAGTAGTGCTGCAGGTTACAGTTTACCACGAAGCTGATAACGGTGTTAAACGCAAGGTCGGGGGACTGGCCGGGGTTGCCTGCCGGATTAAGCGGTAGCTTGTCCTGAAAAATTAATGCAAAAAAGCCATAAACCAGCCAAAGGGCGTTGATCGTAATCAAGGCCTTCATATGCTGTTTCCAGGTCATTTGCTCGTTGGGCTTAATACCCGAAAGTCTGTAAATGACTTTCTCCAGTGGGTTCATAAAGTCCGTCCAGACTTTATCTCCGGCAAATACTTTCGCAAGGTACTTTCCTAAAAGGATACCAATGCCGAGCGTGATAAAATAGGTAACAATAATACCGAGTAATTCAGTGTTCATTTTGTTTAAAACTTTTCGGGTTTAAGCAGTACATAGATCATATAGACAAATACTTCATTTGCGATGATAAATAATGCGTTCATACGGATCAGATGTTTTC
>DDAL01000014.1 GCA_002332615.1 Sphingobacteriaceae bacterium UBA2059 | reverse complement strand
CATGCTATTGAACGTTAACGAAGGTAAGAACCGTATTCGTAAGTTACTAAACGCAGCAATGAACGAAGAAGAACATGAAGGTAAGAAAATCCACTTTAGTTATAGTCTACCTGATGATGCGTTTCTTCAATACACCAGTGAAAAACGTGTAATGAAAGGTGGTCAATTAGTATGGGTGAAACGCAGCGGTTCTAAAGATGATAGAAACGAAATGTTAGATACATTGAATTACTGCCTAATCAGTTTTGAATACATGCTAAACAAACTTGGTACAGACGCGTACAAGAAACTTAGAAAATATAATACTAACGTGGCAAAAGCTAAATACAGTGAAGAAACACAAATCAGTGAATCACCATCAGAACATGTTCCAGTACGTAAACAGCGTAAAAGGCGTATGGGTAGTGGTAGAAACTGGTTTAATGAATAAGGAATAAACATGGCAACACGTAGCGTTGATTTCACCTCAGATATTATCAAAGGTGAAAGCATTGTGGTTAGTTTTGCCGCAGATTCTACAGTAGATATTGTTGGAGTGGATGGTGTAAAGCAATCATACAGCTATCCATACACAACAATAGATACTTCAACATGGAAACCAGGTGCGGATACAGCAATTATTAATGATACTACATTTGCTGTACGTACTTTCCAGGTAGTAGATCCAACTGCGACAGCTAATAAATACAATCAATACCTATCAATCATTGATGAAATAAATATTGTCATAGAATCCAAAGTACAAGGCGGTGGTGTTATCTCACAGAGCATCAACAATAAAAGCCTAACAACTGAATCTATGGACTCATTACTAAGACTACGTACCCACTATATGAAACTTGCTAATCAAGAATTAGCACGTATGAAAGGGCTTTCCTCTGGTAATCCAATTAAATCTATAACTACTTTTAACAGGGGTAAATAATGTTCTGGAAAAGGAAAAAATTTGATGAACCTGTACAAGTACCACAACAACCAAAACAATTTGAACGTAAGCAGCTAACCGATAACGCACTAAAACGTGAACTAAAAGAAATCCGTACTAACTCACAATCACCGATTATCAGTTTTGGATTCTCAGCAGGTAATACGGCAGGTAATATTAATAGTATTATCAATATGACGTTGCCAACATTAGTAGCTAAATCACGCGAACTAAGTCTAAACAACGGTATAGCAAGAAAGTACTTTCAAGTGAACTCTGATGGCGTAACAGGGGCATCCGGTTTATATATTCGTCCTGATGTAAATCTTCATGATGATAATGAAGAAAACTTAGCTATCAATGAAGAACTTGAACACTTGTTCTATAAGTACGCAGATAATCCAGAAGCATTTAGTATGAATGGCAAGATGGATTTAGCAGCATTCCAGCGTTTAGTAGAACGTACACGTAGTATTGACGGTGAAGCGTTTATTATTGTTCATGATGTTAACGGTACTGTTAAGTTTGAACTCATTGATTCTATGCGAGTACCTGTAATTGGTAATCGTATTTTTGATGATGGTACTTATGTATCTAACGGCATCCATTTTGATCAATATGGAAAGGCTATTGAGTACTATGTAACTAAGGTTAATCCAACTTCATATACATATGAGATTGGTAATTATGACATTATCCCAGCATCAAGAATGCTTCACCTGATGATTGAAGATTATCCAAATCAACAGCGTGGTATTCCAGATATTGTAGCTGGTACTACATTACTAAAAGACCTTGAAGCATTCATTAAAGCAGCAATCATATCTAAAAAACTTTCTGCCTCAGCAATGGCATTCATTACTAACTCAGCAAGTAATGATGAAGATGTTGATTTTATGAAAGGATATGAACCTGATTACTATGAAAATGACAGCCTACAAAGTGGTGCTTTAGTCGAACTTCAACCAGGCCAGAACGTAACGAGTGTAAACCCAAATGGGGCAACAGATGGTATTACCGAATTCGTTAATGCTCAGATGCAACAGATCGCTATGTCACTTGGTATTACTGAACAATCGCTAAGTGGTAGTACTGCTAATGCGTCATTCTCAGCAGCGAAGCTAACAGATCGCCTACAACGTCAAACATTTAAAACACGTACAAATGCTTTAACCACATTCGTACTAAAACCAATTTATTCACGTTGGCTAAAAGCTGAAATGTTACGTAATAAGGGCTTGAACCTTAATTTTAGTGATTTCGATAAATTAGTAAACGCTAAATACGTTAGTGAATTCGTTGAATCACTTGATCCTCTTAAAGATGTACAAACACAGGTATTAATGATCGATAACAAGATCAAAAGCCGTTCTATGGTCGTTTCTGAATTTGGCTATGACCCATATCAAGTACTGAAAGAAATTGAACTGGAGGAAGCACAAACAATAAATACTACAAAGGAAGTTATTCAGGATGAAGAAACCACTAACGAGGGAACTAAACCTACAGAAGATAAATAAAGCTATTGATGTAGAGAATCGAACAATTGAAATTGCCTTTGCCAGTGAAACACCTGTTAAACGTGATTTTGGTGAAGGGCTTGGTGTACTAAATGAAATTCTTAAATGTACTCCAGATGCCGTAAATCTTTCTCGCCTACTTAATGGTGCTCCATTACTAATAGAACATGATTTCACTCGACAAGTGGGAGTTGTATTAGATGCGAGAGTAGACAGTGATCATGTATGCCGTGCGACGGTAAAACTATCTTCAATTCAAGCAGCAGAAACTATTTTTACCTCTTTAAAATATTTTAAGCATTACACCTTGCTTGAATGCAAGCCTGTTACAGGTCGTATGCATCAGATTAGAATTCATTTGGCCACTCAAAAAGCCTCCATTACAGGAGATGACCTATATGGAGGAAAGCCGGTATTCTTATCTAAAATAAAGAGAGGATATTATCTGGGTAAGGATCAGGAAGAGCTTCCTGTTATGAAGCGATTTGCATTACATGCGCAACAGGTTATTTTGAAAGGGACAGACGGAGAGGAACTTAAGTTTACAGCTCCCTATCCTAAAGACTTTGCGACCTTATTAAAACACTTGGAACGTTTTGATGCATAAATTTAATACAATAAAAAGGCTTCATTGGAAGCCTTTTATTGTAGTTTCAAGTCTCTAGCCGTAACCCAGAATTTTAAGCACCTGCTTGCTGTTTTGCTCCTCGCCGAACACATCAAAGTTAAACGTCTCGTCGCGGTTCCTGCGGATGATAACATGCTTAGGTGACGGAAGAAGGCAATGGTGAATGCCCCCGTATCCACTTAGTACTTCCTGATAAGCGCCCGTATGAAAGAAGCCTAGATACTGCACCTTACGGGTTTTAGGCATAAACACGCTGTTCATATGAGCTTCCTGGTTGTAATAATCCTGGCCATCGCAGGTTATGCCCCCCAGGTTTACACGCTCATATTCCGAATCCCAGTTATTAACAGGAACAAGTATATACTTTTGGTTCAGCGCCCAAACGTCAGGCAGGTTGGTAATAAAAGATCCATCCAGCATAAGCCATTTTTCACGATCGTTCTGCTGCTTACGGCCTAGTACTTTGTATAATATACCCGATGCTTCAGCCACGGTATACTTGCCAAATTCAGTAATGATATCCGGCTCCTCAACATCATGTTCAGCACATATTTCTTTAATGCGTTTTACAATTTCATTCACCATGTACTTGTAGTCAAAGTCAAATACAAGAGAATCTTTAAAAGGTAAGCCGCCGCCTATATCCAACGTTGTGAGGTCGGGATTAACCTTTTTGAATTTGCAATAAAGCGTAACATACTTTTCCAGTTCATTCCAGTAATATGGAGTGTCTGAAATACCGGAATTTATAAAGAAGTGAAGAAGCTTTACCTTAAAGTTGGGATTAGAAGCAATTTTGTTATTATAAAAATCAATAACATCTTCCATTCTCACTCCCAGCCTGGAGGTGTAAAACTGAGAATCAGGCTGTTCTTCGGCCGCTATCCTTATACCCAGACTGCAAGGGATATCAAGCTCGTCATCGTATATATTAAATTCTTCCTTATTGTCTAAAACAGGGATGATATTATGAAAGCCATCATGAAACATATCAACGATATACTGTTTATACTGATACGTTTTAAAGCCGTTGCATATAACCGTAATATCTTTATTAACCACGCCTTTTTTCTCCAATGCGTCGATCATGGGCATATCAAACGCAGAAGAAGTTTCGAGGTGAATATCATTCTTAAGGGCTTCTTCTACAATATGCCTAAAGTGAGAGCTTTTAGTACAGTAACAATACATGTAAGAACCTCTGTAATCATTATTTATTATGGCTTGTTGAAAGAGTAGCTTAGCCTGTTGAATTTTTTTTGATACAAGTGGAAGATAAGTAAAACGTAAAGGGGTTCCGTACGTTTCGATCATCTCCATAAGATTAAGATCATGAAAGTATAGTTCATCATCAATAATGTCAAATCCCTCCTGGGGGAAACCAACACTTAGATCAAGAAATTCCTGGTAACTCTGCATTTAGTATAATTTTCGCAAAAATGTAAATTTTGTTAACAATAAACGGTGTAACGATTACTTAAAGCTGCAATATTACAATAATAAGTGAATAAGCGCAGCTAAAGCAGGGCCTTTGAAGCCATAATGTTCTATTGCAAACAAACAAAGGAACTTAACGATGTGTTGCTTCAATATATTTTACTAAAATCGATTAAATTATGCGTTGGATGGGACGCCGCGAAAGCGGGAATGTTGAAGATCGTCGCGGCATGGGCGGTGGTTTAGCTATAGGTGGTGGTATTACAGGCATTATAGCTTTGTTGTTTACCCTGCTAACCGGTCAAAACCCTCTGGAACTTTTGGGTATGGCAGAGCAGGGAGTACAAACCGAACAGGCCAGTGCTGTAAACTCAGATGTTAAAAACGATCCTATGGCCCACTTTGTGGGGGTTGTTCTGGCGGATACGGAAGACGTGTGGGACAGTGTTTTTGCAGCTAATAACATGTCGTATTCTCATCCAAAGCTCGTACTGTTCAACCAGTCTGTATCTTCTGCATGCGGTAATGCCAGCTCAGCTACCGGCCCTTTCTACTGTCCGGCCGATAGGAAAGTATATATAGATCTTAGTTTTTATGATGATCTAAAAAACCGTTTCGGAGCGCCTGGGGATTTTGCTATGGCCTATGTAATAGCTCATGAAGTAGGACACCACATACAGCAACTGCTCGGAACATCGGATAAGATGGACAGGCTGAGAGGAAAAATAAGTGAGGTTGAATACAATAAGCTTTCGGTACGACTTGAGCTTCAGGCAGATTTTTATGCCGGAGTATGGGCCAGACATGCCGACAGAATGAAAGGCATACTGGATGAAGGCGATATCGAAGAAGCCTTGCAGGCGGCAAACGCTATTGGGGATGACAGACTTCAACAACAAAGCCGCGGCGAAATCGTACCGGATGCTTTTACACACGGAACATCTGCACAGCGAGTAAGATGGTTCAAAAAAGGATATACAACCGGGGACCTCAATCAGGGCGACACCTTCAATACAAATAATTTATAGTATACAAAAAATACTACAATAAATGACTAAAAGCCCTTTATTGTATTCAACTTGTTGCAAACTGACATGTTATAATCACTTTACTACTAAGTAATTATACTTTGGCCCGGTAATTGATAAGTCACTGTTGAAATAATAAATAAAAGTTTAACTTTAAAACAAAGACAATGAAAAAGATAGCTTTACTCGCTGTATCATTTGTAATCGGAGCTTCTGCAATGGCTCAAGTAGGCGGACCTATTAAATATGGTATTAAAGCCGGTGTTAACTTTCCAACTTATCACTTTAGCGAAGATAGAGTAAGTGATACGAAAAGTACTACTAACTTCCACGTTACAGGTTATGCTGATGTTCCTGTAAGCACAAACTTTTTCGTTCAGCCAGGAATAAGCCTTCAGGGCAGAGGTGGTAAGTTTACCGAAAGCAAATTGGGTTCGTACGAAAGAAATACAATGGATATCGGCGTTCCTGTAAATCTTGTGGGTAAGTTTGATATTACCCCCGGTGCTAAGTTCTTTTTAGGTGCAGGTCCTTATGTGGCATTTAACATAAGCGGAAAAGACAAGGTTAAGGATAGTAAAGGAAATGAAATCACCGATCTTACCAGGGATTTGAAGTTTGGTAAAGACAAGGATATGAAAACAACTGACTTCGGTGTTAACTTTCTTGGTGGTGTTGAGCTAAACAACGGCTTCAACATTGGCGCCGGTTACGGTCTTGGTCTTTCTGACTTAACAACAGATAAGAATTTTTCTGGTGTTAAAATGAATAACCGTGTGTGGTCAGTATCTGTTGGATACTCTTTCTAAGTTAATTAATAGATAGAAAGCCTGCTTCATTAAAGAAGCAGGCTTTTTTTATGCCTCTATTTTAAAACATTTAATGGTAATTTTGACGAGTATGAAAAAAACGTTTTTCTTCCTGTCTATACTAGTGGCCTTTGCTCCACTGTTATACGCGCAACAAGATTCTTTAAAGAACTTCATTGTAAAAGAAAATCTTATAAAAAACGACAAACTCGCCATCATAGCGGCAGACGATAAAGAACAACCGGTAGAATACGTTAACGGTATGTATATGATGAGCATAAATGGGTTTAAACAGGAGTTGACGTTTAATAACGGTGTAGCAGTAGCTCCCCAGCAAATAGACAAATCGACCTTTGTATATATTAAGCACAAAAGCGCCGCTGGTACCCACGGAAAACTCTATTATATTTTAAAGAAAGAAAGCGGACTGAATCCTATAAAGATAAACTGGCTAATGCTGGTTGTTATCCCTTTGATATTAATCAGCCTGGCGAGCATGTTCAGGAAGTTTATTGTGCTGGCTATACTTATACTTGTGGTACTTATGTTGTTTAATAACAGCAATGGCCTGAGCATATCTACCCTCCTTGAAACGATCACTGACGGTATCAAGTCTATACTGCCTATTACTTAAAAAGGCATTCCTATTCCGAAATTATATTGCAAGAGTCTATACTTGTCAGGATAGTTGGTTATTTCATAGTTCTTTTTAAACTCCGTGAGCTCACTGCTGTTAAACAAATACCTGATAACCCATTTGTCCGATCCCTTAAACTGCGGATCTCTGAGTTTGGCCCCAACATCAAATCTAAACACAAAGTATTGAAGATCGAAGCGCAAACCGACTCCCGATCCGACAGCAAACTGACTAATAAAGTTATTAAATCGAAACTCTCCATCGGGCACCTCGTTTACTTTACGTAAACGCCATACGTTACCAAAGTCGGTAAACGCCGCCCCCTTTAATTTAGCGCCCAGAAATTTGTTAGCCAGCTTAAACCGGTACTCTAAGTTTCCTTCAAACTTAAGTTCGCCGAACTGATCCAGATAGGTAAGATTTTTACGCGTCTCAGGGTCGGAAATAGAATATCGATTATAGCTTCCGGGGCCTAATGTGCGCGCCTGCCAGGCTCTTACACCGCTTGAACCTCCGGCATAGAAGTTCCTTTCAAACGGCAATTCGCGTGTATTTCCGTAAGGCAAAATAAACCCCGGATTTATGCGGCCCACCAACTGTCGTTCGCCACCAAAGTTGCGGTAGAGGCGGTAATCAATTTCAGATTTAACATACTGTAAATAAGGCAGACCAAATATTGTTCTGGCTCCTTTACTGTCCTGTTCAAAATTAAATATTCTGGATACGGCACCTAAAAAGTTACCCCCGATATCAAAAAGTCCTCGGAAATAAGCAAAGTTATTATACGAGTTTAGCCTTGGCGCATTGAAGGTAAAGCTATACTGAGAGCCCATGTTGAGGTACCTTCTATGGTTAGTTCTCACATATAGAAGATTGCCATTCTTTTCCAGGCTGTCTTTAAGTACATCATTTAGCCTGCCATCTCTAAACTCTATATTGATTGGTGTTAAAGCATGGAGCTTATAACGGCTTTGCAACCAATCGTAAGATATGGAGTTTATAAAAAGCCGGTTTTTAAAAGCTCCGGGCTGATTGAAGAACTGAAGGCTGCTGGACAAGGTGGTGTGAGGAACGCCTTTATCTATTTTTGATGCAACATTAAAGGGCACCAGGAGCCTTGGAATTACCAGATTAACACCCAGCTGCACGTCTTCATTAAATACTTTACTGAAAATGCGGTGCTTGCCGCGAGAGTCAAACAGCGTTCCATAACGTAGCTTGACTTCAAGCTGCTCCGCCCCTCCAAAAACATTCCGGTTTACATAGGTATTCCCGATAGTGAAACCGTTTCTGCCCGAGTTAAAAGTATATTCACCCTCAATTCGGTTGGCCATTCGCTTAAGCGGCACGGCATTAATAAATACATTAAGGCTCGAACTGTCTGCAGCCTTTTTATAGTCGATTTTAACATTTCTGAATGCATTTAGTTCATACATCCTATCATAGGTAATATTCTCTTTTACAACATTATACAGGCTGTCTTTTTTAATAAAGATATACCTCGAAATAGGTTTAAACTTGAAACGATGAGAATAGTCAGAAAAATAATATTGAGAGTCAACTACACCTCTGTCCGGCACAATACGCTCAATGCGATCGCTGCTGTTCCTTATTCTTACAGAAATAGAATCGCTGATAGTGTACTTCTGATGGAACTGCTTCCCTGGTGGATTGTATACTTTCAATTTCAAATCAACCTGGCTTGAAAGCAAATTGCTATCCGCATCAACATGAATATATTTTTTAACGAAATCATAGTATCCGTTTTGCTGCATTAAGCTGTAAACCTTGTTGATATCGAACATTACCGAATCAATATCGTACCGCCTGCCACCTGACAGGCGGGAAAAGCTTTTTATGTTGTCCTCATAAATTTTACGAACCGCAGTATCATGTATATCATGCGATAGGTTTCTTATTTTGAAAGACGGGCCCTGAGTAGCGGTAAAAGATATATATGCCTTTTTGTTTTTAACCTGAATATCTGATTTAACGCTTGCTTTAAAAAAGCTTTTATAAGCCAGAAACTTTTCTATTTCACGGCGGGAAATATCTACAAGAGAGCTGTCAAGC
Organism: Sphingobacteriaceae bacterium UBA2059; assembly: GCA_002332615.1. Lineage (GTDB taxonomy): Bacteria > Bacteroidota > Bacteroidia > Sphingobacteriales > Sphingobacteriaceae > Arcticibacter. The sequence continues at coordinate 66,383 of DDAL01000014.1, read as the reverse complement.
AAATGCGGGGCCTCACCTATGTTACGTATTTTGTCTTTTCTGTACTTGCCATTACGCGTGTTAAATGTATTATAAAGTCTAAGGTTAAACCAGGAGTTTGGCCGTATTTCCTGCTGAACATATTGATAAGCGGGGTCTTTAAATTCAGCATCAATACCATTTAAGGTTACTTTTTTAACCAATGCCTCGTCATCATTTAAATAACGCGTTGCCGAACAGCCTCCTAAAATAACTATCAAAAGCAGTATACTTGCACTACGATACAACGGGTGGAGACAATATGCTTTCAAAATCACAAATCAGTTTGGTAAATGCTTTACATCAAAAAAAATACAGAAAAGAAAACAGGCTTTTCATTACAGAAGGCATAAAGTCTATCAACGAATTCATTCAATCTGAATACGTTATAGACACAATTTACTGTTCCCCGGCTGCTGTGCCAAAGTTGGTTAAATTCCCTCAAAAAGTAAAATTGTTTGAGTCTTCCGAAACCGATTTAAAGAAGATAAGCACCTTAAACACTCCCGCTGAAGCTCTGGCCATTGTCCAGATACCTCTGCATGAGGAATTGAACATAGAATCGCTACAGGGTGAGTTTAATTTATTAGTAGACAATGTGCAGGACCCCGGGAATCTGGGTACAATAATACGTACCGCCGACTGGTTTGGGTTCAAGCGGCTTGTATGCTCGGCTTCAACAGTAGACGTATACAATCCTAAGGTAGTACAAGCCAGTATGGGCTCTTTGAGTCGTTTGAAGGTGTATTATACAGAACTGGATACGCTTATATCACAAACCCGGCTGCCCGTTTACGGCGCTGTATTAGATGGCTCTTCACTCTACAAAACAAGTTTTGAACCAGAAGGACTTATACTGGTGGGCAATGAAGGAAATGGTATCTCTTCCGGCCTTTTACCTTTCATAACGCATAAGGTCACCATTCCTTCCTATGGTAATGCAGAGTCCTTAAATGTGGCTATGTCTGCCGCTATACTATGCTCAGAACTGCGCAGGCAACAGGTTGAATGATTATTATTTACTATTTTTGTAAAAGATGTTGTTGAGCTACAATAAATTGCTATTTTTGCAACCTCACATTTAGGGTCGGATGGCCGAGTGGCTAGGCAGAGGTCTGCAAAACCTTCTACAGCGGTTCGAATCCGCTTCCGACCTCATAAAAAAAGAGAATAAAAAAATAAAGCACCATGGGAGTTACACGCTTAAAAAGAAAAACAAGAAAAAATAAAACTGTATNNCTTTTTTGCTTAAGTATATTCTCACAAGCGTTTTGAATCTTTCTCATAGAGCCCTACAAGCCCCCTGTTAATAGATTTTGCTATACCAGGTCCTTCGTAAATAAAACCGGTATATATTTGTACTAAAGACGCACCCGCATTAAGTTTATCCCAGGCATCCTGAGCGGTATGAATTCCTCCCACTCCGATAATCGGAAATCTTCTGGCCGACTTGTCTGCAAGGTACTTGATAACTTCTGTGGACCTCTTTGCAAGAGGTTTTCCACTAAGGCCTCCTGCCTGCTCTTTTATCTGCCCGGGGGCTGTTAAGCCCTCTCTGGAAAGGGTAGTATTAGTAGCAATAACGCCATCAATACCTGTTTCAAGTACTATTTCTACAATATCATCCAGCTGAGCATCTGTAAGGTCGGGAGCTATTTTAAGCAAAATAGGTTTTCGGTTCTCCCTGGCATTATTGTTTTGCTGTAAAGTATTTAGAATATACTTAAGCGGCTCCTTTTCCTGCAATGCCCGTAAACCCGGAGTGTTTGGCGAACTTACATTGACAGCAAAATAATCTACCTCATTAAACAAAGCTTCAAAACATTTAATATAGTCGTCCACGGCGGCCTCATTAGGAGTTAGCTTGTTTTTGCCTATATTCCCTCCAATAATAAGCCCCTTGTGCTTTAGGGCGCGCAGATTAGCTGCCGCCACCTCTGCCCCCTGGTTGTTAAAACCCATGCGGTTAATCAGAGCTTTGTCTTGAGGCAAACGGAACAGGCGGGGCTGCTCGTTTCCTGGCTGCGGCCGTGGAGTTACCGTGCCTATCTCTATGAACCCGAAGCCAAAGTTCGAAAGTTCGGAANNAAGTTTGAAAGTTCGGAAACATAAGAGGCGTTTTTGTCAAAACCGGCAGCCAATCCAACCGGATTTTTAAACTTTAAACCTAGAACCTCTCTTTCGAGCACCGGGTGTTCAAGCACAAAGTTCCTTCTTTGTATACCGCCGAGTCCGGGTAGTTTGTTAACTGTTTTGAGCACACCAGTTACAAAGTGGTGAACACTTTCGGGACTAAATTGAAAGAGGACAGATTTTACGAGCTTATACATGGAAGCAAAAGTACACACATTTGATAAATGTATATCTTTATACTTATCAAACATGGCACATTGCACCGCCAAGTACTTGTTTTCTATGAAAAACCCCTTAACAATTACCTATACCGCAGACGGCTCTGCAACAATTTATAACGCAGAAGTAGGAGAACATTATCATTCAAAAAATGGCGCTGTGCAGGAAAGCCGGCATGTATTTTTGCAAGCCGGATTGCAGTACTATGTAGAACTAACTAAAAAAACCAGTGTAAGCATTCTGGAGGTGGGCTTTGGCACCGGTTTAAACTTTCTGCTATCTGCTGATTATGGCATATCTAAGCATATTAAGCTTGACTATACCGGTATCGAAGCTTATCCCCTGCCGCCGGCACTACTGCGTGGTACCGGGTACGGCAGCTATGTAAAACCGGCCTTATGGCATTCGTTTATAAACCTCTATGATAAAGCTCTAACTACAAAACAGCATATAGACTACGATGTATGGCTCAGGCTTAGGGAGGTCACGCTTATGGAATTCAACAGCGAGGAAATGTATGATATAGTTTACTTTGATGCATTCGCAGCCGCCTATCAACCCGAAATGTGGAGCGCGAGCGCCATTGAAAAAGCAAGCAGTTATATAAAGCCGGGGGGCCTGTTTGCTACCTATGCCATAACGGGAAACTTGAAAAGAACGATGAAAGCACTTGGTTTTAGCATCGAAAAAATTCCGGGAGCAGCGGGCAAACGAGAAATGCTGAGAGCTGTAAAAAACCCCTGAGCAGGCGCCGGGCTCATAGGTTTTGTGCTATTACAAAGCCCGACGCCCAGGCCCATTGAAAGTTATAGCCGCCCAGCCAGCCTGTCACGTCGACACATTCGCCACCGAAAAACAATCCGCGAATTTTCTTGGCTTCAAGCGTTTTAGACGACAGCTCCGCTGTATCTACGCCTCCCCGCATCACCTCTGCCTTATCGTAGCCTTTATCGCCTGCAGGCTTAACCCTGAAATGATGGATAAGGTTATGAACTTGCTCAATATCGGCCACCGACAAAGAAGCGATATTTTTGTCCAGAGAGATAAACCGGCTCAATGCTTCAGCAAACTTACGGGTGAACAAACTCGCCAGGAATGACAAAAGCATTTTTTTTCCATTCAGCAGCTTCTCTCTTGCAAGAAGCTCAGTAATCGAATCATTGGGTAGCAAATCAATTTCAAGCCAGTCGCCTGCCTTGTGGTAAGAAGATATTTGCAAGATGGCCGGCCCGCTTAGACCGGTATGCGTAAAGAGAATATTTTCTTCAAAAGAAACACGCTCATTACTCACTTTGCAAAAGATACTATTGCCAGACAAATGCTCAAACCACGCGGCGTCTTTACCGGTAATGGTAAGAGGAACCAAAGCCGGCGCAGGCTCAATAATATTCAGCCCCATTTGTCTGGCAATGCGCAAACCGATGTCCGAAGCGCCCAGCTTCTTAACAGGTAAGCCACCCGTGGCTACAACCACTTTCCCGGCACTGACATGTCTTTCTCGTCCCCCTTGTATATACCGGATACCGAAGGAACCATCCTCCTGCTTCTGTACCGTCTTTACTTCGCATTCGTACCTAAACTCCTGCTCCAGGTCCTTGCAAAGTGTCGTAAAAACATCTACAATATCCCTCGATTTATTACGTACAGGAAATAACTGACCAAGCGTTTTTTCTTCACCATATATATCATAAGTTTCAAAAAAACCAATAGTATCTTCAACCGTCCATTGAGAAAGAGCAGATTTGCAAAAGTGCGGATTGGCTGAAATAAAATTAGATGTACCGGTATAGAGATTTGTATAGTTGCAGCGACCGCCGCCTGATATTAATATTTTAGCTCCGGCTACCTTATTCCGTTCCAAAACAAGCACTTTCTTACCTAAAAAACCAGCTTGAGCGGCGCACATCAGGCCGCAGGCTCCAGCCCCTATTATAACAGCGTCTACCATCAGTTCCAACTTAAAAGCTCCTAAGTTCAGGGTTTTATACAAAAAAAGAGCAAACTAAATGTAAAACGTTATAAATTCCTGCCAAAGGGCCGGTTTTTCTAACAAACATCCGGGAGCATGGCAGGTAACACGGTCGGGGTGTAACCGACATGCATCCGGGATGTACCCATGATGTGTCCATGTTTTGTATAGATTCATCATGGACTTGGTTCGGGCTCACACCCCACGGATTACGTAGCAGAAGCGTAACAATTAAGCGACTGCCATGCATGGATTAAGGGGTAAAAGAGTCCATATGGTCTTATGCAGGCTGATACTGCGGGGAATGTCTTTTATCAGTTTTAGCACCTTCGGTACAAACAAAATTTTATTACACTACTTTATACGAGATATCACGATGCAATTCTTCATTTTTAGATTTTAATCCTACTTTTACAGTTTGCCTTTGAGCAAACATGCGGCATAGTAAAAGCTATTATTGGCTAAAAACCATGTGCTGATGTTTTAAATTTTTAGAAAGACATATGTATATTATACCCGCGATTGATATTTTAGATCAAAAAGTTGTTCGTTTGCGCGAAGGTGATTATAACCAGAAAACGGTTTATGATACCAGCTTGGAGGAGACTATTGAGCGCTACCAATCCAACGGAACAGAATTCGTTCATATAATAGATCTGAATGGCGCCAAAGGCGACTTTAGCAACCAAAGCTACGTTTTGGACGTTATACGCAGGACGGATATGAAGATACAATATGGCGGAGGTATAAGAAGCGTTGATAAAGTTAAAGAGCTATTAGATGGTGGAATACAGCGCATTATAGTTGGAACACAAGCCATAACAAACCCTTCGTTCCTACCCGAGCTAAGCAAAAGCGTATGTCAGAAAGATCATTGCTCAGACCATGTTGTAGTAGCTATAGATGTGCTTGACGAAGTTATCAAGTACTCCGGATGGAAAGAAAGCTCGCCTATAAAACTTATGGATTATGTAGACCGTTGCCTGGAACTTGGCTTCTTTCGCTTTTTGTCTACTGATATTGACAAGGACGGAAAACTAGGCGGAACAGGTATGGATCTCTATAAAAAGTTGATGGATCATTCTCCTTTTATTAAGCTTATTGCTTCTGGAGGCATTAGCTCTATGGATGATGTCAGAGCTCTTGCCGAACTCAAAGTTGAATCGTGCGTAATTGGAAAGGCTATTTTTGAGGGTTTAATTAACATTGAGGACATTCAGGACTGGAATCTTAAATCGCTCATTTCAATTTAACCTCTTGGGGTCGCTAGCTGTCGCATAGCCGCTTAATAATGCGAAGGTTATGGGTATACGTTTCTAAATCAAGACTATAAATCCCCTGGTGGTCAATAGGATCAATTTTTACCCTGCCTGAAGCATGTATGATCTTGTTAGAGCTGAGCAAAATGCCCACATGAGTTATTATTCCTTCTTTGTTGTCAAAAAATGCAAGATCTCCCGGGTTTGCTTCCTGCAAAAAGTTTATTACCCGCCCTTGTTGAGCCTGCTGGCTGGCATTTCGTAAAAGCTTAAAGCCCAGCATTCGATATACCAGCTGTGAAAAGCCCGAACAATCAATACCAAATAAGGACCTGCCGCCCCACAAATAGGGTGCATGCAAAAAGAAACGGCAATAATCTTCCACATGAGTTTCAAAACCGGCTTGCGGAGCGTATGATGGTTCATTCACGAAGGTATACTGCTCGTCGCCTATGTTAAAGTTTATTGTACTGCTTTGGGGTATGGCACTCCCGGAAACGAGATACAAGACTTCCGATGTGGAAAGTTTACGTACAGGCTGATAAGGAGCCAAACCAAGTACCTTTTGGTTTTGAACGATACTGGAATATTCTTCATTGCTTACACATACGCCCTGCTTAAAGTCTATCCACCCCTCATATGAATCATGGTGCGTCTTCACGTAAATCCATGGAAGCGCTTCCTGTTGTATTTCAAAACCCTCCCCAAAAAGAAGATAAGACGTTATTTCGCTTTTATCGGAAGCTTCTGCGCGAACAGGCGCCATGGATACCCGGCAAATACCAAATTCAGAGTCGATCATATGTTTAATAAACAAATTATAATATGTAAGTTTAAAATATAATACAAACCTATTGTATCTTTAATAACGATAATGTCAATTTAAGTTAAATTTGATTGTACACCGTTTTAACCCTTATATATGAAGCCACTGCATCAAATCAAAAAAATTCTGATAGCTATAGAGAACAGTCAATACTCCGATAGAGTCAGCTCATTTGGCTATGACCTTGCAAAACAACTTAATGCAACGGTGGGCTTGGTTCATGTAAATGATATTCCTGTGGCTACTCCCTATGCGGCCGATCCACTTATTAGCGAAACACCCGTTATGATTCCGGAAGTCATGTCGGCACAGGAGGAAACCGGTAAGAGATTGCTGGAGAACATTGCCGAAACATCTGGCATTGGAGTTAATACTTATCTGTTTAACAAAATTGGCAATCCATACGAGGGCATTGTTTCAACCGCCGAGGAGTTTGAGGCCGACTTACTTGTACTGGGTACTCATGGCAGGACGGGGTTTGATCATTTTATATCGGGTAGCGTAGCCGAAAAGGTTGTAAGAAACTCCAAATGTCCGGTACTAATTATTCCTAATAAGGACGAGTAATAAAAAAGGGAGATAGCTATTTACGGCCTTCTCCCTCTTTTTTGAAGTACTGTCTTATAGATTATTCAGCGTGCAGCCAGGCCTTTTTAGCCAGCAGTTCCTCTTCTGTTTCTCTTACGTCTTCATCGTCTACACAACAGTCTACAGGACATACTGCTGCACACTGCGGCTCATCATGAAAGCCTTTGCACTCGGTACATTTATCTGATACTATATAATAAAACTCATCTGAAATAGCAGCCTGCGACTCCTCTGCATTAATTACAGTTCCGTCACCAAAGTCAATAACACCCTTCAGTTTAGTTCCATCTGAAAAGCGCCATGCTGCTGCCGCATCATAAATTGCGTTATTTGGGCATTCCGGTTCGCAAGCCCCACAGTTTATACATTCATCGGTTATCTTTATTGCCATGCCTTAAATTTCTTTTCTTAACTTACATTTGCCTCGCTTGTTTGGCAAAACAGTGCAAATATAAGAACATCTATTGATTTAACTTTAATGAACCCTATATCCAACGCTCAATTAATCAAAGCCTTTACCTCGCTTGGACAATACCTTACATCGGATGATATTAAGCTCAACGCACTAGCTGCCAGTGCACATTTACATAACCCCTGGTTTACTCAGGAGTTTGTAAAAAAAGCATTAAAGGCCTTAGGGCTCATGCTCAATGAGCAAGAACTAATTAGCTGGTTTGAAAAAGAGCAAATCCGTCCTTCTTATACTTCGCCCAAAAGCGTCGGCCTTATTCTTGCAGGAAACATCCCACTGGTTGGCTTGCATGATATTCTGTGCGTGCTGGCTGTCGGCCATAAGGCATTGATAAAACTATCTTCTCAGGATGCCGGATTAACCATGCACATCGCTAATAAGCTTATTGAACTTGAGCCTTTATTAGGCTGCCGCATAGAAATTGCAGAACGACTTCAAAATTATGATGCCGTTATTGCGACCGGAAGCAACAATACGTCGCGTTATTTTGAGTATTATTTTGGCAGCGTACCGCATATCATCAGAAAGAACCGTAACAGCATTGCAGTTCTCACCGGTAAAGAAACTCAGGAGGAGCTTTTTATGTTGGGAGCCGATATTTTTGATTATTTCGGACTGGGGTGCCGCAATGTATCGAAGCTCTATGTGCCTGAAAATTATTCATTTACGCCCTTTTTTGAAGGAATAGAGAAATACAATAAAATTGCCGAGCATTACAAATACTTTAACAATTACGAATACAATAAGGCGATATACCTTGTCAATACGGAGGAGCATTTAGACAACGGCTTTCTTTTGGTAAAGGAATCATCTTCGCTTTCGTCTCCCCTTGGAGTCCTCTATTATCAATTTTATAACTCATTAGAAACACTGTCTGGAGATATAAAGGCAATTAAAGATGGTATACAGTGTGTATCTTCCCACGTAAAGCTGCCTGTGGCTACAGCTCAGGTGGGTCTTGGCGAGTGCCAGACGCCGCGCCTGACCGATTATGCAGACGGGCTTAATACAATTCAATTCTTACAAGGCTTATAGAACACTTTCAATTACTTAGAAAAGATTAACTTTGGTTTTATGTATATAATTAAAGTTAAAGGTATAGCAAAGATTCCCGACTATGTTCAACTAAGGGATGATAGTTTTACTTTACTTGCCTATTTTCGCGTTGATCGTCCCGAAAAAACGCTGCAGAAAATAGGTTTGGCGCATAAAGCAGAATGTATATTAAGTATAGTGAACGATCTTCCATTTGGAAAGATCACCAAATTAGATATTTAAAAATGACTGGCAACTCTATTATACATCTTCAAAACGTTGACGTCTATCAGCAAAAACATCTGGTACTGTCCAATGTGGTTTTAAAAATAGATAAGGGAGAATTCGTTTTTCTTATAGGGCAAACCGGCTCAGGTAAAAGTAGTCTTATGAAAGTCATCTACGGTGATTTGCATATCGCCTCGGGCGAGGGTTATTCTGTAGGCTATGATCTTAAGAAACTGGCTGGAAAAGATATTCCCTATCTGCGAAGGAAGCTTGGTATTGTATTTCAGGATTTTCAATTGCTAACAGACCGTACCGTTGAGGGCAATCTTCGGTTTGTGATGAAGGCAACGGGCTGGAAAAACAAAAAGCTTGTGAACGAGCGCATAAGCGACGTGCTTGAAAAGGTAGGGCTTCGAAGTAAGCTTAAAAAAATGCCCCATGAGTTGTCCGGAGGCGAGCAGCAAAGAGTAGTTATAGCCCGGGCCCTATTAAATAATCCGGAAATAATTCTTGCTGATGAACCTACAGGAAATCTTGATCCGGAAACTGCTCAGGAAATCATGCTTCTTCTTAAAAACATAAGCTCTTCGGGCACCGCTGTTTTAATGGCTACTCATAACTATCAGCTCATCAGAAGTTATCCCTCGCGCATAATTAAGTGCGAAAACGGAAGAGTACTTGAAAACGTTTCTATTGACTAAAAACACTCTTTATTGCTGCTTATTAAGCATTCGCACGCATAAAATATGACAGCTTGTCTGCTTTTAACTCATTGGCAAAAAAATTGCCTGTAACTATTCATATGAACTTTTCAGATATGTTGAAAAACACGAAGAAAAATACTGTTGATGATCAATCAAACGTAGAGCAGGGCGCACAACCTGCAATTGAGAAAGAACTGGAAACAGTCAACACTTCCAGACTTCATNNCGTCTTCAAAAGAGGAGGCTGAAGCGCACAATGTAGCAGATTCTCCGGATGCTGATGCATTAGCAGAGAAAGCTCGTGCTGAGCTTACTGAAGCTAATGAAAAGTATCTGAGGCTTTACGCCGAGTTTGATAATTATAAACGTCGCACCACCAGGGAGCGCATTGATTTACTTCAAACTGCCGGTAAAGATGTAATTGTGAGTTTATTGCCTGTGCTTGACGACTTTGAAAGAGCTATAAACGCAATGGAAGCTACCTCAGACCGTGCTCCGGTGCAGGAAGGTGTAGTGATTATTTACAATAAATTTAAAAACATTCTTTCTCAGCAGGGTTTGAAGGCAATGGAGTCAAAAGGTCAGGCCTTCGACTTCGATATTCACGAAGCTGTAACCAGTATACCCGCTCCTTCTGATGACTTAAAAGGGAAAGTGATAGATGAGGTTGAAAAGGGTTATTATCTCAATGAAAAGGTTATAAGGCATGCTAAAGTGATTGTAGGGAACTAAGATGGCGAAGAGAGATTATTACGACATTCTGGGTGTTACCAAAAGCTCAACTGCGGATGAAATTAAAAAGGCATATAGAAAGCTCGCTATAAAATATCACCCGGATAAGAATCCGGGCGACCATGAAGCCGAAGAAATGTTCAAAGAAGCTGCTGAAGCTTATGAGGTTTTGAGTAACCCTGAAAAGAAGCAGCGCTACGATCAGTTTGGTCATGCGGGAACATCTGGAAGCGGAGGCTACGGTGGCCATATGAACATGGAGGATATATTTAGCCAGTTCGGCGACATCTTCGGTGCAGGCGCAGGTGGCGGCAGTCCGTTTGACAGCTTTTTCGGAGGCTCACAGTCTGGCGGGGGAAGACGCGTATCCAGAGGAACCAACCTTCGTATTAAAGTAAAGCTCAGCCTGGAAGAAGTTGCACAAGGCGCCGAAAAGAAGATTAAAGTCAATAAACAAATCGTTTGTAAGACTTGTGATGGTACAGGAGCTAAAGATCGTTCTTCAGTTCAGACCTGTAAAACGTGTGGAGGAAACGGGGCTGTAAGACGTGTAACCAACACCATCCTCGGACAAATGCAAACTACCAGTACCTGTCCTGCTTGTAATGGCTCAGGCACTCAGATAACTGCAAAGTGTACTGGTTGCCATGGCGAAGGTGTTGTAAGGGGCGAAGAAACTATTACCATTAACATTCCGGCCGGAGTGAGTGAAGGAATGCAACTTTCCATGAACGGAAAGGGAAATGCGGCACCTCAGGGAGGCATTCCCGGCGACTTGATTATTTTAATCGAGGAGCTCCCTCACTCTACACTTCAGCGTGAAGGAAACAATGTTATTTATGAGCTTTATATTAACTTCTCCGAAGCTGCCTTAGGTGCCAGTGTGGAGGTTCCTACCATTGATGGTAAGGCTAAGATAAAAATCGAACCTGGAACACAGGGGGGCAAAATTTTACGCCTTAAAGGCAAAGGCGTACCTGAAGTTAATTCTTATCACCGGGGCGATCAGCTTGTACATGTTAACATATGGACACCCAAAGCTTTGTCTGCAGAGGAAAGAAGCATTTTAGAAAAACTTCAAAATTCTCCTAACTTTAAGCCCCAGCCTGGTAAACATGAAAAGAGTTTCTTTGAACGCATGAAGGAATACTTTGATTAAACCCCTATGTTCAATCTGACAAACACATCTTTCACCAATCACTAATATCATGAAATCTATATATCTTGCAGGCCCGTTGTTTTCTAAAGCCGAATTGCTTTTTAATCTTGACCTCAGACAGTTTCTAACTGACAACGGATATAAAGTATTTCTGCCCCAACTTGAGTGTGCTGACAAAACTACAGAAGAGATTTATACCATATGCAGAGACGGTATCGAAGCTGCAGATGTTGTAGTAGCAATAATGGATGGCGCTGACGCTGATAGCGGCACATGCTGGGAGTGCGGTTATGCGACAGGCAAAAACATACCTGTTATTGGCTTGCGTACTGATATACGGATGAGCGGAGACACAAATGGGTTTAACGCGATGCTTTATTATAGTGCTAAAGCTGTTATCGAAGAGCCTGAACAGTACAAAGAAAAATTACTCGACACATTAAAGTCTTTCTAATTAAACGAGGTGCTGACAGTTAACTGCAGCACCTCGTTTGTTTACCTAAACTAAGCCACTTTTACGCCTGTATTCCCCCCGCCGTTTAAGGTAAGGTCCACAGGTTTATTGGTTTTCCACGATCCTCTGGTAAAGTCGGGAACATCAACCGATCTAGACCTGCTTTCTACTGACTTTTTGCTTAAAGGGGTAATACAACTCCATGAAGCCGCGTCATACACATCCTGATCCAGAGGCAAGCCATTTCTCAAACAATCGATCAAACGCCAGTCCATAATAAAGTCCATACCACCATGCCCTCCTATCTTTTTGGCAATTTCGCCTACGTGCTTAATTATTGGAGGAGTATACTTAGAATACAGATCCTTCATCTCTGCTTCTTTTACCCATGAGTGGCCAAAAGCTATGCGCTCCGGAGAGGGATATTTGCTCGCTATTCCTTTGGTCCCGCTGATTACGTGTATTCGTGAATAAGGTCTGGGAGTAGTTACATCGTGTTGAATCATTATGGTTTTGCCTTTATCAGTACGTATAACAGAGGTATTCATGTTCCCCCTGTATTTATTACTCACATACGGATTATAATAACTGTCTTTTGAAGATAATTCTCTGACTTCACCCGCCATCATGAAATCATTTGAAGACATAGACACCAGGTAATCCAGCTTATCTCCCCTGTTAATATTCATACATTGGGCTACCGGACCCAAACCATGCGTAGGATATAAGTTACCGTTATTTCCGTTATTTTCTTTCAGTCGCCACATATCAGCGTAGCCCTTCTTATCGTAATTCAAAGATCTCAGGTCATGGATATAAGCCCCTTCAGCATGAACTAATTCACCAAACAAGCCATTCCTTGCCATGTTTAAAGTAAGCATTTCAAAAAAGTCGTAGCAGCAGTTCTCAAGCATCATACAATGCTTTTTTGTCTTCTCCGAAGTTTCCACAAGCTCCCAGCAATCATCTAGTGTTAGAGCAATGGGAACTTCGCATGCTACATGCTTATTATTCTTCATTGACATAAGGCTCATAGGTGTATGGAGGGCCCATGGAGTACATATGTATACAAGATCAAACTCCTGCTTTGAAACCATCTTTTTCCAGCCGTCTTCGCCATAATAAGCCATCGGCTTCCCTAATCCCCTCTTAGATAAAATAGACGCGGAACGATCGGTGCGTTCTTTATACTTATCACATACCGCTACAATTTCAGCACCGTCGATATAAGCAAGACGCCTTACTGCCTCTTCACCTCTCATGCCCAAGCCAATCACTCCTATCCGTACCTTGGGTATCTTAGGCGCGGCATAACCACACATATTAAAGTTTTTACTGCCGGCAGCGTGTCCTAACTTTTCGGTTTTACCTGTCGTGGCCTGTAAGTCGGGTATACCCAGAGCAAAAGTTCCGGATAATAAAGAAATGTTTTTTAGAAAGTTTCTTCTGTTAGAGCTCATTAGCTTAAGTTTAAAGTGAACACGTTAGTTTAATTGTCAGCCGTTCGTTTCGCAATAAATATAGTATGTTTGCGTCCACAATAGCAAATCAACCTACGAACAATCATGTTCATTAACTAGGTTACGCAGTGTCGGTTAAACTTAATCGCAACAGATTCAGGTAAACTAAAGCAAGAGGTTGATAAAAACAGATTGGTTTTTAAATTATATATAGGAAAAGTTCAGACAAAAAAAAGGCTTATCTATATGATAAGCCTAAATGAGGTTATAAGGAGTTATTTTGCTTTGTCTTTATTCTTAATCTCAGTTACTTCATTTCTAATTTCCTGAGCCATTGTTTTGATTTCCTGTAAAGCCTTGCGAACTCTTGTTCCGGCTGCGCCGCTGTTCTTGTTATAAAACTTCTCAGCGTCTGCTTCTACAGAAGCAATTAATTCTTTTAGTTGATTGAATTTTTCCATAATGTTTAGTTCTTTTAAGCAAATATATATTTTTAAATAAATAAAGCATGCTAAATCAATAATTTATGAATTAAAACACTTGGTTTTCAGCACTCACTAAGACTTATAGGGATATTTACCGCCAATCCACCCTCCGACGTCTCTTTATACTTAGTATTCATATCCTGAGCTGTATCCCACATAGTCTTGACGACATTATCAAGTGAGACCTTAGCATATTCTGGTCTTCCCTGTAAAGCCAGCTGAGAGGCAGTAATTGCCTTTATTGCACCCATTGTATTCCGTTCAATGCAAGGTATCTGTACCAAACCTCCAATAGGATCGCAGGTAAGTCCCAAGTGATGTTCCATCGCTATTTCAGCAGCCATTGTGCACTGCTGCGGACTCCCGCCCTGAATTTCGGTTAGCCCTGCAGCAGCCATAGCTGACGAAACTCCTATTTCTGCCTGGCAACCGCCAAGTGCAGCAGATATGGTAGAACCTTTTTTAAATATACTCCCTATTTCGCCGGCGGTTAGCAGAAACTTTACTATCGCCTCTTCGTTTTCATCAGCATTTAAGAAAGCGATACTATAAAGCATAACAGCTGGTATTACCCCTGAAGATCCATTGGTAGGCGATGTAACAACACGACCATACGATGCGTTTTCTTCATTCACTGCCAAGGCGAAACAACTGACCCAGTCAAGTATATTTTGAAAGCCCGCACCGCTAGCTCTAATTTGCTCTACCCATGAGCTAAAGTCGGCGTATTGCTTTCCATTCAACAGCCTTTTATTAAGATCGGATGCACGGCGCTGAACAAGAAGCCCCCCTGGAAGTACTCCACCTGTATGGCAACCTTTGTATATGCTTTCCTTCATTACACGCCATATATTCAAAAGTCCCGATCTTATCTCTTCTTCGGATCGCCAGCACCTTTCATTTTCCAGTACAACCTCACTTATAGTAGCTTGTCGCACCTTACACCACTCTAAAAGGTCAAGAGCGGTATCAATAGGACCCGGCAAGCGGACAAAACCAGGAGAAACCTGTTTATCCTCCTGATCTGTTTTTACAAATCCACCACCAATTGAATAGTAAGTCTCTTTCACGATTTGTCCGTCATTAAAGACAGCAATGAAGCTTATACCATTTGGATGAAAAGGGAGCGTTTTATCGAAATGGAAAATGATAGATTTAGATGTATCAAAGCTGATTGTATGGCTTCCAGACAGGGCTAACAATTCCTTTCGATCAATATCAGCTAAAATAGGTGTTATTTCAGTTGTATCAATACTAACCGGATCGTATCCTGCCAGGCCGAGAATTACCGCTATATCAGTACCATGCCCTTTTCCCGTCTTAGCTAGGGATCCATATAATAAGACGGAAACCTCGGCCACATTCTCTATTGGCTGCCGAGCTTTTATCAGTTCTAAAAAACGCTGTGCTGCACGCCATGGGCCTAACGTATGAGAGCTGGAAGGCCCTACACCAATTTTAAAAATATCAAATACAGATATACTTTCCTGATGCATAACACAACAATTAGCTTTTATTAGTTAGTTTGTTTTCTATTGAAGAGTTCAAGCCCCCTGTCAAGGTAGCTTAGGTAACTTTCAGGGTTATAGTCGGCCCCTATGGGCTTTGTAAGCAGAGAACCCTCCGTATCAAGCAGCACATAAAAAGGCTGAGAGTTGGAGTTATACTTTTCAGCCTGCAAATTACTCCACTTCGCTCCTATCGTTTTTAATTTCTTGCCAGCAGAAGAAACCGTCTGCTCGTTTTCCGGAAGAGACGTCTTGTCGTCAACATAAAGTTGAATTAAAACATATTTATTCGTCAATCTGTCCAACACATTCCTATCAGTCCAAACCGAATTTTCCATTTGTCTGCAATTAACACAAGCATGCCCTGTAAAGTCAATTAAAACAGGCTTATTTACTTTTTTTGCATATGCCAAACCTTCTTCATAATCGAAAAACGCATCTATCCCCAATGGAGAATGGAAAATTTCTGAATACTTACGCGGACCAATTGCTCCATTCTGATCTCCTGTTGCTACGCTTCTAGTTAAGGTTGGAGTGTACAGGTCAAAGTCCTGAGTTGTCTGTGGCGGTAAAAAAGCAGAAATAGACTTTAGCGGAGCTCCCCACAATCCAGGAACCATATAAACAGTGAAGGCAAATACTATGGTAGACAAAAAAAGCCTAGGAATAGAAATGAACTTCAACTCACTGTCATGAGGAAACTTAAGCTTTCCAAGTATATAAAAGCCCATCATTGCAAATATCACTATCCATAACGACAGGAATACCTCTCTGTCAAACCAGTTCCAGTGATAGGCAAGATCCACATTTGACAAAAACTTCAAAGCTAATGCAAGCTCAAGGAAGCCGAGCACTACTTTAACGCTATTCAACCAGCCTCCGGATTTTGGCAGAGACTTCATCATTGACGGGAACATAGCGAACAATGCGAAAGGAATGGCTAAGGCTAATGCAAAGCCAAACATACCCATTGCAGGCCCCAGCAAAGCGCCCATTGTAGCAGCTTCAACCAGGAGATATCCTACTATAGGACCAGTACATGAGAAAGAAACGAGGGCAAGAGTTGCAGCCATAAAGAAAATGCCAGTAAGGCCCTTACTATCTGACTTTTCATCCATCTTATTAACCCATGAAGACGGCAATGTAAGTTCAAAAGCCCCAAGAAAAGAGGCAGCGAAAACCACTAAAAGTATAAAGAAAAGCATGTTAAACACGCCGTTAGTAGAGAAGTCATTAAGCGCACTCGCTCCAAAAATAAGTGTTACGAGCAAGCCGATAACTACATAGATCACGATGATAGAGGCACCGTATAACAAAGCCTTACCTACAGCCTGTCTCCGTGTCCCCGTACTTTTAGTAAAGTAACTTACTGTTAGAGGCAACATTGGAAAAATACAAGGCATAATAAAGGCAGCAAGTCCTCCCAAAAAGCCGGCAATAAAAATAGCCCACAAACTGCGGTGCTCCTGCTTGGTACTAATATCCTTGATATCTGCACCATTTGAAGCGCTACCTGAAGCAATGCTGTCTACATTCCCAAGGGAATCGGATGCAGCTACTCCGGCGTTTTCAATGTCAGTAAATTCGATGTCCTCAACAGCGATCGCACCCGAAGAATCCTGGGCATAGACTGCCTGTGCAGCGAATAAGGCCACAAAAAAGAGTGGCCATAATAGTTTAAGAAATTTCATTTTGATTGAGCAGGAGGTTGAAAACTTATTTTACGGGAATGCTAAATTCTACTTCTTCCGGAGGAAGGCAGCGATGATCATCACAAGCCATAAATTCAAGTTTTCCTTTAACTACAGCTGAGGGCGCGTTTAATTTAATCTTTTGTTGAAACACAACAGACTTTTCAAAGAAGCTTACATTCATATTAAACGCTTTCTCAAACTTAGTCAGCGGCTTAGGCTCTATGGTCTTGCCAACAATAGTATAAGCTTTTGAGGGCGCAAACTTAAAGCTTGTAGGCTCAGGTCCGCCATCCTTAACATTTAAAGAGTAAATATGCCATCCTTTATCAATTGTAGCCTTTATTAATACCATTGCTTCATTTTTGCTAAGCTTCTTTGCAGCGTAAGACCATTTCACAGGAGTCACTATCTGAGCCATAGCAGCATATCCAACCATCAGGAATGCAAAAACCAAAAAGGTTACTTTTCTAATCATAGTTAATCTTATAGATAAGCATGCAATATAAAAAAACAAACGCTAATTCAATTCCATAACGCCGCCATATTACCGTCACAACAGCTTAACGTTTAATCAGTGATTTTCTTATTTATCAAACAAAAAAGAGTAAGCAACGCTTATCATTGAATAAACACCATATAGTATGACAAAGTTAAATGCAACTACCGTTAAAGGGCAACTGGAAGAAATTGAATACATCAAAAAAGTAAGAGAGTTCGCCTCTAAAGTGAGCACTATTAAAACTGCCATGCTTAATACACTGAACACGGACAATCGAATAGTCAGTGAACCTATGCGCGTTTTTCCAATTGAAGATGATGGTATCATCTGGATGTTTTCTATGAAAGACTCAAAAAAAGTTGAGAATATAAAAGCGAACAATAAGGTAACTGTAACTTACCTGCATCCGGAAAGCAATCTTTATTTAAGCGTTAATGGCGAAGCAAGCATTGTCAATGATAATCTTAAAGTGGAGCAACTTTGGGAAGAATCATTCAAAGCGTGGTTTCCATACGGGAAATCAGATCCTAACTTATGTCTTATTAAAATAACTCCGGAAGAAGCTGAGTATTGGGATGCTCCTGATATTCTTGTTTCACAAATAGTATCTCTTGTAAAGAACACTATAGCCGGAAAGCCCTATGTAGAAGGAGAAAACAATGTAATTGATTTCAAGCCTTAATCCAGATAGACGTAGGTTATACCATCCCCCCCTCTGTCCGCATGCTCATCTTCCATCCGCGATACCTGCGAATATTTCCGCAGGTACTCGCGGATCATTTTTCGTAAAATACCATCGCCTTTTCCATGAATAATCTTGAGGCTAGGGAAACCCATCATAATGGCCTTGTCAAGATATTTATCAATCTCATAGATAGCTTCCTCTCCCCGCATACCTCTCACGTCCAGCTCTGGCTTAAACTGAGCAATAGTTTCAGTGAACTGAGAAGCGTAGGACTTGCGGAGCTCTTTGGGCACCTGTTTCTTTTGTACTTTTTCAAGCCTGTTCCTTTTAACCACCGACCGCAAATCTCCAATAGCAAGGATGACATTCTCTTTTGAAAGATCCAATACCTGACCAATTGTTTCAGATTCACTAACTTTAACCCAGTCTCCTATAGCGAAAGTCAAGTTTTCTGATACTCTAGGAAGTGCTTTTTCTACACTTTCATGAGCAGACAGTTCTTTCTGGAGATCCTTTCTCAGTCTTTGCGTAGTCAACTTATCAGCGCCTGTCTGCTTAATTTCAGCTATCGTGTTTTCAACGAGCTTATTAGCATTCCTTATTATTGTTTCAGCCTGTAGCTTAGCTTCCTTAAGAATCGCTTTTTTATTACTTTCCAGGTAAGCTTTAAGCTTTTCATTTTCAGCAGTTATTACATCAAGCTTGCGTTGCTGCTTATTAAGAGACACCCTCGTTTCAAGCAATTGCTTTTTTTCACGTTCCAAATCGACAAGCAGACTGTCAACCCTTTTCTGGTTTGAACCCACCTTGCTTTTAGCTGCTTCAAGCACTGGTTGAGGCAAGCCTATATTATGTGCAATTTCAAATGCATAGGAGCTGCCTGGCTGTCCGGTTTCAAGTATGTACAAAGGCTTCATTTCAGAGTTGTCAAATAGCATAGATGCATTCTCCAGCCCCTCCGTGTGATTGGCAAAAACCTTCAAGTTTGAGTAATGGGTTGTTATAACGCCCTTCGCTTTCTTGCGGTTAATGAACTCCAATACGGCTTCTGCCATCGGCCCCCCAAACTGCGGATCTGTTCCCGTTCCAAACTCGTCAATCAATATCAGGCTTTTGCCTCCGGCATTCTCGATAAAGTATCGCATTTTAGTAAGGTGAGCGCTATAAGTACTTAAATCGCTTTCTATTGACTGATCGTCGCCTATATCAGCAAAAATATTCTTAAAAACTCCCACTTTTGATTGATCATCTACCGGAATGAGTATTCCAGACTGGGCCATAATCTGCAGTAAACCAACCGTTTTCATACACACAGACTTTCCGCCAGCATTAGGGCCTGAAACTACTATTATGCGAAGCCTCTCATCAATTCTGATATTTAACGGGACCACCGTCTGCCCCTCTTTCTTAAGTGCCAGATGCAATAAGGGATGCCTGGCATTTATTAGATTAATTTCAGGCCCGTTAACGATAAGTGGCAGTTCAGCGTCAGTATCCAGGGCAAACAAAGCCTTAGCTCTTACAAAGTCCAGCTTGGTAAGCAATCCATGATAGGACAAAAGCAGCGGCACATAAGGACGCATCTCTGTAGTAAGAGAGGTAAGTATCTTAACGATTTCACGCCGTCTGTCAAACTCAAGGTCGCGTATCTGATTGTTTAAATGAAAAACCTCTTCCGGTTCCAGGTATACCGTCTGACCAGATGCAGACTCGTCGTGAACAAAGCCCTTTACTTTTCGTTTATTTTCAGCAAGCAATGGAATACACAATCTTCCATCCCTGATAGTTAAAGAACCATCAGCCGTCCACCCACTATTCTGAGCATTTCTATAAATACTATCAATCTTTTTACGAGCTTCCTGCTCAGAACGAGCGATCGAAGCTGTTATAGCCTGCAAGTCAGCAGAGGCGTTACTCCTTATTTTACCTTTATCATCAATAACCTTTTCAATGCTTTTAATAATAGACTTTTCAACTATGAGGTGCTCAAACAAAGCTTCCAGAGCCGTATATGTCCCCTCCCGTTCATTGAAATAGCCAATTACAGAAAAAACGGTAAGCAATGACGTCAAGACTTTAAAAAAATCTTCTTCTGTTAAAAAGGCTCCTTCAATGCGCGCTTTTTCAGCCAGAGACCGTAAATCATAAAAATGCCTGATCGGTAAAGGATCATCGTTTTCTAGTATCTCTTTAAACTCTCGGGTTTGCTTTAAAAATTTTTCAATCTGCTCAGAATTGGTAATAACCTGTATACGGTCAACCATTTCTTTGCCCATATCACTTAGGCAGTGAGCCTTTATCCTGCGTTTTACCTCTGTGAAACCCAGCTTATCTTCAGCACCCGGCGGGTATACCATACCCCGCTTAAAATCGTTCATGTTCGCCTTTTCTTTAATTATCCGGTAAATTATCAGATGCCTTTGGTCCGGATAAGCGCCTCGTAATAGAATCAGCTTTATAATCGCTTAGATGGTTAACCGGAACAGGGCTAAGTAGCTGAGAAGAGGGAATCCTGATATATCTCTTTTCAATAGAATCACGCCTTATCTCATCAAGTACCCGCAACGAATCAGCGACCCTTTGGTTCTTTCGCTCTTCAATCTTCAGGCTTTCAGCAACTTTCATACTTTCTTTCTTTTCCAGATCCTGAAGTCTTTTTTGAACTTCATCATAGATGCTCTTCATCTGGTCAGGATGCATAGCATAGTATTCTATACTCTTTCTTACAGTAGCAGAGTCTGTGTGATGCTTTTTGTAAACTGCGCTATAAATATCTTTTGCGGCTATCTGTATAGAATCACCATAAGCTGAGGCCAGGTATCCGTCAGCTAAATGAATGTCTGTCAGCACGTTAATCATATCGCCCTTTTCAATAACATCTAAGCCCGCTGTCTCCTTTTTGCATGATATACAAAAAATGGCAGTTAAAAACAATAATAGTGTTTGCTTCATTTATTAACTTAGCTGATTGATTTTGCGTATAAAAGTACATATAAATGAGTATTTCAGCCAACTTGATAAAGGTAAAGAACGAAGTAGAATTATTGGGCGTTCAGTTAGTAGCCGTTTCAAAAACAAAGACCAATGAGGAGATATTGGAAGCATACAATGCGGGGCAGCGCGCATTTGGAGAAAACCATGTTCAGGAGATGACCGAGAAACATCAGACTTTGCCTAAAGACATTCAATGGCATCTTATTGGCCACCTTCAAACTAATAAGGTTAAATACATAGCCCCATATGTTTCTCTTATACAGTCTGTTGATAGCCTTAAGCTACTTAAAGAGGTTAACAAGCAGGCCCTTAAGAACAACCGAATAATTGACTGTCTTCTGCAAATATATATAGCAGATGAAGACACAAAATTCGGACTTGAATTCGATGAGGTTATTGAACTACTACGATCACCGGATTTCTCCGAACTGAAAAATATTCGCATCAGGGGCCTTATGGGGATTGCTACCAATACCGATAATAAGAAAAGATTAAAAGACGAGTTTCATGAACTCAGGATGTT
The DNA here is from genome assembly GCA_002332615.1 of Sphingobacteriaceae bacterium UBA2059. Taxonomy (GTDB): domain Bacteria; phylum Bacteroidota; class Bacteroidia; order Sphingobacteriales; family Sphingobacteriaceae; genus Arcticibacter. The sequence goes on along the minus strand of DDAL01000014.1, from coordinate 44,739 downwards.
ATTTAACGGTCTTAAAGAAGTATACTTCAAAACTGAGCCTTCGTTTAAAGAGCTGTCTATGGGTATGTCTGCCGACTATATAACAGCTATTGAAGAAGGAAGTACCATGATACGCCTAGGCAGCAGTATATTTGGAAAAAGACCTGCTGTAACTCCCGATGTTCAAAGCGAGTAAGTCTGCGATGCTGAGTACCACACCTACAATAAGAGAAGCGCACGTTGATGACTGTCCGCGTATTCTTGAACTAATACATCAACTGGCAAGATATGAAAATGCCCAACAGGAGGTCACCATCTCCCTTGAAGAACTGCAAAGAACCGGCTTCGGCACTCAGCCAGTATGGAAAGCGTTTGTAGCACAAAGCAAGGGTACGCTAGTAGCATTTGCTCTTTACTATACCCGCTTTTCAACCTGGAAAGGATGCAGGCTCTATCTTGAAGACTTATATGTGACTGAAGAGGCAAGAAGCAGCGGTGTCGGAACCTTACTTTTTGACAGGATTGTCAGGGAAGCTATTGATAAGAAATACAAGGGTATAACCTGGCAAGTACTTGATTGGAATACGCCCGCCATTAATTTTTATAAGAAGTATACTAACCGGTTTGACAGCGATTGGATCAACGTTTCTATAGAAGCCGACGAATTAATTTTCCTAAGAGACAAGAATGATTGAAGTATATAAGTTCGGAGGAGCATCCGTAAAAGACGCCAGGGGAATAAAAAATATATCACGCATACTACAGCTGCACGGAAAAAGCAGACACTTGCTTACCGTAATCTCTGCAATGGGCAAAACAACAAATGCACTCGAAGAAATTACCCGTGCCTATGTCCACAAACAATCCAATACAGGCCTCCTCTTTCAAAACCTTAAAGATTATCATTACACCATTTTAAATGATCTTTTTGACAGTCCAGACCACGAGGTTTTTGTAGATGTCAATAACGCCTTCGTAGAAGTCGAGTGGATACTGGAAGATGAGCCTTTTGATAGCTATGATTATATCTATGACCATATAGTATCCGTAGGCGAGCTCGTATCAACAAAAATAGTAAGCCACTATTTGAACTATTGCGGCCTAAAGAACAAATGGGTAGATGCGCGCAGTTATATACAAACGGATAATACATACCGTGAAGGAAAAGTAGACTGGTTAAAAACACAGAACCTCATACAGGAAAGTCTGCAGCCACTGCTGGAAGAACAAATTATAATAACCCAGGGCTTTATAGGTGGCACGTCGGAAAATTTTACAACTACGCTGGGCCGGGAAGGGTCAGACTATTCGGCCGCCATCTTCGCTTCCTGTCTTAACGCCTCATCTGTAACAATATGGAAAGATGTTCAGGGCGTGTTAAATGCAGATCCTAAGTGGTTTGAAAAAACAGAGCTGCTGCCCCATCTCAACTACCACGATGCGCTGGAGTTGTCCTATTACGGAGCTACCATAATTCATCCCAAAACTATCAAACCTCTGCAAAACAAGTCTATTCCATTGTTTGTGAAGTCTTTTCTTGAACCAAGTATACCCGGCACAGAAATTAATTCCTGTAAAAACGATTTGCAAACTCCCTGTTTCATATTTAAAGTGAATCAGGTATTAATATCTATTTTCCCTAAAGATTTTTCATTCATTATCGAAGAAAACCTTAGTCAGATATTCAATATACTGTATGGCTTCAAAATCCAGGTAAATACCATGCTTAACTCAGCGCTTAGCTTCTCATTCAGCATTGACAATGACGATAGCAAAGTCGATAAGCTGATCGAGGCTCTTTCCAAAAATTACAAGATAAAATACAACAAAGGCATGGAACTTGTAACCATAAGGTATTATAACCAGCAAACCATTAATCGGGTTACCGCCAATAAAAAGGTGCTTCTCGAAGTGAAAAGCAGGAATACCTGCCAAATGGTTATGAAAGACAGTAGCAAAGAAAGTGAATAACAAAATTTTAAACAAAGAAGTACAGCATTTTCTAAGCAGTAACCAGGACGAAGTAGCTTCTGCGATAGCGTTAAAAAAAAGCCCCTTCGATAAGGTAAGCTCAATGGATTTGGCTCAGCAGATAGAAGGAAAGCAGCGATGCCAAAAAAAACTTCCGCTATGGTCTAACACACCCGGTATCTATTTTCCGCCCCGTCTACACATTGAACAGTCGTCATCCGAAAGTACAGCTTCCTACAAAAGCACCTTGATCGGTGATGGTCCTCTTCTGGACATGACTGGCGGTTTTGGAGTAGACACATATTATTTTTCCAAGGTAGCGAGCCTGGTAATTCATTGCGAGAGAAGCAGGGAGCTCTCTTCTATTGCCCGCCACAACCTGAAAACGCTCGGTGCATCTGAAGTAGTTTTTGAGATACAGGACAGTATTGATTATTTAAAGCAGACCGATTTAGCCTTTGATACTATCTATGCAGATCCTTCAAGGCGCGTAAATACACAAAAGGTATTCATGCTAAAAGACACTGAGCCTGACATTATTTCAAACCTGTCACTGATACTTTCAAAATGCCGGAGGCTCATCATCAAAACCTCTCCTTTATATGACATAAGTCTAGGCCTGAAGGAACTTTCCAACGTAGAACAGATCCATGTACTTAGTGTGCAAAACGACTGCAAAGAGCTTCTTTGGGTTATAAGCCAAAAATCTGATGCAGGATGCAGGATGTACGCGTCCGCATTAAACAATTGCGAAATACAAACGGTACAGCTGAACCCTCTCCTTGAGAAGCAGCAGCCCGCTCCTGAACTTTCCGAACCGCTTTCCTATATCTACGAGCCCGATGTAGCTTTAATGAAAACAGGCTGCTTCAAGCAAATTGCCATCCAGTATAAGCTTTTGAAACTACACACAAGCACCCATTTGTATACGTCTGATCAACAGCTTGCACAATTTACAGGCAGAATCTTTACGAATAAAAAAACAATGAGCTATAAGCTATTCTGTAAGCTGAAAAAACATGGCAAATTTAATGTTATAAGCAGGAACTTCCCTTTCACGGTAGCACAACTTCGGCTCAGACATAAAATACAAGAAGGAGGAACAGCCTATCTTATCTTTTGCAAGGACAACTCTGATAACCACGTGGTTATTGAAGCAGAACGCCTTAAATAAAAAAAGCGCTATACATGGTGTATAGCGCTGTCTGTAAAATCTATAGAGTGTAATTAAACTCTTCTTACATTGATTGCTTGTAAGCCTTTGCGGCCTTCAGTAACGTCAAATTCTACATCGTCACCATCTTGAAGAGCGTTTGCTCCGCCTTCAACATCTTTAAAGTGAACGAAGATTTCTTTGCCATCTTCCTGCACAATAAAACCATAGCCTTTTTCAGCATTAAACCATTTAACTTTTCCAGTTTTCATAAAAATAATAAAAATATAGTGTTATAAACTTCCACCGAAATTAGAGAAACTGAAAAAGTAATATGAATTATTAAATCAGGCTTTAATCACAGAAGAATGATCAAAGATAATAAAAAATATATTGTCCTGCCATAATACCTGTAAAACAACAAAATAGATACATAAACCGCCTCCATTAAGCAAACAAGCGCGGCTGAGTAAGCAAATAAGGCGACTCAAGCTTAATATTCAGCGCTTCATTAAGTCGCTTTATTGTATAATCTGCTAGTATTGGGGTATCTTTTTCATCGTGCTGGTGCAAAAAGAAGTATATTTCTTCCAAGCCTCTGGCGCACCACTGCTGTAGTCTGTTCACCCAGGCATCTATCCGGGTATAGTCTGTGGGATGCAAGCCATTGCCTACAAATCGTATAAACGCTGCGGGAATAGTGAGTTCCATATGAACACAATCGCGTCGCCCGGAAGCATCCGTAATTACGGCACCCTTCTTCATAAAATTAAGCAGACTAAAGAACTCTTGCCTCGCGCCCAAATCAGAAAACCAATCCTTATGTCTCAACTCAACATAAACATTCAGGTCAACAGGTAAATTCCGAAGGTAGGTTTCAAGATAACTGAAATCTTTAGGGCCAAAACTATCACTAAGCTGCAAAAAGCACGGCCCCAGGAAGTCGCCAAATTCGCAAATACTTCCCAGGTAGGCCGAAGTGAGTTCCTCCGCATTCTTAAGTCGTTTGATATGACTTATTCCACGTGAAAACTTTGGACAAAATTTAAAATCTCCCCCCTTAGCTTCAGCCTTTCTGCGCCAGGTAATCACCTGCTCCTTTTCCGGAATTTTATAAAAAGTTGCATTAAGCTCTATACTGTTAAAATGCTTTACATACTCGTTTAAAAACGAAGACTCTGGAGTTTTTACCGGATAGATAAGTCCTTTCCATTCCTTCCTGCCCCACTTAGCGCAGCCCACATACACTTTTGGTCCCTGGTCTTTCTTGCCAGTTAAAACCTTACTGGCGAACGAACCTTCTGGCGGCAGCCCAAAGTTTACCTGATCAATTTGTTCTATAGGAAGCTTTCCAAAGTCCATTTGATAAAATTTCATAAACAAAAAAAGGGAACCTTAAGTTCCCTTTTTTCTATTCTGTTATAAGTCTATTTTACTGCATCAACAACCGCTTTGAACGCATCAGGCTCATTCATTGCAAGGTCAGCAAGAACCTTACGGTTTAAACCTATACCTTTAGCATTCAATTTACCCATAAGTTGTGAGTAAGATATACCATGGTGGCGAGCTCCGGCGTTGATACGCTGTATCCATAAAGCTCTAAACTCTCTTTTCTTGGTCTTACGGTCACGGTAAGCATATTGCAAACCTTTTTCAACCGTGTTCTTAGCAATGGTATAAACCTTGCTTCTGGATCCCCAATAGCCCTTAGCTAGTTTAAGGATCTTTTTTCTTCTTCTTCTTGACGCTACTGCGTTAACCGAACGTGGCATTTTTTTGTTGTTTTTGACAATCGGCGTTGCGTTTTACAGCAAGCTTACTACCGAAGGCCTGGTTAATACTAATTTACTTTCCTATGCAAAGCATTCTTTTCACATTACCCATGTCAGCATCAGAAACAAGGCTGGTCTGGCGTAAGTTACGTTTACGTTTAGTAGACATCTTTGTTAAGATGTGGCTCATAAACGCGTTCTTCCTTGCAATTTTACCTGTTCCAGTAAGCTTAAAACGCTTTTTAGCACTGGAATTGGTCTTCATCTTTGGCATAACTCTGTTTTTATTGTTTTATGTATAAACTGACGGCATATAACCATGCCGATAGGTTTTATTTTTTTGCTTTCGGACCTATAATAAGGAACATCCTTTTTCCTTCAAGCTTAGGCAATTGCTCCACTTTTCCAACTTCCTCAAGGGCCTGTGCAAATTTAAGAAGAAGTATCTCACCATGCTCCTTATATACTATAGCTCTCCCTTTAAAGTGAACGTAGGCTCTTACCTTCTCTCCCGACTCAAGAAAGCTGATTGCATGTTTCAGCTTAAACTGAAAGTCATGATCGTTGGTGTTAGGCCCAAAACGAATTTCTTTAATAACCGTCTGTTTTGCATTAGCCTTTATTTCTTTGAGCTTTTTCTTTTGCTCATAGATAAACTTATTATAGTCTACTACTTTACAAACGGGAGGATCTGCATTTGGAGAAATTTCCACAAGATCCAGTTCCTGGGCTTCTGCAACCGCAAGAGCTTCGCTCAACGGGAATATACCCTGTTCAACGTTTTCACCTACAAGCCTCACCTGGGGCGCTTTGATGAATTCGTTTATATTATGCTCAGCCTCTTTTCTCTTAAAAGGTGGCCGGGGCCGTCTGGGTCCCTTGTTAAAACCTGGTCTTCCTAATGCCAAATGTTAAAAATTATTAAACAGTAATTTCAGTAATTAATTTATCTCTGAACTCTTCTACACCCATAGAACCTAAATCTCCCGCTCCGTGCTTTCGTATAGATACTACACCGTCAGCCACTTCTTTTTCGCCAATTATGAGCATATAAGGAACTTTTTTCATCTCCGCATCACGTATTTTCCTTCCAATCTTTTCGTCCCTCAAATCGATCAGACCGCGAATATCGGAATTATTCAACGATTCTAAAACTTTTTTAGCATATTCCTCATACTTTTCTGATATCGGAAGTATAATAAATTGCTCCGGAGTAAGCCATAAAGGAAAGTTACCCGCACAATGTTCAATGAGTACAGCAATAAAACGCTCAAGGGAACCGAAGGGAGCCCGGTGTATCATAACCGGCCTGTGCTTAGCATTGTCGCTGCCGGTATACTCAAGCTCAAAACGCTCGGGTAAATTGTAATCTACCTGTATAGTACCCAACTGCCATTTACGACCCAACGCATCCTTTACCATAAAATCAAGTTTAGGTCCGTAAAAAGCGGCCTCGCCCAGCTCAACCACCGTCTTAAGGCCTTTTTCTTCAGCGGCTTCAATGATAGCTGCTTCTGCAAGCTGCCAGTTATGATCACTGCCTATGTACTTTGTCTTATTCTCAGGATCGCGCAGAGATACCTGTGCTGTATAATCGTCAAAGCCCAAAGCGGTAAAAACATACAGCACCAGGTCAATTACCTTTTTAAACTCGTCTTTAACCTGGTCGGGCCGGCAAAATAAGTGAGCGTCGTCCTGAGTAAAACCTCTCACACGGGTAAGCCCATGAAGCTCACCACTTTGTTCGTACCGGTATACCGTACCAAATTCAGCAAACCTTACAGGTAAGTCTTTATACGAGCGGGGTTTAAACTTGTATAGCTCACAGTGATGAGGGCAGTTCATTGGTTTTAACAAAAACTCTTCGCCTTCCTGAGGGGTTTTAATTGGCTGAAAAGAATCCGCGCCGTATTTTTCATAATGCCCGGAGGTAACATACAGGTTTTTATGTCCTATGTGAGGTGTTATCACCTGCTCATAACCCGCCTTAAGCTGCGCACGCTGTAAGAAGTTAGAAAGCTTTTCACGCAGCGCTGCACCCTTGGGCAGCCACATAGGCAGGCCCATCCCTACCTTTTCAGAAAATGTAAACAACTCGAGTTCCTTGCCTAATTTACGATGATCGCGTTTTTTAGCCTCTTCAATCATCTTTACGTATTCCGAAAGCTCGCTTTGCTTTGGAAAAGTAACTCCATATATTCGAGTAAGCTGCTTGCGACTCTCATCGCCGCGCCAGTAGGCTCCAGCAACATTGGTAAGCTTTACAGCTTTTATAAAACCGGTATTAGGAATGTGCGGCCCCCGGCACAGGTCGGTAAAATTACCCTGTTTATAAAAAGTAATATATCCGTCTTCCAGATCCTTAATTAAATCCAGTTTGTACTCATCGTCCTTTTCAGTAAAATAGGTTTCGGCCTCCGCCTTGCTAACAGGTATGCGTTCATACCTTGATTTAGTTTTAGCAAGTTCAAGCATTTTCGTCTCAATCTGCTTAAAATCATCTGACGAAAAATCGCGGTCACCGAAGTCCACATCGTAATAAAAACCCGTTTCAATGGCCGGACCAATACCAAATTTAGTACCGGGATAAAGCGCTTCCAGGGCCTCGGCCATAAGATGAGCGGACGAATGCCAAAAAGTTGCTTTGCCCTTGGTATCGTTCCAGGTTAACAGACTTACAGTGGCATCTGTGTCTATAGCCCTGTCTGCATCCCATACTTCGCCGTTTACTTCGGCAGCAAGAACGTTACGGGCCAGTCCTTCTGAAATGGATAATGCAATTTGCATTGAAGTGGTACCCGATTCGTATTGACGAACGGAACCATCAGGAAGTGTTATGTTAATCATGTACAACTATGATTTTAAATTAATTCATTCAAAGGTACTTAAATAGGACTTCAATCAAAACGCAAGTCTCCTTTAAACTAAACATTGCCCCAGCCCGCTGCCAGAACATCCGCAAGGTGGAGCGTTTTAACCGACAACTTATGCTTATCAATATAGCCTTGAAGGTGCATAAGGCAGGAAGCATCTACAGAAATAATATAATCGGCTTCCGCCTCAAGGGCATGATGCACCTTTTGCTCGGCCATGGATGAGGAAATATCTTCAAACTTAACAGCAAACGTACCTCCGAAACCGCAACAAGTTTCCTGATCTTTCATTTCCAGAATTTCCAGTCCGTGCACTTTTGAGAGCAAAAGCCTTGGTTCGGCTTTAATATTACAGCCCCTGAGTCCGGCACAGGAATCATGAAAAACAGCCCTCCCTTCGAGTTCAGCACCAAAGTATTCCACCTTAAGCACATTCACCAGAAAATCCGACAGTTCGTAGATATGGTTTTGTATTGCCCTGCATTTATTATGAACAGCGGTATTAGTAAACAGATCACTATAATAATTCTTTACCATAGAAGTGCAGGAAGCCGATGGAGAAACTATATAATGAATATCTGAGAAGTCGTTTAAAAACTTATTACCAACCTCTTTCGCCTCATCCCAAAAGCCGGCGTTAAAAGCCGCCTGACCGCAGCAGGTCTGATCCGGATTATACACAACCGTGCAACCCGCTTTTTCCAGAAGCTTAACGGTATTAAATGCTGTTTCAGGATAAACCTGATCCACAAAGCACGGAATAAAAAGTTCTACTGTCATCTTAAGTGTTTAAAGGTAAAACTTTAATTGAAAATTTTCTATCTGCTTTTTGACCTCTGCAGGTAAAAGCCTACCGGGCTGTCACTTTCTAAAAGAAATTTAACGCCTTTTAAAGGCACTTAAAACGTAGCTCGAACGTACATGGTTCGCTAATCTTCGAACAAAGTACGTTCGAGCTACCTTCAAATCAGCAGCCAAAAGCGAGCCCAGGGAAAGCAGGAGAAATATACCCTATAAAGAGCTTGGTTTTTAAAGAACCAAGGAGCCCGTAAAGAATAGGAGACTTATATTATTCTATACGCATTTAAAAAATGCAAAATATTTTTTAAAACACATATCCAAGTGATGAGTATCACTTTTTCACAGGTATATATTTTTACTTTTGTAATAAATACCTGTGAGAAAACTATGCGACAAGAGCGAATTTGAAGCATTTACAATAAACAGGCATTTAAATTGAAAAATCGTTAAATTTTAGAGATTATATGTTTTATTTAGAGTTGTTTATTGTTCTTGCAGCAATCTTTATCGGAGCCCGCATAGGAGGAATTGGACTAGGTGTAATGGGTGCTGTTGGATTGATTATACTGACGTTTGGCTTTAACCTCGAGCCTACTACCCCGCCGATAGATGTGATGCTTATTATTATAGCTGTAATATCTGCTTCCGCGGCTCTGCAAGCCTCTCAGGGACTCACTTATATGGTTGCGCTAGCCGAAAAAATGCTGCGTAAAAACCCAAAGCAGATAACCTTCGTAGCGCCCCTGGTGTGCTACCTGTTTACCTTTGTTGCCGGCACAGGTCATATTGCCTACTCTATACTTCCCATCATTTCAGAGCTCGCTACGAAAACAGGTATCCGCCCCGAAAGGCCTTTGAGCATTTCAGTTATTGCCTCTCAACAGGCCATAACTGCCAGCCCTATAACCGCAGCTACCGTTGCTTTGGCAGCTTTGCTGGCCCCCAACGGCATTGAAATTATCGACATACTAAAAATTAGTATTCCGGCTACGGTAATTGGGGTACTTATAGGCGCCTTTGTAACGAATAAAATTGGTGTCGAACTAAAAAATGACCCCATATTTAATGAAAAGCTAAAAGACCCTGATTATGTTAAAATGATCAACGAAGAGTCTAAAACTACCGACATTCAAAGCATACCTAAATCTGCAAAAGTATCGGTACTTATATTCATCTTCTCCGTTTTGGTTATCGTGCTATTCGGCGCTATACCTGGTCTAAGACCTAGCTGGACCGGAGCCGACGGTGCAGTAAGCAGCTTATCGATGGTTACAGTGATAGAGATGGTTATGATGAGCGCCGCTGCTTTAATCCTACTTGTATCTAAGGTCAAAGTATCCACTGTTTCTTCCGGAAATATATTCAGGGCAGGCAATGAAGCTGTTATAGCAATATTTGGCGTTGCCTGGATGGGCGATACCTTTATTAAAGGCAACTATGCTTTTATAGAGAGCGGCATTAAAGATATGGTGCTTACAGCACCCTGGACCTTTGCCACCGCCTTGTTTGTTATGTCGATATTGCTTTTCAGTCAGGCCGCTACGGTTCGCGCCATGATGCCTCTGGGCGTTGCGCTGGGTATCCCGGCAGGCTTTCTTATAGCCATGTTTCCATCTGTAAACGGATACTTCTTTATACCAAACTACCCTACTGTTATTGCGGCCATTGGTTTTGACAAAACAGGCACCACCCGAATAGGCAAATATGTACTCAATCATAGTTTTATGATACCCGGTATTGTATCGACAGTCGCCTCGGTGGCTGTAGGTTTCCTGCTGGTGTTCCTGTTCGGCCTTTAAAAAATATTATATACATAGTTGACAATAAATTAAATACACATGGAAAAGAAAACAAGAATAGAGCATGACTTCTTAGGAGAAAGAGAAATCAGCAATGATGTGTACTACGGTATCCAGACATTACGGGCTATTGAAAACTTCAATATCACCGGCATGCCTATTTCTAAAGAGCCTTTACTGATACAGGCACTGGGCTATGTAAAAAAAGCGGCAGCTATGGCCAACAGAGACTGCGGCGCTATGGACGATAAGGTAGCGGAGGCAATCGCTTTTGCCAGTGACAGGCTAATTGCAGGCGAATTTGTTGACCAGTTTCCTACTGACATGATCCAGGGTGGAGCAGGAACATCTGTCAATATGAACGCAAACGAAGTGATTGCCAATGTAGGGCTCGAATATCTTGGTAAAGAAAAAGGAGATTATGACCATTTGCATCCTAACAACCATGTAAACTTTTCGCAAAGTACCAACGATGCCTATCCAACCGCCTTCCGTATAGCGTTATACAATAAAATTGACAAGTTTACACATGCGCTTGAAACACTAAGAGTGTCGTTCGAAAACAAGAGTCGGGAGTTTGAGCGTGTATTGAAAATGGGGCGGACCCAATTGCAGGATGCGGTTCCACNNAATTTGCGGGAGATAACCGGTCTGCCACTGTCTTTATCAGAAGATTTAATAGAGGCGACATCCGATACCGGCGCTTATGTACAGCTTTCGGGCACGCTTAAGCGTTGTGCAGTAAAAATTTCAAAAATATGCAATGATCTTCGTCTTTTGTCTTCAGGCCCCAGAGCCGGTTTTAACGAAATTAATCTGCCAAAACTTCAGCCAGGCTCTTCCATTATGCCGGGCAAGGTTAATCCTGTAATACCTGAGGTAGTTAACCAAACCGCCTATTATGTAATAGGAGCGGATATGACTATTACCATGGCTGCAGAAGCCGGCCAGCTGCAGCTTAATGTAATGGAACCTGTTATTGGCTTCAGCTTATTTACCATGCTTACTTACATGGAAAATGCTTGCTATACGCTTCAGTCTAAGTGTATAGATGGTATAACAGCTAATGAAGACGTGTGCAGAAATGAGGTAATGAACAGCATAGGTATTGTAACCTCCTTAAGTCCCATCCTTGGATATGAAACATGCGCTGCCGTTGCAAAAGAGGCGCTTGAGTCAGGAAAGTCTGTACACGACCTGGTGGTTAAAGAACATAAGTATATCAGTCAGCAAAAATGGGATGAAGTGTATTCTATTGAGAATATGATACACCCTGAATTTATTAACAAGTAACATGGAAACCTTATTCTATAAAACTATAAACAATGAAACAATTTAACTTAATGAGAGCTGTAGCCATGGTGGTTATTGCTTTCGGACTCTTTTCGTCGGCATTTGCTCAGAAGAGGAATGTGATGATTCTGGCTACCGGTGGTACCATTGCCGGAGTTGGACAGGCAGGTAGCACCGACACACGCTACACAGCCGGAAAAATGCCTATCGACCAGCTGTTAAATGCTGTTCCTGACATTCATAAGCTGGCCAATGTAAAGGGCGAGCAGATTGCTCAGATAGGAAGTCAGGCTATGAATGACGATGTTTGGCTAAAGCTTGCAACACGCGTTAATGAACTGCTTAAAAGCAATGACATTGATGGAATTGTAATTACACACGGCACTGACACTCAGGAAGAAACGGCTTACTTCCTAAACCTTACCATTAAAAGCACCAAGCCGGTTGTACTTGTAGGAGCTATGAGATCTGCGACGGCAATCTCTGCAGATGGTCCAAAAAATTTATACGATGCCGTGGCTATTGCCGCCGATCCTAAAAGTGCCGGCAAGGGTGTATTGCAGGCCATGAACGACAAGATTTTCTTTGCCCGCGATGTTACCAAATTCAACACTACCGGTGTCGAAGCGTTCCAGTCAACCAACTTTGGTCCTGTAGGCTTTGTGTTTAACGGCAAAACTTATTACTATTATACCTCTACCCGCAAACATACTACTGCAAGCGAATTCAGCACCGCAAATCTTACTAAACTTCCTAAGGTAGACATTGTATACGGTTACTCTAATATGAATGCCGTAGCTATCGATGCCTTTGTAAAAAATGGCGCCAAGGGAATTATTATGGCAGGGGTAGGTAATGGCAACCTGTATCCTGAAGCGGAAGAAGCTTTGAAAAGAGCTGCTGCCAAAGGTGTGGTGGTTGTTCGCTCTTCAAGAGTGGTTAGTGGTCGTACCACTACTGATTCAGAAGTTGATGACAAAGCACTGGGCTTTGTAGCATCTGAAGACCTTAATCCACAAAAGGCCCGTGTATTGCTTCAGCTTGCTTTATTAAAGACCACTGACAGAGAAAAGATACAGCAATATTTCTTTGAGTATTAATTAACCGGCAGCAGGCTGCTGATTTGCAGCCTGCTCTGTTTTTGAAAAACCATTTTTATTACCCTTATTTATATGAAAATCGATACTATAAAAGCCTTGCTTACAGTTTCCTTACTTAGTATGGGATTGACGGCCAATGCTCAATTACTAAAATATGCTTCAAAAGATACTGTAAATGGTAAGCCTGAATATGAAGCAGCGCTTAAAGGCCGTTTTAAAATGAACGGGATTTACGACCTTAAGGGAAACCTTCACGGCAACAGTGCTTTTGGCATACACAACAACAGCATCGAAGGCATAGACCGCAAAGGTTTATGGTTAGATATGCGCCAGTCGCAAATCCGGTTTGACGGAACCCGCCGCTTTGAAAACGGAAAAGAGCTTTTTGCTCGTTTCGAAGGCGACTTTGAAGGCGGTCCCGACAATAAGTCTACCTTCAGGGTCAGACATATGTTTGTACAGTATGGCAACTTTCTGCTTGGTCAAACATGGAGCACCTTTGGCGATGGCGATATGTGGCCTGCGAGTNNGACTGGGACGGACCTACCGGAATGATAGAATCCCGCCGTCCAATGATCCGTTATACAGGCAATCTTACTACCCAGCTGCAAACAGAGCTTGCCCTTGAAGTTATGGAACCTCGCCGTCTGTATGACTATAGCACAAGCGATGCCATTACTTATGAGCCCAGACGTGCGCCTGATTTTATCGGTACTCTTAAGTACAACATGAACCCAGGCTTTGTAAAAGTTGCAGGTATTTACCGCAATATCGGTTACGGCTCTAAGGGTTCGTACAAATCTGCAAACGGATATGGAGTGAGTGCAATGACTACCATCTTTGCAGGAGTCGAAAAGAAAAACAACCTTCAGCTGCAGTGGAATATTGGAAAAGGTATTTCAGACTATCTGTTGTCCATGGGCGGATCTGGGTTTGATGGAAATGCCGACAGAGAAGATCCGGCTAAGCTAAGCCTTCTGCCAATGCATTCGGGCTATGCGTCTTATCAGCACTACTGGACACCTAAGTTCCATACTCTGCTTATCGGCTCTTATAACAGGTTCGACGGTGAAAATAATACCTTCAACGAATCCGGCACATGGAATACCATGCAAAACCTGTACTTCGGCGGCAACATGATGTTTGATGTTGTGCCAAGCCTTACCGTAGGTGCAGAGTTTTTATGGGGCAAGAAAACGCTGGAATATGCTAATGATGAAAAGAAAAGTGCTCCTGCTTCACGCATAAACTTCGGGTTTATGTATAACTTTTAAACGTTCGTTCTTTTTAATTGATACATAAGCATGAGGCCCCTTTACAGGGGCTTCTTTTTTTAAATACAGTTTCTTTCTGAGCCTCTTTGCACAAAAGGTTCTGGCCGCTGCCCCGGCGCAAATTTCTTTACTTTTTAAACATCTTAATGCAAGTGGTGTTTAACATGTATTCTAGAAGAAAATAAATCTTAATCAACCAGATCAAACATGTACGTTTTAGGAATTAACGCAGTATTTCATGATTCTGCAGCTTGTATATTAAAAGATGGCGTATTACTGGCAGCTGCCGAAGACGAACGCTTTACGCACATTAAGCACGGCAAGCGCCCCGTCCCTTTTTCTACCTGGGAGCTTCCCTTTCATGCTATCGATTACTGTCTTAAGGTGGCAGGCATTCAGTTAAGTGATGTAGATCACATAGCGTATTCGTTTGATCCGAATTTATTATTAACCGATGACTATAAAGGAAAAGCAGGTATCGAGATTCCCTTGTTTGGCACGCCTGCGGGCCAAGACTTTCGTTCTCCCTGGGATCCTCTTTTTCTCTCCTCAATAATCAACGCACCTGCACAGCTTATAGACGGCTACCCGCATCATTTGCAGAGACGCTTTAAAGGCGCTAAAACCGATGACTTTAAATGGCACTTTGTAGAGCATCATGTTTCGCATGCAGCGAGTGCTTACTTTCCATCCCCCTTTGAACGTGCCGCAGTAATGACCATTGACGGTCGCGGTGAACTTGCCACTACTACCTATAATATTGGAGCCGGAAATGAACTGAACCGTGTAGGCCAGGTCAACATGCCGCACTCACTGGGGCTCCTGTATGAGGATGTTACTACCTATTTGGGCTTCCTCCACTCATCGGACGAGTATAAGGTAATGGCCCTTGCTTCTTATGGCGAACCTGTTTTTTTGAAAGATTTTCGCGAAATGATCCAGCTCGGCAAAAACGGACAGTATACCATTACCAATCAAAACTTTACCGAACGCTTCGGTCCTGCCCGGCTGAGGCATGAAGAGTTCGGGGCGCATCATTTTAACATAGCACACTCATTGCAGAAGGCACTCGAAGAGAGCGTGCTGGAGCTTACAGGCTGGCTTCATAAAGAAACCGGAGAAGACAACCTTTGCCTGGCAGGCGGCGTGGCTCTCAACTGTGTTTTAAACGCTCGTATACGTGATAAAAGTGCGTTTAAGAATGTTTGGGTACAGCCTGCCGCCGGCGATTCGGGCACAGCACTGGGTGCTGCACAATGGGTAGATATACAAGAGCGTAAACCGGCTGCCAAATCTTTTGTGATGGACCACGTATACTGGGGCCCGGGATACGAGGATGCTGAGATCGAAAAGTTTTTAAAGTGGGCCAAGGTGCCTTATAAAAAAATGAGCGATGTTGCTGAGGAAACGGCAGAAATATTGGCTGAAAATAAAATAATAGGTTGGTATCAGGGCCGCATGGAGTTTGCTCCGCGCGCGCTGGGAAGCCGCTCTATACTTGCCTCGCCTATCAGTCCTGAAATGCAGGCCAGGCTCAATGAGGTAAAGGATCGTGAAGACTTTCGTCCGGTAGCTCCCGTAGTACTGGAGGAGGATGCAGGCGAATGGTTTGAAGGGGCATCCTACTCGCCCTTTATGTTGTTTGTGTATAATGTTCAGCCTGATAAAGCCGACAGGATACCAGCGGTAAGGCATGTGGATGGCACTGCACGCATACAGACCGTTAACGAGCAGCAACATCCCGCTTACCATAAGCTCCTGAAAGCTTTCAAGAAGCGTACGGGCGTACCTGTACTCGTAAATACATCTTTCAATACCCTCGGCAAACCTATTGTATGTTCGCCAAGAGATGCCGTTGAATGTTTTTGGACGTCGCCTTTTGATGCCTTAGTCATAGGCTCGTTTCTAATAGAAAAGGAAAATGGATAAAAAAGTATCTGTTGTTGTACCTACCTACCGACGGCCGGATTTATTAAAGAAGTGTATTGATGCCCTAATGGCTCAACACTTCAGCAAAGACGAGTATGAGGTAATTGTTGTAAGCGACGGACCTGATGAAGCGACCGCAAGCCTGCTTGAACGCTATGGCAGGCAGGTTAACTTTATGCCTCTAAGTAAAAAGGGCGGTCCGGCGGCTGCACGAAATTATGGCTGGAAGCATGCTAAAGGACAGCTGATTGCTTTTACCGATGATGATACGCTTCCTGACCCGGACTGGCTAAGCAAACTATGGCACTCATTCAACGGCGAAGAACTTGTGGCTTATACCGGTCGGGTTATTGTACCACTACCCGACCGGCCCACGGATTTTGAACTGAACACCAACGGCTTGGAGCGCGCCGAATTTATTACGGCAAACTGTGCAGTTACCAGGCGTGCTTTGATTGAAACCGGAGGCTTCGATGAACGCTTCTTTATGGCTTGGCGCGAGGATAGTGACCTGCATTTTAAGTTGCTAACCAAGGGCATACCAATCTACAAGACTGAGGCATTGGTAGTTCATCCGGTTAGAAAGGCACCTTTTGGCGTAAGCATGAAAGAGCAAAAGAAAGGGATATTTAATGCCTTGCTTTATAAGAAGTTCCCTCATCTTTATAAGGAGCGTATAAAATCAAAAGCACCGTTAAATTATTATCTGATTGTACTTTCATTTTTCGGCCTTTTAGTTTGTATTTTGAGTTCTAAATGGCAGGCTACTCTTTCATTTTTAATTTTGTTCCTGGTATTGGTACTCTCCTTTGCTTATAGAAGACTCCGCGGAACGTCTCACTCGGGCAGGCACATTACTGAAATGATTGTTACCTCCTTTGCCATCCCGTTTTTGTCTGTTTACTGGCAGTTTTACGGAGCATTTAAATATCGTGTACTTTTTATATAACTATGGATCTCCCGCTTAAAAACATAAGGAAGATAATACTTTTCAGGGCGCTGCAGCTGGGCGATGTGTTATGCAGTATACCGGCTGTCCGGGCTTTGCGCAATCAGTACCCCGACGCGGAAATAGTGATTGCAGGCTTGCCCTGGGCTAGTACACTGACGGGGCGCTTTCCGGCTTACTTTAATCGTTTCATACATTTTCCGGGCTATCCGGGACTTCCTGAGCAGGCGGTTGATGCCAAAGGATTTACGCGCTTCTTAGGCGCAGTACAACGCGAACGTTTTGATCTTGCTCTTCAGATGCAGGGAAATGGCACACTGGTAAATCCGATGATCGAACTCTTTGCTGCAAGGTTTACAGCAGGCTTCTGTCCGCCAAACGATTACTGCCCCGATAGCGAATTGTTTTTACCTTACCCTAATTACGGATCGGAAATTGAGCGTCACCTAAAACTGACCGAAAGCATGGGAATTGAAAGCTGCGGAACACAGCTTGAATTTCCTGTTTATGATCAGGACAGGCAGGACCTTGAACAGTTAAATCTTAATCTCAGGGCAGGCTCTTATGTATGTGTACATCCCGGATCAAGAGGATCCTGGCGACAGTGGCCTACGGAGTACTTTGCCGCCCTTGCAGACAGGTGCTGTGAAAAAGGTCTGAAAGTAGTTATTACGGGCACTGCAGAAGAGTTAGCAATTGTAAATGAAGTGAGAGAGAAAATGAAATACAGTCCCCTTGTCGCTGCCGGGAAAACAAGTTTGGGCGCTGTTGCTGCACTGTTAGAAAATGCTTTTGCACTTATATCTAACTGCACGGGCGTTTCGCACATTGCATCGGCCCTTAAGTTGAAAAGTGTGGTTATAAGCATGGACGGTGAGCCCGAGCGGTGGGCGCAGACTAACAGGAAACTTCACTTAGTAATAGACTGGACTAAAACTCCCGACTTTGAAAGGGTGGCAAATGCTCTGGAAGAAACTCTTTCGGCATTTGAGGTATAAGTTTGATATTACCTTTGAGTATATCCAAGGCATGGGCTACTATAAGGCTAGGATCAACCGCAGGTGTTACCTCTTTCGACCATACTTTATCCACATAACGGATAACTTCATTTTTACTTTTTAAGTCGGGAAGCACATCAAAGCACAAAACTTTACCCCTTCCTTTCCATGGAAAATGCTGAGGATTGGTCTTTGCATAGAGTACCACTTGCGGAGTTTTTGTCGCTGCAGCAACATGAATGGTGCCTGTATTTACAGACAGTACCAAAGGCGCCTGTTTAACAAGGGTACAAAATTCGCTCAGGCTGAATAGTCCGCCTGCGGCATGCGCTTCATTACCTATAGCCGCTGCCAGCCTCTGCGTTAACCTTTTTTCGAATTTCGAACCGGTGAGGATGATATTGTAGCCTGTTTGACTGATCAGACCTTTTGCCGCTTCCACCCACAAATGCTCAGGGTACTGTCGCTTTAACTCGCTCACTCCTGCATGCAGAACCACCCATGGTTTCTCATTCAGCTTCCGCTGAAGCAATTTTTCTCTCAGAGTTCCGGCCGACTGAGCGGGAAGGGTCAGCTCAATAATATCTGATTCCGCTTTCACTCCGATACTGGAAATCAAGTCCATATCGCGCTGCACCTGATGCTTTACTAAAGTATAAGGCTCTTCGTCCGGAACCCAGTGAGTAAGCAGTTCATAGGGGTTCTCTCGACAATAAGCAAGTCTTAAAGGTATGTTAGCAAGGAATGTCAACAAGGCTGAAGGTAAAATATTCTGACTGTATACAGAGAATATAACTGCTGCATCAAAGTTGAAGCCTCTCAGGCGGTTTAAAACTTCCAAAAAAGTATTAGAGGCAAGTGCCTCCTTGGATTGCACCCAGGGGAGGTTAATAGAAATTACTTCGTCAATATCTGCCAGGTAACCGGCTATAGGAGATCCCATACACGAAGTAAGGAGAGTGATCTTGGCGCCGGTGTGCTGTTTCAGCGCCCGAATAGCCGGCGATGACATGAGCACGTCGCCCATGTTGTCGGCGCGGATACATAGTATATTTTTGCAGGCGCTCCACGCATCGTTCATAATCTTTCAGCCTCCGAGCTCATAATATGGGCGGCAGCATCGTTAATGGATGATGCGGTATAATGAGGAAAACGATAAGGATTTCGTATCCATTCGGTTTCATTTCCATTGTCCACCAATACAGTCTTACATCCGGCCCTGTTGCCCGCTTCTACATCATTGAGAATATCACCCAGCATCCACGACTTTTTCAAGTCAACAGAATGCTCCAGAGCAGCTTGAAGGATCATGCCTGGCTGAGGCTTGCGGCAGTCACAGCTGATAGTAAATTTAGGTTCAACTCCCTGAGGATGATGCGGACAATAATAAAATCCATCAAGCTCAAGTCCTTCTTTCCGAAAAAGCTCCTTAATTCTCATTTTCACAGCCTCAAGCTCCTTCTCTTTAAAAAGCCCTCTGGCTACCCCCGCCTGGTTGGATATAATAATAAGTCTGAAGCCAGAAGCTTGTAATTGCTTTAGCCCTTCAACACTATCGCACGATAATGTTATGAGCTCTGGCTTCACATTATAAGGAATATCAGGAATAAGAGTTCCGTCTTTATCCAGAAAAATAGCCTTCTTCATTCTCTTTTAAGCCACCTTTCTTACTTTTTTACAAAGATCTTTCTTCACGGCATCATACATAGAAGCGGTAAGATCGGCAACTTTATCCCAGGTAAACAAAGTATTTACCCGCTTTAATGCATTCTTTCCCATATCCTCAAGCAGCTTGTCATCCTCTATCAGTAGTTTGATTTTTCCGGCAAGCGCCAAAGGATCATGCGGAGGCACAAGAAAGCCTGTCTCACCATCGGCCACACTGTATTTGACACCGCCTACATTGGCGCCGATAACGGGCGTTCCGCAAGCCATAGCCTCGAGCGGTGTTATGCCAAACGGCTCATACCAGGGAGTAGTAATAAAAATATCTGCAGCCGAATAGTAAAACTTCAGGAGATCGCGGCCCCTGCTGCCTGCAAAAATTACTGAGGAGGAAACTTCTTCACTGGCTGAAATGTCTTTCAAACGTGCAAGTTCGGGACAGGTACTTGAAGACAGATCTCCCGAATCGCCGCCTACTACTAACAACGTAGTTTTGACGTGTTGCCGTTTAAGAATTCCGGCGGCACGTATCACGTTATCGATACCTTTGCGCGGGACCATGCGCCCCAATTGTAAAATAATCTTTTCATCTAATGGAAGCTTTAGCTTTTTACGTGCAAACTCCTTGTTGATAGGAAAAAACTCTTCATGGCTAAAACCACAGGGAATAATGACGATCTTTTCATGATCGGCCTGGTAAAAATTAATTAAATCGCTTTTATCCTGAGGGCACTCCGCTACGATGTAGTCGGCTTCCAAGGCTATGCGTTTTTCGACATCAATACGGCATTCTGGAAATTTATCTGCCTCTTTTTGATGCTGTTTGCGCACATATCCGAGCGCATGGTAAGTTATCACAAACGGAATACTTAATAGCTTCTTTACTTCGCAGGCTACCCATCCCGACATCCAGAAGTTCGCATGCAGGAGTGTATAATCGATACGATTGCTGTTAATGAACGATACCATCTGACTTACAAACTGAGGCATGTGCTGAAATAGCTCCTCTTTTGCTATATCTTTTGCAGGACCGGCTTTAATGTGGATAACATTTATACCGGGCAGCCAGCTTACCACTTCCTTTTGATGCCTGCTGTCCTTGCGGGTGAAAATATCAATAACGTAGCCTTTTTTTACGAGATGCTTTGCTAACTCTGCTACATAAACATTTTGTCCTCCGCTGTCTTTTCCTCCCAAAGTAGCTAACGGCGATGCATGCTCACTTATTAGTGCAATCCTGTTCATGTTTTTCGATAGGTGATTAATTAGTTTGATTAGAAATTACCTCATTAAAGGTGCGCTCCCAGTCTTGGGCAAACCTGTGTATATTATATTTCTCAAGCATTGTTTTACGACCCTCGTCGCCTATTCTACGCGCCAGTTCCTTATCCTCAAGAAGCATGTTCATCTTATCTATCAGCCACCTGGTATCGGTGTGTATAAAGCCATTAACGCCGTTATTGATCACTATAGGCATTTCGGTAGTTGCCAGCCCGACAAACGGGATGCCCTGCATCATTGCTTCGCATACAGCAAGCCCGTGGCTGGTATAGCGTATTGGGTTGAAGAAGAACCTGTATTTGCTGGTAAACTCGGGTAATTGAGGGTGTAGCACTTCTCCTAAGCCCAGATCGCCAGTGCCAATGCCTATAAGATCTAAAGGCACATGCTTGCGCACTTCCAGAAAAATATCCAGACCGAGCAGGCGCCCTCGGCTGGGCAGGTTGTTTATAACCACAATGCCTTTAGCCTTTTCACCCGAATACTCAACTCCGGCATCCATTACACCATGTTCTATAACCGTTGCGGGTGAACGGTTATTATCCCACATAAGACGGTTAAAGTGAGTTACATGCACTATGGGTATATTCGGATCGTCCACTACATGCTTTGTATCTGTAGGGTGCTGCCTGGGAGGATCATGTTCCAGGTAGATCTTAGGCAGCTCACGTTGCTTTTCTGACAGTACCTCATACTGGTCCTTAAGATAGTTTGCATTGCTTTGAAAAAGGATGCAGTCAAACTCCACGTCCTTTACGGACTCTGCAGGCACTTCTATCACATTATCACCAAACGGGAAGGTTTTACCCCTGCCATAATACCCTTCTGTTTTTTGAGCGTTAGTGGGAATATATAAATCGTAATTACCCTTTGATAGATAAAATAAATAACTGCCATGAATGTGCCACGTAAAAATCTTAAGTCTTTTCATATAGGAGCATAAACAAACTCTTAACTATTAATACAACAACGTAGTTAAGTAATTAACTGTTTTCGAGGTTTGGTTTAATAAATAATTAATTTAATGTCTAGATTCAACACCCGTACGTGTCAATTGTTGTCAGATTTTTACTTTTGCATGAACGTAGTGGAGTTTATGAGAAATAGTTTTCTTAAGTAGCCCTTTTAATTCTAATTTTATTGAATGAATATGATGCAACAATTGGAACCTCTGATAGTAGAAAAAGTCAACAACTGGCTCACGGGCAGCTATGACGAAGATACCAAGCAAAAGATTAAACAACTGATTGATGCCGGCTCTTTTACGGAACTGACAGATGCTTTTTATCGCGATCTGGAATTTGGCACAGGTGGTTTACGCGGAACTATGGGCCCCGGTTCTAACCGCATAAATAAATATACTATTGGAGCGGCTACCCAGGGACTTTGCAATTATCTTAGAAAAAGGTATCCGGGTGAAGCTGTTAAAGTAGCCGTTGCTCATGACAGCCGAAACAATTCTGACTATTTCGCCCGTATTATAGCCGAAGTGTTTTCGGCAAACGGAATTCATGTTTATTTTTTCAAGGAACTCCGCCCTACTCCACTTTTGTCTTTTGCCATAAGAAAGCTGGGCTGCAAAAGCGGTGTCATGGTTACTGCATCCCACAATCCTAAAGAGTACAATGGATATAAAGCCTATGGAGAAGATGGCGGACAGTTTGTATCGCCGTATGACAAGCAGGTAATGGCAGAAGTAAGCGAGGTAAGGAATATTGAGGATATTAAGTTTGAAGCTATTGAGGCAAATATTGAATTGTTGGGAGAAGAGTTAGACACCCTTTATCTTGATGAAATCGTTAAACTATCTGTATCGCCCGAAGCAATAAAACGTCAGAGCGACCTGAAGATTGTTTACTCTCCTATTCATGGCACCGGTATTACTCTGGTTCCAAAAGCTTTAGAACGTTTCGGCTTTACGAATGTGAATCTGGTAGAAGAACAAACTACGCCCGACGGAAACTTCCCGACTGTAGTTTATCCTAACCCTGAAGAGAAAGAAGCTTTAACGCTTGCTCTTGAAAAAGGAAAGAGCATAGACGCCGACCTTATTTTAGCAACAGACCCGGATGCAGACCGTGTTGGAATTGCGGTTAAGGATAATAAGGGAGAGTTTGTGCTGCTTAACGGAAACCAAACAGGCAGCTTGCTTATTAACTACATGCTGCAAGCCTGGAAAGAGAGAAACAAACTTACTGGCAAAGAATACATTGTTAAAACAATAGTTACTTCTAACCTTATTGATGACATAGCCAAGGCATATGATGTAAAATGTTATAATACGTTAACAGGCTTTAAATATATCGGCGAGCTCATGACGTTGCTGGAGGGCAAGGAAACCTTTATTGCAGGCGGTGAAGAAAGTTATGGCTATTTAATAGGTGAGTTGGCGCGTGATAAAGACGCCGTCATATCAGCTTCATTTATTTCTGAAATGACGGCTTATTATAAAGATAAGGGCTCAAGTCTATTTGATGCACTGCTCGAAATGTATGAGCAGTACGGCTTTTACAAAGAAAAGCTTGTTTCTGTGACTAAAAAAGGCAAAACTGGCGCTGAGGAAATTAAGGCGATGATGGAACGGTTCAGAAATAATACGCCTGTATCTTTGGGAGGATCTGCGGTGGTTACGCTTAAAGACTATGCCCTGAGTGTTGAGACCGACTTAAGCACTAAAAGACGCAATCCTATAGATCTTCCAGTTTCAGATGTACTCCAGTTTATCACAGAAGATGGAAGCATTATATCTGCACGGCCATCAGGCACGGAACCAAAGATTAAGTTTTATTGCAGTGTAAAAGGCCACCTCGTCTCCAAAGCTGATTTTGAAGCTGTAAATATGGCGCTTGACAGAAAAGTAGATACAATAATGCTTGATCTGGGTGTGTAAATATATTGGCTTTGTATTTTTAAAAAGACCGCAATGCGGTCTTTTTTTTTAACAAAAAATTCATACACAGTTAATTACAATATAGTAGCTTTATAGGACCTTGTAACCGGGCCCGTAAGCTTATGCCAGGTTTAAACCCTAAAAATAATAACTATGACCTGGAAGAAATTTAGTGGCGAAGAGATTAAAGCTCCGCTTCTTGATGCTGTTTCGAAAGCTATCGAACATGAAAGCAGCATAGGCAATAAACTTAAAGTATGTATAGGCACTGATTCACAAGTGAAAGGTCAAATTACCGATTATGCAACAGTAATCGTTTTTTTGAGGGAAAAGAAAGGAGCCTTTATGTTTATAAACCAGGATAGAAGCAGTTTAAAAATGAGCATAAAGGAACGAATGCTTACAGAAGTTCAGAAGTCAATTGAGATTGCCTATTCACTGTGCGATCTTCTGGACAAATATAACGTTGACCTGGAGGTGCATGCGGACATCAATACGAATCCGATGTTTAAGTCAAATCAGGCTTTGCATGATGCCATGGGGTATATATTGGGCATGGGCTTTGTATTTAAGGCCAAACCGGAAGCTTTTGCAAGCTCTGCCTGTGCTAATAAAATGGTTCATTAACGTGCATGACTGCTTGACTGGGATCTTTAAGACGGTTTGTTTTACTATTTTTGTTTCCCGTTGGCAACATTTCTGGCTAAACGGAGGTTAATCCACAGGGAAGGCATTGAAATGAATATAAACATCCGGAATAAAAAAGCATATTTTGAATATCATATACTAGATAAGTATACGGCTGGAATAAAACTCCTGGGTACCGAAATTAAATCGATACGCATGGGGAAAGCCAATATTAATGATGCATTTTGTGCATTCTTGAACGGCCAGCTTTACATCAGGAATATGCATATTGCAGAGTATCATAATGCATCGTTCTATAATCATGAGTCGAAGCGTGACCGCATTCTACTCCTAACAAAAAAAGAGCTCAAGAAGCTGCAGAACAGCAGTGAGGAAAAAGGTTTCACCATTGTGCCTTTGCAGCTATTCATTAGCGAGCGCGGATTTGCGAAGCTTGAAATTGGCCTGGCCCAAGGTAAAAAAGTATTTGATAAACGGGAAACGCTGAAGGAACGCGATACTAAAATTGAACTTAGCAGGATTATGAAACGCTAAAGGCTACCCCAGGCCTGCTCACCCACAAGAGGAACAAACCTAAAGGTATCGAGCTCTATACGATCATAATCTGTTTCGTTTATCCTGAATATGGCAATCATTTTCTGATTTTTTTCATCGCCTACAGGTATCACCAGGGTGCCTCCCACTTTCAGCTGCTTGAGGAGTATTTCGGGCACAAAGGGAGCACCTGCCGTAACCAGTATTTTATCAAATGGTCCATGTTCTGATAGTCCTTTTGACCCGTCACCCAGGAAAAAGTGAGCCTTATAACCCATTTTACTTAAAAAAAGCTTAGCCCTTTTATAAAGGGTTTCCTGCCTTTCTATGGTGTATACTTCGGCTTTGAGCTCCAGAAGGATACAGGTTTGATATCCGGAGCCGGTCCCGATTTCCAACACCCGGTCGCCTTGTTTTATACTTAAAAGCTGTGTTTGGTATGCAACTGTATAAGGTTGTGAAATAGTTTGCCCTTCGCCTATAGGAAATGCTATATCATTATAAGCCTGGGACCAAAAGGTCTCATCAAAGAAATAGTGGCG
The DNA here is from genome assembly GCA_002332615.1 of Sphingobacteriaceae bacterium UBA2059. Classification (GTDB taxonomy): domain Bacteria; phylum Bacteroidota; class Bacteroidia; order Sphingobacteriales; family Sphingobacteriaceae; genus Arcticibacter. The sequence goes on along the minus strand of DDAL01000014.1, from coordinate 19,288 downwards.
TGGAACTTTGCCTATAGCAGCCAGAACCCCAGCATCTTCTATCTTCTTAACATCGCGCAGCAAAGAAACTAGTTTTTTCCTGGCACCCTTCTCACGGTAATTATCTATAAACTTGTAAGCCATTTGGTACAAAAATACTTACTTAAAGCGTAAAAAAAATTGCTTTTGTAATTAGCACGCTTTCGAATGCTAACGTGCTATCAGCTAACAGTCCTCAGAATATAACTAATAAGGGTCAACATCAAATTGTATGAATACGTTTTTGTTAGCCCTGTCGCTTATAAACTTTAACTGAGTTTGTTTTAAGAAGTCTTTAACCTTGCTAAGTGATATTCCGTTACGCTCAACCTTTACGTAAACTGTCTTGATAAAATAACTTCTTATCCTGGAAATTAGAGGATCTTCAGGACCAAGCACACGTTCTTTCAGCACATCCTTCAGCTCTAAGGCAAATCGCATAGCAACTGCATGTAAAACGTGCTGGTCTTTATGCTTCAGGTCTATACGAATCATCCGTACGTAAGGAGGATAAGCAAAGATTCTTCTCTCTGCCAGCTCCTGCTCAAACATACCCTTGTAATTATTATTTATAACCTGGGTGATTACTCTATGCTGAACAGCATGAGCCTGAATAATTACCTTACCCGCCTTTTCGCGCCTGCCTGCCCTTCCTGCTACCTGTGAAAGCAATTGAAAGCTTCGTTCAAAAGCTCTGAAATCGGGATAGTTAACCAGACTGTCTGCATTGATGATACCAATGAGTGTTACATGTTCAAAATCGAGCCCCTTGGCTACTATCTGTGTGCCCACGAGCACATCTGTCACTCTTTCTTCAAAGTCGCTTACAATTTTTTGAAAGCCGTTTTTTGTGCGTGTGGTATCAAGATCCATGCGGGCTATCCGGGCATGAGGAAAAAGCATTTGTAGATCATCTTCAATTCGTTCGGTTCCGAAGCCTTTCTGTTCAATATGAGTAGATCCACAAGCCGGGCAGTCGGAAAGAGGGTCCTGCCTGAATCCACAATAGTGGCAATGCAGCTTTCCAGAACTCTTATGGTAAGTAAGGCTCACGTCGCAGTGAACACAATGCGGTATATAGCCGCAGTTATTGCACATAAGCAGGGGCGTATACCCCCGACGGTTTTGAAAAAGTATCACCTGTTCCTGCCTTTGAAGCCGAAGTTCTATTTCTTTGAGCAATACACTGCTAAAGTTATACTGCAGTGTTTTCTTATTTGTTTCCTCTCCTATGCTTACTACCTGTATGCCAGGTAAACTTGATGCACCGAAGCGGCAGGCAAGCTCTGCGAAACCGTACTTGCCGTTTTTTGCATTGAAATAACTTTCTAGCGAAGGCGTGGCTGAGCCCAGAAGCACCTTAGCCTGATGTATGTGTGCAAGATAAATCGCGGTATCTCTTGCATGGTACCGCGGTGCCGGATCGTGCTGCTTATAGGAAGACTCGTGCTCTTCATCAACGACAACCAGTCCCAGAGAACAGAAAGGCAGAAAGACTGCCGATCTTGCACCCAGTATAATCTGATACTCCTTCTTTTGTACCTTTATCCATACTTCAGCACGTTCATTATCGCCCATACGTGAATGATAGACTCCTATCTTTGAGCCAAAGTATCTTTTTAAACGTTCAATTATCTGGGTAGTCAGGGCAATTTCAGGTAAAAGGTATAAAACCTGCTTTGAAGAAGCAAGGGCTTGCTCTATCATCCTTACATAAATCTGAGTTTTACCTGAAGAGGTAACTCCATGAAGCAGGGCTACGTCCTTGTCCTTAAATGTTTGAATTAAATGCTCATAAGCATCACGTTGACTATCACTTAATACAAAATTGTCAAAAGTCTCATCTTTATCTGTATGAAGACGGCTTACCGGCTGATACTCTACTTCAAATACGTGCTTTGAAATAAGCGCTTTTAGCGCTGATGCGCTTACCCCTTCCTCTTCCATGTCTTTCTTTGATACCGCATTGCCGGACTTTTTAAGTCTAAAATACACTTGCAAGGTCTCTACCTGCTTTGGGCTTCGCTCCAGATAAGCAAAAAGCTGTTTAAGCGCAGTTTCAGATGTATACGTCTGCTTGAGTGATAGAAAAGCTCTGGTGCGCGGTTTATAACGTGTTGCCACCTCTTCGGAAATATGGATGATGCCTTTCTTTAGAAGTTCTTTTAGAATTGGGAAAACAGTTTTTTGTCCCAGGAGCTTGCTTATATCGCTTATACGTAGTTCGGGCTCTGTTTCAAGGGCCTCTACAATTAGAAATTCCTTATCTGTAAGTTCTGATTTCAAATATTCAGCAGCCTGCTGTAGAAGCACCTTAGTTTCACTGGCTAATTTCAGCGAAGCCGGCAGTGCCGCATTCATTACTTCTCCAGGTGTACACATATAATAAGAGGCTACCCAGTTCCATAACTGAAATTGGCGTTCATGGATTATAGGTTCATCGTCAAGTATATCTATTACATACTTTGCTTCATAAAGAGACGGGGGCTGATCGCTTATGGCATTGATGATACCTGTGTACATTCGCGACTTTCCAAACTGTACAATCACTCGCTTGCCGATAGCTATATGATCTGAGAACGCAAACGGAACCCTGTACGTGTATGTTTTTGAAATGGATAATGGCAGAATTACCTCTACAAAAAACGTTGCTTTATGGCTTGTTTCTGTATGTCCGAATTCAAGCATTATTTACCTTTTATTGCGCCTAGAAGTATCGAGCCCCATCCTAGGATAAACATCAGCCCTCCTATGGGTGTAACAGGCCCCAATATCTTCCACCTGACGCCTGTTATTGCCTTTGTTGACAACAGATACAGCGAGCCGGAAAACAGCACGATACCTATTACAAAAGCGTAAAAAGCAAAGGTTACATAGCTTTGGCGGTAACCTGACATAGTAGCCAGAAAGAGTAATGCTAATACATGAAAGAACTGGTAGCTTACAGCAGTTTTCCAGTTTTCAAGATCATAAGCCGATATTCTATCTTTTAATCCATGAGCTCCAAAGGCCCCCAAAATAACAGCAAGCATTCCGAGCATGGCGGCTGTAATTACAATATTTCTGTTCATATATAAGCTAAAATACTAAAGTATTTATTATTTACTCAGTATAAACCAGTAGTTTTGTGATACACTATGAGGAAAATTATCATTCTGAGTATTGTTCTTATTACTGCCATTATAGGAATAGCAAACAAGTACTTTACTGAACTCACTACTCATTCAGATAATTACTCTTTTGCGCTGAAGCTGATTCCTGAAGATGCATCTGTTGTATGCAGCTTTAATACCGGGGATATGTTTGCCGGTGCTTTTAAGGATCATAAGCCTACGGAGGCCATAATCGGAAAACAAAAGTCTGAACAACTAAGTCGTGTATACGCTATTTTAAGCAGCCCCGGCTATCTAAAANNAGAAATAACGTCGAGTAAAAAAGCGTTCATTTCAATTCACACCATTCAGGCTGATTCTATTGATTTTCTGTTCACCATTCCCTACAGCCTGGCAAAAGATGAATCTATTGAGCAGGCGCTGTATAAAGTGCCAAATACAAGCCTTGACGTTATGGGGAAAGGTTTATACAAAATTGAGTTTGTGGATTACTCCAAACCACTATTTCTTCATGTTTCAAATGGTGCAGCTTCTGCAAGCTTTAATGAGAGGCTTGTTATCAGAGCCGGCAGCAAAAACTTTCCGCGTCTCGAGAAGGCGTTCCTTGACTATTTGAACGAACAGGTTGAAAAGAACTATAAGACTCCGCTTTCAATCTATATAAACCATACTACCATACCGGCCTCGTTGAGGAATCGGCTTTTGCGAGTTCCTGCAGACAGTACTATAAGCTTGGAAGTGCCAAGAGGATTTACCTCGCTGAATATGAACTTTAAAAGTGACGCGATCATGTTGAATGGGGTGAGTGAGATCGATTCTTCGCTTAGTACTTATATAAGTTTATTTGCCTCGCAAAAGCCCGTTACAACAACTATTAATGGATTAGCTCCCCTTGAAACTGCTTTCTATCAGCTCTACAGCTTTTCAGACTATCCTTTGTTGCTGTCCCGAATTAAGCAGAACCTTTCTGATGATAAAAAGCTTAAGCAACTTCAGCAGAATATAGCTACTATAAGAGCTGAAAGTGGTATCGATACCGACAGGGAGCTTAAAGAAAAGATTGCTCATGAGTTCCTTGTACTCGAGACGAAAGACAAGCAAAAGCTGGCCATCATACGCCTGAGCAATGGCAGAAGTGTAAATTTTGCGCTTCAGCTTATAAGTTCCCCATTGAACGAAACGGTTAGTCGCCTAAACTATCCGGATGTATTTTACTATTACCTGGGAGAGCCCCTTGAGACTTTTAAAACTCCTTACTTTGTGGTTATTGATAATTATCTTATCCTTTCCACAAGCCCGGAAATGACTCGGCGTTATTATGAGGCTTATAAGAATGAACGACTTCTGGGTTTTTCAGACACATACAATAAACATCGACAGCTAACCGCGAATCAGAGTACGATCACATTTTTTGTAAATACTAAAAACTCATTGCATCCAATTGAAAGGACTAAAGGAATTTTTACCAATGGATCGGACAACCGGAACATCGGGAGAATGAAGGGGTTTTATGGCCTTACATTCCAGCTAAGTGCAGATAAAGGAAAGTTCAATACCAATTTATATACAAATATTGAAGACTAGTACAATCCGTGAGGAACAGGCTATAACTTTATGCCGTTTGCTATGAAATCTTTGAGATAATAGGGCTCGAAATAAGCAAGGTTTTCGAACTGTTGCTTGTTATACTTATCGAGCGCAAGCTCTATCATATGCAATGCTGAATTTTGAAAATCGGTGATAAACCTAGCCTTGTCCGGATTCCCTATCGCATCCCGGCATTTTAACGCTCCATCTCCAAAGAACAGTACTTCGTATTTGTTAAGGATATCGGAAAAAGATCCTTCTTCAATTATCCTTGCCTGCACAGGTTGAACTTCGGAAAGCTCTATGTTGTAAATGGCAGTGTACACCTCCATTCTCCTTGCGTCGATCATTGGACAATAAAGCATTTCTGCAGAGCCAGTTTCGTGGCTGGCTTTCCAGGCCATAGCTTTTAAGGTATCTACGGCGATTAAAGGCCTGTCTAGGGCATAGCACAATCCTTTTGCTGTTGATACTCCAATTCTTAATCCTGTATATGATCCCGGTCCCTTACTTACAGCAATAGCATCAACATCTCTAAGTGTTAAACCCGTAAGCTGCATAATCTCCTGAATAAAGACTGTAATAAGAGATGCATGAATGTTTTTTTCGCTTAGTTCTTTACAGGCAAGTACATTTCCACCCTTTGCTAAAGAAACAGAGCAAGCGATTGTAGAAGTTTCTATATGAAGAATAAGTGCCATGACATAAAGTTAAGGTACAGGATCATGCCCATGCCCTCCCCAGGGATGGCAACGACCGATACGTCTGATAGTTAATAAACCTCCTTTAAAGGGTCCGTGTTTTTTAATTGCTTCCGCACCGTATTGAGAGCAGGTAGGTGTAAACCGACAGGAAGCGCCCAATAATGGAGAGAGCAAATACTGATAAAGTCTTATAAGTAAAAGGAAGAATCGCCCAATCAGTGCTTTGATAATTTTACTTAGTATTGCCAACATCTTCCTGAACTAAACGGCTCAAAACCAGCTTTACTTTCTTTTCAATTAACGTATAATCAGATAATTGCTTACCAACATAAAACAGGGAAAGGAGCATTTGTCTATTAGTTGAGCGAAGTTTAGAATAGAGATATTCTTCCTTATGCAAACGATAGCTCTCGCGGATGCGCCGCTTTAGTAAATTTCTGTCTACCGCACGTTTAAAGTTTCTCTTGGGTACTATAATAACCACCTGGGCCAGACAGGTTACAGGCAGGTTTGAATACAGATAGACAACTTTAAATGGATGTACAAAAAAAGAAGAACCGTTATCAAAAAGCTCCTTTAAAAGCTTTTTACTGCATAACCGTTCTTCTTTTTTAAATGTGTACATTTTGATTGCCTTAGGCCGAAATAAAATATAGCTGTTTTGCAACTAAGCAAACCCGGCAATCAAAAATTATGCTTTATGACGACGTTCGTCAGATACGCTTAATCTTTTTCTTCCTTTTGCTCTTCTGGCAGTCAATACCCTTCTACCGTTAGCTGTGCTCATGCGCTCTCTAAACCCATGCTTATTTCTTCTTTTCCTTTGTGAAGGTTGAAATGTTCTTTTCATGATATCTTATAACTATAGCTTTTCAAAACAAGAGTGCAAATATAGTTAAATATTTAATTTCTAAGTACTGTTGCGATAAATTGTAGGTTTTTGTATAAAAAAACGAGCTCCGGAAGAACTAAGATGGTTAATAAGGAACTAATTGCTTTAATGATATTGCCTTTACATTACCAGCAAGGCTGGTAATGGTTTTTTTTTAATTTTGTAGTTGCTTTCTGATGCAATATTACCGATCAGAAGCGCGATACTATGAAAGAGACTTCTCAGCTTTCTGAATTTGGGGTGGTGTTAATTATGCTCATTACAGGTATATCACTTGTGAGCTTGATTCTTTTTGCTGGCAAACTTATTTCGCCGAGTAAGCCGAATAAGCTAAAATTAAGCTCCTATGAATGCGGCGAAGAGCCAACAGGCACTGCACATGTGCAATTTAACTCAAGGTTTTATGTTATTGCACTGATCTTTTTGCTGTTTGAGGTGGAGATGGTGTTTATCTTTCCCTGGGCCACAGTATTCGGACAAAAAACAATTTTAGAGGCGGCTCCCATGTGGGGATGGGTTACCCTTACAGAAATGTTTATTTTTGTTGGAATTTTACTTATGGGACTTGCTTATGTGTGGTGTCGGGGCGACTTGCAATGGATAAAGCCGAGGCAGATCATACCGGTTGTAAATCATACCATCCCTGCTTCTGCCTACGCTGCTATAAACAGTGAAGTGTACACGGTAAAAAGCGCTTTAAAGAACGTTGTTGACGAACCCTATTTCTCTCCTGTACCTCCCGAGATACCGCCGGCTTTTAAACCATCTTTTAGAAAAGTACAAAAATGAGTTTAGAGAAATTACCTCAGGATGGAGGGTTTATAGTTACCAACGTCGATCATTTGCTTAACTGGGCCAGGCTGTCCTCCTTATGGCCAGTCAGCTTTGGCATCGCCTGTTGTGCAATCGAAATGATGGGCGCTTACTCTTCAAACTTTGACTTGGACAGACTCGGTGTTTTCCCAAGGCCTACACCGCGGCAAAGTGATGTCATCATTATAGCGGGCACTGTCACTTTCAAGATGGCTGAGCGCATTAAGCGGCTTTATGAGCAGATGCCCGATCCTAAATACGTTATATCTATGGGTTCCTGTTCGAACTGCGGCGGCCCCTATTGGCAATATGGCTATCATGTAGTTAAAGGAGTTGACAGAATCATACCGGTTGATATATACGTTCAGGGATGCCCTCCTCGCCCTGAGGCGCTTATTGGAGGAATATTGGAGCTACAAAACAAGATTAAGGGCGAAAGCTTACTTTCATCATGAGATTCTCAGTGCAAGTTACAGTGATTATGGTCTTTACCTGTTGAACATACTGCCGGCCTGCTTCTTTTTTTATAGATTTGCATCATGAAAGCTTTTTACGGTGATTTACGCTTAGGTATACTTGGAGGCGGCCAGCTTGGAAGAATGTTAATCCAGCAGTCTGTTAACTACAACGTAAGTGTTCGTGTCCTTGATCCGGATGAAAATGCTCCCTGTAAAAAACTTTGCGACAAGTTTGTAATCGGCTCTTTGGCCGACTTTGATACCGTCTATAACTTCGGCAGGCAATTGGATATGCTTACCATCGAAATTGAAAAGGTTAATGTCGACGCTCTTCAACGACTTGAAGATGAAGGTGTACTCGTGTTTCCTCAGCCGCGAATAATTCGAATAATTCAGGACAAAGGCTTGCAGAAAGAGTTCTTTAAGCAGAACAATATACCTACCGCTCCCTTTCAGTTGATATCGACAAAAGAGGCGCTCAGGACTACTAATTTTAGATATCCGTATATACAAAAGCTCCGCAAAGACGGGTATGACGGGCGGGGTGTGTACAAAGTAATTGGACAGGAGTATCTGGAAGGAGCTTTTGAAGGGCCTACGCTGATTGAAGAATGGATTGACTTTGAACAGGAGATAGCAGTTATTGTCGCCCGAAACGAAGACGAAGATGTAAAGGCGTTCCCTTGCGTCGAGATGGAGTTTAACAAGGATGCAAATCTTGTTGAATATCTCATATCTCCTTCGACACTGGCTTTAGAGATTCAACAACAGGCTGAACACCTGGCAATTCAGATAGCAAATAAGTTAAAGATCGTAGGAGTGCTTGCTGTTGAAATGTTTTTAACCAAAGATGGTCAGCTGCTTGTAAATGAATTGGCTCCTCGGCCTCATAACAGCGGCCACCACACCATAGAAGCAAATTACACGTCGCAGTATGAGCAGCATCTCAGGGCCATATTTAACCTTCCCCTAGGCGATGTACGGCTTAGAACAAATGCTGTTATGGTTAATCTTTTAGGTGAGAAAGACAATGAGGGGCTGGCTGTTTATGACGGCCTTGAGGATATTCTGGAGATCGACGGCGTATATGTACATCTTTACGGAAAAAAGTATACTAAGCCCTTCAGAAAGATGGGACATGTCACTATAATTGACGAAGAAAGAGAAAAAGCTATCGAAAAAGCTCGTTTTGTTCAAAAAAGAGTGAAGGTAATATCCTGATAAATAAGAAATATGAAAGTAGGTATTATAATGGGCAGCGCGTCTGATTACGCTGTAATGAAAGACGCAGCAGACATTCTTAAAGAACTGGAAGTTGACTTCGAGCTGGATATAGTATCAGCACATCGCACCCCCGAAAAAATGTTTAGCTATGCAATAAATGCATCTTCAAACGGCTTATCGGTTATTATAGCGGGAGCCGGGGGCGCAGCACACCTGCCAGGGATGGTTGCCTCTCTGACCCATCTTCCCGTAATTGGTGTACCGGTTAAGTCATCCAACTCAATCGACGGATGGGACTCATTACTTTCTATCTTGCAGATGCCCAATGGCGTACCGGTAGCGACGGTAGCGCTTAATGCCGCCAAAAATGCAGGTCTGCTTGCAGTACAAATTCTTGCTTTAAAAGATATTGATCTGACCAGAAGGCTAAAGAACTATAAGGAAGGTTTAAAGCATAAGGTAGAAGAATCCGCCACAGCGCTTCGAAAAAAAACCCAAGCATAAACTAAATCAATTCCACTGCGGATTTTCAGGAAAATTAGCAATATGGGCGTATTTGGTTCCTAAGGACCTAACGGTATTTTTCCAGAGCTGTTCTTCCTGGGAACTGAATAACAACTGCGGGTCATAATTATTATTCACAAGCCAGGTGTCTTGATCTATCTCCGCCTGAAGCTGAAGCTCATCCCACCCGGAATAGCCCACAAAAAAGCGTATCTCGCTTTCAGTCAGGTTATTATTTTCTATCAATACTTTTAACGTTTCCAGATTTCCTCCCCAATAAACCCCATTTATAATCTCTGTTCCGCTGTTCAGCTTGTCATAACAGCGATGAATAAAGTGCAATGAATCTGACCCTACCGGACCGCCGGCATAGATAGGGAAGCTAGCACCTGTAAACTCGGGAACTATCTCTTGGAGATTATAAGGGCTCTTATAGTTAAGAGTGTAGCCCATTGTGCCTAGTTTGGAGTGCTCGGTTAGTAAAACAACAGATCTCCTGAAGTTAGGGTCAGGCATAAACGGCTCAGAAATCAGTAAACTTCCTTTTTTTGGCGTGGCGGGTGTTAACATACTGGTCTAACAACACCAATTTGCTTCTGTTTTGTAAGCTTTAAAACAGTCTTATCATTAATACTCTACAATTATTAAGTTTGTATCCTATGAGCTTAGACAAAGAAACAATCGAGGGATTAAGAGAAGACTACCGTTTAGCAACGCTTAATGAAGCGGACGTTGCTGATGATCCTATAACTCAGTTTGGTCAATGGTTTTCTGAAGCTTTATCTTCAGGCGTAAAGGAACCTAACGCGATGACACTCGCTACAAGTACAGCTGACGGCAAACCTTCTGCGCGTATCATGCTCCTAAAAGGCTATGAACACCGCGGCTTCATTTTTTACACCAACTATATGAGCCGCAAAGGACAGGAAATTACAAAAAACCCTCACGCTGCGCTTGTTTTCTTCTGGCTCGAAATGGAGCGCCAGGTACGCATAGAGGGGACACTTGAAAAGCTCGACGAACAGGAGTCAGACCGATACTTTCAGTCTCGTCCAAGAGACAGCCGTATAGGGGCCCATGCATCTTCTCAAAGCAAAGAAATAAGTGACCGTGAAATTCTTGTTAAGAACCTTGAGCAGCTAAAAGAAAAATACAAAGACTCGGAAATACCTAAACCTCCTCACTGGGGCGGCTATGTAGTTAAACCAAGCTTGGTTGAGTTTTGGCAGGGCGGACACGGACGACTGCATGATCGCCTCGTATATAAAGAAGAAAATGGATTATGGAAGATTACCCGCTTAGCCCCTTAGTATGGATTTTCAAGGCATTAAAGACCTCATAGCAAATAAGTTCGGACCAGACGCTATACTTCGCGTAGAAACAACAGGTATTGAACCTGCCCTCGTAATAAGAACAGCTTTAATAGCAGAAGTTTGCCAGGAATTAAGAAATAACCCGCTTACCTACTTTGATATGCTGGCGTGCTTATCCGGTGTTGATAATGGAGTTGAGGGTAATCTTTTTTGCGTTGTGTATAACCTCCTGTCAATTCCGAATAAACAACGTCTAACCTTAAAAGTTGAAGTACAGAATGATCGTAGTGCTGAAGATTTGCCTGTCGTCCCAACGGTAAGCGATGTTTGGAAAACTGCCGATTGGCATGAAAGGGAAACATTTGACCTCCTCGGAATATACTTCGAAGGACACCAGGACCTGAGACGTATTTTACTTCCGGACGATTGGCAAGGTTTTCCTTTAAGAAAAGACTACAAAGCGCAGGAGTATTATCACGGCATAAAAGTAGATTAGACATAAAACCGGCAAACACTTAAATGAATAGAAACGCTCCTACTCCTACACGTTATGAAAAAATCATTTCCGGCGCATCTGCGACAGAAATGATTCTCAATGTGGGCCCTCAGCATCCTTCCACTCATGGAGTTTTGCGGCTGGAAGTAATTACAGACGGCGAAATTATAAAGGAGGTAATCCCCCACGTGGGATACCTTCATCGTTGCTTTGAGAAGCATGCGGAAAATCTAACCTATCAGCAAACAATTCCTTTTACGGACCGTCTGGACTATCTTGCCTCCATGAATAACAGTCATGCATGGGTAATGGGTGTAGAGCGAATGCTGGGCATAGACAAGGATATTCCAGGACGCGTTGAATATATTCGTGTATTAGTTAGCGAGCTTAATCGTATTGCTTCTCACTTAATAGCTTTAGGCACCTATGGCATAGACATCGGCGCTTTCACACCCTTCCTATGGTGTTTCAGAGATCGCGAGCATATAATGAATATGCTTGAATGGGCTTCCGGAAGCCGCATGCTTTATAATTATATATGGGTAGGCGGCTTATTCTACGATCTGCCGGTTGGCTTTGAAGAGCGTTGTGCTGAGTTTGTTACTTACTTTAAGCCGAAAATGCAAGAGCTTGATGAACTGCTTACCCGAAATCAAATTTTTATATCCAGAACCGCTAATGTAGGGGTACTACCTATGAATGTTGCCATTGATTATGGTTGCTCAGGCCCTATGCTTCGAGGATCTGGCCTAAAATGGGACTTAAGGAGAATTGACGGCTATTCTGTTTATCCCGAAATTGACTTTGACATTCCCGTGGGAAAAGGAGAAATGGGAACAACGGGAGATTGCTGGGATAGATTCAAAGTAAGGGTTGATGAAATAAAAGAGTCTGTTAAAATTATTGAACAGTGCATAGAACAATTGCAGAAGAACCACAAGCGGACACCCGATTTCGACCCAAGGGCAAAACTTCCCCGCAAAATCAACCCTCAGGCACAAGACTATTATGCAAGGGCTGAAAACCCTAAAGGCGAACTAGGCTTTTATTTCATAACCGACGGAAAGACAGATATTCCCAAAAGGGTCAGATGCCGGGCACCAAGCTTCCATAACTTGTCAGTAATCTCCGAAATATCACGTGGAATCCTTATGGCAGATTTGATTGCTATCATAGGGTCCATTGATATTGTACTTGGAGAACTGGACAGATAGATAATAGGAAAGCCTGGCTGAATTTAGATTCAGCCAGGCTTTCCTGCGGGTAACACTTAATATACCTTAATCATATAAATATAGTTACGTAACCTCTTTATTTGTTCAGTCCTTGGCAAAGCAGCGAGAGCGTTCCTGTTACTAAGGAAGGATTTTGCGCCCACAGAGTCCTTAGGCATCGACTCTAAAGCCTCAAGAACGTATTGAGATTTAACCGCAAACGAAGCTCCGTCTGTGCGGGGAGATTTGCCTTTAACTATACCAATAACGTTTCCTTTGTTATCAAGCAGCGGACCGCCGCTACTCCCCGGATTAACTGATATATCCACCTGATATTCAGTAGTGTCACCCAGGTATCCTGTACGCGAACTTAAGTAACCTCTTGTATATACTGCGTCGTCTTTAGGAAAGCCATATGTAAACACATCATCTCCAAGATCGGGAGAAGTCTTTCTAAACGTATAGGGCAAAGGCTTCAAGATTTTAAAGCCTTCGTCAAGCACCTTTAAAACAGCTATGTCATATTCAGGATGAACATATACGGTCTTAACCTTGTAAGATTCCCCCTCATTGTTCTGAATATAGATTGAGTCTGCATCCTTAACGACGTGAAAGTTTGTAACGATCAACCCATTGGATGTTAACGCAAACCCAGTGCCTCCATATGTTCCCGGATTATAAACATGTCCTGAAGAACCTTTTATTTCGCCTATGGCTGCACTTTGGGAGCGTTGAATCTTATTAATCTTGCTCATTTCGCGGCTAAAGTCACGACGCAGGGCATTATAATCCGACTTTATTGCATTGGTAGAAAAGTAACCTGTAGATAGCAAAGTAATATAGGCTGCTATAAACGCAACGCAAGCGGCAATGGCAACGTTGGCCTTGTATTTTGACCACAATACCCTGACCTTGGTATAAGTAGACAAATTTTGATTCTTAATTTGTTCGAGCTGAAGCATTGAATGAATCTGATTCATCTGAGCTGTTAACCTCTTTCTGCTTTTATACTTATCCAACTGATTCAACAGACTTCGATGAATTACTACCTGCTGATCAATTTCCGGATCAGACGCTTTCAACTCTTCAAATGCAGCTTCCTCTTCAGGAGACATCTGTCCATTTAAATAAGCTTCGATTTTGTCTGTGAGTTCCATATCTATATTTACCTCTTAGTTCATTTTGAAAAAAAGTACCGTTTAAGCCGCTGAAGGCATTTATATTTCTGATTCTTGGCATTATCCGAATTGGTATAACCAAACTTTTCAGAAATCTCCTGCATTGACCTGTTTTTTAAGTAAAAATCTTCAATAATAGTTTTGCAAGGTTCGCCAAGCATATTTAACGCCTCATCCATCTTGTAAAATTGCAAATCCTTCTCTTCATGAGAAACGATATCGTCTTCAACCTGTATTGTATCTTCAAAGTCTTCAACTTTGCCCGTATATCTGCTGCTGTAGCTCAGCTTTTTTAGCCATATGCGCCTGCTTACAGAATAGATAAACGTCTTTAACTTACAATTGAGCTCAAACTTACCCTCTTTTACCTTATCATACAGAACTATCATCGATTCCTGAAAAACATCCTTAGCATCATCATCAGTTCCGCTGTTAAGCAATACAAAATTGAGTATCATAGGAAAATATCCTTTATATAATTGCTCAAGCATGTCCCTGGAATCATTCATAATTCCAAGTAAAGCTTCTTTATCGTTTGGTAATGACTCTCTTATATCTTTACTCACTATTTATACAATCTTTTCATCTAAGTAACCCAATGTAGGAAATTTTTGTAAATAAGTTTTTTAGCAGGGTTACTTTTTAAAACGTGAAGTATTAACCTTTAAATTTAATACTTAGAAAAATGAAAAGATTATTCAACCTTGGTTTTTTAGCTTTAGCTATCTCTTTTTCAGTTGTTGCATGTAATTCAACCAAAACTGAAAACGCAAATGATTCTACTATGGTAGACACCAGTGTTACAGATGCTGACACTACAATGCTATCAGATACTACAGCCGTTGATAACACTGTAACTACTGATTCAGCTAACACAGGAATGTAAATTTTAAAATATAAGGTTACCTTTGGCGCCTTGTGTTATTAATACTTAAATACATTACAATTAAAATGAAGACTTTATTTAAATCTGGCTTTTTAGCATTAGCAATCGCTCTTTCAGTTTCTGCTTGTAACTCAAACAAAACCGAAAACAACACTGCAGACTCTATCGATTCAACTGCTGACGCGAGAATTGACTCAGTTGATTCAACAGCAGACGCAAAAACTGACACAATTGACTCAGCTTCTAGCGCTGCAGTTGATTCTGTAAAGAAGTAATTTATAGGAAACTATAACCAACATTAAGGTGTGTGTCAAATGATGCACACCTTTTTTATGTATTGTGCCTGCCTTTTTATCATTACGCTTCACCTGTTGCATGGAAAGTTTAACTTTGCCAAAAAAACAACATGGACTTTTCTCCCCTATATTGCATTTCTCCTGTAGATGGCAGATACTGGAATTCAACTAAAAGCTTAAGAGACTATTTTTCGGAAGCCGCACTTATTAAGTACAGGGTATTTATAGAAGTAGAATATTTTAAAGCTCTGTGTTTAGTCCCCCTTCCTCAGCTTAAGGACTTTCCACCGCAAAGACTCGCTGATCTTACAAACATTGTGAATACCTTCTCTCACGAGGATATTGAAAGAGTAAAGGAATTTGAGGCCGAGACTAATCATGATGTAAAAGCCGTAGAATACTTTCTAAAGGAGAAGTTTGACAACTTGAAGCTAAATCAGTTCAAAGAGTTCATTCACTTCGGACTCACCTCTCAGGACATTAACAACACTGCTATCCCTTATTCATTTAAAGAAGCTGTCGACACTGTTTATCTGCCCTTGGTTGAAGAACTTTTAGGTATTATCAAACTACTATCTTCCGAGTGGAAAGATATTCCCTTGCTGGCCCACACGCATGGACAGCCGGCTTCCCCTACTCGTCTTGGAAAAGAGTTCATGGTATTTGCAGAGCGCCTGGAAAGTCAGTTGAAGCTATTTAAGCAAATTCCATTTTCTGCCAAATTTGGCGGTGCTACAGGCAATTTTAAAGCCCATCATGTAGCGTACCCCTCTATTGACTGGAAGGACTTCGGAAATCAGTTTGTAAACAGTCAGTTAAAACTAAGTCGCTCCCAGCACACCACTCAAATTGAGCACTACGACAGTTTTGCTGCGCATTGCGATGCGATGAAACGCATTAACACCATACTTATTGATATGGATCGGGATATATGGTCTTATATTTCAATGAACTATTTCAAACAAAAAATAAAAGCCGGAGAGGTTGGTTCCTCAGCAATGCCACATAAAGTCAATCCGATAGACTTTGAAAATTCCGAAGGTAACTTAGGCATAGCCAATGCGTTTTACGAGCACTTGTCATCAAAACTGCCGGTCTCAAGGCTTCAGCGAGACCTTACAGATTCAACTGTCTTACGCAACATAGGAGTCCCTTTGGCTCATACCGTAATTGCGATCAAGGCCCTCATGAGGGGTTTAAACAAGCTAATCCTTAATGAAGAAGCTATTAATACGGATCTCGAAAAAAACTGGGCGGTGGTAGCAGAAGCTATTCAGACAATTTTAAGACGTGAGAATTATCCAAACCCTTATGAAGCTCTTAAAGACCTGACACGCACAAATACCGTCATAAACGCGGCTACTATTGAAAACTTCGTTAAGCGACTTAATGTAAGCGAGGAAGTAAAAACAGAATTATTAAAAATCACCCCCTACACGTATACCGGCATTTAGAGCAACGGAAATGTCTTACCCTTGTAAAATACATACCAAAGGCTCTTGAAGGACTTTAAATTGGTATTTTTGTATAAACAAACACAAATGGCAAGCAAAATTAACGTATATACAGAACATACTCCTAACCCGGCTACTGTAAAGTTTTTAGTAAATAAGTTGCTTTACAATGGTAGTATCGATTTCCCAACAAAAGAACAGGCGGAAGCCTCACCTTTCGCTCGCGAACTTTTCAAGTTTAACTTTGTCAATGGTGTTTTCTTTGCCAGCAACTTCGTCACAATTACAAAATCTGAAGATGCTGACTGGCCAAGCATTGAACCTATTTTGAAAGAGTTTGTAAAAGGGGCGGTTGAGTCGGGTCTGGAAATTAAAGAGCATGAAGCTGACCATTCAACCGAGTTTACAGGCACAGAAACGGAAATTAGAATTCAGCAGATTCTGCATGACTACGTGCGACCGGCTATTGAACAAGACGGAGGCGCTATTTCCTTTAAATCTTTCGATGAAGGCGTTGTAACAGTAGAGCTAAAAGGAGCCTGCAGCGGTTGTCCATCATCTACCTATACATTAAAAGCGGGTATAGAAAATCTTCTTAAACGAATGATTCCTGAGGTAACAGAGGTAATTGCTTAAGTATACATAAAGCAAAGGCTTTCGTTAAATGAAGAATTATCGGAAGCCTTTTAACTCTAAGAATCAGATCAAAAATATCGTCTAATCACTTCGCCAAGCCTGACCTGTATAGAAGCATTGGCTGCAATTA
Organism: Sphingobacteriaceae bacterium UBA2059; assembly: GCA_002332615.1. Taxonomy (GTDB): domain Bacteria; phylum Bacteroidota; class Bacteroidia; order Sphingobacteriales; family Sphingobacteriaceae; genus Arcticibacter. Next base: position 2,372 of record DDAL01000014.1, on the reverse strand, counting down.
CTTCTCTGGTTTCAAAGCTTAGGTCACTTCCGTCAAAATTGAAAACCTTCCCTCCTGCTTCTTCCACCAGTACAATGCCAGCTGCGATGTCATAAGAGTTTATATTGTATTCAAAGTAGCCGTCATATCTCCCGCAGGCTACGTATGCTAAATCTACGGCTGCAGAGCCAACTCTTCTTAAACCATGACATACCTGTGTAAGATCTCTGAAAACATTAATATACTTTTCGAGTAGATCAAATTCATAATACGGAAAGCCCGTTGCGATCAAGGACTCACTGAGCTCTTTGTTTGAGGCAACCCTAACAGGTACTCCATTCATGTAAGTTCCGCCGCCTTTCCACGCATAAAAGCACTCGTCACGGTTTATTTCATAAACAACTCCTAGAATCAAACGATCATCCTGCTGCAAAGCGATACTTACCGAATAAGCAGGCAAACCATGAATAAAATTAGTCGTTCCATCTAAAGGGTCAACTATCCAGGTAAATGTAGTACCTTTTCTACTAACGGTCTTCTCTTCAGTAATAAACCCAGCATCAGGCAAAAGCAAAAGCAAAGATTCAACAATTTTTTTCTCCGCTTCTTTATCAACATAAGAAACAAGGTCATTAAGCCCTTTGTACTCTATTTGACTGCTCTTAAACAATTTAGATTCAGCGCGAATAAAAGAACCGACTTCTTTTGCAATTGACGTTACCTGCTGTGTTAATGCTTCCAGATTCATGGCTATTAGTATAATCTAATGTGATAAAACTTCAGGAGCAGCCTCCTCTATTTCAACATCTCCGTTTTCGCAAATCGACACAAGCCTAACATCTAAGGTCTCATTTATCAGTAACGGATCGTAGGGAGTACGCACTTTAACATAATTTCTCGTAAAACCATGCATAAACCCGTCCTTTATATCGCCTTCAAACAACACTGTTTCTCTTTTACCAAGCTGGGCACCATAGAAAGCGCGACGCTTTTTTTCGGACAAGATGTGTAGCATTTTACTTCTATCAGCACGCTGAGACCCAGGTACACTTCCCTGCATTTCGGCGGCTATCGTGTTGTCTCTTTCAGAATAAGTAAAAACATGCAGATAAGATACATCGAGCTGATTGATAAAATTGTAAGTATCCAGAAAGTCTTCCCGGGTTTCACCTGGAAAACCAACAATTACATCTACCCCTATACAACAATCGGACATGACCCCCTTAATCCTCTCAACACGATCGGCATATAATTCGCGTTTATACCTCCTGCGCATCAAACCTAAGATCTTATTACTTCCCGACTGCAAAGGAATATGAAAATGAGGGACAAAACGTTTTGAGCGACCTACAAAATCTATAACCTCATTGCTTAGTAAGTTAGGCTCAATCGACGATATTCTAATTCTGTCAATTCCTGATACATCATCTAAAGCCTGTACCAGATCAAGGAACCTATCTTCTCGCACATCATTACGAATACCAAAGTCACCAATATTAACTCCTGTGAGTACAATTTCACGAGAGCCTGAAGAAGCTATGCTCCGTGCCTGATTCAAGATATTATCTATAGTATCGCTCCGACTGTTTCCTCTTGCCTGGGGAATGGTGCAAAAAGTACAGGAATAGTCACATCCGTCCTGAACTTTCAAAAAGGTGCGTGTTCGGTCGCCATAAGAAAATGAAGGAACAAATTCATTCGCGCATTCGACAGGTTGGTTTAATACAAGGGTTTTAGATGTTTTAGTAAGATCTGTAAGAAACTCTATAATTCGAAACTTTTCGGCGGCACCCAAAACCATATCTACGCCGGGTATATCCGATATTTCTTTTGGCTTAAGCTGTGCATAACAACCCACAATAACCACGTAAGCAAGAGGCGAATGCTTCAGTGCTTCCTTAACCACCTTGCGGCATTTTCTGTCTGCATTGTCTGTAACCGAACAGGTGTTTATCAAATAAACATCGGGCGTATCATAGAAATCAACTATTTGAAAACCAGCATCTTTGAACTGACGACCTATAGTAGAGGTTTCGGAGTAGTTCAGTTTACATCCGAGTGTATAAAGCGCAACCTTTTTACCCATAATTAAGAGGCAAAGATAAATAAAATAAAAAGAGATGAATCTCTTGTTTACGTCAGGAAATTTCGCTTCCGTCAATCCCCCCCCAACGGAAAGCTTTAACAGGCAAATGCACTAGATCCATAATGCGTTCTACTACTGTTGAAGCTACATCCTCCAATGTACGTGGCCGGCTATAAAAGGATGGAGCTGCGGGACAAATAATACCTCCAGCTTCGCTCACCGTTTTCATGTTGTTTATATGAATAAGATTTAGCGGGGTATCTCTGGTTACCAGGACAAGCCTTCGCCGCTCTTTCAAGATCACATC
>DDAL01000004.1 GCA_002332615.1 Sphingobacteriaceae bacterium UBA2059 | reverse complement strand
CGGCTTCCTATAGCTGCTTCCCGATTTTTATCCTGACGGATAGTCCGCCACCTGTCCTGCTTGCATAGCCGGCAGCTTTAAAACCCAAAGCCACAACCGGCATGCTTTACTTATAGTGCGGTACAGGCAGTGGATGCGCCCATGATGCAGCCATGATGAGTCCGTGATGAGTCCATGTTTTCGCTTGGAATCATCACGGGCAGATGGCGGGCACGGCCAGGCATCATCTGCCGGAAGGTACGTGGCCTGTCTACGGCCTGTCCGTCTTATACAAAAGGAAGTCCAGGCGCTGGCGTATATGAGCGCCTGCATCTATCTGCCCGTCTAGTGCGCCTGCGGAAGCTCCTGCAGCTTTTTCTTTATCTGCTCGTTTTTGTTTGCTTTTTTAAATTCTTTAGCCGTCATGCCGGTGAGCTTTTTAAACGTTTTATTCAAATGGCTTTCATCTGTGAAATGTAGTTCATGTGCTATTTCCGAAATTGTAAGGTCGCTAAATTTAAGTCGTGTTTTAATAAGGTCTACCTTGTAGCGGGTTATGTAAGTTTTGAGCGAGCTGCCCGTTTGTTGCTTAAAGTAGCGGCTCAGGTGGTCGCCCGTTTTATTAAAATGAGCAGCAATAGTATCCAGCCTAATGCTTTCCGGATCGTAAATGTTTTGCTGAATGTAGGATGTAACGGCATGTACAATGCTTTTTGTACCCCCCTCGCTGGCGCTTTGGGTAAGGGTGCTTTGAATGGTGCGGGCTATAAAGTGTAAGAGTAAAAAAACGATGTTCTGCTGAATTATGTTTGCAAAAGGCCGTGCATGGCTGGTTTCCTTCATCAGCTGACTGATCAGCGTTTTAAACAAGGTGCGCTCTCCCGGCTTAATGATAGAGCCCTTTAAAGTATGATGGTTATGAAATATGTACTCAAGCCTCATAAAAAAGTCGCTTACGTCGGCTTTGTCTCCCTCGTTGCGCTGATCCTTGGAAAAGAACGTTTTGGTAAAATCAATTACACAAAACTTCGTGGGCGTTTCTACTTTAAAGGTATGACTGTCGTCCGGTGTAAGTAAAAAAACGTCGCCTTTACTAAAGTTATAGCTATTCTGGTTAATTATATGGTATCCCGAACCTTCAAGTACATAAATCAGTTCAAAAAAACTATGTTTATGAGGGTCAGACTCACGTGCCGGAATCTCTTCAACAAATATTTCTACCTCTTTGTAAAGCTGCAGCGATTTCATAAAGCTAATGTACTGAAAAATGACGCTTTCTTACCTGTTTGTTCTTGCTTATCCACGTTAACTTTGGTCTTTTATTAAGATACACACCATGTCGGAAGTTGCTTTAGAGGCTCAGCAGGAAAAACAGGATACTACTTTTTACAAGAAACACTATAAGGCCGTTACTACAGGTCTTTCTTTGCTGTTTATATTGCTGGCGTATTATGCAGGCCAAAAAGACCTGCATGAAGCAAGCATTGTTTTGTATATCCTGGCTTATATAAGCGGAGGCTTTGAAACGGCCCGCGAAGGAATAAGTGAGTTGATAAACGAGCGGGAGATCGATGTCGACCTGCTCATGATCATAGCAGCTATTGGTGCGGCTTCTATTGGCTATTGGATGGACGGTGCCATACTCATCTTTATATTCTCGCTCAGCGGGGCTATGGAAAGCTATACCATGGCTCAGGCAAATAAAAGCATACGCTCTATAATGAAGCTGCGGCCTGAGTCGGCCACCTTGCTGGCCGATGGCCGGGAGCGCCAGGTAAGGGCCCTGGAGTTGAAAAAGGGCGATTTAATACTTGTTAAGCCCGGCGAGCGCATTGCCACAGATGGCATTGTGCTCAGAGGCTTTTCATCTGTGGATCAGTCGTCCATAACGGGCGAGTCCATTCCGGTAGATAAAGCTGCGGGCGATGAGGTGTTTTCATCTACCATCAATTTGCAGGGGGCACTTACCATTGAGGTGAGCAAACCATCAGAGGAAACCATGTTTGCCAAGATCATCAACCTGGTTGAGGAAGCGCAAAATGAGAAGCCACAGCAGCAGCAGTTTGTTGAGCGTTTTGAGCGGGTGTATGCAAAAGTTATTATAGTGCTGGCTGTAATTCTGATGTTTGCCCCGCATTATCTTTTAGGCTGGAGCTGGAATGAAACAATTTACCGGGCCATGATCTTTTTAATTGTGGCTTCGCCCTGTGCCCTGGTAGCGTCTATTATGCCGGTTATCCTTTCGGGCATTTCTAATGCTACCCGTAAGGGGGTTTTGTTTAAGGGAGGGGTTCATCTGGAAAATATGGGTGCCGTTAAGGTAGTGGCCTTCGATAAAACGGGGACTCTTACTGCGGGCAAACCTAAGGTGATGGATGTAGTTCCTTTTAACGGTGTAGATTTTAAAGACTTATTATGTGCGGCAGCTACCATGGAGTCGCTTTCGCAGCACCCCATTGCAAAAGCCGTGCTTGACGAGGCCCGACGTGGTGGCTGCACCTGGGGCAAGCCCGAACTTTTCGAGGCTATTCACGGTATGGGCGTAACAAGCACTTTTGGCGGCCACTCTTATATGATTGGCAAAGAGGCTATACTGAAAGATGTAAAGCCGGATGATGAACAGCTGAAACAGATACGAAGCTTTGCTGCCCAGGGTAAAACGGTGATCTATGTTACGCGCAACGGCATGCTTATGGGCATCATCACCGTTCAGGACCGCATCAGGCAGCAGGCCCGCCATGTGGTAAACGAACTGCACAAGCTGGGTGTTAAGGTGGCCATGCTTACAGGCGACAGCCTTTCCACCGCCAAAGCCATTGGTGAGGAAGCACGGGTAGACCATGTACATGCCGAATTGCTCCCTCAGCAAAAAGTAGAAGTAATTAAGGAGCTAAGCCAGCGCTATGGCCCTGTAGCAATGGTAGGCGACGGGGTGAACGATGCCCCCGCTCTGGCCACAGCGACTGTTGGCATTTCTATGGGTAACATTGGCTCGGACGTTGCCATGGAAACCTCCGATGTGGTGCTCATGACAGATAATATTGAAAGCATTCCCTTTGCTATTGCCCTTGGCCGGCGTGCCAATACAGTGATCCGGCAAAACATTGTATTTGCCATTGCGGTGGCACTAACACTCATCACCCTTAACTTTATTGGCGGAGTCATCAACCTGCCCGAGGGCGTTATCGGTCACGAAGGCAGTACCGTGCTGGTTATATTAAGCGGCCTGCGCCTGCTGCGCTTTAAAGGCAATTAAGCAATCGCCGGGATATGCTTATTTAAGTCCGCTGGCTTTTCCGGGATTGTCTTTTACGAAAGCACTCCAGCCGGAGTAAGGTTTTTTTGCGCTTCCGCCAAGGTCCGTGCGCTGGAACGAGTGGCACAGTGCTACGGCCAGTCCATCGGTGGCATCTAAAAACTCGGGGGTTTCTTTAAAGTTAAGCAAGCTTTGCAGCATGGCTGCAACCTGTTCTTTAGTGGCGCTTCCATTGCCCGTAATGGATTGCTTTATTTTGCGGGGCGAGTACTCAAATACAGGCATGCTTCTGGATAAAGCGGCTGCTATAGCTACTCCCTGCGCTCTGCCGAGTTTGAGCATTACCTGGATGTTCTTACCATAAAACGGCGCTTCAATGGCCAGACAGTCGGGCTTATACTGGTCTATAAGCGCGAGCGTTTTCTCAAATATGCGCTTAAGCTTGAGGGGATGATCGTCCAGGTGGTTCATTTTTACTACACCCAGACTTATGAGTTCAGTTTTTTTGCCGGTTTCTTTCACCAGTCCATAACCCATCACCGCAGTGCCGGGGTCAATGCCCAGTATGATACGTTCCTTAGGTGCCGCTTTTTCCATGAACAGCAATATTACAAGTTTGTCGATTAATACGTATTAAAAAACTATTTGCACGGCTTGTGTTTATATAAAAAAGCAATCATGAAGAAGATATTAATTATTTTAACTTCTCATAAGCAACTGAAAGACACCGATTCTACTACCGGTGTGTGGCTTGGAGAGTTTACGGATCCATATTATGAATTTGTTGATGCGGGCTATGCGGTGGATATTGCCAGCCCTCTGGGCGGGGAGCCCCCAGTCGATCCGCGCAGCAAGCTCACAGAGCACATAACCGGCAGCAACAGGCGCTTCAATGATGATGAGCTGGCTCAAAAAGCATTTAAAAATACCTATATGCTGCGCGATGTGATAGCCGAAGAGTATGAAGCGGTATTTTATCCGGGAGGTCATGGCCCTATGTTCGATCTTGCTTTTGACCAGGAAAGCGGAAACCTCATCCTTCACTTCTTAAAAATGGAAAAACCTGCGGGCTTTGTATGCCACGGGCCGGCTGCATTGGTAAAAGCTGCCGAGCTTCAGCCCGGTCTGCTGCAGGGCAAGCGCATAACCGGTTTTTCAAATGCAGAAGAAGTGCTTGTAGGACTTAAAGACAATGTGCCTTTTAATCTCGAAACAAGGCTCAAGGAACTAGGGGCCGACTTCCAGAAAGCGCTGGTTCCATTTGCGTCTAAGGTAGAAGAGGATGGGCTTTTGGTAACGGGACAAAACCCTATGTCTGCCGGGCCTACTGCCAAGGCTCTTCTAAATAAGATAGGCCCGCGGGTTTAAGAAGTACTTTATGGCAACCGGAAGTACGGCGTATTTTCTTAACATTGCGGTAAACTTAGAAGTGCATTGAATAGCCGTACTAAAAAATACATCAGCGCGGGTATAAAAACAATGGTGATTTTACTCACCATTGTTTTTGTGCAGTACAAGCTGTCGCACAATGCCAATTTGCATAATTTCAAGCTTCTGTTAAAAGACTTGTCTGCTAAAAGCATCTGGCCCGCACTAGTACTGGTTTTCGTTTTGATGTTTTTAAACTGGTTCCTGGAGGCTCTTAAATGGAAGTTCCTTGTAAAAGGTATTGAAAAGATAAGTTTATGGCGGGCGGTTCAGTCGGTATTTTGTGGCCTCACCTGGGCTATTTTTACTCCTAACAGGGTGGGCGAGTATGGCGGAAGGGTATTTTTTTTATCACCGCGAAGGCGTGTATTTGGCGTTATTGCTATGGGCATTGGTGCCGTGGGTCAGATGGTTGTTACCAATGTGCTGGGAGCCATAGCTCTTATGTGGTTTATGGCTACCTATCTGGATCTTAATGCACCGGTGGTGTTTATTCTTTGCTTTCTTTCTTTTTGCTTCTGTGCTTTTTTTCTCTTGTTTTATTTTAACATTAAGTGGCTTATAGCGCTTCTTAACAGCATTCCTTTTCTTAAGCGCTTTAAAAAGTTTTTCCTGATACTGGCCACGTACCGCAAGCGCGATCTGAAGGTGGTATTTAATTTCTGCTTAGCCAGATTTGCTGTGTTTTCATTTCAGTATTACTTAACCATCCATCTTTTGCTGCCTCAGTTGCCGGTGTTTGAGATGTTAATGATGATTTTTATTTTATTTTTTATTCAGTCTGCCTTACCTTCGCTCGATTTGGTAGATGTTGGGGTTCGCACCATGACTGCTACTTATTTTTTCAGCTATATAACTTCGCAGGAAATAGCTATTATGGCTGCCACCGCTGGTATGTGGCTGGTAAACCTTATAATTCCTGCTATTTTGGGAACTGTATTTGTATTTAAACTAAATTTCTTTGGTACTAATCGCAGCTAGTTTAATCCTCACAGTACTTTATGTAATCGTTGTTCTGTACTTCAGAACGGGATGGCTGCGTATTCCGGCGTTCAGGGTTCCAGATGACGGTCCGCTGCTCAGTGTAAATATTTTAATAGCAGCGCGCAATGAAGAAGCCTGTATCGGCTCTGTTATAGAAGATGTATTGAAGCAGACGTACCCGGCGCAGCTGTTTCAGCTTATCATTATTGACGATCACTCCACGGATAATACCTCGGAGATAGTTTTAAAATATGCTTCCCGGGGGGTTAAGCTTATTAAGCTTAACGAAAAAGAACCGCTTAATTCTTATAAAAAGAAAGCTATATCCGAAGCGATCCACCTGTCGAAGGGCGAGCTGATCATTACAACGGACGCCGACTGCCGTATGGGCCCCGGGTGGTTGGAAACGGTGGTTTCGGGCTTTAAGGATGAGCAGGTAAAAATGATTTCATCGCCGGTGGTCTACCATGAAGAGAGGAGCTTTTTCGAACGCCTGCAAACGCTTGAGTTTTGTTACCTCATCGGCCTGGGAGCCTCGACCATTGGAAATAAGATGCCTTCTACCTGCAATGGTGCCAACCTGGCCTACCGGCGCAGTGTATTTGTAGAACTGGGGGGCTTTAAGGGGATAGACGACCTGGCTTCGGGCGATGATGAGCTGTTTTTGCATAAGGTGGCTGCCAGATATCCGGATGGAATACGCTTTTGCAAAGCGGCCGATGCTCTGGTCTATACGGATGCCAAAGCCACCTTGCCCGAGTTTATCAGTCAGCGCAAGCGATGGGCGTCTAAAAGTACCCGCTATAAAAACAAGTGGGTTGTTGCTTTGGGCGTTTCCGTATGGCTGTTTAATGCTTTGATCTTATTGAATGTACTAATGGGTTTTTACAAGCCCCTCTACTGGCAGCTGCTGGCAGCCATATTATTACTCAAATTTTTTGCCGAAGCGGCCTTCCTGCTGCCTGTTACGCATTTCTTTAAGCGTAGGGAGCTTCTGTTATATCTTCCTTTGCTGACGCTTATTCACAGCGTGTACATGGTGTACATAGGCATTGCAGGCAACTCCGGAAAATACGTCTGGAAAGGCCGTCTGGTTCGTTAATCTGTTTATTATTATGAAAAACACATTTTCCAAAGTCTTTGGGGTTTTACTGACATTGTTATTCTGCATCCAGACTACATTTTCTTTACAGGCCCAGACCATCCAGGTAAAGGGGAAATTTACCGGCGGAGAATGAGTTGAACGGAGCGCCTACACCTGCCGCTATTGATGCAGTGAATCAGGTAAGGCGGCGGGCCTGGTCTACGGGAATAAAAACAATTACGGTGCAGTCAGAGGGTAGTGGATATACTGCTGCACCACGGGTATTGGTATCTGGCGGCGGCGGCTCGGGCGCTCTTGCCGAAGCCATCGTGGAAGAGGGCAGAGTAACTGCTGTGCAGTTGCTTAAAGATCCGGTATACGGTTATGCCCGGGGAGAAGGATATACTTCGGCTCCTGTTATTCGTATAGAAGGAGGTGAGGGCAGCGGAGCCACTGCAGTGGCAGAAGTTTTTTCTACATCAGACGCTTTAGTTACAGCCATGAGTCAGGATGATTTCAGAACATTCTTGCAGCAGGAGCGTTCGAGAGAGCTGTGTTTTGAAGGACTAAGGAGGTACGATCTTATGCGCTGGCACCTGCTGGTGCCCAGGCTTAGACAGGTAGCGGGTGATATAAGCACAATGGCTCCTTCCAGCTATCAGTATGCGGCCCTGAGCTTTAAAAATGTACAGGAAAAGCACTATCTTTTTCCCATACCTTCAGGCGACAGGCTTCTGAACGAAAAACTTATACAAAACCCCGGTTATTAATCCGGCTGATTAACTAGTAGAGTATGAATAGGTATTTATATAGTTTGCTGTTTGCAGCATTGCTTTTGAGCTGGTCCTGTGAAAAACCACTTGAGGTAGCCGGGCCGGCATTCAGCGTTTACCCTGTCAGTGAGGTGGTAAAGGCCGGCGAGGAGTTTCGCTTTCGTGTTGAAGGGCAGGTTGATTATCTTATGTTTTATTCGGGTGAAGAAGGCCATGAGTACAAATTCAGAGAANNACAGAGAACGTACTTCAATTGATCAGATAAAGCCGCTCTTACAGTTTAGTAGTTATAAGCAGTGGGGAACAAAGGAGAATACGCTTAAATTGCTCGTTTCTACCAATTTTAGCGGTAAGATTGATAGTTCGCTTGCGGATGCCCGGTGGGTGGATATCACCTCCAGGGCTGCACTTTCGCAGGGAGAAGACAATATCTCCTCCGGTAGTATTAACCTCTCGGATTTTGTTTCGGATAAGCCTGTTTATCTGGCTTTTAAGTATGAAGATGCTTACGATGAAATAAAGCCCCAGATTACATGGACTATCAAAGATATCTCGCTTAAGAATGTAGCTGGTACCCGCGAGTTTACTGTTTTTAGAAACGCCGCTGATGCCGGATTTGTTGCGTTTGACTTTGCTAATGCTCAACGAAAATGAACGCAAACGGCTAATCAGCTTCAGATAGCCGGCGGCGGTGCCAAAACAGCTGATAATATAGACTGGATCGTAAGCAGGCCTCTGTTTCTTAACCAGGTAGAGCCTGACAGAGGACTTACCCTGATGGACATGTCCTCCCGGCCTAAGGAGTTTTCGTATACTTTTGCCAGGCCGGGTACTTATGAGGCGGTTTTTGTAGGTAAGAACGCAAGTATCGAAGGAGAAAAACAGATTGAAAAGCGGATACTTATTACCGTAGTGCCTGGGCAGTAAGGCAGGTGTCGTACAGTGGAATTTACCTTATATTATACGAACGGACGGATTTTTAACCGCTGCTGCGTAGTTTTGTATCATGTTACTACCCTATCACCAGGAATTGTTTATTGAGGCCGGCTGTGATGAAGCGGGAAGAGGCTGCCTGGCAGGGCCAGTGTTTGCTGCGGCTGTAATTATGCCACGCGGCTTTACACATTCTCTGCTTAATGATTCTAAGCAGCTATGCGAGGATGATCGTTACTGCCTTAGGGAAATGATACAGGAAGAAGCTCTTGCTTACGCAGTTGCCCGTGTAGACCATGACGAGATTGACAGGATCAATATTCTCAACGCGTCGTTTCTGGCTATGCATAAGGCTTTGGACCAGCTTAATCCGAGACCGGGCTTTATTTTGATAGACGGTAACCGTTTTTGTAAGTACGGCGAGGTTCCTCATGCCTGTATTATTAAGGGTGATGGTAAGTATTATTCCATAGCTGCGGCTTCTATACTGGCAAAAACCTACCGCGACGATTATATGCGAAAACTTGCGGTCCTGCATCCTGAATATGGCTGGTCTGCTAATAAAGGATACCCTACTGTTGAGCACAGAAAGGCTGTAATAAAGCACGGTTTTTCGCCTTACCATCGGAGAAGCTTCAGAGTAAGCGATCCGCAGCTGTCTATATTTCTGGAGTCGGCTGGGCCTGAAATTGTTTCCCCTTTATAAGGAAGCGTGCGTGTATGCTGCATTTGTTCAATGTGGTATAATTAAGTATTTTTACCTAATCAAACTAGAAAATGAAGAATACCGCATTAACCGATACCCATATTTCTCTGGGAGCTAAAATGGTGCCTTTTGCAGGTTATAATATGCCTGTGCAATACGAAGGGATTAATACAGAGCACCATACTGTACGCCAAGCAGTAGGTGTATTTGATGTAAGCCACATGGGCGAGTTCCTTGTAAAAGGCGACAAAGCTCTGGATCTTATTCAGAAAGTAACTTCCAACGATGCGTCAAAGCTTACAGAGGGGAAAATTCAATACTCCTGCCTTCCAAATGAAAACGGAGGCATCGTGGATGATCTGCTGGTTTATAAACTGAGCGAGCAAGAGTATATGCTGGTGGTTAATGCATCTAATATTGAGAAAGACTGGAATTGGATATCATCTTATAACACCTTTGGTGCCGAAATGGAGGATATATCCGACAATACGTCTCTGCTTGCTGTACAGGGACCTCTGGCTGCTGAAACCCTGCAGGCCCTTACTGATGCTGACCTGGCATCCATGCCTTACTATACGTTTAAAAAGGCAAGGTTTGCAGGTATTGATGAGGTGCTTATTTCGGCAACAGGCTATACCGGCGCCGGTGGCTTTGAGATCTACTTTAAGAATGAAGATGCACAGCACATTTGGAACGAAGTGTTTAAAGCAGGTGAAGCGCATGGCATAAAACCAATAGGCCTTGGTGCGCGCGACACGCTTCGCTTGGAGATGGGCTTTTGTTTGTATGGAAATGATATAGATGACACCACTTCTCCTCTTGAGGCAGGACTTGGCTGGATTACCAAGTTTACAAAGGACTTTGTTAATTCAAAAGCACTTGAGGAGCAGAAGAAAGAAGGTGTAAGGCGTAAACTTGTGGGCTTTGAAATGATTGACCGGGGTATTCCGCGTCACGATTACAGCATAGCGGATGCCGAAGGTACTATTATTGGAAAGGTAACCTCCGGTACACAGTCGCCATCGCTGCAGAAAGCCATAGGGCTGGGCTATGTAAGTACAGATCATAGCGCGCAGGGAACAGAAGTATTTATTAATATCCGAAATACCCCTGTAAAAGCAATTATTACAAAACTTCCTTTTTTAAAATAGAGCCATTGAAAGTAGTAAAATTATCGCCGGCGGGCGGACTTAACGTAGAAGTATGCCTTACGCCGGCGCTTCTGCCCTTATATGAGATAGAGAACAGCATTGTGGTGGTTATCGATATCTTTCGGGCATCGAGCTCCATATGTTACGGTATACATAACGGTGCGGAGGCTATAATACCTGTATCCAAAGTTGAAGAGTGCGCAGCTTACCATGGAAAGGGATTTTTACTTGCGGCAGAGCGTGACGGAGAAGTGGTGGCGGGGTTTGATTTTGGTAACTCTCCGTTTGCTTATGAGCCTGAAAAGGTGGCAGGAAAGACCGTAGTGCTTACCACTACCAATGGTACTCACGCAATACAACTTTCAAGGAGTGCCAGGCAGATAGCGATCGGGTCTTTTTTGAATCTGAGCGCATTAAGTGAGTGGCTGATTGATAAGAGAGAAAATGTGCTGCTTGTATGCGCCGGGTGGAAAAATAAGTTTAATCTGGAAGATACTGTTTTTGCGGGTGCTGTGGTATCTAACCTGCGGAGAGCCGGCTATGTTGCAGACGACTCTTCTATTGCAGCTGAAGACTTGTATACACTGGCCGCGCCTGATCTGAATGGCTACCTTAAAAAGTCATCGCACAGTGGGCGCCTGGAGCTGCTGGGTATACAGGCTGATATTGACTTTTGCCTTCGTGCGGATGTAACTACCGCTATACCGGTGCTTAGTGAAGACCGACTGATAAAGCTTACGGTTTAATGCAATTTCGAGTTATTGAGGTGTCTGGTTCTGTCGCGCTTGGTTTTTTTATCGAGGTTCTTTTTTAAAGCTTTGGTAAGGTCAATACCTGTTTGGTTGGCAAGACACATTAATACAAACAGGACGTCTGCCATCTCATCGGCCAGGTTTACTTCTGTGTCGGATTTTTTGAATGATTGCTCTCCATATTTGCGGGCCATTATACGTGCTACTTCTCCTACTTCTTCCATAAGTATGGCCGTATTGGTAAGTTCGTTAAAATAGCGGATGCCGTTTGTTTGTATCCACTCGTCGACGGTTTTCTGTGCTTCTTCTATAGTCATTAGTATGCGTCTTTATTTTTCGTATCCATTATAATGGTTACCGGTCCGTCATTAAGTAACTCGATTTTCATGTCTGCGCCGAACTCGCCCGTGGCAATATTCTTGCCGGTGATCCCGGACAGCTCGTCAATCATTTGTTTGTAGAGGGGAATAGCCTGTGCAGGGCGTGCGGCACGCGTAAAGCCCGGGCGATTGCCTTTCTTCGTTTGTGCAAAGAGAGTGAACTGGGAAATGAGAAGAATACCTCCGTCAACATCTTTTATGGAAAGGTTCATAAGGCCCATATCATCATTAAAGATGCGCATGTTTACCAATTTTTGTGCCAGCCACACCAGATCTTCTGATGTGTCCGCATCTTCAATTCCAAGGAATATAAGCAGTCCGGTTTGAATGCTGCCGGTTAGTTTTTCTCCTACGGTGCAGGTGGCGCGCGAAACGCGCTGTATTATTGCTCTCATAAATTAAGACTAAATGCGTGTGTCGTTGCCGTAATATATACTCTGGTAGCTGTCATACCTTGAAGGCTCAATAGCACGTGTTTCAACCGCATTAATAACCGCACAGCCAGGCTCGTTGATATGATGACAATTGTAAAATCTGCAGTGATTGAGCAGCTTTCGCATTTCGGGAAAGAAATGGCCCAGCTCCTGTTTTTCAATATCGATAATACCCAGCTCGCGTATGCCGGGAGTGTCGATGATGTAGCCGGCGCCCGGCAGGGGATGCATTTCGGCAAAGGTTGTGGTGTGCTGCCCTTTATCGCTCGCCTCGGATACCTTGCCGGTCTTTAAGCCGGCGCCCGGGATGAGGGCATTTACCAGGGTGGACTTACCTACGCCGGAATGGCCTGTAAGCAGGGTAGTACGTCCATGCAACACCTGTTGTATGTCGGCTAGATTTGTTCGCTCGAGAGCGGATACCTGGTAGCAGGGATAGCCGATGCGCTCATACATATTTCTGTATTCGCCTAATAGTTCCAGCCCCTGGTCGCTGAACATGTCGAGCTTATTAAATATAAGGCCTGCAGGTACATCGTAAGCCTCTGCCGTTACCAGGAAGCGATCGATAAAGCCAAGGGATGTGCGGGGGGAGGCCAGGGTAACTATAAGCAAAGCCTGATCAAGGTTGGCAGCCAGTATCTGCGCCTGCTTGGAAAGGTTAACCGACTTGCGTATTATGTAGTTCTTACGTTCGTGAAGGTTTACAATTACAGCGGTATCCTGATCGTCCTCCATTTCTATATCTACCACATCGCCGGCTGCAACAGGGTTTGTTGTACGTATTCCTTTTGTGCGGAACTTGCCTTTGATGCGGCAGTCGACAATGTTGCCTTGTTCTGTTTGCACCTGATACCAGCTACCTGTAGATTTAATAACTAATCCCTGCATATACTGTAAAAATAGCATAAAAATGCTTTAATACGGGCTTTCGGCTAAATGCTTATATTAGACATTATGACAAATACTATCATTTTTGACCTGGGTGCTGTTCTTATTGACTGGCAGCCTGGATACCTTTTTAGTAAACTGTTTAAAACAGAGGATGAAGCTGAGCACTTTCTTAATACTATATGTACCTCTGAGTGGAATGAGGAACAAGATGGAGGCAGGTCGCTTAAAGAGGCTACCGATTTGCTGGTGAGTAAGTATCCGGAACATGAAGCAAATATTAGGGCTTATTATGACCGCTGGGATGAAATGCTGGGTGGTCCGATTGAGGGCACGGTAAGTATTTTAAGGGGTTTGAAAGAAGGCGGAATGCACAAGATTTATGCACTAACCAACTGGTCGGCAGAGACCTTTCCGATCGCATTGGACAGGTACGACTTCCTGCAGTGGTTTGATGGTATTGTAGTGTCCGGGACGGAGCGCATGCGGAAACCTTTCCCTGAGTTTTACAAACTGCTTCTTGGCCGTTACAATGTGCAGACGGATGAGGCGCTGTTTATTGATGACAACTTGCGTAACGTAGAAGCAGCAAAGGCCCTGGGCATTGACAGTATTCATTTTTTGTCGCCCGAACAGCTGGAACAGGAACTGAATAACAGGAATATACGGGTGCCGGCAGCTAAAAAATAGCGCTTGCAATACGTCGGGTAGGCTCAGGATTGCCCATGGTATAAAAGTGAAGTACAGGTACGCCGAAGGCAAGCAGTTCCCTGCATTGATGAATCATCCACTCGATGCCTGCCTCTTTAACATCTTTTTCATTTGAACAGGCCTTTACTGCATCACAGAGGTCTTCGGGCAGGTCAATATGGAAGGTTTTGGGAATAGAGGTGAGCTGCCTTGATGAGGTGATGGGTTTTAAACCGGGAATAATGGGCACGTGGATGCCGCTTTCTCTGCAAAGCCTCACGAAGTTAAAGAAGCGCTGGTTGTCAAAAAACATTTGAGTTACTATAAATTCTGCGCCCATATCTACTTTCATCTTAAGATAGGACAGGTCTGTTTTTAGATTGGGCGATTCGAAGTGCTTTTCGGGGTAGGCGGCTACTCCAACACAGAAGTCGGTTTTGGAGGGCATATGAGCCTCGTGCAGATACCTGCCCTTGTTCAGATTGATAACCTGCTGCAACAGCTCGGACGCATAAGCATGTCCGCCTTCTGCCGGTATAAAGGATGAGTCGGCCTTTGCTGCATCGCCCCGAAGTACCAGTACATTGTCAATGCCTAAGAACTGAAGATCGATAAGCATATTTTCAATCTCCTGACGGGTAGCTCCGCCGCAAATGAGGTGAGGTACCGTATCTACCTTATACCGGTGGCTGATAGCAGCGCAAAGGGCTATAGTACCCGGCCGCTTGCTATAGGCAACCTGTTCTAAAAGGCCGTTTTCGAGCCTTTTATAAATAAACTCCTCGCGATGCGATGTGACGTCGATAAAGGGAGGGTTAAACTCCATTAGCGGATCTATAGCATTGTAAATATGTGTGATTCCCTGCCCTTTAACTGGTGGTAAGAGCTCAAATGAGAAAAGTGTTTTTCCCTTTGCATGCTCGATGTGCTGCGTTATTTTCATTGCTTAATAGAAGCAAAAGTAAAAAGATCTTTAAGATTGGTACTCTGTAGCTATTTTATAAAAACCGTTAATCATCTTTTCGAGGTCATTGATCCGCATGGTTATTGCATCGGACTCTTCCTGGGACATCATGTGAAGCTCGGCAGCCAGAATGATAAGCGTTGTAAGTTCGAGACAGGCCCGGCGGCTGGCCGAAAGATAATGGCTTAGACGGCCTTCATTGGCAAATCCCTTGGCGATATTTGTGGGAATTTGAAGGGCAGCAGTTAAAACGCTGTTACATATAATGCATGTGCTGTGATTAGGATTTTTTTCAATCCTTTGATAAAGGAGTTTAAACAGCTTCATCGCCTCCTGCCATATTTTTAAATTTTTAAAGCTATGCATATATCCTATGTTAACAACAATTTTACAATTGCGCAAATAACCGCAATACAATTAACAATTACAATCCGAATGCTAAATTAGGGCTAAGCCATTTTTCGGTTAACTCTACAGAAGCTCCCTTTCTTTTCGCATAGTCCTCGATTTGGTCTTTAGTGATCTTACCAAGCCCAAAGTAGCGTGACTGCGGATGGGCGAAATAATAACCGCTTACAGAAGAGGCAGGATGCATGGCATAGCTTTCGGTTAAGCTCATGCCGGCATTTTCTTTTGCGTTGAGTAAGTCAAAAAGAGTTTCTTTTTCTGTATGGTCCGGGCAGGCCGGGTAACCTGGTGCTGGTCTTATGCCCTTATACTGCTCCTTAATAAGGGCCTGGGCATCCAGTTGTTCGCTTTTATCGTAACCCCAGTAGTCTTTGCGTACCAGTTCGTGCATCCTTTCGGCAAACGCCTCGGCAAGGCGGTCAGCCAGCGCTTTAGCCATAATTGAGTTGTAGTCATCATGGTTCTTTTCAAATTGCGCCGAAAGCTCATCAGCCCCTATGCCCGTAGTTACAGCAAATCCACCTACATAATCATTGATCTGCGGGTTATTTTGGGAGACAAAATCGGCAAGTGCATAATATGGTTCATTTACTGCTTTTTCAGTTTGCTGCCTTAACGTATGGATTACGGCAAACTCTTCGCCATCGCGATGCAGTACTATGTCGTCGCCATTTTTGTAAGCAGGCCAAAAACCTATAACGCCCCGCGCTTTTAAAAGTTTGTTATCGACTATTGTTTTAAGCAGCTTTTGGGCATCGTCAAACAGTTGCCTGGCTTCCGCGCCTATAAGTTCGTCGTTAAAAATGCGCGGATAGCTGCCCCTGAGCTCCCAGGTATGGAAAAATGGAGTCCAGTCGATATAGGGGATCAGTTCTTGAAGCGGATAGTTATCAAACGTTTTGGTGCCGATGAACGAAGGAGCGGGTGCCACAAGGGTTTCATCGATTTTAAAGGCATGCTCGCGCGCATATTCAAGGGATTTGTATCTTTTGTCATTGCGCTTGTTTAAATGTGCTTCACGGCTCTTCGCGTAGTCTTCCTTAAGCGATGTGATGTATTGGTCCTTTGTTTCGGGATTAAGCAGCTTGCTGCATACACCGACTGTGCGGGAAGCATCCAGTACATGGGCAACCGGGCCTGAATAACGGGGGTCTATTTTAACGGCTGCATGAATGCGCGAGGTGGTGGCGCCGCCAATAAGAAGCGGAATGGTAAAGCCTTCACGCTCCATCTCGCCGGCAAAGTGGCTCATTTCTTCCAGGGATGGGGTAATAAGACCGCTAAGCCCGATAATATCAGCATTCACTTCCCGTGCCTTATCTATGATGGTTTTTGCCGGCACCATGACACCAAGGTCAATTACATCGAAGTTATTGCAGGCAAGTACCACGCCAACGATGTTCTTTCCTATATCGTGCACATCGCCTTTTACAGTAGCCATCAAAATTTTGCCTGCCGAGGTTGAACTGTTAGTACCCGGGTTTAAAAGCTTTTCGGCCTCAATAAAAGGAAGCAGATAAGCTACCGCCTTTTTCATGACCCGTGCGGACTTGACAACCTGGGGTAAGAACATTTTGCCGGCACCAAACAGGTCGCCCACGACGTTCATGCCATCCATCAGAGGACCTTCGATTACCTGTAAAGGTTTATCATACGTGAGCCGTGCTTCTTCCACATCATCGTCCAAATAATCCGTAATGCCTTTTACCAGTGAGTAGGAGAGTCGCTCTTGTACGGTGCCATTGCGCCACTTGTGACTTTTTACTCCCTCTTTTCCCTTTGCCTTTACTGTTTCGGCAAAGTCGACCAGCCTTTCGGTAGCGTCGGGGCGGCGGTTAAGCAGCACATCTTCAACCCGTTCTAGCAAATCGGCCGGAATTTGTTCATATACTTCGAGCATGCCGGCATTAACGATTCCCATATCGAGCCCTGCTTTAATGGCATGATAAAGAAAAGCCGAGTGCATAGCCTCGCGTACTACATTATTGCCCCTGAAAGAGAATGAAATGTTGGAAACACCGCCGCTTACCTTGGCAAGAGGCAGGTTTTCTTTGATCCAGCGGACTGTGCGAATGAAATCTACAGCATAGTTATTATGCTCCTCAAGTCCGGTGGCTACCGTGAGTATATTGGGGTCGAAAATAATGTCCTGAGCAGGAAAGCGGGCTTTATGTACAAGCAAGTCATAAGAGCGCCGGCAGATTTCGATACGCCGCTCATAGCTGTCGGCCTGTCCGTTCTCGTCAAATGCCATTACCACTACGGCAGCTCCGAACTGCATTATTCTGGTGGCATGCTCAAGGAAAGCTTCTTCGCCTTCTTTCAACGAGATGGAGTTAACAACGCCTTTTCCCTGCAAACACTTTAAACCAGCCATAATCACACTCCATTTTGAAGAGTCGATCATGACGGGCAGCCGGGCAATGTCGGGCTCAGATGCTACCAGGTTCAGGAAGCGGGTCATGGCTGCCTCAGAGTCGAGCATGCCCTCGTCCATATTGATATCAATTATCTGCGCGCCCCCTTCTACCTGCTGGCGGGCAACAGCAAGTGCACTTTCATAATCGCCACTTAAAATGAGCTTGGAAAAACGTGGAGAACCGGTGATGTTGGTTCGCTCGCCTATGTTTACAAAATTGGATTGGGGGGTAATGGTGACCGCCTCTAAACCGCTAAGGCGCAGATGCTGCTCCTGTTTGGGAAGGGTACGCGGTGCATGTTGTGCGGCTTTTTGGGCAATGCGGCTTATGTGTTCGGGCGTGGTACCGCAGCACCCGCCTACAATGTTGACAAAGCCGTTTTCAACAAAATCTTCAATATAATGGGCTGTTTCGTGAGGCTGCTCGTCGTAAGCGCCAAATTCATTAGGAAGACCGGCATTGGGATAAGCGGATATAAAGCAGGACGCTTTTTTTGAGAGCTCTTCGATATGGGGGCGCATTTCTTTCGCTCCCAGCGCACAGTTAAGTCCGATGCTTAGAAGATTGGCATGCTGCAGAGACACGAGGAAGGCCTCAACCGTCTGGCCGGAAAGGGTGCGCCCACTGGCGTCGGTAATAGTACCTGATACCATGATTTCAAGCTTACGGCCAAGGTGCTGTTCGTATTGTTTGATAGCGTAAATGGCAGCCTTGGCATTAAGTGTGTCAAATACCGTTTCGATAAGCAGCACATGTGCGCCACCATCTACGAGTCCGCGTACCTGCTCATCATAAGCACTAACGAGATCATCAAAGCTTACGGCACGGTAGCCGGGGTCGTTAACATCGGGCGACATGGAGGCCGTGCGGTTGGTTGGGCCAATGGAACCGGCTACAAAGCGCGGCCGCTGCGGATTAAGTGCTGTACACTCGTCGGCAGCCTGGCGGGCAATACGGGCACCTTCATAGCTTAGCTCATAGCATATATCCTCGAGGTGATAGTCGGCCATGGAGATACGCTGGGTACTAAAGGTATTGCTTTCAATAATATCGGCGCCTGCATCCAGATAGTGCTTATGGATGGCTTTGATGATATCGGGCCGTGTGAGATTGAGCAAATCGTTATTGCCTTTTAGATCGGAAGGATGGTTTTTGAACCGCTCGCCCCTGAAGTCGTCTTCGGTAAGATTATATTGCTGGATCATGGTGCCCATGGCACCGTCAATTACTAAAATTCGTTTATTTAATTCTTTTCTTATACTCATGAATGAAGGTGAAGCATTAACAGAGCCATTACAGGACACAAAGCTCCGTTGTATAATACAATTATAAATAATCAGATACTGATTACCGTATATAAATGACAGGATATTTACCCATGCCGCCCGTTTAGGCCCAACCTTGCATCAGATATAGCCGGATGCCAAACCGGCGTGAGGCTGATGCTGTACAAAAGAATTATTAAGGGATTGTCATTTACTAAAGATGCCTGTATCGTGATAAACGTGCCCGTAGACAGATCAAGTATCCATCCTTTTTAGAAAAAGTGTAATATTGCTGCTGGTAAAAGAATGGCATATGATTAAAACGTTCAGGGTGCTGAACCCGCTTAATATAGGTTTGCTTGCCCTTGTAGCTGTTGCATTAAGGCTCGGCGTGATAATACAGCTTCCTGACCATCATGATATTTCCTTGTTTGAACCTCATGCTGCTCTTTTACTAAGGCTTCCGGGGAATTTGTTTTCGCCGTTTAACAGTGTGCTGGTTGCTGCTTTAATTGTACTCATACAGTCGATATGGCTAAACCGTATAGTAAATGAGTACAATCTTTTTGGTAAACCAGGGCTGCTGCCTGCACTTATGTATGTTACCGTGACAGCGATTATGGCACCTCTGGTGGTTTTAAGTCCGGTTCTGCTCGCCAATTTCCTGCTTATAGCGATGATCAGTAAGTTTTTAAGCATCTACAGGCGAAGTGAAATACTTGATGTGCTCTTTGACATCGGCCTGATGATAGGTATTGGTTCGTTGATCTATGTTCCTTTCCTTTCTCTGCTGCCGATGCTTTGGATCGTTTTGATTTTAATGCGGCCTTTTAACTGGCGTGAGTGGCTTGCAGGCCTGACCGGCTTTCTGACTGTATACCTGTTTCTACTAGTGACCCATTACTTAAATAACTCTATACCAGACCTTTTTTCATTGGTTCCCGTTAAACTGGTGTTGCCGGAAGCACTAAAAGTGGATTCATATGATTATGCTGCTTTTTTACCGGTGGCAGTGGTATTGCTTCTTTCTATGCTGATTATTCGCAAGCGTTTCTATAAAAGCAATGTGTACATGCGCAAAACGTATTTACTGCTTTTATTCATTTCGCTCCTGTCGCTCCTGTCTTTCTTTTTAAGGCAGGATTACAGGTTTTACTTTTTCCTGCTGGCCGCGCCCACCTTGTCGGTATTTATGGCTTTTTATTTTTCTGAGTCTTCGAAACGCTGGCTTTACGAAAGCTTGTACATGCTGCTTGTAGCAGGCATTATTTACTTTCAGCTGGTTTGATCATTTCCTTACAATCAGATACAGGCTTACTGAAGTTTTCGGTGTAAATAGACTGCAAGATAGTCTGAAAAGAGAGGTTTGGGTTTGAGCCACTTGTATTATACGGTTTTTGGATGTTCATAACAAGAAAAAAACATTTACTTTTGCAGCATGAAGTTTGGCGTTGTTGTTTTCCCGGGATCGAACTGCGATCAGGATACCATTCACTTATTGGGTTCGGTTTTAAATCAGAAGGTCGTAACGTTATGGCATAAAGACCATGACTTACAAAACGTAGATTTTGTAATACTGCCAGGCGGTTTTTCTTTTGGCGATTACCTGCGTTCCGGAGCAATCGCCCGTTTTTCTCCTATTATGCAGGAAGTAGTTCAGTTTGCTCAAAAGGGTGGATATGTAATGGGTATTTGTAATGGCTTTCAGATACTTAGTGAAGCTTCGCTGGTTCCGGGAGCCTTGCTGCACAACGAAAGCCGTAAGTTTATATGTAAAAAGATTTACCTTAAGC
Organism: Sphingobacteriaceae bacterium UBA2059; assembly: GCA_002332615.1. GTDB lineage: Bacteria > Bacteroidota > Bacteroidia > Sphingobacteriales > Sphingobacteriaceae > Arcticibacter. The sequence goes on along the minus strand of DDAL01000004.1, from coordinate 96,066 downwards.
CCCAGACCACTAATACCCTGATTACATCAGCCTTAGACTTAGAAAAACCTCTTCAGATACCTATTGCTCACGGTGAAGGAAACTATTTTGCGGATGCCGACACACTTAAAATGCTGAACGATAATGATCAGGTTTTGTTCAGATACTGTGACGGGCAAGGAAATATAAGCGCAGAAGTCAATCCTAACGGATCCGTTGAGAATATTGCAGGGGTTTGTAATAAAGAGCGGAACGTCTTTGGCATGATGCCACATCCGGAAAGAGCCTCAGATCCCTTGCTTGGTAATGAGGATGGAGCCGGTATTTTTGAATCTATTTTAAATACGGTTCTGGCTTAATGTTAAACCTGGTTGTTGACATCGGGAATACCTTTTCGAAGATAGCATTATTTGACAACCGGGTCCTGCTCCGCTTAGATGCCGTAAAACACCTTTCTGGAGAAGATATTGATCCATACTTTCAACAGTATAACATTGAGCATGCCATTGTTTCTGCCGTAGGGCATGAACAGGCTGGTATTGAACTTTACCTGAAGTCTAAATGTAATTTCCATCAGTTTAAGGTAAGCACTGTTAAGGGCATTTATAATCTGTATAAGACTCCGTCCACCTTAGGCACAGACCGCTTTGCTGCGGTGGTTGGAGCCATGTCTCGATATCCTGGAAATACGCTTATTATTGACGCTGGAACCTGTATTACGTATGATTTCATTGATCACGCCTGTAATTATCATGGAGGAGCGATATCACCCGGCATAAACATGAGATTGAAAGCCATGAGCTTGTTTACAGATAAGCTACCCCTTGTAGAAGCGGAAGACAGCTTTGAAGGATATATTGGCAATGACACTAAAAGCGCTTTGCTGGCAGGTGTAATGCAGGCTGTTATTTATGAGGCCACAGGCTTTATAGATAGTTATTTACAAAAATGGCCAGACTTGCGGGTGCTCCTTTGTGGCGGAGATGTTAAATTTTTTGAGCGAAAGCTTAAAAGTAGCATATTTGCGCAATATGTACAGGTTGAGCCTCACTTGGTTCTCTTTGGTTTAAACGAAGTTATCTATCAATATAATGAGTAATTTTTTCAAACGAATATTTATTGTTTCTGCTGTTCTGTGGGTGTCCTGCGCTTCGGCACAAACAACAACCAGCTCGACCTACTCTCAGTTGGGACTTGGCTTATTAAGCGAGCCTGTACTGCCGCAGACAAGAGCCATGGGGGGCATAAGCACCGGTATTAACAGAGTTGGAGCTTTCAATAATATTAATATTGCAAATCCTGCTTCGTACTCGTCCATCCGTCTTACCACTTTTGATGCGGGTTTAGCCGGCGAACTTATAAATCGTAGCAAGAACGGAAACTCGGAAAATGGCTTTACGGGTTCTTTGAGCCACCTGATGTTTGCAGTGCCTGTAACAAGGCAGTCGGCACTCAGCTTCGGCCTTGTTCCATATAGCAGCCTGGGATATAAAAGCCGCACGACGGGCAAGGTTGATACGCTTGAGAGAAATACGATTCTAAGTGGTGACGGAGGTTTGTCTAAAGCGTATTTGGGCTACGGTATACAAATAGGGAAGCATTTTAATGTCGGAGCCAATGCATCTTATACCTTTGGTAAGCTTGAGAGAGAGTACTCAGTAGAGGTGCAGAACTCTTACAATACCCGCATGTCCAATAACAGTAGTGTAAAAGGTTTTGGAGCCGACTATGGTGTGCAGTATCATGGTAATTTGGCAAAGGACGTACGGCTGACCCTCGGGTATGCGGGTTCGGCAAATACGAAACTTGATATGGATGTTACCAGGACGCTTACCCGATACCTAAGCTTCGAAGGTAATGAGGGTGCTCCACTGGATACTATTCTGAACCAGGAACTGGGTAAGTCTAATCTCAAGCTTCCATTGAAACATGGATTTGGATTTTCGATAGAGAAATACAATAAGTGGCTCATTGGTGCTGATATTAAGCTGGCACAATGGTCTGACTTTCGTATAAATGATGCGGCAGATAAAGACCTTCAAAATGCGATGTCAATAGCAGTAGGAGGCCAGATAACCCCAGATATCAACTCGGTGGGAAGTTATTTGAAGCTGATTGATTACAGGGTGGGTTTTAAGTATGACAAAACCAATATGAAAGTTAATGGTACAGATGTTGACCAAAAATCTATAACACTTGGCTTTGGCTTTCCTTTGCAGTCGAGTCCTACACGGACGACTTTCTATAAGCTGAACTTTGCTGCTGAGCTTGGACAAAGGGGTACAGAGAAGAACAATCTGGTGAAGGAAAACTTCATAAATCTGCATCTTGGGTTTACCATCAACGACCAATGGTTTAGGAAGTACAAATTTGATTAGGCTTGAAACCGACATCTGTTCTATATAGTATTTTGATTGTCGCCGCTTTATATGGCTGCGAGAATGATTTGCGTGATGTGGAGAAGGTTGCCTCAAACAGGCAGTCTGTCGTGATGGATAAATCAAAAGGTGTAGAAGTGTTGTTTAGCGACTCGGCGCTGGTTAAAGCTAAGCTGATTACCCCTGAGCTTGATCATTACAAAACTCAGGATCCTTATTATGAAATGAAGAAGGGTGTAACGGTGATCTTTTATGACCAGAACCAGAAAGAAAGCAGTCGTATTGTAGCCGATTATGCTATCCAGCATGAAAAAAGCAAGATAGTGGAAATGCGGCGTAATGTTATTGCTACCAGCGTTAAAGGCGACGTGTTTAAATCTGATGAGCTTTTCTGGGACCCTAGCCGTACTAAGCCGATTTATTCCAATGCGCTGGTAAGCATTACACAAAAGAACGGAAATGTTTTATACGGTACGGGAATTGAAAGTGATGAGGGTTTCAAGAATGCAGAAATTAAAAACGCAACGGGAACTTTTCCGTCGGGTGCTAAGATAATGCAGTAATATTAGGTTGCTGTGTCACCATTTTGTATTAAAATGATGTTAAAAATTGTATCTTGCGCGCTCTTTTATATATGAATAAAGTTTAGAATTATATGGGAATAATGACTTTTTTGCGAAACCGTGCCGGCCTCGTTCTTGTGGGGGTAATTGGATTAGCAATTGTAGCTTTTTTAGCAGGCGACGTTATTCGCTTCGGGGGATCGTACTTTCGTGGCGATGCTACCATCGTGGGACAGATTGCAGGCGAAAAAATTAATGCCGATGAGTTTAAGGCGAAAGTTGAGCTAAATGAAGCCAACTTCAAACAGCAGATGGGTCAGTCAACCCTTACCCCTCAAATGTCTGCTTATGTGGTGGAAAACACCTGGAATCAGACTATAGCTGAGGTGTTGCTGAATAAAGAGTCAAAGCGCTTGGGACTTGAGGTTGGTAAAAGCGAGCTTAATGAGATGCTCACAGGAAAAAATCCTGACCCTCAGGTTGTTCAGGCTTTTGGTGACCCTCAGACCGGGCAGATAAACAGACAGCAGCTAAATGCATTCCTGTCTAATATTGAAACCCAGGGGCGCAACAGCGCCATGAGTGAACAATGGGGCAACTTTTTGTTAAGCCTTAAACGAAGCAGGCTTTTTCAAAAGTATAACGGGTTAATTAGAAGTAGCTTATATGTAACTTCTTTAGAGACCAGGGAAGATTACAATCAGCGTAACCGTACGGCTAACTTTAATTATATTAACCTTGACTACGCTTCGGTTCCTGACGCAAAAATTAAGCTTACAGATAAGGATTATACGGAATACTACAATGAGAATAAAAAGCTCTTTGCTGTAAAAGAGGAAACACGCAGTTTTGATTATGTAGTGTTTGACGCGAGCCCTTCCAGGGAAGATTCGCTTGCAGCTGTTAATACAATTAACAGGCTGGCAACGGAGTTCAGATCTACCGCAAACGATTCATTGTTCGTTAGTGTGAATGCGGATACTAAAATGCCGTTGGCATATGTGAAGCGTGGCGAGCTCGATCCTTCGCTGGACTCACTCGTATTTAACGCAGGTTCGGGCGCTGTAGTTGGGCCTGTATATAGTAATGGTTCTTATAAGCTTGCTAAAGTGCTTGATATAAAAATGAGCCCGGACTCGGTGAGTGCACGTCATATACTGCTTAATCCAGCTGCTGAAGGAGGCGTAGATAAAGCAAGAGCAAAGGCTGACTCCATCGTTAACCTGCTTGGTAAGGGCGAAAACTTTGCTGCTTTGGCTGCTAAGTTTAGTGTTGACGGCAGCAAGGACCAGGGTGGAGAGCTGGGTACTTTTGCCCGAGGAGCTATGGTTCCTGCTTTTGAACAGGCTGTATTTAATGGAAAAGTAGGCGATACTAAAATTGTTAATACTCAATTTGGCGTTCACATTATAAATATTCAGAAGCAGGTTGGATCATCACGCGTTGCTAAGGTGGCGGTAGTTGATAAGGTAGTGGCCAGCAGCAACGAAACGCAACAGCAGGCTTATGCTAAAGCTTCTGCTTTTATGAGTGATGTGAAAGATGCAAAAGATTTTGATGAGTATGTTAAAAAACATGGTTTGCGAAAGATGGTGGCCGAGGACTTGAGCAGATCCAGAATGGATATTCCGGGTATTGAGAATCCAAGAGAGATAGCCAGATGGGCTTTCCATGCAGATGAGGGCGACCTGTCTGATCGGGTGTTTGAAATGAGTACTTCTTATATTGTAGCCAAGCTTACTGATATAAGAAAAGCAGGAATATTGCCGATGGAGAAAGTGAAGAAAGACATCGAGCCTTTTGTTCGTAACAGGGTTAAAGCCCGTATGCTCAGTGAGCAGGCACAACAGGCTTTAAACGGAACTTCTTCCATTAATCAGGTAGCTCAAAAGCTTAAAAAACCGGTACAGCCTGTGGAGAATATTGTATTTGCCAATCCTGTAATACCGGGTGCCGATATGGAAAATAAAGTAGTGGGTACAGTGTTTGGTCTTAAGGCAAATAAGTTATCCAAGCCTATAGAAGGTAATAGCGGGGTGTTTGTTGTCCAGGTGAATTCAATTTCTGAGCCTGCTCCTTTAACGAATACCTTTACTCATAAACAGCAAATTCTACAGGGCCTCGATCAAAGGGCGCAAGGACAGGTGCTCCAGGTGTTACGGGACAAGGCTGATATAAAAGATAACCGACTAATGTTTTTCTAAACAGGTGGAGATACAGAAAATTAGGATCCGGATGGTTAAACCCTCCGGATTTTTTTATTTAGGGAAGGTCATAAATTTATTATAAACTAATTGTCTGGCCTGTAGTTAGTATTTAACCCTTAGCTTTAGTTCATTATTTTTTTCAATAGAAATGGATATACAGGAAAATATAGTAAATCGTGTTGCTCTAAGCGGACTAATTACCTTGGATCTCTCTACTTTGTACACACCCGGTGAGCGGGTTGTTTATGATTTAAAGGATAATCTTTTCCATGGGCTGATATTGCGAGAGAAGGATTTCAGAGAGTTCATCAAGACGAATGACTGGTCTGCCTATAAGGACAAGCATGTGGCTGTTATCTGCTCGGCCGATGCTGTGGTTCCTACCTGGGCTTATATGTTGCTTGCTACATACCTTGATCCTTATGCTGCTACGGTGGTTTACGGGGATTTGAACCTGCTTGAGAGCCTACTTTATGAGCGTGCGCTGACTTCAATTGATGTTGAACAATATGCAGATAAGCGTGTTGTTGTAAAAGGTTGCGCAGATGTTAACGTGCCCCTTTTTGCCTACATGGAACTTACAACCAGGCTTGTGAAAGTGGCTAAAAGCGTTATGTTTGGCGAACCGTGTTCCACTGTACCGGTTTATAAAAGGAAGGGCTAGCCACTTGAGTGCTGCTTTGAACGGCCTTTATTATTGTTATGAAGAAACTACTGTTGATTTTAATTATACTGCTTTCGTTTGAGCCTTTATACTCTCAGAAGCCAAACAACTTGCCTCAGCCTACTTTTAAAGCTGGTGAGGTGCTTAAATACCGGCTGCGTTACGGTATTATAGCTGCTGCTGAGGCTACATTGAGCGTTGTTGACTCGGACATGAAGTTTGAAAACCACCCTGTGTACCATTTGATTGCTGAGGGAAGAACGGCGGCTTCTTTTAATATGTTTTATAAAGTTAAGAACCGATATGATTCTTATGTCGATCGGAAAACTTTGGCGCCTTACCTTTATACGGAAAACATAAGGGAAGCTAACTACAGGCGTACGGATAGAGTTCGTTTTTACCAGGACAAGAATAAGATAGTAGGACGTAAGGGGACTTTTACCAGCAAGGGAATGACTTTCGACCTTGTGTCTGCTTATTACTTCGCGCGTAATATTGATATGAGCCGCCTGCATCCGGGATCTGTTTTTTCTATCCCTTATTTTTTAAACGATGAAATAGCCAATATGCAGATAACTTATGTTGGAAAGGAGCGTGTTAAGACAACTATGGGTACGATTAACTGTTTAAAATTTAACCCTTCCATAGAGCCCGGCCGCATATTTAGAAAGGATAGTAAACTTTACCTGTGGATTACGGACGATGGAAACCGCATTCCGGTAAAGGCTCAGGTTGAGATATTAATTGGCTCGATAACACTGGAACTTGTATCTGCCAGAGGCCTAAAATACTAGTTCTCTTTGAATTGTAAAGTAGCCGCCCTACCTTTGCGGCTTTTAAGCTATGATAGAGATACAGCATACGCTGGTACACGAAGATGTTATTACTGAAAACTTTGTATGCCATCTGGATAAATGTAAAGGTGCTTGTTGCGTAGAGGGAGATTCTGGCGCTCCTTTGGAAAAGACTGAGTTGAAGGTGCTTGAAGAGATTTATCAGGAGGTAAAGCCTTATATGACGCTCAAGGGTATAGAGACCGTTGAAAGCGCTGGAACCTGGGTGCGGGATTTTGAAGGCGATTATACAACACCCTGCGTGGATACGAATAAGGAGTGTGCGTATGTTATATGGGAGAATGGTATAACGAAATGTGCGATTGAAAAGGCCTATCTGGAAGGTCGCATCCAGTGGAAAAAACCTATATCCTGCCATTTATATCCTATTCGTATTACAGAATACCCTGAGTTTGATGTGCTTAATTACGATAGGTGGAATATATGCCACCCTGCCTGTGGATTTGGAGACAAGCTGAAGATACCGGTATACGCTTTTTTAAAAGAGCCTCTTATTCGCAAATACGGAGAAGAATGGTATGATGAACTGGAAAAGGCAGTGGGTGCAAAGTAGAAAACAGAGGTTTGGTACACAACCAAGCCTCTGTTTATTTATTTATATTGTTGTTTGTATTTTAAGTTCTTTCAGCTGATCGTCCGAGATTGCAGAAGGAGAGTCAATCATTACGTCGCGTCCTGAATTATTTTTCGGAAAAGCTATTACATCGCGGATACTGTCAAGGCCTGCAAATATTGATACCAGACGGTCGAAACCAAAGGCAATACCTCCGTGTGGAGGCGCTCCATATTCAAAAGCATCCATAAGGAAGCCGAATTGGTTTTGTGCTTCCTGCTGTGTAAAGCCAAGATGCTTAAACATCATCTCCTGTACATCGCGACTGTGTATACGGATGGAACCTCCTCCGATTTCTGTTCCGTTGATCACAAGGTCGTAGGCATTGGCCCGTACTTCTTTGGGATTGCTGTCAAGAAGGCCAATATCTTGTGGTTTCGGCGATGTAAAGGGGTGGTGCATGGCGTGGAAGCGGCCCGTGTCTTCGTCCCACTCAAGTAAGGGGAAATCAACCACCCATAAAGGGGCGAATATGTTCTTATCTCTCAACCCAAGGCGACTGCCCATTTCAAGACGAAGCTCATTGAGCTGCTTGCGGGTTTTTTCTTCGGCTCCTGCCATAATAAGGATAAGATCTCCAGGCTTGGCGTTATAAGCACCCGCCCATTTTTTAAGTTCGCCCTCTGAATAAAACTTGTCAACTGATGATTTTAAAGTGCCATCCTGATTGTAGCGAAGGTATACCAGTCCTGTAGCGCCGATTTGCGGTCTTTTTACAAAGTCGGTAAGTTCGTCCAGCTGCTTGCGAGTATAGTTTGCGCAACCATCTGCGCGGATACCTGCCACGAGTTCGGCATTGTCGAATACGCTGAAGCTATGACCCTTAACCAGGTGGTTCATGTCTGTCAGAAGCATTTCAAATCGTGTGTCGGGCTTATCAGAACCGTACAAACGCATAGCGTCTGCATAAGTGAGACGAGGGATACTGCCCAGGTCGAGATCTTTTACTGTTTTGAACATATGACATACAAGGCCTTCAAAAAGATTTAAAACGTCTTCTTGTTCAACAAAGGCCATTTCGCAGTCTATCTGCGTGAATTCGGGCTGGCGGTCTGCACGTAAATCTTCATCTCGAAAACACTTAACGATCTGGAAATACCTGTCAAAGCCTGAAACCATTAGTAACTGCTTAAATGTTTGAGGAGATTGAGGCAGGGCATAGAATTGCCCGGGGTTCATGCGGCTTGGGACTACAAAGTCTCGTGCTCCTTCGGGTGTAGACTTAATAAGTACAGGAGTTTCTACTTCCATAAAGTTTTGCTCATCGAGATACTTGCGTATTTCCTGTGCCATCCTGTGTCTTAGCATCAGATTGTTTCTCACGGGATTGCGTCTGAGATCAAGATAGCGGTACTTAAGACGCAGGTCTTCGCCTCCGTCCGTTTCGTCTTCTATCAAAAATGGAGGAAGCTTTGCTGCATTGAGAGTTTCAAGACGGCTAACCTTGATTTCTATTTCGCCGGTAGGCAGCTTCAGGTTTTTACTAGAGCGTTCTATTACGTTTCCGTCCACACTAATTACATACTCACGTCCTAATTTGCGCGCCTGTGCGCACAATTCGGGGTTTTCTTCCATGTTAAATACAAGCTGTGTAATTCCATAGCGGTCGCGCAGGTCGATGAAAGTCATCCCTCCCAGGTCGCGGGATTTCTGAACCCAGCCGGATAGGGTGACATTTGTATTTAAGTGGCTAAGGTTTAACTGGCCACAGGTGTGTGTTCTGTACATAGTGAATTTGTTAATAAGCAAAAGTAAAACTTTATAACAGGATGTTTCTGTTAATTATAAGTATAGCATCTTATAGAGATTGCAGCTCTATTTCGCCGGTAAACACCAGGGTCGCCGGGCCTTCCAGATAGATGTTTGTAAATGCATGCGGCTGTCGTTCAAAACGCACATTTAAAAGGCCGCCCCTTGCTTTAAGCTGAATGTTTTGCATTCCGTTTAAATTGTTTTTTACAGCGATGGCAATTGCCGCAGCGGTGGCTCCGGTGCCGCAGGCATAAGTTTCGTTTTCCACACCTCGCTCATAAGTACGTATTAGGTAGTAATCGCCTTGCGGTTCTATGAAGTTGACATTTATTCCTTGTGCCTTATAAGGAGCACTGTTCCGTATTTCTTTACCCATGGTAAATACGTCGAGTGTTCTGAGGTTTTTCGTTTCTAGTACATAATGCGGAGATCCGGTATTGAGCAGATAAGCACCTTCGTTTGTATTTATTTCAGAAACATCATTCATTTTCAAACTTACCCAATCAGCGGAAGCTGAAATTGTGGCATAATGCGGGCCATCGACTGCCAAAAAGTTAGTTTCTTTGTCGATGATTTTTAGTGCCTTTGCAAAGGCCACTATGCACCGCCCCCCATTGCCGCACATACTGCTCGGCTGCCCGTCTGAATTATAGTAAACCATCTGAAAATCATATCCTGTAGCCTGCTGTAGAAACATAACGCCGTCTGCCCCTATGCCAAAGCGCCTGTGACATAAGGCTGCAAGCATCTGAGGACGGCAATGATCTATATTTCCTGTACGATTGTCGATAATTATAAAATCGTTGCCTGCTCCCTCGTATTTAAAGAACCTGATTTTCATACTACAAGGTTACAAAAAACCTTTGAAATCGTTCAGACGGTGCATTATTAAGATGGCTTTGGAGGTAGGCACTCAATTTTTATTAATCAAAAACAGCTTGACTGATAGAATGCTAAGAGTCAATATTTTACCTTGTTGAAGAATTATACGCCGGATTAGAGGATGTTTAACATTTTTTAACACATTTAAGCTGCCAGGCATGTTGGTTTTAAGTGCGATGTGGTATTACATTTGATTGTGTCAATTACATAGAAGAATTATATATGAAAAAGATAGGAATTACACTTTTAACAGCACTGGTTGGAGGCGCAATGGCTATAGGCGGTTACAAACTTATAGAAGGGGAACAAACCTCTACAACGATAGAAGATAAGCAAAAAGTTTACTTTGCTAATAACCCTATCAGTATATCATCTGCAGGAGAGGTGGACTTCGTTCAGGCAGCTGCTGCAGTAACTCCGGCCGTAGTGCATATTCAAACTACCTATTCTGGATCGCAGCGCTCGCAAGGAAGCGGCGATCCTTTTGAAGAGATGTTCAGGGACTTCTTCGGCAGTCCCCGGGGCAATCAGCAAAGGCAACCTGCCATGGCGTCGGGCTCAGGTGTTATTGTAAGCGATGATGGTTATATTGTAACAAACAATCACGTAGTAGAAAATGCCAACAAAATAGAGGTTATTCTTCCGGATAAACGTGCTTTTCAGGCGAAAGTAATAGGGCGCGACCCTAATACAGATCTTGCTCTGATAAAGGTGAACAGTAAGGGCCTTCCGGTTGTGAAGCTAGGAAACTCTGATAATGTTCAGGTGGGAGAATGGGTGTTGGCTGTGGGGTATCCGCTTACTCTTCAAACAACGGTTACTGCCGGTATTGTGAGTGCAAAGGGCCGTGCACTTGGATTGCTTGGTCAGCCTAGTCCGGAAGAAATGTACAACAGACGGGGGGACGGCCAGCCAAGGGCAAACGCTGCTATTGAATCCTTTATACAGACGGACGCTGCTATTAACAGAGGAAACAGCGGCGGTGCATTGGTAAATACGAAGGGCGAACTTATTGGGATAAATGCTGCTATAGCTTCTCAGACTGGCTATTATGCCGGATATGGATTTGCTATTCCGGTTAATCTGGCTAAGAAGATTATGGACGACTTTATTAAATATGGTGCTGTTAAACGTGGTTTTATAGGCGTGACTTTTAGAGAGCTTGATGCAAATGTGGCAAAGGAGTATGGCGTGAAGCAAATAAACGGCTTATATGTTAACGAAGTAATTGCGGGTGGCGCCGGACAAGCTGCAGGTATCAGGAAAGGCGATATCATAAGTAAAATCGAAGGACGTACTATACTGTCTTCTTCGGACCTTCAGGAAAAAGTGGGGCGTATGCGTCCGGGAGAAAAAGTGAAGCTTGGAATTGTAAGGGATGGAAAAGAACAAACAATAACCGTAACCCTTAAGGGTGAAGAGCAGCTAAAATCTGCTGGTAGCTCACGTTCTTCAGAAGAAATGTATAATGCCTTGGGAGCTAGCTTCACACCGCTTTCAGGAGCGCAAAAGTCTAAATATAATATCGCCTCGGGTGTGGTTGTTACTGATGTGCGTCGCGGTGGGGTGTTTTATGAGTATGGAATTACGCGGGGAACGGTTATTACGCATATGAATGGTAAACCTGTTAATAACACGGATGATATTGACAAAGCGTTAAGCGCAAGCAAAAATAATGTGCTTCGACTGAACGGAATTGCTTCAGATGGTTCCAGAATCACGATGACTTTCCCGCTGGTTCAATAGCAAATGTTTACAACAAAAAAAGGCCTCACTAATTATAGTGAGGCCTTTTTTATTAGCGGTCATGCGTGAGAGCTCCAAATGAGCAATTGGACTGTCATTGGCATTCCCTATGGATATCCTTTTTATTAGTATTACTGAAAGGAACAGTTTGCGCATTGCTTTCAGTAAGTCCATGTGGTCAATGTGCACTCTGCTAATGCGGTTTGCGGCATCGTGCCCGGGCAGTCGGCCGTTTCGTTAGAAGGAAATGACTTTAGCAGTGGCGGCTTGTTGATGTAGTCAGTCAAACTGCTGTCTTTTTAGCCTTGCCAATTAATTGCAAGCTTACGACTTTAAACGTTTCGAGCTGTTTCATAAGCCAACGCCGTGTGTATGGCAAAGAACTTTCAACGTGGTTTGAATGTACCTAGTTCGATCTTCAAACATAGATTCACGAACGAAGTACGAATGAGATACGTTTAAACTGCCTCGCTGTCTCGTCCTGATATAGCTATACATCCCTATTGAGGGTCTTAATGTTGGGTGCCTTGTCAGATTAGAATTGTATCAAAAAAAGGTTTTTTGTTTTTTAAAAAGTAAGCTCCTTTGGGGCGTTGAAATGTAAGACTTTGGTTAGATGGTAGAGGAATGGTCCCCCTATTGGAAAAAACCCAGCCAAACGGTTAGAGATGATATTTTAGTGCGATCGTAACCAATAAACAGAATAATGGCTTAATTAGAAAGAGTGGTAAATAGCTGACTTTAAAAGAAGCACAGCCTAAAGTAAGCGTATACAGGTCAGAATTTATAAGCTAGGATGCGCTAAAAAATGGGTCGTTGCGTAGGCTGTTACATTCTAGCTGGCTTTCTATCAGCATTCAGCTGCCGGGTGTATTGGTACATTAGCTGGTCTTAAAGGAACCTCGCAATTTTGTCCTAATCCTACTGATTGGATGCAATCGTTTTCGTAAATAAATACAGGTTGCTGGTTGTAGTCGTTATAATTTTTGTTCATTATTGAGCTCCTAATTAAACTTAAAGTATGAAGAGCGAATTTTCTGGAAAGGTAGTGGTAATAACCGGAGGAGGTGGAATTTTATGTAGTACAATTGCCTCCGCGTTCGGCAAAAGAGGAGCTAGGGTTGCCGTGCTTGATTTAAAAGTAGAGAATGCGCAGAAAGTCGCTGATAAGATCAGGCTCGAAGGAGGCTCATCGATTGCTGTTTCATGCGATGTTCTAGATAAAAACAGTCTGGAAAAGGCGCGTGAAAGCGTGAATCAAGCCTTCGGATCTTGTGATATTTTAGTTAACGGCGCTGGCGGTAACAACCCTAAGGGTACGACATCACAAAGCCATTATATAAAAGCGGACGAATTATCAATAGAAGAGGGACTGAAAACGTTTTTTGATCTCGATCCGGACGGTATCCGTTTCGTTTTTGAGCTTAACTTTATAGGTACTTTACTTCCAACACAAGTTTTTTCAAAGGAAATGGTTAACAAAAAAGGTACTTGTATTATTAATATTTCCTCTATGAATGCCTTTAGACCTTTAACTAAGATTCCTGCGTATAGCGGTGCCAAGGCTGCCGTGTCTAATTTTACGCAATGGTTGGCAGTGCATTTTTCTAAGGCTGGAATACGTGTGAATGCTTTGGCTCCAGGTTTTTTCCTGACAGAACAAAATCGATCTCTTTTAACGACGTCCGATGGAAGTTTAACTGAGAGAGGAAAGGCCATTATAGAGCATACTCCACTTGGGCGTTTTGGCAATCCAGAAGATCTTGTCGGAGCCATAATGTGGTTGTGTGGTGGCACATCGGAATTCGTGACCGGGGTTGTGCTTCCAATAGATGGAGGATTCAGTGCATTTAGTGGCGTTTAAAACAATAATTTCATGACTTTAGAACAAACTTGGCGCTGGTATGGACCAGCTGACCCTGTGTCGTTAAATGACATTAAGCAAGCCGGCGCTACGGGCGTTGTTAATGCACTTCACCATATTCCAAACGGAGAGACTTGGCCTGAAAATGAAATTCTTAAGCGAAAAACATTAATCGAAAGTAAAGGCTTGACATGGTCTGTAGTTGAAAGTGTCCCCGTGCATGAGGACATTAAAAAGCGGAGCGGAAACTTTAGATTGTACCTTGACAACTACTCGCAGTCGATAAAAAACCTAGGGGCTTGCGGCATAAATACAGTGTGCTATAATTTTATGCCTGTGCTCGACTGGACAAGAACCGATCTTGATTTTCGGATGCCGGACGGATCTACCGCCTTGCGATTTGATGCAATAGCTTTTGCGGCTTTTGAGCTTTTTATATTAAAACGTCCAGGTGCCGAAGCTGTTTATTCAGAGAACGTTAAGGAAAAAGCTTTTAATTATTTTAAGTCTCTGTCTGCTGATAGTATCGATACGTTAAGTAAAAATATTATTGCTGGCTTGCCAGGATCAATCTATCTTCCAAGGTGATTCTTAAGCGCTTTTATTTTGACGAATGTCATTATCTCTGTCTTATTTTAGATGCTGTCTTTGGAAAGTATTGGGTATCAATAGATAGCAGGGAATTGATTGTAAACCAACAGGGTAAGTCTTTTACTTTGAATGTTTCTAAATAAACTCAATACATGGAATATTGATTAAAGTAGCCTATTTTCGTACATAAAGAATTAGTTTACACTTATTTTATAAAACTAAAGAAAAGAAATGAGCAGTTTAACAAGGGCTTTCTCTTCAACATTGGGGAGAAAATTGATTATGAGCATGACAGGTTTGTTTTTATGCCTGTTCCTGATCATCCACGTCGTAGGTAATTTACAATTATTTAGGGCAGATGCCGGCAAGGCATTTAATGAGTATTCGTATTTTATGACTCATTTCTTGCCAATTAAGATTGTGTCTTATTTATTATATCTTTCAATCATTTTACATGCGGTTTATGCATTGATTATTACAGTAAATAATAACAAAGCGCGCCCTGTAGGGTATGCAAAAGTAGATGGTGCAGCAAATAGTAGCTGGAATTCCAGAAACATGGGTGTGTTGGGCACTATCTTACTGATTTTTATTGTAGTGCATATGGGTAACTTTTGGTTCCAGTATAAGTTTGGAGATATGCCTTATACTCAGTATGAAACAAGCCTTTCTGACCCTACGCAAGTTAATATTACTCAACTTCCTCTTGATGGTACTAAGCGTGTGCACTCAGAGTTTGTTGATGTGGAACGTGGTGTACAGGTGGTTGTCTTGAAAGATCTTTACCGTATAGTTCAGCTCTCGTTTAAGCAATGGTGGTATGTGGCTTTGTATGTTATTTCAATGATTGCCCTGGCTTTTCACTTGTATCATGGCTTTCAAAGCGGATTTCAAACCTTGGGCTGGGATCACAGGAAGTATAAACCTCTTATTGATGGGATAGGGCTTTGGCTGTTTTCCATTATTATTCCGGCATTGTTTGCTTTGATGCCTTTATACATTTATTTTTTCAATTAGATGGATCAACTCCGGCTGTAGCGGGAGATAAAACTTTTTCAAATGGTATTAGATTCAAAAATTCCTGAAGGACCTTTAGCTGAGAAGTGGTCTAAGCATAAGTTTAACCTTAAACTGGTTAACCCTGCAAATAAAAGGAAATATACAATTATAGTAGTAGGAACCGGATTGGCGGGTGCGTCTGCGGCCGCATCGCTTGCCGAGCTTGGTTATAATGTTAAGGCTTTTTGTTATCAGGATAGCCCGAGGCGTGCGCATTCTATTGCTGCACAAGGTGGTATAAATGCAGCAAAGAACTATAGAAATGATGGTGATAGTATTTACCGTTTATTTTACGATACAATAAAAGGTGGAGATTACAGGGCACGGGAGGCAAACGTTTATCGTCTTGCGGAAGAGTCGGTAAGTATAATTGACCAATGTGTTGCGCAAGGAGTTCCTTTCGCTCGCGAATATGGCGGCCTGCTTGATAATCGTTCATTTGGTGGTGCTCAGGTATCGCGTACGTTCTATGCCAGGGGCCAAACGGGTCAGCAACTGCTTTTAGGGGCTTATTCCGCTCTTAATAGACAAATTGCTGAAGGTAAAGTTAAAATGTACAACCGTCATGAAATGCTTGATCTGGTTGTTGCCGACGGAAGAGCTCAAGGCATTGTAACACGTAATCTTGTAGACGGCTCAATTGAAACATTCGAAGGACATGCTGTTTTGCTATGTACCGGAGGATATGGCAACGTGTTTTATCTTTCTACAAATGCTATGGGCTGTAATACAACGGCTATATGGCGGGCGTATAAAAAAGGTGCTTTGTTCGGAAATCCTTGCTTTACACAAATTCACCCTACTTGTATTCCTGTATCCGGTGACCATCAGTCGAAATTGACTCTTATGTCAGAGTCTTTGCGTAATGACGGACGAGTGTGGGTCCCTAAGACGCGTGAAATGGCTGAGAAGCTCCGTAAAGGTGAAATTAAAGCGACCGATATTAAAGAGGATGAGAGGGATTACTTCCTTGAGCGAAAGTATCCTTCGTTTGGTAATCTTGTACCTCGGGATGTTGCCTCGCGAAATGCAAAAGAAGCTGTCGATGATGGCAGAGGCGTAGGTTCAACGGGAGTAGCAGTATATTTGGATTTTGCTGAAGCTATAGGCCGTTTAGGTAAAGCGGCTGTTGAAGCAAAATACGGAAACCTGTTTGATATGTATATGCAAATCACAGATGAGAATCCGTACGAAATGCCTATGCGTATTTATCCTGCTGTGCACTATACGATGGGTGGCTTGTGGGTTGACTATAATCTGATGACTACTATTCCGGGCTTATATTGTCTTGGGGAGGCCAACTTCTCTGATCACGGTGCTAATCGCCTTGGAGCTTCCGCTTTGATGCAGGGCCTTGCTGACGGCTACTTCGTAATACCTTATACTGTAGGAGATTATCTTGCAACTATAGGACCAAAGCCAATAGACGCTAAAAACGCTGCTTTTGAAGAGGCAAGAAAAAAAGTAGAGGACCGCGTCGCGAAATTGCTTTCTTTAAAGGGAACCCGAACTGTAGATGAGTACCATCGTGACCTTGGTCACATTATGTGGGAGTATTGTGGTATGGCTCGTAACGAAGAAGGTCTCACTAAAGCAAGGACGATGATTCAGGATCTGAGAGCTGATTTTTGGAAAAATGTGCGTGTGTTGGGTGTAAATGAGGAACTGAATATGTCTCTTGAAAAGGCTGGCAGGGTTGCTGATTTCCTTGAGTTGGCAGAGCTTATGGTCGAAGACGCTTTGCATAGAAAAGAGTCCTGCGGAGGTCACTTCCGTTTGGAAAGTCAGACAGAAGAAGGTGAAGCCAAACGGGATGACGAAAACTTTACCTATGTAGCTGCTTGGGAGTATCAGGGCGATAATGTAACTGCAAGGATGCATAAGGAAGAACTACATTTTGAAAATGTTAAGTTGACACAAAGAAGTTATAAATAAAATTATAAAGAAGGTCAGCAATCGATTATTCTATCGGTTGCCGACTTACAAATCTAAATAGCCATGAGCGGAAATATGAATTTAACCCTTAAAGTCTGGAGACAGACGAATGTGAATGACAAGGGCAGATTTGTAACTTATAAAGCAGAGGATGTATCACCTGATATGTCATTTCTTGAAATGCTTGATATTGTTAATGAAAAATTGTCTAAGCAGGGAGAAGACCCAATATATTTTGATCACGACTGTCGCGAAGGTATATGTGGTGCCTGCTCATTGTATATCAACGGCCGGCCGCACGGGCCTAAGTATGGTATAACAACTTGTCAGCTACATATGCGTAGCTTCCACGATGGACAGACTGTTACCATTGAACCGTGGCGCTCTATAGCATTTCCGGTAATCAAAGACCTTACAGTTGACCGCACAGCTTTCGAACGTATTCAACAGGCGGGCGGATTTATTTCTGTTAATACCGGTGGGATTCCCGATGCGAATAGCATCCCAATTCCAAAACCTATTGCTGACGAAGCCTTCAACTCTGCTACTTGTATAGGGTGCGGCGCTTGTGTAGCTGCCTGCAAAAATGCTTCTGCTTCGTTGTTCGTTTCTGCAAAGATATCTCAATTAGCACTATTGCCTCAGGGTAAGGCAGAGCGTAACCGCCGGGCAATGGCAATGGTTGCTCAAATGGATGCTGAAGGATTTGGTAATTGTACAAATACAGGAGCATGTGAAGCGGAATGCCCAGTTGGTATTTCACTTACAAACATTAATAGAATGCGCAGAGAATATTACAGCGCATCTTTCCTTAAGGAAGAAGAACTAAGATAGTTTAATACCATCTTCAGATAAGCAAAACGCCTCAAAGTATAGCAATTTGAGGCGTTTTTATTTTATAGACAGCTGCTTGTTCGAATGAAGGCAATGTGTGTATAAGGTTGTTATGACTTGAGAATAAGAGATCATTTTAGGTCAGCAAAGGTAATTTAAACTATAAATAAGTAATCATAATAGTACGAACCTAATACATAATCAATTGTTGTGGTTTAAAAAACTAAATGAAGATAGCTTTTCATGGGGCTGCCAGACATGTTACGGGCAGTAAGCACTTATTAGAACTAAGTGATGGGACAAAGGTACTACTGGACTGTGGTCTATTTCAGGGCATGGGTGAGGGAACAGACGATCTAAATAGTGATTTCGGCTTTGAGCCTTCACAAATAGACTACTTAGTCCTTTCTCATGCACATATAGATCATTCCGGATTAATCCCAAGGCTGGTTGCTTCAGGCTTTGAAGGTACTATTTTCAGTACTGCAGCCACTATGGACTTATGCAGGATACTTTTGAATGATTCAGCCCATATTCAAGAGCAGGATGCGTATTTCGTAAATAAACAACGTTTTAAAAGAGGTGAGCATGCCCTTGATCCTTTGTATACTCAGGAAGACGTGATGAAGGCTCTGGGCTTGTTTAAAATTGTTGAATACGAAGAGGAATATGACGTAAGCCCCCGAATAAAACTTAGATTTACCGACGCAGGCCATATACTTGGCAGCGCAGCGATCCATCTGGACATTATCGATCAAGGTAAAAGCGTCAATATCACATTCAGTGGAGACATTGGGCGCTATGAGGCTTTGCTTTTAAGAAATCCATCAACTTTTCGCCAGGCGGATTATATTGTTATGGAGTCTACCTATGGCGATTCTTTGCATAAAGCGGTAGATGATACAGAAGATAAACTTCTTGAGCTTATTCATCAAACCTGTGTTTTGCGAAAAGGGAAACTGATTATACCTGCTTTTAGTGTAGGGCGTACTCAGGAGCTTTTATATGCTTTAAATGCCCTCGATCTTAAGGGCTCTTTGCCTGACGTTCCTTATTATGTAGACAGTCCCTTATCGGAAAATGCAACAAACGTACTAAAGGAGCATACCTATGTTTATAACAAGGATGTACAGAACGTTCTTAAAAAGGATGATGATATCTTTAGTTTTAAGGGTTTAAAGTTTATACAATCTGTAGAAGAGTCTAAGTCTCTTAATGATGATCCCAGACCTTGTGTTATCATATCCTCTTCTGGTATGGCGGAGGCCGGGAGAATAAGGCATCATATAAAAAATACTATTGAGAATGAAAAGAATACTATTTTGATTGTGGGCTATTGTGAACCCTCATCATTAGGAGGACGATTACTAGCCGGGGATAAAGTAGTAAGGGTTTTCGGAGATGAATATCTGGTAAGGGCCGATGTGCAGTCTATACATTCGATGAGTGCTCATGGGGATGTTAATGACCTTCTGAAATTTCTATCCTGTCAGAATCCGGGCGACGTAAAAAAGCTCTTTCTGGTACATGGCGAGTATAATGTTCAAAAGAAATTCAGCAATACATTGCTTGAAGAAGGGTTCAGGCACGTTGTCATTCCGGATCTTCATGAAATATTTGACCTGGAGTAGTATAGGTTGAGGCTGGCACAGCTAAGGTTGTAAAACATAGCTCATCTAACCTGCGGCTTAACTGTAAATGCAAATTTTAGGAGATGCTTACAGTTAAGCCTTCATCAAGCAGTATACTACGATACTGCCCAAGCTTTGTAAGGTCGCCTTCCAGTATTGTGCACTTACCTTTAGTATGTACAGACCAGGCAATTCTCTCTGCCTGGCTTTCGGTATAGCTTAAGTGAGTTATCAGACAATAAATAACATGGTCAAAGGTATTATGGTCGTCGTTCCAAAGTATAAGCCTGTTTTGGTTTTCTAAGGATGTAAGTATTTCTTCAAGCGTATAAGACTCTACCTCAACTTGTTCCATAGAAATAGCAGCTAAAACTTGTTCCTCCACATCATACTTTCCACAGGCCGCGTCGTTTTATTATTGTATTTCGCATTGCCTTTAGTATGATAAAGCGTTTCGACTACCCCATCAACATTGAAGTAAATAAGCTGACCTATGGGCATGCCTGCATAAATCCTCACGGGCTGAATAACAGATATTTCAAGCGTCCAGGTATTGCAAAAGCCAACATCTCCTTTTCCTGCGGTAGCGTGAATGTTAATCCCCAGCCTGCCTGTACTCGACTTCCCTTCCAAAAAGGGCACATGTTTGTGGGTTTCGGTATACTCAACAGTTACTCCCAGGTAAAGGGTGCCGGGTTGCAGTTCAAAGCCTTCCTTAGGTATTTCGAAATGCTCTATCTCGTTATGATTTTTAGCGTCCAGAGCCCTGCTTTTGTAGGTAGCAAGGTGCTTGCCCAGATGCACATCATACGAGTTAGTGCCGAGACACTCTCTTTTAAACGGTTCAATAACAATAAAACCATTTTCAATTTGTTCTAATATTTCTTTATCTGTGAGGATCATAACAATAGGGCTAGCTAAATTAGGAATTAGTTTGAAGATGAGTGTAAAATTTTACATTATATCTAATGGTATAAAGGTTTGTAGTAAATTGCATAATAAATAAACTGAATGGCTATAGCATACCAAAAAAGCATAGACGATACTACATGTTATGCTTTATGGAAGATTGAAGAGACAGCAGAGGAGCTTTATTCGCGATTAAAACTGAGTGAAAAGGAAAAAGCTTTTATAACCACATTAAATAATGGAAAACGCAGCCTCCATTGGCTGAGTACGAGAGTGTTACTTCGCGAACTGCTCAATACCAATGAGTATATTGACTGCCAGGTTGATGCCAACGGGAAACCGTATCTTGTAAACTTTCCTCATCATATATCTTTAAGCCATTCGCTGGATTATGCTGCCGTAATGATAAGCAAAGATCAGCCTGTAGGGATAGACATCGAAATAGTTAAAACCAAAATAAGTCGTATTGCCAGCAAGTTCCTCTCGAAAGAAGAGCTGGGTTTTATAGATAAAGGAAATTTGATAAAGCATCTATATGTATGCTGGTGTGCCAAGGAAGCAATTTATAAGCTGCAGGGACAACGAAACGTTTCCTTTAAGGATCATATTTCCCTTTCGCCATTTACCTGTAAGGAAGAAGGTGTGCTGTTTGCTCAATTAAACACCAACCAGCAATGCCGCAGCTTTAACGTAAATTACGAAAGCTTTAAAGAATATATGATAGGCTATGTAGCGGGCTGCAAAGAATTAGATTATGAAAAATAAGAAAGTAAAGTTTCAGGACTGGGGTTTGGTTGATTACCAACAAGCCTGGGAAAGACAAGAAGCCATTTTTGATTCGGTGGTGAATACAAAGGTGGCGAACCGTAAAGACTCTGTTGAAACGCCGACCGATAATTACTTAATATTCACTGAGCATCCACACGTTTATACTCTGGGTAAAAGCGGAAGTCTGGAAAACCTGCTGCTGGACAAAGAAGCTCTGCAAAAAAAAGAAGCGAGCTTTTATAAAATAAACCGAGGCGGCGATATTACCTATCACGGGCCTGGGCAAATAGTCGGCTATCCGATACTCGACCTGGATAATTTTTTTACCGATATACATTTATACCTGCGCACACTGGAGGAAGCTATTATACAAACGCTTAAGCACTTTGGAGTAGAAGGAGGGAGGTACCCCGGATATACAGGCGTTTGGATCGATGCCGATAACGACAAAGCCCGAAAGATATGTGCCATGGGAGTTCGCTGCAGCCGATGGGTTACCATGCACGGATTTGCCTTAAACGTAAACACCGAACTCCCTTACTTCAAAAACATTATACCTTGTGGTATTGACGATAAAGACGTAACGTCCTTAGAACGCGAGCTAGGGCGCAAGGTAGATATGGAAGAGGTTAAAGAAGTATTAAAGAACACCATTGCCCAACTTTTTGACATGCAATTATCTTAAACACTATATTATGACGAATAACCAATTTGATGAATTACACCCCTCTCCGAAAGAATTTGAACAAGTGGTAGAGGGTAAAGACGTTTCTCTTTTCATCCTCAAGAATGAGCAAATGTCGGTATCAATAACAAACTATGGCGCGCGGATAGTAAGTATTGTGGTTCCGGATATGAAGGGAACACTAAAAGATGTAGTGCTCGGTTTCGACAACCTGGAAGGCTACATGACAGGAGATGAAACCTATTTTGGAGCTACTATAGGCCGTTATGGCAATCGGATAGCAAGTGGAAAGTTTACGCTGGAAGGCGAAACGTATACACTGCCGGTAAACAATGGCCCCAATCATTTGCATGGCGGGTTGAAAGGCTTCTCAAGTGTAGTATGGGACGTAGAGCGCGTTTCCGATGAGGCAGTGGAGCTGTCTTATTTTTCAAAAGACGGAGAAGAAGGCTACCCGGGCGATTTGAATGTGAAGGTTACATTCACTCTTACAAAGGAAAATGAAGTAAAAATTGAGTACAAAGCCTCAACCACAAAACCTACTGTTATCAATTTAACCAACCACTCGTTCTTTAATCTAAACGGTTTGGGAACAGGAACAATTTATAATCATTCACTACAGGTAAACGCTGATCATTATGTGCCTGTAAATGAAAATCTTATCCCTTACGGGCAAACGCATACAGTAGAAAGTACCCCGTTTGATTTTCGCATAGCTAAAACTATTGGAAAAGATATCTTTGATGAGCACGAGCAGTTAAAGTTTGGAAACGGATACGACCATACCTTTGCATTTGAAAACTCAGGTGCCCTGAGCAAAGTTTCAACTGCTCTTGGTGATCAATCGGGCATTGTTATGGATACCTATACAAGTGAGCCCGGGATGCAACTCTATACAGGAAACTTTCTGGAAAGTAATCATACATTAAAGAACGGCAGTAAGGATGAATTTAGAGGAGCTTTTTGCCTTGAAACACAGCATTTCCCCGACTCGCCTAATCAATGTAGTTTCCCTAGCGCAGTCTTGCAGCCTGACGGCATGTATGAATCTGTTACCATATACAAGTTTTCAGTAAATAAATAAAAAAAGGGGTACTTCGACCAAACGAAGTACCCCTTTTTTATAGAGTGACAGAAGCTTACATCATTCCGCCCATGCCGCCGCCCATAGGAGGCATACCAGCACCAGCCTTTTCATCTTCTGGATCATCAGCTAAAACACACTCAGTTGTAAGAAGCATTGCAGCAATAGAGGCTGCGTTTTCCAAAGCAACACGAGTAACTTTAGTTGGGTCAATAACACCTGCACCAATTAAGTTTTCATATACATTTGTTCTTGCATTGAAGCCATAATCAGCAGTTCCTTCTTTAACACGCTGAACTACAATTGAACCTTCGATACCAGCGTTTTCACAAATCTGACGCAAAGGTTCTTCAATAGCACGTTTAACGATAGCTATACCAGTAGTTTCATCTTCGTTTTCGCCTTTCATGTTCTCGATAGACTCAATAGCACGAATAAGAGCTACGCCACCACCGGCAACAATTCCTTCTTCAACAGCCGCGCGGGTTGCATGTAAAGCATCATCAACGCGGTCTTTCTTTTCCTTCATTTCAACTTCAGTTGCAGCACCTACGTAAAGTACAGCTACACCACCTGCTAGCTTTGCAAGTCTTTCCTGAAGTTTTTCGCGGTCATAATCAGATGTAGTAGTTTCAATCTGAGCTTTTATCTGGCTTACACGAGCCTTAATATCTTCACTTTGACCAATGCCATTTATAATGGTAGTGTTGTCTTTATCAACAACAACCTTTTCAGCCTGTCCAAGGTAAGAAAGATCAGCGTTTTCAAGCTTGTATCCTCTTTCTTCAGATATAACTGTACCGCCTGTTAAAATAGCGATATCTTCCAGCATTGCTTTTCTTCTGTCGCCAAAGCCCGGAGCTTTAACAGCTACAACTTTAAGCGAGCCGCGAATTTTGTTTACAACCAGAGTAGCCAAAGCTTCGCCATCAAGATCTTCAGCGATGATGATAAGCGGTTTGCCGGTTTGAACTTGTTTTTCAAGTACAGGAAGTAATTCCTTCATGCTGCTGATCTTTTTGTCGTAGATCAGGATATAAGGATTTTCCAGTTCGGCTTCCATCTTATCGCTATTGGTAACGAAGTAAGGAGAAAGGTAGCCACGATCAAACTGCATACCTTCAACTGTTTTAACTTCAGTTTCAGTACCCTTAGCTTCTTCAACGGTAATAACACCGTCTTTTCCCACCTTTTCCATTGCTTCGGAAATTAACGAACCAATGATTTCGTCGTTATTGGCAGAAATAGAAGCAACCTGTTTGATTTTGTTAATGTCTTCGCCAACAGTTTGAGATTGTTGTTTTAAGTTTGCAACAACGGCTGCTACTGCTTTGTCAATACCGCGTTTCAAATCCATAGGATTAGCACCTGCGGCAACGTTTTTAATACCAGCGGTTACAATAGCCTGGGCCAAAACGGTTGCGGTAGTAGTACCATCGCCGGCAATATCAGCAGTTTTAGAAGCAACTTCTTTAACCATCTGAGCGCCCATGTTTTCCAGGCTGTCCTTAAGCTCTATTTCTTTAGCAACGGTAACGCCATCTTTAGTAATCGAAGGTGAACCAAACTTTTTATCAATAATAACATTACGTCCTTTTGGACCTAAAGTTACCTTAACAGCATTTGATAAGGTGTCAACGCCTCTTTTTAGAGCGTCCCGTGCGTCTACATTATACTTTACTATTTTAGCCATTTTTTTTTAAGTTAAGCCGAAGAATCAGCTAATGTTTTAATATTATACCTTTGAATTATAGAACTGCGTAAATATCAGATTCGCGCATGATAAGATACTCCTTACCTTCGTAGGTAATTTCCGTTCCGGCGTACTTACCATACAAAACCTCATCTCCAACCTTTACAGTTAAAGGCTCATCTTTTTTACCATCACCAACCGCTACAACAGTTCCTCTCTGCGGTTTTTCTTTTGCAGTGTCAGGGATATAAAGACCTGATGCAGTTTTTTCTTCTGCAGGAGCAGCTTCGACTACTACTCTATCTGCGATAGGTTTAATACTTAATGCCATGTTATTGAATATTAGTTTTTACGGTGATTGATCAGATTTTGTGCCAAATAATAAATGTGAAACAGAATATGCACAAAATGTCAAAAATGCATCAGAGCCCAACAGGAAATTCAACTTAAAGACGATGAGGGTGCCAAGCTGGCAGTGTACTGCCAGTAAAAAACACGTCTCAAATTCCGGCTCATAACCAGAGGAGGCGGGGGGCGGAAATTCCGTTATACCTTCTTTGCAAACCCGCACGTTTGTTTATTGCCTGCGCTTAAACTTAACTTCTTTAGCCAGGGTAATTTGAGTGAAAAGGCCTGGCGCCATCCAGGTAGCGGTTATTGTTAGCTCTTGGGTATTCACTAGTCCCGGAGTACAAATGCCCCAAAATAAATTCTGAGGTGCTGCCTTCCAACAGGCCGCGGACTGCAGATGCCGGTGGCAGCAAGAATTGCCAGTAAAAATAGTCGGCAAACGTTAAGAAAATAGTAAACCTTAGTTAAACATAATCTTTGCTTCAAATACATCCGCTGTTGGTCTTAAGCGTGTGAATAGTATCAAATCCAGACCATGTCCCGCAAGCCGACAAGTACCTCGCAGATAAGGGATGCTGCCGCGATGTGTCCATGATGAGCCCATAATGAGTCCATGTTTTTCCATGCTTACATCATGGCCGCAAGCAGGTATACCGCGCATGCATGACGTGCATGGCTAAGAGATGTTGTAAGGTCGCTGGTTTTTAATTCTCCCTAAGTAGCTACCGTGGTGTAGGGATGGGCTGGTTTGGAAAACTGGTAACTTTTACCGGTGGGCTTATAGCCACCAGCCTGCCAGTAACAGGTTTCTATATATGGTGGAACCGACGCAGAAAGAAGAAGAAAAAGCCTGGTAACGTGCTCCCACCCAAATACGACGTGTCGCCGGGCTAAGAGCCTTTATAAGTGCTTACACGGGTGCGTATAAAGCATAAATCGGATATGTAAGCGTTGAAAGCGTTTGATAATGCAAATGCTTCGAACGCGTAAAAGCCCTTAAAACAAAAAAGCTGCCTCATAGCATGAGGCAGCTTTTTAGCTTTGATAAAGAAGCTTATTTCTTTGAGCTGTCGCCTAAGCCGGGCAGATTTGGGCTAACCGGCATGGTTGGTGTACTCTTGTTTATTTGCTTCTGAATTTCTTGCGCTTCTGACGTTCCACCCCCGCTATTTCCAGTTGCATTGCTAAGCAGCGATAAGACCATAAGCGCTACAGCAAGTACCCATGTGCCTTTTTCAAGGAAATCTCCGGTGCGCTGAACCCCCATGATGTTGTTGGTTCCTGCAAATCCGGAAGTAAGGCCTCCGCCTTTTGGTTCCTGAATAAGAATTAATAGGGCAAGGAGTATACAAACGATAATTGCTATAATAATGATGGTATAAAACATATGATTAGCTTATTTTCTTTTCTAAGTTTTCTATTTGACTGGCAAAGTAAAGTTTTTTATCCGGGAATTTCAAACTTAATTTTTTATAAGTATCTATGGCTTTGTGAAAAAGCATTTGATCGGCGTATATTCTGGCCAGTGTTTCTGACACAAGATCGAGGTTATCTTCTGAGCTTTTGCGGGCTTTATTTTCAGTATCCAGCTTGTCTGCATGTGCGGGCTTTATCTGCGGTTCCTCTTTTATAAAGCGTTCAATTATCTTGTCTTCTTTTCTTTTAAGCTCAAATTCTACGGTAGTAGCGGGCGTGGCAGCCATGGTGTTAAGCTCGGGCTGTATGTGGAATATGTTTTCCATATACTGCTGGTTTAAGCCGGCCGAAAGCTTCAGGCCTACAGAAGTAGACGGTTTAAACGGCTGGTAGGTGTGGGCATACTCGCTGCGGGTTTTATGCAGCCACCAGAGAAAGGAATACGGGAGCGTATCGTCATGATACTTATGAACTTCGCTGGAAGTGTTTAGTAACTTTTCTTCATTTGTCTGCCTCGGATCAATCTGCGATTGATTGAAGGTAAAATAGTCCGAAGAGGCAATACTATCTACAAGCACCAGTTCCTTTTCTTCTTCTCTTTCGTCAGAAGGCTGCTCAATGTTATTGGTATTAGCAGTACTCTCTTCTACCAATTGAGGCATTTCGGGTTCGGGAATAACTGTTTCGATCAATTGGTCGTCTTCAGTTGGCAGTTCAACAACGTCCTCGCGGGGGGTACCGCTCACT
The DNA here is from genome assembly GCA_002332615.1 of Sphingobacteriaceae bacterium UBA2059. Taxonomy (GTDB): domain Bacteria; phylum Bacteroidota; class Bacteroidia; order Sphingobacteriales; family Sphingobacteriaceae; genus Arcticibacter. The sequence goes on along the minus strand of DDAL01000004.1, from coordinate 68,861 downwards.
ATAACAATGGGTTCGGAAGTGTCTTGCGCATAGTCTTCCCTTTGCAGGGGCTCAGCCCCTTCGCCTGCATGGTTTAACTGTGCCGTCTCTACATCGGGTGTAACTTGTACCCCGGCCTGCCGGCTGCTGTTGCCAGTCTTATTATAAGAATGTTTAATAAATGTTGAAGGCGAGTGTACGTAGGTGTAAACCTTATTTGCCGAAGCAGCATAAGTAAGAGCATCGGTTAAGGCGGCGCGGGTTTTATCTTTTTTGAATTTGCTCACTGCCCTGGCACGCGCCATGTGCAGCGGCTGGCAAAAAGGATATAGGTCAATGAGTGATTCCAGCAGCGCAAGGTCTTCTTCATTGTATATATTTTCAGGCGAAATAAGCCTGTTGAAATCGTCCTTCACCTGTTCGTTAAAATTGCTTGCATTCACCATGTCGAAAAAATTACAATAAAAGAATTACCAGTTAGCAAAGGCTCTGTTAAATATATCTTCTGTTAGCTTAGCATTAATGTTCCTTATAACAGCAGCCTCCTGGCCGGTTTGGATAGTGGTTCCGTTTATTTCTTCAAACTGGCTGAACGACTGTTCGAAGCTGAGTTTTTCATCAAGCAGGTTGGTAAATTTTACGCTTACTGTAATGGTAACCCGCGATTTGTTAGCCATTTCATTGGCTCCAACTGCTACCGGGCTAATAGCGTATCCGGTTATGCGTCCTTCGAAATTACCATCGGCATTCTCTCGGATAAGACTAAGCCTCGACTGGCTTCGTATGCGCTCCTTGAGGGCGTCTGTAAATTGCTGGCTTAAGTACGATACTACCAGAGGGGCGTTGTTTTCAAAGAACTGTACAGATACAGTTTTCATATTGGCCGGAATGGACGCCTGATTGAACTTATAAAATCCGCAAGACTGAAATAGAAAAAAAAGGGGAAGTAGCACTAAAGCTTTACGTGTCATTAGATCAATCAATTAAGATTAAGTTCTTTAATTTTCCTGTACAAAGTTCTTTCTGAAATTCCCAACTCCTGGGCAGCCAGCTTGCGCTTGCCTTTATATTTCTTTAAAGCCTTTTTAATAAGGTCCGACTCTCTTTCCACCAAAGATAAGGATTCTTCATACTCCTCGTCATGTTTCACATAGCTATACTCTTGCTTGTTGTCCTTGTCGGCAGGGGCAATTACCAGGGGCTGATGCGACGCTTTTACCGGATACTCGTTTTCCGGATGGAGCTGATTGAACAGGTGAGAGTTTTCTCTTAATATGTTCACGTTTCCATCGTCTTTAATAATCTCTGCCACCAGCTTTTTTAGATCCCACATATCTCTCTTAAGGTCAAACATTACTTTATACAAAATATCTCGCTCAGATAGATCATCTTTGGCATCCTGTCTTATGGTCATGGGCAGGTTGTTGCCTGTTTCCTGAGGAATGTAATTTTTTAAGCGTTCGGCGTTCACCTCTCTGTTTTTTTCGAGTACGGCAATTTGCTCTGCTATGTTTTTAAGCTGTCTTACGTTGCCCGGCCAGCTATAGTTGATAAGCATTTGCTGCGCTTCATGGTCTAGCTGAATTCCGGGGCTGCGGTATTTATGAGCAAAATCGGCAATAAATTTTCTGAATATCAGATAGATGTCTTCTTTTCGATCTCTCAGCGGAGGGATCTTTAAAGGAACAGTGCTCAGCCGGTAATATAGATCTTCTCTAAACTTGCCTTTATTTACCGCGTTAGAAACCTCTACATTGGTTGCAGCAACTACACGCACATCAGTTTTTTGTACTTTGGACGACCCAACCCTTAGGTATTCGCCTGTTTCCAGTACCCGCAGTAAACGGGCTTGGGTGCCCATGGGCAATTCGGCCACCTCGTCTAAAAAGATAGTACCGCCATTTACCACTTCAAAATAACCTTTACGGGCTTCATGGGCTCCGGTAAAAGATCCTTTTTCATGTCCAAAAAGCTCGGAGTCAATGGTTCCTTCGGGGATAGCGCCGCAGTTAACGGCTATAAATGGCCCGTGCTTGCGAGCACTCAGCTGATGTATAATATGAGAAAAAACCTCTTTTCCGCTTCCGCTCTCGCCTGTAATTAAAACGGAAATGTCAGTAGGTGCCACTTGTGCCGCCACATCTATAGCCCTGTTCAAAAGGGGGGAGTTCCCTATTATTCCAAATCTGTTCTTTATATCCTGAGTATCCATTTCCTTTAACGATTATGCTTAGATTTAACGAATGATCTTTCCCAATAAAGTAGCTGTTGTGCAGTGCTCTGCAAGCACATCGGCATAGTCGCCGGGTTTAAAGCCGCTATGCGCAGGAAAAACAACCATTGCGTTCTGATCGTTTCGGCCGCAGTAATCTAAATCAGATTTCTTTGAAAAGCCTTCTATTAAAACCTTGTGCACCTTGCCAACCTGAGAGCGCAAACGCTGGTGCGAATGCTGCTGTTGTTTTTGTACTATTTCATTAAGCCGCCTTTTCTTTATTTCTTCGGGCACATCATCTTTATATCTTTTGGCTGCAAGCGTGCCGGGTCTTTCTGAGTACATAAACATATAAGCAAAGTCGTACTTCACATAATCCATCATACTTAATGTTTCAAGGTGGTCTTCCTCTGTTTCAGTGCAAAAGCCTGTTATTACATCGGTTGAAATTGCGCATTGCGGAATGATGCGACGAATGCTGTCTACGCGTTCCATATACCACTGGCGGTCGTAGGTGCGGTTCATCAGTTCCAATACCCGCGAATTGCCTGATTGTACGGGAAGGTGAATGTACTTGCATATATTATCATGCCTGGCAATGGTGTGCAATACCTCGTCGGTAATATCCTTCGGATGAGAGGTTGAAAAGCGTACTCTAAGATCGGGCGCAACCAGGGCCACCAGCTCCAGCAGGCCGGCAAAATTAACATTGCTTGTTTTATCTTCTGATGACCACTTGTAAGAGTCTACATTCTGTCCAAGAAGCGTTACCTCTTTATAGCCTTTCGCATACAGGTCTTCCGCTTCTTTTATAATGGAAAGCGGGTCGCGGCTGCGTTCGCGTCCGCGAGTAAATGGAACTACACAAAAAGAGCACATATTGTCGCAGCCTCTCATTATGGAAATAAAAGCAGATATGCCATTGGAGTTCAGCCTTACAGGGCTTACATCGGCATAGGTTTCCTCGCGCGAAAGCAAAACGTTTACAGCTTTTGAGCCGTCATCAACCCGGCTTATCAGGTTAGGGAGGTCGCGATAGGCATCGGGTCCTACAACAATATCTACAAGCTTTTCTTCTTCGAGAAATTTGGCTTTCAGGCGCTCGGCCATGCATCCAAGCACTCCTACAATCATGCCAGGGTTTTGGGTTTTAGCAAACGCAAACTCTCGGAGTCTGTTGCGTACCCTCTGTTCGGCATTTTCTCTTATGGAGCAGGTGTTAATAAAAATTACATCCGCTTCTTTATAGTTTCCGGTAGTTTGAAAACCTGATTCGGTCATAATGGAGGCCACAATCTCGCTATCCGAAAAGTTCATTGCACATCCGTAGCTTTCAATATAAAGCTTGCGTGCGTTGTCTTTTATGCTTTGTTCGAGAATCAATGCCTCGCCTTGTCTGGCTTCGTCATGACTCTTTTCTACCGTATCCAGTTTAAACATATATCGCCCTGTTTTTAGGATTACAAAAATACTAAGAATTCGCAGTAAATGACAGTATGTCAGTATTATTTACTTTATTCAGAAAAATAGTTTTTTCTTAAGAGTATTCACTTGCTGATATAATATTGAGTATAATTACTTTATGGTACTTACACAAAGCTTTTAGGTTTAAAAGAATATGCGTTTTTGGAAATGGACCCTCGGTATAATCATTCTTGTCAGCATGCTGGTAGGTGCTGCCGCCTGGTATGTAAGCCGTAAGTGGAGGCCAATCCTCGACCAGCAGCTGAAAGCGCTGGTGCTTAATGCAAGCGATAGCTTATATTCTATAAACTATTCAAACCTGCGTGTTAATCTCGTTACGGGCAATGCCTCTTTAAGCAATCTTAGCATTACCCCGGACACCGCGGTGTATGCGCGGCTTGACAGGCAAAAGAAGGCGCCTGATAATGTGTATACCTTAAAAGTTAAGAAATTAGAAATACATTCACTTCATCCTAAGACGCTCTATAGGCAAAGAAAGCTTATTATAAACAAGATAACCATTGGCCAGCCCGATCTTTATATTAGTAAGAAGCTTCAGCCCTATAACCGAATACACCGGGACACCGCTTCTACAAAAACGATCTATCAATCTATTTCTTCAATTGTTAATGAAGTAAGGATCAAAGAGATAAGGCTCAATAATACGAATTTTCTTTTAGTAAACCGGAGCGATGAAAAACCTCGCCGTACTTCGTTAAAGGGGCTTAATATAGCTGTAAACGACGTGTTGGTGGATTCTCTTTCGCATAAGGACAAATCGAGATTTTATAATACCCGCAATATTGACTTTGAACTTAAGAACTACCGTATTGCAACTCCCGACAGTCTGTATTTTCTCACGTTTAATAAAGTATTATTCTCAACTGAAAAGAGTCGGTTACAGCTGAGCAACCTGACTTATACCGCCCGTTACTCCACAGATGCTTTTTATAAAAAAGTAAAGCAATCAAAAGAAAAGTTTGATGTAAATATTGAAAAGGTGACTTTAAACAATATAGATATTGAGAAACTGCGAAAGGATAGACGTTTATACAGCAGCAAAGTAGTAATAGCTAATGGTAAGATTGACATTTATAATACCAATCAGTATCCGAAAGTGAAGAGAGACCGCACAGGTAAGTTTCCTCATCAGCAGTTGCAAAAGCTGGCCTTCGATCTGAACTTCCCGCATGTGGTTCTTCAAAACCTTACCATAGCCTATCATGAGCATAACCAGCAGACTCGTAGTACAGGCCGCCTGGTATTTAGCAAGATGCGAGGCAACCTTTACAATGTAAGCAATGATGCTCTTGTGCTTAAAAAGCAGCCTTTGGCAAGGGCTTCTGTTACAACAAGTTTCATGGGTCGCGCTCCGCTTAGCGTTCTATTTACCTTTAATATGGTGGATAAAAAAGGTGCGTTTTCTTATGCAGGTACCCTGGGTGCTATGGATGGCCGTGCTGTTAATGCTATTGTAAGGCCGCTTGCTCTTGCTGAAGTCAAGTCGCTTTCGGTTAAAAAGCTGCAGTTTAATATGCACGGCAATGAGGATTATACCAAAGGGCTGGTTAAGTTTTGGTATGATGATTTGAAAATCAACCTCTTAAAAAAAGACCAGGAAACAGGTTCTCTCCGCAAGCGAGGCCTTGCATCATCTGTTGCTAATATGTATGTATTGCAGCAGTCAAATCCCCGGTATAGTAGGAATGATACCGTTTTTACCGTGGGTAAAGCCTACTTTAAGCGGTCTTACGAAATGTCGTTCTTTAACCTTATGTGGAAAGGTCTTCTGGAGGGCTTGAAGCAGAGTGTTGGGTTTAGTACTCAAAAAGAGGAGAAGATTAAAGAAATTAACGCTACGGTTACCCGCATTTTTAATAACGTAAGGCAGGATGTACAAATGCTCAAAGAGCGGCGAAAAGAAAAACGCAGAGAGCGGATAAAGCGCCGGGAGTTAAGAAAAAAGAAGACAGAGCTGCAAACAGACTAAGTACAAAACTCCTAGAAGTTTTGTACAAAGTAATTCCAGCCAAAAGTGTCTTCTGCCAGGCCGTAACGAATATCATTCAGTTTTTTCAGGGTGCGCTTAGAAAAGCTGGTTTCGGGTGCTTCGGCTAGTTGAAAGCGTTCGCCTTCAAAGGTTATGGCCGCAATAGGGGCTATGGTAGCAGCGGTCCCTACTCCAAAAGCTTCGGTAAGAGAGCCGTCTTTAAGTCCTTCAATAATTTCTTTTACGCTTACCCGGCGTTCTTCAACGTTCATATGTTCGTATCTGGCCAGCTCCAGGATAGTATCCCGGGTTACTCCTTCCAATACAGTATCACGGCAGGAAGCTGTGATCAGGGTGTCGTTGAGTACAAACATGAGGTTGGCAGCCCCCATTTCTTCTATGTATTCATGTTTGTTCGCATCCGTCCAGATAAGCTGATCAAAGCCTTCTTTGTGGGCAAGCTGTGAGGGCATTAGAGCTCCGGCATAATTGCCCGCGGCCTTTGCGAAACCGATCCCCCCTTCGCAGGCCCGGGTGTAATGCGTTTCGATCTTAACGTTTAGTGGCTTCGGAAAATAGGCGCCTGAAGGGCCTGTTAATATCATAAACTGGTATTCATCCGATGGCCTTACGCCAAGCAAGGCATCGGTAGCGATCATAAAGGGGCGTATGTATAAAGAGTTTCCCACATGCTGGGGCACCCATTCCCGATCAAGGTCAATAAGACGTGCCATGGCTTCAACAAATAGTTGTTCGGGTACTTTGGGCGCACAAAGGCGCGCCGCTGAACGATTAAATCTGGCTGCGTTCTTATAGGGTCTGAAAATGGAAACTTGTCCGTCAGCGTGTTTATAGGCCTTAACACCTTCAAAAAAGGCCTGTCCATAGTGAAATACAGATGCAGCCGGGCTTATTGTAATATTGCCAAAAGGTACTATCCTGAAGTTTCTCCATTCTCCGCCCGTATAATCGGCAATAAACATATGATCAGAAAAAGTCTTTCCGAATCCTAGGTCCGAAAAATCTGTTTCACTTAAACGACTGTTGGTTATTTTAGTAATCTCTATGTTCATGGCTTTACAAAATATGTTGTAAGTTACAAAAAGCTGTACAATTTGGGCTAAATTATAACAAGCGGGCGAGCAAAGCACCTGTGTACAGGCCAAATACACTTAATATAAAGTTTAAAGCGATATTCAAAAAACCTGTAGTAAGTTGGCCGGCTTTTAAAAGTTCTACGGTTTCGAACGTAAATGAGGAGTAAGTGCTGAAGCCTCCGCAAAAACCGGTAAGTAATAAAGCCCTTGTACCATTGCTTATGCTTAATTTGTCTGTGCTGATGGCCACGATCAATCCAAAAATAATACAGCTCAAAAAGTTAGCAGTGAGCGTGGCAAGGGGGAAAGTGATAGGGGCATTTTTGTATAACTTGCCGGTTAAGTAACGCAAAACGCTTCCCATGCCGCCGCCGGCAAAAACCAATAAAACATCTTTCATATTGAGCAGTCTTAACGCAGATGTACGCAGAAATATATTTATTTCTCAGCTTGTGTATTTAATCTACCCTTCATAGCTCCCGGAGACTTTCCTTAAAAGACTTAAATTTAAAGTGAGGGAACTTATTAAGAAACCTGTTTGCTGAATAAACGGAAGTGGAGAAAGAAGCATCAAGTGCTGCTTTTGTCAGCGAAGGCTTTCTCCCGGTAACGTAATTCGCAAGTTTTAAAAAAGTGAGCATCAGGGTTCCCATCCACGCTTTAAGTTCTATAGCGGGGCCGGGGATATCTCTGAGTCTGGCAAATTCAGCAAAGAGTTCTTTATAGCGAACGTTTTCAGCATTTAGTATAAAGCGCTCCTGGCTTATTTCACTCTCCATCAAGAGTATCATAGCCCTGGCTACATCTTCAACATCTACCAGCGCTGCAATACCGGGCGGATAATAGCGCAGCATTCGCTCATCAAGCTTAAATAATTCTTTTATGCCGCCATCTCTCGCTCCCCGGCCAATAATAATTGAAGGGTTTACAATAACGGCATTTAATCCTTCTGAAATGCCTCTCCATACCTCCATTTCGCTTTCGTACTTGGCTATAGAGTAACCGTTTTGCTTTCCATTGTATTCCCAATACGTTTTTTCTGTTACCGGCAGCCCCGGCTTAGCTTCGCCTAACGCAGCAATAGAACTTACATGGAGTAGCTTTTTAATCCGTTTTTCCATGCATAAGTTCACTATATGAGCAGTGCCTTCTCTGCTTACTTTTAGCATTTTATCTTTGTCGTTTTGATCAAAGGATACAATAGCTGCACAATGGTAAACTTCCTCTACTCCGTCCATTGCTTTTTCAAGGTCGAAATAGTTTAAGATATCGGCCTCTGCCCATTGAAGGCCTGTGCGGTTCAATAATGCAGGGGGTATAACCGATGCCTGACGTTTTAAAGCACGTACCTTAAAGCCTTTATCCAGCAGTTGGGCTACAAGCTCTGTGCCCAAAAAACCTGTTGCGCCGCTAACCAGTATCATAAGGTTTAATTTACTTTTACTTCAAAAGTAAAATTATAAACTGGATATTTGGTCCTATATGTCTTTAGTAGATTTTTTTACACCTCTCAATGGCGATGAATTCAATAATGCTCGTTTCGCCGAAACTACCCTTGGATTTCATATTTCTTCTTATATAAAAAGCTTTCCGGTTTTTAAAAGCAATACTACTTATCTGGCTGTCATGGGAATTCAGGATGGCAGAAATAGCCCGGACAATGAGTCTTGTGATGAAGGGCCGGACTTTATTCGCAGGCAACTTTACCGCTTAAGCGTGGGAAGCTATAACGCACAGATTGCAGATCTTGGTAATATTAGAGCGGGCAACTCTGTTGCTGATACTTATGCTGCCGTGAAAACGGTAGTTCAGGAATTGGTGAAAAGTAACATTGTTCCTATACTGCTGGGCGGGGGGCATCATATCACCTATGCGCAATATCTTGCTTATCAAGGTTTGGAACAACGCGTTGACCTGGCCATCATCGATTCGCGACTGGATATGGATATTTCCAGCATGGAGTATCCTGGTGAGCTTACATCGGAAAATTACCTCAATAGTATATTTCTTCACCAGCCCAATTACCTTTTTAATTTCAGCAATTTAGGATACCAAACTTACTTCGTAAGTCCGGAGAGCCTCAGAGTTATGGATAAGCTTTTGTTTGATGTGAACCGTTTGGGAGATTTTAATAGTAATATCGGCCAGGCAGAGCCCCTTATCCGGAATGCCGACCTGTTGAGTTTTGATATTTCTGCCATTAGGTCTTCAGATGCTTGCGCAAATGCAAATGCTACGCCTAACGGGTTTTATGGAGAACAAGCCTGCCAGTTATGCAGATATGCAGGCATGAGCGATAAACTAAGTTCCTTTGGCATCTATGAGTATAATCCGCGCCTTGACCCTCAGGGGCAGACGGCCATGCTTATTGCTCAAATGGTATGGTATTTTATTGATGGTTACTATCAACGCAAGAACGACCTTCCCTTACAGCCAAAATCGCATTATTTGATATACCGGGCGTCTATGCAGGATAGCCGGCATGAACTGGTATTTATAAAAAGCAAAAAGACTGACAGGTGGTGGATGCAGGTGCCTTATCCAAATAATAACTCGGCAAATGAGCGCTATCACCTGGTGCCTTGCTTGTATTCAGATTACGAACTTGCCATAGCCGGCGAGATGCCCGACCTGTGGTGGCGAACCTATCAAAAGCTGCATTAATTAGGGTGCAGCTACTTTGATAGTCTAAGTTCAAAAAGCTTATCCCATTTCTTTCCGGTTACAAAAAGGCGTTTTCTATCTGCATCCCAAGCTATTCCATTCAATACATCTGCATCTGCATTCCTCTTATCCCGCGGGTAGATTGCTGACAGGTCTGCCTGTCCTTCTACTTCGCCTGTAGCCGGATTGATAATTACGATCTTATCTGTCTCCCACACGTTAGCATAAATATTCCCATCAATAAACTCAAGTTCATTTAAGGAGTTCACAGGGCCCTTGTGGTCATACACTTCAATAAAACCTTCCTCGCTATAGCTGTCTTTATTAAGGAAGTAGATGCGGTTGGTGCCGTCAGACTTATAAATCCTTTTTCCGTCGAAGCACAGCCCCCATCCTTCAGCACTGTTCTTATAGGGAAACTCTGCAATTTTTTCAAATGACTCTTTGTTGTATACAAGACCTATGCGATTTTGCCAGGTGAGCTGTATTATTTTATCTCCCACAAGTGTTAGGCCTTCTGCAAATATATCACCGGGCAGATCGGTTTTCTTAACAACTTTTCCGGTAGCCAGCTCTACTTTTCTAAGACTTGACCGTCCGTATTCTCCTGCACTTTCATATAGCATACCTTTATGATATTCAAGCCCCTGAGTAAAGGCCTCTGTATCATGAGGATAAGTTTTGATAACTTCGACTTTATAAACAGAAGGTGCTTTGGATGGAACTATTATAAGTGTTGTACTGGCTTCTTTGTATCCAGAACCGTTAAATATCCGGGCAAGTACTGAGCGTATCCCAATATCAAGGTTGCCTAAGTCGACAGTAGCAGCGGAGACGTCTTTTTTGCTGGCTACAAGATTCGAATCTATCCAGTACTGTATAGAGTCTACCGCCTGATTGCGGTTGTCGAGCTTCAGTTCGATTCTTTGCTCCCTGTTTACTACCGTGCCTTCCTGCGGCGATACGAAGTAATAAGAAATACTTTTCTGTTCGTTACAGGATGTAACAGTGACAAGTAACAGTGCGATTAAAAATAAAAATCTTTCCATTTGTAAAAAAATAAAAGCTTCTTAAGCTGTTTTTTAATTATCCCCAAAAGGCGTCTTCAATATGATAGATTTCGTAGGCTCCGGTATCATTAAACAAAACCGATACAATATCAAAGCGCACCTCACCTTTATATCCGGTTTTAAATAAATAGCCCTCAGCAGCTCTTTGTAAATGTCTTTGCTTTTGTGTGGATACAAATTCCTCCGGTTGTCCAAAGCTGGTCGAGCTTCTTGTTTTTACTTCAACAAAAACTATAAACCGGCCGTCTTCTGCAATTATATCAACTTCAGCTTTGTTATAACACCAGTTAACTTCATGTATGGTATATCCTTTTCTGATAAGATAGGCAGCCGCTATAAGTTCGCCTTTTTTTCCGAGTTCGTTATGCGCCGCCATTATTTAACAATTACCGAACCCAGATACTTAGATATCCATTTTTCCATTTCTTTAGCTGCCAGATACTTTTGCATTATAAGCTCCTGATTAGCTTCATCAGTTTCGTGTTGCAGTTTTTCCATTATTGAAAGCAGGAGCCGGTCTACTTTCTTTTTCTTCAAATGAAACAGCCCTTCAAGAATGGTATGTTTCAAGTTTTCAGCCTCACTCTTTACATAAATCTTTCTTTTCGCATACCAGTTATCACTTAGTTCATAGGGCGAAGTAAGTAAGGAGATCGCAAGTTGAGATATGCTGCTTACGGTACTTCTTGTAAAATCTTCCTCCACGGGCAGTTTTCCGTTCTCAATGGCCTTTCTGTATTCCTCAATTATTAAGCTGCAGCTGGCCTCTTCAAAGGTAACGTCGCTAAGGTTCGCAATCATATAGGGAGCGATGTATACATTGGTTTCTTCCCAAGTTGCCAGTTTGTTACCATATAAAAGAAGCAGCCTCACTACCTCGCGTTCCTGGGGTTCATCGGTATCTTTTACAGCTTCTGCAAGCTGCCCTGCGAGCTCTTCCTGCGCTTTGGGCGGAGGTGATTCAGCGGGCTGGGACACAGGGCTTCGCTTGGTGCCTTTAAGGCGGAGCTTGTTCAGCTCTGATATCAGTATACGCTCCTCTATCTGCATCATGCTGCTGCACTCTCTTATAAAAATGGAAGCCTTTATGCTGTCGGGTATTTTTGCTATGCTTTCCACAACATCGCGTATAACCTCGGCTTTCCGAATCGGATCGTTAGCCGCAGTACTAAGCAGAACGGATGTCTTGAAAAGAATGAAATCCTTTTGGGTTTTTTCCAGGTATAATTTAAAGTCGGCGCTCCCGGTCTTCCTGATGTAGGAATCGGGGTCATGGCCTTCGGGAAATTGAACTACCTTTACATTCAGTCCCTCTTCAAGAATCATGTCTAATCCCCGCAAAGAGGCTTTTACCCCCGCCTCGTCTCCGTCATAAAGGATGGTAATATTCTTTGTAAAGCGACCGATCAGACGTACTTGCTCAGCCGTAAGCGAGGTCCCCGATGATGCAACAACATTTTCAATTCCTCCCTGCTGTAAAGAGAGCACATCCGCATATCCCTCTACCAGGTAACAGTTATCAAGGTCTCTGATTGCTTTTCTTGCAAAGAATAAGCCGTATAGCACGCTTGATTTATGATAAATAGCACTTTCTGGGGAGTTAAGATATTTAGGAGTCTTTTTATCGGTTTTTAGGGTTCTGCCTCCGAACCCTATTACTCTGCCTGTAAAACCGTGTATAGGAAACAGAGCTCTCGCTCTGAACCGGTCGTAAACCTTTCCATTATCCGATTTAATGCTCAGGCCGGTAGCCTCAAGCGCCTCCTGGTTGAAACCCTCAGCCAGGGCCTTTCGGGTAAACACATCCCAAGCTTCGGGCGAATAGCCTAATTCAAATTTTTTAATGATATCATCCCGAAAGCCTCTTTCTCTAAAGTACTCCAAGCCTATAGACCGCCCTTCTTCGGTATCCCACAAGGTGTCTTTAAAAAACCTGGCTGCCCTTGCAGAAACTACATATAAGCTTTCCCGGCGGTTATCTGCTTCTTGTTGCTCCTGGGAGGGAATAGTTTCTTCAATTTCTATATTGTACTTTGAAGCAAGGTATTTTAAGGCCTCGGGGTAAGTATATTTTTCATGCTCCATAATAAATTGAGCGGAGTTTCCTCCCTTGCCGCAACCGAAGCATTTGTAAATACCCTTGTTTACCGAAACATGAAAAGATGGTGTTTTCTCATTGTGAAAAGGGCATAAACCTATCAGACTGGTTCCTCGTTTTTTAAGGCTGACGAAGTCCTCAACAACCTCTTCAATTCTGGCAGTCTCCAGTATTTTGTCAACGGTTTCCTTCGGAATCATACTGCAAAGTAAGCAAATTACAAATGGTAGTCCTTGTGTACAATTAAAAAGCTCGCACGTTCTTCCTTCTTAAAAGGAACATTCCAATCGCCTTTGTACGTTACTTTTGCGGGCAGAATGGTTTCTCCGTCTTTATAATAAGCCATTTCTATATTCATGTCTACATTGAAGCTGAACGCCAGATTATTGTAGTCCATTTTTACTGCCCTGCCAAGTATCTGCATGTTTTTCTTATCGAAGGTGGTATTAAGTTCCTTGATCATGAGATTGCTTTTTATCCAGCCGGATAAATCGGGTTTTACTTTTACTCTGAATGTATACACCGGAATAGAGTCAAGATACATTCCGCTATAAAAGGAATAGTCATAATACTGACGCATATTCGCACTAAAAATTTGTGTCTTCGAACCGATAAAGGGTACTCCTTTTACTGGTCTTCCAGGGCTAAACAAAAGCGTCTTAAGTTTATCTTTATAAGAAGCATTCGGGTTTTTAGCCTTATCGCCTCCGGATGAAGCCGAAAAGCCCGATTTATAAGCGTTGGTGAAGATATAGTCAAACATTTCTACCGTATAGAGATTGTAGGAGCCGTTTTTCTTCTTAATCTTTCCGCTGCTGCTCTCCGCCAGTATCTTCATCTTTTCCTCTCCCTTATTTGTGTGAGCTATCTTTCTATAAATTTTTCCGGTGATGCGGTTCTTTCTATCAAAAGTGGCAATCCTGTTTTCAGCTATAAAATCATACCTTTTCATGTCCCTAAAAGCCTGGTAAAAGCTTGTATCGTTCATTACCTTTTTTATAAAAAGATTTACATTGATGCGCTCCGCCTGAATGTTTACCGCTGAATCGAGCTTTATTGTGAGTAAGGTATCGGGATTATAGCTCGAATATGCCTGTGAAAAAGCACAAAGCGGCAATAAGAAAAGTATTAACAGAAAGTTCTTCATAAAAAGAGTTTAGTTGCCCAGCTTTTTCAAAGCTATATAGGCCATCAGCCCTGTACTTAACGCAAGTGCGTCTTCGTCGATATCAAAAGTAGGGGTATGTACTGCCGAGTCAATTCCCTTGTCTGTGTTTCGTATGCCGATTCTGTAGAAACAGGCATCTGCTGCCTGCGAATAATAGGCAAAGTCTTCACCCGTCATCCACATATCAATATCAATTACATTTTCACTGCCCGCATACTCCTGCATGTACTTCCTCACCTCGGCAGTCAGCTTTTCTTCGTTTACTAAAAATGGATAACCCTTAGCTATGGTAAACTCGCATCTGCCGCCCATGCCTTCAGCAATACTTTCGGCCATCTTTTTCATTGTACTGTGGGCTTGGGTCCGCCATTCTTCATCAAAAGTCCTGAAGGTACCTTCAATTTTAACCTCATCGGGGATAACATTGGTAGCTCCGTTTGCACTTACCTTACCAAAAGAAAGCACTGTAGGCATTCTGGGATCGGCTACGCGGCTTACTATTTGCTGTAAGGCAATGATAATATGTGCAGCAATTACCACCGAGTCTATATTTTGCTGAGGTAGGGCTCCATGTCCCCCTTTACCTTTTACAGTTATATACAGCTCGTCGGTAGAAGCCATATATTTGCCGGATCGTATGCCTATTTTGCCAACGTCCAGTGATGGCATCACATGCTGACCTATTACTGCATCCGGAGCAGGATTTTTGAGAGCACCCTCGCGAATCATAATACTGGCACCACCGGGAAGCTTTTCTTCACCCGGCTGGAACATCAGTTTTACAGTTCCTCCAAATTCAGATCGGAGTTCTTGTAATATTTTTGCGGTGCCGAGAAGAGAGGCCGCATGCACATCATGGCCACAGGCATGCATAAGTCCTTCTTTTTTTGATTTATACGTAACCTCATTAAGTTCTGTAATGGGCAAGGCGTCTATATCGGCCCTTAAAGCCACTACGGTATCAAGTTGGAGATCACCTTTGATCGAAGCAAGCACCCCGGTACCGGCAATTGCCTCCCATTTTATCTTCATTTCATCCAGACGGCGCTTAATATAAGCAGAGGTAGCATATTCCTCAAAGGATAGCTCAGGCTCTGAATGCAAAAAACGGCGATAGTTTATAACTTCGCCGTGTATTTTACCGGACAAGTCCCGGATTAGTTCTCTAAGCATAGTAGTTAAACTGCATTAGCTCCATGACAATTTTTATACTTCTTTCCGCTACCGCAGGGGCAAGGATCATTCCGTCCAATCTTTACTTCACTTCTTACAGGCATCTGCTTTTGTAATTCTCTAGTATCATGCATGGCGGCCTCAGCACCAGCTGCATTGCCACGACCCTCTGCGTCAGGTTTAGATACCTTTAGTTTGCTCATGTCCTGCTTTGGCAGAGGTCTTGCTTCTCTTACTTCTTCAGACTGCTGCATAGGAATGCCACCTTTGAAAAGGAATCCGACGATATCTTTATTTACAGACAAAAGCATCTGTTTAAAGAGGTTAAAAGCTTCCATCTTGTAAATTACCAGAGGGTCTTTCTGCTCGTAAACAGCGTTCTGAACGGATTGCTTCAGGTCGTCCATCTCTCTCAGGTGCTCCTTCCAGGCATCATCTATAAGAGCGAGTACCACTGTCTTTTCAAAAGACTTAAATACTTCATGTCCGCCGGATTCAACCGCCTTTTTTAATCCTGAAGCAACTTGTATGGAGCGTAGTCCATCCGTAAACGGAACAATTATATTTTCAATATAGTCACCACGTTCTTCGTGTACCTGTTTCAAAACAGGAAAAGCCTGTTGGGCGATGGCTTCTTTTTTACGCTCATAGAAGTCATTTACCTCTGTGAAGACCTTATCAGTCAGAGTGCTTACTGATAAGTCTGTAAATGACTGCTCGTCTACCTGCGGGTCAACTGTAAACACTCGTATCATTTCCATAACAAAACCTTCATAGTTCTGTATTTCCTTGTACTCAGTCACAATATCTTCCACCGTGTCAAAGAAAGTGCTGTTCAGATCAAGCTCCAGTCGCTCGCCATATAAAGCATTTTTACGCTTGGCATAAATAACAGTTCGCTGCGAGTTCATCACATCGTCATACTCAAGCAGTCGTTTACGGATACCGAAGTTATTTTCTTCCACCTTGCGCTGTGCACGCTCAATAGACTTTGTAATCATAGAATGCTGTATCACCTCTCCCTCTTCGATTCCCATGCTAAGCATGATCTTGGAGATCCGTTCAGATCCGAAAAGACGCATCAGGTTGTCTTCGAGTGATACAAAGAACTGTGAAGATCCAGGGTCTCCCTGACGTCCGGCGCGGCCTCTTAGCTGCCTGTCAACACGTCTTGATTCATGCCGCTCTGTACCTACAATTGCCAGACCGCCGGCTTCTTTAACCCCTTGTCCAAGTTTAATATCTGTACCACGGCCAGCCATGTTAGTTGCAATGGTCACTGTTCCCGGCTTACCTGCTTCAGCAACTACATCCGCCTCTTTCTGGTGCATCTTCGCATTCAGTACATTATGTCGTATACCCCTAAGCTTAAGCATGCGACTCAGGAGCTCAGATATTTCTACCGAGGTCGTGCCTACAAGTACGGGTCTTGGGGTAGCGGGTTCGATTTGTCCGGTCGCAGGGTTAGGTACAGGAATAAGAGCACCCTTACTGTCAAACTTAGGTACAGGTCTGTTTGCGCTGTCAAGTTTAACTACCGGCTTGCCATCCTTCATCTTCACATTTCCAGCTTTATCCGTTTCGTATTCAACTTCATAGTGGCTGTAAGGAAAAACAAGTGTTTGGATTTCAGCTACTACTGCATTATACTTCTCACGCATGGTACGATAAACTTTATCCTCCATGTCAAGACGTGCGGTAGGTACATTTGTAGGTATCTGTACGACATCCAGTTTATAGATCTGCCACAATTCGCCTGCTTCAGTAACAGCCGTACCAGTCATACCAGCAAGTTTGTGGTACATCCTAAAGTAGTTTTGCAGGGTGATAGTCGCATAGGTCTGGGTAGCGTCTTCTACCTTAACGTTTTCTTTCGCCTCTATAGCCTGATGTAAGCCGTCCGAGTATCGGCGACCTTCCATAATACGGCCTGTCTGCTCATCTACAATCTTGATTTTACCGTCATCAAGAATATACTCAACATCCTTTTCAAATAAGGTATACGCTTTAAGTAGTTGATTTACAGAGTGAATTCGTTCAGACTTTATAGAGAAGTCACGCATAAGCTCATCTTTTCTTGCTATCTTCTCTTCATTACTAAGGTCCGATTTTTCAATATCAGCTATTTCTGTACCCACGTCAGGCATAATGAAGAAACTTGAATCCTCACCCGATGCAGTGATTAGTTCAATTCCTTTTTCAGTAAGCTCTACCTGATTGTTTTTCTCGTCGATGACAAAATAAAGTTCTGCGTCGGCATTTGGCATTTCCTTGTTCTGGTCCTGCATGTGGTAATGCTCACTTTTTGTAAGCACCTGTTTAACGCCTGTTTCGCTAAGGTACTTTATCAGTGCTTTGTTTTTAGGTAAGCCCCTGTAAGCTCGCAACAGAGCCAGTCCTCCCTCCGTAACGCCGGTTTTACCCTCGCTTATTAGCTTTTTACCCTCATTTAAAACGCCTGTTACATAGGCTTTCTGTACATTAACCAGGCGTTCAATCCTGGGTTTGAGTTCATAAAACTCATGTTCATCACCTTTTGGAATGGGACCTGATATAATCAGTGGAGTACGGGCGTCGTCAATTAGTACCGAGTCTACCTCATCCACCATGGCAAAATGCAGTTTGCGCTGCACCTGGCTCTCTGGACTTTGAGTCATATTATCCCGCAGGTAGTCAAAGCCAAATTCGTTATTTGTTCCAAAAATTATATCTGCGCCATAAGCGTTGCGCCTCGCTGGAGAGTTCGGTTCATGCCTGTCTATACAGTCAACCGCCATTCCATGGAACTCAAATAAAGGGCCGTTCCATTCAGAGTCCCGTCGGGCCAGATAGTCATTTACCGTTACAATATGGACGCCTTGTCCCGACAGTGCATTCAGATAAGCAGGAAGTGTACCCACCAGCGTTTTTCCTTCACCGGTAGCCATCTCTGCTATTTTCCCCTGATGTAAAACTATACCACCTATCAACTGAACGTCATAATGTACCATGTTCCACACCACTTCTGTTCCTGCAGCAAGCCATCTGTTATGATGTATAGCCTTATCGCCCTGAATCACTACATTGGGCTTACGGGCTGCGAGGTCGCGATCATAGTCTGTAGCTGTAACCTCTATAGTTTCATTTTCTGTAAATCGGCGCGCTGTCTCTCTTACAACAGCAAATGCTTCCGGCAGGATATCCATCGGCACTTTTTCAAGCTCCTTATCCCGTTCCTTAACCAGCTTATCCACTCTGTCATACAGACTGGTCTTTTCCTGAACCGCAATATCCGTGCTTTCTGCCTGGGCTTTCAGTTCCGCAATCTGTTGATCTATTCCCGCAAGAGCCTCACGTATCCTTGATTTAAATATATTCGTTTTTTCGCGTAGTTCGTCATGGCTTAATGAGCCAAGCTTGGCGTATTCAGCCTTAATCTGTTCCAGAATAGGCTGAAGCTGTTTAACGTCGCGCTCAGACTTGCTACCAAAAATTTTACCTAAGAAACCTAACATGTTTTATTTTAATATGGAGCTATATAATAAGCAACAATTGCGCCATTGACAAATTGACACAACAGGCAACGAAAGTAACTAATTTGAGAGGATTATAATAATTTTTAGGTGTTTTTAACAAAAGCAAATGAAGTCCTTAATCAGATGTTTGCCGGCAGACCTGGCAAAAAAGCCTTACTTACCGTCTCATGCAGAACTTAAGTAATGTCCAGGTGTTTAAGCAAATACATTGATGTTGTCATTAGCTATATTTGTCGTATGAATATTCTATTACTTGGATCTGGCGGCCGCGAAAGCGCCTTTGCCTGGAAGATATCTCAAAGTCCCCTTTGCAAGCATCTTTTTATTGCTCCCGGAAATGCCGGCACAAGTGCCTACGGAGAAAATGTCGGCCTGTCCCTTAATGATTTTAAGTCAGTCGGACGTTTTGTTCTCGAAAACAACATACACCTTGTGTTGGTAGGCCCGGAAGAACCCCTTGTAAACGGAATCAGTAACTATTTTGATAAAGACGAAAAACTCAGGGAAATTCCTGTTATTGGCCCCGGAGAAGAAGGCGCTCGGCTTGAGGGAAGCAAAACGTTTGCAAAAGCCTTTATGCGCAGACATTATATTCCCACAGCGGCCTCACAATCTTTCTCTAAAGTATCCCTTAGCGAAGGGCTTGCGTATCTGCAAAGCCACCCGCTTCCTCTTGTTCTAAAGGCCGATGGTCTTGCGTCCGGCAAGGGTGTGCTAATCTGCCAAACACTTGAAGAAGCGGAGGCGGGTATGATCGGCATGCTTCAGGAAGATCGTTTTGGTCAGGCAGGCAGTACTGTGGTCGTCGAGCAGTTTCTGGAAGGTACCGAGCTTTCGGTTTTCGTACTTACCGACGGTAACAGTCATAAGATACTTCCTTCTGCTAAAGATTACAAACGAATAGGAGAGGGTGATACCGGCCTTAATACCGGAGGAATGGGCTCCGTATCGCCCGTGCCATTTGCCGACGAAGATTTCATGAAAAAGGTAGAAGATACCATTGTTACACCTACTATAGGTGGCTTGAGAATTGATCAGATACGGTATAAAGGATTTATTTTCATCGGCTTAATGAATGTTAACGGCGAACCATTTGTGATAGAATACAATGTGCGTATGGGCGATCCGGAGACGCAAAGTGTACTTGCGCGCATAGAAAGCGACTTCGTGGAATTGTTGATGGGGGTTGCTGAAGGTAACCTTAAAGAGAGGGAACTTAGAATATCTTCAAAAGCTGCTGCCACGGTCGTTCTTACTTCTGGAGGCTATCCAGGGAAATACATCCCCGGAAAAGTGATTTCAGGTATAGAAAACGTGAGAGATTCGCTTGTCTTTCATGCGGGAACGCGGGTAGAAGACGGGCAGGTGCTTACTTCCGGAGGGCGTGTCCTGGCAGTAACCTCCCTTCAGGATACTCTTTTCGATGCTGTTCAGCAGGCCATTGCCGACGCCGGCCGGATCTATTACGATGGAAGGTATTTTCGTACCGATATTGGTGCTGATATGCTGGATTAGAAACGTTGGAACTAAAAAGGGTTGGCTGATAATGTTCAGCCAGCCCTTTTTTATTAGGTATTAGGTATTTTACTTAAGCAATTCAGCGAGTTTTCTGTCCAGTTCTTCACCGCGAAGATTGCTTGCGATAATTTTACCTTGAGGGTCAATCAAAAAGTTTTGCGGAATGCTTCGTATCCCGTATTGTTTAGCTACAGCATTGTTCCATCCCTGCAAATCCGATACCTGAGCCCGGTTAAGTTCATCCTTCTTAATAGCAGCAAGCCATGCATCTTTTGATTTATCAAGCGATACGCCAAAAACAGTAAAGTTTTTTGCCTTATATTTATTAAAAGCCTTCACCACGTTCGGGTTTTCGTCCCTACAAGGCCCGCACCAGGAAGCCCAGAAATCCAGCAGTACATACTTTCCTTTAAAGTCCGACAGCTTTACCGGTTTGCCATTCTGATCATTCTGGCTGAAATCCATTGCCGGCGTGCCAACAGACGTTTTTTTAGCAGCTTCAAGGGTCTGCATAACAGGCTTCAGCGATTCGCTTTTTTGCAGTTTCGGAGAAAGGCCACTGATCAGGCTTTCGATTTCCGAAGGATTCATGTCCGGCTGCAACAAACTTTTCAACAAAACAAGGCTTAAGTAGCTGTCAGGGTTAGATCTGATAAAGCCCTTCAATACGGTACTTCTTTCCGCATTCAAAGCCTGATATTTTGCCTCCATTTGTTTCATATATTCCGGCGAATTCCTTTGAGCTTCTGTCGAAGCTTTGTAGGAAGCATTGAAGGCCTCAAAGCCCTGTGCATTCGACTTAAGACTGGTCTTAAGTTTAGCATTGTCAGTATTCACAGGTCCTCCCTTAACACTGGCGACAGCGGCGGTAGTGGCAGAGTTAAGGGTAACAGTACCCGGCTCTAAAAAAATATTAGCCATATCAGGTGCAGTTGCCGACTGCTTCAAAGCCTCAAGTCCCTTGCCATCATGGTCAAGTACCAGAGTAGCGGGAGAAGGCTCAGTCAGGGTACCTTTGAAAGTAAAAGCTCCGTTCTGCAGAACAGCTGAGTCAATGGTCTGTCCGTGGATAAGATAAGCCTTGGCAGGAGCACCTCTGCTACCAATTTTTCCGTTCACTACATAGCCAGATTGCTGCGCCAGCAGTATGCCCGGGCTGGCAGCAAGTGCCAGTATCATTAATTTTTTCATAAGCGATAATAAATTTTATAAACGTTAAAAAGGCACCTGTGGTATCTACATTACAATAATGCCTTTTTTTTGGCAGCAGGATTCATGTCTATCAAAAACTTTACGATTTGCTTACTTTGCAAGCTCAATGAGAATGTTCTCTGCAAATTTTTTCGATACAGAGGCCCCCTTTTCGTTGTTAATGTCTATGCGCATGGAGTTGTCATAGCTTATTTTTTCCTTAACAGTCAGCTTCGTGCCAATAGTGATATTAAGCTGTTCCAGGTATTGCAAGAAAACCGCCGAAGTATCTTTAATGCCGGTAACCATGCAGTTTTGATTAATCTCCGTGTCAATCAATGTACAGGTTGACGCGGTTGGCACCTTCCCATCGGCTTGCGGTATAGGATCACCGTGCGGGTCATACTTTGGAAATCCTAAAAACTTCTCAAGGCGGTCAGCCAGATCCGGATTTCGCACATGTTCCAGCTGTTCAGCCATATCGTGCACCTCATCCCAGCTAAAGCCAAGCTTATCATGAAGAAAAACCTCCCACAGTCTATGTCGTCTCACAATCATCAAGGCCCCGCTTAAGCCATTTTCCGATAAACGTGCACCCTGTTTTTTATCATATTCTATCAGGCCTTTTTCTGTCAGTTTTTTAAGCATATCAATTACCGAAGCCGGGTTGTTACCCAACGATTCAGCTATCGCTGTCACACTTATCTTATCATCTCCTTTGCGGCTCAAATTGTATATCGTCTTAATATAATTCTCTTCAGATGTGGTCTTTAGCATAACATTCAAATATAGCCCTTATATGATGCAATAAAAATTAGCCTTGTCTAATTTATATTATTTGAATTGTGAAACTAAAAGTTTTACCTTTGCCTTTATTAAAATAATTGGTATTTAAAAAAAGGTGAATTTAAAAACTTTACTTACATGCTCGCTTGCAGTTTTTACATCCCTTAGCGCTTATAGCCAAACCTGGAGTATCAAAGGAACAATCACTTCTCAGGGACGGTCTCTAAGCTATATAGGAGTAAGCATTCCACGATTAAATGCAGGTGTTTTAACCGATAGCACCGGTGTATATATGCTCAACAGTTTGAATGCCGGTACTCATAAGCTTAAAGTCAGTGGTGTAGGCTTTTCACCAAGGCTCTTCACAGTTAATATTGCAGCCGGCGATACGACCATCGCTGACTTTGAACTGACTTCGGCAGACAATACGCTAGATGCCGTGGTTGTTACTGGTACACGTACAGCCCGCCGCAGACTTTCGAGTCCGGTGGCAGTTAACATACTGGACAGCAAAACGTTTAACATTACCCAGTCCAATACCCTTTCAGAGGGTTTGTGTTTCCAGCCCGGTTTGCGTATGGAAACAGATTGCCAGACCTGTAATTATACTCAGCTCCGTATGAACGGTATGGGCGGAGCATACTCTCAAATGCTCGTAAACAGTCGTCCTGTTTTCAGCTCTCTTATGAGCTTATACGGGCTCGAACAAATTCCCGCTAATATGATAGACAGGGTAGAGGTTATACGCGGAGGCGGATCCGTGCTCTATGGTTCCTCTGCAATTGCAGGCACGGTTAATATCATTACAAAGCAGCCGCGAAGCAGCTCTTTTACGCTTTCCAACAATACATCACTTATTGACGGCAAACGATCTGATAACTTTTTAAATGCTAATCTTAACGTCGTAAATGATAATCAGAACGCAGGCCTTTCTTTTTTCGCCTCAAGACGCGACCGTCAGGATTATGACGCCAACGGCGATGGCTTTTCCGAAATGCCATTGCTTCGTACCAATTCATTCGGCTTTAACAGTTTCCTCCAGTTTGATCCTTACAACAAACTTGAAATCAATGGCTGGAGCATATATGAAGAAAGACGCGGAGGAAATAAGATCAGCGACCAGCCCGATAAGGCAGATCAATCTGAATATCGCCTGCACAACATACTTGTCGGAGGAGTTAACTACGATCATCTGTTTAGGAACAAAAAGAGCTCTATAAGCATATACGGTTCTGGGCAAACCACCAAGCGAAATCACTATACCGGTACAGACCAGCAGGATGGATGGGGTAAAACTAAAGATTATACCCTGCAGGGTGGTATACAATATAATTATACGGCAAGTAACTTTTTAGGCGGCAAAAACGTTCTTACCGCAGGCGTCGAAAATCAGTATGAGTATACCTTTGATGAAATTGAGGCCTACGACTATCTTATAGATCAGGGCGTAAACCTGGCGGGCGTGTTTTTACAAAGCGACTGGGAAATTACAGATAAATTCACTCTGCTATCCGGTTTAAGGCTCAACAAGTCCAATCGGGTAGACGATCTTGCCTTTACTCCACGCCTCAGCACCCTTTATAAGCTTACTCCCGAAATGCAGTTACGGGCATCGTATGCCCGCGGCTTCAAAGCGCCTCAGGCACTGGAAACAGACATGCACATTGCTTTTGCCGGCGGTGGCGTATCGCTCATCCGCGTAGACGAAGCACTTAAGCAGGAGACGTCCGACAGCTTTAATGCGTCGGTTGATTTTAACCGCGCCAGCGAAGATTTCATCTATGGCTTTACCTTTGATGGCTTCCATACCCGTTTACATGATGCCTTTATCCTTGAAGACATAGGCGAGGATAAGAACGGAAATATGCAATACCTTCGTAAAAACGGAGGCCAGGCAACCGTAAAAGGACTCACTTTTGAAGCACGTGCCAACTATATGCAGCTTGTCCAGCTGGAGAGCGGAGTAACAGTTCAAAATTCCCGTTTCAGCGAAGCCGTACTATGGTCCGAGGAGCAGCCTTCCAGCCATAAGTTCCTGCGCACGCCCGATGTATATGGTTACTATACCTTAAGCTTCCTGCCTCAAAGGCGCTTTAACGCCACCCTGTCGGGAGTGCTTACAGGCCCAATGGAAGTACCGCACTTAGCTGGAGCTCCCGGAGTAGAGGATGATGAACTAAAAAAGACATCTACTTATTTTGAAAACCACCTAAAGCTGTCTTATCGTTTTACACTCAAAGACCTCAAGCAGGATCTTCAGTTAAGCCTTGGCGTACAAAATATGTTCAATCAGTATCAAAACGACTTCGATATAGGTAAGAATCGCGATAGTAACTATATCTATGGCCCTGCACGTCCCAGGACCTTCTTCCTGGGTGTTAAGTTCGGGCTTATGTAAAATTTAAATTACTGGCCTATGGAACATGCAATTAACACATTAGAAAATGAGCGCAGATCAATAGAGCAATTTATTCGCAATCGAGATCTGATGCGCAAAGACATGACTGCCGCCTCTGAGCTGTTTAGAAAAATAGCGGAGATCAAAAAAGCCATTAAAGTGTTGAAATTAAGGCGGTAAGTCACAAAGAGGCAGCGAAAGCTGCCTCTTTGCATTAATTAATCTTCATTCAGCTACCACAACTATTAAAAGCCTTTAAGAGAACACAGCGCGCTTCCCGACGTAAAGTATGCCTTTTCTGCTTTTAGGCAGCCGTATCATTAACTTTGTTCCTTTTCAAAATACCTATCTTAAACCAACTTTCTATTCTTTATGATCGGCAATGTTAAAAGCTGTTCTTCACCAGGCCGGTAAGCTTTATCCGTCAGCCAGTCGGCCGGTTAATTAGTTATTCCTCACTCTTGTAAAACACCTCATCTGCGCAGACTCCGGCATGGATATCATCCAACAAAAAAAGCGACTATCCTGTAAAGGAAGTCGCTTTCTGGTTTGCGCTATACTAAAAAACCTTAGTGATGTTTCATTGGATCCTTTTCATACTCTTCTACAGCATGAGCAGGATTGTAGGGAGCCACCATTAATTTTCCAATATCCTCGTGTTCCTTGTTAAAGCCAAAGCGGGTCATCAGCTTATCAAACGATTCGTAGATTACAGGCACAATAACGAGTGTCAGGAACAGGGAACTTATTAATCCGCCTATAATTACCCAAGCAAGGCCGTTCTTCCATTCAGCACCCGCTCCTGATGCAAGAGCAATAGGAAGCATACCGATCACCATTGCAATAGTAGTCATCAGGATTGGACGCAAACGCGCATGATTAGCCAGCATTAACGCATCCCTGGTAGATTTGCCCAAGGCCCTTTGCTGATTGGTGAAGTCAACCAGAATAATCGCATTCTTCGCTACCAGACCGATAAGCATAATAAGCCCCAGTATGGTAAATAAACTGAGCGAATTGTTTGTCAGCGCCAGGGCCAGCAAAGCTCCGATAACAGAAAGCGGTATCGAAAACATCACCACAAAGGGGTGTACATAATTGTCATACAAAGCCACCATAATCAGATAAACCAATATAAGCGACATCAGTAAGGCTGTACCCAGCGTGCCAAACCCTTCAGACTGGTTTTCCATATCACCACCAAATACATAACTAACCCCGGCAGGTTTTGGAGCATCGACAATCTGCTTGTCAAGTTCCGCAAACACACTACCGGACGGGCGACCAACAACCTGAGCCTGAACAGAGACCTTAGTACTTTTATCCTGTCTTTCCAGCTGGCTAGGACCGGTACTTTCGGTAACACTTGCAAACTGATCCAGTCTTACCTCTTCACCGCGGGTATTAGTAAAAATTAAGTTTTTAACGTCGTTGATGTTCTGGCGGTTAAAATTGCTCAGTCGTATATTGATGTCATACTCATTTTCGCCCTGCCTAAACTTGCCTTTGGTATTTCCATTGAAAGCCGTTTGCATGGTTGCACCCACCGTTTGAAGGTTAAGGCCCAGGGCAGACATTTTATCCCGGTCCACCTGCACCTTAACTTCCGGGTTACCACCCTCAACAGAAAACTTAATACCTGTCGTTCCTTCAACCTTTTCCAGTTTCCCTTTCACAACTTCGGCAAACTCCATAGCCTTATCAATGTCAGGTCCCTTTACAATTACCTCAATCGGCGCACGCTGCGCTGTTCCGAGTATACTAATTGGAGAGGTACGTATAATCACGCCCGGAAGGTTTTCTGAAAGCTCTTTCTTTACACGCGCGGCATACACGTTCGACCCCTCATTCCGTTCTTTTTTATCCACCAGGTGAACCGTAATTTCAGACTTGTTTGTAGGCGACAGCATAGAGCCAAGCCCTTCACTTGTCTGCCCCACAGTAGTAATCAGTCTCTTAACTTCTTTTTTACCGCTCAGTATACTTTCAGCCTTTCCGGTAAGCAGGTTTGTCTGTTCAATTGAAGCATCTTTCGGAAGTTCCATCTGAACAATAAACTCACCCCTGTCACTTTGAGGGAAGAACTCTGTTCCGATAAATCCACCACCTATAAGGAAAAATGAAGAAAGGAACAGCACAAGCGTTGCTCCGAGAACGGTTTTCTTATGGCCCAGAGACCAGGTTAAAGCCTTGGACACAGAAGCTGTAAATTTATCAAGCATTCNNGTCCGAAGATGTTGTTTCCCTTAATGCGTTCAAGCTTCCCAAATCTGGAAGATAAAAGAGGTACAATAGTAAACGAAGTGAGCAGGCTTAGCATGGTCGCAATAATTACCACAACGCAAAACTGTTTCAATACATCCGATACCAAACCCGTACTGATAGCAATCGGGAAGAACACCACCACAATAACCAACGTAATTGAAGTCACTGTAAATCCAATTTCACTTGCTCCGTCAAAAGACGCACGCACTTTGTTCTTGCCCATTTCCATATGCCGGTAAATGTTTTCAAGAACCACAATGGCATCATCCACCAAAATACCCACTACAAGCGATAAGCCCAGCAAAGTCATCAGGTTTAGCGTATAGCCAAGCACAAAAATGCCTATAAATGTAGCTATAAGCGAAACAGGAATAGACACCATTACGATTAATGCATTTCTAAAACTATGCAGGAAGAAAAGCATAACAAAAGCAACCAATATAATGGCCAGTACAAGGTCATGGATCACCGCGTCTGCAGATTCAAGTGTATACGTAGAACTGTCCGATGCAATTACAAGGTTAAGGCCCTCTTTATTATAGTCATTTTTCAGCTTATCAATAGAAGTATGTACGCCCTCACTCACCTTTACAGCGTTAGCATCCGTTTGTTTAACCACCTGCAAGGCTATAGAAGCCTTTCTGTCCACCCGGGCGAGCTTAGTCACGTCTTTCTGGGCATCCTGCACATCGGCAATATCGCCTAAGCGCACCTGTACTCCTTCCTTATCAGACACAATAAGGTTTCTTAGCTCATTTACGTTCTGGTATTTTCCGGCCAGACGAACGAGTATAGACCTGTCCTCAGTCTTTAAGCTACCGGTAGGAAAGTCCAGGTTAGATGTTTGAATAGCCTGTTGCACGGCAAGCAGAGACAAACCATACCCCTCAAGCTTTTGCTTGTCAATATCCACCTGTATTTCCCGTTCACGACCGCCAATAATGTTTACCTGTGCTACGCCGTCCACACGCGAAAGCGTAGGTACAATCCGGTTATCAATAAGATCATAAAAGTCCGCATCGCCCATATTAGCCGTTGCCGACATGGTGATGATGGGCAGGTCATCCAGCGAAAACTTATTAAGGGCAGGAGGGTCCACATCCTCCGGAAGGTCAGCCAGTATAGCATTTACCTTACGTTGAGCGTCATTTAAGGAATAGTTTACATCTGTACCACTATTTAACTGAATGATCACTGTAGAAAGTCCCTCGTAGGACACCGCCTGTAGCTTCTTAATGTTTTCCATAGAAGCCACCGCATCTTCAATTTTCTTAGTAACGGTGTTTTCTACCTCACTGGGCGAAGCCCCCGGGTACACCGTTGCCACAAATATTACCGGAGGGGTAAATTTGGGCAGCATTTCATAATTGAGCGATTTATAACTCATAAAGCCCAACAGTGAAAGCACTGTAAATACAACCACTACAATGGTGGGCCTTTTTATCGATATTTCAGCTATCTTCATCTGAATGTATTTGTTTGTTCACTACGCACAATGAGTCCGTTTAAAGATCTCATTCCGCTGTACATTTATCCGGGCTCGGGTGCAGTCTATTTAACAGCCTTCACTTTAGAGCCATCCACTAAGTTCACCTGGCCGCTAACAATAACTGTTTCACCCTCTTCGAGGCCGCCCAGTATTTCTACGGTATCTCCCAGTATCCTTCCGGCTGTAACACTGCGCTGGCGTGCTACATCACCTTCCAGAACATAAATCTTATTGCTGTTCACACTACCCACGAAGGCCGAGCGTGGCACTGTAATGGCCGGAGCGCTGTTAGGAAATTGAAAAACAGCCGTTCCGTACATGCCCGCTTTTAGCTTATCGCCAGCAGTATTGGTAACCTCTATTTCAACCGGGAAGTTAAGGCTGTTATCGGCTTTGGCAGCTATAAAGCTTACCTTGCCTGAAAAGGACTGATCCGGAAAAACAGTTGATTTAATAGCAACCCTGTCTCCCTTGCGAAGGTTAACAACCTGAGCTTCCCCCACAGTAACTTTTAACTTAAGTTTAGAAAGATCTACAATTTCAAAAAGCTGAGCGCCCGGGTTTACATAAGAACCTTTTTCTATAAAACGTTTATTAACAATTCCCGAAAACGGAGCCCTTACATTTGCATCGCTTGAGCGCCTGCCCGTACTTTGAACGCTGGCCAAAGAGGTACGCACACGTAAGCGGGCATTATCCAGTTGCTGTTGAGTGATCCCGCCGGTTTTAAAAGAGCTTTCGTAGCGCTCAAGGTCCCTCAGGGCGTTTTCGTAGTTAGCCTTCGCAGTCTGAGCATCCACTGTAAGCAGCTCATTGTCAATTCGGGCAAGCACCTGGCCCTTACTTACGCGGCTTCCTTCGTCCACATTAATAAATTTAACTCGTCCTGAACTCTCCGCAGACAATACCAGATCCTGATTGGCAGCAAAGGTTCCATTGGCAGTAAAATCTATTTCCAAATCAGTTTTATTAGCAACGGCAGTTCTTACAGCAACCGCTCCTTCATTTCCTTCAGCTACTACTGCTGTTTCCTGTTGATTCTTCTTCTTGTTGTTTTGTAGTATCATTACAATTGCCGCCAAAGCCGCCAGTGTAAGAACAACGATGATGATGACTTTCTTTTTCATCTTAGTTTAATAGTGATTTGATGTTACCCTGTGATTTAATAAGTTGTATTTCAGTGATCTTGTAGTTGAGCAAAGCCTGGTTGTAGCTGTTCTTCGCCTGTGTTAATGAGCCTTCGGCATCCAAAAGATCCGTGAGTGAAGCAAGACCGTTTCTGTAGTTATTCTGCGTGCTGAAATAAACATCTTCAGCAAGTTTTACATTCGCCCGTTGTGCATTTATGGTAGTCAGGTTGCTTTGCATCTGAAGCTTCGCATTTTCATTCGCAAGGTTTAGGTTTTGAACGAGGTTTCTCTCATTTTCCTGATTTTCAAGAATGTCAATCTTCGCCTGGTTTATTCTGGCCCTTGTGGCGAAGCCATTGAAAATAGGTACTCTCAAACCAAGGGTAATTGCCGATGCATCATACCAGTAATCGGTGCCGCCTTTTTTAAAGAGATCGAACTTATTGCTCAGTCCCGTATAATTATAAGTACCGCTAAGCGCCAAGGACGGGTAATACTCGGCTATATACGCTTTTTCCTGCAGCCTGAGCAGTTCTTCCTGCTTCTTAACGAGTTTGTATTCTATACGGTTATTATAATTCACCGTGTCATTCGTCACAACCTTAGGTTCAATGTTCCTCAGTTCAGCCGGTGGAATAATGATAGAAGTCGAAACAGGCATGCCAATATATACCTTCAGTGCATTCGCCTGCTGGGTTACCGCATTATCCAGTTGTTCGCGCTGCGTCTTCAAATTAGTTAAGCCCACTCTTACCCGGTCCAGGTCAATGCGTCTTGCAAGGCCATTCTTAAACTGATTCGCAATGGTCCTTTCCACCTGGCTGGTATTGCTTATGTTGGTGTCTATTACTGTCAGCTGTTCGCGGTTAAGCAGCAACTGGTAGTACAAAGCAGATACCTGCTCAATTACCTGTTCTTCGGTAAGTTCAGCATTCAGCTGATAGAATTCTTCGCTCGAGCGCGCAGCCTTGAGGCCGGTAAAAACCTGCTGGTTAAATAACTGCTGATTCAACTGCACGCCTGCCTGCGCATTCCAGGTCTTACCCATAGTAAATGTTCCCATATCGGTTACAAACTTTCCTATAATAGGGTTATAAACCAGCCCTGCATTACCTGTAAGTTGCGGAAGGGCCTGCGATCTTACTTCATCTACCTTATACTGGCCTTTTCTGCCTTCCAGTCTTGCCTTTCGTGCGTTTGAATTATTCTTCACAGCATAATTCAAAGCCTCCTTCAGCGTAAGCTCCACAGGCTGGGCCTGTACAGCTGCTGCACTTAAAAGCAGTGCTAGTAATGCCGGGATTATTCTTATACTCTTCATTCTTGTATTCTTGATTGTATTTATGAGTCTTTTTTATCTAAATAATTACAGAACCTTATTTTTTAATACCTTTTAAAAATATAGCAGTAACCTTTTTTTGTTTCGTGCTGGTTTCTTCAAACACTTCATAGCGAGGTATCAGTGTACTATGATTTTTAGAAAGTAGCCACATGCTTATGCCTGTAATAACGCTTAAGTACATTTCGCTTATTTCCCTGCTGTCAATAGCAGCAAGTTCTCCCCTTTGAGCAGCCTGTTCTATAACGCCTGCAAGGATGTCTGTTTCTCGCTGCATGTACCGATCTGACGACCGCTCGCACAATTGTTTAAGCTGGCCGCCGTCTCTCATAAAGTCATGCAGATGCATGTGTATCATAAAATGATCCCTTAAATACTCGAGTCTGGAAGAAACAATCAGGTAAAAAGCATCATCAATAACAGTTACATTCTTAAGTTTGTGTTCCAGTATCTCAAAATATTCAGTCGACATTTTTTCAATAACTGCAAATACAAGGCTGTTCTTATCAGGAAAGTAATAATACAGCGATGGCTGAGAAACATTTATGTCATCAGCAATTTGCGACATGGTAGTCTTCTGAATGCCATACTTCGAAAAAAGGCTTCTGGCGCTTTCTAAAATTAATTCCCGCTTACTATCAACTCCGTGCATACTTGCTTAAAATGTTTGACTATTTTAGTAAAACGGTCAAATGTAAGAATGCTTTAAGACATTACAAAGGATGATTTTAATTATTAACTAAAGATTATATTTCTATTACTTTTCTATACCTGCGCCTTATGGGCCGACTTCCTATACAGGGTGTCCGCGCCCTGATCCGTTTTTAAATATGATTTTACCCAATAAATCATTCCGGGGTGTAGCAAAAACTGTAACTTTAATAAATTCAACCAGAACGTATTTCTTAACATGGGATTTAATGTACTTACCAAGCCTACCGGCGCACTATGCAATCTTGACTGTTCCTACTGTTATTACCTTGAAAAAGAAAACCTTTATCCCGGTAACTCCTCTTTCCGGATGAACGAGGATACCCTCGAAACCTTCATTCGTAAATACATACATGAACAGCCCGGCCGTGAAGTTGTATTTACATGGCAGGGCGGCGAGCCCACGCTCCTGGGTTTGGAATACTATGAAAAAGCCTTAGACCTTCAGCGTAAATACGGAAGCGGAAAAGACATTACAAATTCTTTTCAAACCAATGGGGTTCTGCTTAACGATGATTGGTGCAGCTTTTTCAAAAAGAACAACTTCTTAATCGGTATCTCTATTGATGGCCCGCAGCACCTGCACGATATACATCGTCCTAACAAAGGAGGGCAGGGGACATTTACCAAGGTCATGAAAGGCATAGAATTGCTAAAGAAGCATGGAGTAGATTTCAATACTCTCACCGTTGTTAACAGCCTGAACTGCGACTATCCTCTGGAAATTTATTCTTTTTTAAAAAGTATAGGCAGTCACTATATTCAATTTATACCTATTGTAGAGCGGCTGGCCGACGGCTGCGGTCCTCATGGTCTGCAATTGCCCTTACCGGACTATGCCGGAGGAGCTTCGCTTGCATCCTGGACCGTCCCGCCCGAAAAATACGGAAACTTCCTTATACAGGTTTTTAATGAATGGGCAAAGAAAGATGAAGGTACCTATTTCATTCAGGCGTTTGACTCCGCTCTGGCCAATGAAGTGGGCGTACCGGCGGGGGTCTGCATATTTAATGAAACCTGCGGGTACGCGCTGGCTATAGAGCACAACGGGGATGTATATAGCTGCGATCACTATGTCTATCCCGAGTATAAGCTCGGCAACATACATTCCGGAGGCTTTAAGAAAATGCTTTTTACTCCCCTGCAGCAAAAGTTTGGAGCCGATAAGTACGACGCCTTGCCTTCACAATGCAAAGAATGTGAAGTGTACACCTATTGCCGGGGCGAATGCCCGAAAAACCGGTTCGCCTACACTGCCACCGGCGAGCCCGGGCTGAATTACCTGTGCACCGGTTACCGAAAGTTTTTTAATCATATCAAGCCTTATATTAAATACATGGCAAGCGAGCTTTCCAGCGAGCGCCCCCCTGCCAATGTAATGAATGTAAGCTTCAGGCCTTAGCCGCCTGCCTTATAGAGGCCCGGTATACTCTTGTTCTATATATCTGCCCTACAGCCGGGCAAGCCACTACTTACTTTGGCAGATCGGGTCTCTTCGTGAGAATACCTTTTTCCACGCTATCCTCCAGTAAACTTTCAGCGTAAGCCCAAATGGAAGAAGACCCGTTTTTTATGGCTTTCTTTTTATCGTACACTTTTTGATAATCCACCTCAAATTCCTTCCAGGTTCCGCCACTGTTTGATACATTCTGAAGTAAAGGTTCAAACCGGTCCATCGATCTGGCAAACTTGGCTTCATCTGTTAGTCCTTCTTCAAACTCTTCCCAAATTGCAATAAATTCTTTTGCCTGCTTTTCCGGCAAAAGTCCGAAAATTCTCTTTGCTGCCTGCAACTCCTGCTGTGTATTCGTGTGACTTTTTAAGGTATCGTATATAAAAGTATCGCCTGCATCTATCTCTACAATGTCATGGATCAATACCATTTTCAAGACTTTAAGTACGTTTACCGGTTTGTCCGAATGTTCAGCCAGAACGAGTGTCATCATTGCTAAGTGCCAGCTATGTTCTGCGTCGTTCTCGCGCCTTTCGCTGTGAAATAGTTTAGTCTTTCGCTCAATGTACTTTAACTTATCAATCTCTTTAATAAAATTCAACTGCATCGATAAATTACTTGTGTCCATTCTATTTAAACTTTTAAATTGTTCCGAAAGTATTAATTTGAGCTAAGAATCCCGTAATTGGTGATTTTAAATACTCTATGTATTGCATTTTAGTATTAAAAAGCTGATGTAAAACCAAAAGCACTATGGGAAGAACATTAATGCTTAAAAATATCCGTATGAATAAAATACTTCTAAGCAACCTTGCAATCCTGGGCGCTTCACCGCTTATGGGACAGCAAAAACCGAATGTGGTGTTTATACTCGCAGATGACCTGGGCTATGCCGATCTGGGATGTTACGGGCAAACAAAAATTAAAACACCTAACCTGGATAAGATGGCAGCTCAGGGCATCAGGTTTAGCGACTTTTATGCAGGCACCTCTGTAAGCGCCCCCTCAAGATCCTCCTTAATGACCGGCTTTCATACCGGGCATACGCCCATACGTGGAAATTATGAAATAAAGCCCGAGGGTCAGGCTCCCATTCCTGACTCCGCCCTTACCCTGGCAGAGCTGTTTAAATCTGCAGGCTATGCCACCGGAGCCTTCGGAAAATGGGGGCTGGGTTATCCCGGTTCGCAGGGCGCCCCGGAACGGCAAGGCTTTGATCAGTTTTACGGCTATAATTGCCAGCGTCAATCCCATAATTACTTTCCTGATCATCTATGGCACAATTCAAAAAAAATTCTTTTAAAAAACACCCTATGTCAGCAAAGTGAATATGCTCCGCAACTTATTCAGCACCAGGCTCTTAAGTTTATAGCAAAAAACAGCAAAAAACCATTCTTTCTCTACTTGTCGTATACGCTTCCACATGCAGGCCTTCAGCTTCCTGCAAGGGATGCGCTGGCTGAATACTATAAAAAACGGTTTAACGAAGCTCCCCGGCTATATCAAACCCTTTGGAACGGTGAGGGGTATCAGCCGCAAGCGTATCCGCGAGCCACTTATGCAGCTATGGTAAGCCGACTTGACGAGTATATAGGGCAGGTGCTTCTTAAGCTAAAGGAGCAAAAGCTGGATAAAAACACGTTAATTATTTTTACCAGCGACAACGGCCCTCACCGCGAAGGAGGCAATGATCCGGAGTTCTTTAACAGCAGCGGCCCTTACAAAGGAATAAAACGTTCTCTTTATGAAGGAGGAATTCGAGTGCCCATGATTGCTTACTGGAAAGGGCGAATTCCTGCAGGGCAACAGTCTTCTCACCCCGGAGCCTTCTGGGATTTCATGCCTACCTTTTCTGCGCTTGTTAAGAACAAAATAGCCGTACCAACGGATGGTATCTCACTTCTGCCGGTTCTGACCGGTAAAGGCAGCCAGCCGCAGCATGCCTTCCTTTACTGGGAATTTCACGAAGATGGAGGAAGGCAGGCCGTGCGAATGGGTAAGTGGAAAGGCGTAAAAGAAAAAGTATCTGTCGATCCGAATGCCAAGTGGGAGCTTTATGACCTAAGCACAGACTCCGGCGAAACAACAGACCTTGCCGGGCAGTATCCTGCTATAGTTTCAAAAATTGCTGCTCTTGCTAAAAGCCAGCACAGGCCCTCTCCTATAAAGGAATGGCTTTTCTAGTCAGCCGGCATTAATTGCATAAGGTAGTATCTTCACTCAGCTTCAACACCTTTATAACGTTGAAGCGAGTATGCTTATGAGTTCCGCCTGTCTCGGCAGCAGTCCCACCTTCAAGCTCTGCGTATATACCCGAGGAAGCGTTTTTAGCCTTGAAGTCTTTATGTGCCTTTATCAGGGTGTCATGTACCAAAGAGTAAAGTTCTCCCGTACTGCAATCCTTTAGTACGCCTTCGTGCGGTCCCTGGGTAAAAATGCCCTTTATAGTATCCGAACTTCCGTCCGGCCCTATACCCGCATTTTCTTTTTCGTAATTACGAGGCTTCCTGCCAAGCGGATTGCAGGCTGAGACCAGAAGCAGGCCGGTAATAAACAGTAAGCAAAAAGTTTNNTTAAGGCAAAGTTTATCAGGCATCATTGCCTGTTTAATGGTTAATAACACAAAAACAAATATTTTCGTTCTATGTTTTTAAGCAATACACATCTAAGCTTAAATTATGAAAAACATAGCAGTAATAATGGGACTGGCCTGTGCCTTGGGCGCCTGTGCAGATCCTCAAACATCGTCTAATCATGTAAGTAACACCAATAAAGATACATCCATTGCCGATGCTTCTACCCATGCCGATGCAGTAGAATTCGTAGACCTTCAGGGTACTTACGCCGGCAAGCTTCCCTGTGCGGGTTGTGAGGCCATACGCACCAAGCTTACCATTACCAATAGTAATTATACTAAAGAAACCGAGTATGTAGGCAAAAAAGAAAAGCCCACCATTGAGTCAGGTACCTTTCAGTACGACCCTCAAACGCTAATCCTTACCCTGGACGAAAAAGGAAATAACGAACGCTACCTTGTAGGAGAAAACAAACTGACCATGCTCGTAAGCAAGGGCAATGAAGTAGATTCCAAAGTGTCAGGCGAATACGAATTAAAAAAGGTGCTGTAACTGGCATACATTCTCAGGCTTAACCCAAAAAAGTTAAGCTTTTTTCGTTTCTTCGCATTATGATCAACCCTGCTAAAAAAGTTTTTATGAAACGTATTCTTTATACACTCCTTACGCTTATTTGTACAACCGCAAGCGCTTTCGCGGTAAACGTTGCCGACAGCGATCTGAGCAATACTGCCGGATCAAATATTGGTAAAAGCAATGTAAGCGCTTTTGTACTCGTGGTCCTGTTCCTTATCCTTGCTGCTACGGCCCCCCTATATACAAAAAAGCGCTCCTAAAAGCGCTTTTTTGTATATAGGTATGTTTATAACTAAGCTAATTCAGCCTCCTGTCTTTTAACAGGTCCCTTATTTCGGTAAGCAAAGATTCCTCTTTTGTAACCACGGGCGCTTTATCTGCTTCTTCTTTTATTTCTGGTTTTCCTTTCAATGCATTAATAGCTTTCACAACTAAAAATATGCACCAGGCTATAATCAGGAACTGAATGATGGTGTTTAAAAAATTACCGTACTTAATAGTCACTTCCTGAATATTATTCGCGGCATCTGCAGGTTTAAGAACATACCTCATTTCCGAAAAGTCGATACCCCCGGTAAGGTAACCCAGCGGAGGCATAATAATATCATCAACCAGCGAGGTAATTATTTTCCCGAAGCCACCGCCTATAATTACACCTATAGCCAGGTCGAGCACGTTGCCTCTCATGGCAAACTCTTTAAATTCTTTTACGAAGCCCATATTTTATTGTTTTAATGCTATTAGGAGTAAAAGTAGAATAATTAACTCATTTTCAGCTTCTTTTGAATGTCCTGAACGTAGTTTTTAAACTTTTTATCTGTATCGATTAAATCCTCTACCGTCTGGCAGGCATATATCACGGTTGAGTGGTCCCTTCCACCAAAAAACTGTCCTATAGATTTAAGCGAAGTTTTAGTATGACTCTTGGACAAATACATAGATATCTGCCTGGCCTGAACAATTTCGCGCTTGCGGGTTTTAGATTTAACCATCTCTACTGGAACCTCAAAATACTCGCATACAAGCTTCTGAATATATTCCATAGAAATCTCTTTGGTCGTATTACTGATAAAATTCTTCAGCATCCCTCTGACAAGAGCAAGGTCAATCTCTTTTTTATTTAATGTAGATTGGGCAAGCAAAGAAACCATGGCTCCTTCAAGCTCACGCACATTATTATTAATATGATGGGCCACGTACTCAATTACTTCGGCCGGAAGGTCAATGCCGTCAGCATACATCTTCTTTTTAAGGATGGCCATGCGCGTTTCAAGATCAGGAACCTGAAGGTCAGCAGATAGCCCCCACTTAAATCTGCTCAACAGGCGTTCTTCCAGTCCCGACAAGTCTTTAGGAGCTTTATCGCAGGTTAAAATAACCTGCTTGCCCGACTGGTGTAAGTGGTTAAATATATGGAAGAAAATATCCTGCGTTTTCTCCTTGCCCGCAAAGTTATGCACATCATCCATAATGATCACGTCCATAGCCTGGTAAAAGTTTACAAAATCATTGATCGTATTATTTTTCAATGAATCCACAAACTGCTGGCAAAATTTTTCGCACGATACATATATTACAAGCTTATCCGGCAGTGTCCGTTTAATCTGATTGCCTATGGCCTGCGCAAGGTGAGTTTTTCCAAGTCCCACGCCTCCGTATAAAAGCAAAGGATTAAAAGAGGTACCTCCTGGTTTGGCAGCAACGGCAAATCCGGCCGAGCGTGCAAGCCGGTTACAATCGCCTTCAATAAAGTTCTCAAAACAATAATTTGAGTTTAACTGAGGGTCCACCTGCATTTTCCTTAAACCAGGTATAACAAACGGGTTTTTAATATCCTTGTTCAATGATACAAATACGGGCATTGTTTGCTGTTTTGATTCAGCGCCGTTACCATTAGAAGGCATATTTGTAGTATAAGGTTTGCTGCTTGATGATTTTTCTACAACAATGTTATATTCCAGGCGTCCTTCTTCTCCCAGATGTTTTTTTACTGTTTTCCTAAGCAGCCCAACATAATGTTCTTCAAGCCACTCATAAAAAAATAAACTTGGCACCTGTATCGTCAGCACATTATTCTCCAGGCCTATCGCAATTATGGGTTCAAACCATGTTTTAAAGCTTTGCGCCGGAATGTTGTCTTTTATGATTTTTAGGCATTCATTCCATACTTGCGTACAAGTATTTTCTGTGTTTTGTTTTGTAATAGTTTGATTTTCACGCATTGTCAAAAAACCTTTTCATTCCCCTTTTGAACATCGAATATTCAAAAAATTTATCTGATTTTGCACTATATTTTATAATATTCCTTAACCCTCTCAATAGCAGAAGTATAGGCTGTTTTTCCTCAATATTTTCTTCTCAGGAGGTTTCAGGCGGTAAACTTTCAGTAAAATATACATATTTCCAGGTATTAACTCTTGCTTTCCCGTTAAAACAAGCAGGTAGTTTACTCACGGGCCTTCTGCGTACTTCCCGCGGGAGGATAGATCCCCAAAAAGCTGCCGGTTTATTACAAGGTTTGTTATACAATCGTAAAAACGACTTAATATAAACAAAAAAAATCTTTTGGCATCTATCTTTGTAAGGAAGAGACAGGAAGATATAAATGGAAACGAGCACAATGCAGGCCCCGGTTACAATAACAAACGGCGCCCTTAAAGAATTGAAAAAAATAAGCGAACAACAGGAGTTAAGCGATGAGTTTGGCTTAAGGATAGGAGTAGAAGGGGGAGGTTGTGCAGGTATGAACTATAAGCTGGGTTTTGACCGCAGGCAGGAAGGCGATCAAGAGTTTTTAATAGGCGGAATCCGTGTATACATGCATAAAGCACATGGCTTGTACCTGGCCGGTATGGAAATAGACTTTCAGCAAGGTTTAAATGCCCGCGGTTTTGTGTTCAACAATCCCAACGCATCCAAAACCTGCGGTTGCGGTACATCCTTTTCGGTATAAGAGAAGAATTAAGTGATTGTAAAAAAAACATGGTTCCTGCTGCAGGCGCACCACTTTGAAGCACAAACCATGTCTTTAGGCACTAAGGCTGCCTGCTTCCAGTGAGTAAAGCGAGCCGGACCGGCAGCATATAAACTACTACTTTTTATCTTCGAGATGTTGAAGCCCGTAAAAAAGCGCAGCAACATGCAATGCCTGTACTATTTTATTATCTCTTAAAAGCTGTTTTACTTCCTCCATACTATACTCTTCAACTTCCAGCACCTCATGCTCGTCCAGATGAAGTTCATGGGTTTTTTCGCCCCCGGTGAGCAAGTAGGAGAAGGTTTGATTATTAGAGGTAGCCGGGTTAGGATACAGCGAAGCAATGGGCCTGCAGGTTTCAAAACTATAGCCGGTTTCTTCCAACAGTTCTCTTTTTACCGCTGTCTCGGCGTCTTCCCCCTCATCAATCACCCCTCCGGGTATTTCAAGCGAAACGATATCGGCTCCGTGCCTGTATTGCCTTACCAGCAGTATGCGCATATCTTTTGTCACCGCTACAGCATTTACCCAGTTTGGATACTCCAGCACAAAGTAATCGCTTTTAACGAGCCCTGAGGGTAGTTTGCAGGTGTCTACCCGCAAAGTTGCCCACTTTTCTTTAACCAGGTATTCAGAAGAAAGCCTGGTCCATTTTTCTATACTCATACGAATAATTTGCTTAAAAAACGGAAATCTTATTTACCAGCTGCCGCTTGCTCCGCCGCCGCCGAAGCTTCCCCCGCCAAAGCCGCCGAACCCCCCTCCGCCGCCGCCAAAACTTCCGCCGCCACCGCCTCTGCGGCCCATGTTGGCCAAAACCGTCCACCACAGCAGGTCTGATGCGCCCCGGCTTCCAATTACTTTTTTGCCACGGTTATTACCCCCGCCACCACGGCTGCTAAACAGAATGATTAGTAATATAAATACAATGAGCCCAAACGGAAACTTATTTTTTCCCTGCCTGCGAACAGGTGCGTCATTTTTATATTCACCCTTGGTGTACGATATTATCTTGTCAGTAGCCTGATCCAGACCCGCATAGTAATTGCCGCTCTTAAAGTTTGGTTTAATCTGGTTTTCAATAATGCGCCGGGCAATAGCATCGGGCAATGCGCCTTCCATGCCATAGCCTGTGCTGATGCTCACCTTGCGATCTTTTAAAGCTGCCAGCAGCACAATGCCGTTATTCTTGCCCTTCTGGCCCACACCCCAGGCTTCGGCAAGGCGCACCGCATAATCACTCACATCATAGCCGCCTACGGACTGCATAAGCACTACAGCAATTTGCGATGAAGACGTATCGTTAAAACGTCTTAGCTTAGATTCAAGCTGCCATTTCTGGCTTTCGCTAAGCGTATTGGTATAATCGCTAACCAGGGTAGAAGGCCTGGGCGGAATTTCCTGAGAAAATACAGTTGCAGCCAGTGCTACAATAAATAAAATTAAAGCAATGCTCTTTTTCAATTCTTAAAACCTTTTTTGTGTCACACTCCGGGCCCTTACTATAAGGCCGCAAGCTTAGAGGCTCACTTAATCAATATAAGTAATTTCATCCGAAAGCTCATTGACATCATTATCTTCATATGGAAAGTAAGCCTTGAGTTTTTGACCAGCCATTTCAATGCCGGTTTCAAGCCCACTCACAATACTTCCCGCTTTAAAATGCTCAAGCATAGCCTCCTTGGTGGTTTCCCAGAAACCTTCAGGCACTACCCTGTCTATTCCCACGTCTCCGATAATGGCAAACTTGCGATCTTCCAGGGATATATAGATAAGCACCCCGTTCCGTTGTGCGGTTTTATCCATTTCCATTTTAAGGAAGTGGGAAGAAGCATATTCAAACAGGTCGTCTGTTTTACTTCTTCGCTCTACACAAATGCGTATTTCGCCAGACGTGTTCCTCTCTGCATTTTCAATAGCTTTGCGTAGTTGCTCCTGCTCTTCACTGGTGAATACCTGCATAGTACTAAATTAAAATTCAACTTTTGGAGCCTGATCTGATCCTGCTGCCGCCTCAAAGTAGCCCTTCTTTTTAAAGCCCATCAAACCGGCTGTAAGCACATCAGGAAACGAGCGTATCTTTGCATTGTAGTCCTGGGTTACCTGGTTGAAT
Organism: Sphingobacteriaceae bacterium UBA2059; assembly: GCA_002332615.1. Classification (GTDB taxonomy): domain Bacteria; phylum Bacteroidota; class Bacteroidia; order Sphingobacteriales; family Sphingobacteriaceae; genus Arcticibacter. Next base: position 27,906 of record DDAL01000004.1, on the reverse strand, counting down.
TTTTGACGTTCAACAGCAATACGGTTTTCAGTGCCCTCCAGCTGAGCCTGCAGTTCAAGGAAGTTCTGATTGGCTTTCAGGTCGGGGTAGGCTTCCGAAACGGCCATTAGCCTTCCCAGAGCCGAACTCAGCTGCCCCTGAGCAGCCTGAAATTTCTGAATATTTTCGGGGGTCAGATCATCCGGGTCAACCCGTATGGACGAAACTTTTGCCCGCGCTTCGGTAACCTGTGTAAGCGTAGTATTTTCGTGGGCGGCATATCCTTTTACAGTATTCACCAGGTTAGGAATAAGGTCTGCGCGGCGTTGATAAACGTTTTGCACCTGCGCCCATTGCGATTTTACAGCCTCATCTCTTCTTACAAGGCCGTTATAGTCGCATGATGATAAAGAAAGTACAGCAATAAAGGCTGCAACGATACCAAAAAATCTTTTCATGTTTGTTTCTTCAGTTTTGTGTTCAATTAATGTTAGAATCATAAATTCCTACCTTTGTTACACTTAGGGATAAATACCCTGCACGTGTTATGATCAAAGAAGCCGAATTAGTTCTTTTACCCATAGACATTGACAACAGGTCAATTGTTTTTCAAACGGCCGCCAAAGTATTAAATATTTCTGCAGGCAGCATCAAAGATATAAAAATACGCAAGCGCTCCATAGATGCCCGGGGACGAAAAGTGGTGTATCGTTTAAAGGCCGAAGTGTACATTGACGAGCCCATGGTGCCGCAGGTATTTGTGCCAAAGAAGTATGATGTAAAGGCTGGCCGGCCGGTATTGATTATAGGTGCCGGACCGGCCGGCTTGTTTGCCGCCCTCCGCTGTATCGAGCTCGGACTCAAGCCTGTTATTCTGGAGCGTGGTGTTGATGTACGCGAACGCCGGAGGGACCTGGCACTCATTAACCGTGAAGGCCATATCAATCCCGAATCCAATTATTGCTTTGGCGAAGGCGGTGCAGGTACGTATTCCGATGGCAAACTCTATACCCGCTCAGACAAGCGCGGCGATGTGCAAAAAGTTCTCGAAGCCTTTGTGGCTCATGGCGCTACCGAAGACATATTGATTGACGCCCGCCCGCACATTGGCACCAACAAACTCCCTCAGATCATTATGTCCATACGCCGGTATATACTTGATGCCGGAGGTCAGGTGCTGTTTAATACCCGCGTAACAGAGCTTCTTATAAGCGCACATAGAATTAAAGGCGTTCAATGCGCCAGTGAAGATAAGCACTATGCGGATGCCCTTATACTGGCCACCGGTCATTCGGCCCGCGACGTTTATGCCATGCTGCGCAGGCAGGGAATTGCTATGGAGGCCAAAGGCTTTGCACTGGGCGTGCGCATAGAGCATCCTCAAAGCATCATAGACAAAGCCCAGTACCATTGTGACGTTCGGCATCCAAACTTGCCTCCCTCTTATTACAGCCTGGTGCATCAGGCCCGGGGCAAGGGCGTTTTTTCTTTTTGCATGTGTCCCGGAGGCATTATTGCCCCCTGTGCCACCGCCGAAAATGAAATTGTAGTGAACGGGTGGTCGCCCTCCCGGCGCAATAACCCGTATGCCAACTCAGGCACAGTAGTGCAGATAGATATCGGAGATGTGCCGGGAGCCCCCGATGATCCTTTTCAGCTGCTCAGTTTTCAGGCTGATATTGAGCAAAGGGCCTTTATAGCCGGCGGCGGAAAGCAGGTAGCCCCGGCCCAGCGAATGGTAGATTTTGTGCAGGGTAAGCTGTCTGGCAGTCTGCCGCAAAACTCCTATCTGCCGGGTACCCGCAGTGCCGATTTGCGCACTGTGCTGCCTGCCTTGGTTTATGAGCGTCTTGCCGAGGCTCTGCCTGTATTCGGCCGTAAAATGAAAGGGTATTATACCAATGAGGCGCTGCTGGTAGGCGTCGAATCGCGTACATCCTCGCCGGTGCGCATACCCCGCAGCAAAGACAGCCTTCAGCATACGCAGATTCAGGGCCTTTACCCATGCGGAGAAGGCGCGGGCTATGCCGGCGGCATAGTTTCGGCGGCTATTGATGGCATGAATTGTGCTGAAGCTATTTATAAAGCACTTAATTAATTAAAAACGCATGAAGAAAACGCTTATACTGGGCGCCACTCCCAATACAGACCGTTATGCCTATTTGGCTGCAAAAAAGCTGACCCGCTATGGACATCCTATTGTAAACGTAGGGCTTAAAAAAGGCGAGGTAGAAGGAGTGCCCATAGAAAAACCCGAACAGCTTCACCCCGACATAGACACCATAACCCTGTATGTAGGCACGCGCAATCAGCCGCCTTTATATGATTATATTCTGGGTACAAATCCAAAACGCATCATTTTTAATCCGGGTACCGAAAACACCGAGCTTGAACAACTGGCCAGACGAAAAGGAATAGAAACCATTGAAGCCTGTACTCTGGTCATGCTGTCTACCGGCGAGTACTAGCTTAGTGTATATACAGCGGCGTAATAACGAAGGATCAGGCAGGAGGCGATGCCGTGATGCGTCCATGATGAACCCATGATGTAGCCGTGTTTTTAGTGGATACATCATGGCTACATAGCATGACTATCATGCAGGAAAGTCGAATCTGATACGCTGGGATTCCCGCAAAATATCCACGGATTTGCTGCTTGTTTAAGACGCTGTTTTTGCGCTTTCAAATCTGGTTTTTTCCTCATTTCACCGAAAAACAGTATACTTACAGCGCATGAGTAATATAGTCGCCATTATAGGACGTCCAAATGTTGGAAAGTCCACTTTATACAATCGTCTGACAGAGACAAGAAAAGCCATTGTTGATGACATGAGCGGGGTTACCCGCGACAGGCATTACGGCGTGGCCGAGTGGGTAGGAAAGCCCTTTACGGTTATTGACACCGGGGGGTATGTGTCGGGTTCTGACGACGTGTTTGAGGCCGCTATACGCGAACAGGTGCTGATAGCCATTGAAGAGTCCACTGTGATTCTGTTTATGGTAGATGTTACCACTGGTGTTACGGATCTGGACGACGCCATTGCAGATGTGCTTCGCAGGAGCAACAAGCCGGTTCTTGTTGTAGCCAACAAGGTTGACAATACGCAGCTGCTTGGCGAGGTGCATGAGTTTCATAGCCTTGGCCTGGGCGAACTCTACGCCATATCATCCATGACAGGTTCGGGAACAGGCGAACTGCTGGACGAGGTTGTAAAGCATTTTAACGATATCGAGCCCGATGAGACCCAGTTGCCCAAATACGCTATTGTAGGTCGGCCAAATGTTGGCAAATCATCGCTTATCAATGCTCTTATTGGTAAGGAGCGCAATATTGTAACCTCAATCGCCGGTACCACGCGCGATTCGATTCACATTCACTACAATCAGTTCGGGCATGAGTTTATGCTTATTGATACTGCCGGCTTGCGCAAAAAAACCAAGGTAAAAGAGAATATAGAGTTCTACTCGGTTATGCGTACCATTAAGGCGCTGGAAGAAGCTGACGTAGTTATTCTTATGATTGATGCTCAGGAAGGGCTGGAATCACAGGATATCAATATTTTTCACCTTGCAGAAAAAAACAAGAAAGGCATCGTGATACTGGCAAACAAGTGGGATATGATTGAGAAAGACCACAAATCTACCAAACAGTTTGAAGATCAGATCAAGGAGCGTCTGGCTCCGTTTACCGACGTGCCTATTGTATTCACATCAGTAACCGAAAAGCAGCGCATATTTAAAGCTGTTGAGGTAGCATCGCAGGTTTATCAGAATAAGATTAAAAAGGTACCTACTTCTAAGCTAAATGATGTTATGCTCCCTATAATAGAAGCATTTCCTCCACCTTCTACAAAAGGGAAGTATATTAAAGTAAAGTACATTACTCAAATAAGCGGAAGCTCACCCATGTTTGCATTTTTCTGTAACCTTCCTCAGTATATCAAAGAGCCTTACAGGCGCTTTGTTGAAAACAAGCTTAGAGAGAACTTCGATTTTACAGGGGTACCTATGCAGGTGTTTTTTCGTCAGAAATAGAGCGCTTTTATTGATGAAAAAACTAATTCACCTGGTTCTTGTCATAGTCATTTTGGCTTCAGGCTGTCAGAGTACAGGTGGCCGGGGAGGCTTAGATGCGGAAGATTCGTTGGAAACAATACGAGTTGCCGACTCCATGATCGAGTCTGCCCTGCGCTCAGATACATCAGCCATAAGCATACACTCTTCGGACACTGCCGGACTAAAGGCGGCGGCTGTTCCTGAAGAAAAAGCTCCTTAGTTTGCCTCCAGCTGCTTCAAAGCGGTTAAAACAACTGCATCTGTGCTATTGAGTATACGGTAGTACGCTTCTTTGCCATAAAAGTAATAAGCCATTTGCGCTTGTATCTGTGTGTTGATACGTGGAAGAGCTTCAGCAAGCTGTTTCGGACTTACTGCTATGCCTTTTAGAGCAGCCTGCTCTTTCAGTACAGACACTTCGATGGGTCCCAGTTCTTTCTGTGTAAGCTCATTAAAGGATTGAGGTTTGCTTTTGTAAACCATGTACCCATAGATAAAGCTGTTCAAAGCCCCTTTTCTTACGAGGTTATAGTAAAAACGGTTATAGCCAGAAGTATCCCGGGCTACCTGCACATCAGGTGTTATACCTCCGCCGCCATACAACAGGCGGCCGGAAGCAGTTCTGTAGGTTTTCTGACCCCCGGTGCTTTGCTGTGTTGTGCTATCACGCGTGTATATCTGAGTGAAATAAGCCTGGCGTCCATAGGTATAGGGCCTTTGAATAGACCTTCCAAGCGGGGTATAATACCGGGCTACTGTAAGGTTAAGAGCCGAGCCGTCGCCAAAGTTAAACTGCTCCTGCACCAGCCCTTTGCCAAATGACTTTCTTCCTATAACCAGGCCGCGGTCAAGGTCTTGTATAGCACCGGCAAGAATTTCGCTTGCGGAAGCCGAACCTTCATCAATAAGTAGTATCAGCCTGCCTTTTTCAAATAGTCCTTCGCCGGTGGCAAAGTAATCGGTGCGAGGCTCGTGCGCCCCTTGTGTATAGACAATCAGTTTCTTTTCGCCCAAAAACTGATCGGCCAGCGCAGTGGCCGCAGTAAGATAGCCACCTCCGTTTCCGCGCAGGTCCATTATAAGGTTTTGCATTCCCTGCCTGTTCATCCGTTTAAGGGCAAGGTCCACATCGCTCACGGTTTCGCCGCCAAACTTACTAATGCTTATATAGGCTGTTTTTGCATTTACAAAATAAGCGGCATCCAGGCTGCTTACAGTTACTCTTCCCCGTTTCACGCTAAGGGTCTTGAGCGCTTTATGTCCATGGCGCTTAACACCAAGCTGCACACTTGTACCGCTGCGGCCTCTTATTTTACGCCTTATTTCCTCATTGTTATTATTGCGGGGCCGAAGTTGCTGCCCGTCTATAGACAGAATCTGATCGCCGTTTTTAAGGCCCGCATTTTCAGCCGGTCCGCCTTTAAGCACAGAAATAACGGTCATGGTATCATTAAGCAAATGATATTCAATGCCTATACCCACGTAGTTCCCATCCAGATCGTCCGATAGTTGTTTAGCATCCATAGGAGGTAAGTAAGCCGAATGCGGGTCGAGGTTTTTTATTATTTCGCCTATTGCCCGTTTCTGTATAGAATCTGTACGTATGGTGTCTACATAGCGCTGATCTATTATGTCGAGTATGCGATCTATTTTACCTTCGCGGCCACCGCCGAGGAAGGGGATGAAAGATCCGTTTTTCGAATTGGAATTTTCTTTTTGGAATTTAGGACCCAGAAACATACCCAGGATGAGTACTCCTGCATAGCCGGCAGCGGTAAGTAAGTTCTTTCTAGTAGACAAGGTGCAAAATATAAGTCAGTGCTAATTTACTATAAGCATTGTAGCTATCGATCATAAAAGTATAAAAACATAAAGGCTTAAAAATATTAAAGAAACAAGACCTTAAAAAAACAGGCTAAATTTTATATTTGACGCATACATTTAGTTAATGAGTAATATACTTCCATCGCCTTTGCTGCGCACTCTGCGGGAGAAATACCATATAGACGAACGATCCTTTATTGAAGAGCATGCCGATAGCAGGCAACTTACTTCCGTACGTCTTAATCCGTTTAAACCTATCGCTGTGTTTGATTCCGAGGAGCCAGTGGCCTGGTGCACTGCCGGCAGGTACCTGCCCAGCAGGCCTTCCTTCAGTACTGATCCTTTATTTCATGCCGGCTGTTATTATGTGCAGGAGGCCTCATCCATGTTTTTGGAACAGGCCGTTAGGCATACGGTTGATTTGGCTGATAGTCTGCGTGTGCTGGACCTCTGCGCTGCACCTGGTGGTAAAAGTACTCATCTGGCCTCGCTTTTGAATGCAGAGAGCCTGCTGGTATCTAACGAAATTATAAAAAGCCGGGCTACTGTGCTTGCCGATAATATGACCCGCTGGGGTGTGCTTAACAATGTGGTAACCAATAATGATCCTAAAGAGGTGGGCCGCATTGCCTCCTATTTTGATCTGATGGTTGTTGATGCGCCCTGCTCGGGCTCGGGCATGTTTAGGAAAGATCCTCATGCCATTGCCGAATGGTCTGAAGCAAATGTGGGCTTATGCAGCCAGCGCCAGCAGCGCATCCTTGCCGACGCTTTGCCGGCTTTGAAAAACGGAGGGGTACTTATTTATTCAACCTGCTCTTATTCAGACGAGGAAAATGAACAAATAGCCGACTGGCTTTGCAGCACCTATAAGCTGGAATCTCTGCCTGTACCCCTTCAAAGCGATTGGGGGATAGTTGAAACACGCTCAGCCCTGCATGGCTGTTATGGCTATCGCTTCTACCCGCACCGGATAAAAGGCGAAGGTTTCTTTATAAGCTGCTTTAGGAAGCGAGAGGGCGGCCAGGCCAATCAGCCCGGGCGCATAAAACCGGTTAAGGCTGACAGTTTGCACATAAACAGTATTAAGCAGTGGCTTACCGCGCAGCCTGTTGATTTCCTGCCTTTGGCCGAGGGGTATAGTCTTTTGCCTGAGGGAATGCTGAACGAGGTAAGATACCTGCAGCAGCACTTATATTTAAAGCAGGCCGGTATTTTTGCAGGTAAAGTGATGGGAGGCAAACTGGTGCCTTCGCATGAGCTGGCGCAGAGTCTGCTTGTGGGCACTCAGGTGAGCAGGGTAGAACTTGAGCTTGAACAGGCTTTGGCCTACCTGCGGAAAGAAGATATAGATGTATCCCAAATGCCTCAGGGTTGGGTGTTGATGTGCTATAAAAGCTATGCACTGGGATGGTCAAAAATACTTCCCAGCCGAAGCAATAATCACTATCCCAAAAATCTGAGGATATTGAAAAAGGCTGATAAACCGGAGCTTTAAGAGCCGCCCCGCTTTTTATATATACTTTCAGCAGGAACTTGCTTTGAAACTTTTTACGCAAAAAAGCAATGGCAGTCCAGAAGATGACCTAAGGTTTAAGCGGGATATCGCTGCTGAGTATGGCGTGCCTGTAGATAGTTTCGACGAAACGAAAGTGCTTAAGCGTATTAACTTTAAGTTTTAGCACCTGTTATAGAATACCTGCTTAATTTAAAAGCCCCATAGGTTTAAGATTTGAGCAGGTATTGTATCTTTGTACCAGATGAAAATACTGCGGTTCATATTTAGCTTCTACATTATTCTGCTGAGCGGGGTGTATTGTAGTGATGCGTATGAGCCGGTAAATGATGCGGTTGAGGTACTAAGCGCGCATGGCGCCGACCACCATGCCGGCTGCAATGCCGAAATTTGTTCGCCTTTCTGTTCCTGCTCATGCAGTACGGGCTTTGTGCGTTCCTGGCTGATGCATGTTGAAGAAGTATCAGCTCCGTCGGGACCGCTTTTGGCCTTTTATTTTCAAAAAGATTATTTCTCCGAGAAGTCTCCTCTTTTCCAGCCTCCCAGGTTGGGGTGAAACGCTATAGCCTTATGCTATTTATGGTGATGTAAATTACATCTACGTTTTACTAAATTTTCTTAAATTTTTATGCTAGATAAAATTATTCTCTATTCCATAAGGAATAAGATGGTAATAGGTATAGGTGTACTGCTGCTTATTGTGTGGGGTATTTACTCTGCTTTCAGGCTGCCTGTTGATGCCGTACCGGACATTACAAATAACCAGGTTCAGATCATTACACAGGCGCCTAACCTGGGCGCCCAGGAGGTAGAGCAGTTTATAACCAATCCTGTTGAGTTTGCCCTTGGAAATATTGCCGGTGTTATCGAAAAACGTTCCACTTCGCGTTCTGGAATTTCTCTTATTACGCTTGTTTTTAAAGATGAAACCGATATTTACTGGGCGCGACAGCAGGTGACCGAGCGGCTTAAGGAGGCCGAGGATCAGATTCCGCAGGGGATGGGCAGGCCGTCGCTGGGGCCTGTAACTACCGGCTTGGGCGAAATATACCATTATGTGGTACATACCAAACCGGGCTTTGAGAAGCAATACAGCGCCACCGACCTCAGGACAATACAGGACTGGATTGTACGCAGACAGCTTACCAATACCAAAGGGCTTGCAGAAGTAAGTGCCTGGGGAGGCTATGTGAAGCAGTATGAAATTGCGGTAAATGTTGATAAGCTGAACAGTTTTAACCTGTCGGTTACGGATATTTATAATGCTTTGGAGAAGAACAACGCGAATACCGGCGGTTCGTATATAGAGCAGCAAAACAGTGCCTATTTCATACGAGGGCTCGGACAGGTGAAGACCCTGGCGGATATTGAGAAGATTGTTGTTTCTAATGTAAGCGGAGTGCCTGTGCTTATACGCGACGTGGCCACCGCACAGTATGGCAGCGCTACCAGGTATGGAGCGGTAACGCGCAATGGCGAAGGCGAGGTTGTGGCGGGAATTACACTGATGCTAAAGGGCGAAAACTTTAATGAGGTGATTAAGGATGTGAAGGCTAAGATGGCGCAGATTCAGAAGTCTTTGCCCGAGGGGGTGATTATTGAGCCGTTTATTGACCGGACCGAGTTGGTGGGGCGGGCCATGAGCACCGTTAAAAAGAACCTTATTGAGGGTGGCCTTATTGTGGTTTTTGTGCTCGTGCTTTTGCTTGGAAACCTGCGGGCAGGACTGGTGGTTGCTTCGGTAATACCGCTGGCCATGCTGTTTGCTCTTTCGATGATGCGGCTGTTTGGCGTATCGGGCAATTTGATGAGCCTGGGCGCTATAGACTTTGGCCTGATAGTAGATGGGGCGGTTATTATTGTGGAGAGCATTGTTCACCGGATAAGCGGCAGTAGCTTTGCCGGCGCGGGTACTCTGAAGCTTAGTCAGAAACAAATGGACGGGGAGGTGTATGGTGCTGCATCCCGGATAAGGAACAGTGCGGCGTTTGGTGAGATTATTATTCTGATTGTGTATCTGCCCCTGTTTTCGCTGGTAGGTATTGAAGGAAAAATGTTTAAACCCATGGCTCAAACAGTGTCTTTTGCTATACTCGGCGCGTTTATTTTGTCGCTCACCTGGGTGCCTATGGCCAGTGCCTTATTCCTGAGCAAATACACCACTCATAAAGAAACTATTTCGGATAGGATCATGGGCTTCTTTCATCGCCTATACCAGCCGGTCCTGGAGGCGGCGCTTGGGATGAAACGCACGGTGGTGTTTATTGCACTGATGGTGTTTGCGATGAGTATGTTTGTTTTCAGCCGTATGGGCGGCGAGTTTATTCCAACACTGGAAGAAGGTGACCTTGCGGTGGAGATAAGCCTGATGCAGGGCGTTTCTCTAACCAGGGTGATTGAAACCTTTGGGAAAGCTGAAAAGATACTGAAGGATCAATTTCCCGAAGTGAAGCAGGCCGTTACGCGCATTGGCAGTGCCGAAATTCCTACCGATCCTATGCCAATAGAACGTGGAGATATGATGCTGTCTATGAAACCGAAGGAAGAGTGGACAAGCGCAGCGAGCCGGGCGGAAATTGCGGAGAAAATGGAAAAGGCTCTGGCTGTTTTGCCGGGCGTGACCATAGAAGTGACCCAGCCTATGCAAATGCGCTTTAATGAACTGATGACGGGTATCAGGCAGGATGTAGCTATAAAGATTTTTGGAGATGACATGGACCTGCTTTCGCAGAAGGCGGATGAGGTGGCGCGCCTTATTCATGATGTGCCGGGGGTAAGCGAGCCTGCCGTTGAAAAAGTAAATGGTTTGCCTCAGATCGTGGTAAGCTATAACCGTGACAAGATTGCTCAGTACGGACTGTCTGTAGACGAAGCCAATGCAGTGCTGGAAACTGCTTTTGCCGGCCGCAAGGCCGGAGTGGTTTATGAAGGCGATCAGCAGTTTGATTTGGTGGTGAGGCTGGAACGAGGCTTGCGTGAAGACATAGGAAACATAGAAAACTTATATGTCTCCCTGCCTTCGGGCAGCCAGGTGCCTTTGAGTCAGATTGCAAGCATAGAAATAAAAGATGCTCCGGCGCAGGTATCTCATGAGGACGGACAAAGACGTATTTACGTTGGCTTTAACGTAAGGGGTCGCGACGTGGAGAGCGTTGTGAAGGAGATTGAGCACAAGCTGGGTGAGGGGTTTAAGCTTCCTGTGGGTTATTTTATGACCTATGGAGGGCAGTTTCAAAACCTTAAAGAGGCTAAAGGCCGACTGGCCCTCGCCGTTCCGGCGGCCCTGCTTCTTATACTGGCCCTCCTTTATATTACCTTTCGCTCCGTTAAGGAGACGCTGCTCATTTTTACGGCTGTTCCGCTTTCGGCAATCGGAGGTGTTTTTGCGCTTGCCCTGCGTGGTATGCCTTTCAGCATTTCGGCCGGGGTGGGTTTTATAGCTTTGTTTGGCGTTGCAGTGCTTAATGGAATTGTACTAATTGGTTATTTTAATCAGCTTGAAGAGGAAGGTGTGACCGATATCTATGAGCGGGTTATTAAAGGAACGTATGTAAGGTTAAGGCCGGTTATCATGACTGCCTGTGTGGCTTCGTTTGGCTTTTTACCTATGGCACTGTCAACAAGTGCCGGTGCGGAGGTTCAAAAACCCCTTGCAACGGTTGTGATAGGCGGACTGCTTACGGCTACCCTGCTGACCTTGTTTGTATTGCCGGCATTGTATATACTATTATTTGAAAGGCGTGAAAAGCAGCGTAGGTTGAAACTAAAAGGAAGCAAGTCATTCACTCTCCTGCTCGCTACTTGTTTGCTTTGGATCTTTACGGCTCCCTTTTCTTTTGCCCAAGAGCGTTTAAGCCTTAAACAGGCTATTGAACGCGGACTTGAAAATCATCCCTCGCTGAAGGCTGCATCTGCAGAGGCAGAGCGGGCAGAAGTTTTAACAAACACGGCATTTGAGCCGGGCCGTACGGAGCTTGTTCTGTCGCAGGATCCTACATCGGGCGGGGGAGGCGACAACAGCGTTGGCCTCAGTCAGACTTTTTCACTCCCATCGGTTTACCGGGCACAGCGGCATGTTTTAGAAAGCGAACGTCTGCTGGCCTCTTATACGAAGGAGATTGTGAAAAACACGCTTATTCGTGACATCAGTACAGCGTATTATGAACTTGCCTACTCGGAGCAAAAGATTGGACTGCTTAAAAGCCTTGACAGCGTTTACAGCAGATTTGACGAACGTGCATCTGTGCGCTACAGGGCGGGTGAAACTTCTTACCTTGAAAAGCTCTCGGCCCAGACACGGAAGAAGGAAGTAGAAATGCTTAGAAAGCAGACTGAAGCTGAGCTTAGGAGCAGGCAGGAAACACTGCAGATGCTTGTCTATACCCAGCAGCCTGTTCTTGCTTCGGAAGGATTTCAGCCTTTGACCTATGAGGTGTATGCAGATAGCGCGTTTAGCGATCATCCGCTAGTGCTTCAGTATCAGGGGCAGGTAAAGCTGAGTGAAAACCGCCGGGTGCTGGAGCAGCGCCGGCTCTTACCCGATTTCAGGCTGGACTACTCAAGGCAATTTGTGCTTAAAGGCTTTAACCCTGCAGGCGTGGAACGTGAATATACTCCCGGTACCCGTATTGCTGCAATACAGCTTGGTATGAGTATTCCTTTGCTGGGAGGCGCTCAGCGGGCTCGCATTAAAGCTGCCGGCCTGGAGCAAAGGCAGGCGCAGTATACTTTGCTTGATGCAGAGAACAGGCTGCGTGCCGAATACAGGGAGCAGCTTTATGAGGCACAGAAGCAGTATGAGGGATTGCAGTTCTATCAGTCTACCGCTTTAAATGAGGCATCGGAGATGCTTCGTATCGCTCAGTTTGCCTTCAGTAAAGGTGAGATTGGCTATGTGGAACATCTTCAGGTGCTTTCGCAGGCACTTAACATTCGTATGCAGCATCTGGAAGCCTTACGCTTATATAATTTATCTGTTGTTCAACTAAACTACCTGAAAGGAAGGTTATGATTAAAATGAATAGTACAGGGTTAAAGCCTTTTAACCTGAGTTCTTATATACTGGCTGCCGTGTTTATGGCTTTGGCTGCCTGCTCGCCAGCAAGAGAGGATACTTCAGCGCATGAACCGAACGAACCTGGTGATGTGATACAACTGAGCAGGGAACAAATGAAGGCAGTGGGAATTATTACAGGCCCTCCTGAGCTTAAAAACCTTAGAGATATAGTCAAGGCTAATGGTCAGCTGCAAGTACCTCCGCAGAATAAAGCGGAGGTGCACCCGCTGCTTGGAGGCATTATTAAAAAAATATTTGTTCAGGAAGGTAGCTTTGTGCGCAAAGGGCAGGCCCTGGTGAGCATTAAGAACCCGGACCTGGTGCGTGTACAGCAGGACTACCTGGCATCCAGAAGTGCTCTTGCCCTGGCCGGAAAGGAATATGAACGGCAAAAAGAGCTTATGGCTGAGAACGCAGGTACCGGCAAAGTTTATCAGCAGGCTGAAGCTGCCTATCAGTCGGAGCAGGCACGCTTGAGGGTGCTGACCCGGCAGCTAAAGCAAATGGGTATTGGCGTAGCTGAGGTAGACAGGGGTGCGGTTATAACCACCATATCGGTCCTTGCACCTATTAGCGGTGTAGTTGGCAAAATAGCTGCTACCACGGGAAGTTATGCAGAAACCTCGCAAGCACTAATGAGTATAATAGATAACAGTCGTGTTCATTGCGATTTGCTGGTTTATGAAAAGGACTTGTTTAAAGTAGAAGTGGGACAGTCGGTTGATTTTGTTCTTACAAATCAGAGCAAGGAACCTATTAAAGGGCTTATCTATGGCATTAACAAGAGCTTTGAAAATGATACGAAAGCAGTGATTGCTCATGTGAGAATTGACAATGGAGCCAGGCGTAACCTTATTCCCGGAATGTACGCGTCGGCGCTGATTAATGTCGGGCAGCAGCGGGTGCTGGCTGTTCCGCAGGATGCGGTAGTGAGCGCCCAGGGTAAAAGTTATGTTTTTGTGGCTGAGGAGGGTGAACATGCCCACGATACTCATGAAGATGCGAAAGACGAGGTTCAGGAGGATCATTACAGCTTTAAAAGGCAGGAAGTGGTAACAGGTGTTTCTGAACTCGGATACGTTGAAATTAAGCCGCTGACTCCTTTTCCCGCAGGTGTGCAGATTGTTACCAGGGCTGCATTTTATCTTCAGTCCAAAGCAGTTGGGGGTGTTGAGCATGATCATTAATGCCTTACCCTTGTTTATAAGACAGTATAGGTGTTTATTGTTTAATAGAGTAAATTTATCAAATGAACAAAGAGTGTTGTGATACAGAAAGTAAGGAAGCTGACAAACCTGCTTTAAAAAACAGAACTTCTAAGGGGCATAGACATGATCGAAGGGAAGATGATCATGACCATGACCATGACCATGGCTCGGGAGACGGGAGTAGACCCTCCTGGTTGAGACACTGGAACCTGCTTGTTGCTTTGTTTATCCTTGTGGTGCTTCTTGTTGCAGAGTATGCTTTTGATAGTCATCTTCCGGATCCGTTTTCATTTTTAGTTAATGTGTTTGCTTTTTTGCTTGCCGGCTGGAACGTGCTGCGCCTGGCCTGGAGAAAAGCCGTCAGGGGAGATATTTTCAATGAGTTTGTACTAATGAGCGTGGCTACCCTGGGCGCGTTTTATATTGGCGAATATTCTGAAGGGGTGGCTGTGATGGTTTTCTATTCGATAGGCGAATGGTTTCAAGATTCTGCGGTAAGCAGAGCGAAAGCAAGCATTAAGGCATTGCTGGATATCAGACCTGATGAAGTGACGGTGAGCCGGGGCGGGGGGACGCAAGTGGTAAAGCCTGCTGATGTGAGTATGGGGGAGCATATTGTTGTAAAGCCTGGCGAGAAGGTGGCTTTGGACGGAGACTTGATTTCTGAAAAATCTTCGTTCAATACCGCTGCTCTGACGGGCGAAAGTAAGCCTGATACGAAGCATAAGGGAGAGAAAATACTTGCTGGTATGATTAACTTAAACACAGTGTCGGAAGTTGAGGTTACGGCTTTGTTTAAGGATAGCAAGCTTAGCAAAATACTGGAAATGGTGCAGGATGCTACAGCCAGGAAGTCGCAAACTCAGCTCTTCATATCTAAGTTTGCCAGGGTTTATACACCGATTGTCTTTTTCCTTGCTCTTGCCCTGGTAGTCGTTCCTTATTTTTTTGCAGCTGATTATATTTTTAACGACTGGCTGTACAGGGGTCTGGTCTTTCTGGTGATCAGTTGCCCGTGTGCTTTGGTTGTATCGATCCCTCTGGGCTATTTTGGCGGGATCGGACTTGCATCGCGGAACGGAATACTGTTTAAAGGCGGGAACTTTTTGGATGTGATGACCAAAGTGAACACGGTTGTGATGGATAAGACCGGAACGCTGACAAAGGGGGTTTTTGAAGTTCAGCAAGTGATACCGGCCGGCATTAGCGAGGCCGGGCTGCTAAGGTATGCGGTTGCACTGGAAAAAAACTCTACCCACCCTGTTGGTAAAGCAATTGTTGGCTACGCGTCCAGGCTGGCTGAGGAAGCTGCAGCAAGCGAGGTAGAAGAGATTGCCGGACATGGTTTGAAAGGAAATGTAGAAGGAAAGCGTGTACTTGCGGGTAATGTAAAACTGATGCAAATGTATGGAATTGCCTATCCTGCTGAGCTTAACGAGGTATTTGATACTCTGGTGATTATTGCTGTAAATGATGCCTATGCCGGCTATATAAGCATTGCTGATGAGCTGAAGGAAGACGCTAAGCGTGCTGTTGATGCAATGCATGATATGCATTTAAAAACGGTCATGCTTTCGGGAGATAAACAATCGGTAGTTGATAAGGTGGCTGCAGAGCTGGGTATTGACGCTGCGTATGGCGACCTGCTGCCTGAGGACAAGGTAAGGAAGGTGTAGGAGTTAAAAAATGCCGGTTTTCGTCTGGCCTTTGCCGGCGATGGGGTAAATGATGCACCGGTTGTTGCGCTGGCTGATGCAGGAATTGCCATGGGGGGGCTGGGAAGCGATGCGACGATTGAGACGGCCGATATTGTCATTCAAAACGACCAGCCGTCGAAGATCGTGTCGGCTATCAGGGCAGGCAAAATCACCCGTACCATTGTGTGGCAGAATATTCTAATGGCTATGACAGTGAAGCTGGTGGTACTGGGCCTGGGCGCAGGTGGAATAGCAAATCTTTGGGAGGCCGTTATTGCTGATGTGGGTGTTGCTCTGCTTGCGATACTGAATGCGGTTAGAATACAGAGAATGAAGATTTAACCGGTAGAAAGGCAGAAGGGGGGTGCATAGTCATGCATCATACTTCTGCCTTTCTATATCATCTGTAAAACCTACATAAATTGATTTCGCAGGTTTGTAAATTGTTTGTTGATCGCATCGTGCACGGCTGTTTGCTTGTGCTCTTCGGTAAGCCTTACCAGTTCGTTCATGACGGACAAGGCTAGCTGGACATCTCCTCCGGCAAAGTTTTTACGGCCTTCGGAAAGTCCGGCTACATAGGCCATTTCTTTGTTAAGGTAATCGGCTGTACGCTTAGCTAGCTTGTTGGCTTTTTCGGTTTCATTTACTTTATAAAGCATGTCTGTAGTATAAAGTCTCTCCAGGGCATAATAAAGAAGATAGTTTTGCTCGGGTATTACCTCGAGTGACTTGTTTATCACTTTACGCGCTTCTTCTATTTTTCCATCCTTATAAAGGTCTGCCGCAAGGACATTAAAGGAACGCATAGATGTCGAGATCATACTGGTAGTGTGCGGATCTACATACTTCAGTTCTTTTAAGTTTTTCCAGCGAAGCTTCGACATAAGATTAGTGTACATAGCCTCACTGTTAACTCCTCCGGGGCCACGTTGGGCAGAGTCGGTAGTATCGGGCTTTAGAGGAAGAAGTCTGTAAGCAAAGCCTTCGTTATAGAGGTATTTGTCCAGACCCATATAATTGCTCTGTGGTACTGTAACGGCAAAGTAAACAGGCCTTTTCCAGTTATTATGTGCCAGGATATCGATCATGGCCAGGCCGTCTTTTGTAAGGTAGTTCTGATTGAAATTCCATTCGATAGCCGGGGCCAACCTGTCTCTCATGCTGCTGTTTACCACATTGTTCTTAATTATTTGCTGAGGATCTATGGTGATCTTGAACTTTTTGGTAGGGAGGATGTTTTCTCTGCTGCCATCCTGCATAGGTACCTTATCGTCTTCCTGGTCGGATGTAAGTACTTCAAACAGGGTTTTTAGTTCTACAGCATCAGGCAGGCCATAATCATAATAGCGAATAACATCACGTACTCCCTGGGCGAACTTTTTGTTATCCATGGTTATGGGCAATGGTGCCGACTGGTTTACCTTATCTTTCATCTGACGTATATACCAGTCTGTACCCAGAAGACTCAGGTTTACAATACGCACGTCAGGGCGGATGTTTTCAACTTCCTGAGCATACCACAGCGGATAAGTATCGTTGTCGCCATAGGTGAACAAAATTGCATTGGGAGCACAGGACTCAAGATAATTTGCGGCAAAATCCCGGGTGGTATATTTTCCTGAGCGGTCGTGATCGTCCCATTCCTGGGCGGCCATTAATACCGGGGCAGCAAGTAAACCTGCGGCTGTAGCAATAAGGCCCGCGGTTTTTGCACTTAACTTTTTCTGTAGCCAGGATGCTATAGCAGCTACGCCCAGCCCTATCCATATAGCATAGGCATAGAAAGAACCAGCGAATGCATAGTCGCGTTCACGAGGCTGAAGAGGATTCTGGTTGAGGTATAATACAATGGCCACACCAGTAAAGAAAAAGAGCAGACCTACTACACCTGCATCTTTCTGACTTCTTTTGAAATGCCATACAGCTCCCAGCAGCCCCAGGATAAGTGGCAGGAAAAACAGGCGGTTATAAGCTTTATTTTCGGTTATGCTGGGAGGGAGGTTGTCCTGCGGTCCAAGGCGCAACGCATCAAGAGGTTTAATACCACTGATCCAGTTGCCTGATGTATAATTGCCATGTCCCTGGTCGTCGTTCTGGCGGCCTGCAAAGTTCCATAAGAAGTATCGGGCATACATGAAGCCTGTTTGATAGGAGAACAGGAAACCCAGGTTTTGTATGAAGTTTGGCGAGTCGCTTTCACCTAGCTTCATCCAGTCGCGGTAATAAGCGGCATGTTGAGGGTCGGTGCTGTACATGCGCGGCAGCAGGGTGTTCCTGTCATATACCGTCGAGTACTTTTTTCCTGCTACTTCGTACTTTTTATCGCCTTTGCGGTAGATGTTGCCACCTTGTTTGTAGTCAACCGGCTTAGAATCAAAGTACTGCCCGTAAAGCAGAGGCCGATCGCCGTATTGCTCGCGGTTAAGATAACTTAAGAGAGCAAATGCATTATCCGGATCGCTGTTATTTAAGGTTGTGTTAGCTTTTGCCCTGATCATGATCATGGCAAAAGAGCTGTAGCCCAGAAGGATGAAGGCCAGACAAAGCATGGCTATATTCAATACAGGTTTTGCTTTCCTGACAGAGTAAATGATACCATAGGTGACAGCTGCTATAATTAAGATAAGGAATACAAAGACACCACTGCCAAAGCCCATACCCAGGGTGTTGACAAAGAAAAGGTCGAAGTAGGCGGCTCCTTTAATAAGGTATTGTATGATACCATACTGTATAATAGCCAGAATGATAATACCGGTGAACAAAGCTATCAAAGTACCTTTGCCCGTAGGGTTGCGGTATCTCCTGAAATAGTAAACGAGGGCCATTGCCGGTATAACAAGCAGATTTAGCAGGTGGACTCCAATGGAGAGCCCCATGATATAGGCAATGAAAACCAGCCATTTATCTGCATATGGTTCATCAGCATGGGCATCCCATTTCAATATGGCCCAGAATACTATAGCTGTGCAGAGTGATGACATTGCATATACTTCCGATTCAACGGCAGAAAACCAGAAAGTATCTGAATAGGTGTATGCTAAAGCTCCTACCAGTCCTGATCCCAGAATGGTAATGAGACGTGCTGAAGTAAGGGTTTCGCCTTCTTTCCATAGAATTTTACGCGCCAGAGCGGTGATGGTCCAAAATAGGAAAAGGATTGTGGCCGCACTTGAAAGGGCTGAGCCCACGTTCATCCAAAAGGCGACTTTTGTTTGATCGGCTCCCGCAAGAAGAGAAAATACTTTCTGAACCATGAGGAAGAGCGGGGCCCCCGGCTGGTGTACAACCTGCAATTTATAGGCTGCGGCTATAAATTCACCGCAATCCCAGAAACTCGCTGTGGGCTCTGCTGTAATAATATAGGTAAAGGAAGCAATTGCAAAACACAACCAGCCGAACAGGTTGTTCAATTTAGTATAATTCATACGAATAAATATCTTGGTGGATATACGGGTCCGAAAATAAGGAATACTATCCAAATAGCAATCTTAAACAGAAGCCTTTAACATTTTTTAAGTATATTACAGGTTTACAAGTGCTGGTTTATACCGCATTTTAGCCTGAAGACGAAAATTTTAATTTTGTTTTTGCATAAATGGACAAACGCCCTATATTTGCATTCCGTTTGAGAGAGAAGAGTGATCATTGCCCGATAGTATAAAGGTAGTACAACTGATTTTGGTTCAGTTTGTCTAGGTTCGAATCCTGGTCGGGCAACAAAAAATAAAATTCGGTTCTTCATACATGCCGGGGGCTGCAAGGGAGGCCCGGATTTGTTTTTCGAACTTTGTATGAGGTTACTTTGCATCCAATGTTTAATAACGTGTTTTATTTAGTCCCCAACCTTAACAGATAATCATGTCACCAGAATCAAGTTCCGTGAAATTATTTGCCGGGTCAGGCAGCACCGCTTTAGCAGAAAAGATAGCAAAGTCATACGGTCAGGAACTGGGAGATGTTGTAATATCGCATTTTAGTGATGGTGAATTTCAGCCATACTTTAATGAATCAATCAGGGGATTCAATGTTTTTCTTATTCAGTCTACCAATCAGCCTTCGGATAATTTACTTGAACTTTTACTGTTGATTGATGCAGCTCGCCGGGCTTCTGCGAGTTATATTTCTGTGGTTATACCATATTATGGTATGGCGCGTCAGGACAGAAAAGACAAGCCGCGTGTAGCAATAGGGGCGAAAATGATTGCGAACCTGCTTACTGCGGCGGGAGCAAACCGTATCATGACCATGGATTTGCACGCTGCGCAAATTCAGGGATTTTTTGATATCCCGGTTGATCACCTTGATGCTTCTGTAATTTTTGTTCCTTACATACAAAGTCTTAACCTTCCGAAGCTTACCATCGCTTCACCCGACATGGGAGGCTCTTACAGGGCGCGTACTTTTGCCAAGCACTTTAACGCGGAGGTGGTGATATGTGATAAACGCCGGAAGCGGGCCAACGAAATTGAATCAATGTCTATCATTGGTGATGTGCAGGGCAGGGATGTGGTGATTATTGATGATATCTGCGACACCGCCGGCACACTGGCGAAGGCTGCAGGTTTGATTATGGAAAATGGTGCCAACAGCGTACGTGCGGTTTGTACACACGCCGTGCTATCGGGCAAGGCTTATGAAACCATTGCTAACTCCGCTCTCGATGAACTTATTCTTACCGATACTATTCCGCTTAAACACGAGCTGGACAAAATAAAAATACTTTCAACTGCCGATCTGTTTGCCAATGCGATCCATATCCTTCAGGAGCATGGTTCTATCAGCGATCTTTTTCGGGTAGATTAATTACAGTCTTAATATATACATTAATTATTATAACATGAAAACTATCGCCATTAGCGGTTCTCTAAGAGAGAACGTAGGGAAGCGCGACTCTAAGGAGCTTCGTTACCAGGGTAAAGTGCCTGCTGTATTATACGGTGGAAGAGCTCAGGTTCACTTTTCAGTGAACATAGCGGATCTAAGACCTGTTCTGTACAGTCCGGATGCTCTGTTTGTTGAACTTGATATTGAAGGCAATAAAACACGTGCTATCGTTCAGGATACTCAGTTTCACCAGTTGACAGATGTGGTAATGCACGTTGACTTCTTTGAACTGGATGAATCAAAAGAACTGACAATGCTGGTTCCGGTTAAACTTACCGGTACTTCTCCTGGTGTTAAAATGGGAGGTAAGCTTGTTCAAAAGCTGCGTCAGTTAAGAGTTAAAGCACTTCCAAACAGCATGCCTCAGTATGTTGAAGTAAGTATTGAGCCTCTTGAAGTTGGCAAGTCTGTGCGTGTTCGCGATTTGAAGTTTAATGATTTTGTGATCACTAATACTCCGGAAGATACCATTGTATCTGTTACTACCTCACGGGCTTTAAAGCAGGCTGAACAAGAAGCTGCTAAGAAGTAAAGACAATTTTTAGGTTATACAAAGGGCCGCTTCTATTAGGAGTGGCCCTTTTGTATTTGGGAGATGACAGTCTGTAGTTATCTTTACACATTATTGTTGATTGAATATGAAGTACCTTATAGTAGCTCTTGGAAATATCGGACAGGAATATGCGGATACCAGACATAATATTGGTTTTATGATTGCCGATGCCCTGGCTGCAAAGTACAAGGTGGGTTTTAGCAATCTGAAACTTGCTTACTATACTGAGCTGGCTTATAAGGGTAGAAAAGTGCATGTTATCAAACCTACTACGTATATGAACCTGAGCGGTAAGGCTGTTAACTACTGGATGCAGGAGCTTAAAATTCCGGTTGAAAATATTCTGGTTTTAGTCGATGATCTTGCACTTCCGTTTGGTTCTCTTCGCATCAAGCCTAAGGGAAGCAGCGCGGGTCACAACGGTCTTAAAAGCATTGAGTCGGTCCTTGGTTCTCAGGCTTACCCCAGGCTTCGGTTTGGCATAAGTGATAACTTCGCTAAAGGTAGACAGGTTGACTATGTTTTGAGTGGCTTTGACGAAGACGAACAGCCCGAACTTCCTTCGCTGATTGACCGGTCTGTTGAAATGATAGAAAGCTTTGTTGCTGTAGGGTCTGAACTAACTATGACAAGATTTAATAAGTAAGCACTCGGCCTTTGACGACAAGTATTTGTTGGTCTGAATGTAACATTTTTTACCTGTTCACAGTCTTTAGGTAACAATCAAATCAATAAGCTTGCTCAATGGCTAATTATTTAAAACGCATCTGCTTAGCTACATGTATGGCATGCCTGTTCTCAGGCGTCGTGGCTCGGGCTCAGAACCAACCGGTAACCATTAAAGGGGTAGTACTTGACTCCATTTCAGGAGCCGGTTTGGATTATGTAACTCTCAGTTTGAAAACTGCGGAAGGAAAAGCTGTTAAGACAGTTCTTTCAGGCACCAAGGGAGTGTTTACTATACCCAACATCCCTGCAGGTGCTTACAGGCTTAGTGCCTTGTCGGTAGGCTATAGCGGTCGCACGATTACCCTGAAAGCCGGAGGTGAAAAGGATGGCGTTTTAAATGTGGGCTCCATACGTTTGTCTCCTCAAAATACCAAACTCAGGGAGGTAAGTATAACAGGCGTTAAACCGATCGTGAAGCAGGAAATTGATCGTATTAGTTATGATATACAGGCTGACCCTGAAAGTAAAAGCAATACGGTGCTTGATATGATGCGCAAAGTTCCGCTTATTACGGTAGATGCTGAAGATAATATCAAGGTAAAAGGAAGTGCTAATTTTAAGGTGCTTATTAACGGCAGGCCGTCTTCCATGCTGGCCAGGGATCCTAAAGAGGTTTTTAAGAGTATGCCTGCCTCTAACATTCAACGGGTTGAAGTAATTACCACGCCGCCGTCAAAATATGAAGGCGAAGGGCTTGCTGGTATCATTAACATCATAACGAATAAGAAAGTTGATCAGGGTTATAATGGCAGTATAGGTCTAAGGCAAAGCTTCCCAAACGGTCAGGGTGTGAATGCTTCGGTAACGGCCAAGTCGGGAAAGTTTGGCATTCAGGGTTTCGGAGGACTACACAAGTATGATCGCCCGTCTGGAACCAGCGGCAGTACGCGGATAACAACGGGAACAAACCCTACCAGGCTGGAGCAGGAAGGTGAAGGGGATGGAAATGGAAAAGGGCTTTATTCCAGCATTGAGCTTAGTTATGAAGTGGATTCGCTAAACCTCATAACTGCATCTGGCAGCTTGAACAGATTCAAGAATACTTATGGTAATGATCAGACATCAAGATTGTGGGGGCAGGACAACTCTCTTAGTCAGTCCTATGTTTTACGGAATAACAGTGAGAGTTCTAATCCGGGGGGTGATCTGAGCATAAATTACCAGCTTGGCTTTAAGCGGAATAAAGATCAGCTGATGACAGCAAGTTACCGGTATAATAAATACAATAACAACGGTGAAAATAGGGTGCTTACAGACAATGCTGTGAACTTTCCTGTGAGAGATTACCGTCAGGATAATGAGTCGGGTTCGGAGGAGCAGACGGCGCAGATTGATTATGTACACCCCTTGAAGAAGCTGAATGTAGAAGCCGGTATAAAAGCTATATGGCGCGATAATTTCAGCGTCTACAATCAGTTCAATGCTAACCCTTCGGGGGAAGGCTTTATACTGGATCCGGAGAAGAGTAATGAATTTAATTATCAGCAAGACGTACTGGGCGTCTACAATTCATATTATTATAAAATGAAAAAGTGGGGCTTCAAGGCGGGTTTGAGACTGGAAAGGACGTCTATTGATGCAAATTTCAAGACGAACGCTACTAAAGTTGATCAAACGTATACGAATTTTATTCCCTCAGTTTCTGCCCAGAGGACCTTCAAGAATATGAGCAGTATGAACTTCGGATATACCCAGCGTATTCAAAGACCGGGTATATGGCAGTTAAACCCTTTTGTGAATCAGGTAGATCCGAGATTCATAAGTACGGGCAACCCAGAGCTTGACGCTGCTCTGAACCATAACTTCGAATTGAGTTACAGCAAGTTCAAAAAAGGCTCTTATACCATAGGTTTGAGTTATACGTTCGCCAATAACACAGTGCAGAATGTTAGTATATACAGACCGGAGGACAATGTGACTTTAACGACGTTTGAGAATGTAGGTAAGGATAAGAATGCGGGCTTGAACGCAAGTGTCAATTATCCTTTGACTCCAAGGCTTAATCTAAATCTGAACGGAAGTGTGTCTTATCTCTGGATAAAGGGAACATTTAACGGGCAGGACCTTTCAAACGATGGCTTGCAGGGTTACTTATTTAGTTACATAGGTTACAGAATGGATAAGGGCTGGCGAGCCGGAGTGAATGGGGGCTTTTATTCACCCTCTATTATTCTGCAGGGGAAATCAAGTTCAACAGTTTTTACATCATTTAGTCTCAATAAAGAGCTCCTTAAAAAGAAGGCAACTATTTCCATGTTTGTTAGTAACCCCTGGAGCAAATACCGTAAATGGACTACAGAGACCGAGGGGCCGGACTTTACTCAGTCCAGTTTCAATAACTCATATTTTAGAAACGTAGGTTTGAGTTTTAACTATCGCTTCGGCGAATTAAAGGAAGGGATAAAGAAGAATAAGAGGGGTATCAAGAACGATGACGTGAGCAAAGGTTCATCAGGAGGGCAGACCGAATAGCACCCGGGTATTACATAAGCCGCTGCTAAAGCGCGGCTTGGAAAGGGCGAAGTGCATTTACTTCGCCCTTTTTTATGCTGACTGAACAAAGCAGAATATATTGCGAGAAAGAAGTGCGCCCCATGTTCTGTTTGACCTGCGCCGGCTACAGGCAAGAGATACCCCGTTAGCACAGAGAACAGATGCCTTATGCTTCAATCTTTGTCTTTCCCGCTTCAATGAAGGCGGACTACGCGATACTGCAGTTGCGTGTTTAAAGCCGGCCTAGGGCAAAATCGGCCGCCGATATCCTGCCCGGGGAATTTTATATGTTTTTTATCTATAACGCATTGATTATCAAATTTTCTTTAGTATTTTTGCATTCCTTTTAAAAAGGGAAGTAGTATAAAAAAGCAAATTAGAAAAAAACCGTAAATGCCTACTATTCAACAATTAGTTAGGAAAGGTAGAGTAACTCTGGAGTTTAAGAGTAAATCTCCAGCGCTGGACAGCTGTCCACAGCGAAGAGGCGTATGCACACGTGTATACACCACTACCCCTAAGAAACCAAACTCAGCAATGCGTAAGGTAGCCCGTGTGCGCCTTACAAATGGTAAAGAAGTAAATGCATACATTCCGGGTGAAGGTCACAACCTTCAGGAGCACTCTATTGTGTTAATTCGTGGTGGTCGTGTTAAAGACTTACCAGGTGTACGTTATCACATTATTCGTGGTGCCCTTGATACTTCCGGTGTAAACGGAAGAAATCAGCGTCGTTCTAAGTATGGTACAAAACGTCCTAAACCAGGTCAGGCAGCAGCTGCTCCTGCAAAAGGTGGAAAAGGTAAAAAATAAGGAGGATAGAAAATGAGAAAGTCAAAACCAAAGAAGAGAATCATCCTTCCTGATCCAAAGTTTAATGATGTGATGGTAACCCGCTTCGTTAACAACATGATGTACGACGGGAAAAAGTCTATTGCTTATTCGATATTTTATGATGCGGTTGAGCTGGTAGAGAAGAAAACAAGTGAGAACGGTCTTGAATCCTGGAAAAAAGCATTGAATAACATTATGCCTTCTGTAGAAGTTAAATCCCGCCGTGTAGGTGGTGCTAACTTCCAGGTTCCAACTGAAGTTCGTCCTGAGCGTAAAATCGCTTTAGGTATGAAATGGATGATCCTTTATGCCCGCAGACGTGGTGAGAAAACAATGATGGAAAAGTTGGCCGGAGAAATTATTTCTGCTGCTAAGGGTGAAGGTTCTGCTGTGAAGAAAAAAGAAGATACCCATAAAATGGCTGAGGCTAATAAAGCATTCTCTCACTTCAGATTCTAGTATTACAGATGAAAGATTGAACGCTTAAGAAAAGATTGCACTACATTGTGGTGTGATCTTTTTTTGAATGGGAGAAATCATAAACAAAAAGATGGCAAGAAATTTAAAATTCACAAGAAACATTGGTATTGCTGCTCACATTGACGCAGGTAAAACTACCACTACTGAACGTATTCTATATTATTCCGGCGTTAACCACAAGTTAGGAGAAACTCACGAAGGCTCTGCAACGACTGACTGGATGGCTCAGGAACAGGAGCGTGGTATAACTATTACCTCTGCTGCTGTAACTGTTGACTGGAAATACAGGAACAATACCTATCATATAAACATTATTGATACCCCGGGACACGTAGACTTTACCGTTGAGGTAAATCGCTCTCTCCGTGTTTTGGACGGATTGGTGTTTCTTTTCTCTGCGGTTGATGGTGTTGAGCCGCAATCCGAAACCAACTGGCGTCTTGCAAACAATTATAATGTAGCCCGTATAGGATTCGTTAATAAAATGGACCGCTCAGGAGCCGATTTCCTAAAGGTTGTTAAGCAGGTAAAGGATATGCTTGGTTCTAATGCAATCCCCCTTCAGATTCCCATAGGCTCTGAAGATGCTTTTAAAGGTGTTGTTGATTTGATCAACTGGAGAGGTGTTGTTTGGAATGAGCATGATAAAGGCATGACCTTTACTGAAGTTCCTATTCCTGATGACTTACTTCAGGAAGCAACTGAATGGAGAGAAAAACTTCTGGAAGCGGTTGCTGACTATGATGATTCTCTGATGGAAAAATTCTTCGAGGATCCGACTTCTATCACTGAACGCGAAATCCTTGATGCATTGCGTAAAGCAACTATTGATGCAAAGATCGTTCCTATGGTATGTGGATCATCCTTTAAGAATAAAGGTGTTCAAACCATGCTTGATCTGGTAATGGAACTGCTTCCTTCGCCACTTGACCAGGAAGCTATTACAGGAACAAACCCAACAACAGGTGAAGAAATTGCCCGTAAGCCGGATATCAGTGAGCCTTTTTCTGCACTTGCATTTAAAATTGCTACTGACCCCTTTGTTGGTCGCTTATGCTTCATTCGTGTTTACTCAGGTAATCTTGAAGCCGGTTCATACGTATATAATACCCGTTCTTCCAACAAAGAGCGTATCTCCCGTATTTTCCAAATGCATGCCAACAAGCAAAATCCTATCCCTAACGTTGGAGCTGGTGATATTGCCGCTGTTGTAGGCTTTAAAGATATCAAGACAGGCGATACTCTTTGTGACGAGAAGTTCCCGATCGTGCTTGAATCTATGAACTTCCCTGAGCCTGTTATTGGTTTAGCTATTGAGCCAAAAACTCAGGCAGACATGGACAAGTTGGGTATGGCTTTGGGTAAACTTGCAGAAGAAGATCCGACTTTTCAGGTGAAGACCGATTCTGATACCGGACAAACCGTAATTTCAGGAATGGGCGAACTTCACCTTGATATTATCATGGATCGCTTAAGACGTGAGTTTAAAGTAGAGGTAAACCAGGGAGCTCCTCAGGTTGCTTACAAAGAAGCGATCACCGGAACAGTACAACATAGAGAAACGTATAAAAAACAAACTGGTGGGCGTGGTAAATTCGCAGATATCCAGGTTGTTATTTCTCCCATTGACGAAGGTAAAACCGGTCTTCAGTTTGAAAATGAAATCGTTGGTGGTTCTATCCCTCGGGAATATATTCCTTCTGTACAAAAGGGTTTTGAAGCAGCTATGTCAAATGGTGTACTTGCAGGATACCCTGTTACAGATATGAAGGTACGTTTGATCGACGGATCTTTCCACCCGGTTGACTCTGACTCCCTTTCTTTCGAAATTGCTGCCCGTACAGCTTTCCGCGAGGCTTTACCAAAAGCCCGTCCGGTGCTTATGGAGCCAATAATGAAGGTGGAAGTTCTTACCCCGGAAGAAAATATGGGGGATGTTATGGGCGACCTTAACCGTCGTCGTGGTCAGCTTCAGGGCATGGATACGCGTGCCGGTTCTCAGGTTATCAAAGCCTTGGTTCCTCTTTCTGAAATGTTTGGTTATGTAACACAGTTACGTACTATTACATCAGGCCGTGCAACATCAACTATGGAATTCGATCATTATGCGGAAGCCCCTCGTAACGTTCAGGAAGAAGTTATTACAAAGGTAAAAGGCGCTAAAAACTAGTAACACTATAATCTTTCGCAGCTGTGTAATTAATTGCTCTTATGCAGCTGCTTAATTAAATTAATATGAGCCAAAGAATCAGAATCAAATTAAAATCGTACGATTACAATCTGGTTGATAAATCAGCTGAAAAAATCGTAAAAACAGTGAAGCCTACAGGTGCCGTTGTTAGCGGACCTATCCCTCTTCCAACAGAGAAGAAAATCTTTACAGTACTTCGTTCTCCACACGTGAACAAGAAAGCGCGTGAGCAGTTCCAGTTATGCTCCTACAAGAGATTGCTAGACATATACAGCTCTAACTCTAAAACTGTAGATGCTCTTATGAAGTTGGAACTTCCCAGTGGTGTAGAAGTTGAAATTAAAGTGTGACAGGTACACTCATTCGATACACGGTATAAAGAAAGCGGCCCAGGAGTACTCCT
>DDAL01000020.1 GCA_002332615.1 Sphingobacteriaceae bacterium UBA2059 | reverse complement strand
TGCAAATATACAGCATTTTTTTACCCATCTCAAAACATTTTTTTAAGAAAAAGTGTTCTTCCAGCCTCAAATGCTTCAACTCGGTTCTATACAGGGTTTTAACACATCAGCATTTTCGCTTACCCTTTACCCTCACCAGGTATAAGACCCGGTTTCAACCCTGTTCTCTGGTTGCCCTTATCGAAATACACAGCACTCAGGTCCCTAATAGCTTACCAAAGAAGTGATATCTGGCGAATGAATAGCAAGCTTCTCTTTGCCCTTCAGGAAATCTAAACTTATAATAAAGCAATAGCCAGCCACAATACCGCCCAGCTCTTTTACAAGCTCCCCGGCTGCACTTGCAGTCCCGCCCGTTGCAAGCAAGTCATCATGGATAAGCACCCTGCTTCCGGATACAAAGGCATCCTTGTGTATCTCTATACAGGCTGATCCATATTCAAGATCATATGTTTTACTTACAATGGCACAAGGAAGCTTCCCCGGCTTCCGCACAGGCACAAAAGGTACACCCAGGCGATTGGCCAGCATAAGGCCAAACAAGAATCCCCTGCTTTCAATGCCAGCTATTACATCTATTTCCTTATCTGCATACAGCTCTGCAAAAGAATTCACTATATCGGTACAAAGCTGCGGGTCTTTAAATATAGGCGTCACATCTTTGAACACAATACCCGGCTTTGGAAAATCATGTATATCCCTAACCGTCGACTTCAGTTTCTCTCTAATCATCTATTGTTAAATAAGGAACAATTTTACGCAAAATTTCCTCGTCTAGTATAGCTATCCTGTTCAGATCGGCCAGGGAGCTAAAGGGCCCGTGTTGTTTACGATACTGAATGATGGCATTCATTTGCCTGAAGCTTAAATATGGATGCCTTTTCATATCGTCAAACAGGGCAGTATTTATATTTAGCTTCCTTATGCCCGTATCACCGGCAAACACCTGACCTTCAATTTCACTATACCTTGCAGAATCCACCCCATACACCTCTCTAAGCTGTTCCTTTTTATAAAAGCCACCAAGCCTGTCTCTGTATCTGAGTATGCGTATTGCCAGGACAGGCCCAAGCCCTCTTACAGATTCAAGTCCGGCCGAATCAGCTGTATTAATATCAATCCAGACTTTCTTACGCAAGGTAGCAGTTCGTTTATCCGTTCCAAGCGGGTCCTTAACATGCAAAGCGCCCGCCTCTTTAACATCTTGTATCCTTATATAAGGCGCCAGTCGCTGATAGGCCGTTGGAGAGATTGAGTACACCCTCGCAAGATCCGCCGGCTTTTTAAATCTTCCACCTTTTGCCTGAAAGTTTCTCAATACGTTAAGCTGCCGTTCACTCAGACCAAGCGCCATCCATCCCTTATCGTCAAGGCTGTTTGGATCGAAATAAAACAGATTAGGCCCTTTGGCCGAATACTGCTTAGCACGAAGCCCTTTCGCCCTGCGCGAAGCTTTCTTCACGGGGACATTCAAATCTGCAAGCTCCCGTTCAAAATCAGTATCATCCAAGGTAGTGCTATCGTCTAACCTAAGGAGTCCGGGCAATATAAAAGCAACAACTAGTATAAAGCATAAAACTAGCAGCCCGTTCAGCTCCCGCTGGTTGAAGTTAAATAAACTGATTAGTTTTTTGAACATAGCTCATATATTACATTGAAGCACCAACGCTGCACCCGGCAGGCGGCTAACGCCCCACCATCGTCGGGCAAACAGACATGTACATAAATTTCGTAATTTCGCATCCTGAACGTATCAAAATTCTGCATGAAAGTAATAAGCAAAGAAGATTTTTCCAAAGCCATCCATCTCGATAAAATTCCCATGCCTGGCCTTGCCTATTTGCTGATGGAGATAATGAAACTCAACCATGTTAACGAAGCTTTCTCCCGGGCACAGCATCTTCAGGGAGTGGCTTTTATAGATAAGATGCTGGATATATTAGGCATAAAAGTCGAGTTCAATGAAAACGACCTTCGCAACATTCCTAAAAAAGGAGCATTTATAGCCATAGCCAACCATCCCTACGGCGGTATCGAAGGGCTGGTGTTATTAAAAATACTCTGCACCGTACGACCCGACGCAAAGCTTATGGCCAACTTTTTACTAAAAAAAATTCCAAATCTGAGCGATTACTTCATTGCGGTCAACCCGTTCGAAAACATAGACCATTCATCCAGTATAAGCGGGATAAAAAATACCTTGTCATTGCTGGGTGCAGGTACGCCCATCGGCATTTTTCCTGCCGGCGAAGTCTCTACCTACAATCTGCGCAAAAAGCATATTACAGATAAGATGTGGCACCCTGTTGTGGGCAAGCTCATTGTAAAAGCAAAAGTGCCGGTGGTACCCATATATTTTCACGGCAACAACGGCATTCTCTTCAACGTTTTGAGCCTCATCCACCCTTCCTTACGCACTGCTAAGCTTCCTTCAGAACTATTCAACAAACAAGGCCATACAATTCACCTTAAGATCGGCAAAAGCATCGTACCTGAAGACATGCCATATATGAGCAACTCCACCCAGCTGCTTTCTTATCTCAGGGCGCGCACCTATTCATTGGGCACAGCTTTAGAAAATGACAAAAAGCTATTTAACCCTCGCAATCTCTTCCGACGGTTAAAACGGCCAAAGGACATTGTGCCCGAAATTCCTTCTGCCATCCTTTCGTCCGAAGTAGACAAGCTACGCGCTTCCCAGTTTAAAGTATGGGAAGAGAAGAACTACGAAGTATTCATCTGTCCGGTCCGCAATATCCCCAATATCATCAAGGAGATCGGGAGGCTTCGCGAAATAACATTCAGAGAAGTAGGAGAGGGCACCAACAAATCTACCGACCTGGACAGTTTTGACATCTACTACCATCATCTTTTTATCTGGGATACCGAACTTTCACGGATAGTCGGAGCTTACCGCATAGGGCGCGGAGACGACATCTTCTTCAGTCTGGGGAAAAACGGATTCTATGTCTCGCAGCTTTTCAAAATTGACGAACAGTTTAACGCAGTGCTGCGGAAGAGCCTTGAACTTGGCCGCTCCTGGGTACGAAAAGAATACCAGCAGAAGCCGCTTCCCTTGTTCCTTTTATGGAAAGGAATCTTAAAATACACGATAGACAATCCTCAGTACCGGTATCTCATTGGCCCTGTAAGTATCAGCAATATGTTTTCGCGATTTTCCAAATCGCTCATAGTAAGCTACATCAGCAAACATCACTTCGATTACGAAATGTCGCAGCATGTAAAGCCCAAAAAGAGATTTAAGATAGACTTTTCCAAAATAGACAGCGATCTGCTGCTGGAATCCAACGAAAACATAAAATCCTTAGACAATCTTATTTCCGATATCGAAAAAACACACCAACGCATACCCGTATTGTTGAGACAATACCTTGCCTTAAATGCCAAGATCGTTTGCTTTAACATAGATCCAAAGTTTTCAGACAGCCTGGACGGTTTTCTGGTGGTCGATATGGAAAATATTCCTCAGGAAATGATAGAAAAGCTAAATAAAGGCTAAGAAATAGCCTTCCAAAGAAGATCTTTAAGTTCGGTAAGACCTTTCTGAGCCACTGATGAGATAAACAGACAGGGAATTTCAGGCAGGTCTTTCTTCATTTCTGCCATCAGCTCGTCATCCAGCATATCGCTTTTACTTACAGCAAGCAAGCGCGGCTTGTCCAGCAGCTCCGGATTGTAATCCTGAAGCTCATTCAGAAGGATAGAGTATTCCTCTTTAATCGTTCTTGAGGTGTCAGCAGGCACCAGGAACAGCAAAACCGAGTTACGCTCAATATGCCTCAGGAAACGAATACCCAGCCCCTTACCCTTTGAAGCACCTTCTATAATACCCGGTATATCAGCCACTATAAACGAGCGGCTTCCACGGTAAGATACAATACCCAGGTTAGGCACCAGGGTAGTAAAAGGGTAGTCGGCTATTTCAGGCTTGGCAGCAGACAATACAGAGAGCAGGGTCGACTTACCCGCATTAGGGAACCCCACCAGGCCAACATCGGCCAGCACCTTCAGTTCAAGCACCATCCACTCTTCGCGGCCTGCTTCTCCGGGTTGTGCAAAGCGGGGCGTTTGCAAGGTGGCCGATTTAAAATTGGCATTCCCAAGTCCCCCACGGCCGCCCGGAGTCAATATCCTTGTTTCACCATCATTGGTAATCTCAAACAATACCTCATTGGTTTCAGCATCTCTTGCTATGGTTCCCAGCGGCACCTCCAGTATTTCGTCTTTTCCATTCTTACCAGTTTGCAGGGAACTTCCTCCACGTTCGCCGCTTTCAGCAATTACATGTTTACGGTATTTAAGATGCAGCAAGGTCCACAGCTGACTGTTTCCCCGTAGTATAATATGTCCCCCACGCCCGCCGTCACCCCCATCAGGTCCGCCTTTAGATGTAAACTTATCACGGTGCAAATGAGCAGAGCCCGCCCCCCCGCTGCCCGAGCGGCAGCATATCTTCACATAATCCACAAAGTTTGAGCCCTGAGCCATAGTATATAGTATTAATTAAAGTTGTCTACAACCGTACAGATAGACAAAAATATGTCATCCACAGATCCCGTTCCGGTCACCCCTGTATACTTATTTTGCTTTTTATAGTAATTAGCAACAGGTTCAGTCTTCTGCTTATACTGTTCAATGCGCTTTGCAATCACCTCCCTGTTAGCATCATCCGGCCTTCCCGACACTTCGCCTCTGAGCAAAAGCCTTTTCACCAGCTCCTCCTGCTCCACCTCTAAGGCCAGCATACCCGAAATAGCTTCGTCTTTTGAAGCCAGCAAGGCATCCAACGCTTCCGCCTGAGTAACCGTTCGGGGAAAACCATCAAAAATAAAGCCTTTGGCCTCCCGGTTAGCATCCAGCTTATTGCTTATCATCCCTATCACCACCTCGTCCGGCACCAGCAATCCATTATCCATAAGCTTTTTAGCCTCCACACCAAGCGCCGTGCATGCAGCTATTTCAGCTCTTAATATATCGCCCGTAGATAAGTGGATCAATTGATATTTCCTGATTAATTTTTCAGATTGTGTACCTTTTCCGGCACCTGGAGGGCCAAATAAAACCAAATTAAGCATAGGGTTTACTTTTAAAGTTTAAAAGCCTTCCCGCTGATACGAAAAGGCTTTTCAAATTTGGTGGACTTGAAGGGAGTCGAACCCCTAACCTTCTGATCCGTAGTCAGATGCTCTATCCAATTAAGCTACAAGTCCCTAATAATGGACTGCAAAGATAGAATACTTTCTTAATTATGTAAAGAAAATACATCTTTTTTTAAGAAAAAAGACATATCCGTCTAAGGAAAACATGCCGGCTCACCAGTCAATACATATTCATTCCCGCCCCTCAAAATATGTTTGGCTATATTTGGCTGTTTGTTTTCCTTTAAATCAAAATCACATAAATAAATAAGAAACAATGCTTCCAAAAGTTAATTTTACCCAAACAAAAGCATTTGAGTATCTAAGCAATCATTTTATTGATATCAGCGCAAAACACCTGCATGATCTGTTTGCAGAAGATCCCGCTCGATTTAACAAATATTCCCTGAGTTTTAAGGATATATTGCTTGACTATTCCAAGAATCGCATCGACGACACCAGCATGGCCCTTCTTACTCAGCTGGCCAATGAATGCGGACTTAAGGAGGCCATTTCCGCCATGTTTAACGGGGAGGCTATAAATGAAACCGAGGGGCGTGCTGTATTACACACCGCCTTGCGAAATAAAAGCAACACACCGGTATTTGTTGACGGCACAGATGTGATGCCCGAAGTAAATGCTGTTTTGTCTAAAATCGAACAGTTCAGCAATGCTGTTATTTCGGGTCAATGGAAAGGCTATACAGGCCAAACCATCACCGATGTGGTTAATATCGGTATCGGGGGTTCAGACCTTGGGCCGGTGATGGTTACCGAGGCCCTCAAAGCCTATAAGAACCATCTGAGCATGCATTTCGTATCCAATGTAGACGGAACCCACATTGCCGAAACGCTCAAAAAGCTTAATCCCGAAACCACCCTCTTTCTTATCGCATCCAAAACCTTTACCACCCAGGAAACAATGGCAAATGCACATACAGCACGCCAGTGGTTCCTTAGTTATGGAGCACAGGAAAAAGATATCGCCAAACACTTTGCAGCCCTTTCTACAAACAGCCAGGCGGTGGCCGCTTTCGGTATTGACACCAATAATATGTTTGAGTTCTGGGACTGGGTAGGCGGGCGCTACTCCTTATGGAGTGCCATCGGAACCTCTATAGCGCTAAGCATAGGGTTTGACAACTTCAGCGCCTTGCTGCAGGGCGCCCATGATATGGATATCCACTTCCGCGATACCGGTTTTGAGCAAAACATCCCCGTTGTGCTGGCGTTGCTGGGCATATGGTATAATAACTTCTTTGAGGCCGAAAGTCATGCCATACTGCCTTACGACCAATACATGCATCGCTTTGCAGCCTATTTCCAGCAAGGCGATATGGAAAGCAACGGCAAATATGTTGATCGCAACGGCGAGCCTGTCGACTATCAAACCGGCCCGGTCATCTGGGGCGAACCCGGCACCAACGGGCAGCACGCCTTCTACCAGCTTATTCACCAGGGCACCAAAATGATCCCCTGCGATTTTATAGCACCGGCTCAGTCACACAATCCGGTCGGCGAGCATCATGTCCTGCTTCTCTCCAACTTCTTTGCACAAACCGAAGCGCTAATGAACGGAAAGACCGAAGAAGAGGTGACCCGCGAACTTGAAGCAGCCGGCAAAACAGCAGAAGAAATAAAGACACTTAGTCCGTTTAAAGTATTCGAAGGCAATCGTCCTACCAATTCTATCCTGGTTAAGAAGGTCACACCTTATACCCTGGGCGCGCTTATTGCCATGTACGAACACAAAATATTTGTTCAGGGAATTATCTGGAATGTATTCAGCTTTGACCAGTGGGGCGTAGAACTTGGCAAGCAATTGGCAGGCCGCATACTGCCCGAACTTAAAACCCAGGAGCCCGTAAACTCTCACGACAGTTCAACCAACGGGCTTATTAATCAGTACAAAGCCTGGCGATAAGCCTAATCGCTTCTGTGCAACGTGCCTGAGTCGTCGTTGGGTTCACGCACATTCAAGAGCGGCTTTCCTTATCAGGAAGCCGCTCTTTTGTTAAATCAATTATCCGCTGGTTAGAACTGCCTTTGAAGCGCAGGCCGGGCGAAAAGAGCGACTGTTCAAAGCGCCCGTCCACCAGTGTGTCAATGTAAGGCAGTAAAGAACTCAGTTCCGCATCTGCGTATATTTCCTCCAGCGTATACCCGGTATAACACCATATATTCATTCCCGTATCCTCCTTTATGCGCCTGAAAAGTTCCACGGCCTGTTGCGGATCGTAAAACGGATCGCCACCACTTATGGTTACGCCATCCAGCAAAGGGTTGGCCTTTATCTCGGCAATAATGCTTTGCAGCACCTGCCCGCTAAGCAAATTCCCGACCGCCGGATTACGGCTCTGAGGGTTATGGCAACCACGGCAGCGGTGGGGGCAGCCCGCCAAATAAATTGCATAACGTATTCCCGGTCCGTCAGCAATTGTTTCAGGATAGGTTTTCAAAAAGCGCAAGGGCAGGCCTTTTTTATGCATGCTTTACCCGGTCTTTCTCTTCGGCACGCTTTGCCGAGTTCCATGAATTGAGGTCGCCCGTAAGGTAACCGGTAATTCTTCGCATGCGCAAAACATCTTCACTTCCGCATACAGGGCAGGCCGAATAAATCAGCCCCTTAAACCCGCACTTACGACAAGAGTCTACCGGGTGATTAATAGAGCCATACCCAATATGCTCATCATGCATTACTTTTACAATCTTTAATATGGCCTGCACATTTTTGCGCGCTTCGCCATCCAGCTCTACATAGGTAATATGCCCGCCGCCGGTGATCGCGTGAAAAGGCGCCTCCCTTTTTATCTTCTGTAAAATAGAAACAGGTTCCTTTACGTCTACATGAAAGGAATTTACATAGTAATCCCGGTCATTAACCCCTTTCAAAATGCCAAATCGCTTTTTGTCGAGCCGTGTAAACCGTCCGCTCAGGCCTTCGGCCGGCGTGGCAAGCACCGAATAATTCAATTTATACCGCTCCTTAAACTCAGCGGCCACTTCGTTAATCTGCACTACGGCTTTATATAAGGTATCCCATGCCGCATCATTATGCGCATGACCTTCGCCAAACAAAGCTACCATAGCATTATGCCCGCCTATAAAGCCTATACCCAGTGTTCCGCTCTTAAGCACCTCCTCTACCCGGTCATCCGCAGCCAGCAAAGCGCCCCCTTTCCACACATCATTGCTCATCATAAATGGAAACTGGCAAGCCAGGGCCGAGCGCTGGTACTCATAGCGTGCATAAAGTTGTTTGCCTGCCAATATTGCCTTCTGGCGCACACCCTCCAGAAACAAGCTTACAGCCTTCTCACGCACACTTTCCTCATCTGAACCAGGCAAAAGGCGGCTGGCCTCCTGCTTAGCCAATAGGGCCAGCCGCGGCAGATTAATGGTAGTGAATGATAAATTTCCGCGACCCAGCGAAGTCTTATCTCCGTTAACATTCTCAAACACACGCGTACGGCAGCCCATGGTAGCAGGTTCATACTTATAGCGCTGCGCATCGTCGGCCCGCCAGCTTTCATGCCGGTTAAAGGGCGTATCCAGCGACATAAAATTGGGAAACAAAGCGCAGGATGTTGTTTCACAAGCTTTCAGCAAAAGATCAAAGTTCGGACTTTCAAACTTCAGTTCGCCAGCAAGGGCCGCATCAAAATTGCTTACAGCAAGCTTATAATCCGCATCGCTGTACGAAACACCCTCTTTTAATTTGAATATCTGAATAGGGAACACAGGCACTTCGCCTTTATTTCCAAGTCCCTGCATAGTAGCAAGCAGCAGCTCTTCAATAACCATTCGCCCCTCGGCAGAGGTGTCTGTCCCGTAGTTCACCGAACTAAAAACAACCTGATTGCCACCACGGGAGTGCATGGTATTTAAATTATGAATAAAACCCTCCATAGCCTGGTGAGTTTCCTTACGAGTCATATCAAGCGCCTGTGCTGCGGCAGTACGCAACTGCAGAGCGCTAAGCTCGTAGCCAGCACGCTCTATACGGTCCGTCAGCACCACTAGGTCCTGTTCACGCTGGTCTATACTTGTAATGCCGGCAGCTATCAGCTGCTCTATACGCTCAGCCTCTACCGGCTTCCCTTCAAGCGCAAGAGCAAAACACAGACAATCGGCCAAATACTTCCTGTATGATTTCAGCACCCCCGGAGCCATAAAAAAATCGAAGGCCGGTATAGACTGCCCCCCGTGCTGTTCATTCTGGTTGGTTTGAAAAACAATGGTTGCCAGGGTAGCATAGCTCCGTATGGACTGCGGCGTGCGTATGCTTCCGTTCTTTGTGCGGAAGCCACGTTCAAACAAATCATGCAGGTCATATTGCAGGCAGGTGGTCGTTTTCGTAGGATAGTAATCCAGATCGTGGATATGAATATCTCCCTGCTTGTGGGCTTCCGAAAACTGCGGAGACAGCAGGTACTTATAGGCATAATCCTTGGTGATCTCCGAGGCAAAAGTCATCATTTGCCCGGCAGGCGTATGGCTGGACATATTGGCATTGCTCAGGTTCACATCATTCTTATCAATCGCTACAATGCCATCCATTATGTGCTTAATTTCCGTTTTACGCTCCCGCTCCCGTGTACGCTGATCGCGGTACAGGATGTATTTCTTAGCTACCACCGGGTAGTCATGCATAAGCTCCTGTTCCACCAGGTCCTGCACCTCCTCCACTCCTATAAGGTTTTTGCCTATACACTCAGACACGCGCATGGTAGTCAGAGCTACTCCTTTATCGCCGCTTTCAAAGCCGCTGGCTTCAAAGGCCCTGG
Organism: Sphingobacteriaceae bacterium UBA2059; assembly: GCA_002332615.1. GTDB lineage: Bacteria > Bacteroidota > Bacteroidia > Sphingobacteriales > Sphingobacteriaceae > Arcticibacter. Next base: position 43,802 of record DDAL01000020.1, on the reverse strand, counting down.
CTATGGCATTTTTGATTTTATTGATCGAGAAATCTTCCCTCTTTCCGTCTCTTTTGGTAATAGTGATGTCTGCAAAGTTCATTTTTATCCGATTATAGCTTACTTCAAATAATGTATTCTATAACCTGGCAAGGCATACTAAGGAGGGAAAGAGGCAGGGTCATTAAGAATACAGGACACAAGCACGTGCCCGGAAAAGAGCATTGGCATGCTCAGCCCTTAAGAAAACACCTACGCCTTTAATCCCGAAAGCATATTCCTTTAACCAGATTACAGCGGCAGGTCTTCTGACTTATCTCACCCATTGTTCTGCCCCGGCCTTCCCATATAAACTACAGTGGCACCCCGGGCGGGTTCATTGAGAATTACAGCAGCGGGTACTGTTATCGAATTGCACGATATTCCCTTTTAAGCCCGGCTTTAAACCAGGCACCGTTAACCTTCAACAAATATAGAACTAGTGCCGGCAGAGAGCCGGCACTAGTTTTCCACTTATCCACAAACAGGGGTAAAAGTGCTTTATATCACTTTTTTTATGAGCGCCAGGTCTCCGCTGCACAAAGTGTCCATATGGTCGCTTATTTTCTCAGAAGGCCAGTCCCACCATCGAAGTTCCAGCAAATAATTAATCAAATCATCATCAAAGCGCTGCCTGATAAGCCTGGCAGGATTGCCGCCTGTTATATAATAAGGCTTTACATCTTTGGTAATCACACTGTTCGCCGCTATAATGACTCCATCGCCTATTGTCACCCCAGGCATTACGGTTACATTCTGCCCTATCCACACATCATTACCCACCACCGTATCGCCCTTTAGGGGAAGATCGGCCAGCGCCGGAACCGCTGTTTCCCAGCCGCCGCCCATTATGTTAAAAGGATAAGCACTTACAGATTTCATCCTGTGATTAGCGCCATTCATTATAAATTCTATCCCCCTGGCGATAGCACAAAACTTTCCAATGATCAGCTTGTCGCCAATAAAATCATAGTGATGAGTTACATGCTCCTCAAAGCGTTCAGCGCCGTCTTCATCGTGATAATAGGTATACTCTCCCACTTCAATATTGGCACGCGTAATTACATTTTTAATAAAGCATATGCTCTTTATAGCTTCATTTGGATATACAGCATCGGGGTCGGGGCCATATCCAATACCAGATTTACTTAACATACATCAAAGTACTGTATAATCTATAAAAAGACTTAAGCATCCGGCTTATAAAAACAAATACTTTTCAGATATTTGCAAAGCAGAAGCATGAAAAAGTTCATAATTACACTTTTAGCCCTCTTTTATCTGGGCAGCTCCTCCGGTGCTACCGTGCATTTTCACTATTGCATGGGCCGTCTTATAGAGTGGAGCCTCGCCTCAAAGAAAGACGAGAAGTGCAGCAGCTGCAAAATGAAAACCGAAAAGCAGTCTAAAAAAAGCTGCTGCAAGCATCAGCAAAAACAGGTAAAGGTAGATGCCCCGCAAAAACTTTCTCAAAACACCTTTCAGGCCAAGGCTTTTTGCGTGCAGGGCTGTATTCCCCTGGCTTATCATGCAGCTACCTCTCTGCCTGCATCGATTATAGAAGAATACCCGCTTTCAAATTCACCACCTTATAAAGGAACGCCGTCCTTCGTTCTAAACTGTACATTCCGCATATACCTTTCTCTGTCTATATATAGGTAAACCCCGTCCGGTCTTACCATCCGCCGGCATTCCTGCTGGCCGGCCTTTTTAACTGATACACTTACTACTTATTGATCTCAGATCGCCAATTCAGCATCATATGGTTGAGAAACTCATCGCATTTTCCCTGCGAAACAGGTTTCTGGTACTGCTGCTCGGAGCAGCGCTATTCGGCTTGGGTTTATACTCCATCAAAAACAGCAAGATAGATGCCATACCAGACCTTTCGGAAAATCAAGTCATTCTGTTTACCGAGTGGATGGGGCGCAGCCCCCAGATTATTGAAGATCAGATAACCTATCCGCTGGTTACCAGTCTGCAGGGCATGCCCAATGTAAAATACATACGCGCCAACTCCATGTTTGGAATGAGCTTCGTATACATCGTCTTCCAGGATGAAACCGACATCTACTGGGCCCGCTCGCGTGTGCTCGAACGGCTCAGTTCCATAGGAGGAGCACTTCCAAAGGGCGTTACGCCCACCATGGGTCCCGAGGGCACAGGCGTCGGCCATATATTATGGTACACCCTCGAAGCACCGGGCATGGACCTGGGCGAGCAGCGGGCGGTGCAGGACTGGTACATACGCTTTGCGCTGCAAAACGTACCCGGGGTAAGCGAAATCGCTTCTTTCGGCGGTTTCCAGAAACAATATCAGATAAGCATAGACCCCGATAAGTTAAACTATTACAAGCTTACCTTGGCCGATGTTATGCAGGCGGTCAATGCCAATAACAATGAAGCAGGAGGCCGCAAGTTTGAAATGAGCGGTATTGGCTATATTATCAAAACCAGCGGTTATCTTAAGTCCATACAGGAAATAGAAAACCTTCCCGTCAAAACACAAAACTCCATTGCTTACAAAGTGCGCGATGTAGCCACCGTACAAATGGAAGGCGAAAGCAGGCTCGGCATATTCGACTACAATGGACAGGGCGAAGCAGTGGGCGGAATAGTGGTATTGCGCTACGGCCAGAACGCCGATCAGGTAATACGTAAGGTAAAAGAAAAGATGCGGGAGGTTAGCAAAGGACTGCCAGGCGGCATGAAGTTTAATATTGTGTACGACCGCGGCGAGCTCATTGAGGAATCCATATCGTCCATAAAAAACACCCTCATCGAAGAGATGCTGGTGGTATCGCTCATCGTCATCTTGTTCCTGTTACACTGGCGAAGCGCAGCAAGTATCATCATTCAAATTCCTGTTACCATTGCTGCGAGCTTTATCCTGCTCAACGCATTTGACATCTCTTCCAACATCATGTCGCTCACAGGAATTGCCCTTGCCATAGGCGTCATTGCCGACAATGGTATTATCATGGCCGAAAACGCCTACAAGCACCTGGCCATAAGGCAAACACAGCTCAACGAACAAAAGAAAGGAGAAAGAACCGATGACTAACCGGATAAAACGGCTTTTCAATACTAAAAATACCGGCAAAAAGTACGTACCGCTATCCTCTGCCGAGCGGCTAAGCATTATCGAAAAAGCCTGCAAGCAAGTGTCGCGGGGTGTATTTTACTCCACGCTTATTATTATAACCTCGTTCCTGCCGGTATTCCTGCTCAGCGGACAGGAGGGCAAATTATTCCATCCGCTGGCTTATACAAAAACCTTCATCCTGCTTATCGATGCCTTGCTGGTGGTTACCTTGGCGCCGGTGCTCATTTCCTTTTTTATGAAAGGGCGGTTCAGATCGGAGGAGGAGCACCCGCTCAACCGCAGGCTCGAAAAAATATACGAACCTGTAATCAGGGCCTGCATGCGCAATCGCCGTACCACCCTGGGTATTAATATCCTTGCTCTGCTTATAAGCATTCCGATGCTCATGAGCCTGGGTCGGGAGTTTATGCCCCCTTTAGACGAGCAATCCATTCTTTTTATGCCCGTTACCCTGCCCGATGTATCCAATGCCGAAGCCAAACGCATTTTGCAGGTACAGGACAGGCTGATTAAAACGGTGCCCGAGGTAGATAAAGTGCTGGGCAAAGCCGGACGTGCAAATACCGCTACCGACAACTCACCCATGAGCATGATCGAAACCATTATTACCCTGAAGCCCAAAAAAGACTGGCGCCCCGGTGTTAGCAAGCAGGATATTATAAACGAACTGGATGCTCTGCTGCAAATACCCGGCGTGGTGAACGGCTGGACACAGCCCATCATAAACCGCATAAATATGCTTTCTACCGGTATCCGTACCGATGCCGGAGTTAAGGTATACGGCCAGGATCTTAAACAAATTGCAGCCGTTTCGCAACAGGTACACCAGCTGCTCCAGGGCGTAGAAGGAGTTAAAGATCTCTATGTAGAGCCCGTAAGCGGCGGAAAGTACCTTGAAATTAACATTTTGCGCGAGCAGCTTCAGCGCTACGGCCTTACGGTTGATGATGTGAATACAACGGTAGAAGCCGCCATTGGCGGCAGCCCCTTTGCCACAACTATTGAAGGAAGGCAGCGCTTTAACATCCATGTAAGGCTGGGTCAGGATTACCGCAACAGCATCGATAAGATAAAACGCATACCTCTCAACTCGCCCGATGCCGGCATTGTGCCGCTCTCGGCCGTTACAGACATACGATTTGCCGACGGACCACCCATGATCAGCTCTGAAAACGCCATGCTGAGAGGCGCTGTATTGTTTAATGTACGCAACAAAGACCTGGGCTCAACCCTGCAGCAGGCCATTGATAAGCTAAACAAAGAGCTAAAGCTTCCAAACGGCTATTTTATTGAGTGGAGCGGCCAGTACGAAAACCTTATACGAGGGCAGCAAACCCTTATCTACATTCTGCCCGTAGTGCTTGTCATTATCTTCCTGTCGCTTTACCTGGCGTTCAAATCGTTGCGCGAAGCTTTTTTAAGTCTGGTAACTATACCCTTTGCACTCATAGGAGGTGCCTACCTGGTGTATTTCTGGGGAGTAAACCTGTCGGTTGCCGTAGCGGTGGGCTTTATAGCGCTGTTTGGCATAGCAGTAGAAACCGGCGTTGTCATGGTTATTTATCTAAACGACGCCATGCGGCAGCTGGTAGAACTTAAAGGCAATTCAAGTCAGACCATTACCCGCGAGGATCTGCAGGAGTATGTGATACAGGGTGCGGCTAAGCGGCTGCGGCCTAAGATCATGACCGTATGCGTGGCCCTTTTCGGACTCATACCCGTGCTATGGTCTACAGGTGCCGGCAGCGATGTCATGCAACCCATCGTGCTTCCCATGATCGGCGGCGTGCTTACATCGTCCACCCATATACTGCTCGTTACCCCGCTTATTTTTTTGATGACCAAAGAGTACGAACTGCGAAAATTTGGAAAACTAGACATACACCATGCAACACATTAGCTATATAGCATTGTTTTTGCTGCTTGCTTTCGGCAGCAGCGGGCTCCGGGCCCAGGACACAACACTGAGCCTTTCGCAGATACTCGGCGAGATAGACCGCAACAACCCCGGTCTGCAGGCCTATGAAAGCACTGCCCGAAGCCAGGACGCGAAAGTAGCGGGAGCGGGCGCATGGATGGCACCCATGATCGGGGCCGGTATTTATATGGCTCCCTACCCCGGCGCTGCAAAAATGGACCCTCAGGAAAAAGGAAGCTGGATGTTCTCGGCCGAGCAGGAAATACCCAACCCGGCTCGCTTAAAGGCCAAAGCAAAGTACCTGCAGGCACAGTCGGCCATTACACGCCATGAGCAGCTTGCCGGCCGCAACCTTTTACATGCCCGCGCGAAAGAGCTTTACTTTACCCTGCTGATAGCAAGCAAAAGGCTGAAGTACGAAGAAGAAAACCTGCGCATACTGGCAACCATGAAAAAACTTGCCGAAATCCGTTATCCATACAACCAGGGAACGCTCAGCCAGGTGTTTAAAGCCAAGGGCCGCCTGCACCAATCGGAAAACAACCTGCTCATGACCCAAAGCAGTATTCGCAGCACCCGCATAGCTCTTAATACCTTAATGAACCGGCCAGCCGGCTCGGCCTGGGCGGCAGACAGCACAACAAAGCTGCGCGTTGAAGTAGTGCCCCGGCTGGATACAGCTTACCTGGCAGAGAACCGGAGCGACATAAAACGAATGGAAAGCACCCTGCATGCTATGGATCTTAACCTGAACCTGATGCGCCAGCAGGCAAAACCCGATTTCCGCATACGCTTCGAACACATGAGCAACCGCACCCAAATGATGCCTTCGCAGTATACACTCATGGGCATGGTATCTATACCCATTGCACCCTGGTCGGCGCGCATGTATCGCTCCGAACTGCGCTCCATGACCCTCGAGCAGCAAGCCATGCGCAAGCAAAAGGAAGCCATGCTTACCGACATGCTGGGCATGGCCCGATCCATAGAGGGCGAGTTGCCTGCAATGGAGCAGCAGCTGGTCAATTTTGAAAGCAAGATACTCGGCGCATTAAAAAAGAACATGCAGGTATCCATGCTTGCCTACCAGCAAAATAAGGGCGACTTAACCACGGTGCTTGATGCCTGGGAAGCGCTTAATATGGCGCAGATGAATTATCTGGATCAATTGCAAAAGTATTATACCCTGATTATTGACTATGAAAAAACTATTGAAAAACAGCCTGACACTTATTCTCCTGCTGCTGTGCGGCTGCAACCAGCCCCCTAAGCATGCAGAAAAGGAAAAGCAGGAGCAGGAATACACCTGCCCCATGCATGCACAGGTTGTGCAAAAGCAGCCCGGGGCCTGCCCCATATGCGGCATGGATCTGGTTTTAAGGGCCGGCAATGATGCGCATAGCGCACACGGAGCCTTGCCCGACAGCCTGGCGGCCATCCTCAAACCTACCGACGAGCGGGTGCTCTCGGCCATAGAAACCGTGCAGCCGCAGCAGGGCGGCCGGCCCGACCAGAGTGTTCAGAATGGCCTTATCAATTATAGCGGGGCAACGCTCGCCACGCTGTCGGCCCGCGTAAGCGGCCGTATTGAGCGCCTGTATGTAAGGTATAACTTCCAGTCGGTGAGCAAGGGCCAAAAGATCATGGATATTTACAGTCCCGAGCTGGTTAACGCTCAGCAGGAACTCCTTTTCCTTAAAAACAATCAGGAACCGGCACTGATGGAAAGTGCCAGGGCGCGCCTCAGGTTTTTAGGCGTAAGTCAGCGCCAGATAGAAACCATACTAAAAACCGGAAAAACACAGCAAACCCTAAGCATCTACAGCCCTTATAGCGGCTATGTATCCACATATGCGGGCACAGCAGCCGGCAGCGCGGCCCCGGCGACAGGAAGCACCCGCATCATGCCGGAAGGAGCAGGCAGTGCCGGCGGCATGGGTACAATGGAAAGCAGTCCTTCTGCTTCGCCCGACCCTCTGCCGGCCGCCCCTGCTAACGCGCCCTTTAGTCTGCGCGAAGGGCAGTATGTACGTGCAGGCCAGCAATTGTTCAGCCTTATTAACTCAAACAAGGTATGGGCCGAGTTTTACGTAAGTTCTGCCTCGCTGGCCAGCTTCAAAAAAGGAAGCATGCTGCAAATACAGTCTGCAAGCGAGGCCGATAAGAAAACCAGCGCACGGCTCAGCCTGGTTCAGCCCTACTACAAGGAGGGTACAAACTATGCCCTCCTCAAGGCCTCGATCGAAAACAAAGGCAATCACTGGAAAATAGGCGAGCTGATAAAGGTGCAGTTAAGCAGCAATACCCAATACGGCACCTGGCTGCCGCGTACAGCCCTTGTGCAGGCAGGCAGGCGCTACATTGTATTCCTCAAAAAAGATGGCGCATTTGTACCTGCCTATGTACAGGTAAAAAGCCTTAGCGACCAGTGGGTTAACATCGGCAACAGCCTCAGTCCCGCTCAGGAGGTTGCAGGCAATGCCTGGTTCCTGGTCGACAGCGAAAGCTTTATAAAAGTTAAACAACCTTCCACACTCTGATGCCATGCAAATGAAACGCTCTTTCATACTCTTCACAGGCCTTTTACTGGCCCCTCTGTTTTTCCTGGTATCCTGCAATAAAGGCAAAACAAGCACCGGTGCCGAAACACATCTGTGCCCGATGCATCCTCAGGTAGTACAAGAAGGTCCGGGCTCCTGCCCCATATGTGGCATGGACCTGGTGCCCGCCGGCAAAAGCAGCGGCAACAAGGAGCTTATGCTCAGCGAAAGCCAGATACAGCTGGCCAATATACAAACCCTGAAAATAAGCAGCGGCAACTTTACCACCGGCAAGGTGCTTAGTGCCCGGCTGGTGCCCGATCCCGGGCTGCGCCATCAGGTGTCCAGCCGCTTTGCGGGCCGCATAGAACAGTTGTATGTAAAGGAAACCGGCTTTCAGGTAAAAAAAGGACAACCGCTTTTCAGCATTTACAGCGAAGAGCTGCTTAGCCTGCAGCAGGACTATATCCTCCAGCTAAAGCAGGCCGCCGCTTTTCCAGGAGAGAAGATATACAAAACCCTGGCCCTTGCCGCGGCAGACAAGCTGCGCCTGTATGGTTATTCTAATGCACAGATCGGGCAGCTTGCCAAAGACCCCAAAGCCTCTCCGCTTATTACCGTTTATGCACCCGCATCGGGCGTAGTGACCGAGCTCAGCAGCAGCGAAGGGCAGTACCTGGCCGAAGGCAGCCCCATAATGAGCATAGACGATTTGAGCAGCTTATGGGTAGAAGCCGAGCTTTACCCCGGCGAAACAGCAGGCATTAAGCCGGGCAGCGAACTCAACGTTTCGGTAAACGGCTTTCCGGAACTTGAGCAGACGGTAAGGGCCACCTTCGTGGCCCCGCAAATGAACTCCTCGTCGCAAATCACACTCCTGCGTGCTCCCCTCAAAAGCCATGGCCAGCTGCAAGCCGGCATGCAGGCTACCGTAAGCGTACTTACCTCTAAAACAGGCAATGCCGTATCGCTGCCGCTTGATGCCGTAATACGCGACGAGCGCGGAGCCCGGGTATGGGTAAAAACAGGCGCTCATACCTTTGCGCCCCGCAAGGTGAGCACCGGCCAGGAAGACGAGCAGCACATACTCATCACCTCCGGCCTGGAAGGCGTTAAAGAAGTGGTGAGTAGCGGAGCCTACTTACTGCACAGTGAATACGAGCTTAAATATCCGGCTGCGCCTGCAGGGCGACTGCCCTGACAAGAGGCTTGCTGACGGCGAGGTCAAGGCTTACCGCTGCGGCGGGCTAAAGGGCAAGGGTTTTATAGGAATAACTTAATATAAGGTTCGAAACTAAATATTCGTCCTCTTTTACTCCCAGTCATTTCTTTTAATATATCATATTGCTCCATTTCATCAATAATCTTATAAGCGGTTGGCATGGATACACCTGTAAACTCTACTACTTGTTGAGCATTAAGAATTGGACGCTGATACAAATGTTCTAATATATTGAGTAAATGATGGCTTCGTGTGCTGTTCTTTTGGATTAGCTCTTCTTTTTCTTTTTTCAGTTTTAATATTGCATCGAAAGTGGCAACTCCATTCTCTGCCGTTTCAATCACACCGACTAAAAAAAACTTCAACCATTGTTTGATATCATTATGCGAGCGCACTCGCATCAGATTATCATAGTATAGTATGCGGTTACGTTCAAAAAAATCTGATAAGTATAAAACGGGTTTGGTAAGAATTCTTTTATCTACCAGATAAAGTGTAATTAATAAACGCCCTACACGGCCATTTCCATCTAAGAAAGGATGGATAGTCTCAAACTGGTAATGTATCAATGCAATCTTTAATAAATCGGGGAAAAAATTCTTATCATTATGAGCAAATTTTTCCAGATCATTCATTAGTTCCTGCACTGAGGTATGTACCGGTGGTATAAAAGTAGCATCATTAATGCTGGCACCTCCGATCCAATTCTGACTGGTTCTGAACTCTCCTGGCAGTTTATGTTCCCCGCGTACGCTTTGTAATAAAATACGATGCGCTGCACGGATTAATCTTGAGGAAAAAGGCAGCTCTGGGAGCTTTTGAATGGCTTTATTCATTGCCGATATGTAATTATCCACCTCTACCCAATCTTCTCTTCTCTCAATCCCCAAATCTTCTTTATCCAAAAATACGTCTTCGATATTGGTTTGAGTACCTTCTATCTTGCTACTTTGGGTAGCTTCCTTAGCTACGTGCATACTAATAAATAAGTCGATATTGGGTATATATTCAGAATACATATCCAAACGGCCTATTTGTCTATCAGCGCGAGATAGTAGCTGCTGTATTTCAATATCATCCAGGAGCCACTGTCTGTTGAGCTCAGAAGGTTGAAAGCTTTTGTAATATCCTTGGCTAATATGTTTTCCTGCGTAAAAGTTTCTCATTCGATAAGTGTAATTGTCTTAAATAAAGCTCATCCTTATTTAAAAAAACTCGCTCTAATTTAAATAACAAAATCATTATTTAAAAGATGTGCCCCTAATTTTAATAAGAGTTTAGGTAGTAAACTAATTTGCTCTGTAGTTAATATGTTGGCACTGTGTATCAATAACCATTAAACGCGTATGAAGGACAAACCGATCACACAGCAAATTGAAGAGTTTAACGTTAACCACAAACACAAGCTTCTATTCTTAGAAAGCGAGGGCTTCGATTGGATTTCCGGGCGGGATGCATGCGGGGTGCACCCATGATGTATCCATAATGTAGCCATGTTTTGGGTTGGAATGAAGCTGCCCTCGGTACAGACGGAGCAGGCATGCATGCTTTAGCTGGTTCGGCGGTGTTCTTTAGAAGGGCAATGTTTGTCTTTGTTCCTTTTTGCACCATGCTGCACCTTGTGGTCCATCGCGCTTGTCACTTGTTTTGCGACCCTGCATATTTGTATAAAAACAAGCAAAATGGCGATTATAGATAAAACAGGAAAGATAAGCGGGCTGGTGGGCAATGTGGTGTTCCGCAAGTATGGCAACACCGATGTTGTGCAGGCAAAACCGCATAAAAGACAGCTGAATGCAGCCAGCCTTGAAACAGCCGGCGAATTCGGGAGGTGCAGCCGCCTGGCCCGCCTCCTGGGCAGTGCTATCCGGGAGCAATGTCCTTTTACAGACGGAGCCCTGCGGGGCAGAACAATAGCTTCCCTGCTGCGGTGCCTGCGCAGCAGCGGGCTGCCCCGGGGCAAGCGCAGCATGCAGATGGCACGGTTCAGGTTTATGGAAGGCCTGGAGGCAAACGTGAGGAGTCCATTTGGTCAGCTGGCAGATCTAAGCTGGCAGCTGACCCCGCAGGACGGCCAAGGCTTCACACTGAGCCTGGATGAGCTATGTGCGAGGAACATACGGCACCCCTTCGGTTCTATACCAGTTCTTATACACCTCAGGCTGAGCGGATACAGCTTTTCTTATGAGGAAGAAAAGCCGCAGGCTACGCTACTTTGCTCTCGAAACTTTCTGCCGGGCAGAGCGCCTGAACGTGTGTCGCTGGCCATTCCTTATGCCGGTGCAGCTACAGCTACATTTGTTATGGCTTCGATTGTATGTTACCGCTTAGGCAATGAGGGTGCGGCAAACGGCCTGCTTAATAGCATACACTATAGCCCTGCCAGGATAGTATGCGCCCGGAACAGTGAGAAATAAAACCGACCCGCATTGGCGAGCGTTTGCTCCGGGAGTGAATGTTGAGCCGGCAGGCAGGTACCGGATGCGGGGCCTTTGCACCCTGCTGCAATTTGATAATGTGTGTAATTTTGTGAAACTTAGCGGCAAAAGTTTGCCCCAGCGGTTCCGGTGCCTTTGCATACGGAGTTTGAACAAACCGGCTCCAAAGGCAATCTTTTTCTCCATACTTTTTAATTAAAGCCCCTAAACAGGGCGTCCTTTAGAATGAATAGTTTGAAAAAATTTAAATTTCTCTGTCTCTCCTTTATTGTCTTGTCCTTTTGCATGGGCTGCAAAGTAAATAAGCACGTTTCTTTTAAAGATTTTGGAGCAAAGCCTGGTGAAAGAACAAATGCTTCTGTGGCTGCTGCCCGCCTGACTCACTTTTTAAAGAACCGCAAAGACACAACTCACATCACCATAACCATTCCTAAGGGCACCTATCACTTTTATGATTACCAGGGTGCCGAAAGAGAGTACTACATATCCAATCACGACCAGGATAACCCAAAAAAAGTGGGTATTGAACTTAAAGACCTGAAAAATATAACCCTGAACGGACAAGGCTCTGAGTTTATTTTCCATGGCCGTATGCTGCCGCTGGCTATTATTAACTGCCAGAACATTAGTCTGAAGAATCTGTCTATTGATTTTAGTCTGCCCGCTTTAAGGCAGCTAAAGATACTAAAGGCAGACCGCGCCGGCGACGAAGTTATTGCCGAACTATATCCCAAAGGAAATTACCGCATAGATAAAAACAAGCTGGTATTTATCGGTGAGGGTTATGAAATAAGCCCTTTCTTAGCCATGGCTTTTCAAAAGGATAAAAGGCTTACTTACCAGCGGCGCGATGTAAGTTTTGAACCTACATCTATTAAGGAGATTGAACCCGGTGTGTTAAGTATTAAGGGGTGGGACCAGGTTAAGTATACTTCGGCAGAGGAGCGCTATGTTTTGCGTTCGTACTACAGGCCGGCCCCGGGTATCTTTCTTGCCGAGAGTAAGGACCTTGTGCTTGAAAACGTGAAGGTACACTATGCAGAAGGTATGGGCCTGCTTGCTCAGCTCTGCGAAAATATCACCCTGGATGGCTTTGAAGTTAGTTTGAAAGGTAAAGACGACCCGAGGTATTTTACCACGCAGGCCGATGCTACGCATTTTTCGTCCTGCAAGGGCACTATTATTTCTAAAAACGGTCTTTATGAAGGCATGGCCGATGATGCCATCAATGTACACGGCACTTATCTGCTTATAAGCAGGCGTGTTGACAGGCACACTCTGCAGGCCAGATACATGCACCCGCAGGCTTGGGGTTTTAAATGGGGCGAGGCAGGAGATTCGGTTCAGTTTGTCGAATCAAAAAAAATGGAACTTGTGGGCGAGGAGTATACCAATACAATTAAAAGCATTAAGGCTGTAGACAAACCGGATGACTTTGGAGCCAGGTTATTTGAAATAGTGTTTGAAAAGCCTCTGCCCGAGCAGCTGTCCGGAAGTGCCAGTATCGGCATCGAAAATTTAACATGGACCCCCGAAGTTTACTTTAAAAACAATACCGTTAGGAATAACCGGGCGCGGGGAGCGCTTTTCAGTACGCCGAGAAAGGTGGTATGTTCTGACAATGTGTTTGACCATACGCATGGGACGGCTATTTTACTTTGCGGCGACTGCAACGGGTGGTTTGAAACAGGCGCCTGCCGCGACGTTGAAATAAGCAATAATACGTTTATTAATGCCCTTACTGCTAATTATCAGTTTACCAACGCTGTAATTTCAATCTATCCTGAAATACCCGACCTCAAAGCCCAGACTAAGTTTTTCCATTCGGGCATTGTTATAAAAAACAATCGCTTTGAAATGTTCGACAGGCCTTTGCTTTACGCCAAGTCTACGGATGGCTTGCGCTTTGTTAACAATACCGTGGTTTACAACAAGGATTTTGAACCGTTTCACTGGAACAAGCACCTTTTCTTTTTTGAAAAAGTAAATAATGTTCTCATTGAAAATAATCAGCTTGGCTCTCCTAGTATTCTCTCTAAGGATATCCGCACGGAGCAGTCGGCCAGGGAAGCCGTTGTTGTGCGCAATAACCGTTAAGCGCTCCGGGCCAACCTCTATAGAGGAGAGTGCCCTAAAATCCCCTTTATCAAAAGGGGTGGCTCGCAGCTAGGAGCGCAAGGCCTCGTGCCAGCGAGACGGGGTATGTTGTAAAGCGCTGGGCTAAAGCACCATGTTAGAAAGCGCCAGACAAAGAGCGCAAGGCCCCCTTAACACACCTCGNNCCTCCGGGCCACTCCTCTTAATAGAGGAGAAGACACACCTCGCCCCCGGAAACACTCAAATCAGTCCTCCGGGCCACTCCTCTTAATAGAGGAGAAACACACCTCGCCCCCGGAAACGTACAAATCAGTCCTCCGGGCCAACCTCTTACCAGAAGAGACAAATGTGGAGAAGTAGCCCTTTGTGCAAAAAATGCATTTGACAGCCACAGACGGGTTGCTTAAGTTTGCGGGGTATTTTCAATTCGTTCAGGGTTTATCTGCCTTTTGGGGGGTGGGTAATTAAAAGGGAACCGCGTGAAATTCGCGGGCTGACGTGCAACTGTGAAGCCTGTTAAGGGCCAGCCAGACACCTGCCTTAAACTTTGATTGTCAAACCTTCACGTATAAGGTTTTGACGAAAGTCTTTTGGCTTCGTTCCGCGGGGCCGCTCAGCTTTTGTCAATTCCTGTTTATTAACTCAAACCATTTAAAGCATGCAACAACAGGAAGAAGTATTACTAAAAGAGAACAAAGACCGCTTTGTAATCCTCCCAATCAATTACCCCGACATCTGGCAGATGTATAAAACCCATGAAGCCAGTTTTTGGACAGCCGAAGAGATTGACCTGTCGGGCGACCTGCGCGACTGGGAAAATCTTAATGACGGCGAGCGTCATTTTATATCGCATGTACTGGCTTTTTTTGCGGCAAGCGATGGCATTGTGAACGAAAACCTGGCGGTTAATTTTATGAGTGAGGTACAGATACCGGAGGCGCGCTGTTTTTATGGATTCCAGATTATGATGGAAAATATTCACTCCGAAACCTATGCCCTCTTAATTGATGCCTACATTAAGGATCCGGAAGAAAAAGATCACCTTTTTCACGCCATTGATACCGTGCCGGCGGTGACTAAGAAAGCGCAGTGGGCCTTGCGCTGGATTGAGCAGGGCTCTTTTGCCGAGCGCCTGGTAGCATTTGCCGCGGTTGAGGGTATCTTTTTCAGCGGAAGCTTTTGCTCCATTTTCTGGTTAAAAAAGCGCGGCCTGATGCCGGGTCTGACTTTCAGCAACGAGCTGATAAGCCGGGACGAGGGTATGCACTGTGAATTTGCCTGCCTGTTATATAAAATGCTTCAGAACAGGCTTAGCCAGGAGCAGGTGTTTTACATTATTGGCAATGCCGTAGAAATAGAAAAGGAATTTGTGAGCGAGGCCCTGCCTGTTGACCTTATTGGGATGAATGCCCGCCTGATGCAGCAATACATTGAGTTTGTGGCCGACCGGTGGCTGGTTGAGCTTGGGTATGAAAAAATGTTCCATGCGACCAATCCGTTTGATTTTATGGAGATGATATCGCTCGAGGGAAAGACTAATTTCTTTGAAAAACGAGTGGGCGATTATCAGAAAGCCGGAGTGCTGGGAACGAAAGAAGGACAGGGTTTTTCATTGGATGAAGATTTTTAAAGAACAGGCAACAGATGTTAGTAATAAAACGTAACGGACGCAAAGAAAGCGTAAAGTTTGATAAGATAACCGCCCGCATACAAAAGCTCGCGTACGGGCTGAGCCCTCTGGTAGACCCAACAGATGTTGCTAAAAAAGTAATTTCGGGTTTGTATGACGGGGTAACCACCACCGAGCTGGATAACCTTGCCGCCGAAACGGCAGCCTCGCTTACTACCAGTCACCCGGATTATGCCCTGCTGGCCAGCCGCATTGCGGTAAGCAACCTGCATAAGAACACAACCAAATCCTTTAGTCAGACCATGCGCAGCCTGCACGGCTTTACGGATGCAGTGAGCGGGCGGCCGATGCCTCTTATTGCCGATGATGTAATGGACCTTGTTGAGCAGCATGCCGAGCTGCTGGACAGCTCCATTATTTACGACCGCGACTTTGGCTTCGACTACTTTGGTTTTAAAACGCTTGAAAAATCGTACCTGCTTAAGCTGCATGGCAAGGTGGCCGAAAGGCCGCAGCACATGTACATGCGGGTAGCGCTGGGCATACACAAAGCCGATATTGACAGCGCCATAAAAACCTATCATATGATGAGCGAGCGCTGGTTTACCCATGCCACTCCTACCCTGTTCAATGCCGGTACACCCAAGCCTCAAATGTCGTCCTGCTTTTTGCTGAGCATGAAAGACGATAGCATTGACGGAATTTATGACACCCTTAAACAAACGGCCAGAATATCACAGAGTGCCGGAGGCATAGGACTGGCCATTCATAACGTGCGTGCCACCGGAAGCTATATAAGCGGAACCAACGGAACCAGCAATGGTATTATACCCATGCTGCGCGTGTTTAACGACACTGCACGGTATGTAGACCAGGGGGGCGGTAAGCGCAAAGGCGCTTTTGCTATATATCTGGAACCCTGGCACGCCGACGTTTTTGACTTTCTGGACCTGCGCAAAAACCATGGAAAGGAAGAGATGAGAGCCCGCGATTTGTTCTATGCCTTGTGGATATGCGACTTGTTTATGAGGCGCGTAGAAGCCAACGAAAGCTGGAGCTTGTTTTGTCCGCACGAGGCGCCGGGGCTGCAGGACTGTTTTGGCCGGGAGTTTGAAGCTCTGTATGAGCGATATGAACAAGAGGGGCGCGCACGCAAGACAATAAAGGCACAGGAGTTATGGTTTGCTATACTGGAAGCCCAGATTGAAACCGGCACTCCTTACCTCCTGTATAAGGACGCTGCTAACTCCAAAAGCAACCAGCAAAACCTGGGTACTATAANNGTTCCAATGTGCGCCATCGGCCGGTTGGCTTGGGTGTGCAGGGACTGGCCGACGTTTTTATACTGCTGCGCCTGCCTTTTGAGTGTCCTGAAGCAAGGCAGCTGAATAAAGATATTTTTGAGACTATTTACTTTGCTGCCATGACTGCCAGCAAGGACCTGGCTGTAAAGGAAGGCGCCTATGAAACCTTTGAAGGGTCGCCCCTGTCGAAAGGCTTATTTCAGTTTGACCTCTGGAGAGTAAAACCTTCGGAGAGGTATGACTGGGAGAG
Source organism: Sphingobacteriaceae bacterium UBA2059 (assembly GCA_002332615.1). GTDB lineage: Bacteria > Bacteroidota > Bacteroidia > Sphingobacteriales > Sphingobacteriaceae > Arcticibacter. The sequence goes on along the minus strand of DDAL01000020.1, from coordinate 27,279 downwards.
TCTGCGAAAAGAAGTAATGAAACATGGAGCCCGTAACTCCTTATTGCTGGCCCCTATGCCTACTGCCTCTACCTCGCAGATATTTGGCAACAATGAGTGTTTTGAACCTTACACGTCCAATATATATACCCGCAGGGTATTGAGCGGCGAATTTGTAATTGTGAATAAGCATTTATTAGAAGATCTTATTGAGCTGGGGCTGTGGAACAATGCCATGAAAAACCGTATAGTAGCAGCCAATGGCTCTATTCAGCACATTGAAGAGATACCGGCTTCGCTGAGAGAACTGTATAAAACCGTATGGGAAATTAAACAGCGTACGCTGATTGATATGGCTGCCGACCGTGGCGCCTATATATGCCAGTCGCAATCGCTCAACCTCTTTGTAGAAAGTGCCAGCGCTGCTAAGCTTACCTCCATGCATTTCTACGCCTGGAAAAAGGGGCTTAAAACGGGCATGTATTATCTGCGTACCAAAGCAGCTACCCAGGCTGTGCAGTTTACCGTTGAAAAACAGGCTGCCGAAGCTGCGCTTCGTACTCCGGTAAACACGGTGCAGGACCTTGCTCCCTCTGCGCTCGAAGGCGCTTCCTGCAGTATGGAAGAAGGCTGCCTGTCCTGCGGATCATGAGTTGAAGGAACCGCTGTGCCGGGGCTGCGGTATAAAGGTTGATTAGAGCTCAACGTTTATATCGCAGCCCCAGGGGGCGGTACCTGGCTGCCGACTGATTTCTATACGTAACTATTAAAAAGCCTGATCTGTTAAGTGCCATTAAAGGCTGCAATAAGTATCTTTGCGCCGTTCGATCACTATCATGACTGTTGAGCTTATTTTACTTTGCCTGGTATCTTTATGTGCAGGCTTTATCGATTCCATAATCGGCGGAGGAGGTTTGCTGCAAACGCCGGCCATGCTGGTGATATTGCCTCAGTACCCGATAGCTACCCTGTTTGGAACAACAAAGATACCCTCACTCACAGGTACAGCCTTTGCAGCAATGCGCTATTCGAGGCATGTGAAGCTTGACTTTAAAGTGCTAACTGCCATTATACTGGTAGCATTTGGGGGTTCTATGCTGGGCGCCTACTGCATATCGGTGGTAAGCGCCACTTATGTAAAGCCCGTTGTACTGGTAATACTGATAGCTGTGGGCATATATACCTTTTCTAAAAAGGATATGGGGCTCAGGGGAGCCGACTCTAAATCTATGGCAATGAAGCTGATAGCAGGAGCCTGCTTTGGTTTCGTGATAGGCTTTTATGACGGCCTTATAGGCCCGGGTACAGGAACTTTCTTAATCCTGTCCTTCATCACCTTTCTTAATTATGATTTTTTAAGGGCCAGCGCTGCTGCTAAATATGTAAATGTAGCTACCAATGTTGCTGCGATGATTTACTTTGCCGGAACCGGCCATATACTGTATGAGTATGCCATCCCAATGGCGCTTTTTAACCTGGCAGGCTCTTATTTAGGCACACGCATGGCCCTGCTGAGAGGCAATGCCTTTATACGAAAACTGTTCCTGATAGTGGTAAGCGCTACTATTCTGAAATTTGCCTGGGATATTGTAAGCGCCTAGACGAGGGTATGCGACCACCGTGCCGTGCTAACTAATCCACTTACAAATGGATTTTTCGCGCTGCCAGCCCTTTTTGGTCTTCTTATAGAGCACAAGCTCGCCATAACCGCACAGAGGGCCGCAGTGGTAGTCGTAATAAAACACGCAATAGGTGTTATTGCGCAAAAACACCGGTGCCGTGTAGGTATAATAACCCAGGCCATACTCTTTTTGAAAAAGTTTCCAGCTTTGATTCTTATCAGCAAAAACAGCCTTTAAAGTGCTTTCTTCTATGATACGGGCATAGGGGAGAAAAGACTGTTTCCAGAGCGAGAATCCAGGGTCGGACATTTTACCGGCAATGTACCCGGTTTCCTTTTCGGTAAAGAAGTCATCGGCGGCCAGCTGCTCCATACACAGGGGGCTTCCAAGGCCGGCAAGCTTATCGACCAGTATCAGCGAATCTTTTTTGGGCTGGTCTTTGCGGATGAAGAGTAAAAACTCCTGGGCAAGCTTGTTGTAGGGGTCAGCCGTCCGGGCTGCAGGCGCTTTGGACGTTTTTTTCAGGGTAGCCTTGGTACTGGTTTTGGCTTTAGCAGGCCTGGCAGGTTTCTTTTGTGCATAAGCCGCTGTGAGCAGAATAAGGAAAGAGAGGAAGAAAAGGATACGTTTCATTAACATCTTACTTTTAGAAAAACGGGCAAAAGCCCGGGCATTCTACATAAACGCCTTAGGTATGTTTTTAGTTTAGGCCGGTTATTCAAGTACGCGGCGCATGCTTTGAAGATCATCCTTACTTTCGGACAAAAGTACCAGTTTATCCTGAGCCTGAAGGGTAGTAGAGCCGTTAGGCGTGATGTATCTGTCTTTGCGCAGGATCATGGCAATTAAAATACCATCGGGGAGACCGATGTCGACAATCATTTTGCCTACGACACGGCTGTCGCCCGCCACCAGCATCTCTTCGGAAACCGACTTGATAGAATCTGAAAGCAGGGGTTCGGCCTCTGGCAGTGCAGCTTTTTCGAGTTCAGAAACGCCCAGCCAGCCTGCTACCAGCGGCAGCGTGGTGCCCTGTATTAGGATGGAGGTAAGAGCAATAAAGAATACAATATTGAATATCATACCCGCCTTATCGATACCAGCCAGCAAAGGATAGGTGGCAAACACAATGGGCACGGCCCCCCGGAGCCCCACCCAGGATATAAAGAGCTTTTGCCGTATATCGACCTTAAAAAATGACAGGCAGATAAACACAGCCAGGGGCCTTGCCACCAAAATGAGGAAGAGCGATACGGACAAGCCTATAGCGAGGAAAGGGAGTATTTCGCTGGGGAAAACCAGCAGCCCCAGGGTGAGGAACAGCACGATCTGCATGAGCCATGCATAGCCGTCGAAGGTGCGGAGCATGGTCTTTTTGTGAATGAAGTCAACATTGCCAAGAAAGATACCGCAGAGGTAAACAGCCAGGAAGCCATTGCCCCCTATAAAGTCGGTGAATGAGAAAGTGAGGAACAAGAGAGCAACCGTGAGCACCGGGTAGAGGCCATCGTAATGCAGCTTGATCCGGTTGATGATGATTTTACTTGCTTTGCCAAAGAATAAGCCTAAAAGCGCCCCAAGGATAATTTGCTGGAAGAACATGGGAACAATGGTCCATACGGAGGTGCCCGGCGTAGTGATTAAGCCAAGAAACGCGATGGTAAGAAAATAGGCCATGGGGTCGTTACTACCGCTTTCCAGTTCGAGCGATGGCTTTAAAGGTTTCTTAAGCGCAATGCTTTTAGAGCCAAGGATTGAAAATACGGCAGCTGCATCGGTAGATGAAACAATGGCGCCGAGCAGCAGACCTTCGTAAATGGAAAAGTCTGTTATGCATATAGTAAACAGCCCTACTGCAACGGCTGTGAGCAGAACTCCAAGAGTAGATAGTGTAACACCCTGCCAGAGTATGGGCCTTGAATCTTTCCAGCTGGTTGCCAGGCCGCCCGAAAACAGGATGAAGTTAAGAGCGACAACCCCTATAAACTGCGAAAGTTTACTGTCATCAAAATAGATGCCTCCTATACCTTCGGAGCCTGCAAGCATGCCGACACCGAGGAAAAGCAGCAGGGTAGGTACGCCAAAGCGGTGCGAAGCTTTGCCGGCCAGAACAGCTGCTAAAAGAAGTATGGATCCGATGAGTAAGATGTTTTCGCTGGTTAAATTCATACGCAGGTTTTAGTTGAAAAATACAAAATAAATAAGAAATTAAGGGAATGACGAGCATCGGCCTGAAAAAGCTGTGCCCGAAAGCACCTATCCTTTTCAATGGGACCGCGGGGGAAGCGCATAGAGGCCAATAAAGAAGAAACGCCGGAGCTGCTAATCGAGATAGGGCGTTTCTTCCTTTTTATAAAGATCCCTTAAGGCAGAGGTAAGCGAGGGATACTTTAGTTTATATCCGGCAGAGAGGAGCCTTGCCGGCGATACCCGGGCACTTGTAAGCAGCAGATCTTTCATGGAACCCAGCATAATGCGCAGTGCAAGCTTTGGTACATGCGGCGTTATGAAGCGCTTATTGAAGTAAGCCGACAAGGTTTGAGTAAAGTGTTCGTTGGTATAAGGTTCCAGCGTACATGCATTGTAAGCCCCCTCCATCGTTTCGTTTTCGAGTGCATGTTTATAGATTGCCGCCATATCTTCCACGTGTATCCACGACATCCATTGCCTGCCCGAACCCATAACTAAGGCCAGGCCTTTTTTGGCAGTGGCGGCAAGCTTGGGCAGCACGCCGGCCACCGAGTCCAGAACCAAAGCGGTGCGCAACTTAACCACACGTAAACCGAGCTCTTTGCCACTGTCTGCAGCCTGCTCCCATGAATAGCATACATAGGAAAGAAAATCGTCGCCGTAGCCGCTCTCTTCGGTGAGTACCTCGTCGCCCCGGTTGCCATAATAACCTGTTGCCGAGGAAGAGACAACAGTTTTCACGGAGCTTGCCGCATTTTTTTTGATAGTCTCATAGATGAGAGCGATAGAACTGGTGCGGCTTTCGAGCAGGGCAATGCGGCGGGCAGGCGACCAGGGCCTGGCTGCAATATTCTCGCCGGCAAGATGTATCACGGCCTCTACCCCCTCAAAGCAGGCCTCGTCGATTATGCCTTTGCTTACATCCCACACAAAGTACTTTTTGTTGCCTTCGGAAGGTTTCTCCCTGCGGCTTAAGATATTTACTTTGTAGCCATCTTTCAATAACAGGCCGGCGAGCTTACGGCCTATTAATCCATCGCCTCCGGTAATCAATACTTTTTTATACATATGCTACAAAAATAAACATTAAGCCGGTTAAAGCTCTAATTCTCCGTGCCGGCCTTCGCCTTTATATTCTTTGCCAGAAACAGCCGCCAGGATTTTGATAAAGCTGATCATGCGGCTGGAGTTGCTGTCCCAATACTCGGCATAGTAGGGCTCAATTTTAAGCAGGGCTATTTTAGGATCGTCCAGTCCGTCCTTAAAAAAGGCCTTAGTGACCGGAGAGTAATACTCTTCCATTTTCTTGCGGTCGGTGACCAGGCTGGCTGTGCCATTTATGCTTACATAGGTATTGTTTTGAGGCTTGGAGTAAGCCAGGCATACCTTAGGATTGCTCTGAAGCTCTTCGACCTTATCGGAAAACTCATTGGTAAAAAACCATATGTTCCCCTGGTCGTCAATATCGGTGGTAGACATGGGCCTGCTTCTTACTTCGTCGTTTTCCATGGTGCAAAGCATGGCAATATCTCTTTTCTCTATAAACTCGCGGATTTTTTTTACTTCTTCCCTGTTGTGTGTCATAGCTGTTTGTTTATTAACAATATAATGCATTAACACTCAAAGTGTTTGCGCTCTATACAATATAAGGAGCCGGCAGGAGCTTATTTTACCCCTCTTAAACAAAGCGATACTGACTGCCCGGCGCTATTTATGAACTTGTTGGGAAGCAGCAAATGAAAGCACTGAATGCGGCAAAAAAAAGGCAGGCTATAGTAAGCCTGCCCGTTTATGGAATAAAGCCTGAAGGGCTTAATGATCTTCATGGAACGGATACCGGTAATTGGTAGCCGGGTCAAATGTTTCTTTAATGGTACGGGGAGAAACCCAGCGAAGCAGGTTGATCATGGCGCCCGCTTTATCGTTGGTTCCTGAGCCGCGCGCACCGCCAAATGGCTGCTGCCCAACGACGGCTCCGGTACACTTGTCGTTGATATAGAAATTGCCGGCTGCGTTACGCAGGACATAAGTTGCCTTTTCTATGGCATACCGGTCGGTAGAGATAACGGCACCTGTTAAAGCATAGTCAGACGTTTGGTCGATTAGCCTGAGGGTAGCGTCGAATTCATCATCTTCGTATAGGAAGATAGTAAGAACCGGGCCAAACAGCTCTTCGCACATGGTGACATACTTGGGATTTTGGGTAAGAAGCACGGTAGGCTCAATAAAGTAGCCCTGGCTCTTGTCATAATAGCCTCCGGCAACAATTTCGACTTCGGGATCGGCTTTGGCATCGTCGATGGCGCCTGCCAGCTTGTTGAAGGACTTTTCGTCTATCACGGCGTTTACGAAGTTTTCAAAGTCTTCTACGGGACCTACTTTTATGCTGGCCAGGTCGCGGGTTAAGCGAGTGCGCAGCTCGGGCCACAGAGACCGGGGTATGTATACGCGGGAGGCAGCCGAGCATTTTTGGCCCTGATACTCAAAGGCGCCCCTGATAATGGCGGTATTGGCCACATCAAGATCAGCACTTGGATGTACCAGTATAAAGTCTTTTCCCCCTGTTTCGCCTACAATGCGCGGGTAACTTTTGTACAGGTGGATATTATTGCCTATGGTTTTCCATATTTCGCGAAAAACGGCCGTGGAGCCAGTGAAGTGGATACCTGCAAAATCGGGATGGCTGAACACTACTTGGCCCACATCAGGCCCGTGCGCATAAATAAGATTGATCACTCCATCGGGAAGGCCTGCCTTACGGAAAACTTCCATGATGACAGCAGCTGAGTAAATTTGTGCATGCGAAGGCTTCCATACGATTACGTTGCCCATCATGGCAGCTGATGCAGGAAGATTGGCGGCTATGGCTGTAAAGTTAAATGGAGTAAGAGCAAATATAAAGCCTTCAAGAGGGCGCTGCTCGGTGCGGTTCCAGGTACCGCGGGATGAAAGCGGGGGCTGCTGTGCATAGATATCGGACATGTATTTTACGTTAAACCGTAAAAAGTCTACCAGCTCACAGGCTGCGTCTATCTCGGCCTGATAGGCGTTTTTAGACTGACCTATCATGGTTGCCGCGTTGATCTTATAGCGGTAAGGACCGGCTATTAAGTCGGCTGCGCGCAAAAATATGGCAGCACGCTGCTCCCAGGCCATTCCTTCCCAAGCCTCTTTGGCTGCAAGTGCAGCGTCTATGGCATCGCTTACATGGCTTTTATTGCCCTGATGGTAATGCGCCACTACCTGATGTATGTTATGCGGAGGCCTTATTTCTACCTTGTCATTTGTACGTACTTCCTGCCCGTTGATGTACATTGGAATGTCTTGCTGGCTGGAGTAGGCGTTGGAAATGGCTTCCTTTAATAATGAACGCTCCTTGCTTCCGGGAGCATAGCTGAAAACAGGTTCATTAACCGGTTCTGGTACTTTAAAAAATCCTTTTGTCATTACATCTACTATAAGTCATAAAGATAGTATTTTGTTTAAATGATTTTGGGCCAGCCGCTTGCCCGGGTAAAATGATGACATTAAAGTAAAATACGGCAGGCCGAAATAATTTTTAATTTTACAACATGCATTACCTGCGGCTGCTGCTGTTTCCTTTTTCTATCGTATACGGGCTTGTCACCTGGCTGAGGAACCTGGCTTATGACAGGAGCTGGCTGGCTTCAAAACAGTTTGACCTGCCTGTGCTGTCCATAGGCAATCTGGCAGTGGGCGGAGCGGGCAAAAGTCCTATGGCTGAGTATCTTATCAGGCTGCTTTTGCCGCAATACAAGATGGCCGTGCTAAGCAGGGGCTACGGGCGAAAGACAAAGGGCTTCCGACTGGTTAATGAGGACGACACGGCGGCCCTGAGTGGCGATGAGCCTTTACAGATGAAGCGCAAGTTTGATGGACTGACCGTTGCTGTATGCGAAAAGAGGGTAAAAGGAATTGAGCGCCTGCAGCAGGAGCATGATCTTATTATACTGGACGATGCTTTCCAGCACCGTGCGGTAAAGCCTGGCTTGAGCCTGCTTCTTTTTGACTATAACAGCCTGGACGACAAGCTGCCTTTGCCTGCGGGCAACCTGCGAGAGCCCTTTAGCGGACGCAAACGCGCCGACATACTCATCATTACCAAAACTCCGTATTTACTGACGGATGCTCTGCGAAGAACGCTCAGGACACGTGTTAAACCGCAGGAAGGGCAGCATTTATTTTTTTCCCGGCTGGTCTATGGCAACCTGACCAGCCTTGAAGATGGCAGCAGCCTGCCGTCGGATAGCATTGACTGCCATACCCGGCTCTTTCTGATAACAGGAATTGCTCACCCGGCTCCGCTGGTTGAGGAGCTTCATAAACGCAGTGCTCATATTAATCATTTTGATTACCCTGACCATCATCCGTTTAGCATCAAAAATATTGCTAAACTTGTAAATGCTTATCATACAGAAAAAGCTGGCTCTAAACTGATACTTACAACCGAAAAAGATGCCCAGCGCCTTAAAGTTGAACCTGTGTGGCAACTTTTGCGTGGATTGCCGGTTTACTATGTGCCGGTAAAAACGGAGATACACTCGCCGGACACAGAGCGGTTTGAGGCTTTAATTAAAAACTATGTTGCAGGAACTATACGAAACAACTGAATATATTAAAAGAAAAATTGGCGAGTTTAAACCGGAAGTGGGTATTGTACTCGGTACCGGCCTGGGTAACCTGGTAGAGGAAATTGACATTGAGTACAAGCTTATGTATCCGAATATTCCTGGCTTTCCTATTTCCACTCTGGAGTTCCACTTGGGTCGCCTTATTTTTGGGACCCTGAGTGGTAAAAAAGTCGTAGCCATGCAAGGCAGGTTTCACTTTTATGAAGGCTATAGTATGTGGCAGATCACTTTCCCTATAAGAGTGATGAAGCTGCTGGGAATATCGCACCTGATTGTATCGAATGCCAGCGGATCGCTCAATCCGGATATTAAGCGCGGCGACCTTATGATCATTAACGATCATATAAACCTGCTGCCGGACAACCCGCTGCGAGGCCGTAACCTGGATACGCTGGGACCGCGCTTTCCGGATATGCTGAGCCCTTATGAGCAGCCTCTGATTGAAAAAGCCTGCAGCATTGCTGAAAGCCATAACATTAGCTGCAAGCAGGGCGTTTATGTATCGGTACAAGGGCCTAATCTGGAAACACGCGCGGAATATAAATACCTGCGTATCATCGGCGGAGATGCGGTGGGTATGAGCACCGTACCGGAGGTAATTGTAGCAAACCATATGGGTATACCTGTATTTGCCATATCGGTTATTACAGATGAAGGTTTCAGTGCACAGCCTACCTCAATTGAAGAGATTGTGAAGGTTGCCCAGGAAGCCGAACCTAAAATGACATTGGTGCTAAAGGAGTTATTGGCTTCGTTAAATTAAGCTGTTGATGAAATATCTTCTACTATTACTTTGGGCGGCGCTGCTTTTTGACAGTACCGGTGCAATGGCTCAGCAGCCCGTGGAACGCAGGCGGGGCAAGGCCGATGAGCTGGACTCGCTTAGAAAAATAGAAGAGGCGGGCCGGGATACGGTTATTTTTAACGCGACCTATATACGCTTTACCAATTTGAGGCTGATGGCCGACAGCACGCGTACCGCCCCCCTGGACACCTCCCTGTCCCGATTTCATTTATATAATATGCTCAATCAGCCGGAGCGACCTACCATTGGCCTCGGTAACATAGGGCTGCCTTACCGTGAACTGCTTTTTACCCCCAGAAAAACGATAGGCTTTGATGCGGGCTTCCATTCGCTGGACATTTATCTGCAAACCCAGGATTCGGTAAAATATTACAGGGCACGTACGCCTTATACCTCTCTTTCGTATGTTGCTGCCGGCCGTGCAGAACAGATATTTCGCCTCATACACTCTCAGAATATCCTGCCCCGCTGGAATGTGGGCGCTAATTATAACCGGATAGGCGCCGATGGCGGATACAGGAACCAGCGCAGCAATCATTTAAACGCTTCGGTATTTACCTGGTATGAGTCGGAGAACAGGCGCTATAATCTGATGGCCAACGGGCTTTTTAATACGCTCAAAGGTGCTGAAAACGGGGGCTTGGTGAATGACTCGGTCTTTATATCCAAGGGTACACTGGGATTAGACCAAGCGGAGCCTAAGCTTGCCAACAGCAGTGACCCTACGAAGAACTACTGGAAACAAAAGAGCTTTTTGCTTAGGCAGAGCTATTATATTGGCCGGATGGATACGCTGGGGGTCGGCTCGGCGAGTGTGGTGATGCCTACTCAGCGCGTGGTACATACGCTTACTTATACCACCGATACGTACGGATTTTATAAAAATGATCCGGATCGCTTTAACATATTTCCGGATGTGGCTAATGACCGTGATGTTGTGGCCGACTCGACTGTGGTTAAAAATCTGCGTAACGAATTTATGTATAGCTTTTACCTGCGCGGAAAAGCGTTGAGCTTTATTAAAAATGAGCTCAAACTGGACATAGGTATACAGCACGATATGTACTGGTACAACCAGATGAATAACAAGCTTGACTTCAGGGACCTTGCGGCAAAGGCCATTGCTAGCTACAGTTTTAGCGACCGGCTGCGCCTGAACGTTAACCTGCATCAGCTGGTTCAGGGTAAATATGCAGGCGATTATTTATATGACGCACGGGCTTATCTGCGCTTAAGCCGGTATGCAGGACGTATTGAAATAGGCGCTTACACCCAGAATAAATCGCCGGAAAGGCTTTTTTCCAACTCTAATTATTTTTACAATAACTGGAGCTACAGCTTTGACCGAAGCAAGATCAATAATGCATCTTTTAGCTACATAAACCCGGTGTTTGGGCTGAATGCTCGTGCAGAATATTATATCATTAGCAACTATCTGTACTATGAGGGTAGTGTGTTCCCCGGCTTGATACGCCCTGTACAGTTGGGCAGCAACCTGAACATGCTTAAGCTGAGCTTGGAAAAGCACAGCCGTCTGGGCAATTTTTATATGGATAATTACCTGGTATACCAGAAATCTGACCGACAGGAACTGCTGCGCAGCCCTGAATTCTATACCTTTAACAGCCTGTATTACGGAAGAAAATTCTTTAATGCAGTTACTGCGCATGCAGGATTCGACGTGCGTATGAACTCGGCCTTTACGGCTCCTTCTTACGCAATTAACGTAAGCCAGTTTTACAATGGCTATCCTATAAAGTTCAACTCTTACCCCGTGGTGGATGTATGGGCACGCTTTGCACTGCGAAGAGCCAATGTATTTGTGCGCTATGACTACGTGAACCAGGGATTGTTTTCAAAAGGTTACTATACTGTAAACCGCTACCCTATGCCCGGCGCTGCGCTGAAGTTTGGAGTAAGCTGGAGCTTTTACGACTAAGATAAAGCGGACGGTTAAACCTATATTAATTAATCATTACCTTTGCATTTAAGTATAAATTGAATATGAGTAAAGCAATTATAAAAACAGAAAAGGGAGACATGACCGTTGAGTTTTTCGACAAAGATGCTCCTAATACCGTAGCTAATTTTCTTGGACTGGCAAAAGAAGGCTTTTACAACGGTGTAACGTTTCACCGTGTGATACCAGACTTTGTGGTTCAGGGCGGCGATCCTACCGGAACGGGAGCCGGAGGTTCGGGCAAGCGCATTAAATGCGAGCTGGACGGCGACAACCAGTACCATGACCGTGGAGTTCTTTCCATGGCTCATGCAGGCAGAGATACAGGCAGCTCACAGTTTTTTATATGCCACAGCCGCACGAATACCGCTCACCTCGATAGAAATCATACCTGCTTTGGTAAAGTTATAGAAAATGTGGATGTGGTGGATGATATAAGGCAGGGTGATAAAATTTTGAGTATTGATGTTATTGAAGAATAGGCGCTAACGTATTTTATTTATGAATTTAAAAGGACTTGTATCAGTATCCGGCAAACCAGGATTGTATAAAGTGATTGGACAGAATAAGTCGGGCTTTGTACTGGAAAGCCTTGATGCTCAAAAAATTAAGCTTGTAGTAAATATTTCGACCGCTAAGCTGGCTTCGCTTGATGATATTACAATTTTTGGGACAGATGATGACTTGAAACTTTCTGACGTCTTCAATGCAATGAAGGACATGCCTTCTATACCGGGTGTAAAGGAGGACGGTAAAAAACTAAGAGAGTTTTTTAAAGAAGCTGCTCCTGAACATGATGAAGACCGGGTTTATACATCAGACATTAAAAAGATTATCAGCTGGTTTACTATTATAAAGGAACTGCCTTTATTTAACGAAGAACCCGAAGCCGCCGAAGAGCCGGTAACCGGGGAAGGCGAAACGGAATAAGGCTAAACCTATACGAATATGCGTCCCGCTGTAATACTGCAGCGGGACGTTTTGTTTAAAGAAAGAATATAATAATTATTGCAAGCAGTAATCCCAGGCCGATGGCTATCCAGAAGTTCCTGGACTCATTGCCGGACTGGCCTCCTTTAAAGTTATACTTCCTTTTATAGTCCATAGTTTTTTAATTTATTCGTGATGATAGGGCTCACCCTTTAATATAGTGTGTGCCCGATATAATTGTTCGGTAAAAAATAGCCGCACCATTTGGTGAGAGAATGTCATTTTAGAAAGAGATATGCTTGCATTTGCCCTGTTATAGACTGTGCTGTCAAAGCCGTATGCTCCTCCAACTATAAATAGTAAATGCGCAGTGCCTGAAACTGCTTTCTTATTTAAAAAATGCGAGAAATGAAGCGAAGTAAACTCCTGTCCCTTTTCGTCCAAAAGAACTACATGGTCTGCAGGTTGAATATATTTGAATAATAGCTCTGCTTCTTTTGTCTTTTGCTGCGCCTCTGTAAGGTTCTTTGAATTTTTAATATCTGCAAGCTCCGTTAGCTGGAATTTTACGTAATGCTTAAGTCTCTTTACATACTTATCAAGTCCTTCTTTGATATGCTTTTCTTCTGTTTTTCCTATAGTAAGCAGGGTTATCTTCATCGAACAAGGTGTGAGTGCTTTATAACGCCCGCGAATTTACAAATTTAGCCTCCTTATATTTTATATACGGAATATTCGTTCTATTTAGTATGAAACCATCCCTCTTAATTATTTGTTTGTCAGGTGTGTGGAGTTTTGGGGCTTGTGCTCAGCCGGCACCAAAATCTTCCGGCGCTCCTCTTAATAAGAAAACTATGAATTATAATAAACTTAGTCCCGAAGAAGAACGGGTTATTGTACATAAAGGCACTGAATACCCGGGTACCGGCGAGTATCTTCATACAAAAGAAAAAGGAACGTATGTATGCCGCAGGTGTAATGCTCCGCTGTACACCTCGGACACTAAATTTGACTCCCATTGTGGCTGGCCTTCTTTTGATCAGGAAATTAAGGGCGCGGTACTGCGAATACCCGACAGGGATGGCATGCGAACAGAAATTGTGTGTGCGAACTGCAAAGGGCACCTGGGCCACGTGTTTGAAGGCGAAGGCTTTACGCCGAAGAATACCAGGCACTGTGTAAACTCGGTGTCTATGAAGTTTATAAAGGATGATGGTGCCGGGCCTGGAGGTGTTAAATAAATCTATAACTTCGCGGTATTAAATTATGGGTTTATGAAATTACTAGAAGGAAAGACGGCGCTTATTACCGGCGCTTCGAAAGGTATAGGGCGCAAGATTGCAGAATCTTTTGTTATGCATGGGGCAAATGTAGCTTTTACCTACCTTTCATCTGTTGAAAAAGGGCTCTCACTGGAGCAGGAACTTCAAAAAGAGGGATGCAAGGTTAAGGGCTACCGCTCGGATGCTTCTAAATTTGCAGAGGCGGAAGAACTGATAAATAATATAGTTGCCGACTTTGGCACCCTCGACATTGTGGTGAATAACGCCGGTATAACCAGAGACGGCTTACTTATGCGCATGAATGAGGAGCAGTGGGATACAGTGATTGAAGTAAACCTTAAGTCTGTATTTAATATTACCAAGGCTGCTTCTAAAATCATGATGAAGAACCGTAAGGGTGTTTTCATAAATATGAGCTCGGTTGTAGGGGTACAAGGCAATGCCGGACAGGGGAACTATGCGGCCTCGAAGGCGGGGATAATAGGTTTCTCAAAATCAATGGCTAAAGAGCTTGGCTCGCGAAATATACGCACCAATGTGGTTGCTCCTGGTTTTATTAAGACTGAAATGACCGAAGTACTGGATGAAAAGGTGGTTCAGGGCTGGGAGCAGAGTATTCCGCTTAAAAGAGCGGGAGAAACTGATGATGTGGCCAATGCCTGCGTTTTTCTTGCATCCGATCTCAGCGCTTATATAACCGGACAGGTTATCGCAGTAGACGGAGGGATGCTGTAAACTATTCAAAACCATAAAGGAAGCCCAAAGCTTCCTTTATGGTTCTATGTCTTTGTATCGCGCTTAAACAAGTAAAAAGGCAGGGTTTGATTGAATTGCTGCCATGTACCATCAATATACCCATCTTCTCGCTCGCGGCCCTGGAAAGAGGCAAAGTATTGTTTTTTGGCATTGAAACACTTTATATACCACACCCTGTTAGTAGTGTTAAAAGTGCCAATAAGGGTATAAGTGCGGTCTTTTGCAGCTTCGTAATAAGCGCCTCTATATAAGATCATGACATTTGTTGAACGGGCGCTGGCGGGCTGAAGAGACATCTTTATATAGGAACGACCCTTAATTTCGCCCACAAATATCGTACGTTCGGCACCAGGAGCAAGCAGACTCTCGGGCTTTCCGGCATTCTGGAAAGAGGAATGATCGGCTGAAAAAGCAGAGTATCCCATTGCGCTATTGCAATTAAGAATAAAGCAGATTCCAATATATGTTATGATTGATAGTATCCTGACAGTCATTGGGCTTGCATTAAAATAAGGACTTACGCTTTTTTTCAGTTTGCCTCTTTATTATAACATATACATCTTCATTATCTTTTTTCATCAGGTATTTCTCGCGGGCCATCCGCTCAAGGGTTTCGCGGTTGGTATTCAGCTTATCGAGATCCTGCTTTACCTGACTGACTTCGTTGGTATAGAATTCTTTCTCCAGCCGTAGCTTTTTTAACTGCCGGTGATACTCGAATTGCGACATCAGGTCATTGCGGTCAAACACTGACATCCAGCATAAAAAAGATAGCGTAGCCAGAAAATACTTGTTTTTAAAAAGGGCTAGCGCTTTTTTCATATACAAATATAAAAAAACCCATACAACTTTGCTGTATGGGTTTTTTTAAGACGTTTAAAGAAAATCTATTTCTTTAAAAACTTAAAGTCTCTGCCAATGAAACGACCGGAAGCTCCTAACTCTTCTTCGATACGGATCAGTTGATTGTATTTTGCCATCCTGTCTGAACGTGATGCAGAACCGGTTTTGATTTGTCCGCAGTTTAATGCTACAGCAAGGTCAGCAATTGTGTAATCTTCAGTTTCGCCTGAACGGTGGCTCATTACTGAGGTATATCCGTTGGTTTGGGCCAGAGTTACAGCATTAATGGTTTCAGTAAGAGAACCAATTTGGTTAACCTTAACAAGGATAGAGTTAGCAACGCTCATGTCAATTCCTTTTTGAAGGAACTTAACGTTGGTTACAAACAAATCATCGCCTACTAACTGTACTTTCTTGCCTAATTGCTCGGTAAGTTTTTTCCAGCCATCCCAGTCGCTTTCTGCTAATGCATCTTCGATTGAAAGAATAGGATATTTGCCTACCCACTCTGCCCAGTAAGCAATCATTTCATCGCTGCTTAAAGTGCGTCCCGGGTTAGACTTGTAAAACTTATAAGTACCTGAAGCCTGATCAAACATTTCAGAGCTTGCAGCATCTAAACCAATGTAAATATCATCCCCTGGTTTGTAGCCAGCTGTTTCAATAGCCTGAATAACGATTTCGATCGCCTCTTCGTTACTTTGTATTTCAGGAGCAAAGCCACCCTCATCGCCTACGTTGGTAGAATAGCCCTTTTTCTTTAACACTGTTTTAAGGTGGTGGAATACCTCGGTACCCATTCTTAAAGCTTCAGAGAACGACTCGGCTCCCACGGGCATGATCATGTATTCCTGATAGTCAATTTTATTATCAGCATGTACACCTCCGTTAAGGATGTTCATCATTGGAATGGGAAGTGTATTTGCATTTACACCACCGATGTAACGGTATAATGGCTGACCGCTTTCCTGAGCTGCTGCTTTAGCTGCTGCCAGGGAAACACCCAGAATTGCATTAGCACCAATTGAGCCTTTATTTTCTGTACCGTCAATATCGTTCATCATCTTGTCGATCACGTTTTGTTCAAACACGTCAACGCCCTGAAGTTCTTTTGCAAGTTTTTCGTTTACATTCTTAACAGCGTTTAAAACGCCTTTACCCATGTATTTGCTTTTATCGTTGTCGCGAAGTTCAACCGCTTCAAACGTTCCGGTGGATGCGCCTGAAGGTACAGCTGCACGGCCAACTACACCGTTTTCTGTAATTACGTCTACTTCTACTGTAGGATTGCCTCTTGAGTCAAGGATTTGACGGGCATGTACATCTAAAATTAAGCTCATTTGTTTGAATTTTTATTTTAAACCATTTAAAGAATAGTGTATTTAATAAACTAAAGCACTTTGATGGCAAGGCCAAAAATAAAGCTTTTGCTTTTCATTATAGTAATCTATGTTACATTTATTATTGATATACAGCAAAATAGAAAACCCGATCGTATGCTGACCGGGCTTCTTTGTTATGATTTTATGAGGCTTACAAACTGATCAAAAAGGTAGTTGGAATCGTGCGGGCCGGGTGAGGCCTCGGGATGATACTGTACTGAAAAAGCCTTTTTGCCTTTTATGCGTATTCCTTCTATGGACTGATCGTTGAGGTTGCGGTGGGTAACTTCCACCTTGAGTGAGGCCTCCACATCTTCGGGCACAACTCCGAAGCCGTGATTCTGGGAAGTCACCTCACAGTGATCAAGAATAACGTTCTTTACCGGATGATTTAATCCGCGATGGCCGTTGAACATCTTCATGGTGCCAATGCCATTGGCAAGGGCCAGTAGCTGGTGGCCCAGGCAGATTCCAAAAAGCGGCTTGTTTGCCGCCAGTATGTGCTGCACCGTTTCGATGGCGTAATCCATTGCGGCCGGATCGCCGGGCCCGTTGGAGATAAAATATCCGTCTGGCTTAAAATCTTCCATTTCGGCAAAGCTTGTACGTGCCGGAAACACTTTGAGGTATACGTCACGGCTATCGAAGTTTCGTAAGATATTCTTCTTTATACCCAGATCAAGCACTGCGATACGGTGAGCCGCATCTTCATTTCCGTAATAATACGCCTCTGGTGTGCTTACTTTTGATGAAAGCTCCAGACCCGCCATGGAAGGAACAGCATGCAATCTGGCCTTTAGCGTGTCTATGTCGAGTATTTCGGAAGATATAATAGCATTCATAGCACCTTTGTCGCGTATATGACGCACAAGGGAGCGGGTGTCTACATCGGATATGCCTACAAGGTTTTGATCCTGAAAGTAATCCTGAATGGATCCGTCGGACTGTTTGCGACTGTAAACTACATTGAAGTTTTTGCATACAAGGCCGGCTATCTTAATGGTGTCCGACTCAGTTTCCTCAGCATTGACTCCATAATTACCTATGTGAGCATTGGTAGTAACCATTATCTGGCCGAAGTAAGAAGGATCTGTAAATACTTCCTGATAGCCGGTCATACCTGTAGTAAAGCATATTTCGCCGGCAGTGGTTCCAATCTTACCTGCGGCTTTTCCAAAATAAGAGGTTCCGTCTTCCAGCAAAAGCACTGCGGGCAATTTCATGTAGTTGATCATTAATTTTTATAGTGGTTTTTTGTTCTAAAAAATGAGTTACGGTTGGGTGTATTTCCACACTTTATGCACATAGATGCAGATCTGATGCCAAAGCGGCTAAAGCCAGATACAGAGCGAAATAAGGAAAAATGCTGTAGTTTCCCGGAAGACTTTCCGGTTATATAGGGTATAGGTTTGAAGCAGATGACTTCAATTTTCACAAGGGACAAAAGTAAACAATTCACATCACAATTTAAAGGAATGCTGAATTTACTTTATAGATTTGTCTGCATTAAACTCTTATCAGAATGTCAGTAAACACCGTAATTAAGCGCACTACAACCAACACATTGCATACTTTGAAACAACGTGGAGAGAAGATTTCTATGCTTACCTCTTACGATTATTCAATGGCTAAAATTGTTGATGAGGCTGGTATAGACATTATTCTGGTGGGTGACTCCGCTTCAAACGTAATGGCCGGCCATGAAACCACCCTGCCGATAACGCTTGACCAGATGATTTATCATGCAGCTTCAGTTGTAAGAGCTGCTAAAAGAAGCTTGGTGGTGGTAGATCTTCCTTTCGGCTCCTACCAGGGCAATTCAAAAGAGGCGCTTAATTCGGCCGTGCGCGTTATGAAAGAGTCGGGAGCTCATGCTGTCAAGCTTGAAGGAGGCGAAGAGATCGCGGACTCCATTAAGAGAATAATTACTGCAGGTATCCCCGTAATGGGACACCTGGGACTCACCCCCCAGTCTATCCATAAGTTTGGCACGTACACAGTAAGGGCCAAGCATGAACTGGAGGCCGAAAAATTACTTCAGGATGTTATTGTCCTCGAAGAAGCCGGCTGCTTTGCCATAGTCCTTGAAAAGATTCCTGCCGTTCTTGCGGAGGAAGCTACCCGCAGACTGGTTATACCTACTATAGGTATAGGCGCTGGACCCCATTGCGATGGACAGGTACTGGTTGCCCAGGACATGTTTGGCATTAACAAAGGCTTTAAACCTCGCTTTTTACGTCAGTATGCCGACCTGCATGAAATTATGACCAATGCGGTTAAAAGCTATGTAAGCGATGTGAAAGGTGGCAGCTTTCCAAACGAAAGCGAACAATACTAAGCAGGAGGAACAGTTAATGGCTATACTGCAAAAGGACATTCTTTACGAAGACAATCATATCATTGCTATCAATAAAACCGCGGGCGACATTGTACAGGTTGACACAACCATGGACGAGCCGCTGGATGAAAAGGTTAAAAAATATATTGCCCAAAAATATAATAAACCTAACGGCGCCTTTCTGGGTGTAGTACACCGGCTGGATAGGCCTGTGAGCGGGGTTATATTGTTTGCACGTACCAGTAAAGCGCTGGAACGCCTGAACAGCATGTTTAAAAACAGGCAAATGGACAAAACCTACCTGGCCGTTGCCAGGAACAGGCCTGTGCCTGAAAACGGAACGCTTAAACACTGGCTTATCAAAAACCCGCAGAAGAATATAACAAAAACCTATGATAAGGAAGTAGAGGGTAGCCAGTATGCTGAACTTACTTACCAGCTCATTGGGCAGACGGATGGCTATTCTCTTATTAAAGTTAAACCCCTTACAGGAAGGCCTCATCAGATAAGGGTGCAGCTCGCCTCATTGAATTGCCCGATTGTGGGCGATAATAAGTATGGCTATCCGCGTGGCAGTCTTCGCAAAACGATTGCATTGCATGCCAGGTGTCTGCGGTTTATCCATCCGGTAAAAAAAGAAGAAATCATTATTGAAGCACCTCTTCCACGAGATGGTTTCTGGGAAAAGTTTGACAGCTTTATAACATAATACTGCAGTATGAGTTAAAGATAGAGGGCGCAGGTTAAGGCCTGACAAAGTTAATGAGTATGATTATATTCTATGTGGTTTATTTCTTTCTGATCATTCGGTTTGCTATAGCCCTTTTTAACTTTATATCCAACCCTAAGCTTCCTCGCTCTCCTAAAAAGCATATGGCGAAGGTTTCTGTGCTTATCCCCTTGACCGGATCGGCAGAAAGCCTGAAACCTTTACTGGATTCGATCAGTAGCCAGGACTATACCAACTATGAGGTTTTGATTTTTCATGACCAAGCTGAGGAAGATACTCTTTCAATGCACCACCTTAAGTCTTTATACCCTCATCTGCGACTTATAAAAGGAAGCACAGCACATAGAGGGTGGACCAACCACAATTACGCTTCATTGCAGCTTGCAAATGCGGCTAAAGGTGAGTACTTACTGTTTACCACGCCAAAGGCTCTCTTCAATACCGGTCTGATCAATAATACTGTTCATCGCATGAAGATAGGAAAGCTTGCTTTTTTCAGCCTCATTGCCGACGGATATCCTTCTTCTAAGAACAACGTATTGTTTCCTCTGCTTCACTACATACTGCTCACTATTTTGCCTTTGCGGCTGGTACAGCTAAGCAAGAGTCCTTTCTTCCGTTTCGCCGACCCCAACTTCCTGCTTTTTGATGCGGGGACTTATAGGAAGCATCAGTGGCATGCGCAAATAAAAGACAAAGCTGCTGCTGGGACATCTCTTATCAAGCTGGTGAAAGCCTATCGATATAGAACAGAGGTGCTGCTGGCTAACGGCTTTTTATATTCCCTGCAGCCGGCTAACCTGCATGAAGAAGTGCTCAGTTTGAGTAAGAGATTATATAACGGGTTTAATAACAATACAGCGGCTGTATTTTGCTACCTGTTGCTGCTCATTGCAGGACCATTGTTCATTGCCGTCTATCTGCCTTTGCAGCTAATTCTATTTTATCTTACCCTGGTAGTACTTACCCGTCTTCTTACATCTTTATCCAGCGGACAGAACCCTCTTATCAATATTATTCTTCATCCGTTTCAAATGCTGATGCTTGTGTGGTCTTCTCTTAACAAGAAAGAGAATGCAAATGCTTAGCAAACCCTTAAGTTCTGACACAGTTGTGAATGTCTTTACATTTTGTACGGGCCATCTTTTAAACACAAAACAGTACTTTTGTATAGTATATGGAATATAATCTGCAGGTTACAATCGATTCTAACTCGGGCTTTTGCTTTGGAGTTGTATATGCTATTGACATGGCAGAGGAAATACTAAGCGAGGATGGTTACTTATACTGCCTGGGAGATATTGTACATAACGATGAAGAGGTTGAGCGGCTGCGCGTTAAGGGATTAAGAATTATAGATCACGAACAACTTAAACAACTTCGTGGGGAAAAAGTGCTCATACGTGCGCATGGTGAAGCTCCGGACACCTATAGGACAGCCCTTGAAAATGAAATTACGCTGATTGATGCATCCTGCCCTGTTGTGCTCAAGCTTCAAAACCGCATTAAAACCTCGCATGAGGAAGAGGAGAATATTTTGATATTCGGTAAGCACGGACATGCCGAAGTAATAGGCCTACAGGGACAAACCAACAATGAAGCATTGATCTTTCAGGACATTGCTGAACTTGACCAGGCCCTTTTGCCACAAAAGTTTACCCTTTACAGCCAGACCACAAAAAGCACAGAGCGCTTTTACGAGATAAAAGAAGAGCTTCTTCGCAGAGGTTATGACGTTAAAGCCAACGATACTATTTGCCGGCAGGTGTCTAACCGCGACGAAGAGCTGAGATCCTTTGTGACTAACTTTGATAAGATAGTTTTTGTATCAGGAAAAAAATCGTCAAACGGCAAAGTTCTTTATGAAGTTTGCAAAAAGCACAATCCTGATACCTGTTTTATATCCGAACCCCAAGAATTAAAAAAAGAGGACTTTAACCCTGGCGATAAGGTGGGTATCTGCGGCGCAACATCTACTCCCTTGTGGTTAATGGAAAAGGTTAAATCTCTTCTGGAAACCTACTGATCTGCATCTCCTATTCAAATAATCAATAATGAGCAAAAAAGGTATTTTACTGGTTAATTTAGGCACTCCCGACAGCCCGGCTGTGGGTGACGTGAGGCGCTATCTGGACGAATTTTTAATGGATGGGCGTGTAATAGATATTCCGCGACCTAACAGGCTTATGCTTGTGAAAGGTATTATTGTTCCTTTCAGAGGCCCCAAATCAGCTAAAACTTATAAAAAAATATGGAATGAGAATGGCTCACCCTTAATGTACTATACCCGGAGAATGCAAAGAATGGTGCAGGAAGAACTGGGTGATAACTACTGTGTAGAGCTGGGCATGCGCTATCAAAACCCTTCCATTGAATCTGCGCTGGAAAAACTTCGTGCCGAAGGCGTAAAAAGCATTCGCGTAATTGCACTGTTTCCTCAATACGCATCGGCCACTACCGGTTCTGTCCATCAGAAAGTAATGGAGATTGTATCCAAATGGCAAACGATTCCTAATCTCACCTTTGTTAACTCATTTCACAACAATTCAGGCATGATCCGCATTTTTGCGGAGAACGGTCGCAAACATCAGCCCGAAAGTTACGACCATATCCTTTTCAGCTTTCACGGCCTGCCGCAGCGGCAGCTTATTAAGGCTGACGACAG
The DNA here is from genome assembly GCA_002332615.1 of Sphingobacteriaceae bacterium UBA2059. GTDB lineage: Bacteria > Bacteroidota > Bacteroidia > Sphingobacteriales > Sphingobacteriaceae > Arcticibacter. The sequence goes on along the minus strand of DDAL01000020.1, from coordinate 5,144 downwards.
TGGGCAGCATTGCCTTAAATCGCCCGACTGCTGTATGGAACTTACTCATAGTAACAAGTTTTGCTACTCGGCTCAATGCTACGATACCGCAAGGCTTATTGCAAAAGCGCTTGATATACCGGCCCATAAGTATACAGTTACCTTTCAGTCCCGGTTGGGCAAATCTGAATGGGCTAAGCCTTACACGAGCGATACCATTCATGATCTGGCAGTAAAGGGCGTAAAAAAATTACTTGTATTCAGCCCGGCTTTCGTTGCCGACTGTCTGGAGACTATTTATGAAATAGGCGAAGAGTACGATGAAGATTTTAAAGAGCTGGGCGGCGAAAAAGTGCAGCTTGTAGAAAGCTTGAATGATAAACCTGAGTGGATACGTGTGCTGGCCGAGTTAAGCACTACTCCATCTGTCTGAGCTTGTTTCGTTTCAATGAAAAGGACTAAGAGCTAAACCTACAGCTGCCGCTTTTAAAAAAACGAGCGAGCTGTTCAGGCAGTCAATATTTTAGATAAATGCTTTATGATCATCGCTGTTGCGCCCCTGCCTTTCTGTACATAAGCTGCAGCTATGTGCCCGGCTTTTAAGCGCACCGCTTCCTGATCAAGTTTCTGAACTAACCCTTTTAACTCGTCCTCGTTGCTGTATGCAAACCCGCCTCCTTCACTTATCAGAGCCTTTGCTTCCAGAAACTTATGATAGTTAGGCCCGAATATAACCGGCAACCCAAAGGCGGCGGCTTCAAGCGTATTGTGTATGCCTGCACCAAATCCACCCCCTATATAGGAGATATCACCATATCGATAGACAGATGATAACATACCCACATTGTCAATTATAAGCACCGCTATGTCTGTGAAACAGCTCATTCCCTGAGCTTTTGAGTACCGCAGACTGGTCTTAGGACTGAGCATATGCTCCAAAGCCTGAAGTTTTTCTTCTTTTATTTCGTGAGGAGCTATAATAAACTTCCACCCCGGCAAAGAAGCCATTGCATTGGACAAATGCTTTTCGTCTTCCGGCCAGGTGCTCCCGGCAATCAATACCTTCGCGTCCTTACAGAATTTCCCAACAACAGGGAAATCCTTAGGTTGTTCAGCATTTTCGGCCACCCGATCAAAGCGTGTGTCACCGCTTACACTTACATTGCAAACTCCTGCGTTCCTGAGCAACGCCTCACTTTCCTTATCCTGCACAAAAAAATGACTTACCATACCAAGCATTCTACGGTGTAAACCTCCGTACCATGAAAAAAAAGGCTGACGCCTATTGAACACAGCCGATATCATGTAAAGAGGAATTTGCCGTCTATGAAGTTCGGCAAAGTAATTATACCAATATTCATACTTGGTGAAAATGGCTATTTTAGGACGAACAAGGCGAATAAACTCCCGGGCGTTGGTTTCTGTATCTAAAGGCAGGTAATAAATACGATCAGCAAGAGCATAGTTTTTTCTAAGTTCATAACCCGAAGGAGAAAAGAAGGTTATAACAATCCAGTAGTCAGGATACTGTGACTTTAATGACTCGAGTACCGGCCGGCCCTGTTCAAACTCGCCAAGAGAGGCGAAGTGAAACCATACTGTTTCCCGGTCTGTTTGAGCTTCCTTCGCTATACGCTCCATAAGATGCTTCCGCCCCTCCAAAAACAGCCTCATCTTGTCGTTAAAAAACTGCAGAATATAAAGTACAGAGCCGCAAACTTTGATGATTAAATTATAGAGAAATAACATATATACTTTAAATTCGTCGAATTTAAGTATAATACCCTTAAAATTCACCGTACATGAAAATAGCAGTAGTAGGAACAGGCTACGTGGGCCTTGTTACCGGCACCTGCCTGGCTGAAACAGGAAATGACGTTACCTGTGTTGACATAAACAGGGAAAAGGTTGAGATGATGAGAAAGGGAGTAGTTCCCATTTACGAACCTGGTCTTGACATATTATTTCAGAGAAACATCAAACAAGGAAGACTAAACTTTACAACTGAGCTTAAAGAGGCGGTACTAGATGCGGAGATAATATTCCTGGCACTGCCTACGCCCCCGGGAGGCGATGGCGCGGCCGATCTGAGCTACGTGCTGGGCGCAGCAAAAGATATAGCGCTTCTTATTAAAGATTATAAAGTAATTGTAACAAAATCTACGGTACCTGTAGGCACCGTAGATCGGGTACTCGCTGTCTTTGCCAAGCATACAACAGTAGAGGTCGATGTAGTCTCCAATCCCGAGTTTTTAAAAGAAGGTGTTGCCGTTGAGGATTTCATGAAGCCTGATCGTGTAGTTATAGGAACCCGGAGCGAGCGGGCACGGAAACTACTTGCTGAACTTTATACGCCTTATGTACGTTCGGGAAACCCGATCATATTTATGGACGAACGGTCTTCAGAATTAACAAAATATGCGGCCAACTCATTCCTTGCTACCAAAATCACTTTCATGAATGAGATTGCGAGCATATGCGAACGAGTAGGCGCCGATGTGGATATGGTACGGCGTGGCATGGGTGCTGACGCGCGTATAGGCAACCGTTTCCTTTTCCCAGGAATCGGTTATGGCGGCAGCTGCTTTCCGAAAGATGTGCAGGCCCTTGCAAAATCTGCAGCCGAAGCCAACTATACATTTAGCATTCTCGAATCCGTAATGGCTGTAAACGACAGACAACGCAGACTGCTGGCCGAAAAAATGCGCCGCTATTATAAAGGCGATCTTGCAGGCAAACGCTTTGCGATATGGGGCCTTTCCTTTAAGCCTCNNCGCGAAGCATCCTCTGTCTACCTCATTGAAGAACTATTAAAAGACGGAGCACACGTCGTGGTATATGACCCTGAAGCAATGGACAATGTGAGAAAGCTAATGGGCGATAAAATTACTTATGCCTCCGACCCCTACGAAGCACTTGAAGGAGCCGATGCACTGGCTGTTGTAACCGAATGGTCCCTGTTCCGTACGCCTGATTTTGACAAAATGGAACAAAGGCTGAAAGCCAGGGTTATATTTGACGGACGAAACCTGTATGATCTTCAAAAGATGATTGAACTGGGTTTCTACTACAACAGCATAGGACGTAAACTGGTACAACCAAACGAATAATGAAACGAATTTTAATAACCGGTGGCGCCGGCTTTCTCGGATCTCATTTATGCGACCGCTTTATCAGAGAAGGCTACCACGTTATTGCGATGGATAACCTGATCACGGGCGATCTTCGCAATATTGAACACTTGTTCAAACTTCCAAACTTCGAGTTTTATAATCACGACGTTTCAAGGTTTGTACATGTTTCCGGAACATTAGATTATATCCTTCACTTCGCCTCTCCTGCCAGTCCAATTGATTATCTCAAAATTCCTATTCAAACGCTCAAGGTAGGTTCTCTGGGCATCCACAATCTGCTTGGGCTTGCAAAAGATAAAAAGGCACGAATCCTTATCGCATCGACTTCCGAAGTATACGGCGATCCTAACGTAAACCCCCAGCCCGAGGAGTACTGGGGCAATGTAAACCCGGTTGGTCCGCGCGGAGTGTATGATGAAGCCAAGCGCTTTCAGGAGGCTATAACCATGGCTTACCATACATTTCATGGTCTGGAGACCCGCATTGCACGTATATTTAATACCTACGGACCAAGGATGCGTTTGAACGACGGCCGGGTATTACCTGCATTTATCGGTCAGGCTATACGAGGCGAAGACATTACGGTTTTCGGGGATGGAACGCAAACGCGATCTTTTTGTTTCGTTGATGACCTTGTTGAAGGCATATACCGGCTGCTACTGTCTGATTATGCGCAACCAGTTAACATTGGTAATCCCGATGAGATAACCATTGAAGAATTTGCACGTGAAATTATCCGCTTAACGGGCACCAGCCAGAAGATAGTTTATAAGCCTCTACCGACTGACGATCCGAGGCAGCGCCGACCTGATATATCCAAAGCAAAGGAAATACTTAACTGGTCGCCTGCGATAAACAGGGCCAAAGGACTTGAGATCACTTACGAATACTTCAAATCCCTCCCTAAAGACATTCTTGAAAAAATTGAGCACAAAGACTTTACACCCTATAACAAATAAAAAATGAGTAAGATCTTAGTAACAGGTGGAACCGGATATATTGGTTCGCACACAGTAGTCGAGCTTCAGAACGCAGGCTACGATGTAATAATTGTGGATAACCTGGACAATTCCAGCATCCGTATCCTGGACCAGATCACCCGGATCACCGGCAAGCGGCCCGAGTTTGTAGAGCTGGACCTGTGCCTGGAAGATAAAGTGAAGAATCTTATCAACAACCATCCCGAAATTACAGGTCTCATTCATTTCGCCGCGCACAAAGCCGTTGGCGAATCTGTAGAGAAGCCTTTGAAATACTATCGAAACAATTTCTTTTCACTCATCAACCTGCTTACGGCATATGCCGATAGAAAAATAAACTTTGTATTTTCTTCTTCCTGCACCGTATACGGGCAGCCCGATGTACTGCCGGTAACAGAAGAAGCTCCGGTAAAAAAAGCTGAGTCGCCTTATGGAAATACCAAACAGATTGCCGAAGAGATACTTAGCGAAACTGCGTCAAAAAACAAGAACTATAATATTATATCATTACGGTACTTCAATCCGGTCGGAGCGCACGAAAGCGCTTTTATCGGAGAGCTTCCTATCGGCGTACCTCAAAACCTGGTTCCTTTCATTACACAGAGCGCTATAGGCAAACGAGGCCCTATCACTGTATATGGCAACGATTATGATACTCCCGATGGTAGTTGTATCAGAGACTACATTCATGTAGTTGATCTTGCCAAAGCTCATATTGCTGCGCTTAGACATCTTGAAACAAAAGAAAACGAAGACAACTACGATATTTATAACATAGGCACGGGCAAAGGCAGCTCTGTACTTGAAGTCATTAAGGCTTTTGAAGAAAGTACAGGTGTCAAACTAAATTACACAATTGGCGAACGCCGCCAGGGTGATATAGAAAAGGTATGGGGCGATGTTTCAAAAGCTGAAAAAGAACTTAATTGGAAAGCAGAGCTCGACCTGAACGAGATGATGCGTTCGGCCTGGGCATGGGAAAACTATATCGCCAAAAACCCTATTCAGTAAAAGCCCAAGCCCTTCATGAAAAAACTTCTCATCACCGGCG
>DDAL01000003.1 GCA_002332615.1 Sphingobacteriaceae bacterium UBA2059 | reverse complement strand
TTTGATTGAGGCGGCAAAGGCAGTCTCGGGCGAGCAGGACACACTGCTCCTTCGGTTTAACAACCCGGTAGGTTTTGAAGCTTTGCTGCTGCACGAAGGCAGATTTAAATACTACAACAGTTTCGATACTAACACCACGGATGATTTTAACTATTTTCTGCTGCTGCTGATACAGCAGCTCGACTTAAAAGCGGCAGGCACGAGGGTTATGCTTAGTGGCGACATAGAGCGTTATGATGCTAACTACCAACGGATTAAGCAATATTTCGGTATAGTGAGCTTTGCCGGCATGAAATCGTTATATACCATTCCGGAGCCATTTGCAGGAGTGCCAGGACATAAGCACCTGACCTTATTAAGCCTTGGATTATGCGAATAATAAGCGGCCGTCTTAAGGGCGTAAGACTGAACCCGCCGGCAAACCTTCCTGTGCAGCCTACCAAGGATATGGCAAAAGAATCGCTTTTTAACATTTTGAATAATCTGATAGATTTTGAGTCGGTTAAAGTGCTTGATCTGTTTAGCGGCACGGGCAGTGTGAGTGTTGAATTTGCATCGCGGGGTGTGCCCGAAGTTGTATCTGTAGACAAGAGCATGGCTTGCTTTAAATTCCTGCACCAGGTAAAGAAGCAATATGAGCTGAATGCAATACTTCCAAACCGGGGCGACGCGCTTAAGTTTTTGGAGCAGGATACAGGCCTTTATGACCTGATATTTGCCGACCCGCCCTACGATATGCCTCAACTGCCTCAAATACCCTATATGGNNAACAGGAACTTGCTGAAGCCGGGAGGTATGCTGATTGTGGAACACCCGAGCACCAAAAAGATAGACACACATCCTTATTTCAGGGAGCAGCGCAAATATGGTTACTCCTCATTCAGCTTTTTTATCGGCGGGCCCCCCCGTTTAAGTAAATAACCCTTCAATACCTCTCAATGAAAATTGCATTATTTCCCGGTTCCTTTGACCCTGTTACTATTGCTCATGTTGATATTCTTCAACGCTCGGTTTCTTTGTTTGATAAAATTATTATAGCGGTAGGCATTAATACCAATAAGCAGGCTATGCTGAGCACCCAAATGAGGTTGCAGATATTGAGCGATGTGTTTGCTGAGGAGCCAAAAATTGAGATTGCCTCCTATGCCGGCTTAACTATAAGCTATTGCAAAGAGGTGGGCGCTAAGTATATGATACGGGGTATAAGAACTGTTTCGGATTTTGAATATGAAAAGGCGATAGCCCAGATGAACCATGAGCTTGAGCCCTCCATAGAAAGCATTTTTATTTTGAGTAATCCGGGCTATTCGTCTATAAGCTCTACCATAGTGCGCGATTTTTTACGTCATAAGGGCGACGTAAGCAAGTTTGTTCCGGCCGAGGCTCTTAAATACCTGCAGCCGGACTTATAATGGCAGCTGCCTTTTAAAGTTACTGCTGAGCGTTTTGCTGAGCGAGTAACGCTATAATGTCTTTAATAAGGGGGTAAGTATTGCGGGAGACCAGTGCAAGGTCTGAGTCTTTTAGCCAGCGAGCATCGGTTATGTCTTCTTCTGCCTGCGGAACAAGTTTCTGTTTTTTTGCTTTCATAAGATACCAGCTGGTTTGTTTGAAGATGATCAGCCCCTTAAGCTCATACACGTGCCAGGTTTTACATAGTTTATCGCCGCATTCATCTACCTTTATGCCGCATTCCTCCTCTACTTCGCGTACAGCCGCATCTCGCGTACGCTCCTGCAAATCGAGCTTGCCTTTTGGAAGATCCCATTTTTGCTTTCGATAGATAAAAAGTATTTCATTTGCTTCATTGAAGACGATGCCTCCGGCAGCCTTGATAACCATAAACTTTCTGCGCATTTCCCTGAAGTACTTTTTGGGATCGCTGCTTATAAGCACATAGGTTTGAGCTGTTTCTTTCTTAACCTTTTTGTAGAACTCTTTAAAATCGAAGCTTTTTATATCCAGCTGTTTGTGCCTGGAAAGGCCCGCAGGCAGAAACTCTGCGATAATTAAAACTGTATCGTTTACGAAAATTGTATAGCTTTGCATCATGATAAACAAAAGTGAGACCGAGCAAAAAATTGCCGAATTTTTGTTACAAATTAAAGCAATTAAATTACAACCCAATAAACCTTTTACATGGGCTTCGGGTTTGAAATCTCCTATTTATTGCGATAATCGTATCACTCTTTCTTATCCTTCTATCCGGACATATATACGTCAGAACCTCTCTGCACTGATACAGGAGGAATTTGGCTCAGTGGGGCTTATTGCGGGCGTTGCCACGGCAGGTATTCCGCAGGGGGTACTGGTAGCTCAGGATATGGGTTTGCCGTTTGCCTATGTTCGCGCTCAGGCTAAAGAGCATGGTACCGGGAGCTTGATTGAAGGCGAAGTGTACCCCGGCCAGAGAATCGTTGTAGTTGAAGATTTGATTTCGACCGGAAAAAGCAGCTTGCAGGCTGTTAAAGCATTGCGGGATGCCGGTGCTGATGTGGCGGGCCTGGTAGCGATTTTTTCGTACAACCTTAAAGAAGCCGAAGAGAATTTTAAAGAGGCTAAATGCAAGTTTGAAACACTGTCTAATTACAGTGCCCTGATAAACTATGCTTCGGATACTTCGTATATCAACAAAGACGACATTGAACTGTTACGTAAGTGGAAAGATGATCCTAAAGGATGGGGATCTCTTGTAGAATCACTTAAATAAGATATAATGACTGTTTTTGAAAGCAAGGAAACTATTAATAAATCGGTGAGTGAAGTGTATGCTTTTCTTTCGGACTTTAATAATCATAAGGGGCTGATGCCCGAGGAAATTTCGGATTGGAAATCCACTACGGACCAGGCTAGCTTTTCGGTAAAGAATATGGCTAACCTGAATGTTAAGATTGCAGAACGAAAAGAAAATGAAGACATACTGATACTGCCTGCGCAGGAAGTTCCTTTTAACGTAGAAATGCGATGGAAACTCAGGCCGGCAGGAGAACATGCCACCGAAGCACACCTGGTAATAGGTGCCGAGCTCAACATGATGATGAAAATGGTAGCGGGCGGGGCGATAAAGAAACTTACTCAGCAGCAGACAAGCAGGCTGAAAGATGCCTTAGGCTAACAAAGAAGTATTTAACAAAATAGGCTGCCTTTAGGCGGCTTTTTTTGTTCTGAGACATTTTATCATACAAGAGCTTAAATTACAGACAATTAGTCTTAAGCAGACTCGTTTTTTGCGACAATTTTACTTGTTTTTCTAATCAAAAAGTCAATGGCTGGTGTTTTGTTGTAAAACGGGTACTATGAATTTCAATAACTTTACAATCAAGGCACAGGAAGCTATTCAGAAAGCTTCTGAAATAACATCTGGCCATCAACAGCAGGCCATAGAAAATGCCCATCTTTTGAAGGGTTTGTTGCTTGTTGATGAGAATGTTGTAAACTACCTGCTTAAAAAGCTCAATGTCAATATAAACAGACTCAACACATCGCTTGATGAGCTGATAGAAAGCTACCCTAAAGTGAGTGGCAGTGAAATGTATTTTTCATCGTCGGTAAACTCGGTTATGCAAAAAGCCTTGTCTTACGTGAAAGAGCTGAAGGATGAATTTGTGTCTGTAGAGCATTTGCTACTTGCTATTTTGCAAAGCGGAGATAAAACGGCTTCATTGCTTAAGGATTCGGGTGTTACGGAAAAGGATATGTTGAAGGCTATTAAAGAGCTGAGAGGTGGCAGCAGGGTAACTGATCAGAATGCGGAGGCCACTTATAATTCGCTTAACAAATATGCCCGCAATCTGAATGAGTTTGCCGAGTCGGGAAAACTAGACCCCGTGATTGGCCGTGACGAAGAGATACGGCGAGTAATTCAGATACTGTCCAGACGTACCAAGAATAACCCTATTCTTATTGGAGAGCCTGGTGTGGGTAAGACCGCTATAGCTGAAGGTATTGCCTTCAGGATAATTAAAGGAGATGTTCCTGAGAACTTGAAAAGCAAAACGGTTTTTTCTCTTGATATGGGAGCCCTGGTGGCTGGTGCAAAGTATAAAGGCGAATTTGAGGAACGACTGAAAGCGGTGATAAAAGAGGTGACTCAGAGTGAAGGTGAAGTGGTGCTCTTTATTGATGAGATCCATACGCTGGTGGGTGCCGGAGGCGGCGAGGGAGCGATGGATGCAGCAAATATTCTTAAACCGGCTCTGGCGCGCGGAGAACTGAGGGCTATTGGCGCTACTACGCTTAATGAGTATCAGAAGTATTTTGAAAAGGATAAGGCTTTGGAAAGGCGCTTCCAAAAGGTACTTATAGACGAACCGGATACTCAGGATGCCATATCTATTTTGAGAGGCTTGAAAGAGCGTTATGAAACCCATCATAAGGTTAGAATCAAAGATGAGGCAATTATTGCGGCCGTGGAGCTTTCGCAGCGGTATATTGCCGACAGGTTTTTGCCTGACAAGGCTATTGACCTGATGGACGAAGCGGCGTCTAAGCTGCGGATTGAAATGGATTCGGCCCCGGAAGAGGTGGATGAGCTGGACAGACGTATTATGCAGCTTGAAATTGAACGGGAGGCTATAAAAAGGGAAAAAGACGAAAGGAAGGTTGCTGACCTTACCTCTGAAATTGCTAATCTGAGTGCTAAGAGAGATGAGTTAAAAGCCAGCTGGAGAGGGGAAAAGGACCTGGTTGATGCCATTAATAACGAGGTTGAACATATTGAACGCTTTAAGATGGAGGCTGAACAGGCTGAGCGGGCGGGCGATTATGGAAAAGTTGCAGAGCTTCGCTATGGAAGAATTAAAGAGGCGCAGGACAAGGTGGAAGCATTGAAAGCCGAGCTTGCTGAGAAACAGAGTGGCAGCCGCATGCTTAAGGAGGAGGTAACTTCGGAAGATATAGCAGAAGTGGTATCCAGGTGGACGGGTATACCTGTAAACAAGATGGTAGAGAGTGAGCGGGCCAAGCTTTTGCATCTGGAAGAAGAACTTCATAAGCGTGTAGCCGGACAGGATGAAGCAATTGAGGCTATTGCAGATGCCATAAGACGCTCAAGGGCAGGACTTCAGGATAAACGTAAACCAATTGGATCTTTTATCTTCCTGGGTACTACAGGGGTTGGTAAAACGGAGCTTGCGAAGGCACTTGCTGAGTTTTTGTTTAATGACGAGTCTGCCATGGTGCGTATTGACATGAGTGAGTATCAGGAAAGGCATGCTGTATCGCGGCTGATCGGTGCGCCTCCGGGATATGTGGGATACGACGAAGGCGGGCAGCTAACAGAAGCTGTGAGACGCAAACCTTACAGCGTAATTTTGCTGGACGAGATTGAGAAGGCACACCCGGATGTATTTAATATCTTATTGCAGGTGCTTGATGACGGAAGGCTTACCGACAATAAAGGCAGGCTGGTGAACTTTAAGAACACCATTATTATCATGACCTCTAATATAGGCTCGCATCTGATACAGGAAAACTTTAGCACTTTGAATGAGCTTAACCGCGACGAGGTAATTGCGCAAACGAAGAACCAGCTGTTTGAACTGCTGAAACAAACGATTCGTCCGGAGTTTTTAAACCGTATTGACGAGTTGATTATGTTTACGCCGTTAAACAGAGCTGAACTAAGGAATATAGTAGATCTTCAGTTTAAGCAGATACAGCACACTCTTGCTGACATTGGTATAACACTCGAGGCATCGGATGATGCCCTTGATTGGCTCGCACAACTGGGTTACGATCCTCAGTTTGGCGCCAGACCTTTGAAGAGAGTAATTCAGAAACGCATATTGAATGAACTTTCAAAGGATATATTGTCGGGAAAAGTGAACAAAGACAGCAGAATTATGCTTGACACCTTTGACAATAAGTTTGTCTTTTTGAATAAGGACAAACTGGACTCTTAAGATGATAAACTGGAAGGCCGACGGATAAATGATCCGTCGGCCTTTTTTTATGCAATAAGATGAAGTACTTCAGATATGGGCTGATCTGAATCGATAAGGATGCCTGTAAGACCGGCGCCCTCTCCTGCTTCGATGTCTCGCTCCCTATCGCCTATGAAGTAAGATTTTGAAGCATCAATATTAAAACGGGCTACTCCTTTTTCGAGAAGCAGCGAGTCGGGTTTACGGCACAGACAATTTGATGTATATAGCGGGTGATGATTGCAATAATAGATTTCTGAAAAAACCACTCCGTGTTTTGCGTAAGCATCAGATAGCCTTTTATTCATCTCTGCCAGTGTTTCTTCAGTATACCACCTCTTTGCAAGGCCACCCTGATTGGTTACTACTATAAGCAGATAACCTCTGTCCTGAAGTTGCCTCAGGGTTTCGAAATTATACTCCAGAATGTGAAAGTCTTCAAGCTTGCATACGTAATCGCCCATTTCCCGGTTAAGAACTCCGTCCCTGTCAAGAAAAACCGCCTTATTTTTTTCCATTTGCCGCAAAACTACTATTTCAATTTTAAGTAACAAGCATTACTCATTTTAAAGAAAGCAACAGAACAAGTAAAATATTATATATTTTCGCTGATTGAATTAAAGTAATTACCATAATGAAAAAAGGGATTGATAAAACAATTCTTTACTAAATCAATCACAATGACAGACTTAGAACCAGAAAAGCACTTTACACCCTATGTTTCTTCTGAAAGCCGGGTAGCTGAATTTACCGTCAAGTCAATATTACTTGGTGCTTTGTTCGGAATTATTTTTGGAGCAGCTACGGTCTACCTTGCACTAAAGGCTGGGCTCACTGTTTCAGCTTCTATACCGATTGCCGTTCTGGCAATATCTATTGGAAGGAAGTTTTTTAAAACGACTATTCTGGAAAATAACATTATTCAAACTGCCGGATCGGCGGGCGAGTCGGTTGCTGCCGGTGTTGTATTTACGCTTCCCGGGTTTTTATTTTTAACAGCGGGCAGTCAGGGCGAAAGCTTCTTTTCTTACTGGCCAATATTTATACTGGCTTCTATGGGCGGTATCCTGGGTACGTTAATGATGGTGCCTTTGCGCAGATCGTTAATTGTACAGGAACATGGTACCCTGCCTTATCCGGAAGGAACCGCCTGTGCCTCCGTGCTGATAGCAGGTGAAAAAGGCGGCGATTTTGCAAAGACAGCTTATATGGGGCTTGGCTTCGCTTTTTTATATGCGATCCTTCAAAAGATGTTCCACCTTATTGCAGCTACCCCAGCCTGGATCACACAGCAGTCTAACCGCTTTTTTCCGTCGGCCACTGTCAGTGGAGAGATCACTCCGGAATACATGGGAGTTGGTTATATCATAGGTCCTAAGATTGCGGGTGTACTGGTTGCCGGTGGTGTATTGGCCTGGCTGGGTCTTATTCCGCTCATTGCATCGATTGTACCGCAGGAGACTACCGCTTTGCAACTGATAAAGCTTGGCGATCTTAAAAGCCTGGCGACTGCCGGCGGAGCAGGTGCCTGGGACCCGGTGACTCAAACTTTTGGTGATTATGCTACGGCTATTTACAGGGCTTACATTCGTCAGATTGGCGCGGGAGCAGTAGCTGCCGGTGGTTTTATAACCTTGTTAAAAACGATACCTACAATTATATCGTCTTTTAAGTCGAGCCTTGGTTCTATGAAATCTTCGGGCGGTGAGGTGATTGCAGTGAAGCGCACTGAAGACGACCTCTCGTTTAAAACTGTGATCTTCGGCAGTATTGCTCTGGTAGCGTTGATTATGATCCTTCCGCAGATTCCCGGTGATTCGATTCTAAATAAATTTATCATCGGCATATTAATAATTGTTTTTGGATTTTTCTTTGTAACGGTATCCAGCAGGATAGTAGGAATTATAGGCTCAAGCTCAAATCCTATATCCGGGATGACAATTGCCACACTCATGGGAACCTGTCTTGTATTTATCAGCGTTGGCTGGACCGGAAAAGCTTTTGAACCGATGGCGCTGGTTGTTGGAAGTATGATCTGTATAGCTGCCGCAAATGCGGGCGCCACCTCGCAGGACCTTAAAACCGGATACATCATCGGCGCGACACCGAAATATCAGCAAATTGCTTTGTTTATAGGCGCAATAGTATCTGCAGTGGTCATTGGCCTTACCTTATCAATTTTAGATCGCCCTACGGCGGCTATGCAGGCTCAGGGCATTCATCATGCTATTGGAACTGACCTGTATCCTGCTCCTCAGGGTACGCTTATGGCAACTTTGATAAAGGGTTTGCTGTCTTTTAACCTTGACTGGCAATTTGTGCTGGTAGGAGTATTTTTGGCTATCACGATGGAGCTTTGCGGTGTAAAATCGCTTTCCTTTGCTGTAGGAGCTTATCTTCCTCTTTCAACAACCCTTCCTATTTTTGCTGGTGGTGCGATTAAAGGGCTGGTTGATATGAGAAACAGAAAAAAAGGGGTTATTGAAGATGGCGACCTTGGAAAGGGGGCTTTGTTCTCTACCGGACTTGTGGCCGGCGGCGCTTTGATGGGTGTGATCTATGCTTTCCTGATGGCATTTGAATCCACTTCGGGGCCTGTTAGGATGTTAGATATGGAACCTGCTCTTACCGAAAGTTTAGGTGCCGGCGGCTACCAGATACTCGGCTTTATCTTTTTTGTAATTATGGGCTTTGTATTGTATCGCATTGGAGTTTCTAAGAACAAGGATATAACTCCGGATTTGTAATTGAACGGATACCCTGATAACGAAGAAGCCGCTTCACATTGATGTGAAGCGGCTTCTTCGTTTATAAAATTATTCTATAGATCGCGTAACCACTTAACTACTTCGTCGCGTGTTTTGCCGGTTTTAGATTGAAGGCGACCGTATAACTCATCTTCCTGCCCTTCTTCATACTTCAAATCATCGTCGGTAAGGTCAGCGTAAGCCTGTTTCCCTTTTCCCTTCATCTCATTCCATTTTCCTTTTAATTCTAACTTATCCATAGTTGTAGATTTAATGTTTATACTAGTAGAACACACGATGGAAGGTTTTGTTTGAATAGGTATTACATGAGCCCGGACTTGATGTGGTCAACTATATTAGGATCGAGCAATGTACTGGTATCACCCAGGTTACTGGTATCTCCCTCCGCTATTTTACGCAGGATGCGTCTCATAATTTTTCCGGAACGTGTTTTAGGAAGCCCCTCAACAAATTGAATTTTATCGGGCTTTGCGATAGCTCCTATAAGTCTGGAAACTGTTTTGAGAATGTCCTGTCTTACAAGTTCCATATCATTATGAAGCGTTGGTCCGAGGATTACATAGGCATAAATGCCCTGTCCCTTGATAGAATGAGGATAACCCACCACAGCGCTTTCCACAACATCGGAGTGCATGTTAATGGCATTTTCAACTTCAGCCGTTCCTATCCTGTGACCCGATACATTCAGTACATCGTCAACCCGACCGGTAATCCGGTAAAAACCATCTTCGTCTCTCAGGCAACCGTCACCGGTAAAATACATACCCGGATAGGCTGAGAAATAGGTTTGCCGGCACCGTTCGTGATCGCCATAGGTTGTCCTCAACATTCCGGGCCACGGAAATTTGATGCAGAGGTTTCCATTTACGTTATTCCCTGTTATTTCGTTACCCTCTTCGTCTACCAGAACAGGCTGGACACCGGGCAAAGGCAGGGTTGCATAGCCCGGTTTGGTTGGGGTTATTCCTGCAATGGGAGCAATCATAATACCGCCTGTCTCCGTTTGCCTACAGGTATCGGTGATAGGGCACCTGCCACTGCCAATTTTTTCATGAAACCAGTTCCATGCTTCTTCATTTATAGGTTCGCCTACGGAGCCCAGCTTTTTAAGTGAACTTAAATCTTTGCCTTCCAGGGGCGCATCGCCATAGCTCATTAAGGAACGAATTGCTGTTGGTGCCGTGTAAAGCGTATTTACCTTATACTGATCTGTAATCTGCCAGAGGCGGTCAGGTTCCGGCCATGTTGGTATGCCTTCGAACAATAAGCTTGTTGCTCCCTGTGATAGCGGCCCATAAACAATATAACTATGCCCGGTGATCCAGCCGATATCCGCAGTACAGAAGTAGACTTCGTCTTCCTCGTACTGAAATACATTGGCAAAGGTGTATCCTGTGTATACCATGTATCCTCCACAGGTATGTACAATTCCTTTTGGCTTTCCTGTAGAGCCTGAGGTGTACAACACAAACAGCACATCTTCTGCATCCATGGGCTCGGCAGGGCATTCAGGGTTTCCCTGGGTTTCAACTTTTTTTATTTCATTTTCCCACCATACATCTCTCCCTTTTATCATTGATACGGGCGTACGGCTGTGCGTGAGTACAATTACCCGCCCTACACTGCGGCATTGCACAAGGGCGTCGTCAATAACTTCCTTTAAAGGTATATTTTTCGATCCCCTGAAACCTCCATCGGCCGTAATGACCAAGGTACAATTAGCATCGTTAATACGATCGGCAATGGACTGCGCAGAGAAACCACCGAAGATAACAGAATGTATTGCTCCTATACGGGCGCATCCTAGTACAGCTATAACAAGCTCAGGAACCATCGGAAGGTAAATGCAAACCCGGTCGCCCTTGGTAACGCCATTGTTCTTCAACACGTTTGCAAACTGACATACCTTGTCGTATAACTGCCTGTAAGTTAGTACCCGGTAATGGAGATCATCCGGATCATTTGGCTCCCATATGAGTGCAGTTTTGTCACCCTTTGTCTCGAGATGACGATCAAGACAATTTTCAGTGATGTTCAGCTTAGCCCCTTCAAACCATTTGATTTGGGGTTCTTCAAAGTTCCATGTTAATACTTTATCCCACTTTTTCTGCCATTTGAAGTTTTCGGCTACATCTGCCCAGAACTTCTCAGGATCTCTTACACTGTAATCATACACCTGGCGGTATTGATCAAAAGAGGCGATTTTTAAATCCATCTTAATTCGCTTAATTTGTTTAGTATTAATTGATTGATACACAATAATACAAGAAATATGACTTACATCACATTTGGCTTAGCCTTTAAAGATGTTTAGGGTTTTATTAAACGACTTTTTCAAAGAAGTTTATTTGAACAGCTAATTCCGGAAGCATGAAGGGCATTAGCAATTTCGGGGAATTGAGCCCTTTTTGCAACGAAAAACACTACCTTTAGCAAAAAAAGAGTGAACTCCGAATTAAAAACTCTAAAGTATTGTAGTTTTGGATTTTTCTTCGGATATTCGCAAACTCTTTAAGAGACTGAGTTTTAGAAAAAGATACACAATTATAGTCATGTCGAGAATTTGTGATTTAACAGGAAAAATGCCAATGAATGGTCATAACGTTTCTAACTCAAACGTTAAGACTAAGCGCAAGTTTTATCCTAACCTGCAGGTGAAAAAGTTTTTTATCCCCGAAGAAGATCGCTGGGTAACGCTTAAGGTTTCAACCTCAGCAATTAAAACAATTAATAAGAATGGCATTACTGCCGTGATTAATAAGTTCCTTAAGAAGGGATACATTTAATAACGATTAAAAGATCATAAAATGGCAAAGAAAGGTAACAGAGTTCAAGTTATCCTGGAGTGCACCGAGCATAAAGAAAGCGGTCAGCCTGGGATGTCTAGATATATTACAACTAAAAATAAAAAGAACACTACTGAGCGTTTAGAGGTTAAAAAATATAACCCTGTGCTGAAGAAGGTAACTGTTCACAAGGAAATAAAATAATCCGGTTTATACCTAGTTAACACACAAACAGATGGCAAAGAAAGTAGTTGCAACCCTTAAATCAGGAAAAGGCAAGGAATATTCAAAGGTGATCACCATGGTTAAATCAGAAGTAACCGGTGCTTATACTTTTAAAGAAACAATGGCTCATAATGATAAAATTAAAGAAGCCATTATCGAAGCAAAGAAAGCTTAATCAGGCTGCTGCCTTTAAAATATTAGAAGCCTTCCGGATTTAAATCAGGACGGCTTTTTTTTTGCATATTAGTATTATGGGATTATTTGACTTTTTCAAAAAGAAAGAAAGCTCTCCTAAAGAGCAGGAGGCACTTGACAAAGGTTTGGAAAAAACTAAAGAAGGTCTTTTTTCTAAATTGTCAAGAGCGGTAGCTGGAAAGTCTACGATAGATGACGACGTCCTGGATGAACTTGAGGAAATACTTGTCACGTCCGACGTTGGCGTATCTACAACATTAAAAATCATAGATCGCATTCAAGCCCGTGTATCAAAGGACAAATACTTTGGCGCACCGGAACTAAATGAACTTTTAAAGGATGAAATACAGCAGCTTCTTTCTGAAAATAATAGCAGCGATTTCAACAGCTTTGAATATGGCAACCATAAGCCTTATGTAATTATGGTTGTGGGTGTTAACGGTGTTGGTAAAACAACAACTATAGGAAAATTGGCCTATAAATTAAAAGCAGCGGGCAACAAGGTTGTTTTAGGTGCTGCAGATACTTTTAGGGCTGCCGCAGTAGAACAATTGAAGCTGTGGGGCGAACGGGTAGATGTGCGGGTAGTTGCTCAGCCTATGGGCTCCGACCCTGCTTCTGTTGCTTTTGATACAGTTCAGTCTGCGGTTGCAAATGGAGATGATGTTGCTTTAATTGATACTGCAGGACGATTGCATAATAAGGTTTCTCTTATGAACGAGCTAACCAAAATAAAAAAGGTTATGCAGAAGGTTGTACCTGGCGCTCCCCATGAAATTTTATTGGTACTTGATGCTTCCACCGGTCAGAATGCAATTGAACAATGTAAGCAATTTACTCAGGCTACCGATGTAAATGCTTTAGCTCTTACAAAGCTGGATGGCACAGCCAAAGGGGGCGTTGTAATAGGCATCTCTGATCAGTTTAAAATACCCGTAAAATATATTGGCGTTGGCGAAAGTACGGATGCGCTCCAGCTGTTTGACAGGAAAGAATTTGTAAACAGCTTATTTAAATAAAGAGATAACTGTAAATGAGAACTAAGACTTTTGAGAAGGCCCTGAAAACCGATAAACCTCGCGTAAATGTTATAACGCTCGGCTGCTCGAAGAACATATATGACTCAGAAGTATTAATGGGTCAGCTGAAAGGCAATCAATTCGATGTGGTACATGAAAGCGATTCAGTTAAGAAGGACGATATAATAGTGATCAATACCTGTGGCTTTATAGATAATGCAAAACAGGAATCGATAGAGACTATACTGGAATTTAGCGATTTAAAAGAGAAGGGAAAGGTGGGGCAGGTTATTGTTACAGGTTGTCTTTCTGAGAGATATAGACCCGAGCTACAGGCTGAGATAAGTAATGTGGATGCTTATTTTNNTATTTTGGAACAAACGACTTAGAAAGTATCCTCACAAGCCTGGGAGCTAATTACAAATACGAATTGGTTGGTGAGCGTTTATTAACCACCCCTTCCCATTACGCATACTTTAAAATAGCTGAAGGCTGTAACCGTCCCTGCTCCTTTTGTGCTATTCCGCTTATGAGGGGCAAACACGTTTCAAAGTCTGTTGATGAACTTGTTAAAGAAGCATCGGTACTTGCAGCCTCCGGCACTAAAGAGCTTATATTAATAGCTCAGGACTTAACCTATTACGGTCTTGATTTGTATGGAAAAAGGAATTTGGCAGATCTCTTAAAACGTCTCTCTGACGTTAATGGTATAGAATGGATCCGCATGCAATACGCCTACCCATCGGGCTTTCCGCTTGAGGTCCTTGATGTAATGAATGAACGCAGTAATATCTGCAAGTATCTCGATATGCCTCTTCAGCATATAAGTGATGCAATGCTGAAGTCAATGCGAAGGGGAATAACCAAGCAAAAGACGATTGACCTGGTAAATACTATAAGAGACCGGGTTCCTGATATATCATTGAGAACTACGCTCATTTGTGGCTACCCGGGTGAAAGCATGCAGGACTTTGAAGAAATGAAGACTTGGGTGGAAGAAACCAGGTTCGACAGGCTGGGATGCTTTACGTACTCGCATGAAGAAAACACGCATGCATTTGAGCTTGAGGATACTATTGAAGCTGAGGTCAAGGAGCAGCGCGTCGAAGAGATAATGAACATCCAGCAGAACATTTCTCTTTCAAAAAATATTGAAAAAATAGGCAAAGTATTTAAAGTGCTTATTGACAAAAAAGAAGGCGACTATTTTGTCGGTCGTACAGAATTTGATTCCCCGGAAGTAGATAATGAAGTTTTGGTGCACGCATCTGAAGGATACGCGCCCGTTGGGAGCTTTGCAAATGTATTGGTTAATCGAGCGGAGGAATTTGATCTATATGGTGAGATTGTAAAATAACCAACTATTGTAAAAATTATTTAATTTTCCCCTTACTTTGCATGTAGATGAATGCGACTTATATCGAATACCGGGATACCGGAAGTTTTTCATCAACGTTGCTCAGATATCTGGACAATGATCCTGAAATAAGAGAGCTTTACGAACATCCTCCCACTCTTGAAGGCTTTGGCTCTTTATTGGAAAAAAAACATGCAAGTGCCGACAGGTCACTTTTGGTTAAGGTATTAAGTACCCAATATAATAACGCTCAAGTAGATGACTCAAAGGTTAGAAATAACATCCTTCTGCTTGCAGAGCCGAATACCTATACAGTAACCACAGGTCATCAGCTTAATATCTTTACCGGTCCTCTATACTTTTTATACAAAATAATAACAGCAATTAAGACAGCGGAACTGCTTAAGGCTGCTCATCCTGATAAGAACTTCGTGCCTGTATACTGGATGGCAACCGAAGACCACGACTTTGATGAGATAAACCATATAAATCTTCCCGATAAAAAAATAGTGTGGGATGCACATTCTTCCGGAGGTGCAACAGGACGCTTATCAACCAGCTCACTGATTAGTGCTTTAAAAGAGTATACCGGTTACCTCGGCTTAACGAGAAATGGAATGAAGCTATCCCAGCTTATTAATCGTGCTTATAAAGGAAGTAGTACTCTGGCCGAGGCTACGCTTTACCTGGTAAATGAATTATTTGCCGACTACGGGCTTGTTGTTATTGATGCTGATAATGCGGAGCTAAAAGCGAGCTTTTCCCGGATAATTCAGCATGACATACTTACAAAGACAAGCTTCAGCCAGCTTCAGGAAGCGGAGGAAGTATTCAAAGCCAAAGGATTAAAAGCACAGGCACATGGGAGAGAAATTAATTTCTTTTATCTTCTTGATGGAAAAAGAGAGCGAATAGTTGAGGATAATAACACATATAAGGTTCTTAATACGCATCTTAAATTTAGCCGTGACGAACTAAGTAAGGAGATCGACACCTATCCGGAGCGATTTAGCCCTAATGTAATCACACGACCCTTATATCAGGAGTTCGTGCTGCCAAATATTGCGTATGTTGGCGGGGGGTCGGAAATAGTCTATTGGCTCCAGATAAAAGAAGTATTCAGGCATTATAATATTGACTTCCCCATTTTAATCCTCAGAAATTCTGCACTTATTGCTACAAAACCTCTGAGCGCTAAACTGAAATCAATGAAGCTGGGCTACGTCGACTTATTCAGGCCTGCAGATGAAATTAAACGCCAATGGGTACTGAAGAACTGCTCCGAAAGCCTGGACATCAGTGAGGAGAAAGAAAAGTTTAATGAAATATTTGATATAGTCAAATTGAAAGCAGGCAACATTGACCTTACACTTATACCAAGTGCGCGAGCAATAAGTATCCGACTGCAAAAAGCGATTCAAGGCCTGGAAACAAAAATGATCAAAGCGGAGAAAAGAAAACATCAGGAATCGATGGGTAAGATCGACAGCTTATCATCGGCTTACTTCCCCCAAACTTCCTTACAGGAGCGTTTTTTTAACTTTGGTTATTTATACATAAAATATGGCGATGGACTTATAGAAGGTCTTTATGATCATTTTAAGCCCCTCGATTTTAAGTTTACTATACTAGAACCTTCACATGAAGACTTACCAGATTGAGGAAAACACTTTAAGAAGCTTTACAGAACGTATTTTTTTAAAAATCGGCTGTTCTGAATCAGATGCCATACAGGCGGCCGACGTATTAATTGCCTCCGACCTTCGTGGCATCGACTCTCACGGGGTTGCAAGGCTGAGCGGTTACATAAGACTTTGGGAAAAGAAGAGAATAAACGTCAGCCCCAAGCTTTCAATTATTCATGAAACACTCAGTACCGCTACCGTTAACGGCGATAGCGCCTTAGGCCTGATATCTGCGCCTTTTGCAATGAGAATTGCAATAAGCAAAGCGAAAGAGTGCGGGACGGGATGGGTAGCTGTAAAAAATTCGAATCACTTTGGCATCGCTGCTTATCATGCTATGAAAGCCCTTGAGGAAGATATGATAGGCATTGCGATGACAAATGCAAGCCCGCTTGTAGCGCCTACACATACTACTGAACGCCTACTGGGAACAAATCCTATGTGTTATGCCTTTCCCGCCCGGAGTTCATGGCCAATAATTGTAGATATGGCTACAGCTGCTGCTGCAAATGGGAAGCTTGAAATCGCTCAACGCTTGAATGAGGACATTCCGGAGGGCTGGGTTCAGACTAAAGACGGTAGGACTACTAACGATCCTCATGGTTTAAAAAGCGGAGGGTCGCTACTGCCTTTAGGAAGCGACAAGGAACATGGAAGTCACAAAGGCTATGGCTTGGGCGCTGTGGTGGATATCCTTACTGCCGTTTTATCCGGAGCCAATTATGGACCTTGGGTTCCCCCTTTCGTTGCCTTTCTTGACCCTCTTCCTGATTTACCTGGTCAAGGCATAGGACATTTCTTTGGAGCAATGCGTGTAGATGCGTTCAGACCCGCTGAAGACTTTAAAGCAAATATAGACAGATGGATACAGCGTTTCAAGTCTGCGAAACCTATTGATGAGTCGCAACCGGTGATTATACCGGGGGAACCTGAATTTAAAACCGAGTTAGTCCGGAAAAAAGAAGGAATTCCCTTAACAGAGATGGTAGTTGAAGACCTTAAAGAGCTCGCCAGACACCTTCAGACAACGCATCCGTTTTAACCTGTCCTGAGCTGAATACTATGCGTCTTTAATGTATACCTGTTCGGCTTTTTAACCATAGCTGACCACCATTTTAATTGATCAATAAGCCCTGGGTTGAATGGATAGGTATAATCTTATATCGGCAATCAGCTTCCCAATGTAAACTAAGATAGAATAAACAAAAAAAATAATCTGAGGTTAATCTTTGTAAACTCATCTACTATGACTACAAAAGATAACCTTTCAGAAAGCACCTCATCCTCAGTGGTTTTCAACGCTAAGAATGCCGATAGAGATTCTGCAACGAAAAGCATATGGGAGCAAGAGGGCAGCGTGTATCCAGATACAAGTAATCAATTATCGCAGGAAGACAGCACCTACGACGTGCTAATCATCGGAGGTGGAATAACAGGCCTTACCACTGCATTACTAGCGCAGGAGCAGGGGCTGAAATGTATACTAGCAGAGGCTCATAAAATTGGATTTGGAAGTACCGGCGGCACTACATCCCATATCAATACCATGCTTGATAATAATTACAGCATGATAGAAGAAGATTTTGGACTAGAAGTATCCAAACTTGTCGGCCAGGCCACTAAACAGTCTATCGAATTTATACACGCTTGTACTCAAAAATACTCCATAGACTGCGATTTTGAATATAAGACCGGTTATCTATACGCTCAGAACGATAAAGAGGAAAAAGAACTGACCTCTATTTATGAAGCATCAAAGCGTGCAGAAGTGGCTGTAAGCGATTCGGGAACAATACCTGTTCCTATTCCTTTTCAAAAGGCAATTGCTTTTC
Organism: Sphingobacteriaceae bacterium UBA2059; assembly: GCA_002332615.1. Taxonomy (GTDB): domain Bacteria; phylum Bacteroidota; class Bacteroidia; order Sphingobacteriales; family Sphingobacteriaceae; genus Arcticibacter. The sequence continues at coordinate 120,256 of DDAL01000003.1, read as the reverse complement.
ATAGACAAGCACAAATACATCCGGTTAAGTACCTGCATGGCCTTGCAACTGAGTTCCTAAAACAGGGAGGAATCATTCTGGAAAATACGTTTATCAAAGAACATTCAAAAGAAGGAGACACCTTTATAAGTATAGCAGACAGTAGAAAAATAAAATCTAAGCAAATAGTTTATGCTACGCACATACCTCCAGGTCTAAATATTCTGCATATGCGATGTGCGCCTTATAGAAGCTACGTTCTAGCCGTTCAGTTGTCTGACAATGCTTATCCTTCGGACCTGGCCTATGACATGAAGGACCCTTATCACTATTTTCGATCTCATACTATTGATGACGTTCAATATATGATTGTGGGCGGAGATGATCATAAAACCGGACATGGGAACCCACAAGACTCGTATAGATCTCTGGAGGACTATGTTAGAAAGCATTTTAACATAGCGTCTATTGAGTATAAATGGTCGTCGCAATTTTATGAAAGTGCCGACGGTCTTCCATATATTGGAAAGCTCCCCGGAGCAGAGAATGGCGTTTATTGCGCTACAGGCTTCAGTGGAAACGGAATAACCTATGGCGCATTCTCCGGAATACTTCTAAGTGATCTCCTGCTTGGCAAGGAAACTCCTTACGAAAAGATATTCTCGCCATTCAGAATTAAGCCAGTTGCAGGTTTTATGGATTTTGTGAAGGAAAACACGGACGTTGCCTATCATTTCATAGCCGACCGCTTTTCAGCAAAAGATATCGATACGTTTAACGAAGTGAAGCCGGGCGAGGGAATGATAGTAGAGCATGGTGATAAAAAATTGGCAGTTTACCGAGATGAAAGCGGAAAAGTATTTGCCTTAAGCCCTGTTTGTACGCATGCAAAATGTATAGTTAATTGGAATAATGCAGAGAAAAGCTGGGATTGTCCCTGCCATGGAGGAAGGTTTGATGTTTACGGGCGCGTGCTTAACGGGCCTCCGAGCGCTGACCTGGAAAAAATAGAAATAACCGAATAACAACAAGCCGATAATAAACAATGCCTCGAAAGTTAGATACTTTTCGGGAGCATTGTTTCCAGGTCATTTTATTTTATTGCAGTAAAAATCCTATTCCAGCGAACCTTGTTAAAAAAGCTTTTATTTGCATCCAGACTCAACCACACAAACAAAGCTTTTCCCACTATGTGATCTTCGGGCACAAATCCCCAGAAGCGCGAATCGAGAGAGTTATCGCGGTTGTCACCCATCATCCAGTAATAATCCATTGTAAAGGTATAACTAGCGCTTGGCTTGCCATTAATTATTAGTCTGCCGCCATCTTCTTTAACGATGTTATGCTCATAAGTCTCAATAGCCCTTTTATACATAGGTATGGTAGTACTATCCAGCTTAACTGTCCAGCCTTTTTTAGGAATAATTACAGGGCCGAAGTTGTCTTCATTCCATTTGAAGCGGCTATCATTTGGAAACATTTCAGTATTTGGCTCTCCCGGAGATTTAACATATACTTTAACACTTTTAACAATCGGCCAGTTTTTTATTTGTTCTGCCTGTTCAGCAGTCATATTAAAAGCATAGTCGTTATCACCAATGTGCTGAGCTTCAATATTCATATCCTGTAGCGTTTGAGGATTGAAATCACTTCCGTCAGTCACTACTATATAATATTTTTGATAATGAGAAGGATTTTCAGCTGCCTTGCCGTTTACGTATACCTGAGCATTTATAATTCTGAGCGTATCACCCGGAATAGCCAGACAGCGCTTAATGTAGTTCTCACGTTTATCAACAGGACGATTAAAAGGAGCATCGGCCTCCATAGGGTAATTGAATACCACAACATCATTTCTGGAAATCTTTTGAAAACCTGGCAACCGATGATAATCCAGCTGTATGCCCTCCCAATAAGCTTTGGTGCCGGTAACAGGCATTGTATGATGAGCAAACGGAAAAGCTACGGGAGTAATCGGAACGCGTGCTCCATAATTCATATTGCTAACAAAAAGGAAGTCTCCAATCAGTAAAGACTTTTCCATTGATCCGGAAGGAATTGTATAAGCCTGTATGAAGAAGGTGCGAATAAGTGTTGCAGCAACTACAGCAAAAATTATTGCATCCGCCCACTCACGTCCGGCAGATTTTTTATAGGGATACTTTAACTTGAACTCGCCTGAAGCTGATTTACCCAAATAACGTATGCCCGGGTCAAAGCCCCATTTATTGAAGTAAACAAAGGGGAGAAGAACAGCAGCCGCGTGATCCAAGAAACTGAACTTGCCGAAACAGCGCGACAAGTCTACAATCAATCCCATTATTAANNTTATTAAGATGATGTTGATAATGGGCAACAGTAAGATAAAGCCCCACCAGGAAGGCCTCCCGGCCAATTGTATTATCACGAAGTAGTTGTATAGAGGAATGGCAGCCTCCCATCCTTTCCTTCCGGCCTTCTCGAACAACTTCCATAAACCTATGGTTTTTAAAACCCACAGAAACAACACAATTATAGACAATACCATTTTATAAACTTAGATGTTAAAACTAAATATATCCTCAACTGAATAAAAACCCTTCCTATCTTTGATCCATTCGGCAGCAATTACAGCGCCCAGTGCAAAACCCGACCTGTTATACGCCGTATGTTTTATTTCGATCCTGTCAATTTCAGAATTATAGATGACATTATGCGTACCCGGCACGTCTTCTAGCCTGTGCGATTCTATAATCAACTGTTCGGGCTCCCTGCTCACTTCGAGAGTGCTACCGGCCATATCGTTAACCCATTCTCTCTTCCTTTCAATTTCTGAAAGTATACCTTCAGCTAAAGTAATCGCGGTTCCTGATGGTGAATCAAGCTTTTGAGTATGGTGTATTTCTTCAACACTAACATCATACTGCTTGTACGCATTCATAACTCTGGCCAGCGTTTTATTAATGGAAAAGAAAATATTAACGCCTAAACTAAAGTTAGAGCCATAAAGCAATGAATTGTTACTATAAATACAGTCTGACTTTACCTTTTCAATATCCGAATACCAGCCTGTGGTACCTACAATTAAAGGAACTCCCGCTTCAAAACACAGATTGATATGATGTCTTACTACTGAAGGCGTACTGAAGTCTATAGCAACCTCCGCTTGGCTTAAAGTAGACACGGTCAGTTCAGCGGCATTCCGCTCGTCAACGATAAGGACAATTTGATGGCCTCTATCAGAAGCAATACGTTCAATCGTCTGCCCCATTTTGCCATATCCTAAAAGCGCTACTCTCATAAAATTAACTTTATTTTAAAAGCCGCAACCGGCATAATTGAGGCGTGGACAGCATAGGCCTCGATGGACGGGCCATACCTAATGCTCAGTTCATCATTAATATCATACCTGAAAAACTTTGCATCAACATAGGCATCGATAATATTGATAGCATATACCGCTGTGCCTGCAAGGATACTCAAATCCCGATTTCTTCTATAATAATCCTGAGCACTCCTTAATGCCTGCTCATCATAAGGCTCCAGTTCCTTATCAGACTTTTTCCCCGGATTGTAATATCTGAACTGCCGCTCGTCTAGCATCTTTTTATAATACCTCTGGTTAAACTCAAACACCAAACCGGCACCTACGAATCCTCCATAAATAAAGGGCGCCTTCCACCATCGCCCGTTCTTTATTTGCCCATATCCCGGTAAAATTGCAGACCTCCTTGCCGCCTGTCCTGGCAGTTTTTCCAAAGCAAGCCTGGCTGCATCCTTAACCACTACAGGTTCCTTTTTCTTACCAGGCTCTTTAATGGTAGCTGAAGAGTCTTTAACAGCAATAGCTTTCGTGTCAGGGCTTTGCGGAAAGGCACCCGACAGGGTATCTTTCTGAGGAGTAGTAACCAACGTATCAGACTGGCCAAAAGCCGGTAAGCTTAAAGCTAGTATTAACAGTAAAGAAAACAGCCTGATTATCTGCATTACCAATCTAAAAGTTCAAGGATACGGCCAAGGTCGTCTTCAGAAAGAAAAGGAATTTCTATTGCCCCCTTGCCATTTCCGCCTACTTTCAACTTTACCTTTGTGGCAAACTTCGAGGCTAGATCATCCTGAATTTTTTTATATTCATAAGAAACTTCCTTCGCAGGGCCTGGGGCAACCAAGCTTTTCTTATGCAAACTCCTCACAAGCTCTTCAGTATTCCTTACAGACAAGCCTTTATTCAATATCTCGTCATGTACAAACAGCTGTTTCTCAACTTCATCTAAGCCAAGCAAGGCCTTAGCGTGTCCCATAGAAAGTTTTTCATCCCGAAGGGAAGCCTGAATCATAGGTGGCAGCCTGAGCAAACGAAGATAGTTTGTAACTGTTGAGCGGTTTTTGCTTACCCTATCTCCGAGTTCCTCCTGTTTTAAATTGCACTCGTCAATCATCCGCTGAAAGCTCAAAGCAACTTCAATAGCATTCAGATTCTCCCGTTGTATGTTCTCGATCAGAGCCATCTCCAGCATTTGCTGGTCATTAGCAGTACGCATATACGCGGGAATCTGCGTCAACCCCGCTAGCTTTGAAGCCCTTAATCTTCGCTCTCCCGATATAAGCTGATAGCCTTCCCTATCCATCTTCCGAACGGTTATAGGCTGTATAAGACCCTGTATCTTTATCGAATCAGCCAATTCACGCAGACTTTCTTTGTCAAAATCTGCTCTCGGTTGATAGGGGTTCACTTTCACATCAGCTATATTAACCAAGCCTATACTGCCTGATGAAGCCGGTTCTCTAGCCTGGTTTCGTAAAGGTTGAGCCACCTCCGAGTCATCCAGCAACGCGCTTAATCCCTTACCTAGTCCTGTTTTTCTTAGTTGCGTCATGAATTACTTTAGTTGTTTTATCGTCAACACCATTTCCAAGCCTGTTCTTCCTGATGATCTCTCTTGCCAGGTTAAGGTAATTAATAGAGCCTTTACAATTTGCATCGTGCATAATTACGGACACCCCATAGCTCGGAGCTTCACTCAGGCGCGTATTCCGCTGTATAATCGTATCAAACACTAAATCCTGAAAGTGAGTTTTAACCTCTTCGACCACCTGATTGGACAGCCTAAGCCTTACATCATACATTGTTAAAAGAATACCTTCTATTTCCAGTTCTTTATTTAAACGACTTTGTACAATCTTAATTGTATTAAGCAGCTTTCCCAAACCTTCTAATGCGAAGTACTCACATTGAACCGGTATAATCACTGAATCGGCTGCTGTAAGGGCATTAATCGTGATAAGACCGAGAGAAGGAGAGCAATCAATAATAATAAAGTCATAATTTCCCTTTATTTTTTCCAGAACGGCTCTCATCTTATACTCCCTGTCGTTCAGATTAATCATTTCAATCTCTGCTCCTACCAAATCAATATGCGCAGGAAGAAGATCCAAATGAGGCGTTTCCGTTTGTTGGATAGCGTCATTCGGATCAACATCATTTATAATACACTCATAGATGCTGGCCGTGATAGTTCTGGGATCAAAGCCTATTCCCGACGTGGAGTTTGCCTGTGGATCTGCATCCACAAGGAGCGTCTTATACTCTAAAACAGCTAAGCTTGCAGCCAGATTGATAGAAGATGTAGTTTTTCCAACACCTCCTTTTTGATTAGCCAACGCAATAATCTTACTCATTCTTCCGGATTTCTTTGCTTGTAGTGCAGCCGCCAAAGTACCACATTAAAATGCTATTTTTGTACTTGACAAGCGCTTTACAACCGCCTAAGATACAAACTTTAAATAAAAATAAATCCGAGGGTTATCCCCCACCTTTATATTATTATCCACAATGACAACCATTATCGCAGGCACAAACCGCGCTGGAAGCAATACTCTGAAACTGGCTGAATATTACAAGTCAGAAATGGAAAAACTCGGATACGAATCTGATATCTTTTCACTGGCAGATCTTCCTGCAGGTATAGTTCATCCGCTTATGTATAAGTGCGACTATAGTCCGGATTTCCTGCCGGTCCAAAAGCTCATTACAGCAAGTACTAAGTTTTTATTTATCATACCCGAATATAATGGCAGCTACCCCGGGGTACTTAAGGTATTAATTGACTGCTGCAAATTTCCCGAGAGCTTTTATGGAAAAAAAGCGGCTCTTATAGGAGTTTCAAGCGGAAAATATGGCAACATCCGAGGCATTGATCACTTCACAGGAATTTGCCATTATGTTAACCTCCACGTTATGCCCTTCAAAATTCATATTCCTCATATTAACAAAGAGTTTAAGGAAAATCTTCCAGACTTCAACGCCGATACTGAGAAATTCCTGCATCAGCATATCAAACAGTTTATAGAGTTTTGAGATTCTCGCAATTTCATCTGCCTTTATTTCAAACAGTTAACTCTAAAAGCCAAAAGCCGCCTCAGTAATTTGAGGCGGCTTTTGGCTTTTTATTCTGTCAGTTTATAATTACTTACCAAATCTGGTCCAACCCTTAGTCCAGTCAGTAGAGCCAAAGGCGCCTCTGAAAGTTTCGGTCTTAGCACCGGGAACACTTACAAAATCTCCTTTTAGAGCTTCCGAACCGGCAGCAGGTAAAAAGTTAGGGCCATCCAGGTTAAATGGATTGGTCAGTTTCACATCCGTCGCTGTCATCTTCATATTACCTTCAGACAGCGCTTTCTTTTCAATGTCAGCAGCAGTCAGCGCAGATGACTTTGCACCAAAAGGCGCACCATATGATGCTACGATGTTGTTCTTAAACTGAGACGATCCATCTTTATAATAGCCCGCAGTTACCTCAGATTCCATATAGAATCCTTCTTTCTGTGAGCCTAGAATAATAGAGTTATTAAATGTAAACTTCGAGCCCCTTCTCCAACGATTTCCATAAGCATGACGGGTAGTAGCAGTGCCTTCTGCGTTATTCGGGCCGATAAGCGTCATATTAGAAATTTTCGGGTGGGTAACAGGAGTTGCCGCAGTTCCGTCTTTATCATTATCACACTCGATGCCATTGGCATCATCCAAGGGATCAGAAAAAGTAGGTACCCTCAATGCCACAGCATATTGAATTGAACCACTGTAGCCAAAGTCAAAGTCGAAATCATCATCTGCAGTCGCATAAGCAACCAGATGAGTAGCATTTACTGTTCCGCCAAAAAACTCAAATGCATCATCATTCGCATATGAAGTCTGTATATGATCAAGCACAGTTCCGTTACCAACAGCATATAAACTTAACGCATTCAGTTCGCTGTCGTTTGTACCAATACCTGCATACTCAATACGCACGTAACGTAAAACGCCAGAGTTATCATTATCTATCTTTTCCGTTCCGTAGTTTACGTTCACACCACCCTCAACAACTACCGGAGTCGTTCTGTTAGTAGTAGCACGACCTACAAGCACTATACCACCCCAGTCGCCCGGCTTCGGTTTATCCTCGTTAGATGTAAACACAATGGGCTTGTCCCTCGTTCCGTCAGCCATCAGTTTGGATCCCTGTAGTACAACAAGCGTACTTTTTTTACCTTTCGCTGCTTTTATAACAGTACCAGGTTGAATAGTTAGCACCGAATTGTTCTTTACTGTAACCATACCATCCAGTAACCAAACGCGATCCGCAGTCAACGTCCTATTTGAAGTAATATCACCACTTAAAGACTCGTCCGGCTTTATTACCTCAGGTTCATCATTGTCATCACTACAAGCGCCCAGCATAAAAGCTGAAGCAAGTACTGCAAAGAGTAAGTTCTTAAATTTCATAGTTATTAATTTTATACAAAAGTGAACACCTAATATTACCTTGCTATTACTATCGTATTAATTATGTGTTAAGAATCAGATGGAAAAATTATAGGTAAAAGACAGAGAGGCGCCGTAACCCATCCTGGCGCTGTTCATTAACCTGTCTTTGTCCGCATCATATAGCTTTGATTTATCCCTGTTTTGATAGAAAATAATTTTTTCGTTCAGCAGATCTGAAAGATTTAAGCGCAGCTCAGCCTTTTTCGATAAAACCTTTTTACTGAATTGAATATCCAGCACATTCCTTCCTTTTTCATAAATATCCGGGTAACCCTGGTAACCAACTTCAGAAATACGCTGACCAATCCTGTTATATAAAAGATTCGCAGAGAAGTCATTGTCTGAGCTGCTGTATTGAACGCCTCCGTTAATAATATAAGGCGACTGACCCTGAAGTGCACGCGACGTAACTTCCGAGGTAAGGCTATTCAAATTAACGGTAGAAAAGATTATAGACGTGTTGGCATATGCAATCAGATTGTCAAACACCTTACTGTCATCGAATAAAAAGCCCAGGCGTTTTCTGAATTCAAGCTCCATACCGTAGGATGTTGCTGAGTTCGCATTCGCAAAGCTGATATTCTTTACGCTCCCCGACGACACGATCTGCTCAATCGGATTCTTAAAGTGCTTAAAAAAGCCTGAAACAGATGCTATCTGACCGTTACCGGGATAGATTTCATATTTAAGGTCCAAGTTGGTGTTCTGACTTCTTTTTAGTTCCGGATTACCTAATAAAATCTTTTTGGATACATAGTCAAAGAATCCAAAGTTCGCAAGTTCTCTAAGTTCCGGCCTTGTAACCGTCTGCGAAGCAGAAAAACGCAGGTTCATTTTTTCATTAAGCTCATGCGTTAAATTTAGCGAAGGCAAGAAATCGACATAATTTAACTTCACGTTCTCTTTCAAGCCCGAGGTGTTGAAAGTCTTCACCAGCTGGTTGGACTGTTCAACCCTTAAACCCCAAACAGCTCTTGTTCTTCCGCCAAATTTATTCTCTACTTGCACATAGCCAGCATTCAGATCTGAAGTTGCATCGTATGTATCAGCAAACTCGGTTCCCTCATCAAGTAAGAAACCTTCTAAGTTCATATTCTCATGAGCAAAGATTTTATCATAGGGTAGAAGAACAAGGGGCGTTTCCCTGTTTACTTCCGCTTTAACGTATCCAAATTTTCTGGCTTCGAAATCACGCTTCTTAAACTGTTTGAACAAGCCGGCTTTCAAATTAGCCTTTTCATTAAACAGAGTCGTTGGAAGCAAACCTGACAGACCTCCGCCAATGCTATGCTCATGCATACCTGAAAAGAAACGGCTTGCGTCGGTACGAGAAACGGTACTGGGCACCACGGCTATAAACTGCCTTGCATTGGCGTTTGTATTATCATAATCGTTCATGTAATTCAAAGACTTTAGATCAGGCTGATCTCGGTCTGAATAGGAGTAATTAACGTTCCAGTTAATATCCATTGATTTGAAATCGAGCTTATGCTTACCCTCTAGCTGGGCGTTCATAAGAGATTTCGTAACAAGATCAAAGGAATAGCCCCTCACAGAGTCTGTATTGATAAATTGGATCCCGGTCCTGTGGATAAATGAATTCTCAATAGACCTGTTATAAACCGTCTTGAGGGCTATCTTATTAGTACCATTTATATATGCAAGATTAAAAAGCCCACCCAGCGCCGTGCTTGATTTGTTATTACCATCGCCAAACTCATATTGAAGCTCATCTTCGTAATCATACCTAAAAGCCTTATAGTAAGTTTCACTGGTTCGGTAAGTAAGCGCAACTATCGCGCCCAGGCGAGAATTGTTCTCAAAACGTTTTGTTAAACCCAGGTTAGCCTGGAAGTTATAAGGTAATACAGCAGTTCCCGTGTTGTACTTAAAGCTATTATCAAAAAGTTTACCTGCCTGTACTTTTTGTTCATCGGTATAAGTTTGCATAAAAACAGCTGATGAAGGAATACCAGCGGGTATCTTCCTCGACTTGTCCGAAATGGCTAAAAACTCGAGTTTTCCTCTCTCGCCAAGACTAAAATCCTTAAAAGACGTCTCCGAGTTATAACCTGTACCTGCCGAAAATATGAAGTAGTTTTGATCAGGTATGTCTTTAGTAATTACCTGAACAATCCCACCAGAAAAGTCCCCGGGATACTCCGGAGAAGCGGTTTTATTGATAATCACATTATCAATCATATTCGAAGGTATAATATCAAAAGAGAAAGCCTTTTTATCTGTTTCCGTGCTCGGAAGCACTGCATTGTTCAATAAGGTGGTATTGTACCGGTCACTCAATCCCCTGATGATGACAAACTTATTGTCCTGGATGCTGGTACCACTTACTCTTTTAAGCACCTCCGAGGTATTTTTATCCGGCGACTTTCTTATCTGCTCGGCAGATATACCGTCCGATATATTGATATTGGTTTTTTGATGGGCATACAAGCCACCTACAGATTCCTGCCTCGCAGAAGCGGTTATTACCACCTGATCCAGCTGCTGACCCGTAGTTTCTTCCATAGCCACGTCCAGACTGGTCACTTCTCCTGGCTTCACTATAACATCAGAAATAGTTTTCACCTGGTAGCCTACATAAGAAAAAGTCAATTTATACTTTCCAGCGCTAAATCCTGATAACAAATAACGCCCTTCGAGGTCTGTTAACGTTCCTTTTGTAGAGCCTTCTACTTTCACAGTAAGAGCCATGAGGGCCTCACCGGTTTTCTTATCTAATACCTTGCCTCCGATTCTACCTGTTTGAGCATATACCCAGGAAACCGTTGTAAATAACAAGAAAATAGTGGTGATTAAATGTTTTTTTTTCACTGCTTAAATATTGATCAGCAGCAAAAGTATCATCGCAATGTTAACTAAAAGTTAACATGATTTTAAGTTAACGCTCATTTAAGATTAAACCAATATAAACTTAAATGAGCGTCAAAAAGCTGTTTTATTATTTAGCGAAAGAAACCGACCGGGTTTCTCTTATTACGGTCACTTTAATTTGCCCCGGATAGGTCATCTCCGTTTGAATGCGGTTGGAAATATCGGCAGCAAGTATTTCGGCCTGAGCGTCGCTTACACGTTCACTTTCCACTACCACTCTTAATTCTCTCCCCGCCTGTATAGCAAATGTTTTTTCTACCCCGGGATAAGAAAGAGCAAGCTCTTCCAGCTCCTTTAATCTTTTAATATAACTCTCAACAACCTCTCGTCGTGCACCCGGACGAGCACCCGAAATAGCGTCGCAAGCCTGCACGATAGGCGATATTAACGAAGTCATTTCAATTTCGTCATGGTGAGCGCCAATTGCGTTGCACACATCAGGATGCTCCTTATACTTTTCAGCAAGCTGCATACCCAGTATTGCGTGAGGTAATTCAGGATTATCTTCAGGAACCTTACCAATATCATGCAACAGACCGGCTCTTTTAGCCATCTTAACGTTCAGCCCAAGTTCAGCAGCCATGGTAGCACAAAAGTTGGCAACTTCCCTGGAGTGCTGCAATAAGTTCTGTCCATAGGAAGACCTGTAGCGCATCCGGCCCACCATACGTATAAGCTCCGGGTGCAAGCCATGAATCCCCAGATCAATGATCGTTCTCTCACCAATTTCTACTATCTCATCCTCAATCTGTTTCCTGGTTTTAGCTACCACTTCTTCAATACGGGCAGGGTGTATACGACCGTCCGTTACCAAACGGTGGAGAGCGAGACGCGCGATCTCTCTCCTTACAGGATCAAAACCCGAAAGGATGATTGCTTCGGGAGTATCGTCAACAATAATTTCAACCCCGGTAGCTGCTTCCAAAGCCCTTATATTACGTCCTTCCCTACCAATTACACGGCCTTTAATCTCGTCATTATCAATATTAAAGATCGAAACCGTGTTTTCAATGGCAGATTCAGTAGCCGTACGCTGAATAGTCTGAATAACGACCTTTTTAGCTTCCTTGCTCGCAGTAAGCTTAGCTTCATCCACAATATCCTTTATCTGAACCATCGCCTGAGTTCTGGCTTCTTCCCGTAAGCTGTTTACCAGTTCGTTCTTTGCTTCTTCTGCGGCTAGTCCGGCAATAGCTTCAAGCTTAGTTATATGCTGCAGCTTTAGCTGCTCAACTTCTTCCTGCTTAACCCTGTTCAGGTCAAGTTGTTTCTCAAGCACTTTCCGCTGCTCGTCCACATCCTGTTCCTTACGATTAAGGTTATCAATCTTTTGATTGATAGACTGTTCTTTTTGCTTTATAGAAATCTCGCGCTGATTAAGGCTGTTATTCTTCGTATTGACATGCTGTTCATGTTCAGTCTTAAGCTGTAAAAACTTTTCCTTCGCTTCAAGAAGCTTATTCTTCTTTAAGATCTCTGCGTTATTTTCAGCATCTTTTAGAATTTTTTTAACTTTTCCCTGCGCAGCAATTTCCTGGTTCTTTAAGAGTTTCCTAAGCAAATAACGCCCTATAAAGACTCCGGCTACAAGTGATAATAAACAATAAAGTACTATATCCATATAAATATATCATAAAATAAAAAAACCGCAGTTAGTAGTTAGATCTCATGTATTGTGAAACTTCTTGCAAACAAGTTTAGAGTATTAATCATAATCAAGTGGCTAACCAGGTGATTTACATTTTTTTTACTCTTCTAATAAAGAAGCGTTAAGTTTTACACAATAGTGAAACCTAAAATTAACTGCGGTTAAATCTTAGTGCTCTGTTATATAAAGAACGAATTACTTAGAAAAAAGTGTTGACAACATCTCGTCCAGCTTATAAACCTTTTCTGCAACCTCTGACTCCTTCTCCATCCCCTTCTTCTCAGAGTTCAATGTCGCTGTAGCGTAATGCAACACAGCCATCGACAGCAGATCCTGCTTATCTTTCACCGCATAATTCTCCTGATACTCTTTTATGCGGTCGTTTATCATTTTAGCTGCCCTCCTCACTATCTCTTCTTCCTCCATATTTACCTTTAAAGGATAAACACGGTCAGCAATATTTATTTTAATGGAGATTTCTCCCATTTGAGCTTTTGTTTCACATTCAGCATTACTTCTTTAACAAAATAATGCACCTATCTATTTCACGCACAAAATCGTTAATTTTTTGCTTTATGTCAAGGCTTTTCTCGTCAGAACCAAATTTAGATAACGAAACACCTTCTAATGACCGTGCAAGCTTTAACGCCTTCATCTTTTCCTCCAGTTCAGAGTTCTTTTTTCTGCTGGCATCAAAACCAACTTTTAAGGACTGATTTTCAAGCTTGAGCAGATCATTCTCTTCCTGTAATGCAGTACACAGCTCAATTAAACGCTGAGTTCTGTCTAGTATACTATCTAACTGGCTTGTTATTGCCATATATAAAAGTTTAAAAAAGACTTAGTAATTAAACTCCTATTTCCTTATCTCTGCACCAAGTTCCTTCTCGAAAGTACTAATAAATTTGTTCATAACCGAATCTATCTGCTTATCAGTAAGCGTTTTTTCTTCGTCCTGAAGAACAAAACTCAATGCATAAGATTTTCTTCCTGCAGCAAGCTTCTCTCCTTTATAAACATCAAACACACGCACATCCTTCAAAAGCTTTTTTTCGAGTTTAAACGCCAGCGTGCGTAGTTCTGAAAAACTAACCGACTCATCTATCAGGAGTGAAAGATCCCGCCTCACAGAAGGATATTTAGACAAATCCCTGTAAAGTATACGGTTGTTCTTCAAAGAACGCAGAACCAGATCCCAGTCAAATTCAGCGTAGAACACGTCCTGCTCAATATCGGCCAGCTTCAGGGCTTTTTTAGCCACAGTACCAAATTTAACTAATGCCCGGTCGCCTTTTCTATACTCATATCCTTCCTTAAAATCCTTGCCGGCTGAATCAACACCAACAAGTCCATTTAAATTGAGGCGCTTTATAACAGCATCAACCGCCGCTTTCATATTATAAAAGGTAGTGTAGCTTTCGGGCTGGTTCCATTGATGCGTTTCATTAAGGCCCGTCATAAAAATACCTAAGCGCTGACTTTCCTTATAGCTATTCTCTTTTCCAATGGAATAGACACGGCCAAACTCATAGAGTTTAAGATCAGCATTCTTCCTTTTTATATTGTGAGCTATAGCTTCCAGGCCCGAATAAAGCAAACTTTGTCGCATAATACCAAGCTCATTACTCAGCGGGTTAAGCAGTTCAACTGTTTCAACCTCATCACCCGCATAGTCTTTACTGGTCAGCGAGTTAGACAGTATTTCAAAAAAACCGTTGGCCGATAGCATGTCTGCCACCTGGTTCTGAACGGTTTCCCTGTCGGGCTTCGTACCAAAGCCAAGCGACAACCGTACCCGAGAGGGGATAGTAATCCGGTTATAACCATATATTCTAAGCACTTCCTCAATAACATCTACCTCTCTGGTTACGTCCACCCGGTAACTTGGAACTTCCAGACCAAGCCCTTCACTGCTTTCCGAAACAATCGCAATATCCAATGCAGTGAGTATAGACTTAATTGTTTCCGCCTCAATAGGTTCTCCCACCAGCCTTGTAACGTTATTATAAGCAAGCCCAACTTTAAACCTTTCTACCCGCTTAGGATAAAAATCATACACCTCCGATGAAATAGCTCCCCCGGCAAGTTCTTTTATCATTATTGCAGCCCGTTTTAATGCAAACACGGTCATCTCCGGATCGGTCCCCCTTTCGAACCTAAAGGAGGCATCCGTTTTCAAAGAATGATATTTGGAAGTTTTCCTAACTGATACCGGTTGGAAACAGGCGCTTTCTAAAAATATAGTGTTTGTTTGTAAACTTACGCCCGAGTTTAAACCCCCAAAAATACCCGCAATAGCCATTGGCTCCTCCGCATTACAGATCATAAGGTCGTTTGCCCCAAGTTTACGCATCACACCATCAAGGCTAACAAAGGGTGTATTGGCCTGACATGTCTTCACAAGCACCTTCCCGCCACATATTTTGTCTGCGTCAAAGGCATGCAAAGGCTGTCCGAGATCATGTAGAACGAAATTAGTAACGTCAACGACATTATTTACAGGCTTCACTCCAATCACCTGCAGTTTTTCTTTCAGCCAGTCGGGCGATTCTCTTACCTCTACACCCGTCATTGAAAGCGAAGAGTAACGTATACAAGCTTCCTCATTCAATACCTCTACAGGTATAGGTCTCTTAAGATTATCAGGCATAAAGCCGGCTACTTCCGGCAAAATCACTCTAGTTTTAAAATAAGCCGCCAGATCACGTGCCACTCCCAGATGCGATGCTGCATCGGCCCTGTTTGGCGTTAACCCAATTTCAAATACATAATCATCCTCATTATTAAACAAGTCTTTCACCCTCATACCAACCGGAATGTCTGTCTCCAAAAGCATTATACCCTCGTGAGATTTGCCTAGTCCTATTTCGTCCTCGGCACAAATCATCCCCTCCGACACTTCCCCGCGTATCTTAGATCTGTTGATCTTAAAGGGCTCACCCTCCAGCGGATACAGAGTTGTTCCCACAGTAGCAACAACCACTTTCTGTCCCCTTGCTACATTTGGAGCTCCGCATACTATCTGCAAATCCGAAGCCCCCCCCACATCTACTCTGGTTACCCTGAGCCTGTCTGCATTGGGGTGCTGTATACACTCTTTCACATAACCCACAACCAATCCTTCCAGCCCCCCGGGCACAGACTGAACTTTTTCCAGGCTTTCAACTTCCAAACCAATATCGGTTAAAACCAAAGACAGCTCCGCGGGAGTTTTATCAGTCTGAATAAACTGACTCAGCCATTTATAAGATATTTTCATTGCAATTAAAAAGATGTGTAGCAAACAAAGATAGAAAATAACACAAAAACGCAGGGTTTAAACTTGCTTTCATGGACCAGACACCTGTTTACACAGCTCAACATTAAGCTTTCCACTTTCCAGATTCATAGATAAAGGCACTGAGCAGGCTTAAATAAGCCCCTCGTCTGCAAAGCTCAGATAAGTTTTTCCTGCGAATATGAGATGATCTAAGATGGCAATATCCAGCAGAGCAGCTCCCTGCTCAAGCTTTTTCGTGAGGCAAATATCTGCCTGGCTGGGCTTCAGGTTGCCTGAAGGATGATTATGACATAAGATAATACCTGCAGCATGATGCTCCAAAGCAGTTTGAAAAATGATTTTAGGATCAGCCACCGTGCCAGCCTGCCCGCCCTTACTAATCAGATGACCGGACAGTACGGCGTTAGCCCTGTTTAACAATACGATTCTGAACTCTTCATGATTAAGGTCCGCAAAGTGCCTATGCATAACGTTGAAAATATCCCTGCTGCAAGTCACACTTTTAACAGGTTTGCAGTCGGTATCTTTTCTTCTTCGACCCAACTCCAACGCAGCAATGATACTGATTGCTTTAGCCTCGCCAATTCCCTTAAACTTAGACAGATCTTTTACAGACAATCGCCCAAGCGCATCCAGGTCATTATCTAAAGAAAGTAATATACGTTTACTAAGCTCTACAGCAGTTTCATTTCGGGTACCGGAACCTATAAGGATAGCTATAAGCTCAGCTTCAGACAAACTTCTGCGGCCGCTGGCCAGTAGCTTTTCGCGAGGACGGTCTTCAGCCGACCATGATTTGATAGTAATGCTTTGCTCGGGAGTCATCGGTTAGTAGTTGGAGCAATACAAAAAAAGCTGAACAAAAAAAGGAGATACATTCGCATCTCCTCTATGAATAGGTTATTAGGCTTATAACGAGTTAACGAACCTCGTTAACCTCGACTTGTTATTAGAAGCCTTGTTTTTATGAATTACATTTTTCTTTGCCAAACGATCAAGCATAGAAACAACTTTAGTTAACATGCCTGCTGCTTCTTCTTTAGAAGTAGACATACGTAATTTCTTTATCGCGTTACGGGTTGTTTTAGCCTGATAACGGTTGCTTAAGCGTTTCGCTGCATTCGCTCTGATTCTCTTAATCGCTGATTTATGATTTGCCATTTTAAAGCTTTTCTCTTTTATTTTCGGACTGCAAATATAGCCTGATATTTTTTAATTATCAAGCCATTTCCATTTTTTATATATATAAACGTTTAAAACATTACGCTGCAAGAATAGGCAAATAGTGCGCATTTAAGTATTTTTATTTTCATGCCTGCTTTTAAAAAACTGTTACGTTATATAAGTGCATTTCTGCTGCTCACACTGTGTGCATCGTGGGGCTTCTATGCACACAAGCAAATTAACCGCTTTGCTGTGTTTACATTACCGTCAGAAATGATCGGCTTTTATAAGCGAAATATGGCCTTTATTGTCGAGCATTCAGTAGATCCCGATAAACGCCGGTATACCGATCCTGCCGAAGGAACAAGACACTTCCTGGATACCGAACGCTATGGCAGCGCTCCATTTGACAGCATTCCGCTTAAATGGACCGACGCGGTAGCCAAATACAGCGCAGATACTCTAAACACATATGGAACCTTGCCCTGGCAAATTGAAAAAACATACTATGCTCTTGTAAAAGCGTTCAGGCAATGCGACTCATCAAGAATACTCCACACCTCGGCAAATCTGTCGCATTATATAGCCGATGCTCACGTACCTCTTCATGTAACACAAAACTACAATGGGCAGCTTACCGGGCAAACGGGCATACATTCTTTCTGGGAAAGTCGCCTCCCTGAATTATTTTCCATAAACTATAACTACTTTACCGGGAAGGCCTCCTATATCGACAATCCTCTAAAGGCGTCATGGGCTATTATAAAAGGATCTCACCGATACAAAGACTCTGTATTCATTATAGAGGCCGCATTGAGCAAACAGTTTAACCCGGCATTAAAATACGCGTATTCAGAGCGCAGAGGCGTTGTATTGAAACAATACTCCAGGGAATATTCCAAAGCTTTTCACCAAAAGTTAAACGGGATGGTAGAACGGCAAATGACGGCCGCAATCCGGTCAATCGGAAGCTTTTGGTTTTCTGCCTGGGTAGACGCAGGGCAGCCTGATCTCAACAAGTTTAAACGAGGAGCAAACAAAAACCAACCGATACAGGAAGGTGCTACTTCGGGCAGTCATAAAAAAATATTAGGGCGACCAGACCTTTAAGAAACCTGGTTGTCTTTCCTGGAGCCTCTGAACACCTCAATAACGGGAGGAATGACTGATAGCAGAATGATTGCAAAAATAACCAGGGTAAAGTTTTCCTTAACCACAGGCAGCCCTCCGAAAAAGAAACCAAGGAATAAAAAACTGCCCACCCATAAAATACCCCCTACCACATTGTACGAAGCAAACCGTCCATAACTCATGCTCCCAACGCCCGCCACAAACGGAGCGAAGGTGCGTACAATAGGTACAAAGCGAGCATAAATAATAGTCTTGCCTCCATGTTTTTCATAAAAGTGCTGCGTTTTCTCCAGATACTCTTTTTTAAGAAGTTTGTACCTGCCGCTAAAGGCTCTCGGACCAATGTAATCGCCTATATGATAGTTCGCCATATCACCCAGTATAGCAGCCACAATCAACAGCGCACACATTAAGTAAATATTAAGTCCTGTACCTTCATGAGCAATAATTGCTCCGGTGGCAAATAAAAGAGAATCGCCCGGCAAAAAGGGAGTAACAACAAAGCCGGTTTCTGCAAAGATGATAACAAACAAAATAAGATAGGTCCAGGTCTTATAATCGCTCACGATCTCTACCAGGTGTTTATCAATATGAAGTATAAAATCTATTATAAGTTGTATCAGTTCCAAGGCTATACTATTTAACTGCGCAAAAGTATAAACTTAAGTGTAGGAAACAATCTGCTAAATGTAAGTCTTTAGTTATGTTGAACCGTTTTAAGAGAAGTGAACTTTGCTCCTGTTTGTTTTTCAGAACCCAGCAGGTACAGGGTATAGATCTTACCAGCTGCCGCCTTAAAACCATCTACTTTTATAACAGGGTCGGCAACACCCTCTTTATACACTATAATGGAGTGCAGTAAGGTATCAACCTGCTTAAAAGCGGTGGCCGATTTATAAGGAAGCCGATCAAACAATTCAACATTCGCATCAAAAGCAATTCTTGCATTGCCAAAGTCACTGTTTAAATGAACAAATCTCATTTTAGCACTATTTGCCGAGTCGGGGAGTGTCAAATTATCCTCCACCATAAAAAAGTCGGCAACGTTGCCGGTGCCCGTTATAAAGCAAGAATAATGGGTATCCCGCTTTATGTCTATAGTTCCTTTAGCAGGTGCATTGGTCCCCTCTTCAGCAATGCTCAACTCGCGAAGGCCCGAATAGACTGAAACATACTTACTTTGTGCACTATAGGGAAGTAGGCCCGAAGGTAACGCAGCACGATCCAGTTGTATACTGAGTACCTCTCCTGTACCGGTAAAACCATTTATAAAAGTTATAGCCGATGTTTGAGGTAGTTTATAATCATCCCCCTTCCCACAACCTGAGGCAGCCGTCACCATCAGGAAGGCAAGTATCTGTAAAATATGGCGGTTTAACATGTCCCCTTCAAAATCCGGCAGTTTTCCTATTGTTGCAATAGAGCTACATTTACTTTCACTCTCATCTCTTTGTCGCCGGTTTCACCTTCATAACCACCAACAAACACCGTATAATAGTTTTTTGCAGCCAGCGTAATTCCCTCCCCCTTTGCAATAGCATCGCCTCCGGGTTGCTTCTTTACACTAAAAGTAGCAGCTCCGGCATCCACGTCGATAAAATCGGTAATACTTTTAAAGGGCTGATCCATAAAAAGATCCTGATTATTAACAGTAAGCGTAAGCTTACCCTGCGGGCTTAACTGAACGAATCTCACCTTGGCTTTTGTTTCAGAATAAACAGGGAGGTCGTCATGCTTAAATAGCACATCAATACTATCCTTCTGCTCCGGACGGTCGGCTATGAACATAGAATAGAACTTTCCTTCGTCCAGTAAGTGCTGCTTTTGATATAAAACTTTCTTTCTGGTATCATCAGTAACAGAAAAAGTATGGTTTGCCACAGTTAAAGGAATATAAAGAGAAGCCTGACCAGGTTTAATGGTCGATATTCCTGTATTTCCAACAAACAAGGCATGCCCCGCACCAACAGTTGAAGCATCATAGAAAGCTACCCCCGCAACCGGAGTTATTTCTGGATCTTTATTCGAATTAAGACAAGAACTTAGAAACAGCGTGGCAACACCAAGCACTGCAATTTTCCTCAATCCCTTCAATAAGTTTATATTATTCATAATCATTAGTTAATCATTCGTTCGTACGTACAAGGCGTAAGTGTTTGTTTTAAAGCAAAAAGCAAGCCACCTATCCTTCAATATAAGGTTTCGTTCTATGAATAACTGTTAAGCATAACAGGCATCACAAGCATCAGCACATCCTCATCGTCATTCCCGGGTTGCGGTATCAAGAGTCCCGCACGGTTAGGAGTGCTCATCTCAAGAGTAACCTCTTCCCCGTCCAGGTTATTCAGCATTTCTATCAAAAAGCGCGCATTAAACCCTATTTCTATATCATCACCATCGTACTGACAGCTCAAACGTTCAAAAGCCTCATTAGAAAAGTCAACATCCTCGGAAGAGATGTTAAGTTCGCTTCCCGTAATTTTAAGGCGCACCTGATGCGTTGTCTTATTTGCATAGATAACCACACGCCTCAGAGAGTTTAAAAAGCCGGCACGGTCAATAGTCATGCGGTTGGTATTATTCTGAGGTATTACAGCTTCATAATCAGGGTAGCGCTCGTCAATGAGTCTGCATATAAGGTTTATGCTTCCAAACCCAAAGAAAGCACTGGTATTATTATACTTTACAGAAACGTTTACGTCTTCTGCCGGCAAAGACGACTTAAGCAGCGTCAGAGCTTTTTTCGGAAGAATAAAGGACGCAGCCTGCTCGGCATGCGCATCATTACGTCTGTAGCGCACCAGCTTATGAGCATCGGTAGAAACAAAGGTAAGGTTAGATGGGCTCAACTGGCAAAACACCCCGGTCATGGCAGGTCGCAATTCATCGCTGCTTACAGCAAAAAGAGTCTTATTAATAGCCTCCGCAAGTACAGAGGCCGGCAGGTTTACTGCCGAAGCATTTTCCACTGTAGGAATTTTAGGAAAATCATCTCCGTTTTCGCCACTTAGTTTATACTTACCATCCCCTGCGTTTATCTCAATAGCAAAGGTATCATCATCCACATTAAAGGCAATCGGCTGGTCTGGCAGGGTTTTTAACGTATCGATAAGGATACGGGAAGGAATAGCAATTTTACCGTTCTCTTTTGATTCGACAGCCAAAGACGTGGTCATACTAGTCTGCAGGTCGGTTGCAGAAATGTTTAACACTCCTTCATTTATTTCAAACAGGAAGTTCTCAAGGATAGGAAGCACAGTACTGCTACTTGACGCTCCGTTAACCGCCTGTAATTGTTTTAATAATGTTGACGTCGAAACAATAAATCTCATAGTATCTTTAAATTAAAATATCACTTGTATTTGCGTTTAACAGCAAGCTGCCGGCTACGGAGTTTCTTTGCAGTCAAAAATATGAATTATTTCTAAACGAGCGGCAGACTAAAACTGCAATCCGACTTTAAAGCCAGTGCCGTTTATATTGCCTCCCTCCCGGTTCCAGGTTTCAAACCTTAGTCCTCCGTTAATAGAAATGCGGTCAGTTACAGGTATTGAAACTCCTACGCCCGGAGACATAATAAAGGAAATACCCGCACCCTTATGCACGCCTATTGCAGTACCCATTTCTGCCTGTCCGTAAAAAAAACTATTGAAGTAATACTTCGCGCCAACCTTAATGGGTACAAACAGTTTATTATCGGCGTCATCATCATTATCAGGAAAAAGCGACAGAAGACCTGCCGAAAGAGAAGCATATAAGGCTTGAGTCACAGGCGCATCAATACCGGCAGCAGCACCTATTCCCCAGCTATACCTGTGCCCTGCCTCGCCGGCGGGCAATACAAATTCTGCATCAACATTTAACCTTGGCCGTACAGGATAAGGCAGGCTATTGTTTTCCTGAGCCGCGGAAAATAAACCGGCCATCATCAAAAAAAAGAATAGTAAAAGCCTCATAAGGATGTTTAAATTAATATCAATCTTAGTGTTTTATTTCAAACCTACCAAAAAAACGGCCAAATTTTGAGCACAAAAAAACCGGCAGCCCTGTCGGGTTGCCGGTATTTCAATACGTTAAATTAACGGTTTCCTCTTCCAGGTAAGAAAATCTGGAAACCTACACTAACACCTAGTCCGGAAATTCCAGATTTAGCATCAATATCTGCCTTGCTGTAGGTATAACCCAATTTGGCTTCCAAAGCTACACTACGAGTAATAAAGTGGTTGTAACCACCGGCAATTCCAAGCACTACAGATACAGGCTCATCATTGTCGTTATTCTTTGTGTGGCTGCCACCAATACCCGCAACGCCTTCGCCAAACCATCTGCCGGTTGGAGTAGCTCCTTCAGGGAAATAGTAACGGATCATCGGAGTAATTGAATAATTAACAGACGAACCGCCATCGTAAGCATTAAGACCAAGTCCTACAGCAGCACCAAGAGCAATGTTATCTTTTACAAAATAAGCAGCGCTTGGGTTAACGTTTATACTGAAAGTTTCAGTGTCAAAGTTATAACCGGTAGAACCAAGACTTCCACCTACCATCCAGTTTCCTTTTGCAATTGCTGCTTCCTGAGATGCCGATGAAGTTTGCGGAGTAGTGATCTGAGCATTTACTGAGCCAATAGCCAATGCCAGAACTGTAAATAAAGGTAAGATGCGTTTCATAGTTTTTAATTTTATATGTTTACTACTGCTTTTAACAACATAGTACGTCAATTGTTACGATAAAAAACACATTTCCGGCTTAAAAGCCCCTAAATACCAAAATACCAAGGCATTCAAAAATGATATATTTGCAGCATTATGAGCAAAAATAACGACGAGCTATTTAAAAATGTCATATCTCACGCAAAAGAGTATGGCTTCGTTTTTCAGTCAAGTGAAATTTACGACGGTCTGAGTGCGGTGTACGATTATGGTCAGTATGGGTCTGAATTAAAGAATAACCTTAAAAGTTACTGGTGGAAATCCATGGTGCAGATGCACGAAAACATCCTCGGTATAGACGCCGCCATTTTTATGCATCCAACCACGTGGAAAGCTTCGGGCCATATTGATGGCTTTAACGATCCTATGATAGATAATAAGGATTCAAAGAAACGCTACCGTGCAGACCAATTGCTGGAAGACAGGATAGCGCGTTATGAAAAAGACGGCAAAGCTGATAAAGCAGCAGGGCTTCAGATTGCTATGGATCAGGCCCTGAAAGCGGATGACTTGGCCGCCCTGAGAGAGCTCATTATTGAACACGAAATTGCCTGCCCCGTATCGGGCACCCGCAACTGGACCGAGGTACGGCAGTTTAACCTCATGTTTTCTACTCGCATGGGCGCCGTGGCCGACGAGTCAGACCAGGTATACCTGCGCCCTGAAACAGCACAGGGTATATTTGTCAATTACCTTAACGTGCAGAAAACAGGCCGCATGAAAATACCTTTTGGTATAGCGCAGATAGGTAAAGCCTTTAGAAACGAAGTAATAGCCCGCCAGTTTATTATGCGCATGCGCGAGTTCGAACAAATGGAACTCCAGTTCTTTGTTCGCCCCGGCACCGAAATGCAATGGTATGACTACTGGAAAGAAACCCGCCTCAAGTGGCATAAAGCCCTGGGCACCCCTGCCGAGAAGTACCGCTTTCATGACCATACAAAACTTGCCCACTATGCCAATGCCGCGGTAGACATCGAATTTGAATTTCCGTTCGGCTTCAAAGAGGTTGAAGGCATACACAGCCGCACCGACTTCGACCTGTCGCAGCACCAAAAACATTCAGGCAAAAAACTCCAGTATTTCGACCCCGAGATCAATCAAAACTATATACCCTATGTAGTCGAAACGTCCATAGGACTCGACCGTATGTTCCTGCTTACGCTTATCAATGCCTACGAAGAGCAGGACCTTAGCCAGGGCGACAAAAAAGACAGCCGAGTAGTATTAAAGCTGCATCCCTGCCTTGCCCCTGTTAAGGCTGCTATCTTGCCATTAACCAAAAAAGACGGACTGCCCGAAAAAGCACGCCAGGTGATGGACATGCTCAAGCTGGAGCACAATCTTATTTATGAAGAAAAAGATTCTATTGGCAAGCGGTACCGCCGTCAGGATGCAATAGGCACTCCGTTTTGTATTACCATAGATCACCAGACACTCGAAGATAATACAGTAACCATTCGCCATCGGGATTCTATGGAGCAAGAACGCGTATCCGCAGATAAGCTAAGTTACCTCGTGAGCGACCTCGTGTCTTGGAAAAATCTGCTGTCCTAGTCGCCTATACAAACCTTATAGAAGCCGGACGCTCAGCGCTCCGGCTTTTTCATGCACTCCCGGCCTAAAAAATCCTACCGGTTCCGCCGTAGCAAAAAGTCCTGGCCGGGCGGTTCATTATAGGGCGCTTATCCAAGTAAATCTGCTTCAAAACCTCTGCAAAGCGCTTCCGGAAAAGCTAAAACTCTGATAGTTTAATGACACTATAACCAAGCATATACTTGTTTAATCGACTTGTATTTCGTACATTTGATATAGAAAAACATACAAATCTACTACTAATTATAGATTGTACTAATCTACCTTAATACTTTCTGTAAAGAGATAAACATATGAAAAACACTATTTTGAAGCGAGCTACTTATGCTGTCTTGGTCCTGAGTATTCCTGCTTTTGGCTGGTCCTTAAAAAAGGACAGTGCAGAAATTACCAAAACAACTCAGCAAGATACTGCAGTAGCAAGAACATTGACTTCTGCTGAAGTCTTTGATAGACATATTCATACGCTATATACTGAAACCGGCCTTGACGCTCAGGGTCTGGATTATGCCGTATTTCAAAAGGCATTAACAGGCTATTACAATCTTAAAGCTAACGGAAAAGCAAATCAGGACAGTGAGATATTATCTATTGTCGATTTCAATATGCCAAGTTCGCAAAAGCGCTTATGGATTGTAGACCTGGAGGCAAAAAAGGTACTGTTTCATACCCTCGTAGCCCATGGTAAAGGCACAGGAGATAACTATGCCAACGCCTTTTCAAACATCGAGCACTCCAACCAGAGCAGTTTAGGCTTCTATGTAACAGGCAATACTTATATGGGCAAGCATGGCTTATCATTAAAGCTAAACGGAATAGATAAAGGATACAATACCAATGCCTATCAGCGGGGCATTGTAGTGCATGGCGCCGAGTACGTAAGCGAAGCATTTGTAAACCAGCATGGCCGCCTGGGCAGAAGTCAGGGATGTCCCGCCCTCCCCGTAGAGCTTACTTCGGCCGTAGTGCAAACCATTAAAAACGGCACTACCCTTTTTATAAGCGCGCCAAACACAGCACAGTATGCATCAGCTTACCTCGATATTAATACAGCTGCAATGCAATATACCGGCAATCAAATGCTTGCCTCGTTATAAAAATAGTCGAAGATCCCATAGTGAACGATCAAACAGGGCTCCATCATTTTGAGGAGCCTTGTTTGTTTAGTATCCCCCTCACGGAAACTAAACAACCGTTAACGTATGTCAATTTTCCAGACCGGTCTTATTGAAATCACACTTAAAAACACATCAATCAGCTCTATTCCATTCGATGTTTTTATTTACGTGACTATTATCCTCACTTCTATTTCGTTCAAATCTGTAAATGTCTTAAGTGTGTACCCGGAGAGATTCGAACTCTCGACCAACAGATTAAGAGTCTGTTGCTCTACCAACTGAGCTACGGAGTGAAAACATCGTTTCTGACTTATAGAGGCACAATATTAATCATATATTTTTGAAACTTAGAAACTTATACCATTACGTATTAATAACGGTTTTCTTAAAAATTCATTCCTTTCATAAATTTACGCAAAGCGACCTGCTTTTACAAACCGTGTATGGCATATTCCTGATACGGTACGGGGCTCCTAATTTCACTTCTACCGCCCGTTCCAGAGAAATGGAGTTGCGACCTTTAACTAACCCCCTGCACAGGGTACAAGGGCTGCACGTACAAAACATAACTTGTACATTACAAAACAAATAAGAATATAAATTTTGACGAAATAACCAGAGCCAGGTAACTAATTATCTCACTACAAAAAAATAGGTCCACAAAATCAACAAAAACTGAAACGGAACACGAAACCAGAGATAGGAACTGCCCTTCCCGTCAAATGTTCCGGTTTCGTAATTCAACCTTTTAATAGCTGCGTAAATATTAGTGGGAAGAACCAAAACGAAAAAAACTATCAAAAGGATTCCAGTAGTAACCCTTAAGCTGGGGATAAAAAGACCTGCTGCAGCTACAATCTCAATGATTCCTGTCAGATAAATAAGCTCTGTACGAATGGGAATGAAATCTGGCAACATCATCCCCATCCCTTTTGTATAGAGAAAATGTCCTAATGAGGTAAATAATAGCATCGCAGCTAATGCCGTTTTACCGGATAGTTTATAATCGAAGTCCTGTTTAAAAAGCTTTGTGCCTATTAAGAACACAGCAAACACGCATACTAGCACAACGAATGGTTTCATCTCTTAATTTGTAAAGGTATACTGTCCGTTCAAACAGATCAATGAACAAAGGTTAACTAATTTCTTTTCGGATACGGCTCAACGATTGCGGACGGATGCCAATATAAGAAGCAAGGTATTTAAGCTGGATATGATGAATGAGTTGAGGTATGTCTGTTTACACAAATCATTTATGTTCCATAATTCAGATTAGCCCTTCTATCGCCTTGCCCTTAAGTATTGCGGAGGCCATTCGACAGCTGCTTCAAGCTCTTTTGCTGCCCTAAGAGCAAAGTAAGGATCGCGCAGCAACTCACGGCCTATCAATACAATATCTGCCTTGCCTTCGGCTATAATGGCTTCTGCCTGATGAGGCTCCGTTATAATACCCACTGCGCCGGTTAGAATACCAGCGTCCTGCTTTACGGACCGCGCATACTGAACCTGGTAGTTCGGGCCGGCGGGTATTACTGCGTCGGGCACGTTGCCGCCCGAAGAGCAGTCTATCAGATCAGCCCCCTGTTCCTTAAGCAGTTTTGCGAGCTCAACAGAATCATATTTTGTCCAGCCGCCTTCTACCCAGTCGGTAGCCGATATACGCACAAATAAAGGTTTTTGTTGCGGCCATTCCATACGCACTGCCGCTGTAACCTCCAGCAAGAGGCGAACCCTGTTTTCAAAGCTGCCGCCATAGATATCCTGCCTGGTATTGGATAGCGGTGAGTAAAACTCGTGCAGCAAATAGCCATGCGCGGCATGAATTTCAACCACGTCAAATCCGGCAGCATCTGCGCGGGCAGCAGCACGGGCAAACTGATCGATAACCTGCCCTATTTCTTCTATACTGAGCGAATGGGGAGCAGGTTCATTGCTATGGAAGGACATAGCACCGGGGCCGGCCACCTGCCAGCCGCCCTCGGCATGGCTCAAGGCACGGTCGCCCTCCCAGGGCCTGCTGCGCGAAGCTTTGCGGCCGGCATGGGCAAGCTGAATGGCCGATGCAGAGTTTTGCTGCCGGATAAAGCTGGTTATGCGTTTTAAAGGTTCTATATGCTCGTCTTTCCATATCCCTACGTCGTGCGGAGTAATGCGTCCCCGGGGGCTTACAGCCGTAGCCTCTGTAAAAATCAGGGCTGCTCCTCCAACTGCACGGCTGCCCAAA
This sequence comes from Sphingobacteriaceae bacterium UBA2059, assembly GCA_002332615.1. Lineage (GTDB taxonomy): Bacteria > Bacteroidota > Bacteroidia > Sphingobacteriales > Sphingobacteriaceae > Arcticibacter. Next base: position 92,727 of record DDAL01000003.1, on the reverse strand, counting down.
TGCACCAGATGCCAGTCGTTGGCAAAGCCGTCTTCACTCGAGTATTGACACATGGGCGACATTGCAATACGGTTTTTTAGTACTAAATTCCGTATTTGCAAGGGACTAAATAAATGGATCATTTTAATCTAATTTTACTTTCAGTATAAAACTATTTGAATCTATAAGGTTTTAAAAACATATGAACAATTCTATTTCGCTCAGCATATTAGACCAGTCGCCCATACGCAGGGGCAATACAGCCGGCCAGGCTTTAAATGAAACCATCGAACTTGCCCGGCAGGCCGACCAATGGGGCTACACACGCTTTTGGGTATCGGAACATCATAACACACAAACGCTTGCAGGCTCATCGCCCGAAGTGCTGATAGCCAGACTTGCCAATGAAACCAAAAACTTAAAACTTGGCTCGGGAGGCGTTATGCTGCCCAACCATAGTACGCTTAAAGTAGCAGAAAGTTTTAGAACCCTGGAAGCCTTGTATCCGGGCCGCATAGACCTGGGGATAGGCAGAGCGCCCGGCGGCGACCGTATAACCGCTTCGCTGCTTAACCCATCTAACACCTTTAATGAAAAGGATTTTGTGCAGCAGCTGGTAGACCTGCAGCATTATCTGGGCATTGAAAACGAGTACCCCAAACAACATAGCCGCGTACATGCTATCCCGATGGCAGATACGGCTCCCGACCTGTGGATACTAAGTTCGAGCGGCCAAAGCGGTTTGTTTGCTGCTCACCTGGGCATGGCGCTGTCCTTTGCCCACTTTATCAATCCGAATGGGGGCCCGCAGTCCGCCAGCCATTACAGACAAAGGTTTCGCCCTTCGGCGCAGCTCAAAGAGCCCAAGGTTACCGTGGGTGTTTTTGTGTTATGCGCCGAAACCGAGGAAAAAGCATTGGAGCTGCAAAAAGTAATGGACGTGCTTATGCTCAATATGGAAAAAGGGAAGTCTGAAGGCATACCCTGCTACGAAGAAATAAAAAATTACAAATTTACCTTTGACGAACAGGACCGGGTGCGTTTTAACCGAAAGCGCATGGTATTTGGCACTCCGGCGCAGGTAAAGCAGCAACTGGAAAGCATGGCCGCGGCTTATGGCACCGATGAGCTTATAGCGGTAACCATTACCGAAAAATTTGAGGATCGCCTCAGGTCCTACGAACTGCTGGCCAAAGAGTTTAACCTTATACCGTAAATTTGATCCACCGGGAGCCTTCATAACCAAATATGAAGTACTTAGGGTGGATTATTTCGGCAAGCATTTCTACCGATTCTACCTGCGCGGCAGGTGTAGAAGCGGTAAACAAANNACAGCCTGAAGGTCCTGCCAATCGGGGTCTTCAAAAAGGCTCCCCGCCTCGATGAGCGTTTGCTCAATTGAATAATTGGCCGAACCCAGCAGAATAAGCTCCGCATTGCTCATAGACAAGATCTGCGGAGTTATGAACGTACCTTCGCCTCCATCGCTCAGGGTTGCAGTGCTGCCTCCTGCCATGCCAGCCAGGCTGTATACATAGGTACTAAGGGAAATAGGTGTATCTGCCCGGCTGATACAAAAGACCGCCGGCCGCTCCTGCACATACTTTAGTTTATGTGCTATCAGTTCTATTCGCTCCTGCAGGCTTTCGTCGGCAGAAAAATCAAAAATGGCCGGATTTTCTAGTTCGTTCATAACAATACAAATGTATTAAAAAGCCTGAAAGGCTGCCAACAAACTTGCAGCTGACTGGTGTATACAGGCCTGCCGGCACTGATATGAGGGGACTGTTTGTGCTTGCAAACCCTGCCGGAACAGGCGTGCAACTGCGACGGCATCCGTGCGCCATGAACCCATGATGAGTCCATGATGAGTCCGTGTTTTTAATGGATACATACCGACTGCAGTACGTGTTGACAGCCCGCTCGTGCCGAAGCTGTTATGCACCCCTAAGCCGGATAACCCGAGCCGCCCGGAGTGAACAAAGCGTCCTGCTTTGAGCAAAAAAATCCGAAGCGTATGCACTTTTTCAGGTGTTTGAAAAAGTTGACGCTTCGGATTTTCGAAAGCTGCAGAAGCCAGTTACCTGAGGTGCGGGCGAACAGCAGGGCCGGTGCTTTTTTTATCAGACCACGATGTTTACAATGCGGCCTTTTACTACAATAAGTTTTTTAGGTGTCTTACCGTCAAGATGGCGCTGAACATCGGCGTTGGCCAGTACAAAGTTTTCTACTTCGGCATTGTCCAGAGCCAGAGGGATATTGAGGTTAAGCTTCATCTTGCCGTTTAAAGATATGGGATAGGCAAATTCATCTTCTACCAAATAAGCAGGGTTAAACTCGGGATAAGCGGCCCGGGTGAGCGAGCCAGGTTCATGGCCCAGCAGGCTCCACAATTCTTCGGTAATGTGAGGCGCATAAGGCGACAGCACAATTACCAGATCTTGCAGAATGGCTCTTTTATTGCACTTCAGGTCGGTAAGCTCGTTCACACAGATCATAAAACTGGATACGGAAGTATTGAAGGAAAAACGCTCAATATCATCCTGCACCTTCTGGATAATTTTGTGAAGAGCCTTGAGTTCGGCTTTTACGGGAGCTTCGTCTGATACGGCAAACTCCATCAGCTCATTGTGAAACAGCTTCCAGAACTTGCGCAAAAATTTGTATACTCCTTCTATGCCGTTGGTATTCCAGGGCTTGCTTTGCTCCAGCGGGCCGAGGAACATTTCGTATAGGCGAAGTGTGTCGGCCCCGTAACGCTCTATGATATGATCGGGGTTAACAACGTTGAACTTCGACTTGGACATTTTCTCAACTTCTACTCCGCAGATGTACCTGCCATCTTCAAGTATAAACTCTGCATCTTTAAACTCGGGCCTGAACTGCCTGAATTTTTCCAGATCCAGCACATCATGATCGACAATAGTTACGTCGACATGCAAAGCAGCAGTTTTGTACTGAGCTGTAAGACCATGCGATACAAAGGTATTGGTGCCGCTGCCATCCTTGTTAAGCAGGCGGTATACAAAGTTCGAGCGCCCCTGGATCATGCCTTGATTGATGAGCTTTTTAAAAGGCTCCTCCTGCTTTACACAGCCTATGTCTTTTAAAAACATGTTCCAGAAACGACTGTAAAGCAAGTGCCCGGTGGCGTGCTCCGAGCCTCCTATGTACAGGTCTACATCCTGCCAGTAGTCTATAGCTTCTTTTGGCGCAAATACGTTCTGACCGCGCTCTTCGGCCGCTGCCATGTAGCGGTACCAGTACCAGCTGGAGCCCGCCCAGCCGGGCATGGTACTTAGCTCGTAAGGGTACTGATCTTTATACTTCCAGCCGGTGGCCCTGCCAAGAGGCGGATCTCCGGCTTCGGTAGGCAAATACTTGTCTACCTCGGGAAGCAGCAGAGGCAGATCCTGCTCGTCGATAAGGTAAGGCAAGCCCTCTTTAAAATAAACGGGCACCGGCTCGCCCCAGTACCTCTGGCGGCCAAATATGGCATCGCGCATGCGGTATTGCACTTTGGCTTTACCGGCACCTAAGCGCTCGAGCGTTTGTATAATAACCGGCAGGGCTTCCTGGTAGCTGAGCCCGTTGATACAGCCGGAGTTTATATAGCGTCCTTCTTTTGACGGATCGGCTTGCTTATCGAGGTCTTTCTGTGCATCGCTCACAGGTATAACGGGCAGATTAAAGTGGGTGGCAAAGAGCCAGTCGCGCTGATCGCCCGAGGGGACGGCCATTACTGCTCCTGTGCCGTAGCCGGCAAGCACATAGTCGGCTACCCAGATGGGTATACGCTCGTTATTAAGCGGATTTATAGCATAAGTACCGGTAAACACACCCGATATATTGCGCGCATCGGCCATGCGGTCGAGCTCGGTTTTCTTTTTGGTGCGCGCTATATAATCTTCGATCTCCTGTTTGCGGGCGGGCGTGGTGAGGCTGGCCACCAGCTCGTGCTCGGGGGCAAGGGCAAGGTAGCTCACTCCGTAAATAGTATCTGCGCGGGTGGTAAACACTTCGATGGTATGATGTGCCTGGGCACTGCCTGGGGCATTTTCTACCTTAAACAGCACGCTTGCTCCTACGCTTTTGCCTATCCAGTTGCGCTGCATTTCTTTTAGCGGCTCGGGCCAGTCGATGGTGTTGAGCCCCTGAAGCAGCCTGCTGGCATAGGCTGTGATGCGCATGCTCCACTGCATCATTTTCTTTTGTTCTACCGGGTGGCCGCCCCGCTCGGAAACACCGTCTTTTACTTCGTCGTTGGCCAGTACGGTACCCAGGGCTGCGCACCAGTTTACAGTGCTTTCTTTAAGGTAGGTAAGCCTGTATTTAAGCAGCTCTTTTTGCTGCTGCTGCACGCTCATGGAGTTCCATTGCTGTGCGTCGAAGCTTTGAGCTTCATCGTCGCATACGGCCCGTACTCCCTGGCTGCCGTTTTGCCTAAAATGCTCGATAAGCGCATCGATGGGTTCGGCTTTATCTGTATCGAGATTATACCATGAGTTAAACAGCTGCATAAATATCCACTGGGTCCACTTATAATAAGAGGGGTCGCTGGTGCGTATTTCGCGGCTCCAGTCGTATGAAAAACCTATCTGGTCCATCTGGCGCCGGTAGGTAGCTATGTTCTGTTCGGTTGTAAGCGCCGGGTGCTGGCCTGTTTGTATAGCATACTGCTCGGCGGGCAGGCCAAAGGAATCGTAGCCCATGGGGTGCAATACATTGAAACCCTTACTGCGCTTGTAACGCGAATAAATGTCGGATGCTATGTAACCCAGGGGATGCCCTACATGCAGGCCCGCGCCCGAGGGGTATGGAAACATATCGAGCACATAGTACTTGGGTTTGGTAGAATTATTAGCAACTTTAAATGTATTATTCTGTGCCCAGAAACGCTGCCATTTCGTTTCTATATCTTTAAAATGGTAATCCATGTTGCTAAAATAGTAATTTGGCGGCAGTTTAGCCGGGCTGTTAAAGTGTTAAAAAGGTTTAAGTTATGGTGTTAAGCCTGTAAGTTTATACACAAATTGCTATTTTCGCTTATTATAAAGATCAAGTATGGAAGAGTTTGAAAGCAGTACAGCGTCTAAAAAGACAAAGCCAATCTATATTTCTGCCGTAATCAGCATTGCGCTGGTGCTGGTAATGATGGGTTTGCTGGGGCTTATTATGGTACATGCAAAAAACCTGTCGGACAAAGTGAAAGAGAATATAGTGCTCAATATTATTGTGAGCGATGCCGCTAAAGAAGTGGATGTGCTTGCTTTGCAAAAGGAAATGGACGTTAACCCTTATGTACTTAAAACTGAATATGTAAGCAAGGAACTGGCGGCCAGGAATCTGCAAAAAGATCTGGGCGAAGACTTTGTACAGTTTTTGGGCTATAACCCACTTTTGTCGTCCATTGATGTGTATATGAAGGCCGAATATGCCAATAATGAAAGCATTCAATCTTTAAGCAGGCAGCTAAGCAAAAATCCTCTGGTGAATGAGGTTACGTATCAAAAATCGCTCATTGACATGGTTAACCAAAACCTTAACGTTATCAGCCTGATCATCCTGGCTTTTGCAGGTGTGCTTATGATAATTGCCATTGCCCTGATTAATAATACCATACGCCTGGCTATTTACTCCGAGCGGTTCCTGATAAAGAGCATGCAGCTGGTGGGTGCCACTAAAAACTTTATTCGCAAGCCTTTTTTGGGCTATGGCATTGCCCATGGTTTTCTTGGAGGTCTTTTTGCGGTGATCCTGCTGCTTGCTGCTTTGTATGTGGCTCAAAAGCAAATACCCGAACTGGTGGTGCTAAGCAACTGGTACGAACTTGGAGCAATTTTTATTGCAGTGGTAGGCATGGGAATTTTAATTTCTTTTTTGAGCACGTACTTTGCCGTGAGCAAGTACCTGCGTTTAAAAACATATAACTTGTACAGATAATGATTAAAAAGCAAACTATCGGACAGGCGGATAACAAGCGTAACGACTTGATATTTGACAAACGCAACTATACGTTTATGATTATTAGCATTGCGGTTGTTCTGCTTGGGTTCCTGCTTATGAGCGGCACTACAGACATCTATAGCTTTACTAAAATTGTAATTGCTCCTATTGTAGTGCTTACCGGCTTTGGAATAGGATTCTACGCCATTTTAAAAAAACGTTCGTAAATTTTTATGAGTTTAATTGAGGCCATAATACTCGCCATTGTGGAGGGTATTACCGAGTTTTTGCCTGTTTCATCTACCGGGCACATGATCATTGCATCGTCCCTTATGGGCATTGCTTCGGAAGACTTTGTAAAGCTTTTCACTATTGTCATTCAGCTGGGTACTATTTTATCGGTGGTGGTGCTTTATTTTAAGCGTTTTTTTCAGAGTATCGATTTCTATATTAAACTCTTTGTGGCTTTTTTACCTGCGGTTGTATTTGGGCTGCTGTTCAGTTCGGCCGTTGATGACCTACTTGAAAGTCCGATGGCTGTAGCTATATCGCTGGTTTTAGGAGGGGTGGTTTTGCTCTATGCCGACAAGTGGTTTAATAAGGCCGATATTGATAACTCGGATGATATAAGTTACCTCACCGCTTTGAAAATTGGTTTTTTCCAGTGTATCGCTATGATCCCCGGTGTTTCGCGCTCGGGTGCAACCATTGTGGGAGGTATGTCGCAAAGGCTTACGCGCAAGGCGGCTGCCGAGTTTTCTTTTTTCCTGGCGGTGCCTACCATGCTTGGCGCTACAGTAAAAAAAGCGTACGACTTTTATAAAAGCGGATACGTGCTTAGCGGCGAAGAAATTAATATGCTGGTTGTTGGAAATGTAGTGGGCTTTGTTGTAGCTATGCTGGCCATAAAAACATTTATAGGCTACATCACCAGAAATGGGTTCAGGGTGTTTGGCTGGTACCGCATTGTGGTGGGCGGCATAATTTTATGTTTGATGATGGCAGGTGTTGACTTGCAGATAATTTAAATGGATAAGACCGTAGAGGGAAGCCTGACTGATATTAACGGATATACTGAGGGTAAGGTTTTGTTGATAGACAAGCCTTATAAGTGGACAAGCTTTGACGTGGTAAGCAAAATACGCAATGCGTTTAAGCCGCTTAAACTTAAAGTGGGACATGCGGGTACGCTTGATCCTCTGGCTACCGGACTGCTTATTATATGCACCGGCAAGCTTACAAAGAAAATAGACGACTTTCAGGCTCAGGAAAAGGAGTATACCGGTACGATGATAATGGGTGCCACCACCCCGTCTTACGATATGGAAACGGCGCCTGACCAGCAATTTGACATTGCTTCGCTCAAGGCGGATGATATTCTTGCTGCTACAGGACAGTTTAAGGGAGATATTGAACAATACCCTCCGGCACATTCGGCTATTAAGTTTGAAGGCGAACGCCTGTACCTTAAGGCCCGCAGGGGCGAAACGGTAGAATTAAGAAAGCGGGCGGTGACAATCGGTGAATTTGAAATAACCCGTATTGAGCTTCCGGAAATTGATTTCAGGGTGGTATGCAGCAAGGGGACTTACATACGCTCGCTGGTGCACGACTTTGGTAAAAGTTTGGGCAATGGTGCTTACCTCTCGGCCTTAAAGCGCACCCGCAGCGGCCACTTTAAGCTTGAAGATGCTGCCGGCGTAATGGAAACCGCCCATATGATTAAAGCGCTTGATAAACAAATTAACGAAGCCAAGGCTTAATTTACCGACTTTAGCACACTATGAAGGTATATCATCATATAGATGAATTTGTAAACACGGGTAAGGCTGTAGTTACCATCGGCACGTTTGACGGGGTACATCTGGGGCATAAAAAAATTATAAACCGCCTTGTTGAAACTGCGGCAAGCCTGGAGGCCGAGAGTGTTATCCTTACCTTTTTTCCTCACCCGCGCATGATCCTTCATCCGGAGGATGAGAGCCTTAAGTTAATTTCGACTATTGATGAAAAAATTAACTTATTGACAGATTTGGGTGTTGACCATCTTATTATCACTCCTTTTACCCGCGATTTTTCGAACCTGCTGCCTGAGGACTATATTAAGGATGTGCTCGTTGGAAAAATTGGCATGAAGAGGATGATTATAGGCTATGATCACCGCTTTGGCAAAGACCGCAAAGGCGGGCTCGACCTGCTTATGCAGTATTCGGACGTGTATGGCTACAGGGTTGAGGAAATTCCTCAGGAGGAAATTGACTCTATTACCATTAGCTCTACAAAAATCAGAAAGGCTTTACTGGATGGAAATGTAGGCTTGGCTTCCACCTTTTTAGGATATCCCTTTGAGTTGAGCGGCATGGTGATTAAGGGCGATCAGATTGGGCGTACCATTGGCTTTCCTACTGCCAACCTGGACATTAAGGAGAGCTACAAGCTTATTCCTAAGGACGGGATTTATGCTGTGAGGCTGGACATTACGAATAGTAAGGACCCTAAGAATAACACAGAAGGACAGCTCATGGGAATGGGTTATATAGGCAACAGGCCTACGGTAAGTGGCATGCGCCGGAATATTGAGGTGAATATACTGGATTTTGACCGGGATATTTATGATGCAACGGTTACTATTTACTTTATTGAGTATGTGCGGGGCGACAAGAAATTGAATGGCCTGCCCGAGCTTCAACATCAGATTGCGCTGGACAAAACGGTAATTAAAGAGATATTAAGCTAGTATCTTTATTATATTGCATTTATTGAAGAATCTAAGTACGGGACCCTATGGCCAATCTTAATCTGGATAAAAATGAAGCGGAGTTTCTGGAAGATACTATTTCTTACTGGCAGCAGCAGGGTTTGCTTGATGCTGAAAAGGCTGAGGAGCTAAAAGCTACCTACGAGATTAAGCGTTTTGACTGGCGCCGGCTTGCACAGTATTCCTTTTGGATTGCCCTGGCCTGCGGCTTGATTGCCGTTGCCTCGCTGCTGGTAAATGACGCTCTTCTTAACCTGCTTAAGCGCTTGTATGATACTCCGGATATTGTGATAAGTTTTCTTACTGCCGCTCTGGCTGCCTGGTTTTACTTTATGGGGTATAAAAGTAAAAGGGCCTCACCTGAACGTATTTTAAGTAATGAAGCTACCTTGTTTGCAGGGGTGCTTTTCACTGCAATATCCATTGCTTTTCTGGGAAGGGCACTTGACAACGGTGCCGGGCACTTTTCTTTATTGTTCCTTTTATCGGTGCTGATCTATGCCGCTCTGGCCGTTAAGTTTAACTCAAAGCTCATCTGGGTTTTTGCACTGATTTCTCTGGGCAGCTGGTTTGGTACTGAAACGGGATACCAGACGAACTGGGGCGACTATTTTTTACGTATGAACTACCCTCTTCGCTTTGTATTTTTTGGTGCGGCGCTTACTGCAGCTGGCTTTTATATGAAGAGAATCCGGCTTATCAGGGGCTTTAATACCATCACGTATATAGTGGGCATGTTCTACTTATTTATATCATTGTGGCTGCTTTCTATTTTTGGAAACTTTGGCAATCTGGAGGACTGGTTTAAGGTAAGGCAGTTTGATATTGTGTATTATAGTATTGTTTTACTCGTGGTTTCGCTGGGCTTTATGTTTTACGGGCTTAAGTACAAGGATGCCATTGCCCGCGAGTTTGGTATTACGTTTTTGCTCATCAATTTATATACCAGATACTTCGAGTTTTTTTGGGATATTACTGACAAAGCGATCTTCTTCGGTATACTGGCTGTTTCTTTCTGGCTAATCGGCCGCCGGGCCGAGCGCATCTGGAACCTCAGGTAATATATGCTACTTGAGGTTTGTCGCCACAATCTTAATGATGTAAATAAGGGCCAGCGCAAAGAATACGATCGCAATGCTTCTGTTAATTATACGGTTGCTTAAGGAAAAGCGGTTTTGTATATACTTTGCAAAGCGGGCAAACAGGTACAGGCTGCAAAAGGCTCCAAGGCCTGCGCCAAGTGCAAATACTTCTATACCTAAACCTTCGGTTGTAATGTAGTTATGCGAAATAAGATAGGTACCCCCTATCATCCAAAAGGGTATTTGCATAGGATTGAATATTCCCAGGAGAATACCATACTTTACACCATCGCCGGTACTCTTTTTAACTTTTTTGGGATGAGTAGCGGCATGCAGACTTAAAGAGCCCAGAATAAGAAAAACTAGCACAAGAAGGTATTCCAAAGCATTTAGCCAGGTTTTATGGTCGGCAAACCAGTCGGCAAAATGCATTAGAATATAGGTAAATACTACATCAACAACTGAAAACGTAATAAGAAAGTGCATGGTTTGCCTCATCCCCCGGTTTACCGACATTTGCATGGTGGTAAGATTGATATTACCAAGAGGGATATAACCTAGAAAATTGATAACTAGTGCCAGAATGAACGTTATAAGAAGCATAGTGCTTTAAGAGAGCATGATGTATTATGGGTTTATTTGAATGCTGTGGGTGATTTTCACTCCCCCCTCTGCCAGCATATCGTGCACTGAACAGTACTTTCTGACAGCGAGTTCGGCTGCCTTATGTGCTTTTTCTTCTTCTATCTGCCCTTTGAGGATAAAAGTGATATGAATAGTTTTGAACACCGCGGGTATCGCTTCGGCACGGTCGGCCTCAACGCTTATTTTTATATCTTCCAGTATTTGACGTTGTTTCTTTAAAATGCTGATCAGGTCGAACGAACTGCAGGATCCTAAAGCCATCAGTACAAGTTCCATGGGCCGTACACCCATTCCTTCACCTCCCATCTCGGGAGATCCGTCAATATGTACTTTTACGCTTCCTGAACCTGTAGCCTCGAAGTGTACTGCTTCATTTATACGTGCTAATTCTACTTTCATAAACTGTATTTTCTGGTTAATGGTTTCTAAACTTGCTGTTAGGCAATTTACCGTTTGTCTGCAGCGCTTACTTTAGGGAGCTTTAGTAGTTAAATCCTAAAATAAGCTTTAGTAAAGACTGAGCAAAAATTTGATGATAGTTCGCAAGCTTACGAGTATAACGATAATGCCCACGGATGTCATAATTGTTTTGGCCGAGATGCGGTTAGCTACCTTTGCTCCAATGGGTGATGCGATAGCGCTGCCGAGGATAAGCCCGCCGATGGCATCCCAGTGCAGCCCTTTAAGCATGGTTAAAAAGGTAAGCGAACTCATAAAGGCAACAAAAAACCGCGACAGCTTAACTGCTCCCAGCGAAAAAAGGGCGTTGCGCCCTCCGGCTATAAGTGAGGAAAGAACAATTGATCCCCAGCCACCTCCGCCCACTGCGTCTATAAAGCCGCCAAAAAAACCTAATGAGCGTATGTTGGTTATCTTCTTTTTTGATCTTCCTTTCTTTGCGTTTATTTTTAAAGCTTTATTTAAGATTACGGCGCCAAGTATTAGTGTATACACTGAAATTATGGGGCGGGTATAGTGGGCATAGGCATCAAGGGATGATAACAGGAAGGCTCCCAGAGCCGAACCTGCCATCCCTGCAATTACAAGGCGCTTAAACAGCTTGGTATTTACATTTCCCATCCGGTAGTGCATTACACCGGCAATTCCGTTACTTAAGATTTCTGACAGGTGAACTGCTGTACTTGCGGATGCAGGCGGTATGCCCATGGACAGGCTGAAGGTGGTTGAGGTTACTCCATAGGACATGCCTATAGCGCCATCTATCAGGGAAAACACAAACCCTGCAAATAAGAAGTAATAGAAGGTTGGTGTCAGGCTTTCAAACTGCGACCTGAAGTGTGGCACATAGTTGTATAAAAGCACAAAAGCTATGGCTATTATAACCAGTGATATGGCGAGAATTATCCATCTGTTATACTTTTGATGTACAGCTCCTACTTCTTTAGTTTCTATTTGCATCAAATTATCATTATGAACAGCGTTTTTTGAAAGCAAATATATTAAAGTATATTAAAACCTTGTAATGCATGCGAAGTTTGCTAAATGCCTTTAAGGTGCTGACTTAGATAGAAGCCGGTATGGGATGTTTCGGCAGCCATTGTTTCGGGCAGGCCTTCGTATACTAGTTCTCCGCCTCCCTGGCCTCCTTCGGGGCCAATGTCGATTATCCAGTCGGCACTTTTAATTACTTCCATGTTATGCTCTATCACCAGAATGGTATTGCCCTGATCCAAAAGCGCATTGAAAGAGGTGAGAAGTTTTTTTATATCATGGAAGTGAAGACCGGTAGTGGGTTCGTCGAATATAAAAAGTGTTTTGTTCTTGGTATTGCCTTTAATGAGGAAGGATGCAAGCTTTATCCTCTGCGCTTCGCCTCCTGACAGGGTGTTGGAGGATTGGCCTAATTGTACATAGCCTAAACCAACGTCCATCAGAGGCTGGAGTTTGGCAGCGATTTTGGTATCATCTTTAAAGAAGTCCAACGCTTCTTCTATAGTAAGGTCAAGCACCTCTGATACGTTTTTACCTTTGTATTCTATTTCGAGAATATGTTGTTTGAACCGCTTGCCTGCACAGGCTTCACAGGGCAGAAACACGTCGGCCATAAACTGCATCTCAATCTTAACCTCTCCTTCTCCCTGACATACTTCGCAACGGCCGCCATCTATGTTGAAGGAAAAGACCGAGGGTTTAAGCCCTGCTGCTTTTGCAGATGGCTGGGAGGCAAATAATGCTCTTACTTCATCCCAGGCCTTGACATAAGTTACGGGGTTTGATCTTGATGAACGCCCAATGGGGTTCTGATCTATCATCTCTACCTGTTCAATAAGGTCGTGATTGCCATTCAAGCTGTCGTAAAGCCCTGTTTGCTCGCCCGAATAATTACCAATGGCCTTTTGCAGCGCCGGATAGAGTATTCGTTTTACCAGCGAAGTTTTTCCTGAACCTGATACACCGGTAACGCAGGTGAGAACGTTCAGGGGAAACTTAACATCTATGCCTTTGAGGTTATTCTCGCGGGCACCTTTGATTTCAATAAAATTGTTCCATTTGCGTCTCTTCTTCGGAACTTCTATGCTTAATCTTCCGCTGAGGTAGTGCCCCGTAAGACTTTCTTGGTCCTTAAGAATATCATGATAGGTCCCTGCAAATACAAGCTCACCTCCGTGTGTTCCGGCCTGGGGGCCTATGTCGATGAGATAATCGGCCGCTTTCATCATTTCTTCTTCATGCTCTACCACGATGACGGTATTTCCGACGTCGCGCAGTGATTTTAGTACGCTTATTAAGCTGTTTGTATCACGCGGGTGTAAACCTATACTGGGCTCATCCAATACATAAATGGAGCCTACGAGTGAGCTGCCAAGGGAGGTTGCCAGGTTTATGCGCTGCGACTCACCGCCCGAAAGGGTGTTTGATAACCTGTTGAGGGTAAGGTATCCCAGGCCAACCTGATTTAAGAACTGAATTCGGCTGCTTATTTCGGCCAGCAGCCTCTTTGCTATTTTCTGGTCGTTGCCGCTTAATTCAAGATTGTTGAAGAATTCCAGCGCCTCATCCAGAGGCATCAAAACGATATCGGTAATGGACTTGTTATGGATCTTAACATAGGAGGCGTCTTGCCTTAGCCGGCTGCCTTTACACTCGGGGCAATTGGTTTTCCCCCTGTAGCGCGAAAGCATCACGCGGTATTGTATCTTGTACGTATGTGACTCGAGTTCGGCAAAGAATTCGTTTAAGCCCTTGAACCATTTATTGCCGGTCCACAGCAGCTGGCGCTGTTCTTCTGTGAGCTCGGCAAATGACCTGTGGACCGGAAAGTTAAATTTTATAGCATGCTTTACAAGCTCTTCGAGCCATACTTTCATCTTTTCGCCCCTCCATGGAGCTATTGCTCCGTCGTAAATACTCCGGCTTTTATCGGGGATAACCAGGTCTTCATCAATACCTATGATACGGCCGTAACCTTCGCAGCGTTTACAGGCTCCGTAGGGGTTGTTGAAGCTGAAAAAGTTGGGAGTTGGTTCTTCGAATACAATACCATCGAGCTCAAAACGGTCACAGAAACTATGCATGGTACCCTGTGCCTCAATAATGCAATCGCCCCGGCCTTCAAAAAAAGCGGTTTGTATAGAATCGCCCAAACGGCTTATGGTATCTTCATCCTGATCTGCACTCAGCCTGTCAATAACTATCTGGGTGTTTTCGGTATCAGGTAGATCAGTAGATGAAGCAGAACCATCTTCAAGTAATTCTTCTATACGCCTGGGCTCTTTATTCAGATAGATCCTGGAAAACCCTTTTTGCAATAAAACCGCGAGCTCTTCCTTTAGAGTACGTCTGTTCTGCGAAATGAGCGGGCAAAGCACGGTAACAGATGTTCCTTCTGGCAGGCTGGTTACGAACTCTACGACCGAGCTTACTGTGTCGCGCTTTACTTCTCGGCCGGAAACGGGAGAAAAAGTTTTCCCTATTCTTGAAAAAAGCAATTTCAGGTAATCATACACCTCCGTTGTTGTGCCTACAGTTGACCTCGGATTGCTGGTGATTACTTTTTGTTCAATGGCAATTGCGGGAGCAATTCCTTTTATATAGTCTACGTCGGGCTTGTTCATACGGCCCATAAACTGACGGGCATAAGCAGAAAGACTTTCCACATAACGGCGCTGGCCTTCAGCATACAATGTATCAAAAGCAAGAGAGGACTTCCCCGAGCCTGACATTCCGGTGATTACTATCAGTTTATTCTTGGGTATATCTACATCTATATTCTTTAGATTATGAACCCGGGCGCCTTTTATAAGTATATAGTGCTTTGGATCTTTTTCTGCTTTCTTCATTGAACTTTTATATCATACACGCAAAGTGCAAAAGTACCTCTTTACTTTTACTATACTGATGGGTAACACAGAGGCTTTATGATTCACTCGTAATTAATATCAAACATAGCTTTAACAAAAGGGTTTATCTATTGACTGTTATTTGTATGATAGCGGTAACGGGTAGCTTTAACCGAAGCTTGTTGGTGTATTGCCCGAACGTTTACTGGTAAGGTTTAAGCCGGCTGAATAGCTATATTACTCTTTTACTCGGAAAAGTTTGGTTCTTAAAAAGTAAAAAGCTTATTTTTGATACTTAGTTTTTAATCGATAAGGAAATACTATTTGGATAAACCTCTACTCTAATACTTCGTCTAAACTTATAAAGACAGAATTTAATTTGAGGAGTCCTATGAAACTTCAGGAGAAGAACGACCACGAACTAATACACATATATATATCCGGTGATGAAACCGGAATACAGGAACTTGTTGCCAGACATAAAGCAAAAATTTATACGTCTATCTACATGCTGGTAAAAGATCAATACCTGGCAGAAGACATTTTTCAGGATACATTTATCAAAGTTATAAATACCCTTAAATCCGGTAAGTATAATGAAGAAGGAAAATTTTTGCCTTGGGTTATGCGTATTGCCCACAACCTTGTAATTGATCATTTTCGTAAAGACAAGCGTACACCCGTTATAACAAATCAGGATGGTTTTGACATCTTCGATGTGCTTGGCTTTTATGATGAGAGCATTGAAGAACAACTCGTGCGCGAACAGACCTACAGCGACCTAAGGAAGATGGTTCAGCTTTTACCGGCAGAACAAAAAGAAGTCGTTATTATGCGACACTATGGCGAAATGAGCTTCAAGGAAATTGCAGACATCACAAACGTCAGTATCAACACTGCTTTGGGCCGTATGAGATATGCGCTTAACAACCTGAGAAGGATGATGTTGACTAAAGAAACAGGGGTTCGTATAAATTAATTGAAACAGAACAAAATAAGCCATAAGTAATGGCGTTAGAAGTATATTGACTCTCTAAGACCATTGCTTATGACAAATAATTCTACTCAATTCTTTTCTGCAAATGATCCTGCAATCAATGACGATAAAACTGCAATGCTAAGCGTTGAAGATGAAATTTTCCTTGACTGCTTGAGTGAAGAACTTAACAAAAAGCTGATGAATCCATCGGAAGATTCCATTTCACTTATTCTGAATTACTCGCGATTGTTCAGTTAGGCGGCGTAATCTTCCTAATCCAGAGATTGTATGTGTAGGGTCAAAATCCGAAGCATAAAACTTTGGCCTTAATGGATAATATACCACCTTTGTACAATGCTTCGAAAAGATCGCTTCAAGGCCTTTGTTGAATACTTCTCTACCCACCAGCCTGAGGCTCAAACTGAGCTGCATTTTGGTAATGCATATGAATTGCTGGTTGCTGTTATACTCTCTGCCCAATGTACTGACAAGCGGATAAACATGGTAACGCCTGCTCTGTTTGACCGCTTCCCGGATGTATGGAGCCTTGCTGCTTCTACCGTTGATGAGGTTTTTGGTTACATACGTTCCGTTAGTTACCCGAATAACAAGGCAAAGCACCTCATAGGGATGGCTAAGATGTTGGTGAAGGATTTTAATGGTGTGATACCCTCAACTATTGATGAGCTTCAAAAGCTTCCGGGGGTGGGTAGGAAAACGGCTAATGTTATTGCTTCTATTATATTTGAGAAACCTGCTCTAGCTGTAGATACGCACGTATTTAGGGTTTCTAAACGACTAGGCTTAGCTGTGAACGCAAAAACCCCTCTTGCTGTTGAAAACCAACTGGTTGAGCATCTCCCCCAAGATACGCTTCGCTTTGCCCATCACTGGCTAATCCTTCATGGAAGATATATTTGCGTAGCAAGAAAACCGAAGTGCGCAGAATGTCCGCTTACCCATTTCTGCAAGTATTATGAAAGCACTAAAAGGAAAGAAAAAATTAGTATTATTGATAATAAAGAATTATAAACGGCTTTATTATAACTAGTTATTTTAGTATATTTGACATTACAAACTAAATAAATGAGCAATACCGATAAATTAAAGGCGCTACAGCTTACACTAGATAAATTAGAGAAATCTTACGGCAAAGGCAGCGTTATGAAACTTGGCGACTCTGCAGTGGAACCAATGGAGGTTATTTCTACAGGGTCGCTTGGTCTGGACATTGCCCTGGGCGTAGGTGGCTTGCCTAAAGGCAGGGTAATTGAGATCTACGGCCCTGAATCTTCAGGTAAAACCACTCTGGCTATCCATGCAATCGCCGAAGCTCAAAAAGCAGGTGGCATTGCTGCCTTCATTGACGCGGAACATGCCTTTGATCGTTTTTATGCAAAAAAGCTAGGGGTTGATATTGAAAACATCCTTGTATCGCAACCTGACAATGGTGAGCAGGCTTTAGAAATATCAGATAACCTGATTCGTTCAGGAGCTATTGATATTATCGTAATAGACTCTGTAGCAGCACTTGTGCCGAAAGGAGAGATTGAGGGTGAAATGGGTGACTCCAAGATGGGGCTCCAAGCCCGGTTAATGTCGCAGGCTTTAAGGAAACTTACCGGTACTATTTCTAAGACAGGATGTTGCTGTATCTTTATCAATCAGCTTAGAGATAAAATAGGTGTTATGTTTGGAAACCCTGAAACAACTACCGGAGGAAATGCTCTTAAGTTTTACTCCTCTGTGCGCCTGGATGTCCGACGCATATCTCAAATAAAAGACACGGATGAAGTTTCCGGAAACCGTGTAAGAGTAAAAGTGGTAAAAAACAAAGTAGCTCCTCCTTTTAGACTTGCAGAATTTGATATTATGTTCGGAGAGGGCATATCTAAAGTAGGGGAAGTAATTGATCTTGGTGTCGAATATAATATTATAAAAAAGGCTGGTTCCTGGTTTAGTTACAACGACACCAAACTTGGACAAGGCAGGGACGCTGTAAAGAACATACTGCATGACAACCCTGACTTGATGGCGGAACTTGAAGTAAAGATCAAAGACGCAGTAAATGGTGTACAGGCTGCTGAATAAATAAAGCAAATACCTTAAAAGTTCAGTTATAAAAATCCTTGCAGGCATAGCTTACAAGGATTTTTTTATGCATCATCCGACACGCACTCACAGGTACCAGCTTCCTTGACTTTAATCACATGTAAGACTAAACTACAAAAGCTTAACTCCCTGTTCAACTGATTAGAACCGCACATCTAGGATGTATCAATTAGTAAGTAGATAAGTTTATTGAATTCTGGCTATGCTTTTTATACAATACAAAAGAGACTAGTTTCGATAGTTACCTTAAACTTATTCTGGCGACTCAAAGACGGAGCATTGCTCCTGGCTCGGGCTATGCCAAGTGGTACTTACAACATGCTATCTGCAAATATAAAAAAAAGGCTTAACCGCTATGGAAAAGCCTTCTATCTACTTACATAAAACGCACCTAACATCGCGTGTATGAGGCCTGCTATTTAGGCTTGAAAGGAACAATTACATCAGGATCCCATGTATCTTTGATAGATATAGTAGTTGTAGCATCGGGGTTCTCAATCAAGCGGCCTTTTAGGATAGTTTTTGAACTTAGCTTACATGTTACATTATGTTCATCCCTGATATTAACCGTTTTTACTATAAGTCCTTCCGCGTCATAAAATTTAAGCGTTCCCAGCAATTTTTGATTTACATTCATAATGTACACACCTATATTAAAAGCAGTGTAATCCTCAGGACTCACTAAGACTTTCTCCTCTGAAACCGGATTCTTTATACTGAGAGTCTCATACGTAACCTCTTCCCTCTCAAGAGAAAACATTCGCAATTCATTATCTATGGTAAGTACAGCTTTCGTTACATTAGAGGGAATAACATCTTCTGCCACTATCTCAAGCCTGGACATCCTTCTTTCGAGGGTAACAGGTTGAGTTGTGCCCTCATAAGTCACCTCAAATTTCACCTTTTTTGAGAACACGTTTCCATTGCACCCGATGAACTTAGGTCTTAAAGTATTCGGGGTTGTAAACTCTGGCACTTCTACAGGTAGCTCAGATCCCAAAAACATAGCGGTATAGAGCCCTTGAGGTAACTTCTCAGTGAAATTACAAAAGTCCGCATCTTGCGCAGACTGCTGCTTAAAACTGACCTTGTTTCCTTTAGCATCAAATAACCAGTAGTAGAGAGTAGTAATAGGGCTTTTTTTCACAGGCTCACTTGCATAGGTTTTTACCGGCCCCATAGGCTCGTATGATTGTTGAAATACGCTTACTTTAAATGAAACCTTACCGGTTTTAGCTTCATCAGGGTACTGAGGATCCACTTTACAAGAAAAAGCACAGGCTAAGCAGAGAATGCTCAGAAATTTAAGTTTAATTTTAGTCATTATAATTGGCTTTTAAAAGACGCAAATTTATTTTTCTGACTCAAAAAAACAAAACAATTCAAAAAAAATTTTAAATATAGGACTTCGACTATTTAGACTGCACCATACTGATTTTAAATCAGCTCATAAATGATAACGTTAAATAGAGATTAAGAAAGTATTACAAACGAGAGTCAACAAGTTTTCTTTCAAGACAGCCTTTCGCATCAAAAATAACCGCATTATTGTCTTTCAGCTTTTGGTAATCCAGCGACAGGAACTCATTATGTGCAACAGCAACGATAAGTGCTCTATACTTACTCAAATCGCTGTCCAGCTCATTAAAGATGCTAAGCCCGTACTCAGCCTGAACTTCAAGAGGATCGGCCCATGGGTCATAAATATCCACATCCAGCCCAAACTGTTTCAGCTCATGGTAGATATCAACTACACGGGTATTTCTCACGTCCGGACAATTTTCCTTAAACGTTACCCCTAAAATAAGAGCTTTCGAACCTTTGATCTTGTGGTCTTTATGGATCATAAGCTTTACAACCTTGTCCGCCACAAAAGAGCCCATATTGTCATTTACACGCCTTCCCGATAAAATCACCTCCGGATGGTAACCCAGTGACTGAGCCTTGTAAGCCAGGTAGTAGGGATCAACTCCTATGCAGTGGCCGCCCACCAGACCCGGTTTATATTTCAGGAAGTTCCATTTGGTACCCGCAGCATCAAGCACATCCTGGGTATCAATGCCGATACGGTCAAAGATCAGGGCAAGCTCATTTACAAAGGAAATGTTAACGTCCCTCTGAGCATTCTCAATAGCCTTTGAGGCTTCAGCAACCTTAATGCTGGGTGCGGGATGGGTACCAGCCATAATAATAGAACGGTAAAGACGATCAATATAATCAGCTACCCGGGGAGTAGAACCGCTGGTAACCTTCTTTATAGTTGTCAAGGTATTTATTTTATCTCCCGGGTTGATACGCTCAGGAGAATACCCTACAAAGAACTCCTGATTATACTCAAGTCCCGAAATCCGCTGAAGCACCGGCACGCATTCTTCCTCTGTACATCCAGGGTAAACAGTAGACTCATAGATCACTATATCCAGAGGTTTGAGTACCTCCCCCAGCATTTTAGAAGCACTTAAGAGCGGTCTTAAATCCGGGGATTTAAACTGATCAATTGGAGTAGGAACAGTGACAATAAACACATTGTAGTCTTTAAGAGAAGATACCTCATTCGAGAAAGACAAGCCGAAATCGGCATTATCCCCACGGATGACCGCACTTAGATCTCCAATATTTGCCTCAAGCGTGCGGTCCTTTCCTTCACTCAATTCTTCCACCCGTGCCGCATTGATGTCGAAGCCCAATACTTTATACTTCTTTGCAAATTCAATAGCCAGAGGAAGGCCAACATAACCAAGACCAATAACAGCAATCTTTGTATTTGAAATATTGATTGTATCTAACATGCAGTAGTAAACTAATTATTCAAACGTATTCTTTACAGAGTAACCCAAATCTTTCAATGCCCTTTCTCTTTTAAAGAGTTTAAGATCCGCAGACATCATGTCTTCAACCAGCATTTGCAGATCATATTTAGGTCTCCAACCAAGCTTGGTCCTGGACTTGGCAGGATTACCAATAAGCAATTCGACCTCTGTAGGTCTAAAATATCTCGCATCGACAGCAACAACCAGATCACCTTCAGTCAAGGGATACTCCGGGTTATGAGCATGTTTAACATATCCTTTTTCGTCTTCTCCTTCGCCTATGAATTCGAGCTGTACCCCTATCTGCTCGAAAGAAAACTTAACAAAGTCGCGTACCGTAGTTGTCACCCCCGTTGCTATTACGAAATCTTCGGGCACCTCCTGCTGAAGAATCAGCCACATGGCTTCAACATAATCCTTCGCGTGACCCCAGTCGCGCTTGGCATTTAAATTACCCAGATACAGACAACTTTGCATGCCCAGACCTATTTTAGACACGGCTCTGGTGATCTTACGGGTAACAAACGTTTCGCCCCTCAACGGACTTTCATGATTGAACAAAATACCATTGCAGGCGAACATATTATAAGCTTCGCGGTAATTTACCGTAATCCAGTAAGCGTAAAGCTTAGCTACAGCATAAGGCGAGCGAGGATAAAAAGGAGTAGTTTCAGATTGAGGCACCTGCTGTACCAATCCATAAAGCTCAGACGTGGACGCCTGATAAATCTTCGTTTTACCAGTAAGGTTTAAGAGCCTGACGGCCTCAAGTATTCTTAAAGTACCAATACCATCGGTATCGGCTGTGTACTCAGGAATATCAAAGCTAACTCTAACGTGGCTCATAGCGCCCAGATTATATATTTCGTCCGGTTGAATGCTTTGAATAAGACTTATAATATTAGCAGAATCAGTCAGATCGCCATAATGCATGAAGAAACGAACATCCTCCTCATGCGGGTCCTGATACAAACTATCAACCCGATCAGTATTAAAAAGCGAAGTTCGCCGCTTAATACCATGTACTTCATAACCTTTAGCCAGCAAAAATTCAGCAAGATAGGCGCCATCCTGGCCAGTAATACCGGTTATAAGAGCTTTTTTCATTTATTGAGTAAATAAGAGTGCTAAAATTAAGAATACTTATTCACAAAACAGGCCATATCGCTCTTACACAAGCCTATGTTTTTCGCAACACAAAAAACAAACTTAAAAGCAGAAGCTACAGAAACAGTTCCCTGTTCTTTAAAGGATAATCAAAAAGCAGTTTACCGGCGTCGCCGCTCTGCACAAAAGCAGTCAGCGCCTGCAAATGACGATCATGATGCAAGTCAGTGCCCACAAGATCGATTATTCCATCCTTAATAAGACTAAGAGCCACCTGCTTGACAGCTTTACCATAATAACCCGCCAATGATAACATATTCAGCTGCATAAGGCAGCCCCGTTCTTTCAGCCTCCTGTACTGCTGAAAGTTATTGTGGTAATATAAATAGCGTTCAGGATGAGCCAATACCGGCTTGTAACCTTTAACATTCAGATCAAAGATATATTGAGCAATATTCTTGGTTTCAACCTGATAAGACATTTCGACAAGCACATATTTATTCTTAAGGCATAGCAAGTCGGCCTCTTCGCTTAACTGTTGAAAATCAGGGTCAAGCATGTACTCGGCCGCTGCGCTTAACTCCACATTTACAGACGTTTTACCAAGCTCAGCACGCAAGGAAGAAAGTGCAGAACCGATGGTTTGGGGAGTGTTAGGATAAACTTCTTTAAACACATGAGGTGTGCAGATAAACTTTTCATACCCCAGTTCATGCATTTGCTGAATATATCTAACAGATGTTTCAGCGTCGGGAGAACCATCGTCTATTCCAGGCAGAAGGTGAGAATGTATATCAGCTCCGATCCACTCCACTGTGGTATGCCTGGGCGTTTTGGAAAAGAAGGAAAACATAATATCTTTTTTAAAATCAGCGCCTTACAAATATAACAGGTAGATCTATTCAATAGCTACCTTTGTTCATTTTTGCCAAAAATGCAAAACACTCAGACAGAATGGACATAGTTTAGCCCCTGACTCACGCCCCGGCTTTCCAGTGCTTTGTCCAAGTAGGTCTGAATGCCCGCCTTTTTAAGTTTCCAGTCCGGAGCAATCAGCAATTCGTAGTCCGATATGCCGAAGATACGCTGGATAACAATATCAGGTCTTAACAAGGGAATAAAATCAGCCAGAAAATCCGCATACTCTTCTATGCTGAAAAGCTTAAAAGGCGAACGTTTGTACTGCACACCCATAATAGAGCCCTCCACTATGTATAGCTGATGCAACTTAACAAACTTAACCTGAGGGTGCTTATTAATCTCGCCGGCATAGCGCAGCATCATTTCCTTTGTTTCCCAGGGAAAACCAAAAACCGTATGCAGACAAATATCCAGGGGAGAATCCTTTACTAGATTCAGCGCTTTTTCGAGCTCCTCATGCGTACAACCCCGGTTTATACGTAAAAGCGTCTCATTATAGATAGATTCCATACCCATCTCCAGATCAACGTCCAGCCCCCTTGCGGCATAACTTTCCAGCAATGCCACTTTCTCCGCGTCAATACAGTCAGGCCGAGTGCCTACAGAAAGTCCGATCACATCTTCCGGACAGACACTTAAAGCCTCATCATACATCGCTTTAAGATAGTGCGCCGGTGCATACGTATTGGTATTAGGCTGAAAGTAGATGATAAACTTTTCGGCAGCATACCCATTAACAGCGCGCTCAATTCCTTTCTCTATCTGCTCCCTGATTGTAGGCATTTTACGCGAAGTTTCAGGCGTAAAAGCATCAACATTACAATACGAACAGCCACCGTAACCTTTACTGCCATCGCGGTTAGGACAAGTAAAGCCCCCATCTACAACTATTTTAAACACACGCTTACCCTCATACTTCTTTTTCAGGTAGGCACCGTAATAGTTATAGCACTTATGTCCGTAATCCACTCTCATATAAGCTCTTTATCTAAGTGCGCAAAAGTACTTAATTTAAAAATCCTATTATTTGATAATGCGTCATCTTTTGGTGAGAATAAAACCTCATCACGCTTTTAGCGGTTAGTAGTTAAAAAAAGAGACAATGAAATGGTACATAGGCTGCTCCGGCTTTCATTATAAGCACTGGAAGGGTACATTTTACCCGGATAAGCTGCCACAAAGCAAATGGTTTTCATTTTACTGCGAATATTTTAAAACGCTCGAACTTAACGTTACTTTTTATCGCTTTCCGCAGCTAAGCTTCCTTCAGGGCTGGTATAACAAAAGTCCTGCCGACTTTAAATTTGCTGTAAAAGCACCACGCGTAATAACCCATTACAAAAAATTCAATGATGTCCAGACCCTGATCAATGACTTTTATGCTGTAACAGAAGAAGGCTTACAGGAAAAGCTAGGCTGCATTTTATTCCAGCTGCCGCCCAGCTATTCCTACACTCCCGAGCACCTCGATAAGATTCTATCCAGCATGAGCAGCCGGCACAAGAATGTGCTCGAATTCAGGCACCCCAGCTGGTGGAACGACGACGTAAAGCTACAGCTCGCGACAAACAATATAAGCTTTTGCGGCATGAGCCACCCAACGCTTCCCGAAGAAGTGGTGATCAATAGCCCCACAGTGTATTACAGACTGCACGGCAAAGAAGAACTATACAAATCCAGCTATAATCGCCACCGGCTTTCCAACCTGGTGGAATCTATAAAAGCAAGCGGCTATGCCGAGGAAGTTTATATCTTTTTCAATAACGACATAAGCCTGCATGCCATTTACAATGCGCTTGAAACCCGCCAGCTTGCGCAGCCCGGCGAGGCATTAAAACCCCTTATTGTTTCCAATGTTCCCTGAGGGGCCCGTCTTCTCCATAAACAGGATCCATGTCGGGCAGAGGCACTTCGCTTATATCTTGGAGCGCACGCTCTCTTTCTTCCGGCTTTCCATAATTCATGTTATAAAACCTCCCTTCGGGGTAAGCACCCACACAAGAAAAATCATCACTTGCCTTCAGGCATTTATGAGCCACGCCGGCAGGAATAACAATAAGATCGCCCCGGGTGAGTTCAACCGTTGTACCATGGTCTCCACCCAGCTGAACCAGAGCCGTTCCGCTGAAAATACCCAGAGCCTCATGCGTATTGGAATGATAGTGATGATAATCATATATTCCGTTTACCCAGGCATTCGTCCAGTTGTTAGACTTAAATGTTTCTATTATACACTCAGCCTCATCGTCCGGGTGAAGCATAATAGCCCCCTTGTATAATAAGGCTGTAAGTTTCTCATTATTAGGAAAAAGGCCGTCGTCCTGCAGGCATGACGCTGTAACATGGCCTTTAATTATATCTGCGTTATGTTTCATAGAGTATGCTTAAAGTAATACTAACAGGAGGCGCACCGAATAGTTTATAAGCAGGTGGCAGCAAGCCAAATAAAAACAAAAAAAACATTGTAAGGTTATAAAAGTGATTAGTACTAGACCCGATAATGAAAGTAGCCTACATTTCAACTTACCCGCCACGCCAATGTGGCATTGCAACATTTAATAATAATCTAATAAAGGCCATAAGTTCAAACATGAAAGGCCACCAGTTCCTTGAAACAGGCTTTGTTATTGCAATGAACGATTCTGAAAATGTTGACGAATACGACTATCCTGAAGAAGTTAAATTTGTGATACGCCAGGAACAGCATAAGGATTATGCTGCAGCGGCAGATTTTATTAATGAAAGCGATGCCGGCGCCTGTGTAATAGAGCACGAATTTGGCATTTACGGAGGTGAGAGCGGAATCTACCTGCTATCGCTTATGCAAAGGTTGAAAAAACCCGTGATAGTGGTTTTACACACCATTTTGAAAGAGCCAAACTATACGCAAAAGCTTATTACCCGCGAAATGGCAAAGTACGCCTCCAGCCTGGTTGTGATGAGCAAGCGGGCCGTTCGCTTTTTAAAAACCATTTACCATATTCCCGAAGAAAAAATATCGCTTATTGAACACGGAGTACCCGATCTTGAAGCACCCGAAGTAAACCCGGTCAAACAAACCCCTCTTTTCAAAGACCATAAGGTACTGTTTACCTTTGGACTCATAAGCCGCAACAAAGGGCTCGAAACCGTAGTACAGGCCTTGCCCAAAATAGTCGAGCGCCACCCCGAGGTAATGTATGTGGTACTGGGCAATACGCACCCCGGAGTGTTAAAAAATTCGGGAGAAGAGTATCGCGACTCGCTTAAAGAGATGGCAAGAGACCTCAACGTCGAAAAACACCTCACCTTTGTAGGTAAGTTTGTAAACGAAGAAGAGCTGATGCATTATTTAGATGCATGCGATATTTACGTTACCCCCTATCTTAATGCAGCGCAAATAACAAGCGGAACACTATCCTACGCCGTAGGAGCCGGAACAGCCGTTGTGTCTACCCCTTACTGGCACGCCGAAGAGTTGCTGGACAATAACCGCGGCTGCCTGTTCGATTTCAAAGACAGCGATAAACTGGCCGAAATTGTCATCGACCTGCTCGATAACGAAGCAAAGGCAAACAGTCTCCGTCAAAATGCCTACATGTATGGCCTGCACCTAAGATGGCCAAGCATTGGCAGAAAATACATTGCCGTACTGGAAGACTCTATTCACAAGCTGAATAAAAAGCACGAGGACGACTTTGACATCAATTCCGTTGAGCTTCCTCCTTTCAACCTTTCGCACATCAAAAGGCTTACCGACAGTACGGGGCTTATACAGCATGCCAAATACGGCATTCCCAACTTCCATGAAGGCTATTGCCTTGACGATAACTCGCGTGCACTCATCCTTATGCTTATGAGCTATCAGGAGTTCAGGAATGAGGATGTCTTGGATCTCTTTCCTGTATATTTAAGCTATATCCATTATATGCAAAGAGAGGATGGCGATTTCAGAAACTTTCTGAGCTACAGTCGCAACTTTCTGGACGAACGCGGCTCTGAAGATTCCTTCGGGCGCACTATATGGGCCATCGGCCTGCTTATAAACAGTTCGCCCAATAATTCTTACCGCGAGTTTGGCGAAGACATTTTCCGAACATCCATCCCTCACTTCAAATCACTTCGATACATCCGTGGCGTCGCCAATACCGTGATAGGACTTTCCTACTACCTTAAAGTACATCCGTCCAACCTTACAGTCATGGACGAACTCAAAAGGCTTACAGCCTTTGTCACAGACGCCTATCTGAAAAACCGGCGGGACGACTGGCACTGGTTTGAAGGCCATATGACCTACGACAATGCTATTTTACCCCTCTGTCTGTTCCATTCCTGCGAAATTACCGGAAACGAAGAAGTTAAGCGCATTGCTATAGAAAGTTCATCTTTCCTGGAAATGCTTACCTTAAAAGAATATTTCAGTCCGGTGGGCAACGCGGGCTGGCACCAAAAAGGCGGCAATGTGCCTATATTCGATCAGCAGGCCATTGAAACGATGGCAATGGTACTGATGTACAGCCAGGCTTACAAGATCACTAAAGACAATAGCCTGCTCCAAAAAATGCATCTGTGCTATATGTGGTTCCTGGGCGAAAACGAGCTCAAGATACCCCTCTACGATAATGAAACCCACGGGTGCTGCGACGGACTTGAAACCGGAAAGCTCAACCGTAACCAAGGGGCAGAAAGCACGCTTGCTTACCTGATCTCTTACTTATGTGTTGCAAATGCTATTTGCACAAACGGCAGTAAGCAGTCGGCCACCAAAAAGAATGTGCAAAAGCTTAACTGCGTTTAGCCTTTGTTAATCACACTACACTAAAATACTATATGAAAATAGCTATACTGGCACCGGTTGCCTGGAGGACTCCCCCCAGGCACTACGGTCCATGGGAACAAATTGCCTCGAACGTAGCCGAAGGTCTTGTAAAGGCGGGGATGGAAGTAACGCTCTTTGCTACTGCAGATTCACTTACAAACGGAAAGCTGGACGCTGTAATTGCCAGCGGCTACGAAGAAGACCGCACACAGGACGCCAAGGTGGCAGAATGCCTGCACATAAGCAACCTGATGGAAAAGGCAAATGAGTTCGATATCATTCATAACCATTTCGACTTTTTGCCCCTCACCTACAGCGGTCTTATAAACACACCGGTGATAACCACCATACACGGCTTTTCTTCACAAAAAATCATACCCGTATATAAAAAGTATAACGATAAAGGATATTATATATCCATTAGCAACTCCGACCGCAGTCCCGAACTTAGCTACCTGGCCACCGTCTATAACGGGCTCAACACTGAAGAGTTTAGCTTCAATGACAGTCCGGAGGACTATCTGCTTTATTTCGGGCGCATACACCATGACAAAGGAACGGCAGAAGCCATTGAAATAGCTCTTAAAACCAAAAAACGTCTTCTCATAGCCGGGATAATACAAGACCAGGCTTATTTCGACAGCAAGGTCAAACCTCACTTGGGCGATCAGATTGAGTTTGTAGGCCATGCAGGCCCCGAAAAAAGGAATGAACTGCTCGGCAAGGCCTGTGCACTTCTGCATCCGATTAATTTCAGAGAGCCCTTTGGTTTAAGCGTTGCCGAAGCAATGCTGTGCGGCACCCCGGTTATAGCTTTTAATAAAGGGTCTATGCCCGAGCTTATTCAGGACAAAAAGAGCGGCTTCCTGGTAAACTCGGTTGGCGAAGCCTGTATAGCGGTAGAAAACATAAGCCAGATTAACCGGTCTTACTGCCATACCTGGGCAAAGGAAAACTTTTCGAAAGAAAAGATGGTGGAAGATTATATAAAAGCCTATAAACAAATAAAGGACCGATAGCATGCTATCGGTCCTTTATCTTGCACCCTAAGCAACTATTGGTCTGTCAGCAATTTATTGATCAGTTGCTCCAGATTAACCGAGGCAAAAGAAGAAGAATAATCCGACAGGCCGTAAGGGATTATGAGCGTTCCGTTATGCACCACTGAGCCGCAGGAATAAACCACATTAGGCACATATCCTTCCCGTTCATCCGGATTGGGAATAAGCAGAGGTTCTTTTAAACGACCGATTTCAATAGACGGATCATTAAGGTCCAGCAGGCTTGCACCCAGGCAATATTTCCTCATCGGGCCCACCCCGTGGGTAATAACCAGCCACCCATGCTCTGTTTCAATAGGAGAGCCACAGTTACCTATCTGTACAAACTCCCAGGAGTATTTAGGCGTTTGCAGTATCTGAGGGTTTTCCCAAACAGTAATATTTTTAGAATACATAATGAAGTTATTCTGCCCGTCAATGCGCGAAATCATTACATAATTACCGTTTATTTTGCGTGGAAACAGCGCAAGATTTTTATTCTGCGCACCATTACCATATAAAGGCCTTACCTTAAAGTCATAAAAATCCTTCGTTTCCAAAAGCTTAGGCATAATCATGGCACCATCAAAGGCGGTGTAGGTAGCATAATAGGTAGACTGCCCGTCATCTTCGGTAAACTTAACAAAACGGGCATCTTCAATACCCTTGCGTTCCAGTTCCGAAAAAGGAAATATAACACGGTCGGTAATATCCGTATCCAGCGAAAACACCATCTCGTAATGAGAATCCGAAAGCCACAGCACTTTTTCATATTCCATCTTCTTCTCATCATCCTCCTCAAGCATCTGCGCCTCGATAATAATCCTACGCAGGGTCGAATATTCAAAATGATCATCCAGCTTATTTTCAAGGTCGGCCAGCAGGTCCACATCAATCAAGGAAGCAGCCGCCTTTTCAAAAAACAGCTTCTTATTGTATTTTGCATTGCGTATCACCTCGGCTTCATCAATATAATTACCCACAGGAATTATATGAACCGAGTTATCGCTGTCAATAATAGCACGTCTGAAAACAATGGATGATATATGCCCTTCGCCCACCGCCCTGAAACTTATTATGATACGTTTCTGGCCTTCTACAAGCTCGCTCTGATCCGGATCTTCAACAATCGAAGGATTAAAGAAAGCGGCAGACTCAATAGAATATTCATGCGTAAAGTAAGAACCTATGAGCAGGCGTCTGTAAGGTTTAATAGCATAGTAATCGATGCCAAGCTCATCAAACAAATGTTTAAGCTTGTTACAGTGCTTGTTAAGAAAGCGGGTTATATTCCTGTGTCGTTTTGAATACTCCTGCAGTATAGGCGAAATTATCCCAAACACTGCATCCTCATCAATTTCCATTACACGCTGAATAACCTCTTTGGCTCGTTCTTCTCCATTGAAGAAAAATCTCGCTATTACTCGTTTAGAATCGGGATACACCTTCACAGGCGACCGATCAATAGAAATCCTCATTAGATAATCTTTTATGAAATGACCGACAAAAATAGCGTCTGCATTTCATCTATTTGCAAAAAAAATAAAAAGC
Source organism: Sphingobacteriaceae bacterium UBA2059 (assembly GCA_002332615.1). Taxonomy (GTDB): domain Bacteria; phylum Bacteroidota; class Bacteroidia; order Sphingobacteriales; family Sphingobacteriaceae; genus Arcticibacter. The sequence continues at coordinate 62,698 of DDAL01000003.1, read as the reverse complement.
CATACATCGGGCTTTGTGAGCAGGGTAAGCCCTTTAAAGATATAGCCCCTGAAAAGGGGCTATAAAACTTAAAACTGCTTAGACAACTTGTCTGCCAGTACAGACTTTGGCACTGCACCTATTTGTTTATCAACAATTTCGCCGTTCTTAAAAAACAACAAAGCCGGAATATTACGTATACCAAACTTCATGGATATACCCGGGTTATTATCCACGTTCACTTTGCCTATAATGGCTTTGCCTTCATATTCTTTAGCAAGTTCTTCAACTACAGGGCCAACCATGCGGCAAGGGCCACACCATTCTGCCCAAAAATCTACTAAAACAGGCTTATCAGCCTTCATTACCACTTCTTCAAAGTTTGCATCTGTTATTTCTAAAGCCATTATTTATTTGTTTAGTTAAAAATTTATAAATACTAAATATACAAAAACCTTACCATAAAGTACAGCCTGTATGTTCCTGCTGTCAATTTACTCTAAACACAATGTTTCGGCTCCGCATTTCTTCCATAAACTCATTTGCAGGGAAAATACGAACGCTTTTTGATGACATATCTACCGAAATGTCATCTTCGCCATCGCGAAGCAAAAATCTCAGCGAGCAATTTCTTTTGCTGTATTCCTTGACGTTTTGCCGCACCAGCGAGTCAATATCATTCAGCAAACCCGTAGTTACATCATCCAGATCGAGCTGTATGGTAAGACATTTGGTCAGCTTATCGCGCAGGTCGGATAACAGGCAGATGCTGTTAATTTTAAACTCCCAGTTATCCTTTTGTTTAAATCGTTCAACAAGCCTACCCTTCAAATGCAAAAAGTAGCCATCGGTAAGGTACATCTTAAACCTTATATAGTCTTCTCCAAAAAGCACAAACTCGCAGGAGTTGCTGTAATCTTCAAAAACAAAGGAGCCAAAGGGTTTCCCGTTCTTGGTAGTGCGGTGCTGTACCGAAGTAACCATTCCGCCTATTGTAAGCTCGCGGGCTTTAACCATATTAAACAGTAGCAGCTCCTCGTCGGTAGCAGTATTTTCTTTCACCTTATGGCAAAGCAGCACATCTTTAACTTTATGAGAGCAAAAGTTGCTCATCTCAAAGCGATAGTTATCCAGCGGGTGGCCGGTAAGATAGATGCCTATCATTTCCTTTTCATACTTTAAGCGCTCAATAAGGTTCCACTCCGGGCAGGCCAGTAACTGAGGTTCGGGAATATGCGCGTCAGAGGTGCCTCCAAAAAGCGAAGCCTGCGAAGAATTTAAACTGGCATTATAGTCGTTATTGTATTTAATGAGGCGCTCAATATTATTGAGCATGGAGTGTTCGGGTTTATCAAAGTATTGCGCCCTGCTGTAGCCAAAGCAGTCAAAGGCACCGCTGTAAACCATGTTTTCATAAACCTTTTTATTAACGGTGCGCGAGTTGGCGCGCCTTGCAAAGTCAAACACGTCTTTAAAGGGGCCCGCTTTTTCACGCTCTTCAATAATGCTTTCTACCGCCTTATCGCCAATGCCCTTAATGCCCGACATGCCAAAGCGTATTTCGCCTTTTTTGTTGGGTGCAAAGCTAAGCAGCGACTCATTGATATCCGGCCCGAGCACGGGTATTCCCATGCGCTGGCACTCCTCCATAAAGAAAGATATCTTTTCAATATTATTCTGGTTGTTCAATACGGCCGACATGTACTCCGACGGGTAATGCGCCTTTAAATAAGCAGTCTGGTAAGCAACAAAAGCATAACAGGTAGAGTGCGATTTATTAAAGGCATACGAAGCAAAGGCTTCCCAGTCGGTCCATATTTTTTGAAGCTTAACAGCATCGTGCCCATTTTTACTGGCATTTTCAATAAACTGAGGCTTAAGCTTATCAAGCGTTTTACGATCCTTCTTACCCATAGCCTTACGCAGTACATCGGCATCGCCTTTGGTAAAGCTGGCCAGCTTTTGCGACAGAAGCATCACCTGTTCCTGGTATACCGTAATACCGTAGGTATCGGCCAGGTACTCCTCCATATCCGGCAAATCATAACTCACCTCCTGGCGGCCATGCTTGCGTGCAATAAAAGCGGGAATATAGTCAATGGGGCCCGGCCTGTACAAAGCGTTCATTGCAATTAAATCCTCAAACTTATCCGGCTTCAGCTCCCGCAGGTACATCTGCATGCCATCACTTTCAAACTGAAAGGTACCATTGGTGTCGCCCCGCTGGTAAAGCTCAAAGGTTTTCTGGTCATCCAGCGGAATGGTATCGATATCAAGCTCCAGCCCGTGGTTCTGCTTAATCAGCCTTAATGCATCCTTTAAGATAGACAAGGTTTTAAGGCCCAGAAAGTCCATTTTTATAACGCCGGCATCTTCAATAACCCTGCCGTCAAACTGGGTAACCAGCAGGTCGGAATCTTTGGCGGTTGCCACCGGCAGTATATTGGTAATATCTTCGGGGGCAATAATAACACCGGCGGCATGTATGCCTGTATTGCGTATAGAGCCTTCCAGCTTTTCGGCCTCACGCAATACCTCGGCCCTCAAATCATTCCCTTTACTAATTTGCTGAAGCTCGGGCACCGAGGCAATAGCCTGCTTAAGGGTAATGCCCAGAGTTTCGGGGACTAGCTTTTTGAGGGCCACCACCTCGGGCAGGGGCACGTTGAGCACCCTTGCCACATCCTGTATACTGGTGCGGGCGGCCATAGAACCATAGGTAATGATTTGGGCTACCTGGTTCTTTCCATACTTATCCACCACATAGTCAATTACTTTCTGACGGCCGTCATCGTCAAAGTCCGTATCAATATCGGGCATGGACTTGCGGTCCGGATTGAGGAAACGCTCAAACAGCAGGTTATATTTTATAGGGTCTATGCTGGTTATGCCGGTACAATAAGCCACCACAGATCCGGCTGCCGATCCGCGCCCCGGCCCGATGAACACGCCCAGGTTCCTGCCCGCCTCAATAAAGTCGGACACGATTAAAAAATACCCTGCAAAGCCCATTAGCTTAATAGTATTAAGCTCAAAGTCAATGCGTTCCTGCACTTCGGGCGTAAGTTCGCTGTAGCGCTCGCGCGCGCCTTTCATGGTAAGGTGCCGCAAGTACTCCCACTGGTTCATGGTATCGTCCGCATGAACCTTAAACTCCGCGGGAATAGGAAAGTTAGGAAGCATAATGTCACGTTTCAGCTTCAGATGATCTATCTTATCGACAATTTCATTGGTATTATCGAGCGACTCCGGCACATCATGAAACAGCCTGGCCATTTCTTCCTGAGTTTTAAAATAAAACTGATCATTGGGAAAACCAAAACGATACCCTTTGCCTCCTTCCTCATCTGTAGCTATGGGTGTGCTCTGCACATCGCCGGTATTAACACACAGCAAAATGTCGTGAGCGTTTGAGTCCTGCTGGTCTACGTAATGAGAGTCGTTGGAGCAAATTACCTTTACGTTATGCTTTTTAGCAAACTTTAACAGCGTTTCGTTTATAATAAGCTGCTCGGGTATATTATGTCTTTGCAGTTCAATATAAAAGTCGTCTCCAAAAACATCCAGCCACCACTTAAGCTCCTGCTCGGCCTCGGCCTCGCCCTTCTTTAAAATCGCCTGAGGTACCGAGGCGCCTATACAGCAGCTGGTGGCTATCAGCCCCTTATGATATTTTAGTATAAGCTCTTTATCAATACGGGGCCATTTGCTGTACAAACCCTCCATATAGCCCAGCGAGCACAGTTTTACCAGGTTTCGGTAACCCTCGGCATTTTTAGCCAGCATAAGCTGGTGGTAACGCACGTCGCGATTTTCTTTGGTAAACTGCTTCTTATGGCGGTCTTCCACCACATAAAACTCGCAACCTACAATGGGTTTGATATTATGCTTACCCGCCTCGGCCACAAATTTAAACACTCCAAACATGTTTCCATGGTCGGTTATGGCCAGTGCCTTCATGCCATCGGCGGCAGCTTTTTTGTAAAGTTTAGAAATATCAGCAGCGCCATCAAGCAAAGAAAACTGCGTATGTACGTGTAAATGAGAAAATTCCGGCATCGTATCACCCCTCTTTAAAGAAAATTAAAGATAATAGAAAAGAAGAAGCAGATTAACACAGATTTATAAAAATGCAATACGTGCCGGCACAGGCCCCGGCTGCAGGCTTAAAACCATAGCCTTCGCCCAGCCAAAAAAGCCAGTCGCGAAAGCTGAGTATTTGCAGGTAAGCGGAGCGGCTGCAGAGCCTGAACGGTACGAGATGCTTGCTTACCCAAGCCGCTATGCGGCCGTAATGAATCCTGTAAAAAACATGGGTACATCATGGATAAATCATGGGTACAGTACGGGTGCATCCCTTGCCTGGTACAAGCAAAAGGCAAGGCGGTTTAGCAGTGTTATTAAAAAGGAATACGCGGATCGGGCGCAACATCCTGCCCGGCAAAATCATTGTTCATATACTTATAATAACCGGCTATAGCTATCATGCCCGCATTGTCTGTACAGTACTGAAAAGCAGGTATAAAAGTTTGCCAGCCTTCTTTTACCGCTTCGCTGGTAAGCATGCTGCGCAGCCCCGAGTTGGCCGAAACGCCCCCGGCTATGGCTATGTCTTTAATGTTATACTGCCTGGAGGCGAGCTTGAGCTTATTGAGCAAGATGGTAATGATGCGGTGCTGCACCGATGCACAAATATCGGCTATGTTGTTCTGCAAAAAGTAGGGATCTTCCTTTTGCCTGTCGCGCACAAAATACAAGATGGATGTTTTAAGGCCGCTAAAGCTAAAATCCAGGCCCGGCACCTTAGGCTCCGGAAATGAAAATGCCTGCGGGTTTCCCTGCTGTGCATACTTGTCAATAAGCGGACCGCCCGGGTAAGGAAGCCCCAGTATTTTGGCGGTTTTGTCAAATGCTTCACCGGCAGCGTCATCGCTAGTCTGGCCAATGATCTGCAGGTCCGAGTGGCTTTTAACAAGTACAATCTGAGTGTGCCCCCCGGACACTGTTAAGCATAGAAACGGAAAAGAGGGCTTCGGATCGTCTATAAAATGAGCCAGAACGTGGGCATGCATGTGGTTTACATCGATCAAAGGCAAATCGTTGGCAAGGGCAAAAGCCTTTGCAAATGATGTTCCTACCAATAATGCACCTAAAAGCCCCGGGCCTCTTGTAAAAGCAACTGCATTAATGTCTTTTTTATGTATTTTCGCAGTTGCAATTGCCTCCTGCACAACGGGTATAATGTTTTGCTGATGAGCACGGGAAGCAAGCTCGGGCACTACGCCGCCGTATTTTTGATGTATTGCTTGTGTAGCTATAACGTTGGACAGTATTTTACCGTTGCAACATACAGATGCAGAAGTTTCGTCGCATGAAGATTCGATAGCAAGAATAGTGGCCAAAGCTGTAATATTTATGAGTGATAATTAGTTTAAAGCACAAAACTATTAAAAAAGTACTTAAAATAGCTTTATGGACGTTTGCAGTACTGCTGGTGCTTGCTTCGGCATTGGTATTTTCCCTGCGCTTTAAAAGCGTTCAAACCTATGTGGCTAAGCGCGCCGCCAGGTATTTGTCTAAGGAGCTCAATACCCGCATTGAAATCGAGAGCTTGTACCTTAAGCCCTTCAAATCTTTGGTGCTCGAAAAGCTCTATGTGCAGGACCTCGAAAAAGATACTCTGCTTTATGCCCCCCGCTTTACTGTAGATCTCAATTTGCTTTCTATAAAGCAACGCATTATTTCTGTAAATACCGTAAGGCTGGATGGAGGTATCTTTCATCTGAAGGAGTATAAGGATAATAAAACAAATTTGCAGTTTATCCTCAATTATTTTGACAAGGGCAAACCTGTGCCCAAAGATGAAACTTCCAAAAAGCCCTATACTGTTTCAATTGATAAGATCGAGCTTAATAAAATTGCTTTTAAATATGTAAGCGACAACCGCGATACTACTGTTAGAGGCGTTAATTTCGACGACGTTTACCTGAGCGAACTGAGCAGTACCATCCTGGGCCTGGATGTCAAAAATCACCTCTTTAAGGCCGATGTGCGGGGCATGAGCTTTAAAGAAAAGAGCGGCCTTCATGTAAAGCACCTCTCTACCGATGCCACTATTGATACCAACCGGATGGAGTACAAAAACCTTCTTTTGGAAACCAACCGAAGCGTGGTGAAGGATTATGTACTGATGAAGTATAATAGCTTTGCCGATTTCAGCAACTTTGTAAACAAGGTGTATATAGCGGGCAATCTTAAGAAGTCGAGTGTACACTCCAAGGATATTTCTTTTTTTACTGATGCCATTGATCAAATGAACAGCAGCTTTTTGCTAAGCGGCTCAGTAAGTGGTTATGTGCGCGACTTTAAGGCCCGGAAGTTTTCCATTATTACCGGCAAGGCGAGCCAGATACAAGGCGACTTTCATGTAAAGGGTCTTCCTGCCATAGATAAAACTGTTTTCGACCTCAACATCGGCCAGCTTGTAAGCAATAAAAAAGATGTTGAGTATATCGTTAACCATATTACGGCCGGCAATCTGGAGCTGCCCCAAATGCTCAGCCGCCTGGGTACTATTTACTACAAGGGCAGGTTCAAGGGATTCTATACAGACTTTAATGTAAAAGGCACGTTTAAAACCTCCCTGGGCCAGCTTACACCCGATGTAAATCTTAACCTTAAAAGTAATTATTCTTATAGTGGTACTGTAAGAGCTCAGGACTTCGATCTGGGCCGGTTTTTAGATGTAAATACTCTGGGACGCACTACCCTCACAGCGCGTGTAAACGGAAGCGGAATATCTCTGGGAAATTTAAAGGAAGACATTTATGCCAACGCTGCTTACTTCGACCTTAAAGGATACCGGTACTCCAACGTAATCGTAGACGGTCAGCTTGTAAACACGCTGTTTAACGGGCACATAGGCATACAGGATCCTAACGTAAAGCTTGCTTTCGACGGAAGTGTAAACATGGACTCTAAAAGGCCGCGTTTCGATTTTCAGGCTTCGGTAAAAAAGGCCAATCTGCACAAACTGCACCTTACCAAAGATACTCTCCAGATAGATGCCGACCTTGCAAGTACTATCAGCGGAACAGACATTAATAACATACAGGGCAGGCTCGATCTGAAGCATTTCCGCATGACCAGCCCCGACACCTCTCTGGTAGTAAACGCGGTAAGCCTGCTGGCCTCCGGCTCCGGGGTTAACAGGGTACTGTCTGTCCAGTCGGACATACTGGATGCCAACCTCAAGGGGCAGTACGACCTCAATACCATTCCCTCCTATTTCAAAACTCTGGCTAAAAATTACATTCCTTCGCTCAAAGCACGCATCGTGAGGCCGGGCGCCCAAGATTTTAGCTTGTATATCAACATAAAAGATTTTGAGCCGCTACGGCTGCTGCTTGTTCCGCAGCTCAGAATACCCCAAGGCGCTATTTTTTACGGCCGCTTTAACTCGGCCGACAGCATTGCCACACTCAATGGTTCCAGTCCGCTGATACACTACGGCAAGCTTAAGTTTAACAACGTTATCATTGACGAATCGACAGGCAGGCAAACCCTTGACCTGTTTTTAACCGCCGACCGTATTGACATTACCGACAGCCTGTACATCAAGAATATTAACATTGCCAATATCCTGCGCAATGACAGCTTGTCGCTCAACGTAAAACTTTCGGATAAAGACGCTACCAACCAGCTGGATTTAAACGGACTGATCGAATTCGGCACTGATACTCTTGCCAGGCTGAGCCTGCTGCCTTCGGACATTGTTATTAACAACGAAGTATGGCGCATACCCGAAAAAGTTCAGCTGCGCTTTGATAACGGCCATGTAATTGTGCGCGATTTTGAGCTTTCGAGAAACAACCAGATACTGAGCATAAATGGTATGGTGTCCGGCAACCCGAAGGACCGGCTTGAGGTAGATTTTAAAAACTTCCAGCTGGCCACTTTTAACTCGCTTACCCGGGCGGCTGGCGTTAATATGTCGGGTGTGCTTAATGGAAATGTCAGCCTGTTCTCTATTACTCAAAAACCTAAAATTGAGGCTGCCCTTAGGGCCGACTCCGTGATAATGAACAATACCCGGGTAGGCAACCTTCAGATGGCGGCCGACTTTGATAATAAAACCAAGCTCATCAATGTAGAGGCTGCCCTGCTTAAAGACGGCAAAGAAACGCTTAACCTGGCGGGTACTTACAATGCCGATGCAGCAAACAATACACTCGACCTCAACCTGCACATGGATGATAATGAGCTTATTGTGTTTGAACCCGCTGTGCGCAGCCTGGTATCTGACCTTAGCGGCAAGGTTTCTGCTGATCTGAATATAAGCGGCAACGTACTCGATCCTTCTATAAACGGCATTGTTTCGTTTAAAAATGCCGGCCTCACTGTCAATTACCTTAAAACCCATTATACACTTTCTAATGAGGTAAGTATACACAACAGCATTGTGCAAATCGATGCACTGGAGCTTAAGGATATAAATGGCAACAGGGGCATTGCCCGTGGATCGGTTAACCTTACCAATCCTGTTAACCCTTACATAGACGTTGTGGTGCGGGCCGATAACTTCATGGCGCTTAATACCACCCTTAAGGACAATCCCGACTATTACGGTACGGCCTTTGCCACCGGGAGCTTTGTATTTAAGGGTTATACGGATGATATGAAGATATACATCAAAGCCCATGCCGACGAGGGCACGGTGTTTAATCTTCCTCTCAATTCTTCCGAACGCACCGGCGAGAACGATTATATCGAGTTTGTATCCAAAGATTCAATTTTTCAGCATAAGCATGTGTCCTTCCTTAAGGGTATTCAAATGGACTTTGACCTTACGGTTGATGAAAAAACGCAGATGAACATCATCACCGATCTGGGTATTCTAAACGGACGCGGCAATGCGGCGCTTAACCTTAAAATAAACGGCCAGGGCGATTTTCAGATGTTTGGCGACTACCAGCTAAGCAGCGGCAAGTTTCAGTTTACTGCTCAGGATTTTATAAACAAGATATTTGACCTGAACGAGGGTGGCTCGGTGCGCTGGACGGGCGATCCGGGCGACGCTCAAATCAATATACGGGCGGTATATGCCCTGCGTACCGACTTAAGGCCCCTTTACCTTGCCTCGGGCAGGGCGCCGCAGGAGGGCCGGGTACTATCTGAGGCGGTGATGAACCTTAGCGGCAACCTGACCCAGCCGGAGATTGCCTTTGACATTAACTTCCCGAACGACACCTATTTAAAAGATGAGTTTCAAAGCTATTTCAGCGATGTCAATAATAAAAATACGCAGGCCCTGAGCCTTATTGTGCGCCGCTCTTTTGCACCCAATACAGGCCTGGTAAATATAGAAGCTGTTAACTCCACGCTGGTTAGTGCCGGTACCGAGCTGTTTTTTAATCAGCTGAATAATATCCTTACGCAGGCGCTTAACCTCAACTTTGTCGATATAAATGTACGCTCGCTTAATGAGGCCAGTGCATCTCTTCGCCTTTGGAATGATCGACTGATACTTAGCGGAGGTTTTACAGACAGGCGCTCGCAGCTGAATGATTTTAATATTGTGGGCAATTCAATAGCCCGCGATCTGGAAATGCAGTACCTTATACGCAAAGACGGAAGCCTTACGGCCCGCCTTTCGAACAGGCTCAATAACCGCAACTTTTTAAATCCTGACCAGGAGTACATAAGTGCCTTTGGTCTGGTTTACCGCAAAGAGTTTGAAACGTTTGGCGAATTTTTTAAATCCATGCTGCGCTTTAAGCAAAAGGAAGAATCGGGGCAGCACCGCCGGATATATACAGCCCCCGGGGGGGCTATTGGCACCCCAAGGACTATACGTGTGGTAAAAAAAGATACCAGTTCGGTTAAAGCGCAGCCAGCGGCTAAGTAGGATTTATTTAATATCCTTCATAATGGAGTGCCCCATCCTGTCGCGCTTGGTTTTGAGGTACTTTTCGTTATGCTTGTTTGCCGGAATTTCTATCGGGACATTCTCTACAATTTCAATTCCATAACCTACAATACCGGCTCTCTTGGTAGGGTTGTTGGTCATCAGCTTTACTTTGGTAATACCCAGGTGGCGGATAATCTGCGCCCCTACTCCATAGTCGCGCTGGTCCATTTTAAAGCCTAGCTGCAGGTTAGCGTCAACCGTATCAAAGCCGTTTTCCTGCAAGTTATAGGTTTTAAGCTTATTAATGAGTCCTATGCCGCGTCCTTCCTGGTTCATATATACCAATACTCCTTTTCCCTCCTTTTCAATCATTTCCATCGCTTTATGAAGCTGCGGACCACAGTCGCAACGGCAGGAGCCAAAGATATCGCCGGTAACACAGGAGCTGTGAACACGTGTAAGCACCGGCTCGCCCGGCTCCCAGGTGCCTTTGATCAAAGCCAGGTGGCTCTGCCCGGTATCAAGCTGCGAATAGCCTATCATTTTAAAATCGCCCCACTCAGTAGGAAGCGATACCGTTACCTCTTTCGATATAAGCGACTGCGTTTTTAGCTTATAGGTAATAAGGTCTTTTATTGATATAATTTTAAGATCAAACTTTTTGGCAATCTCTAATAAATCGGGCAGGCGGGCCATTTCGCCATCCTCCTTCATTATCTCAACCAGCACACCTGCCGGCTCCATGCCTGCCAGCGCAGCCAGATCAACCACTGCTTCGGTATGCCCTGCGCGGCGTAATACCCCGCCATCCTTAGCCTTGAGCGGAAATATATGTCCCGGCCGGCCAAGATCTTCGGGCCGTGTAGAAGGGTCTATCAGTGCAAGTATGGTTTTGGCCCGGTCAGAGGCCGAAATGCCGGTGGTACAGCCATTGCCTATAAGGTCTACCGAAACTGTAAAGTTCGTTTCGTGCAGGGCTGTATTATTGCCTACCATCAAAGGCAGGTCCAGCTCGCGACAACGGCTTTCGGTTATGGGCGCGCATATAAGGCCCCGCCCATATTTAGCCATAAAGTTCACTATTTCGGGAGTTACATTGCGTGCTGCCGTTATAAAATCGCCTTCATTTTCCCTATCCTCATCATCAACAACGATTATAATTTTACCCTGCTTAATTTCTTCAATAGCTTCTTCTATTGTGTGTAGTTTAATGCTGTCCATTTGTATGCAAAAATACAGTTATACATGTAAGTATTGTCATTTTAAAGTTTACAGAGCTCAGAACCATGAACCGCAGGCGCTCCTTAGATCTTCTTTCGTTCTTTAAGGTTTTTAACTTTCAAAAAGAATTTGACAATAGCTTGTTTATAATAATCGAGATCAAATAAAGCCGAATCGCTGGCAGCTTTGTAGGTAAGGAATATGCCCAGCGGCGTCAATACAATTATGGCTATCCACATACCAAACACCGGAGAAACCGTGCCTTCCTTGGCCGATTTTTCGCCAATGGTGGATATAATGTGGTAAATGAGGAAGAAAATAATAGACATGACCACCGGCAGTCCCAGCCCACCCTTTCGTATAATGGCTCCCAGCGGCGCACCTATGGAAAAGAGCAGCAGGCAGGAAATTGAGAGGGTAAACTTGCGGTTAAACTCAATCATATACCTTCGCAGGCTTTTCTGATAATCGTTATACTCATCAAGCTTCGGGCTTATGCTCTCGGTTACAGACCGCGCTTCGCCCAGGGCATAGCTTATGGCAGGCATTACTTTTTCTTCCTGCATCACTTCTGTCAGGTCCTTTTTGTAAGAGGGTGTTCTCTTACTCTTAGCGCCTGTGGAGGTATAAGCCTGGTTGTATATCTTATAAGAGGGAATAATGTAGCGGGCCAGTTCTTTTACGGTGCTGTCTACGGTACGCCGGGTAGAGTCGTGATAGTAACTAAGCTGGCGAAGGTTAAGCATGGCCGAGTTCTGTTTAAAAAGCCCTTCGTCGGTACGCTGCATTTTAAATCCCGAAAGGTCAAACTTCTGCTCCGTTTCCTTGAACTTGAAGCGGGTAAAGCGCTGCCTGGGGCTGTACGTCTTTTCACTTCCGCTTTCCTCATAGCGCACACCATCCTTCAGCACCAGCACAAGCGTTCTGTCCTGGTCGGTTTTATACATCAGCCCTTCCTTTGCCAAGGTGGTTGCTGTGTTGGATCCGGAGCTGGTTTGATCATATATCATCACATTGTGCAGGGTACGCCCGTCTTCATCTTTCTTTTGAACCCGTATGGAATACCCCGGTATGCTGTTGTTAAAAATACCTTCCTCAATAAGAAAAGAAGCTTTCTGATTGCGCACGTCCCAAAGCAGCGAACCCATTTTAAGGTTGGCTACCGGCAGCATATAGTCTGAAAACAGGAAAGCAGAAACGCTTAGAATGGATACGAGTATGAATAAAGGCATCATGGCCCGCTGCAGGGATATACCGGCAGATTTAATGGCTACCAGCTCGTAATTTTCGCCCAGATTGCCGAAGGTCATAATGGACGATAGAAGCATTGCCAGCGGCAGTGCCATGGCTACGTTAGTGGCCGATGCATACCATAAAAGCTGAAGTATTACGTACCATTCAAAGCCTTTGCCTATCAGATCGTCGATGTATTTAAATAAAAATAACATCAGCAATACAAACATTACAATGAAAAAGGTAACAAAGAATGGACGTATAAAAGCCGTAATTATAAGCTTATAAACTTTTTTCACCAGGCAAAAATAATGATTTTCAAGGCTATGCGCCTAAGACGCGTATTAAATATTGAACCTGGCTATCCCAGATGCGCTTTCGCTCGGCCAGTACATCGGGCGGAACAAAGTCTGTCACAGCCAGCCCAACGTCGTGCGTAAGTTCATCCTGTATGATCTCCATTTCAAAATAACAGTCGTCTTTATCCTCCTCCCATCTGTAACGCACGTATTTATTATCTCTGGAGCCGATAAGCCGGGCCGCATGCTCCTCCCCGTCCCATATAAATATGTATTGCTGGTTTCTAAAGTTCACCTCATCGGCAAACCATTGTGCCAGGGCCTTGGGCTCATGCAAATAACTGTAGAGTATTTTTGGCGATGATTTAATTACATATTCCAGAGAGAGCTTGGTTCTTTGAGGCATCGTAGGCAGCGTATAAAAGGATAAACCTTTTTTTTGATTTAATTTTCTAAAGAAAACGATTTTAAACTATATTTGCAACTCTTTAACCCGGACCCTTGTTTAAGGCCCACTACCCAAAAGACGGCGGGGTAGCTCAGATGGTTAGAGCGCAGGATTCATAACCCTGAGGTCGGCAGTTCGATCCTGCTCCCCGCTACGTAAGGAGACATTACTTAACAGTTGTCTCCTTTTTTTGTGCTAAGAAAATTACTAAACTATTTAAAGATGGGATTACTAATTTATGCTACGATTTAGTCACAGCCAAAGCAAAGAAGTTAATCCGGACAAAGGGCGAGAAGTATCTTACATAGATAAATAAGCACAGAAATACAGGCTATTATTAAAGCTAATAAATTAACGTCCTTAGTGTAGCTACTAATACATCTAAACCATTTCAAACGTTGAGACCGTCACAATTTCCTCGAACAGTTATAAACGATTTACTGAACGCACCTAACGTCAATGTCAGATCAAACATTGGCTATCTCAACATATCTATCTCTCCGGAATTAACATGCTGCACCTGCTGCGGATAGCGCTCCGCGTGCTGCCTGACCAGCTGGCACATGTAGAAATTGCTGTGGCATAGATCCGTGGCTTTTATGGCTTCTTCGATATGGTTGAAACTAAGGGTGCTGTCTAGATATCCCAAGGCATGTACGTTGTTATTTTTGTAATAAATATAGCTTGTTTCGTTGGCGGTACGTCCTTTGTCTAAAACAAGGAAACTTTGTTTTTGCTGCTGCAGAAATTCGATAGCTTGCTGCACTCTGGCGTTATGCAGCTCAACAGCTATTTCATCAATAGGGCCGGCGGGGCGGCGGGGCCTGGGGCCCGGGTCGCGGTTTTCCTGAAAGAAGGAACAGAGACTTGTATCGAGATTAAAGGTTTCGATAAGCTGCAGAAGGCATTTTGTGCTTTCCTGAACGCGATCGAAATATGCCAGCGCAGGGGTACCTTTTACCACTCTGCCTATGCATAAGCGCAGATATCCTGCCCTGTCCATATAATCAATGAGACCGAACTTTGGTTCGTATTTTTTTAGCGCCTTGTTATAAACGGGCCAATACTGCTTAATAAGGTGACACTCTCGTAGCAAAGCCATAAGTTCGGTACCGGTTTCTTCGTGTTCTATGCTGTGAATCTCCCTGAGGAAAAGCTGCCTCCTCGGGCCGCTGTTGTTTCCGGTAAAATGGCTGTTTACCCGCTTTTGTATGTTGAGCGCTTTGCCCACATAAAGCAGTTTTCCGGCTTTATTGCGAAACATATAGACACCGGGTGTTTGGGGCAGGCGTTCGAACTGCTCGAGAGGAATATTACAGGGCAGCCGTTGATCTTTGGATTTGAGCAGACTGGCTTTTGCAAGAATATGTTCCTGATCTCTAGCCAGGATCATTTCAAACAACTGTACGGTAGCCCGGGCGTCTCCGGCAGCGCGATGCCGGTCATTGAGCGGGATTTTCAGGCTTTGGCACAGCCGACCTAAACTATAGGACGGCAGGTTTTGGAATACTTTGCGCGACAGGCGAACGGTGCAGAGCCTGGAAGCGCTCCAGTGGTAGCCGCATTCTTTAAGCTGGTGATGCAGGAAGGAGTAATCGAAGTTTACATTATGTGCCACGAATACTTTGCCTTCGAGCAAATGGTATACCTGCTGTGCAATATCTTCAAATAAAGGCGCCTGTTCAACCATGTGCGGATCGATGCCGGTGAGCGACTGGATATAATAAGGTATTTCTTGCGCGGGATTGACCAGGCTGTGAAAATGATCAATGATCTTTTGGCCGTTATGGATATAAATGGCCAGTTCGGTTATGCGGCATCCACGGGCATAGGAACCCGTAGTTTCTATGTCGGCAATAGCATAAAGAGTTTGGTTTTTCATTGAGAGCCTTAGCAGAAACAAAAATAATACTAATTAAGTTAGTGTGAATGAATAGAAAGAAATGTAATGAAGAGTTCTTACATTAAACAGACTAATTACTTACTTTGGATGGCGCTTCGCTACCTGCCCGCAACGACGCCTGCTGAAAAAAAAGCCTCTCTGCAGGTTGCAGAGAGGCTTAGAAGTAAACATACCGGCGGCTTTAAATAACGCCAAGTTCTTTGCCCACTTTGATAAAAGCGGCAATAGCCTTGTCTATATGCTCTATTTCGTGACCTGCAGACAGCTGTACGCGTATGCGCGCTTTGCCTTGCGGCACTACCGGAAAGTAAAAGCCTATTACATAAATGCCTTCTTCAAGCATACGGGCGGCAAACTCCTGCGCAAGCTTTGCATCATACAACATGACTGGCACTATGGGGTGCACGCCCGGCTTTATATCAAAGCCGGCGTGGGTCATTTTTTCGCGAAAATAAAGCGTGTTGCGCTCTAGCTTATCCCTCAGGTCGGTAGTGCTGCTTAGCATATCCAGTACGGCTATAGAAGCTCCTACAATAGATGGCGCAAGCGTGTTGGAGAAAAGGTATGGACGCGAACGCTGACGAAGCATATCAACGATTTCTTTTTTTGCCGAGGTGAATCCTCCTGATGCTCCTCCGAGTGCTTTGCCAAGCGTGCCTGTTATAATATCTACCCGGTCCATTACCTGGTGATACTCATGAGTTCCCCGACCCGTTTTTCCAATGAAACCGGAGGAGTGACTTTCGTCGATCATTACAAGTGCTTTGTATTGATCGGCGAGGTCGCATATCTTATCAAGCTGTGCAATGGTGCCGTCCATAGAGAAAGACCCGTCGGTTACAACGATGCGGTGACGCAGATGCTGAGAGGCCTTTAATTTTTCTTCCAGATCGGTCATATCATCGTGCTTATAACGAAAACGCTGAGCCTTGCACAGCCTTACACCGTCTATAATGGAGGCGTGGTTGAGCTCGTCAGAAATGATGGCATCCTGCTCATTGAACAGAGGCTCGAATACACCACCATTGGCATCAAATGCGGCTGCATATAAGATGGTATCTTCCATTCCAAGAAAGTCCGACAACTTCTTCTCCAGTTCTTTATGAATGTCCTGTGTACCACAAATGAACCGCACCGACGACAGGCCATATCCATGGGTATCGATGGCTTTTTTGGCCGCTTCACGTATCCGCGTGTTTGCTGAGAGACCCAGGTAATTATTTGCACAGAAGTTTATAACCTCCTTCCCTCCTTCGACGGTGATGTCTGCTCTTTGAGGAGAGGTAATTACTCGTTCCCTTTTGAACAAGCCGGCTTGCTCTATTTCGGCAAGTTCTTTTTGTAAAACGGGTTTTAAAGTTTCGTACATACTATAAGATTTAGGCTTTATTATATTTTTGAGTGAGTTTTACAATCATGTCCACCGTTATTTTCTCCAGATCGAACCGGTGCTTCCAGCCCCAATCCTGTCTTGCGGCGCTATCATCAATGGTGCGGGGCCATGAATCGGCTATGCCTTGACGGAAATCGGGTTCGAAGGAGCATTTAAAGTGTGGATAGTGTTTACGGATAGAATGATAAACTTCAAGCGGCGTAAAGCTGACCCCGGCAAGATTATAAGAGGTTCTTACCCTGATATTTTCAGCCGGCGCTTCCATTAATTCCAGCGTGGATCGAAGCGTGTCGTCTATATAGATCATGGGTAAGGTTGTATCTTCTTTAAGATAGCAGGTATAGGCCTGCCCCTGTACGGCCTTGTGATAAATATCGACAGCATAATCGGTAGTTCCGCCGCCTGGCATAGACTGATAGCTTATTACACCCGGATAGCGCAGTGAGCGAATGTCCAGACCAAAGCGGGTATGATAATATAAAGACCAGTTTTCGGTTGCTACTTTACTGATGCCATATACCGAAGTCGGATCCAGATAAGCGTTCTGTGGCGTCATGTCCTGAGGAGCGCCTTTGCCAAATGCAGCAATAGAGCTTGGTATAAATAGCTTTTTAATGTTTTTCTCGCGCGCAAGCTCGAGAACATTAAGCAGCGTTTGCATATTGAGGTTCCATGCCCACAGATAGTTTTGTTCGGCCTTGGCAGACAGAACAGCTACCAGGTGATAGATTTGTGTCACGTTATACTTGTCTATCAGCACCGCAAGTGCTTTAGAGTCGGTAGCGTCTAACTGCTCGAACACAGCATTTCCATTAGAAGGCACCACAAGGTCGGCGCCGATAACATTATCATGACCGTAAGTTTGCTGAAGTAATGGCAGAAGCGCCGTTCCTATTTGTCCGTTGGCTCCTATAACGAGAATAGTGTCGTTAATCATCTATTGATATTTGAAAAATTTCTTTGATTTGATAAAGTTAGCTGTTTTCCTGCATTCTTTAGTCATTACATGCATAAACGAAGCAAGGAGCAGCCTCTTTTTAAGTTTTACCGTATTAGTGATTAAATAGCTAAATTTGGTTCTTTATACTTTATAGCACATGCAATCCAGGATAATACAATACACTTCGGAAATAAATGAGTTTAAACCGGCGTCTGCGGCTGAACTTGAAGAGTTTCGTATAAAATTTTTAGGGACAAAAGGCATCATTAAGGATCTTTTTGAAGAGTTTAAAAGTGTGTCGGCCGAAGAGAAAAGGGTACTTGGCAAGGTTTTGAATGAGTTCAAAAAACTGGCAGAGGAAAAGCATGCGCTTTTAAAAGCAGAGTTTGAAGAAAACAGCGAAGAAGACACTGATTATGAGGATCTTTCACTGCCCGGATCGGGTTTTGAAGTGGGCGGACGCCATCCACTTTCGCTGGTGCGAAAAGAAGTAGTTGAGATATTTAAAAAGCTTGGATTTATAGTAGCTGAAGGTCCCGAAATTGAGGATGACTGGCATAACTTTACAGCACTTAATTTTGCAAAGGAACACCCTGCAAGAGATATGCAGGATACCTTTTTCATTAAAAAGGACGCTGAAAATGGAGACATTGCCCTGCGTACTCATACCTCGTCGGTGCAGGTGAGGATGATGGAGAACGGACAGCCCCCTTTCAGGGCTATTATGCCTGGCAGGGTATACAGGAACGAGGCAATATCGGCACGGGCTCATTGTTTTTTCCATCAGGTGGAAGGCTTGTATGTAGACGAGAATGTTTCGTTTGCAGATCTTAAACAGACGCTTTTTTACTTCGTCCAGGAATTGTTTGGAGAGGGAACTAAGGTGCGTTTCCGCCCTTCGTACTTCCCTTTTACCGAACCTTCGGCTGAAATGGATATTTCGTGCTCCCTGTGCGGAGGATCTGGATGTACCATGTGTAAAGGCTCGGGATGGGTGGAGATACTGGGATGCGGAATGGTTGACCCTAACGTGCTTGAGAACTGCGGCATTGATAGTAATAAATATTCAGGCTTTGCGTTCGGCATGGGAATCGAACGCATGGCCAACCTTAAATATGAGATCAAAGATCTTCGTCTTTTTTCTGAGAATGACATACGATTTTTAAAGCAGTTTCAGAGCGAATTAGTTTAATTCGCAGCATTATATGGAAGTTGACAAAGCAAAGCAGGGCATTATACAGGCTTCATCGGAACTATTTAGAAAATTTGGTTACCATAAAACCAGTGTAAATGAAATTGCCCGCAAGGCAAAAGTGGCTAAAGCTACGATCTATAAGTATTTTGAAAGCAAGGAAGTATTGCTTTATCATATTTATATGAAGCATATTGAAGAAGAGCTTCAAAGCATGATCCGATCTGCCCCGGAGAGAGACGACAGGGAAGCGTATATAAGCGACTTGATATTCAATACATGCCGTATGGCTTACTCGATATCCAATGAGCTTATTGGCTGGGAGTTTATACGGATATCGACTGAACTCCAGGGTTTTGTGAGGCTGGTGTCTGACGATATGGAAAAATTACTAATGAGATCTTATCAGGATACTACGCCCTTTAAGGACTCAGTGGCTGATATACGGTCACTCAGGTTTTTAATAAATTCGAGCAAGAGCATTATCCTGTCTTACGCTTATACGTCGGCGAATGATTTGGATATCAAAAAGAACTTTCTTAAGTTCAAGAAGGATATGCTTCCTTTTCTAATTCAGGCTGCTACCAGAGAACAGCAATAGACCCTGTAGACCAATTTGGTTTTTGGTATAAAAATCTTATATTTATACCAGTAAATCTTCATTGGTATGAATTTAGAACTACAAGATGTATCAAACAGGATTGACGAGCAATTTGAATTTCAGGCATGTTCCTGGAAAAGTATTATTTACTTAATTCTTTCTTTTTTTGTTTAGTCAGTTGCATGTGTATACCGAAATGGCCTCTGCTAAACGTATAAACGATTAGCGGCGTTGCAGGCTTTTTTGTGTGCTGACTGCGGGTATATTATTCGCTAATGACTCCTAAAAAAACTTTATTTTAGCGCAATGAAAAAAGGGCTCCGCACCGAGCGGATTATTAAAGAGGTAGAGATTATTGATATTGCTGAAGAAGGAAAGGGAGTAGGAAAAACCGATGACCTTGTGTTGTTTGTAGAAAAAGCAGTACCGGGAGATATTGTTGATGTTGAAATACTTCGTAAAAAAAAGAACTTTGCAGAGGCTAGAGTACGTGTTGTATTAAAGCCTTCTGCGTATAGAACCGAGCCTTTTTGTCCTCATTTTGGTGTTTGCGGTGGCTGTAAATGGCAGCACATGGATTATGCGGCACAACTTCTGTTTAAACAAAAGGGAATTGAGAATGCGTTACAGCGCATTGCCAAGCTAGACACTTCAAACACGGAAGACATATTGCCTTCTGCGGAAACGCGTTTTTACAGGAATAAACTCGAATTTACTTTTTCAAATAAGCGGTGGCTTACAAATGAGGACATGGCTGATAACGGCGATGAACAAATGAATGCTCTGGGCTTCCATGTTCCCTTACGTTTTGATAAGATATTAGATATTCAGACCTGCTTTTTACAGGGCGGTCCGTCCAACGAATTGAGGAACAGCATACGCGCATTTGCTCTGGCAAATGGCATCTCTTTTTACGATCTGAGAGCGCACACAGGGGCGTTGAGGAATCTTATTGTACGTACGACCAGCACAGGAGAAGTGATGGTGATTGTTGTTTTTGCGTATCCTTGCGAGGGCGAAACAGAGTTGCTGATGTCGTATATTAAAGAAACCTTCCGGGAGATCACCTCGCTTTTATATATCATTAACCAGAAAAGAAACGATACCATTTTCGACCAGGAAGTACTTGTTTATTCGGGGAGGGATTATATCCTTGAGGAAATGGAAGGACTGTCGTTTAAAATAGGTGCAAAATCTTTTTACCAGACTAATTCTTTACAGGCTTATGAGCTTTATAAGATAACTCGCGATTTTGCCGGCCTTAAGGGAAACGAAGTGGTTTATGACCTTTATACAGGAGCCGGTACTATTGCAAACTTCATTGCACGAGACGCTAGAAGTGTGATAGGCATTGAATATGTGCCAACGGCTATTGATGATGCAAGGATAAACTCGGAACTTAACAGCATTGACAATACTGTTTTTTATGCGGGAGATATGAAAGATGTGCTTACCGCAGAGCTTATAAACCTGCATGGAAAACCAGATGTAATAATTACCGATCCTCCGAGGGCCGGCATGCACCCGGATGTGGTGCAGAGGCTGATGGAAATTGAATGCGAAAAAATTGTATATGTAAGTTGTAACGCTGCTACTCAGGCTCGGGACATTGAAGTTTTAAAGGAAAAGTATAACGTGCTCAGGGTAAAACCGGTAGACATGTTCCCTCATACTCAACACGTAGAGAATGTGGTACTTTTGCAAAAGAAGTTGTTTAATAAAGCGAGAGATGGACATTGAAGATTTACTTAAAGAAGGACGACCCGAAGACAAGGGAAAGGAGAAAAAGAGCCCGCTTCTGAGCCTTGAAAAAGACCTTACTTTTTATAGCGACTCTATTAAGGAGGTGAGTGAAGAGATTATTGATGCGGAGTTATCTGCTTATCCGATTTTCATTGCCCACCAGCACATTGTTACTATAGGCGAACTGATACTGGATCATAATGAGCTTGGCACAGAATGGTCTATACAAGCCTCGACTCTGGAGGAGTTTGTTGAGAATAAATTGATTAAGGACTACAAAACAGAAGAGTTTAAAAAACAGTACAAAGACCCGGATAAGTTTATGTGCATCTTTGCCGTGGTTCCTGAGGGAGCTAACTTTGTTTTTTATCCGTATAAATAGTTTATTGATTGGATCAGCATATATAAGACAGAATGGATAAGCCGGTACTAGTACTCAGCAAAGATCAGATACGACAAAAGGTCACCCGGATTGCCTACCAGCTACTCGAAGATAATCTGAAGGAAAAGGAAATTGTACTCGCGGGGATTGTAAAATCCGGATATATTATGGCTGAGCGGCTGAAGGACCAAATTGAAAGTATTTCGGATATTCAGGTTAGCCTGATGATGGTAAGCCTGGAGAAGCACAAAGCGACTCCGGCAATCGAAACGAGTATGCCTGTTGCTTACTGCAAAAACAAAGTAGTGATCATTGTGGACGATGTGATAAACAGCGGGCGAACACTTGCACAGACTATTGGCGTTTTTATAACAACCCCTATTAAGAAGCTTCGTACGGTAACTCTGGTTAGCAGAAGTTATCGTATGTTTCCGGTATCACCCGACTTTACCGGCCTTGAGCTTGCTACGGTTTTAAAGGAAAATGTTGAGGTAGTTCTTGGGGGAACCGACGATTCAATAGAAGATGCGGTTTATCTCCGTTAGATAACCCTGAATAGCCTCTTCCAGATCAGAGGCACTCAAACCTTCTGCTTGCACTGTCATATGAGCCTTGTTGTAGTAAAGTTCGCGTTCGCTTAGCTTCATATGGATGTATTCTGAAAGCTCGGCGCCCTGATAGTCTCTTATGAGAGGGCGATCGGCTGATCCTTGTCTCAATCGTGATGCGAGTGCTGATGCGGACATTTTTAGATAAATGCTCAGTCCCATGGCGTTAATCAACTCCATGGTATTGAAATAACACGGCGCCCCGCCCCCTGTGGCAATAACCGCATTTTGAGGCCATTTACTCGTTTCAAATATAGAATGTTCGGCTTTCCTGAATTCGACTTCGCCAAATCGCTCGAAGTAGGCAGAAATGTTTAGGCCTGTTGAACGTTCAATTTCCTTATCAACATCAATGAAAGGACACTGAAGCCTGAAAGCGAGCTTTTTGCCTAGCGTAGACTTGCCGCAACCCATAAATCCGATGAGAAATAGTTTCATAATTAATTACTCTTTTGGGGCTTACTGAAGTACGACTTTATTAAGTAATTGTATGAAGGCACATCGCTCTGAGGCCACTTATCGAGCACTACTCCTTCTTTAAGAAGCAAGATACCCGGATTAGATCTTATCATACTCTTTAACGGAACTGCATCGGCATAAAAGGTTTCTATACTTAATGTATGTTTTTCGAAAAAAACGCTTACCTGCTCAGGAGAAGACGAAGTAAGCAGGACAGTACGTATGTTATACTCTTTGTGTGCCTTGGCAGCCAGTAGATTTATTGCCTGAAGTGCCTTTGAATTGGACCCGGATAGATCATAGGCGACAATAACTAAATTGTAATAAGGACTGCTTATGAGTTCAGATGTAAAATCCACGCCCTGAGTATCTGTTATAATCAAGTCGGAAATCCTTGCTTTATAACCTTGTTTAAGCAATTTCTTGTTGGGCTCACCTTCGATGATCCAGCTTGAATCTTCCCAGATACCGCTGTCCATGTACTCTTTATCGCTCATTTTACGCACCTCGTCTGTTTTGGTATTTTTCAAGGTATAAATAATCTGATATTCATCCAGTTGCGCGTCCTGAGGAACAGACATGTAAGAAATAAGATCTGCACCTTTATGATAGGGTAAAAAATCAATTACCGGAAGATAGGTATACGTATAGATGCCGAAGCCTGTACTTAATACTATCGAAGCAAGAGCAGCAGTATTCATAGCGAGAGACGATTTAAACAAAGGCTTTATCTGATGCCGGCCCTTGAATATAATCAAGATAAGGACGAGCAGGACAATATCCTTAAAAAAGGATTGCCAGGGTGTAAGAGGTATTGCATCGCCAAAGCAGCCGCAGCTTTTAACCGCATCAAAAGCTGCTGAATAAAAGGTTAAAAAAGAAAAGAAAAGAATAAGCACCAGCAGGCCCCACACAGTAAGTACGGCCCGGTAGCCGAGCAGAAGAAAAGCGCCCAGGATGACTTCGAGAGCACAAAAAGCAACAGATAAGAAGACGGATACTGAGCTTAAGAACGATAGGTGGAAAACGTCGAAGTATTCGTCTAATTTATAAGCAAAGCCCAGGGGGTCGTTCAGCTTGACCAGACCTGAAAATATAAAGAGTAAACCGACGGCTATGCGTAGGATCATCAGCAGAGAGATTGCCTTGTCGTTTTGAAATGTCTTCATGATCAGCCTTTTTTGGAACTGCTTATCCTTCCTGCTTATTAAGCATAATGAGAGCAAAAACAGAGTAGTTCATAATATCCTGATAATTGGCCTTAACACCTTCTGAAGCCAGCGTATAGCCCTGGTTGTCTTCAATTTGTTTGACACGTAAAAGCTTCATCAAAATGAGGTCGGTGAAAGAGCTTATCCGCATATCGCGCCAGGCTTCGCCATAGTCGTGATTTTTAGCCATCATAAGTTCTTTAGTTTCCATCACTTTAAGATCATACAAAGCTGATGCTTCTTCAACCGATAGATCAGAGGGTACTTCCCGGGGCAGATCGGTTTGCAGCATGGCCATAATACAGTAGTTTATAATGCCTATAAACTCCGGAATGATGCCCTCTCCTACCTTTGATACCTGCTTTTCTTCGAGGGTTCTTATTCGCTGAGCTTTGATAAACAGCTGATCAGTAATAGAAGGAAGCCTTAAAATTCGCCAGGCGGTACCATAGTCGTTGGTTTTCTTAAGGAACAAGTCTTTACAAATTCTGATCACTGCATCAAACTCTTCGGAAGTATTTGGCATCAAAACGCTTTATATTTGAATAAAAGGTGAATTAATATCTACTTTGCTTTGTAATGAATGCTAAAAATACAGTTTTTAATATAAAAAGCACCATTAACGCTGGCGGACGCTTGATTGATATGAGCGAACCGGTGGTAATGGGAATTATAAACAATACGCCAGATTCTTTTTACGCAGGAAGCCGCAAACAGGATATGGATGCCATACTGAAGCAGGCAGAAATGATGCTGGCAGAAGGAGCAGCTATACTTGACATTGGCGGGGATTCGTCGCGTCCGGGAGCTGATGAAGTGAATGCTGGCGAGGAGGCACGCAGGGTCTTGCCAGCAATTAAAGCCATCCTTCAACGTTTTCCGGAGACTTGTATCTCCGTGGACACCTTCAGAGCCGATATTGCTGAGGCAGCTATTGCAGAGGGTGCCCGGATTGTTAATGATATATCAGGAGGTCAGCTGGACGAAAAAATGTTTGAGACCATAGGCCGGCTTAACGTGCCTTATATTTTGATGCATATGCGTGGCACGCCGCAAACTATGAACCGGCTTACCGACTACCAAGATATGTTTGCTGAAATGGTGGACTACTTTAGTTCTAAGCTTTACCAGCTCAGACAGTTACATGTACATGATGTAATAATAGATCCTGGCTTCGGCTTTGCAAAGACGATCGATCAGAATTTCGAGCTTCTTAGCAGGCTGAACGACTTTAAAATACTCGGGCTGCCTGTCTTGGCGGGGCTCTCCAGAAAAGCGACTGTTTGGAAAACGTTGAATAGTAGCAGCAACGACGCTTTGAACGGAACTACGGTATTAAACACGGTAGCTTTGCTGCGTGGAGCGAATATTCTCCGGGTACACGATGTAAAGGAAGCGGTTGAAGCGATACAGCTTATTGGCCGCATTAAGCCCTGCTCCTAATAAAACAGGAATGTTTATTAGGATTTTTCTCGTTACATTTAACACAAAGCCCTGTCTGTGGGGTTTACCATCCTAACATATATGAATAGATTAGATCTTAGTTTTTTACAGCTGCGGTTCTTAGATGTGGTTGACATTGTTCTGGTTGCTATTATCATCTATTACCTCTACAATCTGATAAGGGGTACTATAGCTGTTAATATTATTCTCGGGCTGGTGATAATATATCTGGTGTATCTTGTGACCAAACAGCTGGATATGCGTTTACTGAGCCATATACTTGGTGGCTTTGTAAGCATTGGTTTTTTGGCATTCGTCGTGGTGTTCCAGCAGGAAATAAGGCGTTTTCTGGTGTTACTGGGCAAGAATGCCGCTCTTCACAGGAACAAACTGCTGAGAGATCTATTTATGGGAAAAAAGGACATTGATACGCAAACACATACAGCAATAAAGCCTATTATAGATGCTTGCAGGAATATGCAGAGTACGCGAACAGGGGCTTTAATTGTTTTCACAAAGGTTTATGATGATGATCATTACCAAAACACGGGCGAATTGATTGATGCTGCAATATCGAGAAGGCTGATAGAAACTATTTTCAAAAAGAACAGTCCTTTACATGATGGCGCCATGGTAATATCTGAAGGAAAAATTAAATGCGCCAGTTGTATACTTCCTGTAAGTGACAATATTAAATTACCTCCCCAGTTTGGATTGAGGCACCGAGCAGGCATAGGCATTACTGAGATGAGTGAAGCGGTAGCGGTGATTGTATCGGAAGAAACAGGGCAGATAGCGTATGCCAAACAAGGACGAGTGCGAATTGACATAAGTTATTCTGAACTGGAAAAGCTGCTTGAAAGGGATATATAACTAAAAGCAAAGGCCCGCGCGAAAATGCCGGGCCTTAAGCTTAACCTACTATTACTAAAAACTAACAATACTCAGAAAATGCTGCTTTAAGATTTTCAGCAATCATTTGAGCCGGACGGCCCTCAATATGATGACGCTCAATCATGTGTACCAGTTTCCCGTCCTTAAATAAGGCCATGGCGGGAGAAGACGGCGGGTAAGGAAGCATATAGCTTCTGGCTTTATCCACTGCCTCTTTTTCCATTCCTGCGAAAACCGTAACCAGCTTGCCCGGAAGTTTTTCTCCATCTAAAGCCGCTTTCGCGGCAGGGCGGGCGTTACCGGCAGCACAACCGCATACGGAGTTTACTACCATAAATACCGTTCCTTCAGACTTTAAAGCGTTGTCTACTTCCTCAGCAGTTTTTAGTTCCTGGAAACCAGCTTTAGTCAAATCTTCCCTCATCGGGGCTACTAAATATTCGGGATACATATCTTATACAAGTTTTACTTGCAAAAGTATCATTTAACATGGAGTGTTAAGCCATGTTTTTGCCATTTTATGAATGTAATCCCTGCCTTTAAAAGAGCGAAGCATTATACAATAGTGTAACAGGTCCTGTAAAGGTGTGCCCGACATTGCATGGAACAGGACTTTCCTTATGCGTATTCTTCCTTATCAACAGCATGTTAATCAATCATTTTAGAACAATCAGGGCATCTCATATTGACACTTCCTTGAATATTAGTTGTTGCAGTTTATTACCTTTGTAAGGTTACCAAACCAGGTAATTAAACTAGATTTAAAACTATGTCATCAGTAGAGACTCATTACATTCCTTACAAAGTTAAAGACATTGCACTGGCAGACTGGGGTCGCAAAGAAATCGAACTTGCGGAAGCAGAAATGCCGGGCCTTATGTCTCTTCGTGAAGAGTATGGAACAACTAAACCTTTAAAAGGTGCACGCATTGCAGGATGTTTGCACATGACTATTCAAACAGCTGTTTTAATAGAAACTCTTGTGGAACTGGGTGCCCGGGTTAGCTGGTCATCCTGCAATATATTTTCGACGCAAGATCATGCAGCGGCGGCTATAGCTGCTGCGGGAATTCCGGTTTATG
Organism: Sphingobacteriaceae bacterium UBA2059; assembly: GCA_002332615.1. Taxonomy (GTDB): domain Bacteria; phylum Bacteroidota; class Bacteroidia; order Sphingobacteriales; family Sphingobacteriaceae; genus Arcticibacter. The sequence goes on along the minus strand of DDAL01000003.1, from coordinate 35,757 downwards.
CCTGGAAAGGTGAAACTGAGGAAGATTTCAACTGGTGTATTGAACAAACCTTGTTTTTTGGAGAAGACCGTCAGCCGCTTAATATGATTCTGGATGACGGCGGAGATCTGACGAACATGGTATTCGATAAGTATCCTGAGCTGATTGAGGGCATCAAAGGCCTTTCGGAAGAAACGACCACCGGAGTGCATCGTTTGTACGAACGGATGAAGAACGGAACCTTGCACTTACCCGCCTTTAACGTGAATGACTCTGTAACTAAATCAAAATTTGACAATAAGTATGGCTGCAGAGAATCACTTGTAGATGCTATAAGACGCGCCACTGATGTGATGATGGCAGGAAAAGTTGCTGTGGTAGCTGGCTTTGGCGATGTGGGCAAAGGATCTGCCGAATCTTTAAGAAGTACCGGTGCCCGGGTAATTGTTACCGAAATTGACCCAATATGCGCTTTACAGGCTGCTATGGAAGGGTATGAAGTGAAGAAAATGGTTGACGCTGTGAAAGAAGCAGACATTGTTGTAACATGTACCGGAAACTGTGACATCATACGCGGCGAGCACTTTAAGCTGATGAAAGACAAAGCTATTGTGTGCAACATTGGCCATTTCGATAATGAAATAGATATGGCCTGGCTGAATGGCAATTATGGAAATACAAAGGTGGAGATTAAGCCTCAGGTTGACAAGTATACCATTAACGGCAAAGACATCATTATCCTTGCGGAAGGGCGTCTGGTTAACCTTGGTTGTGCTACAGGTCACCCCTCGTTCGTTATGTCAAACTCCTTCACCAATCAGACTCTGGCTCAGATTGAGCTCTGGACAAACCGGGACAAGTATGAGAATATGGTATACACTTTGCCAAAACACCTGGATGAAAAAGTTGCCCGATTGCATCTGGCGAAAATTGGTGTTGAGCTTGACGTTCTCTCCCGGCATCAGGCCGATTACATAGGCGTCCCGGTTGAGGGGCCGTTCAAGTCTGAGCTGTACAGATATTAATTACGTTTCATACCAGCCCCGGCCCTCAATGCCGGGGTTTATTTTTAATACCCGATGACTAAGCTATCTGTTAATATTAATAAAATTGCTACTCTTAGAAATTCCCGTGGTGGAAACAACCCCGACCTGATCCAAAGCGCTTTAAAATGCGAGGAGTTCGGAGCTCAGGGAATAACCGTACATCCGCGTCCGGATGAGCGTCATATTCGTTATCAGGACGTTTTTGATCTAAAAGAGGTCATTAAAACAGAGCTCAACATAGAGGGTAACTGCAAAGAACAGAAATTTGTAAGTCTTGTGCTTGCCAATAAGCCGGCACAGGTCACCTTAGTTCCTGATGCTGAAGGTCAGATTACATCCAACCATGGTTGGGATACGATCAAACACCAGTCTTATCTTAAAGATATGGTTGGCACCTTTAAAGAAGCGGGCATAAGAGTATCTGTTTTTGTTGATCCGAAACTTGAGATGATAGAGGCTGCCGCTGAAACGGGTACGGACCGCATCGAACTTTATACCGAAGAATATGCGCGAAGATATACAGCCAGCTGCGAAGAAGCAATCTTACCTTATGTGAGCGCTGCAAAACGGGCTCTTGAGATAGGTTTGGGAATTAACGCCGGCCACGATCTTGACTTGCAAAACCTGAATTACTTTTATTCAAAAATACCCGGTTTACTGGAGGTTAGCATTGGACACGCACTTATCTGTGACGCTTTATACCTGGGCCTGGAAAACACAATTCAACTCTATAGGAGACAGCTTAAAGCTCATATCGTTTAATCAACGCATCTTCTGGTTTATACTTGCCTCTTGATGGCAAATCTTTATCTTTGGACTGCACTTCTTTTATATTTCAATTTATTTCAAAACCCATGGATCTAAACATAGATTTTAAAGAGAAATTTGAGTCGCGACATATCGCCCCGCGCACAGCCGATGCTCAGGAAATGTTGGAGGCAATAGGCCTTCAGTCGATGAAAGAACTTATTGACCAAACAGTTCCTGAACAGATAAAGCTAAAGAATGAGCTTAATCTGCCTCAGGAATTATCAGAAGTTGAATATATAGCGCGCTTGAAGGAAGTAGCTTCTAAAAACAAGGTATTTAAATCATATATAGGTCAGGGTTATTACGGAACCGTTACTCCTCCGGTTATTTTAAGGAATATATTCGAAAACCCGGGATGGTATACTCAATATACTCCTTACCAGGCTGAGATTTCGCAAGGCAGGCTGCAGGCTCTTCTCAATTTTCAAACTGTTGTATCAGACCTTACAGGGATGGAAATAGCAAATGCAAGTTTGCTTGATGAAGGTACGGCTGCTGCTGAAGCAATGCTGATGCAGTTCAATATGCGCAAGAACCAGCAAGCCAGATCTTACTTTGTGTCCGATGGGCTTTTTAAACAGACTATTGATGTCTTAAGAACCCGCTCTGCTCCTTTTGGCATTGAACTAATCATCGGCAATCACGAAGAGGCCGAAATGGACGATTCTGTTTTCGGAGCAATTGTTCAGTATCCTGCAGGCAATGGAAAGCTTTATGATTACCGAAGTTTTTCAGAAAAGCTGAAAGAAAAGAATATTAAGCTGACTGTAGCAGCAGACCTTCTGAGTCTTACCCTTTTGACTCCTCCGGGAGAATGGGGAGCAGATATTGTAGTAGGTACAACCCAGCGCTTTGGTGTTCCTGTTGGATTTGGCGGACCGCACGCCGGTTATTTTGCTACTAAAGAAGAATACAAGCGTTCTATGCCTGGTCGTATTATCGGTGTCACAACCGACAGTGCCGGTAATTATGCTTTACGCATGGCACTGCAAACCCGTGAGCAGCATATCCGTCGCGATAAAGCGACCTCTAACATATGTACAGCACAGGCATTGCTTGCAATAATGGCTGGAATGTATGCTGTTTACCATGGCCCGGAAGGTTTAAAACGCATTGCTCTAAGAATCCACTCTCTTGCTGTTCTTTTATCTGATGCACTTGTATCCTTGGGATACACGCAGTTAAATGAGGCTTATTTCGATACACTTCGTTTTGACCTAGGAGAGCAAATCAACCCGCTTCACGCCTGCGCTCTCGACAACGAGCTCAATTTAAACTACAATGGCTCTGTTGTATGTATTTCCTTGGATGAAACCACTGCTATTGAAGATGTTCAAGCGCTGGTTCGCCTCTTCGCAAAACTGAAGGGTAAAACAGGGAATGATGTTGATATGAACAAACTAAAAGAGGCCATTGGCAGTTCTATCCCTTCGGAGCTTGAACGCAAGTCTGATTACCTCAAACATCCGGTATTTAACAGCCACCATTCAGAGCACGAAATGCTCAGATACATTAAGAAACTTGAGGCGAGAGATCTGTCTTTGTGCCAGTCAATGATCCCTTTGGGCTCTTGCACTATGAAGCTTAATGCAACTACGGAAATGATTCCTGTTACCTGGACGGAGTTTAGCGACATGCACCCTTTTGCTCCGGCTGATCAGACAGGCGGCTACATGCAGATTATTGATGAGCTAAGCAAGTGGTTATGCGAAATCACCGGTTTTGCAGCCATGAGCCTGCAACCCAATTCGGGAGCCCAGGGAGAGTATGCAGGTTTAATGGTAATACGGGCGTACCATATAGATCGCGGAGACGAGCATAGGAATATCGTACTTATCCCATCTTCTGCTCACGGAACTAACCCTGCATCTGCTGCAATGGCAGGAATGAAAGTGGTGGTAGTTAAATGCGACGAACATGGTAACATTGACGTACAGGATTTGCGTAAACGTGCAGAAGAGCATAAAGAAAACTTATCTGCTCTGATGGTGACTTATCCTTCTACTCACGGTGTATTTGAAGAATCTATCATTGAGATATGTGATCTGATTCATCAGTACGGGGGACAAGTGTATATGGATGGAGCTAACATGAATGCACAGGTTGGCTTAACCAGCCCTGGTTTCATTGGTGCTGACGTTTGTCACCTCAACCTTCATAAGACTTTTGCTATACCTCATGGAGGCGGCGGACCTGGTGTTGGCCCGATAGGCGTTGCCAGTCATCTTGTTCCTTTCCTTCCAGGGCATTCGCTGGTAGATATAGACAAAGGCAAATCTATACCTGCTGTATCTTCGGCTCCCTTTGGCTCTGCTTCTGTATTGCTGATATCACATGCCTATATCGCCATGATGGGGGCTAAGGGTTTAACAAAAGCTACATCCACTGCTATATTGAATGCAAATTATATCAAGACCAGACTTGAAAAGCACTATCCGGTTCTATATACAGGAAGTAAGGGCTTCTGCGCGCACGAAATGATACTTGATTGCCGTTCCTTCAAAAATCATGGAATTGAGGTTGCCGACATTGCTAAGCGCTTAATGGACTATGGCTTCCATGCTCCTACTGTATCGTTCCCTGTTGCAGGAACATTGATGATTGAGCCCACCGAGTCTGAGCCGAAATCAGAACTGGATCGCTTTTGCGATGCGTTGATTTCATTACGTCAGGAAATCGAAGAAGTGATTACAGGCAAGGCAGATAAAGCCAGCAATGTATTAAAGAACGCTCCTCATACGGCGCTGACGATAACATCTGATGACTGGAATAAGCCCTATAGCCGTGAAAAAGCAGCGTTTCCTTTACCCTATATAGCGGAACGCAAGTTCTGGCCATCGGTAGGACGCGTAAATGAGACTCAAGGTGACAGGGTTCTCATATGTTCATGTCCGCCTATTGAAGATTATATGTAACAAAGAAAAGCTGCTTCCGGGCAGCTTTTCTTTGTTTAAGTCAAACTATTGTTGGGTTTGCTGTTGCATACTGTAGGTTGGAAATTATTATACTAGCTTTGCAACCGTTAACAAATGGCAAAAGTAACCGGAAAGACATACGATATTGCAATTTTAAAAAGGCTATTCAACTATGTAAAGCCCTATAAGAGGATATTTATTTGGTCGGTGATGCTTACTATCCTTCTTGCAGCGATAGCTCCCTTAAGACCTCTTCTTATTCAATATACTCTGGACAATTCTATACTTACCGGCGACCGTCAGGGCTTAATAACCATGACGATGGTGCTGGTAGGGCTTGTAGCATTACAAGCTTTTGTACAATACAATCACACCTATCTTACTAACCGACTGGGGCAATCTATCATTAGAGATCTAAGGGTAGACGTATTTAATCACATCACTAAGTTACGGCTTAAGTATTTTGACAAAACTCCTATCGGACAACTTATAACCCGAACGGTATCAGATCAGGAGACAATAGCTGATATTTTTTCAGAAGGTTTAATCGTAATTATAGGCGATATTCTTCAGCTAGCCACTATCATAGGGGTTATGCTATATACCGACTGGCAGCTTACACTCATAGTACTGATACCTATGCCCCTTCTGGTCATAGCCACTTATTTCTTTAAAGAAGCAATTAAATCAGCATTTCAGGAAGTGCGGACATTTGTATCCCATCTCAATACGTTTCTCCAGGAACATATTACAGGCATGAGCGTTATTCATTACTTTGCACGTGAAGAGCAGGAAATGAAAAAGTTTAAGGTTCTGAATGCAAATCACCGAAATGCTCATATCAGGTCTAACTGGTATTATTCTATATTCTTTCCTGTTGTAGAAATTATTTCTGCGATGTCTATCGGCTTGCTTGTATGGTATGGTTCTAAGTCAATCTTAGAACATCACATTACCCCTGGGGTAGTTATTGCTTTTATCATGTATATAAACATGCTTTTCAGACCTATACGAGAACTTGCCGACAAGTTCAACACACTGCAGATGGGTATGGTCGGGGCTGAGAGAATATTCGCAGTGCTCGACACTCCTCAAAAGGAAGTGAACGAAGGGCACATAAAAGAAGGGACCCTACGCGGTTCTATAACATTCGACAAGGTTTGGTTTGCCTACGATGCAGAAAACTGGGTATTAAAAGACATTAGTTTCTCTATAAAACCAGGTGAGACACTTGCCCTTGTGGGTGCCACGGGTGCCGGTAAATCATCGATTATAAACATCCTTAACCGCTTCTACGAAATTGGCAAGGGCAACATTAAAGTGGACGGCATTAATATCAAAGAATATGACCTTGCTTTTTTAAGATCCCAAATCTCGACCGTTATTCAAGATGTATTCTTGTTTTCCGATACAATACAAAACAACATTACACTCTATAATCCTGAGATTACACTGGAGCAGCTTAAGAAAGCTGCCACAGATGTGGGTGCAGACGAGTTTATTAACCGCTTGCCGGGAGGATATCAATACAACGTAATGGAGCGGGGTTCCACGCTTTCCGCCGGTCAGGCTCAACTACTTTCGTTTATCAGAGCGATGGTTTATAACCCTTCCATACTGGTATTAGATGAAGCTACATCATCTGTAGATACAGAGACTGAACTGCTTATTCAAAAAGCCCTTGATAGGCTTATGCATAAGCGGTCTTCAGTAGTGATAGCACACCGCTTGTCGACGATACAGAAGGCCGATAAGATCATAGTACTGGACAAAGGTGAGATTAAGGAAATGGGAACACATCAGGAACTTCTTAAACAAAATGGATACTACAAACGCCTGTTTGATCTTCAGTTTAACTCAGGAGGTATTGAAAAACCTGTATACGGCTAAATTGGATTTGTGTTTTATGGGTATTCTTATAGCTTTGTAGAACATAAAACTGCTAGTAAATGAGCGTATTAGTCAACCAAAACTCAAAAGTTATTGTACAGGGCTTCACCGGAAACGAAGGCTCTTATCACGCATCACAGATGATCGAATACGGCACCAACATTGTAGGCGGCGTTACTCCCGGCAAGGGAGGGCAAACGCACCTTGACAGGCCTGTATTCAATACTGTTAAAGATGCAGTTGAAAAAACAAACGCAAATGTTTCCATTATATTTGTACCTCCTGCGTTCGCAGCTGATGCCATCATGGAGGCCGCTGATGCAGGCATTGAAGTAATTGTATGTATAACCGAGGGCATTCCTACCAAGGATATGATTATGGTGAAGGAATACATCAAGAGCAGAAATTGCCGGCTTATTGGCCCAAACTGTCCCGGAATTATTACAGCTGATGAGGCAAAGATTGGAATTATGCCAGGCTTCATTTTTAAGAAGGGACCTGTGGGAATTGTTTCAAAATCAGGAACGCTCACTTATGAGGCTGTTGACCAGGTTGTTAAAGCGGGCCTTGGAATTACCACCGCCATTGGAATTGGAGGGGATCCTATCATAGGTACTCCTACTTTAGAAGCGGTTAAACTGCTGATGGAAGATCCGGAGACTCGCGGAATTGTGATGATTGGAGAAATTGGAGGAAGCATGGAAGCAGAAGCGGCCCGTTGGATTAAAGAAAACGGAACAAAGCCGGTAGTAGGCTTCATAGCCGGTCAAACTGCTCCAGCCGGCAGAAGAATGGGGCATGCAGGCGCTATCGTAGGCGGAGCAGAGGATACCGCCGCTGCAAAGATGCAAATTATGAGAGAATGCGGTATAAGAGTTGTAGACTCTCCTGCTCAAATAGGGAGCGCAATGGCTGAAGAACTTAACAAATAACGAAACTTAACCTGGATACATACAGCGAAGCCCATCCTGATTGAACCGGATGGGCTTTGCTATGTGATAAGCTTGCTGTTATTGCTGTTGCTTCATTCGGATGATATTAAGAGCAGCGCCTGCTTTGAACCACTCTATCTGCTGCTCATTATAAGTATGGTTGACTTTAAAAGACTCCTCGGTTCCGTCATCATGGTGCAAAACAACCGTTAGCTGCTTACCCGGAGTAAATTCGGTAAGTCCGATAACGTCGATCTTATCGTTCTCCAAGATCTTATTGTAATCTGCCGGATCATCAAAAGTGATACCTAGCATACCCTGTTTCTTCAGATTTGTCTCGTGTATACGGGCAAAAGATTTAACTAAAATAACCCTTACACCCAAGTGACGGGGTTCCATTGCAGCATGCTCTCTTGATGAGCCTTCTCCATAATTCTCATCACCTACTACAATAGTATCTATACCGCCAGCTTTATAAGCTCTTTGGGTTGCAGGTACCGGACCATACTCTCCAGTAAGCTGATTCTTCACTAAGTCTGCCTTATCATTAAAGTAATTGATAGCTCCGATAAGCATATTGTTGGATATATTATCCAGATGGCCGCGGAACTTCAACCATGGACCAGCCATAGAAATGTGATCAGTTGTACACTTCCCTTTAGCCTTGATGAGCAGCGTAAGATTTGTTAGATCTCTGCCATCCCAGGCTGGAAACGGGTCTAACAACTGCAAGCGGGAAGAGTCGCCTCTTACAATTACTTCGACCTCACTTCCCTCTTCTGCCGGAGCCTGGTAACCTGCATCTTCCACATCATAGCCTCTTGGGGGCATCTCCATGCCTGTAGGTTCGTCAAGTCTTACCGACTGGCCATCCTCGTTAATGAGTGTATCAGTTAATGGATTAAAGGTAAGCGTGCCGGCAATTGCCATTGCGGTTACAATTTCAGGAGAAGCTACAAAAGCATGAGTATTTGGATTACCATCATTCCTCTTCGCAAAGTTTCTGTTAAAAGATGTTATGATAGAGTTCTTTCGGGAAGGATCATCTGTATGACGGGCCCACTGACCAATACATGGCCCGCAGGCATTCGCAAGGACAACTCCTCCGATTTGTTCAAACGTATTTAAATAGCCGTCTCTTTCAACCGTATAGCGAACCAGTTCCGAACCCGGCGTCACAGTATACTCGGACTTAGTTTTAAGTTTCTTGTCAAGAGCCTGCTTTGCAAGTGATGCGGCACGGGTAATATCTTCATAAGAGGAATTGGTACAAGATCCGATAAGCCCAACTTCTAACCTCTCAGGCCATTCATGTTCACGTACTGCATTTGCAAATTCCGATATAGGCCAGGCCAAATCCGGCGTAAACGGACCGTTAATATGAGGTTCCAACTCAGAAAGGTTTATTTCAATAACCTGGTCAAAATACATCTCAGGCTCAGCATAGACCTCATCATCGCCGGTTAAGTGCACTTTCACAGTATTTGCAACATCAGCGATATCAGCACGACCCGTTCCTCTCAAGTAATCTTCAGCCTTTTCATCATATCCGAAGATCGATGTCGTAGCCCCGATTTCGGCGCCCATATTACAAATAGTTGCTTTGCCTGTGGCCGATAAAGAGCGTGCGCCTTCACCGAAATACTCAACAATACAGCCGGTACCGCCTTTCACCGTAAGCACTCCGGCTACCTTTAATATTACATCTTTCGGAGCAGTCCATCCAGATAATTTGCCACTAAGCTTAACACCTATAAGTCTTGGAAATTTGAGTTCCCAGGGCAGCCCCGCCATTACATCACATGCATCGGCACCGCCTACACCTATAGCAATCATACCCAAGCCTCCTGCGTTGGGAGTGTGAGAGTCGGTTCCAATCATCATTCCTCCGGGAAAAGCGTAGTTCTCAAGTACAACCTGATGAATAATTCCGGCACCCGGCTTCCAGAAACCGATTCCATATTTATTAGAGACTGACGAAAGAAAATCGTACACTTCTTTATTAGCATCATTTGCAACCTGTAAATCCTGCTCGGCACCAATCTTGGCCTGTATAAGATGGTCACAATGCACGGTCGACGGGACAGCCACCTTAGGACGTCCAGCCTGCATAAATTGCAGCAGCGCCATTTGTGCTGTAGCATCCTGCATTGCAACACGGTCCGGAGCGAAATCAACATAAGTAACACCCCGCTCAAAAGCTTTGTTAAGTACATTGCCGCTAAGGTGAGAATACAAGATTTTCTCGGTTAAAGTAAGAGGCTTACCAACAATTTGTTTAGCAGCCTCGATACGGCTCTCCAAATTACTGTATACCTCTCTAATCATTTCTATATCAAATGCCATGGTTATAGTATAGAGGTTTAAAGAATTATAAATGAAAACATCAATTAGCTAATTTAGCAATTTTTATAATGTGATTAACATCACAAATCCTATTTAGTTGCAATAGAACTTATTATAAAGCGGCAAATTTATATCCTTTCTTTTGCCATACCTCCAGTGCCCGCGGCAGCACATATTCAAGTCGCGGAAAGGCCTTCAAACTATCGTGAAACACCACGATCGAACCTGGCTGCGTATGCCTAAGCACATTGTCAAGGCATCTTTGCGGAGAGACATCTGCGTCATAATCAGCACTAAGAACATCCCACATAAAAATTTTAAGGTCCGGCTTTTCTTCCCTTAACTTTTGGATCTGACGTTTTTTAATACGTCCGTGAGGAGGACGAAAAAGAAGCGAACCCGTCAGCTCGATCGCTTTCAAGGCATTCGCTACATACTCATCACACGGCGTACTCCACCCTCTCAGGTGATTAAAGGTATGACTGCCGATAGAGTGCCCTTCATTGATCAGGTTATGATATACTTCCGGATGCTTACGTACATTATCACCAATACAAAAAAAAGTTGCCCTTGCATTTACAGCCTTCAGTTTTTTAAGCACAAAGGGTGTAACAATAGGTATAGGACCATCGTCAAAAGTTAAATAAATTGTTTTTGAGTCATCAGGCATCCTCCATATCAATGATGGATACAGCAGCCTCAACCAGAATGGAGTTTTAATAAGGTACATATGCTAAATAGACAATACTACAAAATACGTTATGCTAAATGAACTTTAAACGAATAAAATACCCTTTCCTGCTTTGCTTTATATTCAGTTTCCCCTTAACAGCGCAGGAGTTGATTACACTTGATAAGGCAATAGACCTTACACTTAAAAACAATCTGCAAATTAAGCAATCCCGGCTAAGCGAGGCCCTATCTGCCGAAAGCTTAAAAGAAGCCAACACGGCCTTTTACCCCAGTTTAAATGCGGGTTCAAATATATCATTCAATTTCGGACGCAGTGTTGATCCGCTGTCTTATCAATACGTCGATCAAAAAACAACTACAAGCAGCGGCAATTTAAGCACCTCATTGCCTATATTCCAGGGCTTCAGATTATGGCACCAGGTATCTCAATACAAGGCTCTTCTCGAAGCGGATAAAAGTGTAACTAAGAAGGTTCAAAATGACCTGTCATTATCTGTAGTTACCATTTATCTTCAAATACTGAGCAATCAGGATTTTTTAAAAGCGGCAAAACAACAGCTGGAAGTTGCACGATTACAGGAGCAGCGGGAAGAAAAGCAGTTCAATGTCGGAACCAAGACACTTGCGGACATTTCCCAAGCCAGATCACAGGTTGCTGCATCAGAACTAAATGTTACCAATGCAAGAAACCAGCTCGACATAGCATACCTCAATTTAGCGCAGTTAATGGAGCGAAACCCCGCCGACTCCTTCCAAGTGGTAAGACCGGCTGTAAGCCAACTTCAAACAGCGGAAAACAGCAAATACAGCGCCGCCGATATCTACCAGGAAGCCGCCGATAACTACCCCGACATTCAGGTAGCAAGGTTCAGAACCCTGGCAGCTCTAAAAAACGTAGACCTTGCAAAAAGCACTCTCTATCCCCGCCTGTCTTTTCAGGGTGGAATAGGTACAGGCTATTCGAACAATCGAATGATGCTATCTGAAAGACAGCTTACAGGGGAAAATACAGTAATAGGATTTTTAGAAGGCACAAACCAGAGGGTTTTAACGCCAACTTTTACTACCACCTATAAAAAGATGGACTTTTCTGATCAGGTAAAAGAGAACTTTAACCAAACTTTTGGCTTCGTTTTAAACATCCCGATATTCAATAATTATTCTTCCCGTTTCGGCGTTCGTCGCGCAAAGCTTAACTACCAAAATGCGCTGGCCTCGGAGCAACTGGCAAAAACAAACTTCAATAAAGTCATCTACCAGGCAGTTACAGATCTTCGCGGCGCGGAAAGCAGGTATACATCTTCGCAAAAAGCCTATGAGGCTGCCAAAGACGCACTGCAAGCCATTGAAAAACGCTATCAGGTTGGCCTGGTGAATTCTCTCGACTTCAATCAAGCCCAAACCCAGCTCAATCAAAGAGAATTTGAGCTGATACAGGCGCAGTATGATCTTATATTCAGAAACAAAGTCCTTGATTTTTATTTAGGCAAACCCTTAACTTTCTAAACAGAAGCAAAGAAAATGGCAAAGAAAAAAAACTATACAAAGTATATTATAATTGGGGCTGTACTCCTTTTAATAGTTGCTATAGCAGGCAATAAGGCCGGATGGTTTGGACAGGGGAAACAACAAAAGGTTTCTGTTGAGAAAGCCTTAAAAAGAGACATAATAGAAACTGTATCCGCCAGCGGCAAGGTTCAGCCCGAAATTGAGGTTAAGCTAAGCTCAGAAGTTTCTGGAGAAATAGTTGAGCTGCATGTAAAAGAAGGCGACGTAGTAAAAAAAGGTGAGCTCTTATGTAAGGTAAAACCCGATATACTTCGTTCAGGATATGACAGAGCGGTCGCATCCTTGAACACACAGAGAGCTGCACTGGGTGCTGCCAGACAGCAGCTAAAACAGGCCGAAGCCAGCTTTAAAAACACAGCGGCCAGTTTTAAAAGAAGCACCGAGCTGTTTAAGCAAAAAGTTATATCTGCTGCGGAGTTTGATGCGGCCAGAGCACAGTATTACAGCGCGCAGGCCAACCTGGAAGCCCTCCGCCAAAACATAGTTGGTTCGCAGTACGGTGTAGTACAGTCACAGGCCGTTGTTAAAGAAGCATCAGACAATCTTGCCCGTACCACTATTTATGCACCCGTTGACGGTGTTGTTTCGAAGCTATCTATCGAGCTCGGAGAGCGCGTTGTAGGTACAGCACAAATGGCCGGAACAGAGATCATGCGTATATCCAACCTTTCCAGCATGGAAGTAAATGTTAATGTAAACGAAAACGATATAAACCGGGTTTCCGTAGGCGACGTAGCACAAATAGAGGTGGATGCTTTCAGAGGAAAAAAATTCAGAGGAGTGGTTAGTGAAATAGCCAGTTCCTCAAACATCAACACGTTAACATCAGCAACCGAACAGGTAACTAATTTTACGGTAAAGATTCGCATTGCTCCCGAGTCGTATGCTCATCTGCTTCAAAAGAAGGGCAATCAGTCAACATCCCCTTTTCGTCCGGGACTTTCGGCCACTGTGGATATCGAAACAGATCACATTACAGGCCTAACCGTTCCTATTGCATCCGTGACCACGCGGGATGTCGATCAGAAGCAGGAAGAAGCAAAAAAAGAGGAAATTATTAAAAAAGCTCCGGTGAGAGAATGTGTATTCATTGTAAAAGATGGAATAGCCCGGCAAGTCTTTGTTGAAACCGGTATTCAAAATGACACCTACATTCATATAGTAAAGGGATTGAAAGGGAACGAAGATGTAATTACAGGTCCTTTCAATGTTGTATCAAAAACACTTAAAGACGGAGACAAGGTTGAAGTTGTAAGCAAGGAAAAACTATTTGACGATAAGAGCAAATAAGCCTGCGGCTACCGTGTCTGGTTAAGCTAATATATTTTTAGTAAACTTGTCGCTCGTTAGCTAAAGTATTTGATGAGTAATAAAAGACCTGGTATTGCAGTAATTGGCGGGGGTAGCTGGGCTACAGCAAATATAAAACTATTAACAGACAACCGCACAGACAAAGATGTTTACTGGTGGATGCGCAACACCTGTGCAATTGAACACATTAGAAATTATAAGCATAACCCCAATTACCTTAGTTCGGTAGAAATCAGGCTGCCCGAAGATCATATAACCAGTTCGATCAAGCAGGCTATAGCCAGCTCAGATATGATCTTACTGAATGTTCCGGCCGCGTTCCTTAAAGATGCACTCGCCGATATTACGGTTCAGGATCTGAAAGGCAAAAAAATCATCTCAGCGATCAAAGGCTTCATTCCCAATGACCATCGCATCATTGCAGAGTATATCCACGATCATTACTCGATACCTTATCATGATATAGCCGTATTAAGCGGGCCCTGCCATGCCGAAGAGGTCGCCCTTGAAAAGCTATCCTATATAACGATAGCTTCTGAAAACCCCGACTTTGCCGAGTCATTTGCCTCGCTTTGCCGAACACGAAATATAAAGGCTATCGTATCAGATGATATATATGGAATTGAGTATGCAGCGGCTTTAAAAAATATATTTGCAGTCACCAGCGGCATATGTCACGGGTTGGGCTATGGCGATAACTTCCAGGCTGTACTTATTTCCAACGCCATACGCGAAATCAAACGCTTTGTAGATGCTGTACACCCCATTACGCGAGACATACAGGAATCCGTTTACTTAGGGGATTTGCTGGTTACTGCCTACTCCCAGTTCAGCCGCAACCGTCTTTTCGGGAATATGATCGGCAAGGGCTATACAGTGAAATCAGCTCAGCTGGAAATGAAAATGGTTGCCGAAGGATATTATGCAACCCAATCCCTCCATGAGATAAACCGGGAGTATAAGGTACAAATGCCTATAAGCAGGACTACGTATGCCATTCTTTACGAAAAGCATTCTCCGGCACTCGAAATGCGCCTGCTCGAAGAACAACTTACCTGACCGTAAAACATTATACATAACGGCAATGTTATTTCATAAAACATATCCCTTATGAAAAAGATGATCATTACAGGAGTTGTTGCAGGAGCAGCTGCCGCAGCCATTATAGCCCTTATGTATAGACGGAACGACGGGTCTACCTACGGTGACTACCTACTCGACTCCGCAAAGGATGTAACAGGAAAACTAAAAAAGTACGGCCAGCAGATAAAGGACAGACTTCTGAATAACGAAAAGGGTCCTAATGGCGAAGATCTTTATCTTGATATGTACAACAGAAAATTCTATGAAGATATGCAGGGTCAAAGAGTCTATCTGGATGCCTAAAAACAGCACAAACAAGAAGGGGTAATGATTTCGAAATCATTACCCCTTCTTTCAAAACGTACAATCCGCTTATCTTCTTCTCCTGTTCCCGTCATTCCTGTCAGATCTTCCGCCACCGCCATCACGACGCTTACCCGAAAAATCCTTAAAGCCACCACTTCTTTCACGACTTCCGCCAGATCTGGGGCCTTTGCTGCGGCTACGGCTGCTATCGCCACCTTCGCGGTCGCCGGCCACCTCAACGCGCACTTTACGCCCTTTAAAATCAATCTCCTTAAAGTTCTCAATCACATTAGCAGCAGCATCATTCTCAACTTCAAAAAATGTGTAAACACCTTTTAAGTCAATCTTGCCAATTGTTTTTCCGCCAATACGCGAGTTATCACAAATAAAGCCAAGCATATCACCGCGGGTGAAATCATCCACAGATCCAAGGTTAATGAAGAAACGGGTATAATTGCCCCGCGCATCATCACGGCTAAACCTATCACCTCTGGAAGAACCTCTGCTATCGTCAAACGCAGCATCCGCATTCAAATCAGGTGCATTCTTATAATAATCCAGGAATCTGTTGAACTCCAGAGAAGCAAAACGTTTGATAACATCTTCTTTGGTTAATTCCTCAAATTCCGCCATAATTCTAGGCACATACTGGCCTATCTGATCGTCATTAACCTGCACATCCTGCACACGTTTAAGAAGAGCAAATAATTGCTTCTCGCAAACGTCAAAACCATTAGGAACCTCCACTTTGGTAAATTTCTTACCCACAACGCGCTCCATTTGTTTAATCTTACCCTGCTCTTTTGAGTTAATGATGGATATAGAAACACCAGACTTCCCTGCACGAGCTGTACGTCCGCTACGGTGAGTATAGTTTTCCAGTTCATCCGGCAAAGAGTAATTAATTACGTGAGTAACATCATTTACATCAATACCGCGGGCAGCTACGTCAGTTGCAATTAACAACTGAAGGCTTCTTTCACGGTAGCGCTTCATCACCTTGTCGCGTTGTTGCTGCGAAAGGTCGCCGTGCAAAGCATCGGCGTTGTAGCCGTCCTTAATTAAAGACTCAGCAATTTCTTGTGTTTCAAGCTTGGTACGGCAAAAAACAATACCAAAAATCTGCGGGTTAAAATCTACAATACGCTTAAAGGCAGCATATTTATCTCTGGCACGCACTATGTAGTACTCATGGTCAATGTTCACATTTCCCGAGTTTTCCTTTCCCATAGTGAGTTCAAAAGGATTGGTCATGTACTTTTTTGAAATACGTCTCACTTCGGCAGGCATTGTTGCAGAAAACAACCAAGTTCTTTTGTCCGAAGGGGTTGTAGACAGGATATTGTCAATATCTTCCTGAAAACCCATGTTCAGCATCTCATCAGCTTCATCTAAAACCAAATACTTTACACCAGAGAAATCAACCGCATTACGGCCAATAATATCCAGCATACGTCCGGGAGTAGCAACAACAATTTGCACTCCTCTCTTAATTTGTCTTAGTTGATCAGAAATGTTAGCCCCGCCGTACACGGCTACAGCCTGTACATTATCCAAATACTTGGCATATCGCTTGATATCGCTTGTAATCTGTAAGCAAAGCTCTCTGGTGGGACATAAAATTAATGCTTGAGGCTGATTTTTTGAAAGGTCAATAAGCTCCAATATAGGGAGACCGAAAGCGGCCGTCTTCCCTGTGCCGGTTTGGGCTAATCCGACAAAATCGTTGCTGCCTGAAAGCAAAACAGGGATTGATTGTTCCTGTATTGGTGTGGGAGTTTCATATCCCAGATCAGTAATGGCATTAACAATATCATGACGGATACCCAGATTAATAAAAGGGTTCATGATAATTATAAAAAACCGGCGTCATTGCCGGCAGGGCGCAAAGTTACGGTTTAGTATTTAAAAAAGCAAGAATACCTGTAATCGGCACACGCAAAAGAATACTAAAACTCATCTCAAGCGTTCAGACGAGCGGATCAGCTTGTCGTCATGGCGTATACCACGCACAGCTAACAGCAAAAATACAATAGCCAACACCGGCAGCAGCACCCCTATACCATAATTTCTATAGGTAAGCTCAACGGAATCGCCTATCACATCCATTGCAGTTTTATACATCCAGAGCGCATATCCAACAATAAGAGCGATTATGATATAAATAGCAAGCAACTGTCGCCTGCGGTTCTTATACTGAAATATAACAAGGAACGGCAGCATACCCATTAAAACCGTGATAATAGTTAGAGCCAAAAATTCCTGAGTCTTAACTCCCTGGCCGTTAATATTTTGGTATACTCCTGTAACTTTAATAGCAGTGGCAGTGCCGTCAGTGTTGAGCAGCTGCAAATACGGAAACAACAAGAGAGAGAAAATGATCGTTGTAGCTAAAAACAACCAAAAAGACTGGATACGTTGAATCATATTTTCCAATATATACTACAAATATATAAATTAAGTAAAACGCCTACAGTTTGTTTTACATTCAATGGTTAATTTCACGCAGTGAAACAACGATACTTCATAGAAATAAGTTACAAAGGCACGCATTATCATGGCTGGCAGGTTCAACCCAATGCTCTAACCGTTCAGGCCGTTTTTAACGAGCGGAGCAGCCTCATACTAAGACAGCCCGTAGAAAGCCTTGGCTGCGGACGCACAGACACAGGAGTGCATGCCACACAGTTTTTCCTGCATGCAGATCTTCGCATCGATTCGCACGTTCCATTACCATCCCTCATTAACAGTCTTAATTCGGTATTACCTCCTGATATTGCAGTAAAACGAATCATCAAAGTTTCTCCCCATGCTCATGCCCGGTTTGATGCCACGTTAAGGTCTTATCAATATCATATTCATTTTCACAAAGATCCCTTCAGACAAAATCTGTCATGGCATTTAAAAGACATGCCCGATGTAGAGGCTATGAACACAGCCGCATCTATTCTATTCATGTATACAGACTTTAGCAGCTTTAGTAAAACACATACCCAAGTGTTTACAAACAACTGCAGGATAGAAAAAGCCGAGTGGGTACTTACGAAAGACGGACTTGCATTTCATATATCAGCCGATCGTTTCCTCAGAAATATGGTCAGAGCCATAGTAGGAACCTTATTGATGGTAGGCAAACACCAGATCAAGCCCGAAGAGCTTCATGCAATTATCGAGAGCAAAAGCAGATCGAATGCAGGAAATTCTGTGCCTGCGTGTGGCTTGTATCTTACCGGAGTGAGCTATCCTTACATAAGCGCTTAAACAACAAAACGTATCTTTGTACTATAGATAGTTTAAAATGGAAAATACAAAGAACACCCGGGAAGAACATATTTCGATAGTCAACCAGCAATCAATAGCGTTTTTAAAAAGCTACATCAATAATCCCTCCCCCACAGGGTTTGAATGGGAAGGACAACGCTTATGGCTGGATTATATAAAACCCTATACCGATGAGCACTTCGTAGATAACTACGGCACCGCCGTAGCGGTTATCAACCCTTCATCTCCTTTCAAAGTAGTTATCGAAGCCCACGCAGACGAAATTTCGTGGTTCGTCAATTACATAAGCAAGGAAGGCTTGATCTACGTTATACGCAACGGCGGGTCCGACCACCAAATAGCCCCTTCAAAAAGGGTGAATATTCATACCGACAAAGGTATGGTTAAGGCCCTATTCGGCTGGCCCGCAATACATACGCGCAACGGAGAAAAGGAAGAAGCCCCTACCCTAAAAAACATATTCCTCGACTGTGGCTGTACAAGTAAAGAAGAAGTTGAAGCGCTGGGAATCCATGTAGGATGCGTTATCACGTATGAGGATGAGTTTATGATACTGAACGAGCGTTATTACGTAGGACGTGCACTTGATAACCGCATAGGAGGTTTTATGATCGCCGAAGTTGCACGACTGTTAAAAGAAAATGGCAGGCAGCTCCCCTTTGCGCTGTATATTGTAAATGCTGTACAGGAAGAGGTAGGCTTAAGAGGCGCAGAGATGATTGCCAACCGTATCAAGCCAAACCTGGCCATAGTTACTGACGTAACTCACGACACCCAGACCCCCATGATCAATAAAATTACCCAAGGCGACCTTGAATGCGGTAAGGGACCGGTGCTGTCCTATGCCCCTTCAGTACATAATAATTTTAATAAACTATTAATTAAAGCTGCAGGCCAAAATAACATACCTTTCCAAAGACAGGCATCTTCACGCTGGACCGGCACCGATACGGATGCCTTTGCCTATTCAAACGAAGGAGTAATATCTGCACTGATATCCTTACCTCTACGCTATATGCACACAACCGTAGAAATGGTACATAAAGAAGATGTTGATAATGTGATCCGGCTTATCTATGAAACCCTTATTCAAATCACACCCGACCAAAATTTCAAATACATATAACAACACCGGCTTAAAGCCGCAACCAGCGTTTATATAGTACACACTCATAGGGCTGAAAAAATAGAGGGCTGGCGAAAATTCGCCAGCCCTTTATTATATAATTACATCGCTTACTTAACATCAATCAGCTCAACTTCATAGTCCAGCACATGATTCGGCCTCACTCTGTTTTCAATGGCAGCCTCAGGGGTTTCATAGCCCAGAGAGAACGGCAGAAAGAACCTTATCTTTCCTCCCTTTTTAACAAGGGATACACCTCTTCTAAAACCCGAAATGATGCCCTCGCGTAAAACAAACTTGGCAGGCTTGTCTGCTTTAGTTGCATCCTGTACATATCCGTCAAGGTATCTGAGTTTGTAATTAACAGTAACCTCCGTAGTATCAGTAAGAACAAAATCTCCGGTACCGGGGCTGAGTATCTGATAGTATAAACCGGTACTATCCTTTACCAGCGACAAACTATTCTGAGCTGCAAACTTTTTAATCAAAGCTTCATCAAACTGTCCCTGACTGTCTACATCAAATAGGTTTAGCGTAAAATCAAGCGAAGCATTGCCCGGGATATCACCCTTTCCGCTTCGTCCAAAAGCCTTATGCGACGGAATAATGAAGCGTATGCTTCCTCCCTTATTCTTTAATACATCTCTAACAATATCTCTTATAGTTTCAGGATACTGCTGGCCACGGGCATCATTAGGTCCAAGGTATCCTAAAAAGTCGGCATACAGGTTTGAGTACTCGTTGCTCGACTTAAACTTACCATCAATAGACTTCAGCGTGTAAGTAGCGTAAATCATATCGCTAAAATCCACACTCGTACCACTACCCTGCGTAAGCACACTATAATAAACACCGGTATTATTATACTGCTGCATGGTAAGTCCCGAAGTTTTCAGATACTGTTCAATATTCGCCGCATCCTCTTCCTCAATCGAAGCATACTCTTTCTTACATGAAGAAAAGCAAATAGATAACACTGCCGCCAGGCAGGTATAAAAAGTAAATCTTGTTCTCATCTTAATTTTTTTGAACATCTATAAGTTCTATTTCAAAGTCTAAAATTGAATTTGCCGGAATACCAGGCTGACCAAAAGGGCCGTAAGCATATACAGAAGGAATAATGAGCCTTATTTTACCACCCTTTTTTATGTAAGGAAGACCTATGCTCCAACCCCTTATAACTTCATTCAGCTTAAACTTAAAGGTTGCATCTCTGCTTTGATCAAATACTTTTCCATTAAGGAGCCTGCCAACATAATTCGCCTCCAGGTTTTCATCAGGCCCAATTTTCTCGCCATTGCCAGGTTCAATAATAGAATAGTAAACGCCCGAAGGGTCCTCATTAAAGTTCAATTGCTTTTTTGAGATGTACTCCCTAATAAGCAGCTTGTCCTTATCCAGTTGTTCACGGTCGTTGTAAAGGTCCTCATCCTTTTTGCACGATGTTACAAGCATACCTAGTGAAAGAATGAATAAAAAAAGTCTTTTCATACCTTAATAAAACGCAGCGATTTCAAGCCCCTATAGCTTGCAAAGTTATCTTTTTATCTCTTTAAACAATTGTCTTCCACTAATTTTAACATTAAATAACAGTCTTTTTATAAGCAGCCAAACAAAAAGAGGCAAGCGCTGTTTTCAAACCATCAATTAAATAATTATGAATAAAAACTTATTCCTTATTGCGGTGGCACTCCTAATGAGTGTCAGCGCTGTATTTGCCCAAAAAAGAGCAGTAAGCGGGGCGCCAACCGGTTATAACACAGCAGCAGGCTTACGGGTTGATTTTGGCGACGGAAGTTCTGGCGTAGGTCCGAATATTAAGCATTTCTTCACTCCCAACGGAGCTGTAGATGCCAGTTTATTATTTTGGGACGGAGGGGTATCAATAGAAGCTCAGTACCAGTACAATGCCTCCATTCGCAATGCAAATGGTTTAGCATGGTATGTAGGTGTCGGTCCTAGCTTTGGTTTTCCCGAAGGCGAGGATTCTAAAACCCTCATAAGCATTGTACCCGTGATTGGTTTAGAGTATACCATTCCCGGAGCTCCCTTAAACATGGGCCTTGACTGGAGACCTCATTTCACTGTTAGTCCATCCACACATACAACTGCAGGCCGCTTTGGCTTATCTGTAAGATATACGTTTTAATAATAACGCTACCTCAAACAAGCTATCGTTTAGCAGGTCTGTACAGTATATGTTGACCCCTCAAAAGTACACTGCCTTTGAGGGGTCTTCTTTTTTAAGCAAAGCAGCCATACCCTTCGAACGAGGCGCCGCCGCTCACTGTATATAGAAGAAAATAGTGATTTTTTTATAATTTAGTCCTATGGATAAACTAGTTAATAAAAACTTTATACTCTCAGCTATATGCATGCTGGGGCTGTTAGTATGTACAGAAGCAAAGGCTCAGTACAAACATGCGGCGGGAGTAAGATTAGGGGATTATAGCGGAATAAATTTCAAAACATTCATTCAGCCAAACAGAGCTTTGGACCTCATTATGGGTTTTAGAAGTAATAATAAATATTCCGCAGCGCGTTTTACAGGCTTATACGAAATACATAATCCCATTAGCGTTACCGAGGGTACATTGAGCTGGTACTACGGGGGTGGCGGCTCCGTTGGAGGAAAGGACTATAAGCAGGAAGACAAAAATCAGCTTCTTTTAAGTGCAGACGGGGTCTTAGGACTGGATTATAAACTTTCGGCAGCACCTATCAACCTGTCATTTGACTGGAAGCCGGCACTTGTACTCTCTCCCGATACAGAGTTTGATGCAGCCCAGTTCGGCCTGTCACTGCGCGTAACCTTTTAGCCATACATACAGGCCAGGGGTTTAGCACATAATCTTATGTACCCTGCACTCGTGCCTGCCCCCTTCGAAGTTAGCCGCAAGAAACGCTCTTACAATTGAAACAGCATCTTCTTTAGACACAAAGCGCGCCGGTATACATACAATATTCGCATTGTTATGTTGCCGGCTTAAAGCTGCAAGCTCCGTATTCCAGCATATAGCTGCCCGTATTCCCTGGTGTTTATTAGCAGTCATAGCTACCCCATTGGCACTTCCGCAAATCAGGATACCCAGATCATACGTGCCTTCTTCAACAGCTTTGGCCACAGGATGAGCAAAGTCCGGATAATCGACAGAAGAATCTGTAAAAGGTCCAAAATCTTTTACGCTGTAACCAGCCAAAGCCTCTTTAATAAATTCTTTATACTCATATCCGGCATGATCTCCGCCAATAGCAATTGAATAATTTTCCATGAACATAATTATCTAAGGTCTGAAAGACAGGGGTAAATATAAAAAAGATGCGCTACAAGTACTAATCTTCATCGAAAGGAACCACGTCAGCCGCTAGTTCTCTTGTTCTTCGTGCATCAATGCGAGCCGAAATAATAATACTCAGTTCGTAAAGCAGGAACAGCGGTAAGCTAACCACAAGCATTGTTAAGATATCGGGCGTTGGAGTAACTACCGCTGCAATAATCAATATTATCACCACAGCATAGCGGCGTGTAGCTTTCATAAACGCAGGAGTCATAATACCCATTTTTGAAAGGATATAGATGATCATGGGTAATTCAAAAGTAATACCTGCTCCTATAGTAAGAGTAGCAACAGAAGATAAGTAAGAATCGATGGTGATCTGGTTTTGAATAACAGAGCTCACCTGGTAATTAGCAAGAAAGTTTATAGACAGGGGTGCAATAATATAGTACCCAAACAATACGCCTGTTATAAACAATAAAGAAGCATAAAAAACAAAGCCGCTGGCAGAACTCCTCTCTATATCAGTCAAACCCGGCTTAATAAAGCGCCATATTTCGTACAAAAGATACGGGAAGCCGAACAATATCCCCATAAGCAGCGAAGAGTTAAGCTGCAGGGTAAACTGGCCGGCCATCTCAGTGTTAATAATATTAAAAGGAATTTCCTTAATGCAAAAGTCCTCCCCCAGACTAAACCTTTCGCTTAGCCGGCACATCATCCTGTACGTCCAGAAAGTAGGAGTCTTCGGGCCCAGTATTATTTTATCAAAAATAAAGTCATAATAAGCAAATGCAATACCTGCAAAAGCAATTACCGCTACAAGAGCCCTTATCAAATGCCACCTTAAAACCTCAAGATGGTCAAAGAAGGACATTTCTGCGTCTATCGACTTTCCTTTATTCTTAACACTGTCAATTAAGCCTTTAACTTTTACTTCTTTCATTACAAGCCCGCACAGTTTTTAAATTAAGATCAGCATATCAGCTATTTTCCTCGCTAAACTCAAAGC
The DNA here is from genome assembly GCA_002332615.1 of Sphingobacteriaceae bacterium UBA2059. Lineage (GTDB taxonomy): Bacteria > Bacteroidota > Bacteroidia > Sphingobacteriales > Sphingobacteriaceae > Arcticibacter. Next base: position 12,179 of record DDAL01000003.1, on the reverse strand, counting down.
TTTCCATAAATTTAGTAGTAAAGTTACCAGCCCTAAAGTTTGGATCTTTTATAAGTTGCGCATGAAAAGGTATAGTAGTTTTAACACCCTCAATTACAAACTCGCTTAAGGCACGCTCCATAGTACTTAAAGCCTCTTCGCGGGTCTGGCCGGTACATATAAGCTTGGCGATCATGGAATCATAGTTAGGCGGAATCTGATAGCCTGCATATACATGGGTATCAACCCGCACACCATGGCCTCCCGGCGAGTGGAATATAGTAATTTTACCAGGAGAAGGTCTGAAATTATTAAAGGGATCTTCAGCGTTGATACGGCATTCTATTGCATGCATAGCCGGCATATAGTTTTTGCCCGAAATAGGCACACCAGCAGCCACCCGTATCTGTTCTTTTATAAGATCGTAGTTTATAACTTCCTCCGTAACCGGGTGTTCAACCTGTATACGGGTATTCATTTCCATGAAATAGAAATTACGATGCTTGTCTACCAGGAACTCAATAGTGCCCGCTCCTTCATAATTTACCGCCTGAGCGCCTTTAACAGCCGCTTGCCCCATAGCCTCTCTCAGTGCATCGGTCATAAAAGGCGAAGGCGACTCTTCTACCAGTTTCTGATGTCTTCTTTGTATAGAGCAGTCACGTTCAGACAAATGACACACAGTGCCATACTGATCGCCTATTACCTGAATTTCAATATGTCGCGGGTCCTCTACATATTTTTCCAGGTACAAACCGTCATTACCAAAGGCAGCTCCAGCCTCCATTCGCGCCGAATCCCAGGCTGCTTCAAATTCATCATCTTTCCACACAATGCGCATTCCTCTTCCACCGCCTCCAGCTGTTGCTTTAAGTATTACAGGATAGCCTATTTCGTTAGCCAGGCGTATACCCTGAGCAATATCCGACACTAAGCCGTCTGACCCTGGAACCGTAGGCACTCCGGCCTTCTTCATCGTTTCCTTGGCCGATGCTTTGTCGCCCATAGAATTAATCTGCTCCGGCGAGGCACCTATAAATTTTATATTATACTCTCGGCATATGGCAGAAAACTTAGCATTTTCAGACAAGAAGCCGTAGCCCGGGTGTATGGCATCCGCATTGGTAACCTCAGCAGCGCTGATAATGTTGGGTATATTAAGGTAGGAATCTTTACTAGCAGGAGGACCAATACAAACAGCTTCATCAGCAAAGCGCACATGCAGGCTTTCACGATCGGCAGTTGAGTAAACAGCAACCGTTTTAATACCCATCTCTTTACACGTACGAATAATACGCAAAGCAATTTCTCCGCGATTTGCAATAAGTATCTTTTTAAACATAGTTTAGTTTAACGTACAAACAGGCACAAGCATAAAACTATGCCTGTACAAATAATTATATTATGCCGGCTCAACCAGGAACAAAGGCTGGTCAAACTCAACAGGAGTAGAGTTTTCTACTAATATTTTTACTATGCGGCCCGAAACCTCAGACTCAATTTCATTAAAAAGCTTCATAGCTTCAATGATACACACAACCTGTCCGGTTTGTACGGTATCGCCTACATTTACAAATGTAGGTTTATCCGGACTGGCGGAAGTATAAAACGTACCGATCATTGGAGACTTAATGGTCAAATACTTTGAAGTATCCTCTGCCGGAGCAGCAGCAGCTTTAGGCTCGGGCACACTTGCAGGAGCAGGCGCAGCCTGAACAGGTACCTGTACAGGAGCAGGAGCCGGTATGCTTGCATTAACATAAGTAGGAGCCTGATTAGTTTTAATCGTAATCTTGAAGTCCTTCTCTTCAATGGAAACCTCGTTTACGCCTGATTTTGAAACGAATTTTATAAGTTCCTGAACTTGTTTAATATCCATTTGTGCCTGTTATTGAAATGTTAAGCTATGCAGTTATAGTATTTGTTAATAAAAATAGAACCGATGGTGTGGCTGAAAGATACAAATTAATATGCCCATTTTAAGTACATGGATCCCCATGTAAAGCCACCGCCAAAAGCGGCTAATATTAGGTTATCGCCTTTTTTAAGCTTATGTTCCCACTCCCACAAACACAAAGGTATAGTTGCAGCAGTGGTATTACCAAAGCGCTCGATATTAAGCATCACCTTTTCCGGGGCAATACCTGCCCTTGAAGCGGTAGCATCAATAATTCGCTTATTTGCCTGATGAGGAACCAGCCAGGCAATATCTTCAGGCTTTAACTGGTGTTTTTCCACTATTTCAGAGGCAACATCCGCCATCCCTTTTACAGCGTATTTAAATACGGTTTGCCCTTCCTGGTAGGCATAATGCATTTTGCTGTCCACGGTTTCATGAGAGCTTGGATGGATAGAACCTCCTCCCGGCATATTCAAATAAGGGCTGCCAGATCCGTCAGACTTAAGAATAGAATCAATAACGCCCATTCCTTCGGTATTCGGCTCTAGTAAGGCCACCCCACATCCATCACCAAATAAAATACAGGTTGTACGATCTTCATAGTCAACAATGGACGACATCTTGTCTGCTCCAACTACTAAAACCTTACTGTGCCTGCCCGTTTCAATAAACTGCGCGCCCGTGGCCAGGCCAAACAAAAAGCCCGAGCAGGCCGCCTGCAAATCAAAGCCCCATGCATTAACCGCGCCCACTTTATGAGCCAGTATATTTGCAGTGGCAGGAATAGGCATATCCGGAGTAATGGTGCAAAAAATAATCAAATCTATTTCTTCCGCGCCTATTCCTCTTTTTTCTAAAAGTCCTTTAACTGCCGGAACAGCCAGATCTGAAGACCCAAGACCTTTTCCTTTTAAAATTCTTCTTTCTTTAATACCAGTGCGCGTAGTAATCCATTCGTCATTGGTATCAACCATTTTTTCCAACTCCTGGTTGGTCAAAATATATTCTGGCACGTAACCGTGAACCGCCGTAATAGCAGCGTGTATTTTTTGCATAATTCTATATGAATTATTTAAATGCAGACGTAATTTTATCTACAAGTCTGGTAGTAACCATGCTTCTCGATAAAAGGATCATATTCTTAATAGCCTCTACGCTTGATATGCCATGACCAATAATAACAGGAGCATTCACTCCTAATATAGGGCTGCCTCCATATTGTTCATAGTTAAAGCGGGCAAAGAAATCATCTTCAAAACCCTTGCTTTTTGTAAGCATGTAAAAAGACTCGGCAAGTTTCAATGTTACGTTTCCGGTAAAGCCATCGCAAACTATTACGTCTGCCTTATCATTAAACAGGTCACGCCCTTCGATATTACCTATGAAGTTAAATAAACCTGTATCCTTCATCATGGGATGCGTGGCCAGCAATAGTAAATTACCCTTTTCTTCCTCTTCGCCAATATTAAGCAAACCAACTTTCGGATTACTTATTCCCAGTATATTCTCGGCAAATAAGCTACCCAGAATACCAAACTGATATAAATTATCAGGACGACAGTCCGCATTTGCTCCTACATCAAGCAAAATCCCATAGCCACGCTTAAGTTTAGGAATAACCGTTGATATAGCAGGGCGAATAACGCCGGGTATAGCTTTAACAGAAAACATAGCTCCTACAAGCATAGCTCCGGTATTGCCGGCCGAAGAGAAAGCATCAATAGCTCCCTCTTTAAGAAGTTTAAATCCTACAGAAATACTGGAATCCTTCTTTTGAGAAATTGCCTTGGTAGGGTGTTCTCCCATACCTATAACCTCTGTAGTATGAACAAAGTCAAACCTCTCGGCACTAACCTGTTCGCGCTCAAGTATGCTTAAAGCCTGCTCCTTGTCACCAATCAACACCAGCCGCTGACTTCGGTCAAAGATCTTTAAGGCAGCAATTGCTCCCAGCACAGCTGCCTCAGGAGCGTAATCTCCGCCCATTATATCCAAGCCTATCCTCATATAGAAAGTCTATACGCTTGCAGCAGTGTTCTCTATAACCAGCTTACCATTGTAATACAAATTACCGTCTACTTCATAAGCACGGTGAGGCTGATGAATAGCACCTGTAGTTTTGCAGGTAAACAAGGTAGGCGCTTCTGCTTTATAATGAGTTCTTCTCTTATCTCTTCTGGATTTAGAAATTTTACGTTTTGGATGTGCCATTGTCCTGTTTTTTTAATTATTAATCTTTTAATTTCTTTAATGCTTCCCAGTTAGGGTTCACATCATTATTCTCTTCTTCATCTTGCGCGCCTACAGATAGTCGCTCCAGATGTTCAAGCATTTGTTTATCACACCATTTTGTTCCCCCCGGCTCATCACAGCGCTGGGCAAAAGGAACAGCAAGGTTTATATATTCATAAATAAGCGGGGCTATGTCAAATTCATGCTCCGAATATCCTATAACAATCAGCTCATCGGTATTGTCTTCCAAATTCGCATCATCGCTAAACTTTACTATCTGATGCTCCCTTATTTCCACCGGTTTAGAAAAATCCGAAAGGCAAAGATCACAGTTTAAACGTATACTACCCACAATAACAAACGAAAACAACAACATTGTTTCCTGCTTATCCAGCTCCACCTCCACTTTCAGATCACCGTCTTTTACCAATGAATATTCAAACTCATCAAAAAACGTACGATCCAGATCGAAGGTAAATACATGCTTACCCTGCTTTAAGCCTGTAAATCCTAATCTATATTCTTTTAACGGTTTCAAAGCACGCAATTGAGCCTGCAAAGTTAGATAAATTAAATCATCCTGAAAACTTTTTTTAAATCAGCAAAAGTCGAACCGCTGTTTTAAGCAGCAAGCAGCTCTAATTCAAAGCAACCAGTTGTATTCGCCTCGTAACTACCTCGTCACAATACTTTGGCTGCGCAATAAAGATACCAATTTCTCCGCCCATGACACCCGACGTGCCCGGCTTAAACCAAATAGTATTGTCATTTGGATACTGAAACATCCCATACCTCAATTAGTTCGGAGCCTCCCTCTATTGGATATCCGGAAACTTTTGTGCCTTTAAGCACTACAGACTTATTTAAATACCTATTCAGGTTCACTTTCGAACTTTTTAAAGCATAAACTTTGTCCCCGGACATTATCCGATGAGTTCCATATTGAAACGTATTCATTCCTAATTCAGATAGTTGTCCGCTCAGCGTTACCGCATCAATCGTATCACCTTTCTTTACGCTGCTACAGCTCGAAACGATGGCGGCCAGGATAGCAAGGATTAGTATTTTTTTCATACTAGTATAAACGAGAGAAGGAGCGCCTACGCTACAGTCTAATAGAAATAAAGGGTGAGTAAAGGACTTCGAACCTGCTAAAAAAGAATAAGAATAAAGCGGTGATTATCGCAATGATGGTTGATGGCTTCTTCTGTTTCCTTATAAAGGCCGGGGTTTGTGATGGCATTAGGTTTAAAGTAGTAAGGAATAGAAGGTATATGATTAAAGGTCAACACGGCACGGATTGTGACGATTTCACTGACACAACAGCACAGCTTCATATGAATTGGGGATGGTCAGGGCAAAATGACGAATACTACAAAACTGGCAATTTCACACCTGGTGACCGGTCTTATAATTATAAATCTGTAATTTACTATGGTTTCAAGCAACCTTCTATGGTTCTATCCGTTAAACTTTAATTATGAGAAATCTTTTGTACCTAATGCTTTTATTTAATCTAGCCTTTACTTCCTGCAAAAAAACAGGCGGGGGGACAGTTTTGGACACACATGTTGACGCTATGATATTGAGCAGACAGGGAGAAGATTTATTAGCTAAAAATCTCGCCGGCCATATTGCTTTCGATATACAGTCGTTAAAAGTGTTGACGCTACGACAGGAAAAGAATCCGATATTGGCCCAGATAAAAAGCCCTATATCATATTATCGCCTGAAGGAAGCTTTGATAAACATCGATTGAGAGTATATTTAAATGCAAAAGCGAACCCTTCTATATTATACCTTCGCTGGGGCAATGGAAATAACATAGATACCCTAATTGGTAAGATAGAATCTAGAGGAGACAACCACGTTTGCACACAATTAGGATTAAATGGAAAGACAATTTGGAACGGATCAAAACTAAATCAGGAGAGGGTGGTAACATTGATAAAATCTAAGTAAAATATTTATATTATAGCATTCATTCGCTCTTGACGATTGCCTGTTCTTTATTGGTTAATTTATATGCATATAAACAATCAAGGTGTGAAAACTGTAATATACTTCCTACTATTATCAATCGCAGTTTCAATTATTGCCTTGTGAGAACCTACAGCAAAACAGTAACCGGCCGAGCAATCCCGTATTGATTGATTAGTATTGTGCACACCTGAGAAGGTCGGGCTGTATCTGAGCAGGAGGGGGTTATGTCCATGAGTACTCGCTGAGAGATCATCTTGGCAACACCAGGGTTATGCTTGATCAGTGCCAGGGAAGCGGTCGTGTGATCCAGGATGAGGAATACAGTTCGCGTTACACTCCCTTGATATACGGTATCGAGAGTTTTAAACTTCTTTCATCTGCTATATATTAAGTTTAATCCGATTAACCCATATGGCTGATTTATCTCTGTATTTTTTAAAATTCGAAATCATATATCCCTTGTCTAATGGGACTATTTCATTAAATACCAGTTTGCCATTCAGCATAACTTTCACGGCACGCGAAAGGTCTACCAAAGCCAGCGCCCATCATAATGAGGTTGGTTGTTAAATGCGCTCCTGATATTTTACCTGAATTATAATCTAATGTAGATGAAACAGTACCATATAGAGCTGAACCAACTCCTGCAACCTTTTATATATCCAGTTCCAGACTATCAATTATTTCTTTGAGTTCGTTGGGTTTTAGGTCAGTTTTTTCGCCTTTGTCATAAATGGTAAGGAGATAAACCGTTTCCGTTCAATATACAGATAAGTGATTACCTTGCACCACCACTTTTGCCCTTGCCTTTGCTACCTATAGCCAAACGGATTTTATAGCAACTGTTGCCGATAAAAGTCCCGAGTTCGGGATTTTCAATAATCCCCGCAATCAGTTCAGCGAACTCATTTTTAAGTGATGGGAATTATTTCGCCAGTCGTTTGAGTTCTTTCTCAAATCGGTGGGTAGGGTTAATGCTATAACTCATTGAGAAGCTCTTGGGCCGTTTTCAGTTTTAGTTTACCCCGTTTGTGCAAGCGTACCTGTTCGGAAGCTTCCTTCAGGTCGTCCCAAAGCTCAACGGTAGCCGAAGTCATAGGCTTAGCCTTCTTTACGAAAGAAAGGCTTTTCAGCACTTTCATTCCGAAAGTCGCTTCATTGTCGGGAATATCTACTAATACTTTCATTGTCTTTATTTTTTTAAATGGTAATGTTCATTGCATTGCTCAAAGCTTCTTTCAGTCGTTTATTGGCAATGGCGGTATCCTTATATCGTATCTTAAAAAGCATATTTTTTTAACACCGCCAGCGCTAATGGCAGAATAAATAAAAATGCAAAGACCACCCAACATAGGCGACGATTCTCTTTTTTATTCAGACTATGCCCCTCAAACTCCTTACTTACTACATCACTGTTCCGTATTGAGATAAAATAAAAGTAAATACAAAGGAAGACCCCACACGCAAACAATATTGACAACACTCTATTTTTAAATAGCGAATACCCCGTCATTTGTTCTAAACCCATAAACAACACAAACAGAAGGTCTAGCAGCGAAATGGCTACTACTGTTACGGCTCTAAAGGCCGCAATCGATTCACTAGCCCATTGCTTACTAGAGTAGTATCTTAAAAAAGTATAGAAATAAAATCGAATCAACATACTTTAACCCATTATTTCCCAGACAAACGAGCCAATAAGCATCATTCTTCGTTACGTCTATATGGTCAACTGCCCATCTTCCGTCCGGGTCAACAAACTTTATCGGATTGTTCCACATTGCATTGTATGGTGTCCAATCTGGTGCATCTTCCGCCAACGGGTCAACAACGCTGAAACGGCCTATCACCGGATCATAGAACCTGGCCCCATAATCATATTGCTTAATAACACCTGTTGTTCCTCTTTGCCGTTATAAAGATACATATTTCTATCACCCGATACATACCGTGAATAGCTTAATCCAAACCCACTGTATTCCTCCTCCTGGATCACACGCCCGCTTCCCTGCCACTGATCAAGCATAACCCTGGTGTTGCCAAGATGATCTCGCAAAGAGTACTCATAGACATAAACCCCGCCTTGCCCGGCTACAGCCCGACCTTCTCCGGTATGCACAATACTTAGCAATCCATTGCCGTACTCAACATCGCCAAAATACTCCTTTACAAAACCTCCTTCCTCCACGCCCTCCTTCACTCCAAGGGCGCTATACCGGTAATGGGCTTTTGACGGCCCCCCGCTTACCTGCGAAGGAAGATTGTTTGTATTATAACCGATACTGAGTCCTCTCAGGCCATCATACCTCTGGTTACCGTATCCTTCATACTGGTAACTGCCACCCAAAGCTCCCGATATACTAAACTTGAAATGTGCGCTCTGTCCACTCGTTAACCATCCGCGTTCATTATAGTTATACCGGATCGTCTCAAATCCTGCCCCGGGAAGCTTCTTCTCCATTAGCTCTCCAACAGCAGAATAATGGCTCACTACCAGCACTACCTCTGACTGATCATACTGTCCGATAACTCAGATCCGATAAAAATGTGCTGAACGGCCTTTTGATGTTAAACTATAAGAGCAGTTTAGCCGGATCCTGGCGGTTGTCCCAGAATACCAAAAGCTCTATAGTTTCTGTTTTCATTCTGTAAAACAGGCTTACTTGCTTTACTACAACACATCTGTGCGTATCGCTTTCTTCGGAATAAGAATAAAGCAGGGGATTATCACAAATATGATTGATGGCTTCTTCTGTTCGGTTAATGAAAGCTTCCAACTCTTTTATCGTCCACTTTTCATCCAGATACTCTAGAATCTGATAATAGGTAAGCCGGGCTATGGGAGACCAGATAACAGTATAACTCATTACCGGTTAAGATAACGGCTCTTCATTTCTGCCATAACCTGAGCATGGGGAATACCTTCGCCCCCGTCAAGCTCCGCTTTTGCTTTATTTACAGCCTGTTGTACTTCCGTTGGTAGTTCAGTCCAAAAGTCACCTTCTGACAGACCAACTAACGATTTGATTTCATAAAGCAGGGTATCATCGTTGCTCTGAATAATCCTTTCTACTATTCTATATTTTAATGCAATGTCCATAATAACAACTTACATAAAGATAACATTTATTATTCTTATTCAGTTTATTATAAAGGGTGATATATTATAGTCCTTTGGGCGGACTGGTACGCATTTATGATACTTCAAAGTTACAAAATAAACCCAAACAGCCGATATGTAAAAATTGAGTGTAAAACATATGTAACAATAAAGTTCTTCAAAAGGCAGTGCGGTGCAAATGTACGCCATGGATACTTCTGCAGCTGAGATCTCAAGGATTACCGACAGTGTGCTGCCAGCTGTGCAGGAATGGCGCAATCATCCGATTAGAAGCAGTTTATCCCTTTGTATTCCTGGATTGTATGTTTTTAAGGTCAGGATAAATGGTATTAGCTCAGGCGATAACATTAAGAAGATTCGTGAACAGAAAGGCATTTTACAAAAACAGTTAGCTGCTGATGTAAACATTCCTTATATCAGCTACAAACAAAATTGAGAACGATAGCAGGGACATTACTATGAGGAGCTGGAACGGTTCGCTTCTTGTTTCGGCATGACCATTGGCCAGGTGGCACATCTTTACGCCCAGCCCGTTGATGTTACTATTGAGGACAAGCCTAAGTTTGAGCAGATTAATCTCATTAACCAACTCGATGAAGAAGACCGCACCGTAGTCTTTAAGATTATTGATACCATGCTTACTAAAAAGAAGTTTAAGGGTTTCTTTCAGCAGAATGCTGCTGCGCTATAAAACAACAAAAGCCTGGCTCCAATTAGAACCAGGCTTTTGCTCTAACTCTTAACGGATGTTAAGACTAAGTTACTCCCATGCAGCAATTACAGGAGGTCCGCTAATGACATCGATGATATTATCTGAGTTACAAATTACATAATGCATTAATTCAAAATCATCAAATACACCTCCACTTTCTTCTTTAATCCATCTAAGGAACTCAGAATCCATTGATTTACAAAATGTCGATAGCGAAGAATTTTCTAAACTCCTAAGCCTACCAGCTTCATTTACAACACTGTATCCAATTACGCCAGTAAACTTAACTTTCAAAGTTTTATCAGGGTTATCAAATTCCTTCAACAGAATCGTCAACTCTCCTGTAGCATGATGTAATTCAAAGAAATAAGGTGAACTGGGAAGATTGGCTATTGGCTCCCACAATTCATAATTATCAATTTCCATCCTATTTATATCTAATCTTTATTTCTGACTGCCGAGTATTAGGATTGTATACTTCTAAAGTCGGTCTCCCGTCTGAACTTTCATTTCTAACATTAACCGTTTTTCCATCCGCTGTTTTCCCTACTTTTCCATTTGCAATAGGACGTGCCGAACCTGGAACTACTATATCGTTAAAGTCCTTTTCGGCTTGCTGTAACCCACCTTCCTTATTATAAACCTCAGTTCCATTACCTGTCTTGTTCTCATGCTTGGCATCTTCCGTGAGATCATCAACTGTCTTCTCTGAATTTACTGAATGCTCCTTATTATACTTATAGATTTCATTCCCTATTACATATAAGCTATAAAGCGTTGTCCCCACGCCTATAATGGCTTAGTTACAGGTTCGGGATCTGCTGCCCCATGCAGTTCCGGTTCTAACTGCTGTCCCTAAAAGAATTACACCTGCAGCTTTTGCAACACGAGCAGTTATTGTTACTTCTTTTAGTTGAACTGGTGGCTTTTTAACACTATCAACCGGATCATAGAACCTGGCTCCGTAATCATATTGCTTAATAACATCTGTTGTTCCTCTTTGCCCTTATAAAGATACATATTTCTGCTGCTTCCTTCCCACAAACTTAACCCAATGAAGGGACCCTGGACTAATATGCGGGATTAAATTTTTTAAAGTCATCCAACATATCTTCATATCCCTCTACCCGTAGATTTTGTATCAAATCATTTTTAACTTTATCTGTTTCTATTTCGGTCTTTCTAATCGTCTTTCTACCTTCTTTAAGTTGGATCTTTGCCATATTATGAAAATTGCTAAAAATCACCCAAGTCATTAAATCATACCATTCTCCCATCAATTTAGCTTTAACTTCTACCTCATTCCAAACAGAAGATAACTTTTGAAAAAAAACTCCATTGTCTTCCTCCTTTCCATCAGAAATATCTATTTCATCTGGCCATAGGCCTACAGACGTTTTATATAATTCTTCAAATTCCATATTTATTAATTTCCAATTACAACACCATTTTGATCAAGGGTAGTTCTTTCTCCTGATTTTTTTGAATTTGGTCCAAAATCAGTTGTTCCTTTAGGCCAAACTTTCCACTGTGTTCCTTCATTATTTTTATTCCCATGAGAAGTATGGCTTTTCTGATATATTTCCCCAGTTTCTGTATTCTCCCATCCTTGGCTACCTCGCTTTTTATTAAATTTCCCGGGTTCGCTTTCTGGCGTGGGTAACTTGTCACCTTTTTCATGTTTTTTAGAATTGACCGTATGAGATTTATAGTTACTATATATTTCGTACCCTATCCAAGCTACACCTGCAGAGATCAATGTACCTGCAGCAATTCCAACGCCTACAACATCACCCGGCCCAGGAACAGGTGAATCCAGTTGAGAAACTACTAAAGCTCCCATCATGCCAGCCTTTAAGATAGCTCCAGCCGGGTTTTTACCCGTCACCTTTACTTCCTTTAATTGAATAGGCTTTGGCTCTGGCTTCTTAACGCTGTCAGCAACTCCCATTCCATCTGGGTCTGTAAAACGAACAGGATTATTTAAAGCATAGTTATATGGCGACACATCATCATAAAATTCTGCTAGCGGATCCACCACATTCCACCTTCCAATGACCGGATCATAGAACCTGGCCCCATAATCATATTGCTTACTTAACACCTGTTGTTCCTCCTTGCCGTTATAAAGATACATATTTCTATCACCCGATACATACCGTGAATAGCTTAATCCAAACCCACTGTATTCCTCCTCCTGGATCACACGCCCGCTTCCCTGCCACTGATCAAGCATAACCCTGGTGTTGCCA
>DDAL01000013.1:1011-10360 GCA_002332615.1 Sphingobacteriaceae bacterium UBA2059 | reverse complement strand
TGCAAATATACAGCATTTTTTAACCCAACACAAAACATTTTTTTAAGAAAAAGTGTTCTTTCAGCCGGACCAAAAGTAAACTGCTCAACATCAGTATTTTAATCCGTCAAGGCAAGTCGGATAAATCCACCGTCAGTTCAATCAGTCGTTCAAAATGAATTCCTTACCCTCTATTTTATACTTACCCTCGTACATATTGATACCTTTTCTCTTGTAAAGGATCACATCTTTACTTAGTCGGCTTTCAAATAAACCGAAGTTCCGGTTAGCCGGCAAAGTCCAAGCGGCTTCCGCCAAAGCACTTATCCGCGGAAAGAGCATAAAGTCCAGCCTTTGCTCATTGTGAACAGTTTCCGTCCATAAATTAGCCTGTATACCCTTTATAAGCCTTGCATGGCTTTCCGAACGTATTTCCCTTTCATGAGAGTAAGCATACACATCCTCCAGACGGCTAAACTGCCCGTTCCACCTCCTGCCGCTCCTGTGAGTGCTGTCCTGTACAAAGTCGAAGTACAACGGAAGCCTGGGGCATAATACTGCTTCAAAACCCAGCGACAGAGCCCTGTTTAGCTGTTCAGGCTTATTATGTCTCCACCAAAGGAAAATTGTCTGGTCTTTACTTAGCTTTTCGCTAACAGCCTCATCCCATAACAATACTTTACTACCCATGGCTTTAACAGTATCTGCCATACGCGAAACAAAATACTGCTCTACTGCCGGCAAGCTGTTAAGCCGCATTTGTTTCATAAGCGTAGCTATTCCTTTATTAGTACTCCACTGCTTATTACCAAAATGTACCTCATCGCCTCCCAGGTGCAGGTATCCCGAAGGAAAAAGCACATTGACCTCTTTCAATATATTGCTCAGGTACGAATAAGTACCCTGATTGCCCGGGTCAAAAGTAAACTCCGGATGCTTATCCGTTCCGCCGCCGCTAAATTCGGGGTAGGCCATATTCGAGGCTCGCGCATGTCCGGGCATATCAATTTCGGGGATGACCTCAATAAACCTGGCAGCAGCATAGGCCACAACCTCCTTTATATCATCCTGAGTATAATATGCAGCTTTTGCAAATTTATTGGTATAGTTGCCGATGCCCCCTACCAAAGTAAGAAGCGGATACTTCTTTATTTCCAGTCGCCAGCCGTTCTGATCGGTCAGGTGCCAGTGAAAGCGGTTCAGCTTATAATAGGCCATCCAGTCGATAATGCTCTTTACCTTTTCCTTTCCAAAAAAATGGCGCGATTCATCCAGCATAAGTCCGCGCCAGCCATACAAAGGTTTGTCAACTATGTTCCAGCATTGAACAGACACAGCCCCATTTACAGTTCCCGCCTTTTGAAAGAGCTGAAGCAGCGAAACCACTCCGTTAAAGACTCCCTCATCGGTTGCCGCCGAAACGGTTACCACATGTTGATCCATTGAAATAGCATAGCCCTGAAGTCCATGCTCGTCCTTTTTATTTTTATTCAGCCGAATCAGCGTATGCCTGCCTTTTTCATCTTTCAACGGGATGGCAAAACCCGATACTTTAAGCAGCTCCGTCTGAAGATACCATGCAGTACTCTTCAGGCTTTTATCATTAATGGTAAGAGCCGTGCCATTCGAAAGGGCAAAGCGGGCATTCACCCGGGTACTTTTATTAGGTAATGGAATAATATCCACCTGCTCTGCAAAGGCCCTCTGAGCACAGACACACAAAAGCAAAATAAACAGTCTCTTCATTTATCAGATTAATTAAACGTAATACTTTTTTTCAGACGAATATCCTCAGAAGACGATCCCACCATAAACAAAAACTCACCAGGCTCCAGCACCCGCTGCATCTGCCGGTTAAACAACTTCAAATCATCAGCCTCCAGCCTGAAGCTTACCAGCTTTGTTTGTCCAGGCAGGAGATGCACGCGTTCAAAACCACGCAAATTCTTTTCATAAGTGGTCACTGAGCTCAAAACATCCCTCACATAGAGCTGCGCGACCTCATCACCTGCAAGCCTGCCTGTATTAGAAACCTTAAGCGTTACGGTAAAAGCACTATCGCTTCCCATGCTACCCACATTCAAGTCGATATACTCAAAACTCGTATAACTGAGCCCATGCCCGAATGGATACAGCAAGCCTTTTATTTTTGCAAGTTCACCTTCGTCAGTCTGAGCATTCGGTTTAGTAGGAAAGTTAAGCGGCAGCTGACCTACCGATTTTGGGAATGTTAGGGTAAGCTTCCCCCCTGGATTATAATCGCCGCTCAAAACTTCGGCAATAGCCGTTCCTCCTTTAACACCCGGATAACCGGCATAAATAACCGATGGAACATATCTATCGATCCAGTTGATCGTCATGGGCTGGCTGCCTATCAACACAACTACCACAGGCTTGCCGGTATGAAACACCGCTTTAGCCAGATGCAGCTGATGGCCCGGGAGATCAAGAGAAGTTCGGCTCTTGTTTTCGCCGGCTGTCCTGGTATTGCCCCCAAGCACAAGCACCACCACGTCCGACTGCCGGGCAATAGCCACAGCCGAATCTATACCCGCCTGCTCCCGCGCATCAGGAAGTTCAGGAAAGAGCTCGCTCTCAGGCCAGTTCTTATCTACCAGACCGCAGCCCCTGGCATAACTTACCTTTTCCGTGCCAAACCTCGCCCTGATACCCTCCAGCACATTCACACTTTTCGACGCCAGAGGGCCATAATGAGTATGCGCATAATCATTATCCACCGCATTAGGACCAAGCACCGCAATTTTATTTACAGATTTAGTTAAGGGCAGCAAATTGCCTTTATTCTTCAGCAGAACAATACTTTCCCGGGAAGCCTGCAAAGCCACTGCCTGGTGGTTTGAGTTATTAACCAGCTTTCTGCTGGCATCTGCGCTCTCAATATAAGGCGAGTCAAACAAGCCCACTTTAAATTTCACTGTTAGCACATCCCTCACCCTGCTGTTGATCGTATCAACAGGTATACGCTTTTCATTCACCAGTTCACGCAGATAAATAATAATACTATCCGGTGACCGGAAAGTAGTGCGCACGTTCATGCCTGCCATAAAAGCCTGATAAACCGCTTCCTTCAAATTAGCCGCCACATGATGCTTATTATAAAGATATTCGAGCGCATCGCTGTCGCTCACCACATACCCCTTAAAACCAAACTCTTTACGCAGGCGCTGAATAAGCCAGTAAGAGCTTCCCGATACCGGAACACCGTCGTAATCATTATACGAACTCATAACGCCTATCAGCCCCGCTTCCTTAATTACTTTTTTAAACGGATATAACAAAACATCCTCCACTTCCCGAGGCGAAATCTGCGGATCCGTACGCGCCAGACCCTCCCTCGCACCCTTGTTGGCACTATACACCGCAAAGTGCTTTGCCGTAGCGGCAACCCCATTTTCCTGCATCCCTCTGGTCATTTCAATTCCCAGTCTTGCCACCAGGTAAGGATCTTCTCCATAAACCTCTTCAAGCCGGCCCCAGCGCTGGTCGCGCGCCACATCCAGTATAGGAGCATAGATATTTGTATAGCCCAGTGCCCTGCCTTCCTTTCCGGTTATTTCGCCCATTTGCCTCACCAAAGAGCAGTTCCAGGTCATTCCCATATTCAGTTGCGTAGGAAAACCCGTCGCTTCATAAGCCTCAACGCCTCGTATACCCTCGTTGGTAAAGTCGGCAGGGATGCCCAGGCGGGTTTGCTCAATAAAAAAGCGCTGCGTTTCATTCATAGCAAACACCCGCTTGTTAAAATCCGTCACCACCGGTGCATCCGATATTTTACCCCAGTTAACAAATCCGTTAAGATGTTCATCAATATTAGCTATTCCGTCTTTCCATATTTTATTCTTCCAGTTTGCCGTAGGCATAGAATCCTTAAGAATACGCTGCCATCCATATAAGGTAGCCATCTGGTTGGTCTTCTCTTCCAGCGTCATTAAGGACAATAAATGCTCAACGCGTTCGCCGACCGGCCGCGACGGATCTTCATAAACATCCATCCTGCCATTCTTATTCAAGTCGATCCAGCCTTTGCGATAAATGGAAGGTTTGGGTTTAAATGACGAAGCTAAAAGCAAAACTGCCATAGCCGCTAATAAGTGAACGCAAATTTTCATAAAGTTTAATTGTAGGTTTTGATATTTATGGCTGCTGCCAATGCCAGCGAATATAATGTTCAGGGTAGTTACATACAATTAAAAAGACACAGATAGTACGCAAACGTTAACGTAGGCATTAATCGACATTAGATACAACATTTCTAAACCACATAAGTTAATAAACATATGCATGAAATTGAACCGCATTTTCGCTGGAGAGACGATTATATAGCTTCTGAAGACGAGCTGTCGCATTTTTACGAAACTGAATACAACGAATTCGAATTCGACAAGCAGCTTTATAATTATGCCATACACCCCCAATGGGATACCTTTGGCTCGCCTACTCTATATATTAAGATCTTATATGCAGACTACGACAGCCATTATGCCATAATCGAATTGCTGGGCGAGTGGAACGACCTTATTAATAATGATATTATGCTGCTCAAACGTAATATCCTTGAGCTGCTGATGGAGCAGGGTATAAACCGCTTCATCCTGATAGGAGAAAACGTTCTCAACTTTCATGCATCTGACGACCTATATTACGAAGAGTGGTTCCAGGACGTGGAGGATGGCTGGATTGCCGGACTCAATTTTACCGACCACGTAATTGAAGAATTCAAGGCTTTCAATATAGACTACTACATCAATATAGGATCGCAGCTCGATAGCTTTAACTGGCGCGCCCTGAAACCGGCACAGGTATTTGATCGAACCGAAGAAATTATAAACCGCCGCATTCATTAAGCTTCGACCGCTGATACTGAAAGCCTGCCCGTCTTGAAACACAGGCAGGCTTTTTATTTCCAATTATTTGTAATCTTTCTAAATAGTTATAGCTTTGCGCCAAAATTAGAATCAGTCTAAATAAAATGAAGCATCATTTACTATTGTCTCTTTCCCTTTTTACAGCGCTCTTAGCCACTCTCTACAGTCCTCTGCGTGCACAAAATAACACAGCCTCTGTAAGCGGCAAAGTTACCGACTCGCTTTTCAGGCCCGTAAGTGGCGCCACCGTTTCCATTCCCGGCTCGGTGCACAGTACAAAAACCAATGAGCAAGGTCTTTATAGTTTAAAGCACCTCCCTGCCACCAGGCTCAGCCTGCAGGTAAGCAGTGTTAATTATAAATCTGAAAAAGCAACAGCAACACTTACGGCCGGTACGCAAGTTCAACTCAACTTCGTTCTTAGCAAAAGCGAAGTTTCGCTAAACGAGGTACTAATTACAGCATCAGGCCTTACCAATGATGCAAAAGATATAGCCGGAACCATCAACATATTATCCGCCGTCAGAATTCGCGAATCGGGCGCTCAGTCCGTGGGCGAAGTGATACGCCTGGTGCCAGGTACCAACTTTTTAGACGAAGACGGACGCGGCCTGAAGCCAAGCATTGGCCTCCGCGGCCTTGACCCGCAGAGGAACCGCAATCTGCTTATCCTGGTAGATGGTAAATTCCCCATTGGCCAGAGTTATTACGGCGACCTGGCCGGCTATTACATGATGCCGCTCGACCAGGTAGATCGCATTGAAGTTATCAAAGGTGCCTCGCCCGTATTATATGGAGGAGGTTCTATAGGCGGAGTGGTTAACCTTATTACCAAAAGCGGCAGGCATACGCCCCAGACAAGCATCAAGCTCAACTATGGAAGCTTCAACAGCTTTTCATCCGATATTTCAACATCAGGCACCCGCGGGCGGTCAACCTGGTACGTAGGGTATAACCGCAAGCAGGGCGACGGCTTCCGCACCTCCCGGTCACGCTTTCACCTCGACGATCTTACCCTTAAGTTCGATCAGCAGCTAGACAGCACCAGTCAGCTAAGCGTATACCTGAATGCATTTGGCGAAAAATCGCAAACCCCCGGGGGCCTTAACCAGGCACAATTTGACGAAGATTACCGCCAGAGCGTAAACCAGAACGACGAGTTTATTGGCCGCAGATACAGCACAGCCATATCGTATAAAAAAACCTTCGGCCAGGTGCACACCCTGTCGGCATCGGCCTATGGCGGCTATTTCCAGCGAGACTGGTGGCTTGAAGAAAAAACAAAGCGCCAAAGCAACAGCGGCGCCCTCAGAGACATCCCTTCGGCCGGATTAATTGCAGACTACAACTTAACACATGCGCTGGCGGGCCTTAAAAACTCCCTTATTGTGGGTACACGCCTGCACACCGACCGCACAAACAGTCATAGCGTGGACGGAGCCACCTCCAATGCACGCACCGGCATTGTTACCGCTTCCAGCATAAGCCCCAGCCTTATTTACGAGGCTTATCTTTATAACGAACTCAGCCTAACTGATCATCTAAGTCTGAGCCCCGGCCTGCGTTATACTTCAGTTAAGTACAACCGCAGCGACCTGAGCAAGGGCAGGAAAGACAAAGTTGAGAGTGATGCCTTTATTTACTCATTCGGCCTGCTCTATAAGCTGCCGGCCGAGTCAAGGATTTATGCAACTGTATCCAGAGGTTTTCAGCCACCACAGATTAACAGTGCACTATCCGTAGGCACTATCGACGCCGGAGTAGATTTAAAAGCCGAAACCTCCGACAATTATGAGCTGGGTTTCCGCACCACTCCTACTACCTGGCTCTCCATGAACGCAGGAGCATACATGATGTATTTTAACAACAAAATTATCAACGAGGCCGGCATAAACCGCAATACCGGAAAAAGTTATCACCGCGGGCTCGAAGCAGAAATAAACCTGTATCCTTACAGGGGCCTTAGCATGTATTTAAACGGTGCCCTGCAAAAAGCCACATTTGAAAATGGCATCCACGAAGGCAAACTGCTTCCCTATGCCCCAAAGCAAGTTGCCGCCGCCGGACTGCGCTACCACCTGGACCTGCCGGGCAGCAGCCTCATATTTAATATATACGACACCTATACAGGCAAGCAGTATAACGATGCAGCCAATACCGAGGCAGGCACCGCCGACGGGATGAACGGTGCCATTCCCGCCTACAACCTGCTTAATGCAACTGTAAATTATAGTTACAAAGGCTGGGGGCTAAATTTCAATGTGAGCAATATACTGGACAAGCATTATTTTACCCAGCGCTATAAAGCGTGGGGAGGCATTATGCCTGCACCGGGCCGCAGCTTTATGGCAGGTCTTAGCTATAAGTTATAATAGTTTCCTTTCAAACCAGTGCCGGCGCTGATGCGCCGGCACTNNCGGCACTACTCAATTAAACTAAACAAGCATGCGCCTGTCGGTTACCCAAAAGAAAGTCATCATGACGATCCACAAATGGCTCGGTTTTTCAACAGGAGCTCTTGTGTTCATCATTTGTATAACCGGCTGCATATACGTCTTTCACGACGAACTTTCCAATGCCACCCAACCCTGGCGCAGCGTTCGTATAGAAAACCGCGCAGAGGCAGCACCCTCCTTTTTACAGGCGCAAGCCCTGAAAGTAAACCCGCAGGCGCAGGTGCTTCAAGTGCGCTATATGCCCCCCGGAAAAGCGGCCATTGTAATAACCAGGCTTAACGGCACATTTCATAACCTCTTTTTCAACCCCTACAGCGGGCAGTTTCTTTACGATCAAAACCTAAAGGACGATTTTTTCAGTACCATTAAATCTCTGCATCGCTTTTTACTGCTTCCCCCTAACATCGGGCGGCCAATAGTAGGCACAGGCGTTATCCTTTTCTTTATCATCTTACTCACCGGTCTGCTGCTTTGGATACCCCGCCGCAACAAGGTATACACTACCCGCTTTACCATTAATTTCCGCGCCGACTGGAAACACATCAACTTCGACCTTCATAAAATACTGGGTTTGTACATAAGCGCAGTATTGCTGATAAGCTGTGTCACCGGGCTGGCTATAAGCTTTCCCTGGATGAAAAAAGCGCTTTATAACACCGCCAACCTGGGCAAAGCCTATCCGGCCGAACAGCAGAAGTTTTACACCGATACCCTTGCCCCCGCCAGGCCCGGAGCTCTGGATGCAGCCTACAGAC
This sequence comes from Sphingobacteriaceae bacterium UBA2059, assembly GCA_002332615.1. Lineage (GTDB taxonomy): Bacteria > Bacteroidota > Bacteroidia > Sphingobacteriales > Sphingobacteriaceae > Arcticibacter. The sequence goes on along the minus strand of DDAL01000013.1, from coordinate 2,284 downwards.
AAGTATTGAGGCGCGAGCCGCAGGCACGGATGATCCACATACGCCTGGGTGAAAAAGCCGGAACCCCGCTAAGCATCCAAACGTTTTACAAAGCTCCCCGCCTTTATAAGCAAAATATTCACCTCTTTGACAGTCGCTCGGGAAAGCTGCTGTCTTTCCAGCCCTATCAAAGCCACAGTCCCGGCAAAAAGCTGAATAATATAAACTATGACATCCATACCGGCCAGGTGTTTGGCATCTGGGGAAAGCTGATCCTGTTTATCGCTTCCCTTCTATGCAGTACCCTGCCCGTTACAGGCTTTTTTATCTGGCGTCATAAACGGCAAAGAGACCGTGAACTTGATAAACTCGATAAAAGACTTGGGTGATATCCGGAAGGGGTTCAATTTGCTCCGCATAAACGTCTGCATCGGCGTCTTTCGGTAGTAGTAGTTTCCAGTATGAGTCCTCTCAGTGTTTTAACAGGCCCTCCATTTGTCCGGATGATGCTGTAATTCGTCAATGCCCCGGTACACCTTTTCCGCAATGCAGTGTAGAACTCCTCCAGGCATACAATACTTAACAGCCCAATTCCGATCCGAAAAGAAAACAAATAGCGAGCCCTTTTTTTCCATCTACCATGCTATTACAAGGAACTCTTTAATCTAATGTCTTTTATACTTTTTATTGTTCCTTGCAAACGACCACTATCAAAAAAGTACTCTATATATCAAGAACTATCATGTCAAACTATCGAATTAAGGATTAAACTTTTTCCGGGGCATTCCTGTCCTGATGTCCCATTCGCCATTGTCGGTTCGGACCAGCTTGCCGCTGCTATCAAATATGTCATGAGTGGTCAGCACCAGGTCACCTTTGATATTGTAGTCAGTCAGTCGTACACTAAAGTCTGCGGGCAAACTATGCACCTTCTTTATGTCCACTTGCCATACGATTGGCTTTACGCCCACCCATGCGTCTTCTACACTTACCAGAATAGCAGATCTCCTAATTAGGCCGCCACGGCTAAAGACTATCTCGTCTGTATTGCTGACAGGGATGTAATATCCGCCTGCGCTTGGATAATTGGCTGCCGTCACATCAATGTCTTTAATGTACCTAACAGAAAAGTCCCTCTCATAACATACCAATTGCCTTCCCCGGGTACCCAGCCACATGAACAAGGTCACCTGAACAGGCTAAAAAAGATCTGGTGGATGCTGGATATCGGGGGCTGTTTACAAAACTAGCTTCAGAATAGTTGAAGGTATCGACCGAAATCAGCTCCAAACCG
>DDAL01000013.1:0-1006 GCA_002332615.1 Sphingobacteriaceae bacterium UBA2059 | reverse complement strand
CTAACAGCCAATAATTTAAAACTAAAACATCCTCTTAAGGCTCAAAGATCTTTAAATTTAATTAGATCTGCTTGAACCTGATTTAATAAGTCAATAGCTAGTTGGTTTCCACTATGCTGTATCTTAAGCTGTTCCAATTTTTGATGGTGAAAATTGAAGAAATCATTTTTTTTATTTTCAATCTGCTGAGCATACTCTTTAAGAACGTTTAGACTATAAGAAATCATCTTAGACAAAATTTCCATGAAAGGAATAATCTTGGTTGTCATTTTTTCAATATCTAACTTTATAAGTTCGTCATATACTTTTGTTGGATCATAGTCGTAATGAACAAACAAATCTCTTGGATATTTCATATTTTTTAGTTCATCATCATCATAAGCATCTAATAAAGTAGTAATCTCATCATATTGCGGCACCAAATGCATAAGTTCTGATTTGACTAGCTTACCAATATCATTAATCCAAAAAGATTTGTTCCGCTCTTTTGTTTTAAAATTACCATTTGGGTCAATTGAAATATATCCATAGATTTTTTTAAAACCTTCGTTTATAATAATGAGAAGTTGTTTGGTTGAATATAAAGTTTCGTAATTGTCTTTTGCATTCAAATGAATTCTAAATGCAGTTGTTATATCAAGCCATATCAATCCAAGAAGCATTGTATACTCACCTATACGTCTCAGGTGATTATTGGAATCAGGAATTGCCATGTTTTCCTTCGACATATAACCTTCAGTACGATTTAACATTAACATTGAGCTCCGAACAGTATCAATGAGGTTGACATACACATTGGTATTGGCCAAGGTTTCTTCTTCTAACCTTTTCTTGGTTGCGGCACTGATTTCCATGATGGAGTATATTGCATATTGAAAGTAAAAATTCTGATGATCTTAATGTTGTAACTTAACGAAAATCAATATGAACCCCAAAAAAGAAAAGACAAAGGATAGATAATCGTCCAATAAAAAACAAGTTGCTATGTAAGTACCCCATTTCTCAA
>DDAL01000028.1:99688-125669 GCA_002332615.1 Sphingobacteriaceae bacterium UBA2059 | reverse complement strand
GATACTGAGTAATTGAGTGTTCATTTTGTTTAAAACTTTTCGGGTTTAGGCATTACATAGATCATATAGACAAATACTGCAATTGCGATGATAAATAATGCGTTCATACGGATCAGATGTTTTCAAACCAGTCAATGGACAAATAGAACAGCCAGCAGCAAATGAGTAGGGCCAGTAAGAGAAGTAGCGTAAGCATATGTATCTGTGTTTTTGGCAAGCATTTCCAATACCCATACCACAAATACGAGCGCGGCAACAAGTTCCTTATTATCAGACAAATAGAATAAAAACTCCCTTTTAGCAGATTAGATTACACAAAAAAACCCTTCCAAAATGGAAGGGTTTTTTTCGTTATGACAATCCCTTATACCTTTTATCAAAGCTTGTATTCATCCAGCTTGCGGTAAAGTGTGGTAAGGCCAATGCCAAGCAGGCGGGCTGCTTCAGATTTATTGCCATGGGTGTATTGCAAAACCTTACCTATATGGTCTTTTTCTATGAGATGTATATCAAAGGAAGAGGTGGGACTGTTCTGATGGGTAAAGTTTGCAGGCAGCAGTTCAGGCCCCATAGGGCCTCCGCCAGCCAGGATAGCAACACGCTCCATAACATTGCGCAGTTCGCGTATGTTTCCTTTCCAGGGATGGTTTTCAAGCGCGGTGTAAAATGATGCCGAAAGCTTAAGTCCTTTTTTGCCCATGCGTGCGGCATAGGTGTTTAAATAATGATCGGCAAGAAGGCGTATATCGCCTTTTCGTTGCGATAGAGGAGGTATTTCAATGGTAAAAACCGACAAACGATAGTAAAGGTCTAAGCGAAAGTTCCCTCTTTCGGCCTCCTCCTGCAATCCGCGGTTAGTGGCAGCCAGTATACGCACATTTACACGGCTGGTGCGCGTATCGCCCACTTTAATAAAGCTACGTTCCTCCAGCACGCGCAGGAGCTTTGCCTGAAGCTCAATGTCCATCTCTCCTATCTCATCCAAGAAAAGAGTGCCGCCATCAGCTTCTTCCAGTAATCCTTTTTTGTCCTTATTTGCGCCTGTAAAGGCTCCGGCTTTATAGCCAAACAGCTCACTCTCAAGCAGATCCGACTTGAAACCGCTGCAATTTAACGCGACAAAAGGATATTTACTCCTGGCGCTTTGTGAATGTATGGCCTGGGCAAACACTTCTTTCCCCGTTCCTGTTTCACCCAGAAGCAAAACGGTAGTATCGGTTTCTGCTACCTTGCGAGCCAGCTCAACAGCTTCGTTCACCGCCCTGGATTGCCCTATTATTGACGAAAAGGTATGTAAACTGGCCTCTGAGGTACGCGCGCCGGTACGACTCCTCTCTTTTTGAGCTTGCGCCAGCGCCATATGAAGAAGAGGAATAATGCGGTCGTTATCATCACCCTTGGTTATATAATCATATGCTCCGTTTTTCATGGCCAGCACGCCATCGGCAATGGTACCATAGGCCGTAAGATTGATCACCTGCACATGGGGCTTGCTCGCCTTTATTTGCTTCACAAGCTCAACGCCATTTACATCCGGAAGCTTTACATCGCTTATTACCACATCAATGTCCTGACTGGCAAGCAGTTTCATACCCTCTTTGCCGGTATGAGCCTGAAGCACCCTGATACCCTCAAGTTCAATAATGCGCGCCATAAGCGCTGCAATTTTCTTTTCATCATCAATAATCAGGACAAGCGGATGCATAGTACTTATTTTTGATGTAAAGATATACAATATGCTCTTTTAAGTTTACAAAGCGCTTCCATATTGATTTATCCAGGCAATGATCTCTTCAAACATGCGGTCGGTAGAAGCCGGTCCTTTGAGCGACAGGGAGTGACCCTCGCCCACAATGGAATACAGTTTATGCGGAATACCTTTAGCCTTCAGTTCGGCGGCAAGCTTTTCAGACTGCCGATAGGGAACTACAAAGTCAAAGGTTCCGTGTATAAGCAAGGTGGGAATGGGCTTTATGTGCAGCACGGGACTTGCGGCCAGGTAACCCGCATTCAGCGGATTGCCCTTTGCATAGGGAGCTCCTACCATTCCTTCAATGCTTGAAATGGCATAGTTTTCCTTCGCCAGATTAAGCCATAGAGTATCGCTGAGGTCTGACGGGGCCGAAAGGGCCACGATAGCGTTTACAGGTCGTTTTGTGCGGTAGCTGTAAAGCAGGGAAAGGTGCCCGCCCGAACTATGGCCTGACATGACGAAATGATCCGCCCTTACGCTCCACCTGGCGGCACTATCGGCTATTGTTGCATAAGCTTTATCAATATCATCCAGCATATCGCTCACGTGCACCCTGCCGCCCGCATACCTGTGGTTCACATTTGCCGAAGCAATCCCCCGGGCCAGTAAACGCTGTTGATACTCACGCATCATCTGTTTATCGCCTCTTACCCAGGCACCCCCGTGTATGATAAGCACAAAGGGAGTTTCGAGGCTGCGTCCCTGTGGCAGGAACACATCCATCACATGTCGGGGGTCGGCGCCATAGCGCACATCGTATAGTTTTTCTTGTTTCGTGTTGTTAAGTAGTTGCATAACAGGTGTGTAGCTGCATCCGCTGTTTAGAACAAAGGAAATGAGCAAGATTAAATAGCTGTTCATATGACGTATCCGCACAAATCGTTCGGCTCCAGGTAATATAAGTTTGCAAGATCCGCGTTCATTTCTGCTGTTCATTGTTCAGAGCCGCCTTTGGCTCATTAGCGGCCTGTATCAGTATTGCCCTTAGAATTAGACTGATGGGCATTCCCTTCTTTAATCTTGCCGGTATCGGTGCGCCGCTTTTCCTTGCTTTCGCTTCGGGTCTTAACGCGCGATTGCTTTGAATTGCTGCTTACAGAACGCTGGGGTCCCTGCATACTGCTTTCTTCGGCTCTTCCTTGCTGTGATGACATATGCTTTCTATTAGTTAAGGTAAGATATAGTACTTACATAACTTTCGGGCAGGCACTTTGTTCGGTTTTTTCTTAAATACGCCGCAGGGTAGCCAGGCTTTCTGTAAGCTGTATTATAAAGCTTTTCTGTGCCTGGTTAATCAGGGTAAGGGCCTCCGCTGCCTTAAACCAGCCCGCTTTGTCAACCTCGGGGAAGCTCTTAAACTTACCGCTGCGGGGAGGCCACTCCATCTCAAATGAATTGCACACCAGGGCCTTCGCATCGAAAGTTCCGGGCGCGGCCCAGCAAAACACTTTTTTGCCTCCTTTTTGAACCACAGGCTCTAATGCTGTAAAAGGGCCAATACAGTGGTAGCCGGTTTCTTCCTTCATCTCGCGTAGGGCGGTATGTAATAATTCCTCGCCGGGTAAAACTTCGCCTTTGGGTATAGTCCACCAGCCTTGATCTTTGGATACAAAAAATGACCCGCCGGGGTGAACTAGAAAAAACTCAGGAACATTGTCCTGCATGCGGTAAAGTAAAATGCCTGCGCTTGTTTTCATCCCGGTTCTGTATAATGTTTAGTACAACATACCTGTTTGAATTATGTTGTACAAGTCCTTGCTTTTAGATGGGTGAACCGCTGTTGAACTGCGGTATATAAGCGGCCTCCGCACGAGATGCTTCCAACATGCAGGCAGGATGAGTCCATGATGTGTCCATATTTTTCTATAGATGTAACATGCACGAATTATACTTTTATACGCCGCGCATGTGCCCGAAGGCAGGTCTTTGAAGCGCCCGTACACTGCCTCTGCATACTGCTATGCGCTACGTGTTATTTTGTAAAACAAAGGGGGCTGCTAGGAGGTTTTCAATGGAGGCGGTTATTCTGGCCAGGCTATGCAGGGAGAAGAACTCGAAGCCGGGCTTCAGCAGCTGGTAGATCATTTTGACACCATGGCTGTGCCCGACTACGGAAAGTTTGTCTGAAGCGTGCTTCTTACTGAAATATAAATATCTACCTCGGCTGTGTCGGACCCCGTCTTCGAGCGTTTGCCATACACCTCGGCATCATAGGTATAGGCTCTTTGAAGCTCATGGTCCTTTTGCCATATTTCCTTCCAGGTACGCAGTACAGCGTCAGGCATTTTGCCCCGCGCTACAAATTTAACGGTGCTCTGAGGTTCGAAGGAACGGCAGGAAAGTCCCTCCGGAACGTGTTCTGCCGAAGATACTTTGAAGCCTAACAAAGTTGTATAATCTCCCTGATAGTTGCTTTGATAATCGGTATAGATACAGTAAATATCTTCACTGACTTTATCAGAGATCCTTGCTGCTACATTTTCCTCCAACAACTTCTGCCAGAGTAAGCCTATGTCGACGGCGGCGCGTCCTTCGTTATTGTTGGTGCGGGTACTAATTCCCATTATGCTGAACGCATCCATATAATCGCTTCTTATTTAATGCACTAAGATATAATAGAAATGTAGTAAATCATCAGATATAGCCATTTACTCTGCCGCCTGTCTTTCTTTAGGGTGCTTATAGCACCCAGATAATTAATTAACATGCAATATTTTTAATACTATACTTTATTGATACGTTTGCGTTTTCTTTATTTTAAAACTTAATGCACTAACTATTGATGAGAAAACTACTATTTACAATCTGCTTACTGTATGGCTTTGGTCTTAGCGCGCAAGAGCTGCAACTACATTATGACATGGGCAAGGATCGTGAGTACTTTACCGGGACGTTTGAAATTTTTAAACCCGACAGGCTTGGGAGTACATTTATGTTCACGGATTTTGATTTTAACCGAACCGACGGCGCTTCTCTTGCCTACTTTGAAATAGCAAGAAAGTTTAATATTCCAAACAAAGCTATTGAAGGACTGAACTATCATATTGAGTACAACGACGGCTTTTTGATTACGGCCGATAAACCCTTGGGTGTAGGTATCCCCATTCAGCGAAGCGTGCTTACCGGGATCGGTTTTCCAATTAAACTTGGCGGCTTTACCTTAAACACTTCTTACCTGTACAAATGGATACATGGTTCAAACGGCTTTGACGGTCAGTTTACGATGGTTTGGTTTAAAAACTTTGCGAATGACAAACTTACTTTCCGCGGCTTCATGGATTTCTGGAGCGATCCGCTGGGAGGCGATAAGAAGCATAAACATGCGGTATTTATGACCGAACCTCAGCTTATGTATAATATAAACTCAACATTTTCGCTGGGCAGCGAGATAGAAGTAAGCAAAAATTTTGTACCCTCAAGAAAGTGGTCGGTATGCCCTACAGCCATGGTGCGCTGGGTTTGGTAAAGACTGACGGGCGGTTGTTTACCCGAATAACTTTTTCAGGGAAAACAAAAGCCATTAAAAAAGGCCATCCTGCTTTACTTTCAAGATGGCCTTTTTGCTTTATAATAAGTTAGCTTTAATATAATTGCAGCTCTCTTTAATGCTTACAAAGGGGTCTATATCGAAGTTTTCCTGCTCTACAAACAGGTGTTTTAAACCTGCAGTTTTCGAAGCATTCATGATTGCTTTGAAATCTATACTTCCTTTTCCCACCTCTGTATTTTGTTCCGGCTTAGCGCGGTTCATATCTTTAACATGCCACAAAGGGAAACGACCCGGATGTTTAGAAAAAAGAGTTACAGGATCTGCCTTAGCCCTTACAGCCCAATATAGATCGAGCTCGAAGTCTACCAGCGAAGGTTCGCATTCGTTAAGTAAAACATCATAACCTGATGTATTTCCCATTGGCTGAAACTCAAATGCATGATTATGGTAGGCCAGCTTAAGCCCGGCCTTTTTGCATAGCTCTCCGGCCTTATTTAGTTTTACGGCTATCTTTTTATAATCGTCCGCTGTTTTCCTGATCTTCTCATCTAAATAGGGAACTGTTATGTAGGTATGATTTAATGCGTGTGCAGCTTCTATGGTTTGTTTTAGCTGCTCGTAGTTGCCTTCTGCTCTGAGCACCTCATCTATACCGTAATGCCCTGATGTAGACTTGAGATTAAACTCTTTAAGTAATGAGCTGAACTGTTTTGGATCAAGGCCCCAAAATTTGTTTTCTGTGTTGTAGCCATATACTTCTACATCTTGGTATCCTGCCCTTGCTACATTTTGCATCACCCCCCTTACGTCTTTACCGATTTCATTTCGTAAACTGTAAAGCTGCAGCCCTATAGTCTTTAGCTTTTTGCTATAGTCTTTTGCCGACAGGTTTGAATGCACGCACATTGCGGCCGACATAAAGCCTAGTTGCCTGATGAAGTTTCTTCTGCTAGTCATAACTGGATAGTTACCGGCCACCCTAAAAGGCGGCCGGAGGTTCATACTGTTTAAAGTTTCTTAATACGTATATTTTTAAACCAAACATCATTTCCATGATCCTGAAGGCCAATAACTCCTTCTTTAGCAGGGTTTACAAATTCGGGCCAGTCTTTAAACTTAGAGTCTTTCACCATATTCTTCCATTCGTCGGTCCAAAGATGATATTCAACCACATTTTCACCATTTTGGTTATAAACCACGGTTCCCTGATAGCATATAATTTTAACTTTATTCCATTCGCCTGCAGGCTTGGTGTTTTGCGGTTTGGCTGGAATAAGATCATAAAGAGACCCGGCCATGCGATTGCCATTTTTGCCCAGCCTGGCATCGGGATGTCTTTCATTATCAAGTATCTGCATTTCGGGAGATGATACATATATAGGTTTTCCGGGAATTTCCTGAGCCAGTATAAAGATCCCGCTGTTTCCTCCCTTAGATATCTTCCACTCCAGCTCAAGTTCAAAATCTTTGTACTTTTCATTGGTTACTATATCTCCGCCTCCTCCGGCTTCACCAGATCCGGAACCTATACAACGCAGCATTCCGTCTTTGACTTCCCATCCTTTGGCTGGAAAAGTTTTAGAATTGTAGCCACGCCAGTTGGTAGTGGTTTTACCGTCAAACAGAGTGATCCACTCGCCGTCTTCATTATCATTTTGTGCCTGGGCGGTGTTTTCCTGCGTAGTTTGTGTATCGGCCTGAGTGCTGTTATTCCTTGAAGCACTGTTGCAGGAATAAAAAGCCATACAGCATGAGATTAAAAAAAGTCCTCTTTTCATTTTAGTATTAATTTAAGTGTAAAAGTTTAATAGTAGCTTGTTCTGTTTCATACTCACGGCGGCAAGATCCTATTATCATTTGCTCACTGCCTGTAAGTAGCATGAAGTCTCGGCGCACTTGTTTTTTTCTGCTTAAGTTATTAATTTTCATCTATATCTGATTAAAGATACAACACTATATGTCACATAGTTCAATTGCCTTCCTCAATGATTCCTTTCTGTTCCTGTTTTTTGGAATGAATTCCTGCGCAACAAAACCTTTGAATCCGGTAGCATAAATTGCTTTCATCACAGCAGGATAATTTATTTCCTGAGCATCATCGATTTCGTTCCTCCCCGGTACTCCTGCCGTATGATAATGACCAATGTACTGATGGTTCGTTTGAATGGTGCGTATAAGGTCGCCTTCATTAATTTGCATGTGATAGATATCGTATAATAATTTAAAGTTTTCGGATGAAAGCTTTTCGGATAATTCAACTCCCCAGGAAGTTGAATCGCACTGATAGTCTTGGTGATCGATTTTAGAGTTAAGCAGCTCCATATGAAGGATAACCTTATGCTGCTCGGCAAAGGAGAGTATTTGCTTCAAACCTGTTAAGCAGTTTTTTATTCCTGCCTGGTCGTCTAACCCGTTCCGGTTTCCGCTAAAACAAATGAGATTCTTATAGCCTGCTTTAGCAACAAGCTCTATCATCTGTTTATATCTTTTTACTAAAGCAGCATGATAAGAAGGGTCGTTCCAACCCTTTGTTAAAGAGAGCTCAGCTCCGTTGCACATAGAAGAAGTCAGGCCATATTTTTTAAGTACGGGCCAGTCCTTCGGACCAACCAAATCTATTCCACGGATTCCTATTTTCTTTGCTTCGCGGCATAATTCCTCAGTTGACCAGTCACTAAAACACCACCTGCACACAGAGTGATTGATATTGCCTTTTAAAATAAGCCGCCTGTCCTTATCGACACTTCGCGACGAAGAAAGTAATCCTCCTGCCGCAACGGAGACCGTTCCGGTAAGAAAAGTTTGTATAGCCGACCGTCTGCTTAGTTTTTTAGATTGCATTGGTTCTTTGGTCTTGATTAGGTTGTTACATTGTGTTACTGGATCTGAAGGATATACCTGGCCATCTCTCTGGCGTCAGCCCGGCTTATATCGCTATGGGGAGCCATGGGAGTTGGCCCCCAGACACCTTTTCCGCCATTTATAATGGTTCCGGCTATATAGTCTATACTCTTGGTATCACTGGGATATTTCTGAGCTATATCTTTATAGGAAGGCCCTATGGATGCTTCAGCCTCTTTATGACAGGCAACGCAGTCGGAATTCGCAATTAATTGAGCACCTGTAAGCTGAGCATGAGCAGGCTCACCCTGAGAGCGGTTGTTACCGATATTATTCACGGATGTATCTACCTCAGACTGCCTTGAACCGGCTGCCAGATTTGATGCATTAACAGAGTCAAAGCCGGCTGTATTATTAGTGCTATTGGAACAGGCTGTGCTTAGAAGCAACAAGAATAAACTATTTAACAGATGTGACTTCATATTATTTACTAATCAAATAAATACTCGACTTAATCTTATACAACCGGCTCAATTATATTGCCCAAGCTTTCTGGCCTTTTTTATACGGCACACAGCCTTCATACCGCCCTGGCAGTGGCAAATAGCGTAATGCTCGCGTAGCGCCTTCTTCAGATGTGAAAAAGCCAAGCAACGTCAGCTGCTTCATCATGGTAAAATAATGGTTTGGCTGCTCAGGTTTTTTATTTTTCATATACTGCTTTTGTTCCTCGTCAATCTGTTTCAGCAGTGTCGTCCGTTGCGATGCATTGCAGGAAATGAAATCCATTTTGTATTCTTTTTTACAACGATCGTTTAATAAACCGATCCCCTTTTTGAATATAGCCTGATCTTCACTTTCATAGCAATCCTGTACCATAACAGCCATAAAGCTGCCTACGTTTGCTTCTTTGGCACCAGGTGAGGAGGTACCAGGCAGTATCGTTTCAGCGACTTCATCAAGAAAACTCAGCTGATCATCGGTGAACAGGGTTCGGCTAGACTTTAAACCATTGGTACAGCCATTTAGCAATAACTCGCCGCCGATCAGACTTCCTCCAAATAAGATTGCAATTCTACTTAGCGCTTCTCTTCTTCTCATGTATGTCTTATATCAGATAGTTCCTTTTTTTAGTTCTTGAAATGCATAGTCCACAGCACGGGCCGTAAGAGCCATATAAGTAAGTGAGGGATTTACACAGCTGGCTGAGGTCATACAAGATCCGTCTGTTACAAACACATTGGGAGCATCCCACACCTGGTTCCACTTATTTAATACGGATGTTTTGGGGTCGAGTCCCATTCGCGCGGTCCCCATTTCATGTATCCCCTGCCCCATCCAGTATCCAGAATCGTATGCCTTAGGGTCCTTGATACCCGCTACACGCAGCATTTCCTGTGCATCGGTTATCATATCCTCGCGCATTCTGGTTTCATTGTTTTTTATTTCTGCATCAATTTCCAGAACGGGTAGCCCCCATTTATCTTTTTGTTTATCCGTAAGGGATACTTTGTTTTCATGATAAGGCAATGTTTCGCCAAAAGCCCCCAGACCCATGGTCCAGGGACCTGGCTCGCATAAAGCTTCTTTCAATTCGGCACCTATGCTTAATTCGGCTATATCTCTTCCCCATCCTTGCCGGCTTGCACTCCCCTGATAACCAAAGCCTCGCAGGTAACTGCGCTTATCGCCGAAGATATTTCTGAATCTGGGAATATAGATGCCATTTGGCCGGCGACCGTAGTAGTAACTGTCTTCATATCCTTCAACGACACCCGAAGCTCCGCACCTGAAATGATGATCCATCAGATTATGCCCCAGCTCTCCGCTACTGCTTCCAAGTCCGCCGGGCCATACATTAGTAGCAGAATTCATCAATATCCACGTTGAATTTAAGGTGGAAGCGCAAACAAAGACGATTTTTGAATTGAATGTAGATACTTCGTTTGTTTCCGAGTCAAGAACCTCTACCCCTGTTGCCTTCTTTAAATCCTTGTTATAGAGTATTTTTGTAACGATGGAGAATGGCCTTAAGGTTAAATTTCCGGTGAGCATAGCTGCAGGTAAGGTGGCAGACTGTGTGCTGAAATAGGCTCCAAACTGACACCCAAGCCAGCATTTATTCCTGTATTGACAGGTGGCCCTGGTTTTCAGAGGCTGCGTTAAATTTGCACATCTGCCAATGATCATCTTCCTGTTTCCTTTATAATGGCGGGCCAAACGATGTGCTACATCTTTTTCGACGCAGTTCATTTCCATAGGAGGTAAAAATTCGCCGTCGGGTAAATGAGAAAGGCCTTCTTTAGATCCACTTATACCTGCAAAACGCTCTACGTGGCTATACCAGGTTGCTATATCAGCATAGCGTATTGGCCAGTCAACTGCTATTCCCTCTTTTGCATTTGCAGTGAAATCGTGGTCGCTCAAGCGGTAACACTGTCTGCCCCAGGTGAGTGACCTTCCCCCCACCTGATAACCCCTGTACCAGTCAAATCGTTTTAGCTCAACATATGGATTTTCCTTTTCGTTAACCCAGAAATCAAGATTAGTCTCATTTAAAGGATAATCCCGTTTTAAGACAGGATAATCCTCAATCATTTGAGTAGTTCGGCCTCCCCTGTGGGGGTAGTCCCAGGTATGCTTATTAGCGTTCGTGTAATCTTTAACATGTTCGACATTGCGACCCCGTTCCAAAAGAAGCGTTTTTAAACCTCTTTCTGTTAGTTCTTTTGCAGCCCAGCCTCCGGATATTCCTGAACCAATAACAATTGCGTCGTAGACGTTATCAGCCATAAGTTTAATTTCCTATTAATTGGTATGCGTAATATGCAAAAAAAAGATTAATTTATATAGTTTTAATGCTTAATACCGTAATTATAAAGCGTTTATATCAATAAAGATAGGTGTAATAACTATGGCAGTCCGGTTTTTTATGACGATTAAGATAAAACAATCATAGACAGCGCTGAATCTGAAATAAAGAAACAAACGAGATTAATTTGAATCCTTGCAAGATCTGCGGGTCTTTTTATGTTAAAACGGTACGGGATAGTGTACGTAAAATAAAAAAACCGCCCCTGTATTAAAAGGAGGCGGTTCTTAGTACACCCATCAGGATTCGAACCTGAGACCGACGGTTTAGAAAACCGTTGCTCTATCCAGCTGAGCTATGGGTGCCTGTTGGGATTGCAAATATAGAAAAATACTTATTTGAAGCCAACAATAATCGACGTAATTTATTCACTCAGCTCTGCGAAGTATTTGTGGAACAGAGGAATAGTTTCAATACCCTTAAGGTAGTTATCTACACCGTACTTTTCGTTTGGTGAGTGTATGTTATCGCTGTCTAAACCGAAGCCCATAAGTACGGTTTTGACTCCCAGAACTTCTTCAAACAGCGCTACTATAGGAATACTTCCTCCACCTCTGGTAGGAATAGGCTTTTTTCCAAACGCTTCTTCCATTGCTTTTTCTGCAGCCTGATAAGCAATTCCTTCAGTTGGAGTAACCACAGGTTCGCCACCATGATGCGGTCTCACCTGAACGGTTACATACTCGGGTGCAATGCTTTCGAAGTGTTTTTGGAAAAGTTCGGTGATTTTATGCGATTTTTGGTTGGGTACCAGACGCATTGAAATTTTTGCAAAAGCTTTTGAAGGAAGGACGGTCTTAGCTCCTTCTCCTATATAACCTCCCCAGATTCCATTTACATCGAGTGTTGGCCGTATGCCTGTCCGCTCAATAGTAGTATAGCCTTTTTCTCCCAGTAGTTCTTTAACTCCGAGATCCTGCTTATATTCTTCTTCACCATAAGGGGCTTTATTAAGTTCTTGTCTCTGGGCATCGTTGAGAACTTGAACATCATCGTAAAATCCGGGGATGGTGATATGGTTATTCTCATCATGCAGAGACGCAATCATCTTGCATAATACATTGGCTGGATTTGCGACTGCACCTCCATAGACACCTGAATGAAGATCGCGATTAGGGCCGGTTACCTCTACTTCGAGATAAGATAGGCCACGCAGACCTGCCTCAAGAGATGGGTGTTCCATGCTGATCATGGAAGTATCTGAAATAAGTACGATATCAGCTTTTAGCCGCTCTATGTTTTCTTTAACGAAGATGCCCAGGTTGTTTGACCCTACCTCTTCTTCGCCCTCAATCATAAACTTTACATTGCAGGGTACATTGCCGGTACGCGTCATTAACTCAAATGCTTTTACATGCATATAGAACTGGCCTTTATCATCGGCCGAGCCGCGGGCGTAAATCTTTCCTTCGCGTATCTGAGGCTCAAAAGGCGGCGTTTCCCATAGTTCCAAAGGATCTGCAGGCTGAACATCGTAGTGACCGTAAACTAATACGGTAGGTCTGGAGGGATCAGTAATTTTTTCGCCATATACAATAGGATACCCTGCTGTCGGACAAACTTCCACGTTATCTGCACCAGCTTCGCGAAGTTTTTGTGCGATAAAATCGGCGGTTTTTAAAACGTCTCCTTTATACTTTGGATCGGCACTTACCGATGGGAAACGAAGCAATTCAAATAATTCATCAAGGAAACGTTGCTGATTTTCCTCTACATATTTCTTAATTTCTTGCATACGTAGTAATGTTGTTTCGAACAAATATAACTTTGCTTTCAGGAAGAAAGGAATAATATGGCGGCAATCTTTAATTTTGTGGGTTATAATATATGAATTTGGAATACTTAAAGGGTTTAAACGATTCGCAGAGGGCCGCAGTTGAGCAAACCGAAGGCCCTGTGATGATAGTCGCCGGAGCTGGCTCCGGAAAAACAAGGGTAATAACCTACCGTGTTGCTCACTTAGTTCGAAAAGGAGTTGATCCTTTTAATATTTTAGTTTTAACCTTTACGAATAAGGCGGCGAAGGAAATGAGGGAACGGATAACCAAAGTGGTGGGTAGTGAGGCAAGAAATATATGGATGGGAACTTTTCACTCGGTATTTGCCCGCATTTTACGTGTAGAGGCTAACAAGATTGGTTATCCTTCGAACTTCACCATATACGACACGGATGACAGTAAAAGCCTTATCAGGGCTATCCTGCGCGAGCAGCAACTGGATGATAAGCTTTATAACGCTAACTTTGTCTATAACCGGATTTCAGCTGCAAAAAACAACCTTGTTTCTGCCGCTGAATACCTAAGCAATGAGGCGATACAGGCCGAAGATTTTTCTTCAGGAAGAGGCAAGCTGGGAGAAATCTATAAAATCTATTCGCAGAGATGTTTCAAAGCCGGCGCGATGGACTTTGATGATTTGCTTTTTAAGACTAATGTTCTTCTTAGAGAACATGCGGATGTGCTTTACAAATACCAGAACAAGTTTAAATACCTGATGGTGGATGAGTATCAGGATACAAATTTCTCTCAATATCTGATTGTAAAAAAGCTGGCTGCAATAAATGAAAACATTTGCGTTGTTGGCGATGATGCGCAGAGCATCTATGCATTCAGAGGCGCAAACATTCAGAATATTTTAAATTTTGAAAAGGATTATCCTGATTTAAATGTCTTTAAGCTTGAGCAAAACTATAGGTCTACACAGAATATTGTTAATGTAGCAAACAGCATTATAGCTAACAATACCAGCCAGTTAAAGAAGCATGTTTTTTCGAAAAATGAAACTGGAGACAAAATAAAGGTTGCGCGTGCATTCAGCGACAATGAAGAAGGGAAAATTGTTGCGGAAGATATAATGCAGGAGCATGCTTTAAAAGGCCTTAAGTACAAGGACTTTGCTATTCTTTACAGGACGAATGCTCAATCCAGAGCTATGGAGGAGGCCCTGCGCAAACTGAATGTTCCCTATAAGATTTATGGAGGCTTGTCTTTTTATCAAAGAAAAGAAATCAAGGATTTAATTGCTTACTTCAGACTTACCTTTAATCCGAATGACGAAGAGGCTTTAAAGCGTGTAATTAATTACCCGCGCCGGGGAATTGGGGATACGTCAATGGAACGGATTATTATTGCAGCCGATAAAAACAACGTTACGTTATGGGACATAATCAGCGATGCTCCCCGCTTTCTCGATGGAAGGACAGCTTTGGCAATTCATGGCTTCTTTTCATTGATCCAAAGTTTTCAAGTGATAGCAAAAAAAGACAACGCTTATGATGCCGCGCTCTATATAGCACAGCACTCGGGCTTACTGAAGGATCTCTATGATGATAAATCGGTTGAGGGTCTTAGCCGCTACGAGAACATCCAGGAGTTATTAAACGGAATTAAGGAGTTTAGTGAGCGAGAGGACATCGAAGAGCGGAGGCTGGATATATTTATGCAGGATGTTGCATTGCTGACTAATGATGACAATGATAAGAATCCTGATGCTGATACTGTGTCTTTGATGACCATTCACTCGGCTAAAGGATTGGAGTTTCCGCATGTATATATTGTAGGGCTGGAGGAAAATCTATTTCCGTCGCAAATGTCTTTAAATTCTCGCACTGACCTGGAAGAGGAACGTCGTTTATTTTATGTCGCTATTACACGTGCTGAAAAAAAGCTAATGATGACTTATGCTACATCTCGCTACCGCTGGGGAACGCTTACCAGCTGCGAGCCAAGCCGGTTTCTAGATGAGATTGACGCATCCTACCTTGAAATAGACTTCAGACAGGTGGTGAAAGCTCCGGATAAAAGTATACGCTTTGATGATGAAAGAAAAGCATGGGATGGCAGCAAAGCTGACGCTTTTAGCAAACCTAAGCCTCCTTCAGTTAAAAAAGTTGGCTCTGCCCTTCCAAAGGCTCATATTCCATCCGAAGGCTTTAAGCCGTCTGACACATCCAAACTTCAGGTAGGGATGGAAGTTGAACATGAACGGTTTGGATATGGCAAAGTGATAAACCTGGAGGGTAGCAAAGGTGACGTAAAAGCAACTATATTTTTTCAAGGGCTGGGACAGAAACAACTTTTGCTTAAATTTGCTAAATTGCGTGTCTTAACATAGAATCGCCCGTAGAAATTTGAACCGGTGTTCAAACTCCCCTAAACTATTTATATGACGTTTGATTATAATACTACAAGAAAAAAATTAATTCTTGCAGAATATGGCAGAAATGTACAGAACATGGTTGCTTACATTTGTACATTGCCTACTAAAGAAGAAAGGAATCGTTATGCCCAGGTGGTCATTGATATGATGGGTTTTCTTAATCCTCATCTTAGGGATGTTGCTGATTTTAAGCATAAATTGTGGGATCACCTGCATATTATATCTGATTTCAAAATAGATGTAGATTCTCCGTATCCGATACCTACTCAGGAGGCTATACATAAAAAACCCGATGCTTTGTCTTATCCTCAAAACAGAATTAAATACAAGCACTATGGCAAAGCGGTTGAAAAATTAATTGAAAAAGCCAGAGCATTGGAGGATCCGGACCAAAAGAAGCTTATGAGCGAATCAATAGCCAATTTTATGAAACTGGCTTATGTGAACTGGAACAAGGACTTTGTAGAGGATGAAACCATTTTAAACGACTTAAAACAGATGTCTGAAGGGGAGCTTACGCTGGATGAAAATATAAATCTTGCTAAGCTTGAATACAAAGCAACAGGCTTACCTGCCCGGCCCAAGCCAGCTGTCCAGAAATATAATAACAATAATAAGAACCGTCAAAACAACCGTTCGCCGCAAGGGCAAAATCAGGGGAACCGCCAGAAAAACACTGGTCGAAGGTTCTAAACTGACTTCATCTACCTAAACCGGACCCTCCATTTTGATTACTCATACTATGCACGCTTTTGAAATTTATGGTGGAAAGCCTTTAAATGGGGAAATAATTCCTCAGGGGGCTAAGAATGAAGCTCTTCAGGTAATATCAGCTGTTTTATTAACCCAAGAAAGGGTCACAATAAGTAATATCCCTGATATAAAGGATGTGAACAAACTGATTGATCTTTTAAAAGATTTAGGAGTTCATGTTGAACGGGTATCTAAAGACACCTATTCATTTGAAGCTAAGGAAATTAATACAGATTATTTCCTCTCTGAAAGCTTTAAAACACAAGGCGGGCAGCTTAGAGGATCAATAATGATCGTTGGGCCGCTGCTTGGCCGATTTGGACAGGCATCAATTCCTAAACCTGGTGGTGATAAGATAGGGCGCCGGCGTCTGGATACTCATTTTCTGGGTCTTGAAAAGCTTGGGGCAAAATTTAACTATGACCCTGAGAACAGCTTCTTTAGCGTTGATGCAAGTAACTTAAAGGGCACTTATATCCTTCTAACGGAGGCTTCGGTTACCGGAACAGCGAATGTGTTAATGGCTGCTGTATTAGCGAAGGGAACTACCACAATCTATAATGCCGCCTGCGAGCCTTACTTACAGCAGCTTTGCAAAATGCTCAATAGAATGGGAGCTGATATATCAGGAATAGGCTCAAATTTGCTGACTGTAAAAGGAGTAGAAACCCTTTACGGAACTGAACATAGGCTGCTTCCTGACATGATAGAAATCGGGTCATTTGTTGGCCTTGCCGCAATGACAGGATCTGAAATAACGATCAAAGATGTACACTTTAAAGAGCTTGGAATAATACCCGACGTCTTTACAAGCATGGGAATAAAGCTCGAGCTTAGAGGCGATGACCTCTTTGTGCCGGCTCAGAATCATTATGAGGTAAGTACCTTCATTGATGGTTCTATATTAACCATTGCTGATGCACCATGGCCCGGCTTTACTCCTGACCTTCTTAGCATTGTACTGGTTGTTGCGATACAGGCAAAAGGAAATGTGCTTATACATCAGAAAATGTTCGAGAGCAGGCTCTTCTTTGTTGACAAGCTTATTGACATGGGAGCTCAAATAATTTTATGTGACCCTCACAGAGCAACAGTCATTGGCCTTGACAAACAGGTGCAGCTCAAGGGGATTGAAATGACATCCCCGGATATAAGAGCAGGAGTGTCTTTGCTTATAGCTGCTTTATCTGCATCGGGAAGATCAGTTATTCATAATATCGAACAAATTGAACGGGGATACCAGAACATTGACGAGAGATTGAGGGCTATTGGCGCGGACATTCGTCGGGTAAGCATTGCTCCGTCTGCTCACTAATTAAAACTGGAGGTGTTTTACAGTTAAACCTTTGTTAATAAGCTGATGGAGGGAGTCAATGCCTATGCGAAGATGTTCTTCAACATACCTTTCTGTCACAGAAGAATCGCTCTCAGCGGTCTTTACCCCTTCGGGGATCATTGGCTGATCAGAAACAAGCAGCAACGCGCCCGAGGGAACTTTATTAGCAAAGCCGGCTGTAAAAATTGTTGCTGTCTCCATATCGACAGCCATCGCTCGTAATGTATGTAAGTACTTCTTAAACGAACGGTCATGTTCCCAAACTCTGCGGTTAGTTGTGTATACAGTTCCGGTCCAGTAATCCCTTGAATGGTCTCTTATTGTTGTAGATATTGCCTTTTGCAAGGCGAACGAAGGTAAAGCAGGAACTTCTGGGGGAAGGTAGTCGTTGGACGTACCTTCTCCGCGAATGGCAGCAATAGGAAGAATTAGATCTCCGATATTATTCTTCTTTTTAAGCCCGCCACACTTGCCCAAAAAAAGCACCGCCTTGGGCTCAATAGCTGTAATCAGATCCATCATGGTAGCGGCCATGGGACTTCCCATTCCGAAGTTTATAATAGTGATACCCCCCGCAGAAACGCTTTGCATCGGTTTGTCAATTCCTATTATCGGCGCATTATCGTTCCACTCGGAAAACAACTGGAGATACTTAGAAAAGTTTGTCAGAAGTATAAACTCGTCAAACTGGTCCAGGGGACGTCCGGTATATCTGGGGAGCCAGTTCTTTACAATATCTTCTTTGGTTTTGAGCCCTTTTTTAATCGGAGACTCAACTTCCTTTACTTTTTTTACTTTCGAAGTGTTCTGAGCATTCTTCTTAATATCTTTCTCTTCGTTCATGACCTGCTTGCTTATAAGAAAGCCCCATGAAGATGGGGCTCAGTATTATGCAACTTTTAATTTCTTTATATCTGACTTAGAAAATTTTTCCTCAGCATAATCAAGCGTTATATAAAGTTCACCAGACTGATCGTTTCCGGAGGGCGTATCATACATTGCATCGATCATAATGGCCTCACATATAGATCTTAACCCCCGAGCTCCGAGTTTAAATTCCATCGCTTTATCCACAATAAACTCAAGGACTTCGGAATCAAAGGAGAGCTTTATGTTTTCATACTCGAATAACTTTTTATACTGCTTAATGAGTGAATTCCTCGGCTCGGTTAATATATTAAGGAGTGTATTGCGATTAAGAGGGCTCAGATGCGTTACTACAGGTAAACGGCCAATCAATTCGGGTATAAGTCCGAATGCCTTTAAATCCTGAGGAGTTATGTATTTATACAAGTTTTTAACATCTATATCTGCATCGTCCGACTTTACTCTGTAACCCACGGTTTGCGTCCTTAGCCTGTTTGCTATTTTCTTTTCTATGCCGTCAAACGCTCCACCGCAGATAAAGAGAATATTATTTGTATTAACGGCGATCATCTTCTGATCTGGGTGCTTACGACCTCCCTGAGGGGGTACATTAACAATCGTACCTTCAAGTATCTTCAGTAAAGCCTGTTGTACACCTTCACCGGAAACATCACGAGTAATAGAAGGATTGTCACTTTTGCGCGCAATTTTATCAACTTCGTCTATATAAACAATTCCACGTTCTGCAGCATTAACATCATAGTCAGATGCTTGAAGTAAGCGTGTAAGAATACTTTCGACATCTTCTCCTACATATCCGGCTTCTGTTAAGACTGTGGCGTCGCAAATACAAAAAGGAACATTCAGAATTCTGGCAACTGTTTTTGCAAGAAGTGTTTTTCCGGTACCTGTTTCGCCGACCATGATAATGTTTGACTTTTCAATCTCCACCTCATCCTTCTCAACTTTTTGATTCAGCCTTTTATAATGGTTATAAACCGCAACTGCAAGCACTTTCTTGGCGTCGTCCTGGCCTATAACATATTGATCAATATGTTCCTTTATCTCTATTGGCTTCATCAGCTTTAAGGCTGTCTGAGGAGCCTTGCTTTTACGGCTGGATAATTCTTCTGTAAGAATTTGATTGGCCTGAGCTACACATTTATCACATATATGCGCGTCCAAACCGGCTATTAGCATTAAAGTATCTTGTTTTCCGGCACCGCAAAAAGAGCATTTAATGTCTTTTGTATTCTTACTCATCTTTTGTTTTGTTTGTTCCCAACACCTCATCAATCATTCCAAAATCTTTTGCCTCGCTTGCTATCATCCAATAGTCTCTGTCGGAAGCATCGTGAACTTTCTGATAATCCTGACCGCTATGATCAGCTATAATTTCATAAAGCTCACGCTTTAACTTTAAGATTTCGCGTGCAGTAATCTCAATATCGGAAGCCTGGCCCTGAACTCCGCCCAGTGGCTGATGAATCATAACACGTGAGTGAGCAAGGGCAGCGCGCTTTCCATTTGCCCCGGCGCAAAGAAGTACCGCCGCCATAGATGCAGCCATTCCGGTACATATAGTCGCAACGTCCGGAGCAATATATTGCATAGTGTCATAAATCCCAAGGCCCGCATAGACAGACCCGCCGGGGGAATTTATGTAAATCTGGATATCTCTCTTAGCGTCGGTTGACTGAAGGAATAATAACTGTGCCTGGATAATATTAGCATTAGTATCGTGTATAGCATCTCCCATAAAGATAATTCGATCCATCATAAGCCTGGAAAACACGTCCATTTGTGCTACATTCATTTGTCTTTCTTCTATTATGTAAGGAGTCATAGACATAGGAAGTGCGCTTTTTTGTATACGTCCGATAAAAGTATCTACGTGTTGGCTACCAATGCGGTGATGCTTAATAGCGTATTTTCGGAATTCGTTTTTATCAATATTCATAGTGGTGATTTCTCTAAGGTGAAAAGAGAATATAGGACTAAATGGTTTGCTTTAATTAGAAATTATTGCATATCCCTGATGGGATATGCAATAACGGCTATTGAGCCAGTTCGAGAAAAGCGTTGTACTCTATCTCTTGTTCGTTCAGAGTAAGAACCGATTTTAAATGATGAAGCACTTTTTGTGCTTTTACATCTTCAAAAACTTTATTTGCATTTTCTTTATCCTGAAGGAACTGTACGGTATACTGTGCAAGTTGTTCCTCTGATATAGACTGAGAGCTGTACATTTTGAATTGTGCTTCCAAACGCTGTTTAGCAGTTTCAAAAACGTCCTCATACTTTATTTCAATCTCATTCGCTTTTATCAGCTTATTCTCTATCAGGGTCCATTTAAGATTTTTCGCAAAGTCATCATATCCACCTTCTAGCTCTTCATCAGTAAGCTTTTCATTTGAAACTTTTAACCACCGTTTCAGGAAATCATCAGGCAACTCCAGGTTAAATTTTTCAAGACTCATCTTAATTATATCGCTGTTGAGTTTCTGATCTGAGTTCTGCTCCATCATTGCTTCCAGTTCCTCTGTAATCTTAGCTCTAAACTCTTCCTCGCCGGTAACCATATCTTTACCGAATACTTTGTCAAAAAACTCCTGATTAAGATCAGCCTCTTCCAGCCTATTAATGTTTTTCACGCTAAGCTTAAAGTCGGATTTAAGATCTTTTGCGTCCTCTTCTGAAATATTTAATGCCTTGGAGATTTGAAAAGCGTCATTGCCATAGGCTTCGTTCAAGTTAATGGTCACTTCATCGCCCGCCTTGAGGCCAATTAGAGATTGTTTAACTTTCTCATCTTTCATGAGATCCAGTCTTAGAGATGAGGTATTTGAGAATCCGTCTTCGAATACAGAACCATCAGGAGATAGTTGTTTAAGTTCAGCATATAAGACATCGTTGTCCTCGGAAACATCTGGATTAGTCATCTTGCCATAACTCTTTCTGATATTCTTTATTCTGGATTCCAATGTCTCGGGATCAAGTTTGATCTTGTACTTTGTAACTGAATCTCCAGAAGAGTATTCAACATCAAAGTCGGGGGATAGCCCTAGCTCATACTCAAATTCGAACTCATCAGTATAGTCCCATTTAAATTCTTTTGAAGGGTCGACCTTAGGTAATGGCTGGCCGAGAACGTCAAGTTTGTTCTGTTCAATATAATTGTTAAGTGATTCGCTCAGCAGGTTATTAATTTCATCTAAAAGAATACTTTTACCATACATCTTTTTTATATGCGCTGCAGGCACCATGCCTGGTCTAAAGCCAGGAACTTTCGCTTTTTTAGCTTGTGCTTTAATAGCTTTGTCTACTTTTTCGGTATAGTCTTCTGGTTTAATAGTTACTTTTACTATTGAATTAAGGTTATCAATTCTTTCCTGTGAGATATTCATTCTATCGATATATTATTTCTAATGTTAGCAATAAGGCTTTTAAACAAGTATTACAAATTGATCGGCACAAAACCTGATGCTTAAATTTATAAAGCTTGTACTTTCTGTAAGTCCTTATAAGCCTGCAAATATATTAATTTACGTTTCATTTGTGATCTTATTGTTCAGTTTGTTAAACTGTATAAAAGTGATGAAACAAAGAAGGGTGTCTCTTTGAGTCTTTACAAACTTAAGAGACACCCCTGATCGAGTGTGCGGAAGAAGGGACTCGAACCCCCACGCCTCGCGGCGCCAGATCCTAAGTCTGGTGCGGCTACCAATTACGCCACTTCCGCATTAGGATGTAATGTTTTCGGATTGCAAACGTACGATCTTAAATTGTAAAATACAAATAAAATTAAAAAAAGACCATAATAGCAATTATGGTCTTTTTGGTTTACTTACTTACTTGTATAATCCTTTCTTTGCTATTCCAGCCCTCCAGGGTGACAGCAATTTCTTCACCACGCTGCGGTGTATAATCGAGTGTGATTTTCTTTTGTGCTCCGGGAACTACAGAAATATAGTTGTCGGAATAAAAAACAGGTAGTATACGTTTGGAGCTCTTTTTATCAACGAGTGAAATTCGATTGAAAAAGGCAACAGGCCCACCAGACGGATTAGTCAAAGTAACCTCAATCTGACCGCTTTTCAAATAACGACTTGTTACATTTAAATCAGATTTCTTAATGCTGTTCAATCCTGAATAATTACCTTTTTCGTCAGCAAACCAATAAAGGTTTTCGCTGAGTATCTGCTTGTTCTCATCTAGTAAACGCAATTGGATAAAACCTCCTCCTTTGCTAGATAAAGCTTCTATATCTTTCCTTACCGAAAGAATCTTTTTTGCATCACTTGCATTTACATTTGAAAAGACTTGTGTGATCAGTTTTTCATTGCCTTCAATGTCAAACGATTTCACTTCAAGCATCATNNAACCATCACCATTCCGTTTATCGGATTGCACATAACGTGAAGCTGTTCACTGCCATTTCTAAGCCCGTAGAGACAGGCATTCGGGTCGAGGTAATAGTCATACATCTGCCCTCTCATTGATGTCCAGGGGTTCTGAGTTTTCCATATAATAACCCCTGTGTACCAGCTCCACATGTGTGAACTGAAGCCTTCTATCAGCGCCCGGTACTGATCGTAATTTACAAGCTGAGCTTTCATAGCGAAATCTTTAATATCCTTCGGTTTTCCGTAGGGTTCAATAAAGCCTTCGTATCCTACACCTGTATAATTATGATAGGTCCACACTTCATCAACATCTTCATTTGGTTGTTTTCCGGGTTGGTATACTGGCGGACGTAAACTTTTCTCAGGCAGAAATCTTTTCAGTGATTCATAGTCTCCCACTCCTACAGAACCAACTTCGGAGTTAAAAGGATAGGTACGGTCTTGCCAGAAACTCCTTATAGGTTGAATTGTATAAGGCCCGTCTCCATTACCGCCAATAAAGTTATAGGACATGCTGTCGGAATTGGAGTAGTCTATAAACCATCGGGTACCGTCAAGCTTAGGCAGAAGCGAATCTCTTAAAGGAACAAGGATGTCTTCAGGAGGAGTTATTTCATTTCCACCACACCAAATGGCCAGAGAAGCATGGTTCCTGATCATCTTAATCATATCGGCAGCAGACGTAAGAAAAAGCTGGTGATCGTCGGGATATTTTCGCCGTGTCCATTGATCATCTGCTTTAAATGGGTCAACCCAACGGCCGTTACAGTCGCCCGACATCCAGAAGTCCTGTATAACTAATAAACCATACTTATCACATGCCTCGTAGAACTCAGGACGCTCAGTCAAAGCTCCGCCCCATATCCTTAACAAATTAAGATTCATATCTCTATGAAAACGGATTTCCGCATCATATCTCGCTTTTGAAAAGCGAAGCATCGCATCAGATATGATCCAGTTACCGCCTTTTATGAATATTTTTTGACCGTTAACCAATACTTGCATGCTTTGAGTAACCTGATTCCAGTCAGTCTTAAATTCCCTAATGCCAACATTGAGTTGTTCCTTATCAGAAAGTTTACCCTTATGATAAAATTCTATAGTTAAAGGATACATATCCTGTTTGCCATACCCTGCTGGCCACCATAGTCGGGGATTTTTTAACGTAAAGTCTGGCAAACTCACTGTCTGCGTTGAGTTAGCAGCCAGGGTAACATTTGAACTTATAGTAGTTCCGTCTATTTTGTAAAGCAAAACTCCCTGAACCGGTTTACTTTGAGTGTTTTGAAGCTCAGCGCTTATCTTAATAACTGCAGGCTGCTGCGGTCCTTCTGTCTTTCGCTTGCCCGGAACTAAAGTAACAATATGCGGGTTTTTTAGATTAACGGAGCCCGTTTTTTCAACTGTTACCTTATCNNCTCCTTATCCCATATACCGGTATTCCGGTCACGGATAGGTTGTATCCAGTCCCACCCTGCAGTATACTGGTGAGCGACACTTTTAGCAATTCTTCCATCTCCTCCCTGGCCACCGTTAGGCTTACCCACGGGATCGGCAGGATGAACAATAACTGCTAAGCGGTTATCACCATTGCTTGAAAGGAATTCAGTAATATTATACGATTTCCTCAAAAACATACCCTCATAGGGCTCTCTATTCACTTTCTTTCCGTTCAGAAAGATGTCGCAACTATAATTAATCCCTCTGAAGTTAAGCCAGACCTGCTGGTCTCCAGATGTAGCTGTTTCCCTGAAGTCTTTAACAAACCAATAGGTATAATGTGCTTTCCCGGTTTCATAGATATCTGGAATCTGATTATTATTCATGCCAAAAAAAGGATCAGGAACCTCCTTATTAGCTAGTAGTGTAGTCAAAACAGTACCGGGGACAACTGCTGGCTTCCACGAAGACACCTGGTAGCTCCTTTTTGAGATTGCCTCTCCCTGCTCTTTTACGTCTTTGCTCGGGGCGCATACCCATCCGTTATTAAGCTCATAGCTACTTTGCCCAAATGTGGCTGAGTAGAAGAACATGCACAGTACCAACAAGTTTATTTTCAAAGTTTTAGTCATTTTTAAACTCTTTTTATATTAAAGGTTGCTAAAAGGTCTGTTTGAGGGTGAAACCCCAAAAGTTGCCGAGGGCTTATTGCCCATTTCGATCTCTAGAGATCCGCCCTTCATCATGTCAGAATGCATAAAATAACTCTTAGCATAGGGCTTTCCATTAAGTCTTACACGTTGGATATATTTATTAGAATCAGAATTATTTTTTATGTGTATTGTAAACTTTTTATTATCCCCGATATTCAGCACAGCGTGATTAATAATAGGGCTGCCAAATACGTACATTCCACCTACCGGATTCACCTGATAAAACCCAAGGGCTGACATGATATACCAGGCCGACATTTGCCCCACGTCTTCGTTGCCAGGCAAGCCATCAAACTTGTCGGTATACATTTCGCTCATCACCTGCCTTACTCTGTCTGCTGTTTTCCATGGTTGTCCTGCATAGGCATACAGGTATGCGATATGATGCGCAGGCTCATTGCCATGGGCGTACTGACCGATCAGACCACTTATATCAGGGGAAGCGTTTTCCCCTAAATGTCCTTCGATTGCAAATAACGAATCAAGCTTTTGAACGAACAAGTTATCTCCTCCCATCAGAGAAATTAAGCCTTCAGGGTGTTGAGGAACAAGCCATGTATATTGCCATGCATTTCCCTCCGTATAGTCATCCTGTCTGTGTATTGACTTAAATGGATCAAAAGGGGTGCGCCAGCTGGTTTTTGACAATTTTCCCCGCATAAATTTCGTCTCAGGATCAAAGTAATGTTTGTAGGCCATTCCTCTCTCTTTAAAGTACTCGTAGTCAGCGGTTCTGTTTAGACTCCTTGCAATCTGAGCAATCCCGGCATCAGCAATGGAATACTCCAATCCAATCGCTACCGATTCCAACAGGCTGTCAGCTGGAATAAAACCATATCTTTTAACAAAATTAAGTCCTCGCTCCTCCATCATGGTGGTCGATTTCATGGCTTCATAAGCCAAGGTCTTGTCAAACCCATTAAAACCCTTCATCCACGCATCTGCTATTACAGGAATAGCAGGGTTTCCAACCATTGTATTTGTTTCACAACCCATTAGATGCCATACAGGCAGCTTTCCCTGTTGCTCGTATATAGCCAACATGGTATTGATCATATCATTGACTTTCTCCGTTTGCAGTATAGTAAACAAAGGGTGTGCAGCTCTGTAGGTGTCCCATAACGAAAAAGTGGTAAGATTTTGAAAAGAAGCATTCCTGTAAATCTTTTTATCCGTACCCATATAATCTTTATTGACATCATTGAATAGTGATGGAGCTATCATGGTATGGTAAAGAGAGGTATAAAAAACCTTCAGCTGATGAGGACTTAAAGTCTTAATCTCAACTTTAGAAAGTTCCCTGTTCCACTTTGCGTTCGCTTCAGCAACAACTTTATCAAAGTTCCATCCAG
>DDAL01000028.1:0-99632 GCA_002332615.1 Sphingobacteriaceae bacterium UBA2059 | reverse complement strand
TGCGCCTTGCAGGCTTACTGGTGATATGCCAACTTTTACAGTCACTTGCTCTCCAGCTTTTGTATCAAAGTGAGCAATCCCAAATACCTTTGATGCCTTTAGTTCTGTTCCTTTTTTTAGCATAGTGCTATCAGAAACCTGAAACTTTTTGAAAGGCTTTGAAAAAACTGCCCGAAAATAGATACGCTGATCATCCGCCCATCCTTTGGAGAATCTGTAACCCTCGACTGTTCTGTCGTCTATCCTTTTAATAAAAGTTTCCGTTGGTTTGTCCCAACCTATACCAAGCTTAAGATCAACCAGTATACGAGCATCTGCAGACTTTGGAAATGTATACCTGTGAACCCCCACTCTCTCAGTTGCAGTGACTTCCGCCTTTATATTATACCTTTTTAACAAAACCGAATAATAACCAGGCCTAGCAACTTCATCATTATGAGAGAATAAAGAATAATATCCGGTAGAATAGCCAGACGGATTTCCTTTGGATAGCCTGACATCCCCTATTACAGGCATGATACCAATATCCCCCAAGTCTCCTATTCCTGTACCACTAAGCCTTGTATGAGCAAAGCCTGCAATCGTAGAGTCAGAATAATGGTATCCTGAACACCAGTCCCAACCTTCAGAAATATTAACTGGCCCTAACTGAACCGCACCAAAAGGAACATTTGCCCCCAGGAAAACGTGCCCATGAAAGCCCGTTCCAATGAAGGGATCTACATACTGAGTGAAGTTCTTTTGGTAGACGACTTTAAGACTCTTTTTTTGGGAAAGCACAGGTAGGCCCCCAATGAGTCCAATTAAAATTAAAAATGTAACTTTTCTTTTCATTCGGATAAAATTGAAGTATTACTCTTTATTATTCTTAGCAAGTATCAGTCCTTCGTCATTTATACTGATATACTCGCCTTCTGTTTTGCCTATGGTAGCTGTAAACTGTTTTTCTGAACTGTGTAATTTCAGTTTGTTTTCAAAACCACCGATTAAAACACGTTGATCTATTGCAAGATCAGATAAATCACCGGCAAATTTTCCATGTTTCTCGAAATACTCATGTTGCTTATAGAAAATAAGCCACAAAAGCTTTTTCTGTTCCTCGCTGTAAGGCAACTTTCTGTCAAGACTAACGCTTTTTCCATCTGTAAAATACAAATATCCCCATCTTTCAGGGTTATGCATGTTTATAACCCCTTGAGGAGACCAAACCCAGTTACGCTCAGGCAATGTATATCCTTTGCTGTCTTTTTTTTTCACATATTTCCCATCTTTGATATCCGTATCCCATTCTACTCTCGAAAAGTTGATACGCCAAAAGTCGTTCATCTTTGGAACCTGTACCGCGTTTCCAATCGAAACCGCCTTAAAAGGGATAGCCATTTCTACAGTCCATCCCTTATCCCTGTCTTTAGGATTGTTCAATGTGCCATGAACTTTTACAGATGTTTTCATTCCGGGAGCATCCCAGCTGAGCACAGCTAAGGAGTTTGTTCTATAAGGTTTCGGAAGGAAAAGATCGAAAATGGTATTAAGCGCATTCACCTCTATTTCAAAGTACTGATGACCATTATTATTTGGATCTATAAAAACCTCAAAGTCATTGTCATAAAAAACAACGTCGTCCCGGTTTTTCAGATTTGCCCAG
The DNA here is from genome assembly GCA_002332615.1 of Sphingobacteriaceae bacterium UBA2059. GTDB lineage: Bacteria > Bacteroidota > Bacteroidia > Sphingobacteriales > Sphingobacteriaceae > Arcticibacter. The sequence continues at coordinate 97,987 of DDAL01000028.1, read as the reverse complement.
ACGTGTGGCTCTTCCATATGAGCCGCTATAAATAGATAAGTTTTATTCCACATCATTTTAACCCTAGTACAATAATGAGGCTTGGGCTTTAGAGTTCCTTCTATATCTACAAAATCCGACGTCCAGGCTATAGACGCCCATTCTTTTTCATTCAAATTGCCATCTACAACAATATCCCCATCTATATAAAGAGCATTATAATAAAGGGGGTCTGTAAACAAATGCTCATATCCCTTAAAAGAGGGCTGTGCTTGTATGGTATGACATTGAAAAAACAACGCTAACAGAATTCCAAAAAAAAAGTTCTTCATGTATTAATTGATTATATCCTTCAAGGGCAAAAAAAGCTATTATGAAGATAATAAAATAAATCGTTTTAGCTTAAAAAGACAGTTAAACTCCTTTGCCTTTGGTTAACAACTGCTTCAGCGCCTTCACCCTGACCGGATCAGAAACCGTTATAATATCGTTTTTGTCGCATTGATCAATAGTCCTTTTAGTAAATACTTGCATACTTGATCTATATAATTTTTTAGCAGTACTATGGTATTCTCTAGCACCACAATGCTTAACCAGTGAAAGAATGTTATCTTCCTTAACTCCCGACCCGGGCATTATTGAGATTCTTCCATTAGCCTGATGTACTAAAGCTTCTAAAACACGTAAAGATCTCTCAACACTATCCTCACCTCCTGATGTTAAAACACGTTTAATACCAAGCTTTATGATATCTTCAAGCGCCTCTACCAGGTCGACACATCTGTCAAAAGCCCGGTGGAATGTAATATCCATTGATCCGCACAGCTCAATTAGAGCTCTGCATCTGTTCACGTCAACTTTTGCATCATTTCTTAGCACTCCGAAAACTACACCTTCACAACCATGATCTTTGAACAGTCCTATGTCAGTCTTCATTGTCTGGAATTCGATATCAGTGTAATGGAAGTCTCCTCCTCTTGGGCGAATAATGGGATATACAGGAATAGACAATAGCTGCTTGCATGTTAGAAACATACCCAGAGAGGGCGTTGTACCTCCTTCATACATATTATCGCATAACTCTATTCTGTCAGCACCGCCCTTTTCAGCGGCAATTGCGGATTCGACTGAGTTTGCACAGATCTCAAGTAACATATTTATCTATTTATAATAACTTATACCTTTAATTAACTGCCTTTGATTCATTTCCGTACAAACAGCATAACTGAAGCCAGTCTGAATTGCGTAAGCTCCGAACTCTCCCTTCTTATTCAGGGCTAAAAAACCAACTTGAATCTCTTTGGCTACAGTTGGTTTTTTTCTAATGATTCTCATCACAGCCTCTTTGCAGGCGGCCTCCGGCTTATAGCCCTGGCGCATTAGTTCCACGACCAAAAAACTACCCACATTTCTTATAACTTCTTCACCTACGCCGGTTGATGTAGCACCGCCAATTTCGTTGTCAACATATAGGCCGGCACCTATAATGGGCGAGTCCNNCCCACTCTTCCATGCATCTTAAACGCCATTCCACTCGTAGTGCACGCCCCGGATAAATCACCTTTTCTATCTAGCGCCAGCATACCTATGGTATCATGGTTGTATTGGTTCCCGGGCAATCTTGTTGCTGCAAAGGGCTTATTCTCAACATTGATTTCCGGCTTATATTCCGATTTCTTCAACCAGTCTCTCCAGGCGGCTTCTGAATCGGGGGTCAGAAGGTCTTCTGATTCAAAACCTTGTTCAAGTGCAAATTCATAAGCACCGTTACCAGCAAGCATAACATGAGGAGTTTTTTCCATTACCCTACGGGCAACAGATATCGGATGAGCAATATTTTCCAACGCTGCTACACTACCGCAATTACCACTTTCATCCATGATGCAGGCATCCAGAGTAACCTTACCGTCCCTGTCCGGATACCCCCCTTTTCCCACCGTCTTGTTTTTTAAATCAGCTTCCGGAATGCGTACACCTTGCTCTACAGCGTCTAAGGCCCGCCCACCACTTTTCAAAACATCCCAAGCGGCCAGATTGGCTTCAATACCAAAGTCCCACGTGGAAATCACAATGGGTGCACTCCCGGCTAACGAGCCACTATGAAAGTCAGCTGCTAAACTTGCGCCCGCTGTAAAAATGGGCATACTCAAAGCAGAACTCTTCAAGAACCTTCTTCTATTCATGTATTCAAGATCATTAAAAAAAAGCGCTATGCCAATGCCAGCGCTTTTATAACTAATTATAATATCACTTTTCGTTGTTCATAGGACCATGCTTAACCTTCCACAAGTCATATCTTTCAAACTGCTTCTGTAAACGCGGCACAAACTCATCCCAGTTTCTGCCCTGAGCGGGGCTCCAGAAAACTTCACTTAAAGCTGTTAACCTAGGGAAAATTTGGTACTGAACTTTCTCGGGAGTTTTCATATACTCGGTCCAAACATTTGCCTGGGCCCCCATTACGTACTTAGCTTTTGAAGCATCAAGTTCTTTAGGAATGGGTTCATACGAATAGGAGTTTCTCACCGTATTCTTATTTCCTATAGTTACAGAATCGCCTTTATCGGGTCCTAACTGGGACCAGTCAAGGTAAACATGGCTTCCCGGAGTCATTATCACATTGTGATTCTGATTTGCAGCTTCAATTCCGCCTTTTTCGCCTCTCCAGCTCATCACAATCGCATTGGGAGCTAAGCCACCTTCAAGGATTTCGTCCCACCCAATAATTGTTTTGCCTTTTGAATTAATGTACTTTTCCATGCGTTGAATAAAGTAGCTCTGAAGGCCATGCTCATCTTTTAACCCCTTTTCTTTAATTAGCTGCTGAGCGAAAGGCGAACGCTTCCAGTTATCCTTGGGAGCTTCGTCTCCCCCTATGTGGATATACTTCGCAGGAAATAAAGCAATTACTTCATCAATTACATCTTCTAAAAACTTAAAGGTTTTCTCCGTAGGAGCGAATATATCTTCAAAAACGCCCCACGCCTGCTGAACATGCTTTCCCGTCGCGGGTCCACTCCAGGTAGTTCCATTAGCAACTTTGGTAGTCTCGTCAGGGAAACAGCTAAGTTCTGGGTATGCGGCAATAGCAGCAGAAGAGTGTCCTGGCATTTCAATTTCTGGAATGACAGTTATATATCTTTTCGCAGCATAAGCCACTACTTCTTTAACTTCATTTTGAGTATAAAACCCACCATAACGCTTGCCGTCATTTCCCTTGCCTGGAAAACGGCCGATGATGGTTCCGTTCCTATAAGCACCCACTTCAGTCAGCTTAGGGTATTTTTTAATTTCAATTCTCCATCCCTGATCCTCAGTCAAATGCCAATGAAAGTAGTTAAGTTTATGAAGAGCCAGGTAGTCAATATACTTTTTAATAAATGATACAGGAAATAAGTGACGGCCTACGTCCAGCATTGCACCGCGATATGCAAATCTGGGCTCATCTTTGATAGTAACAAAAGGAACTTTAACAGAAGAACCTGCCGACTTTACAGGAAGCAGCTGTATCAAGGTTTGTATTCCGTAAAACACTCCGGCTTCGTCGTTCCCGGCAATTTTTACAGTGTTATTTTCAACCGATAAAGTATAAGCACCTTCTTTGGAAGCACCACTACTTCTTTTTAGTGATAAATGTATGGTACTTGAATTGCTCTTTGACGACGAGCCTTCTAATTGAAACCCATAGAATTCCTGCAGATAAGAGTTTAAAAAATCAGCCGACGGCCTTAAGGACGACTGAGCTGTAACGACCCTTGTTGATGGATTAAGCTCCAACAATTTACCTGGCGCAGTCACTTTTAGCTCTACGGGCTTCGGAATGATGCTAATCTGGCTAAAGCCATTAAAAGACAACACTGAAAGTGCAATCGCTAACGAAAGTTGTTTAATCATTTCTATATGAATGTAGTTTAAGTATTAAGCTCTAAAGTAGTGGAGTCATGTAATAACTATATGTATAGTCCGTATAGGGTATCTGATACTGTTTTAAAGGCCAGCTACCCCAACTATCCATTCCCTGTACCCCTATTTGTTTAAGATCCATATGTATAAAAATCTGCTTTCTTGGTTCCAGTTCTCCTGAATGATACTGTTTTTTGTCCTGTTCCGGGTCCAGATCATCTAAGCTATAAGGCAAAGCCGAAAAGTTTAACATCTCGCCAGCGGATTCAAACTTCAGCCCCATCCCTTTCTTGTCTGTAAAAGAAACCCAGCGAACGTCCGTTTTATTTCCACTTTCCTGTGGGCGTGCGTAAGGGTAATATTGATCTTTCACATTTTGCTTGAAATGCCCCACAAATGTGGCTGACTTTCTGTCAATGTAGTTTTCTCCCGGACCGCGTCCAAACCATTCAATAGTGCTAAATCTGGAAGACATTTGTACATCGTTCCCTATCCTCATCAAAATCTTATGATCGCCTTTTAGTTTAAAAAATCTATTTTCAACTTTTATATTACCGTCAGCATAGATCAAATAAGTTTGCTCAACTCTCGCATCGCTGTTTACAACGGAAGCAACGAAGTCAACCCGGTACACACCGTCACTGACTTTTTGGTGAACAGCCTTTTCAATTGATCCTTTTTTATAGGCCTCCCTCCACATACGTAGCGATTTATTAAACCCTGCTCCAATATCATTATCTGTAGGAGCACGCCAAAAAGCAGGCGCAGGACCTGCTTCAAGTATCACCTGGCCCTTAATAGAATATTTGCTTAGAAGCCCTTTGGCAAAATCGAACTCGACCGAAAACTGCTTTCCTTCAATCTTAACAGTTTTATTGTTTTCTGTTAACACTAGCTTGCCCGCAGCCGAAGCAGAAACGCCCTTAGATGGAACAGCATTGAGAGAAAACTGCTCTCTGGCAAGCTCAAACCCTGCAGGCAAAAATGGTTCGGCAGCTTTCAATCTATAACTTACATTTAAGAAATATTCTTTATCTAAAGCACTTATGCCTAAACCAGTCAGATCTACACTTTTCTCTTCATCCGGACCAACGTGCACGTTTTTTATCAAACCCTTTTTCACTGGCTTACCATTCTCTGTAAGTTCCCACGCCAGCTCTACATTTCCTAAATCTCTAAATAAGAATTCGTTTCTTATCTTAAGCTTATTGTTACTGAACCTGGAGTGAATCGGCTGCAAAACGTATTTCACCTCTACTGCCATAGGCGTTATACCCCTGTAAGCATCCACTACGCCTTTTACACAGAAGTTATTGTCACTTAAGTTTTCATCCACCGGACCAGATAATGGAAAGTCTCCGCCATACGCCTTAATTCTCTTACCGTTTTTAACAGTGTCGATTGACTGATCTATCCATTCCCAAATAAATCCTCCCTGCAAGTAGGGTTTTGACCGTATTACATCCCAGTAATCTTTGAAGTTTCCAAGACTATTTCCCATTATATGTGCATACTCACTCATAACAAGCACTCGCGAAGGATTACTGTCAGAGTACCTGCTCATCCAGTCAGGGTCAGGATATTGCGGCACTATCAGGTCTGTATTGTAGTCTGATTCCGCACGCTCGTATTGCACGGGTCTGGTATCCTGGTTTTTAAGCCACTCATACCCTTCATAAAAGCTAGTTCCGTTCCCGGCTTCATTACCCAAAGACCATGTAATGATACTAGGATGATTTTTATCGCGCTCATACATTCGCTTAATTCTCTGCAGATGCGCATTGCGCCATTCAGGCTTATTGGCAAGATTATAACGGAGATCATATCCAATTCCATGAGATTCAATATTAGCTTCGTCAACAACATACAAGCCATATAGGTCACAAAGTTCCATCCAGTAAGGATCAGGTGGATAATGCGAATTCCGAACTGCATTGATATTGAGCTTTTTCATCATTTCCATGTCCTTAAGCATGTCTTCCTTAGTAAGAGCATGTCCTCTTTTTGGGTGATGCTCATGCCGGTTAACCCCCTTAAAAAGAACTTTCTTTCCGTTAACCAAAAAGACTCTGTCCTTAAGTTCAATACTCCTGAATCCTACTTTCTGAGGGACTACCTGTACCACTTTACCTACAGAGTCTTTTAATATCAGGTACAAATTATATAAGTAAGGCACCTCTGCAGACCATTGCTTCACATCAGGTATCAGCTTACTCAGCTTACCTTTAATATAATAGTTGTGAAGCACCGTTTCCTTATCAGCGCTGCCGTCGGCTATAAGTTTACCATCTGCATCTTCAAGGCGATAGCCTAAACTAAAGGCAATTCCCTTAGAATGATATCCCTGACCCGACTCATAGCTCTTCACCTCGGCAAGCACATCAAGTAAGCCATGCTTATAATTAGCGTCCAGCGTACTGGTGATCTTGTAGTCGCGTATTGATATAACAGGCGTAGCGTATAGATACACATCTCTGTCTATTCCCGAAAAACGAAACATGTCCTGACATTCGAGATAACTTGCATCGCTCCATCGATAAACCTGTAAAGCGATAATGTTCTCTCCTGGCTTTACAAATTCGGTCAACTCAAATTCTGCAGGAAGTTTACTATCCTCACTATACCCAACCTTTTTTCCATTTACCCAAATAAAGAAGGCCGACTTTACAGCGCCTAAATGGATAAATATTCGCCTTCCGTTCCAGTTTTCCGGTATCGTAATTTTTTTACGGTAAGATCCTACAGGGTTGTTATCTTCAGGAATATCAAAGGGCGGGTTTAATTGAGCACCTCGCTTTTTATGCCCAACGAAGTCATACGGCTGGTTGACATAGATTGGAGTTCCGAAACCATTTACTTCCCAGCTTCCGGGGACTTTAAAACTGCCCCACTGAGTATCATTAAAATTTAGTTTGTAAAAATCGACAGGCCGTTGCTTAGGATTCTGCACCCAGTTAAACTTCCAATCGCCATTCAAGGATAAGTAGAATGATGATTTCTCCCTTTCACCTGCGCGGGCTTTTTCAAAACTTTCATAAGCAAAAAAGCTTGCCTTCATGGGTAAACGGTTCGTCTCAACCACTTGAGGGGTTTGCAACTCATAGGGCAGGCTTTGAGCATCAGCGGACTGAGCCAGGGCGCACACTGCAAACATTAATAACAGACGGTAAAATTTCATTGATTAGAACTTAAGTATTGTAAAGACCGGCTTCACCGATAAAGATTGTACCTCTTGTTTTTGCAAATGTAAGCCTGAGCTTATTACTGCTTATCCTCTCAAACTCTATTATTCGCTTATAACCAACTGTACCAATTTTTGCAATTGTTTTCCACCGGCCATTTTCCATACACTCTACTATTAACTCTTCCACTCTCTGCCCCCTACTAATGTCTTCCTGAAGTACCAGCGTATTGAAAGCGCAATCTTTACCAAAGTCAAACTCCAACACCTGACCTTTATCTCCCTTTAAAACCACATTGGTCTTAATATCATTATCAGTAAGCTTTCGGGTACCAGGTGAACTTAAAGCGTCCTTTAAAATATTATGCTTAAAACGTCTGTCAAGTTCTTTTTTAAAGTACTGTAAAGACCGCACGTCGTTTTCATGAATAAGACCTCGTTTATCCGGAGGCAAGTTTAACAAAAGTGTACCGTTCCTTCCCACAGAGCCATAGTAAATATCCAGCAGCTTTTTCGGTGATTTAACCTGATCGTCTTCACTGGCATGGTAAAACCATCCCGGTCGTATAGACACATCCATTTCAGCAGGATACCACACCAGGCTCTTCGCTTTAACTATTTTTTCTCTGCTGCCTAAGTCTTTATCCGTCATATCAACGGGTGCAAAACTCACATCCTTTTGCGACTCCGAAGCGATTTTGTCAGGCATTAATGCATCACCCGGCACCACGCTCCATTCATTATCACGCCCGTATCCTTTTTCTGTACCTACCCAACGTATGTCCGGGCCCATCACAGCAATCACCGCTTCCGGCTGTAGCTTTCTTATAAGCGAATACCATCTTTTAAAATCATACCTTTGCTTTTTCCCCTCAGCGCCTTCGCCATTTGCCCCGTCAAACCATACCTCTCCTATTCTGCCGTAATTAGTCAGGAGTTCCGTAAGCTGATTAACAAAAAAATCATTATAGGCTTCACTACCAAATGTACTGGAGTTCCTGTCCCAGGGCGACAAGTAAATGCCAAACTCAATCCCGTATTCCCTGCAAGCATCTGCCGTTTCTTTTACCACATCACCTTTGCCATCTTTCCATGGACTGCTTTTTACTGAATGTTCAGTAAACCGGCTTGGCCATAAGCAAAAGCCATCATGGTGTTTAGCGGTTAAAATAACTAACTTAAAGCCTGCTTCTTTACAGGTCTTTACCCATTGTCTTGCATCAAGACCGGAAGGGTTGAATAATGAAGGACTTTCTTTTCCATCCCCCCATTCCCTTCCTGTAAAGGTATTTATACCAAAATGAATAAAAGCAGTCATTTCAAGCTGCTGCCATCGTAATTGCCGGGCCGATGGAACAACATTCACCGCTTTTTTTATTATGTCATTTTCGGAGTCTGTGTCTAGAATTCGTATAAAATTACTTTTAGTCTGTGCATCAGTATCATTAACTAAGGAGCACATCAAAATAATAAAAAACGGGTATTTCAAGCGCTTGGAAAGTACCCCGGAACATGTAAGTAAAAGACGAACCATATTAAATATCCCTTAACGCTAAGCGTAACATCAACACTTAGGAGCAATCGCTTTAAAGATAATAACATTCGACAATTACAAGGCAATATGTGACTTAAATCAATTACAGCTTTTACATAAACCGGCGCACAAGGTTTATTTAAATTCAACCAACACCTTCAGTGCTCAAACCAATCGTTGTAGCTCTATCTATGTCGGTGCAAGGAAACACGGCTATCTTATGATTACGGGCCTAAACCGGAAAGCTCACTGCTTATTAAGCCGATTTTCTAAAACAAGTCAGGGTAATCAGAAATAATCCCGTCTACACCAAGCTTCTTTAACCTTTCAATTTCGACTTTGGTATTTACAGTCCATGGAATGACCTTTACACTGTCCCTATGGGCCTTAGCAATCAGATCAGCATCCACCATCTTTAAATTTGGGCTTAATATAAAAGGTCTAAACCCTAAGTCTTGAATGTTTTGTTCATAAGTCTTAGAATTACTTACCAGATAGGACGCTCTGACAGAGGGGTACTTCCGGCGAATGACTTGAATAGTCCTCTTATCAAAGGACTGAATCACTACATACCGTTCAATATTTTTATTCCTGATAACATCCATCAGAAGATCAACAAACTCTTCTGGTCCAGGATGCTGTTTTCCATCTCCCTTTAGACTACATTTGGTTTCTATATTATAAAAAACCTGTTTGCGCTTTGCTTTGACAATATGCGCCTGAACCGAATCGATCAGATCCTCAAGAAGCGGAATATTACTTTTTTGCTTCTGTTGACGGGGAACAGCAGCATAAAACTTGCTCCCTGTATCAAAACGCTTTAACTCGTCATATGTCAGGCCATACACCCTGTATTTCTTCGAGTCTGAAATCTCCAAGTCTTTACCATCAGGAGTCAGAACGAACGCAGGATTCAGATAATCGTCATGAGTCACTACCACCTTCTTATCTTTCGTAATATGAATGTCCATCTCTAATGTTGTTACGTTAGGGAAAGACATTGCATTAATCATGGCAGCAATGGTATTCTCCGGCATCAGGCCCTTTCCTCCGCGGTGAGCTTCCAAAGACAAGGCCGGAAATTCAATGGCTGAATGCAATCGTTGGTTCTTCAAAACTGTGCAGGACACAAAGGCCATGACAAAAAAAACTAAGCAATTCTTATATTTCATTTATAGTTAAATAATAATTTCAATATCAACTATCTATCTTTCTGTTTTAGTTCTCCCCGCCAGGTAAAAGCTGTAAATAGAATGGCTAAAACGCAAGCTGCAGTCAGAATGAAGAAACCGCCGTCCCAGCCCCAATTATCCACAACATGTTCGCTAGCTACATTGGCAAATACAGCGCCACCAAGATATCCAAAAAGTCCGGTAAAACCAGCGGCGGTTCCGGCAGCTTTTTTAGGAACCAGATCCAGAGCATGTACTCCTATGAGCATCACCGGCCCGTATATTAAAAAACCTATGGCTATCAGCGCTAAGTTATCGATCCACGGGTTTCCAGCAGGATTTTTCCAGTATACAATCACAGCAACCAAAACAAGTACCATATAAATAACCGTAGCCGGTGCTCTTCTGCCTTTAAACACTTTATCACTCATCCAGCCGCAAATTAAAGTCCCCGGTATTCCTGCATACTCATAAGCGAAATATGCCCATCCAGATTCGTTTAGGGAAAACCCTTTTGCTTCTTTAAGAAAGGTAGGAGCCCAGTCGAGTACGCCGTAACGTACCAAATAGACAAAAACATTGGCAAGCGCTATATACCAAAGCGCACGGTTATTAAGCACATAGTCAAGAAAAATACGTTTAGCGCTTAACTCCTCTTCAAAAACAGGTTTATAGTCCGTCTGCTTTTCATTTTTATATAGTTCTATTGGTGGCAAACCGCATGATTGAGGCGTATCCCTTACAAGCCAATAGGCCATAAACGCAATTACTAATGCTATTAATCCCGGAAAGTAAAAATTACTTTGCCATGCCCCGAACAGGGAAATTCCCAATATGGACATTGGGCCTATCAAACCGCCTCCAACATTATGTGCTATGTTCCACACAGACATTTTCAGCCCCCTTTCTTTTACAGAGAACCAGTGAACCATCACACGACCGCAAGGGGGCCAGCCCATGCCCTGAAACCATCCGTTAAAAAATAGCAGCACAAACATAATGGTAATAGAACTTGTAGCAAAGGGGAACACTCCCATTGCAATCATACACAAGGCCGATAAAGCAAGCCCCGCAGGCAGAAACAAGCGAGCATTGCTTCTATCTGATATATTCCCCATTAAAAACTTACTTAAACCATAAGCTATTGATACGCCAGACAAGGCAAACCCAAGTTCTCCTTTACTAAAGCCTTGCTCAATAAGGTAAGGCATAGCCATAGAAAAGTTTTTTCTCACCAGATAGTATCCGGCATAGCCTATAAATATCCAAGAAAGACCTGGAAGCGCAAACGCTTGTAATTTGGATCTATTTGGGCTTCAGGTAACAATGGTTTATGCTTCGGCGGAGAGAACAAAGACGAAATCATTTAATCAATTTAAGTGCAATACAACTTGGTTTAAGTTTCTTATTCGAAAAGAAGACATATCAAAACTATAAAAAATAAATCAAAAGGAAGTAATATAAAATAAAACAAACCGAAAGCTGCGTGCTCATCACAGGTGAAAGAAATAAATAAAATAACAAGTCATTTGTAATATTCTATAATCGATATATTTACTTTTGATAAATCCGTGTTATCATCGTTTCTGAAAGACTATTATAACACTACAATTTGTTTTTGCTTACAAACAAACTTCTTACTCAATGATCAGTATTACAGACCGCCACCAGCTTATTTTGCAGAAGCTAAAAGAAGAAGGACATGTCAGTGTTCAGCAGCTAAGTGCGCAAATGGACGTTTCTGATGTGACCATCAGAAAAGATTTAAAGCTCCTCGAAGACAAAAACCTCCTATTCCGAACTCATGGAGGCGGTTCTATCAAAAATCCATATGCCAATGACCGCCCTGTTAATGAAAAAGAGCAATTATACAAGGAAGAAAAACAAAAGATCGCTCAGGCGGCCGCTAAGATGATCGGCAATAATGATTCCATCATCATTGCCTCTGGAACGACCGTGCTGGCTCTGGCCAGATGCATAAATTCTACAACCAACCTTACCATTATTACATCGGCGCTTAACGTAGCTCTTGAACTTTCTCATAAAAACAATGTGGAAGTATTACAACTCGGGGGGCAATTAAGGCAAAACTCTTCCTCGGTTGCCGGCCCGTACGCCGAAGAACTTCTAAAAGATGTAACCTGCGGCATACTATTCCTGGGAGTAGACGGTATTGATCCGGAAGCCGGCCTCACTACCACCAGCCTGATGGAAGCAAGGCTTAACCAAAAAATGATTCAGGCAGCGCAAATCACAGTCGTCCTGGCAGACAGTTCTAAGTTTGGTAAAAGAGGCCTGGCTAAAATAGCAAGTATCGACAAAATACAACACATTATTACCGATAAGGGTATACCCGAGAACATGAAAAAAGTTTTCGAAGAAAGCGGGGTCAACCTCACTATTACCGACTGAATCTAAGGCACTACCTATGATGATTTAGATTATCAGCAAGTTATAAAACCATCAAAGTGCATCAGGAAGACAATGTTTCAGGAAACAAAGGATTAACCTGCGGAAAGATCAAAATTTTGGAAGCCTGAGGGAGCAAACGTTCTAGCTTTATTTGAATATGCTCAAAACTTCTTTGGTAAGAGTGCGATTCTTTTCGGGCTGCGACAAAAAAGAGAAGATCATTGGATTTGAGTACCGACTTAACGTTAGCAATGTTATCAACACCAATGAAGTCATTAAAAATAAACGTCGAATTTAATTTATTCCTTATCAAAAATTCATTAATGGACTTTTGAGTCTGCAAAGAGCAGTAACAAAGTATTCCCGCAGAGAGCTCTTTCGACAGACTGCATAACTTACTCAGCCATACTTTAAAACCTTCGTCCTCTTCACAAAACGGGGGGCAGCTAACCACAATTCGCTCAAACACATTAATAGGTCTGTTTAAATTACATATAAAGAGGTTTTTGTCAAGGCTTTCTATTAGATATTCTGTCTTGTCAGCTATAAATTTATTAAGGAAAGATTGCTTCCTTGGCCACCCCGACAGGATAATCGTTGCCTCCTTTTCCTTTGATGTACGCACAACGCCACTTGCTGCATTGTAGTCAATAGTTGTCAAGATATCAACCACAGATTCCGACCCTGATGCATAACTGACCAAGCCTTCCAGCTTTTTTCTCGCTTGCTTAATATTCCTCTCAGCATCTTCATTATTATTAACAACCGACAGCAGGTGTATAGGCTTCAACGATTTTTTATCCTTCAGCAAAATCGCCAGATCCATCATTGATTCGAGATTATTAAAATTGGCTATCGGCAACAGGATACTTTCTTCCAGTTCAGCCCCCGAGTTCAGTTCCGATAGGCTTATCTCTTCCGAAGCAACCAGTTTTTTAGCCGCACTTTCCGTTACAAAAGAAGCAACAATACAGGTAATCAATATCAGTATTACAGTACCGTTCAAGATATTAATATCAATGATTTTTGCATTATATCCAACAAGGATAATAGCCAGTGTAGCAGCAGCGTGCGCACTGCTCAAACCAAATATAACCTGCGACTGCGCTTTGCTATACTTATAAACCAGTCCCGTAAGCCTGGCTGCCAGCCATTTGCCCAATAAAGCCACGACGGTTAACACACCGGCAACAATAAGAGCCTGAGGACCCTGAAAAATAACCCGCAGATCAACAATCATCCCTACGCTAATCAGGAAGAAAGGAATAAATAAAGCATTCCCTGTAAACTCTATACGGTTCATTAATGTTGACGAATGAGGAATTACAGGGTTTAACGCCAGTCCGGCAACGAATGCCCCGATTATGGGTTCAACACCTGCTAAGTGAGCCAGGAATGCTGCCCAGAAAACGGTTGAAAGTACAAAAATAAAATGCGACGTTTTCTCGCTCTCAAGCTTGGTAAAAAACCATTTGGTCACCTTTGGAACCAATAAAAACATAAAAAGAGAAAACAAGGTGAGAGAAATGATTAAACGAACCCAGAACATAAGGTTCAGACTACCTGAATGCGAACCCATGATCACCGCAAGAATTATCAGCACCGCAGTATCTGTAAGAATGGTCCCTCCTACAGAAATTGCAACAGCTTCATTCTTAGATACGCCAAACTTGGTAACAATAGGATACGTTACCAGCGTATGTGTAGCAAACATGCTGGCTGTAAGGATAGATGTCTCAACAGAAAAATCCAGTAAATAATAACAAGCCGGATAACCTATTAGAAGAGGAATCAAAAACGTAAAAAAACCAAAGGTCAGGCTTTTGTACTTCTTCTTTTTAAATTCATTCAAGTCCAATTCCAGTCCGGCAATAAACATAATATACAAAAGCCCGATCGTAGAAAACAGGTCTACAGCCGAATTCTTCTCTATCATATTCAGCCCGTAAGGACCAATCACAATACCCGAAATAATAAAACCGATTATACCAGGTACACGTATACGCCCTAAGAGGAGTGGCGCCATTAAGATGATAAAAAGAATTACAGAAAAAACGAGAACCGGGCTTTGCAAAGGGAACTCAAATTCTGACATCAACTGCGACAAGAAGGAATTGCTCATGTTCTGTTATATTCTGGGAATAAGTAATCCAAACAGCAAAATCACTAAAATGTTGAACATTTTAGTGGGGAGTAGAAATAATCACAAAAAAAAAGATAAATGGTATAAGGTGCCAAAGCACACATAGCCCATTTATCTGTCTAAAATACGCTTTACTCTTCGGTAATTAATCAAGATTACCGCACCGTGTCTTAATAGTCCTTATCAAAACTGCGGTAGTTGTTGTCTCTTCCCTGAAAGTTCCTGCTTCCGGATGAACCGCCTTTACGGCTATTTCCTCTTCCTTTGTCTTCGGCTTCCGTTACAGCTATGGTACGGCCCATTATTTCTAAACCGTTAAGCTCCTGAATAGCCTTTTTTGCTTGTTCATCATCAGACATTTCAACAAAGCCATAGCCTTTCTTTTTTCCATTGTCTTTGTCAAGCACCAGTTTTACAGAAGATACTTCTCCATATTCTTCAAAAGTTTCCTTAATGTCTTTTTCTTCCATCTTGAAAGGCAGACTAGCTATAAAAATTTTCATAGTAAATAATAAATTATGTGATAGTTTGGTATGATTAGATTTGAACGAATGTTCTGATGAAAGTTCTTTTTATGTGTCAGGAGATGTTTTTATTTCGGGTGAAAGATATAAATATTTTATTTAAAAATAATATTTTTTCAACAATGCAACATAAACGATATAAAGCACTTAAGCATATTATATACTAAGTATTTTAAGAATTAAAAGTTTGGCTTAAGAACGTATTTATTGTAAAACCTGAAAATATGCTCAGTAGCTTCTTCAGCGGTATCTACCAGCCTGTACAGGTTTAAATCTTCTTCATTAATATTTCCAGAGCCTAGCATATGCTTATTAATCCAGCTCATCAACTCGCCCCAGTATTCAGTACCCACCAGCACAATGGGAAACCGGGCAATTTTTCCCGTCTGTATAAGCGTTATTGCTTCAAAGAACTCATCCATGGTACCAAATCCTCCAGGCAATACAATGAACCCCTGAGAATACTTCATAAACATCACTTTCCTCACAAAGAAATAATCAAATTCCATGAGTTTATCATGGTCAATATATTTATTATGAAACTGTTCAAAAGGTAGTTCAATGTTTAAACCGACAGACTTCCCTCCTGCTTCATAGGCACCTTTATTGGCCGCTTCCATAATTCCGGGTCCCCCGCCCGATATTACGCCGTATCCTCGTTCTGTAAGAATACGGGCTGTATCCTCCGCAAGTTTATAATACCTGTTATCATTCGGAGTCCTGGCAGAGCCAAATATAGAAACACAAGGCCCTATCTTGGCCATTTTCTCAAACCCTTCAACAAACTCAGCCATAATTTTAAAAATCTGCCAGGAGTCGGTTACTTTTATCTCCTGCCACCCTTTATTTTCAAAAGCACTTCTAATTTTTTCTTCACTTGTCATATCAAACTTAAAAGCTTAAAAATAGTAAGTTGTTTTATTACAAAACTATTTTATTCATCTTAAACCAAGCATTTTGCCTGCTTAATTCAGTTTGTCATCCAAACTAGGTTACTTACCTTTGTCAATGAACTTTTCGTCCCGTTTGTTAGAAGAAGCAGTGACTGAGTTTGCAAGACTACCCGGGGTAGGCCAAAAAACCGCACTTCGTCTGGTCCTTCATCTCTTAAACCAGCCTGCTGCAGAGGTAGAAAGTCTGGGCAACTGCCTTATTAAACTAAAGCATGACGTCCGCTTTTGTGGCCAATGTGGCAACATATCCGATTCTGCATTATGCGGTGTTTGCGCAAACCATCTGAGAGACTCAGCTACCATTTGCCTCGTTGAAGACGCCCGGGATGTAATGGCCGTCGAAAGCACCAACCAGTACAAAGGAACTTACCATGTGTTGGGAGGCCTGATATCTCCTATGGACGGAATAGGCCCTTCAGAGCTTAACATTAGCTCCTTAATTGATCGGGTTAGCAAAGGAAATATTCACGAAGTCATCCTTGCTCTTAGCGCTACCATGGAAGGCGACACAACCATGTTCTACATTCATAAAAAGCTTAAAGACTTCCCCGTTAAGATAAGCATTATTGCCAGAGGCATCGCTTTCGGAGGCGAAATTGAATACGCTGATGAAATTACATTAGCCCGCTCGATTGCAACTCGCACGCCCTATGACAGTACATTTATACACTAATTGAAATGAGTTTAAAAGACAAGACTATAATTATAACCGGAGCTTCTTCCGGTATTGGAAAAGCATGTGCACAAGAGTTTGCCCGTGCTGGCGCTAATGTGGTACTGGCTGCCCGACAATATGATGCATTGTCAGAACTTTCGACTTATCTGCAAGACACTTATAAGATAAAAGCAAAAGCAGTAAAATGTGATGTTACCAATGAGGATGATTGTCGGCGTATGGTGCAGGAAGCGATAGATTCATTTGGGAGGATTGATGTGCTTATAAATAATGCCGGGATGACCATGAGAGCTTTGTTTAAAGACCTTGATCTGGTTGTAATCCGCAAACTGATGGATGTAAATTTCTGGGGATCTGTTTACTGCACCAAGTACGCTCTTCCCCATTTACTGAAAACCAAAGGTTCTGTAGTAGGAGTCACATCCATAGGGGCTTACAGGGGGCTGCCAGGAAGAACAGGTTATTCAGCTTCAAAATACGCCTTAAACGGATTTATGGAAGCATTGCGTGTTGAAAACTTAAAAACCGGATTACACGTTATGCTTGCTGCGCCGGGCTTCACTGCTTCCAATATCCGCACTGCGGCACTCGTAAAAGATGGTTCTGCACAGGGCGAAAGTTCTTTGGAAGAAGGCAAGATGATGACCGCTCAGGAAGTAGCATCTATCATCCTCAAAGGTGTACTGAAAAGAGAACGAAGCCTTATAATGACGGTTCAGGGAAAATTAACTGTATTGCTAAGCAAGCTGTTCCCGTCATGGGTAGACAAACAGGTGTTTAAAATCTATTCAAAAGAAAAAGATCCGTTGTTCTAAAAGGCCTTAATGCAAAGGCCTTTTCTTAATAATACCGCCATTTGTTTCGGTAATTACGTTCATAACAATAAAAGCTTTGCGGTCTATAGACCTTACCACCTCTTTAACTTTCGTCACTTCGAGCCGTGTTACTACAGTAAATATAATATCAATTTGTTTGTCCCCTATGCCGCTGGTTCCATAACCGCGCTCTCCTTTATATATGGTCACACCCCGACCCAGGTTGTTTATTATGGCGTCCTTAATCTCTTTGCTTTTTGAAGAAACGATAGTAACGCCGGTATACTCCTCAATTCCAGAGATAATGAAGTCAACCGTTTTGGCAGCCGACAAATAGGTAAGTATTGAATACAGAGCAGACTCTATACTTAATATAAAGGCCGCACATATAAATATCGCCACATTGATGATCATAATTATATCACCGATCGAGAAAATGCTCTTCCGGTTTATATATACCGCTATAATTTCCGTTCCATCCAGCACGCAGCCACCCCTCATAGCTAAGCCAACGCCTGCACCTAAAAAGAAACCACCAAAAATTGAAATAAGGAGTTTATCTTCCGTAATAGCCGGGAAATTTACAAAGTAAATAATAAGTGAAAGAGCTGCTACAGCAACGAGCGTGTGCCAGGCAAAAGATTTACTAATCTGCCTTATTCCTAAAAAGATAAAAGGTATATTGAACAATACCAGCCAAAGCGACACCGGAACCCCCGTAATATGATTCGCAAGCAAGGATATTCCCGTAACGCCGCCATCAATAAATCCGTTAGGAAGTAAAAAGCCCTTCAGTCCAAACGCTGCCAGCCCTACACCTATAATCACTAAAACAACGTCAACCAGGTTCTTTCTTAAACTTATAAGGCGTCTTTTTCGTCTTCTGTCCAATTTATTACAATTAATAACAGTGGTAAAACCTTGCAAATGCTACATGCATAACCATCCGCATCTCGCAAGGCCTGACGTAATATCAAAAAAAATTTGCTTACAAAAAGAATTTATTGATATTTGTTGAAATCATGAAAAAGAACAATATATCTATCAGCTGGTGGTGGCACTTCGATAATCCGTAGTGGCAATCAGTCTGTATATATAAAAAAAAAAAAGGTTGCCCGTTGGGCAACCTTTTTTTTTGGCCGGCGGGTATGATAACTAAATAAAAATGAAGAAAATCTTAAATCATTTATTTGAACACAAAACTTTCAACTCGCAGGAAGCCGAAGAGATACTCATTAGCATAGCTACCGGGAAATACAATACTGCACAGATAGCTGCGTTTATGGCTGCCTATTGCATGCGCAGTATCACAGTAGACGAGGTTCAGGGTTTTCAGGATGCTATGCTGTCCATGTGCCTGGATCCCGGCCTGAGCGATTATGATCTTATAGACTTATGCGGAACGGGCGGTGACGGCAAAGACACCTTCAATATTTCCACACTCGCATCTTTTGTAGTGGCAGGCGCAGGGTATAAAGTCGCCAAGCATGGAAATTATGGTGTTTCCTCTGGCTGCGGCTCGTCAAATGTAATGGAATACCTGGGTTACAAGCCTGTTAAAGACAGCGGTCACCTTCGCAAAAGTATCGAAAAGGCCGGCATTGCCTTTTTACACGCGCCCTTATTCCATCCGGCGATGAAAGCTGTGGCCCCCATAAGGAAAGATCTCGGAGTTAAAACCTTCTTTAACATGCTCGGTCCTTTGGTTAATCCGGCGCGGCCATGTTACCAGTCTGTGGGTGTATATAGTCTGGAGATAGCGCGTATCTACGCATATTTATACCAAAAGTCAAGTAAACACTACTCCATACTCCACGCCTTGGATGGTTATGATGAGATTTCTCTTACCGGGCCTTTCAAAGTTTTTAGCAATGATGGCGAATCCCTTTATCACATATCAGACATTGGCTTATCGCCTATTGCGCCGGAAGCCATAAAAGGAGGCGCAACCGTAGAGGAATCTGCCGGTGTATTTAAGAAAGTACTTCAACTTCAAAGTACCAGCGAGCAAACGAATACCGTTCTCTGCAATGCTGCAATGGCAATAAAAACAATCAGCCCGCCCAAAAGCTTTTCACACTGCTTTGAAGAAGCAAAAGAAGCATTGCTGAGCAAAAAAGCCTTGAAAAGCTTTAACACACTTTTAGCCCTGGTTTAGAAATGAACAATTTAATCAAAAAAACCGTTAAGGTAAAAGTATGCGGACTCGCTCTCCACGAAAACATCCTTGAAATAGGCAGACTGGAGCCTCATTTTATGGGCTTTATCTTCTATCGTTCCTCGCAGCGGTATATCAAAGGCCTCGAGCCTCAAACGCTCGAGATGCTTTCACCTTCTATCCTTAAAACGGGGGTTTTTGTAAATCAAAGCATAGAGGAAATAGAGAAAGCTGTAAGAGATTTCAAGCTGGATGCGATTCAGCTTCACGGGAATGAAAGCCCTCAGGTTTGCGATCGCTTTTTACAAAAAGGACTAACAGTGATCAAAGCTTTTGGAGTCGATACTCATTTTAGCTTCTCATCAACGCAAGCCTATGCCCACTATGTCAGCTGTTTTCTGTTCGACACCAAAACACGAAGTTACGGGGGCTCTGGCCTGAGCTTTGACCATACCTTACTAAAAAGCTACCAGGGTTTTATTCCCTATTTTCTTAGCGGCGGACTAGATGAGCGTTCCGCTTTAAACGCCATTACATTAATAGATGACAATAGGCTATATGCGATCGATATCAACAGTCGCTTTGAAACCACTCCGGGGGTAAAGAACATTTCTAAAGTGCGCAGGCTGATAAATACAATAAACTTAAATGCAAAAAACGATAATAATGAACTATCACGTTGACAACAAGGGCTACTACGGCGACTTTGGTGGCGCTTATGTTCCCGAAATGCTGCTACCCAATATTGAAGAACTAAAAAAGAAGTACTACGAACTTTTAGAAGACAAGTTGTTCAGAGAAGAGTTTCTTCATCTGCTGAAAGATTATGTGGGCCGTCCTTCACCTCTGTATCTGGCGCAAAGACTATCTCAAAAGCATGGAACTAAGATATTCCTCAAGAGAGAAGACCTGAATCATACAGGGGCTCATAAAATCAACAATGCAATAGGGCAGATATTGCTGGCCGAACGTCTCGGAAAGAAACGCATCATCGCCGAAACAGGCGCAGGTCAGCACGGAGTAGCCACTGCAACTGTATGTGCTTTAAAGGGGATGGAATGCGTTATATATATGGGCGAAGTGGACATCGAACGACAGGCGCCCAATGTGGCAAGAATGAAGATGCTTGGAGCCACGGTAGTTCCGGCTACATCGGGCAGCAAAACATTGAAAGACGCCTGCAATGAGGCTTTGCGCGACTGGATAAACAACCCGGTCGATACTCACTACATTATAGGATCTGTAGTAGGTCCTCACCCTTATCCCGATATGGTTGCTCATTTCCAGTCAATCATTTCCGAAGAAACAAAATGGCAGCTGCACGAAAAAACAGGTCGTTCCAATCCAGACTATGTTCTGGCCTGTGTAGGCGGTGGCAGCAATGCGATGGGCATGTTCTACCACTTTTTAAATCAACCTGACGTAAAGTTAATAGGCATTGAAGCTGCCGGACTGGGCGTTGACTCAGGCGAATCTGCCGCTACGACAGCTTTAGGAGCAGAGGGCGTTTTGCATGGAAGTCGTTCTATTGTTATTCAAACGGAAGACGGGCAAGTAGTAGAACCTTATTCAATTTCGGCCGGACTGGACTACCCCGGCATAGGGCCGCAACATGCGCATTTATATAAAACAAAACGCGTCGAATACGTAAGCATTACAGATGATGAAGCAATGAAAGCAGGTCTGGAGCTTTCAGCCCTCGAAGGCATTATTCCGGCTATTGAAAGTTCACATGCTCTTGCATATCTCAATAAGATGACTTTTAAGGGCAGTGAAAGTGTAGTTGTATGCCTTTCTGGCCGCGGAGACAAGGATTTGAACACGTATATCAATTATTTTAATCTATAATATTCAGCCGGTTAACCCGGCATAAAAAAAACAGCATGAACAGAATTACTCCTGTTTTCCGATCAAGAAAAGACACATTGCTTTCCATTTATTTTACAGCCGGTTATCCGCAGGCTGATAGCACTGTGCTCATAGCCGAAGCCCTCGAAAAGGCTGGCGTCGATATTATAGAAATTGGCATGCCCTACTCTGATCCTCTGGCAGACGGCCCCGTTATACAACATAGCTCAGAAGTGTCTTTAAAAAATGGCATGAGCATTAAAGTCCTCTTCGATCAGCTTCAGGACCTTCGCGCCAGAGTATCTATACCTGTGCTGCTTATGGGCTATATCAATCCTGTCCTCCAATATGGAATAGAAAACTTTTGCAAGAAATGTGCAGAAACCGGGGTAGACGGAGTTATCATACCCGACCTCCCTTTATACGAATACGAGACATTTTATAAAGATACCTTCGAAAAAACAGGCATCAGTAATATTTTTCTTGTTACTCCGCAAACAACAGAGGAACGGATAAGAAAAATAGACAGTCTAAGCACTGGCTTTATCTATCTGCTTTCCGCTTCTTCAACAACCGGCACAACGCCTGATTTTGAAAAAGCAGCTGAAACTTACTTCTCAAGAATTAAGAGTATGCAACTAAAAACCCCCACCATGATCGGCTTTGGCATTCGCGACAACAAAACGTTTATGCAGGTAAAAAACCATGCAGACGGGGCAATCATCGGCACAGCCTTCGTACGTATTTTGGGAGAACAGAATTATATGGAAAAAATACCTTCTTTTATACAAAGTATCCGAGGCTGAGTGCATCAGGAGCGTGTACTACCCAGGTAATAATTTATGCCATCCGTTTTAACCTTACCTGCATCCAACAGTATTCTCAGTGTATCTACACGCTCCTTGTCACTACCGTGCTTCACAGCCCTTATTAATTCATCCAGCCCAAGCCTGTCGGCACTCAGAAGTCTTATAATATCAAGACTTATCTTTTCCTGCAGACTTACGGTATGGTGCTGCTTTTTACGCTCCAGGCATACGTCGCAAATTCCGCATTCCCGGCTAGCAGTATCATTAAAATATTCCAGTAAAAGCTGGCTCCTGCACTTAGTTACGCTCACATAGTTAAAAATAGCCCTCATCTGGTTTTTTACTATTTCCTTACGCTCTGCAATGTATTTCCCGTCAATACGCATTTGTTGAGCATCGGCACGCGCCTGCAGGAATAGTAACTGAGCACTGTCGCTCTGTCTGATATAATGTATTAGTCCAAGCTCATTCAACTTCTCAAGTTGTCTTACAACCTGATCAACCGGGCATTCCAACCTGCGGGCAAGATCACTCTCTCTAACGGGAGTATACAGTTCAAACAAACCACCATAAGATCTCAGGAGAAGCTTTATAAAAATGTCATAGGACGCATGCTGTATCTGAAAACGGTATAACTCTTCAGCGTTTACTCTTATTTTAACCCTAGACTGAAGCAGGGCCGTTTCTGTAAGGCTTATATACTCATCATGCTCCAAAAATTTCAGGGCATTTATAGTCGGTACCGAATCAAGATTAAACCTGCTGCAAAAATCTGCTATATCGAAATCAAAAGACATACCCGTCCCGGCACCAAATGCAAGCTGATAATAATTACCCAGACACTGGTATATCTTTCGTATATACTCTACAGACGGAAAACTCTGTTCGAATTTTTTCAGTAACAGAGCTTTGTCAGCTTCATTGTAAATGCATACCGCAAAAGATTTCAGACCGTCCCTCCCTGCCCTTCCAGCTTCCTGAAAATACGCTTCAAGACTTTCCGGCATATCCAAATGAATTACAAAACGCACATCAGGTTTATCAATACCCATTCCAAAGGCATTGGTTGCAACGATCACCCGCGTCAAGCCGTCCATCCAAGATTGCTGTATTACACTTCGCTGAGCAGCAGGCAAGCCAGCATGATAAAAGCCACTTTCAATACCCACACTATTTAAAAAGCGCGAGACCGCCTGTGTTTCTCTTCTGTTGCGCACATAGACAATCCCGGCACCGGCAACATTATCCGCAACAGACCTAAGTTTCTTCAGTTTATTATCTTCCTGAGCTACCACATAGCTCAGATTTTTACGTTCAAAGCTGGTTCGAACCACATTGCTCTGTGTAAAACACAGCTTCTCCTGTATGTCCAGAACAACTCTTTCCGTCGCAGTAGCCGTCAGTGCCAATATGGGCACCTCTTTGTGAATAGCCCTAAGATCTTTTAAATGCAGATAGGGAGGCCTGAAATCGTAGCCCCAATGAGAGATACAATGAGCCTCGTCTACAGCAAAAAGGTTTACATTCATCGCCCGTATCCGCTCACGCACCAGGTCAGACATGGCCCTTTCCGGAGATAAATAAAGAAACTTAACCTTTCCATAGATGCAGTTATTAAGCAAAATATCAATTTCGCTCTTCTTCATACCGGCAACAATAGCTACGGCCTCTATACCTCTTTTTTTTAAACTCTCTACCTGGTCGCGCATCAAGGCTATCAAAGGCGATATAACGATACAAACGCCCGGTAGTACAAGTGCAGGCACCTGGAAGCATATAGACTTTCCTCCGCCTGTAGGCAGCAGGGCAAGCGTGTCTTTTTTATCTAGCACGGAGCGTATAACCTCCTCCTGCGACGGACGGAAAGAGTCATAGCCCCAATACCTTTTTAGTACCTCATAGAGTGTCATTAAACGGATCTCCCAAAAACTTTGCAGACCTGTGCAAGGGTCAGATAATTAGATTTAACATATAAAGCTTTGCAGCATAGCAATATATTTGTATTTTTCTTATTTATACTTGACTATGAAGAAGCTTCTGTTTATACTCCCCTTTATTCTGTATCACTACGCACAGGCTCAAAGCAAAAATGATAACAATAAGTGGAATATAGAAAAACTGTCCGGCAATGTCAAAAAAGCGAGCTTTTCAGTAAACGAAGGTACTTGGATAAACCTCGACGTAAGTCCCAATGGCAAGGAAATAGTCTTCGACCTTCTCGGGGATATCTATAAGATATCTGTAAATGGCGGCAAAGCAAAGCTCCTGTCAGACGGCCCCGCTTACGAAACACAGCCAAGATATAGCCCAAATGGCAAATTTATATCCTATACAAGCGACAAAAGCGGTACAAACAATATATGGATAATGAGTAGTGATGGCAGCAACAAAAAGGCCATTACAAAAGAAGAATACAATTCGCTAAACAATGCCGGGTGGACACCTGATAATCAGTTTCTGGTTGTGCAAAAAGAAACAAAAGAAGCTTCAACTTCAAAATCATCGGAGGTTTGTATGTATCATATATCCGGCGGCGAGGGCGTTCAGCTCACAAAGAGCTCAGCAAATTTTCGCCATTCACTTGAACCGCAACCCTCCTCTGATGGCAAGTTTATCTACTTTACCGAAACAAACACGCAGCATCAATCAACTTTTAATCTTAACCCGAATGCTGAACTCTTCACTATAAAAAAGATCAATCGTGAAAGCGGAGAAGTCGAAGCAGTGGCAGGCGGATTGGGTGGAGCCGTACGGGCCCAGCCTTCGCCGGATGGAAAACTGCTTGCCTATGTAAAAAGAATACGACTTAAAAGCGTGCTTTTTATTCAGGATCTCAGAACCGGTGAAGAGTGGCCTTTATATGATGATCTATCACGCGACCAGCAGGAAAGCCATGCACTCGCCACAGGCATGTACCCCAATTTCGCCTGGACTCCCGATAATAAGAGCATTATAGTTTTTGCAAAAGGAAAAATAAAGCAGGTCGAACTAAGCTCCCAACAAGTTAAGGATATTGACTTTGAAGTCAATGCCTCCCAATCACTTGCGGACAACCTAATTTATGAAAATACACTATCTGCGCTTAAGTTTCCGTCACAGGCTATTCGTCAGCTCTCAACTTCGCCTGACGGAAAAACCGTGGCCTTCAGCGCTGCGGGCCATATTTACATTAAAACACTTTCAGAAGGCGAACCAAAAAGAATCAGCACCGGTACCGACTTTGAATACGACCCCAGCTTCAGTCCTGACGGCAAATACCTGGCCTATGTTTCCTGGAATGACGAACGTAAAGCGAGTATAAACAAATTTGAGCTGGCTACCGGAAAGACCGAGGCCTTAACCGCGGAGAAAGGAATTTACCATGCACCACGTTTTTCCTCCCGGGGCGATCGTGTTGTATTTCATAAGAGCGAAGGCGATTTGAGTACCGGCTATCTGTTCACTAAAAATCCAGGCGTTTATATAGTAGCCGCCACAGGTGGCAAAGTTACCCAGGTGTCCAATAAAGGCTTCCTGCCTGTATTTAACTACAACGATACCAAACTTTACTACCAGGTGACAGACAGCAGCCACCTCGAGTTCCGGAGCATGGATATCAACGGCACATCACCCCGCGTCCATTATATTGCCGGCAGAGATGCACAATTTACGCTTAGCCCTGATGGAAGTTGGCTCGCCTTTACTGAGGGATCAGCACTATATGTAACCCCTTTTGTAAACACAGCAGACGCAGTTCAGTTAAGCGCCGAAAACAAGCTACTTCCGCTGAATAAAATTAGCAGCAGCGCCGGCAGCTATCTGCACTGGAATACCGAAAGCAACAAACTTCACTGGGTAAGCGGTAATAACTATTTTAGTAAAGCAGTAATAAGCCCGCTGTACCTGCCAGGGGAAAAAGAACCAACTACCGGATCAGACAGCAGCAAACTTGCTATCAAACTGCCCTTGCAAGCTTACAGTCCACAAGGAAAAATTGCCTTTAAAAATGCACGTCTTATTACTATGAAAGGAAACGAGGTGATTGAAAATGGCGCTCTGACTATCGAAAACAACCGCATAACGGCTGTAGGGCCGTCCTCATCCCTTACCATACCCGAAGACGCTAAAGTAATTGATGCCGAAGGACTTACAATAATGCCCGGGTTGATAGATGTGAGCACAAGCCTTCCTATTCCCCGTACAGGCATCATTCCGCAAAAAGAGTGGAGCCTCTATGCAAACCTGGCATATGGTGTAACTACCCTGCAAATAACTTCCAACAGCCACGCCCGCATTCTTGCCGAAGCAGAAATGATCAGAACCGGAACGCTTACCGGACCCCGAATCCTTCCCGCAGGTATAGTTTCTACGCCTTTGACTCAGTTTCCGGCCATAGCCCCTGCCGAAATAAACGCTGCTCGCAGCAGGCTAGGCTTATTAAAAGAACAAGGTTATTCCTATGTCATGTTCACAAATATCCTGTCCCGTAGAGATCAGCAACTCTACAGTCAAGCTGCCAGAGAGTTCCAGATCAATACAATCATGTCAAGCGGATCATCCATCGCTAACAGCATTACTGCTGTTAGCGATGGATACGGCACCCTCAGCAGGAACATTCCTGTGGTACCGCTGTACAACGACATCAAAGCTCTATGGAGCAATGCTAAAACATTCTATACACCTGGTCTTATAGCAAGCTACGGTTCTTTACCCGGCGAAAACTTTTGGTACGACCGTACGAATGTGTGGGAAAAAGAACGCCTGCTTAATTACATACCCCGCCCGCTTATTGACCTTCGCTCGCGTCGTCGTATCACAGCCGAGTTTGGCGATTACGGACATATAGAAGCTGCTCGTGCCGCCAGGCAGCTTTCAGCAGCAGGCACCCGCTTGACCATTGGTTCAAATGGTAGACTACAGGGGCTCGGGACTCACTGGGAAATGTGGATGCTATACCAGGGAGGCATGAACCCCCAGCAAATCCTGCAGTGTGCAACCATCAACGGAGCACAGCAATTGGGTTTGTCTAAGGAAATCGGCTCGCTGGAGCCAGGTAAGATCGCCGATATAGTGGTCACAACGGCCAATCCGCTGGATGATATCCGGAACTCAGAAAAAATAAAATACGTTATAACAAATGGCCGGCTTTTCGACGTGCAAACCATGAACGAAGAAGGCAATGACGAACAAATGAGAGGAAACTTCTGGTGGCAGACAAGCCGTGGAGATGCATTCGGATCCATCAGGAATATAGAAGCGGAAAGCTTGCCCGACAGAGATTATTAACTTAAACTTAGCAGACACTGCTTTTTAAGCACATCTTAAATAAAAAAGGCTCAGCTATCTATAAATAGCTGAGCCTTTTTTATTGTTTTCTAGTCAGTCCTAAAAGCTTCTATTTAGCAACTTTTTCAAAGTGTAAACGAATGGGCATCGTCTTCATCTTATCAGGATCGGTCTTATAGAATGCCCAGGTATTTTGTAAAAAGTCTGTTGGCTCGTAATCCCTTATAGTTACTTCCAACATCTCCTTTGACCCCTCTTTAAAATACCGGAAACCAATCTTTGTTTCTCTGACATTTTCTGTCTTGGCAGAGAAAGCCACATTAGCAGCCGAAAGACTAATGATCTGTAATTTCACCATTGGCGGAGGCAAGCCGGGCAATTCCTGCAAACGTTCATTTTCCTCACCAAGATTTGTCATAGTAGCATTGCGGAAGTAATTTCTAAGGTCTCCAGCCATTTGAACTTTCAAGCCCTCCTCATCGAAAGTAAGGATATCAGCTGCGGTATTTTTTACTGGCAGCAAAGCAGGGTTATCCATGTAACCAGTATTGTCAGACAGCCATTTCAAATTCGCAAATTTGCTATAGCTCCAGCTCCCTTTCAATTGATTATAAGAACTGCCAAAAATAGAAATAGTTGTTTTTCCATTCGCTCCCACAGCCAGGCCTGCTGAAACAGCACCTGCGCTAAGGATTATTTTATCCTTTCCTGCTTCATGCTTTTTGAGCTTAAGTTTCACCATACCTGCAGACTTTCCAGCAGAAATAACAACTTGTTTTGCACCTTCAAATTCGAAGTGAACACCTTCAACAGCCGTTGAAGAGGCATCAACTATAATAGGTATTTGTATTTCCTTTTCTACAACGTACGGGCCGTTAGCAGTGCCAAGCTGCACTTTTACATCAGCCGTCTCGGTCATTGTATTATTTCTCTTCTCGAAGGAATAAACCACACTACCCTTTGCTTCCACTATTGTAGAAGCCATTTCACCCTTTTGGACCCCTGCAGGCAAATTACCCATATCTACTTTGATAGTCTTTTCACGGGAAAATGCCGGAAGTGTCGCGATGGTCATTTCCGCATAATTCGTTCCTTTTTTAATGACAAAAGCACTCAAGGGAACTGTGTAGTCAGTACCTTTTACTGCCGTACCTGAAAAGGAAACCGGAACTGTTATATCCGAACCTACATTTCCACTTGCTTTAAGTTTGATAATAACATTTCCATCAGGGGATATAGAATATGCGGCTTTTTCGAAAGAAAGCGACAGATCCGGTTCGTTGTCGTTTTTTTTACAAGCACTCAGCAATACAACAACTGCCAGAAATGCTTTAAGAGCATGCGCCCATTTTAAGTTAGAGTTTTTAAACATATTATTTTATTTAAGTGATTTGATACTATTTTCGTACTCTTCGTTCCGTTCCTCTACAATTTCTTTTTCCTGCTCCGTCAGAGGAAAAGCCTCTGGCAATACATAATTCGATTCATAGGTCGTTTTCCGGGGAGGAGTATCGTCCGGCTTATCGCAGGCACTTCCCAAAGACAAGATTAAACCTGATAATAAAAATATCTTCTTCATTTTATTTTAACTTTTCGTAACCAGGGTTTTGTACTAGCCCATCACTAATCTCAACGTCTATACGAGGTAAAGGATATGTATACAGGTAGGGCTCCATTGTATATTTAAAGCCGTTAAAAGCCACCCAAAACTCTGGCGAGCCATTCCTTTTTAGCTCAAAGAAGCGATCTCCTTCAGCATAGAGTTCTTTTCTGCGTTCGTTTAAGACTGCTTGCATCAAAGCACTTAGAGGTTTACCTGATGCATCCTGCTTAATCACATTATAACTTTTTACAGTTGGCAGAGAGGTCATAGTAAGAGGCTTATAGTGAACAATTCGGTGTGCTCTCAACATATTAAGATAGCTCAACGCTTTTGCATGATCACCTTTATGAGTAAAGATCTCTGCAAGCATCAGGCACATTTCATCTGTGCGAATGTTGGCGAAGAGATTCTTGGTACTAAGACGGTGACTATTGAAATAAAAAGTATAGCGAATATCCTGATCCTTTTCAGTGAAAAGCTCAACCAGCTCGCGTGTCACCGGCCTGGTTTGAATAAGTTCCATAGACTTTTCATAATTGATATTTGAAGACTGATTACTGAAATAGAATGTACGAAGTAACACATTGCCGCCGCCCGTGTTTCTAGACTGTATTAACTTGACGTACTCATCGCCTTTAACTAAAGGATACCTTATTAACAGATCTTCTGCAACCTCCGCTGCTTTGTCCCATTGTTCGGTCCAAAAGTATAAACGAGCCAGATAAGCTCTCGATACATCTTCAGTGAAGCGAAAAACGTCTTGCTTTACTTGAAATGATATCGCTTTTTTAAGGTCCCGCTCAATAAAGCTGGCAGTTTCGCCATATGAGCTACGAGCAGGCTGGGCTTCCATATCAAAATCTTCAATCAAAGCCAGACCTGGCTGTTCATTACTCTCAAAAGTACCGCAGTACTCTCGCAGTAAGTTATAGTATGAAATAGCTCTCATGGCATAGGCCACACCCAGAACGTTGGAATTCAGCTCCCTGCCATCATTCTCAAGATTGGCTAAGATGATATTGCAGTCTTTAATTACTGAATAATGATCGGCATAGCGTTTTTGCTGCTTATTAATGTGCGAGCCAGCATAGACAGCTACAGATATGCCCGGTTTATACTCCCCCACGCTTGCGTCAAGATTTTCAGAATAAGATTCAAGGTCAAGTACGGTTGTGCTATTGCCAAGTAACGTTTCATCGGAACCATAATCTATACGGTTAAGTATAGAGTGAACAATAGCGGCAAACTCTTCGGCTGTATTGGGGACCGTCCTTCCGTTCGGCTTTACATCAAGGTACTTTTTACATGATGTACCCATTGCAAGAAGGATCGCCAAAAGAATAGATATTTTGTTCATATCAGTTTAGTTAAAAGCCTATGTTAATACCAAAAGACACTGATCGGGTAAGCGGATATACGGCTCCCGGAGTCTCCGGATCAATACCTTTATAATTTGTTATTGTAAGAAGATTACTCATGGAAAGGGATAGCCCCAACGATTCAAGATGAAGCTTTTTAAGATACTGCCCGGCAAGTGAATACGAAAACATAAGCGATCCTATTCTAAGATAAGATACATTCGCCAGCATGGAAGCCTGAGTAATTGTTGAAGCTGTGGGATTATCCAGATAAAGGCCCAGGGGGCTACCGTAGTAATCAATCAGCCGCGGATAAGCATTCACAATTGGGTTTTCCGGCGACCAGTAGTCAATACGATCGCGAGTATTGTTTAAATGTCCAAGGTATAGATCATTATACTGAGTTGGTATCGTTTCTTTTTGCGAAGAGGATGAAGATTGCAAAGACATATATGATACCGGAGCATCTATATTATCCAATATTTTACTGCCTATGGAATAATTGCCTCCTATACTTAAGCTGAACTTTTTATAGGTAGCCGAAGTCGAGAATCCGCCTGTAAAAGGAGCGACAGAGGTGCCAAGGTAAAAAAGATAATTATCAGCGTTCCTTAAATCAGCATTACTGCTTACTATAGCATCAGGCCTCAGCACGTACTTATAAATCCCGGTAGCTGCATCAATTCCGCTTATTCTACCGCCAAAAATGGAACTTATTGGATAATTAACCACATTGCCCGATGAAGGATTTCCAGTGCCGGTAGAAGTAGCATACTTTGTAAGTGTATTTCGGTTATAAGCGCCGTTTAAAGATGTACGCCAGGAAAAGTCCGTCGTTTTAATGTTCAGCCAGCTTAGAGAAAGTTCCAGCCCCTCGTTTACAGTTTCCGAAGTATTGAAAGCCTGCGTAGTAAAACCAGTTGTAGATGGCACCCTCAGGCGTGTTACAAGGTCTTTACTTGTGCGGGTGTATGCCTCAAGCGATCCTGTTATACGGCTTTTAAACAAGCCGAAGTCGACGGAAGCTTTCAAATCACGTGTTTTTTCCCAGCGCAGGTTTTTGTTTGGAGCATTTCTTATCTCCCCCATTCTGAAATAGTCGTCAAATGTTTTACGAAAAGAAGTCGAGTAATCCATCACCAGCTGCGGAAACACGCTCTTGTTTACGTTGCCTGTATATCCAGTAGCAAGGCGTATCATCATCGAGCTGAACACAGGCAATAAGCTCTTAAAAAATGGCTCCTGGTCAATATTCCATGCTGCACCTAATGACCACGTAGGATTGAACTGCTGATTGCTGCCAAAGTTGTTAGAGCCATCGGTCCTGGCGGTAGCACTGGGAACGTATTTCTTGTTGAAGGCATAATCCGCAGATGCATAAAATGACACAAAAGCATCCTCAACAAATGTTTGTCCAGACAGTCCGTCAACCATTGCGGCATACGATATTAAATCATTATAATCCACATGTTCTGAACCGATCGGCTTTGGAGGTATGGGGATAGATGAATTTCCAGTCACCTCGTCATAGCCATAGCGTTTCTCAAAAATACTTTTGGCTTCCTGCCTTCTTATTTCAGAACCTGCCAAAGCACTTATTGCATGCTTACTACTAAGCTCTTTATCAAACTGAAGCTGTCCTCGAAGCATATAGCTACTGTTGTTGGTAGAAGCCTGCGTGATAGAACCATAGGCTCTGGTACTCCCCGTAGTTTCAAAATAAAGTCGGTCGCGCCATGCTGCATTTGTATATCTTCCATTTATATTATCGCTCCTGTTATCGGTATAAGAGTAAGAGCCCAAACCAACAAGTTTAAAATCGTCGCTTATGCGATAGTTAAGATCCAGTGTTACCGTTCCCGAAAAGTTCTTCCCCACGTTACTGGTTTCGTTGATTTCCCTCATTATATTTATCCCATTAGGAGGAGTAAAGACGTCGTACCCTCCACCATTGACCTGTTTCAGGTTAAAATAAGTTCCGTCAGGTCTGTACGATCCATCTTCGTTATAAAGCTTTTCATAAGGATTTGCAAAGTAAGCATACTTAAAAGGGTTTTGACTTGTCGATGGACTATTGGATGCCTGATAAGCCATATCAGCTATGAAGCCCAGCGATAATTTGCGATGCGGCGTCATCGATAGCTTCGCATTCACGTTATAACGGTCGTAGCTGGTGTGCTTTACAAGTCCGTTATTAGAAGAATAACCCATAGATAAATAATGAGTACTCTTATCAGAACCTCCAGAAAATGATAAATAGTGGCTTTGTGATACCGAATTTCTAAACAACACATCGAACCAGTCAGTTGATACGGTTGAAGCTTGTTTAAGATAAGCATCCTTCTCCTGTACGGTCATGCCCGCAAATTCACCCTTTCCTGACCTAACCATTCCTGTTAAGCCTATAACCGGATAATAAGAATCTGAGCGGAAGCCTTCCGCCGAAAACTCATCCCATAGCTTTTGCTCCCAAGCAAGCTTTTCTTCCGAGTTCATCAGATTTGCACTTCGCTCAGGCTTCATACCCACAGACCAGTTTGTAGCGTAGTTCACTTTGGTTTTACCGGCTTCACCCCGCTTGGTTGTTACCACAATAACACCTCCCGCCGCACGCGAACCATAGATAGCCGCTGCTGAGGCATCCTTCAAAACGGTTACGCTGGCAATGTCATTCGGATTAATTCCGGCAATACCCCCGGAAAAAATACTGTTAAAGTCACCTGCTTTAACCTGTCGGGTAGAGATATTAGGAATATCCTTTTGCAAGGGTACCCCGTCTACCACCCATAAGGGATCAGAGTTACCCGTAATCGTATTCGTGCCACGAATACGAATCTTGGCAGCCTCGCCGGGACGGCCACTTATAGAAGAAACACTTACGCCTGCTATTTTACCCTGAATTAGCTTATCAAGCGACTCCAAGGGCTTTCCTTTGATGTCTTCAGGCTTAATTGAACCTATGGAACCGGTAGTTCTTCGTGTGGTGGTCCGGTTATAACCTGTAACCACTACTTCGCCCAGCGAAACATCATAAGCTTTCAGCACCACTGCTACATCCTGGTTTGTCTGAAATTTCAGCTGTCGCGGACGCATGGTCACAAAGCTAAACTGCAAACTTGCACCTTTAGGTATCAATATAGAAAAACGCCCGTTGACGTCGGTAGCAAACGTCTTTCCCGTTTCAAGCACCTTTACTGTGGCCCCTGGCAGTGTCATACCTTGCTCATCCTTAACAACGCCCGAAGCTTTTACCAGCGCCTCCGCATTTACTTGCGCCAACAAGGGATCTGCCATAAAAGCAAGCAGCAAGGTAACTATCAAAAAAATATATTTAAGCGTAGAATTATCTTTCATATTAAAGAGAATTAATTGTGATTTATAATGTCAACGTCATTGACTCTATGTTTTAGTAAATGTTCCAAAAAGTAATATCTGACTAAGTTGATATAATATTTATCGCCCAACCCATGATCTTTACCAGGAAGCACCATCATATCAAAACGCTTATTCTTCTTAATCAGAGCGTCGGCAAGGCGAAGCGTATTTGCCATATGAACATTTCGGTCCATATCTCCCGTTATAAGTAGCAGCCTTCCTTTAAGGTTGGCGGCAAGATCAGCGGTGGATGGTATATTGCTTACAAAGCCATCATTATTTTTCCATACGCCATGATACGTCTCACCCCACCACTGTGTGTAAATATTTGAGTCATAATTACCAGAGGCGGCTACTGCTACCTTATAAAAGTCAGGATAAGTAAGCAAGGCTGTAGCCGACATGAAGCCACCTCCGGAATGGCCGTAGATGCCTATCCTGCTCATATCCATAAAAGAGTATTTGCGACCAAGTTCCTCAAGTACATACTTATCATCGGCCAGCGCATAATCGCGCAAATTGCCATAGCTATGAGAATGAAATTCCCTCCCCCGATACGGACTGCTGCCACGGCAGGCAACGTTTACCACCACAAATCCCAGCTCTGCAAGTGACTGGTTATAGTTGTCATCAATACTGAACTTTTTAGGAATATAATCTTCCTGCGGGCCTGGGTATACGTTACTAATTACCGGATACTTTTTAGAAGGGTTCATATGAAACGGAGTATACATAACTCCATACAGATCTGTCTTTCCGTCCGATGCTTTTACCTTAAGCATTGCCGGCGCCTTCCAGCCCGCAGCAGTCAGTGCGCTTATATCCTGTTTTTCAAGTTCTAGTATAAGTTTGCCATCATAATTTCGAAGCTCAGTTACAGCAGGCATGTCCACACGCGAGTAGGTATCCACTATATACTTACCGTTTTGCTGCAGGCGTATGTCATGGTATCCGTTGCCGGGAGTAAGGAGCGTAAAACCAGAACCGTCAAAATTAACCCGATAGTACATACGATAATAAGGATTGATGTCTTTTTCGCGCCCGTAGCCCTCGAATACAAAAGATCGTTTCAGGGTATCAATAGACAGTATATCACCCGCAACAAACCTTTCCTGTGTAAGCACTTTTTTTAACTTCCCGTTCCTGTCATACAAGTAATATTGTCCATAGCCGCTGCGCTCTGACCACCATAAAATATCGTTTCCGTTATTCAGTATCCTGCAGTTAAACAGCTGGTCATTGAAATGGGGTTTACAGGTTTCACTTATCAGTTCATCCACCTTACCGCTTAACGCATCAAGACGGCAAAGATCCATCTGATCATTGGTGCGACTCCGCCGAAGGAAATAAACATACCGGTCGCTTGAACTGATATCGCCTGCAAAGAGCATCATTCTTCCGTTAACAAGAGTTTGCTGAAGGATGATCTTCTGGTCGTCATACTTAGATACATCAATTTTTTTTACACCCTCGCTTGCCGCGTCAAACAAGAACATTTCATACTGTACAACGTGCTTGTCGCCCGGCATAGGAAACTTGTAAGTTACTATTTCGGGTCTCGGCTTTGCAAGACTGTTGATCACAGCCAGATCAGCCACCTTGCGTTTGTCTTCGCGGAGCGCAAACAGCTTTCCCGATCTGTTTAACCAGTAAGCAGAAGCACTGTATTTTTTATCATCAGCCACACTGTTTCCCGCAGAGCTGAATGAATAGTACTGCTCTCCGTCCTTCGTTAGAGCAACAGCCCCCGGCTCCTGACTTTTTTCGAGATAAAGATTGTGCTTATACGCGTAGATAGAGTAAGTACCATCGGGGGAAACTTTTTTCCAGTAAGGAAGGTCAGATCTTACCCGTTTATCAGAACTTACAGCAGGCTTCTCTTTTTCAGTTTCGCGCAGCTCAAGGGTTCTTGTATTAAACACTAACCTTTTTCCTGCATATGAAAACCTCAGCTGTGTTTCATCCATGGGGTCAATCTCCAATGAATTTACAGATAGGTTTGCAGCTGTGGCATTTATACCTGTTTTCGCAAGCTTAGCGACAAGTATATCCGTATCAAACAAATCCTTCCTCTTCGCCCTGGCCGCATCTACCAGTATATACCTGCTTATGCCGCCAACTATAGTTCTATACCAGAATTTCTGTGAGCCCTTTATCCATACAGGTTCCACTGAACTATAAGGAAGGTACTTTGCCAGGCTGTCGTATGAATATTTTTCGGCAGCAGAAAAATTAACTGTCTGCCCTAAGGCAAACCGGCAAAAAACAACGATAAATAAAAAAACAAGTCTTAACTTCATGAACGTTTTTTGTTTTTAACCCTCTCGCTCGCAATTTTAACAGCTTCGTATGCGTTTACAATTCCGCCGGTTGCACAAAGCTTTTCCATGCCAGCCACTGGACGTACCGATTTTCTTATTATATCAACCACATCGCCAGGCCCCAGGGACGGAAAATAAGACCAGATCAACGCAGCAAGTCCAGATACTACCGGGGCAGCCAGGCTGGTACCATCGGCAATGTGATACCCACCCGGCACAGTCGAGTAAATCCGCATTCCGGGGGCAAATACATCCACTTGCTTAGAGCTGTAATTGCTTATCGCTGCAGCTTTCCCGTCAGGGCCAGATGCTCCTACACGTATAAATAAGGGGCATCGCCGAGCTTTCCTTACACCCGAAGGGAATATCTGTACCGAATCCAGATTCTTACCGTTATTGCCGGCTGCATGAATCATAAGCACACCCCTCGAAGCCGCATAGTGGATCGCCCTGTCTACCCACTCCCTTTTCGGAGAAAGATATTTTCCGAAACTCATATTAATGATCTTCGCACCGTTATCAACAGCATAGCGTATAGCCATGGCTACGTCTTTATCATATTCATCTCCATCAGGTATGGCTCTTATGCCCATTATGGCCACCGAATCTGCTATACCGTCCAAGCCCATAGAATTGGCTCGTACAGCTCCGATAATACCCGCTACAAACGTTCCGTGAAAGGAGGTCGAGTCGGTCAGTATTGCATTACCGTAATATTTATCCGACATGGAATAACGGTCGCCCGTTAAATCTCGCGGACCGGATAAATCGTCCAGGCTTTTCAGTCTGCTAACAGCCAGATCCGACTCCTTCATTTGACGTATGTATACATCCTTCCATTTCACAGAATCTGCATACCGCCACAAGCCTGCCGCTACAGCCATAACTGCACTGTCTTTTACCGTCATTTTCTGCACCTCAGCAACGTTTACATTGTATTTCGGATAATGCAGGCGAACCAGAGAATCAGTACGGCGGTAGGCCTCGCCTACCATTTTAAGATAGTTGGCAAACTGAAGATAGGAGCCTATTTTAGCTTCTTTCTTCATACGTAAATAGTACTCATATTCGGCCTTTTGCTTTCTGGTTTTAAGTTGTTCCAGTTTTATACCTTCATAAACCGGTCGCAAACGCTTGTACTCTCTAAAAGACTCACTTCCCGTTTTATACAACATCTCCCCCCGGGCATTGCCCAGGAAGTTCCAGCCATTCACGTCACCGACATAGCCTTTTGCTCCAGGCCGTGGATTTATCCATATACGTTCCTTAAGATCTTCATGGCGTACGTCAAGATCGCCGTCGATTACAGCTACTGTAACTTTCTCAGGCTTTAAGGACAAACCGTTCAGATAGTGATACGCCTTATCCGCTTCGATACCATAGTAACCAGTGCTGTCGTACGAAAGCAGATGCCAATTACGGGGAAGCTTCGTATTATTTGATGGTTCCTGCTGAGCGTTTACAAAAAAACAATGAATAAATAAAAAGACGATAAAAAAGTTTCGTTTAATACAGAACATAACAAGCATTTAAAACATAACAGAACAACCGCTGGCTGTTACTAATAAAACAATTTAGCAGTATCATTCTCGCATCACAGTCATTAGCCACACTTCCATTAGCTTTTAAGACCTTAAAAAGAGCTAAAAACGCAAACATGTCGTAAGCATTTGCAACCTCGCTTCGAATATCCTATTAAATCCTATCATTTCATAATACTTTATCATTTTTATTAACGATTTGTCAATTACAGGCATTGATTGTTAACATCAATAAGGCTTTCTATTGAAATAATTGTCTTATATTTATTTTTTCATTCAGGCACAATAAAGCCTGGCTAATACATTTGTCACTGATTCATATATGAAAATAAAACCACTTATGTTATCAGCCGTCTTCGCTATGGCTGCGCAGGTGTCCTTTGCTCAGGACAACCTGGTTAATTCTTTAAAGAACAATCAAACAGAAAACAGTAAGCAGGCATTTACTTTTACCGATGTCATTAACCTCGAAACCACTTCAATTAAGGATCAGGGCTCATCGGGCACTTGCTGGAGTTATTCTACAAACTCATTCCTTGAGTCAGAAATGATGAAGAAAGGAAAAAAACCGGTCGAAATATCTCCTTTGTATACGGCCCGCTGTGCTTATATTGAAAAAGCAAAGAACTATGTACGTATGCAGGGCGCTGTTTCTCTGGGCGATGGCGGCGCAAGCCATGACGTTATTAACATGTATGCCCGGTACGGCGCACTTCCAAACGAAGTCTATACGGGGCTTAATTACGGAACGGAGCGCAATAAACTTGCAGAGATGCGCGCGGTTACCGATGCCATGCTTATGGCGCTGGTGAAAAATCCTAACGGAAGCCTGACGCCTAACTGGCTTAAGGCATTTACAGCCGCTACCGATTCTTATCTGGGCGAGGTACCAAAAAACTTTGCTTATAAAGGCAAAACCTACACGCCGCAAAGCTTTGCGAACGAAGTGATCGGCCTTAACCCTGCCGACTACATCGAAATAACTTCTTTTATGGAACACCCTTACTATAGCAAATTTACCCTGTTGGTTCCGGACAACTGGGCGTTCGGACAGGTATACAATGTACAGCTGGACGAGATGACCGACATTATTGACCATGCATTGAAGAACGGTTACACAGTGGCCTGGGGAACTGATGTAAGCGAAAAGAACTTTAGCTGGAAAAATGGTGTGGCTTATGTACCTGAAAAGCCCTTTGAAAAGATGACCGATACCGAAAAGGCTGGCCTGTTTGCCGGCCCTAAACCCGAACGCACCATTACTCCCGAGCTGCGCCAGGCAGAGTTCGACAACTACAACACGACTGATGACCACGGAATGCACATTGTAGGCATTGCCAAAGATCAAATCGGCAAGGACTATTACATAGTAAAAAACTCCTGGGGTGCCAGCAACGATTACAAAGGTTTCCTTTACGTAACAAAAAACTATGTGAAGTTTAAAACAACGTCCTTTATGATTAACAAGAATGCTCTGACCACACAAATGAAGAAAAAACTTGCTGTGTAAGCCATTCTGAACCCTTAAAACATAGAAAAGGCCGGTTCCTCTCAGGACCGGCCTTTTCTATATAGATTGCCCCATCCAATCCGTTTAAAAGCAGCCTCTTGCACAGATATGCTTATAAACGTTAATTTAGCAGCAAAAAATAATGGCCAGAAACATTCCACCTGCCTATGCAGATACCGATACCGGCGCCTTTAAACGCTTGCTTACTGTACTTAACACCTTAAGAGAGCAATGTCCATGGGACAAAAAGCAAACAATGGAAAGCCTGCGGCATCTGACAATTGAGGAAACCTATGAACTATCGGATGCCATACTGGAACAGGATTACGATGAAATTAAAAAAGAGCTGGGCGATATTATGCTCCATCTTACCTTCTACGCCCGCATAGCGTCGGAAGAGGGAAAGTTTGATATTAAAGAAGTACTGAACTCGGCCTGCGACAAACTAATTGTAAGACACCCTCATATTTATGGTGATGTAACAGCCGATACAGAGGAGGAAGTGAAGCGAAACTGGGAACAGATTAAGCTAAAACAGGGAAACAAGTCCGTACTGGGTGGCGTACCCTCTTCGCTGCCGGCGCTGGTAAAGGCCTCGCGCATACAGGAAAAAGTTAAAGGCATAGGCTTTGACTGGGAAGAAAAAGTGCAGGTATGGAAAAAGGTGGAAGAAGAACTGAATGAATTTAAGGAACAATTTAATACCGAAAGTCAAACACTTATTGACACCGAAGAGGCTGAAAACGAATTCGGCGATCTGCTTTTCTCTTTAATTAACTATGCACGGTTTATAAATATCAACCCGGAAAACGCCCTCGAAAAAACCAATCGAAAGTTTATCAGGAGGTTCACCTACCTGGAGCAGAAAGCTGCAGAAGCAGGCAAGCAATTACAGGACATGAGCCTTGCTGAAATGGATGTTTACTGGAACGAAGCCAAGGCGCATAAGCTCTGAAAAAATGAGTATTAAGGCCCGGCAGATTATTTAAAAGCGATTGTTTTAATGGGAGATATTTTGGCAACAAGCGCAGAAGGGACTAGCAGTACCAGCATGCATATAAGAAGTGTTGCACAATTTAAGACCACCAGATCGCTAATTCTCAGCTCTATAGGAACGAAAGACATGTAATAGGAGGCTTCTTCCAGCTTAAAGAAATGAGTTTTATGCTGAATAACCGACAAGCCTACGCCCAGTATATTTCCCAAAAGCAACCCTATGCCTATAAGATAGGCTGCGTTAAGAAGAAAGATGGCTTGAATTTGCCGGTTGGTGCTGCCCAGCGCTTTCAAAATACCAATCATACCGGTGCGTTCCAAAATAATAATTAGCAGGGCCGAAACCATATTGATAACACCTACCGCCATCATAAGGACAAGAATAACCTGGGTATTAACATCAAGCAGGGAGAGCCATTGAAAAATAGACGAATAATAATCGGTAACGGGTACAGGCCTTATATTGACAGGCAGCTCATCTGACACGGCATAGGTGCTGCGTTGCAGCATATTAAAATCGTTTAGCCGTATTTCATAACCGCCAACCTGCGCGGGGCTCCACCTATTTAAGCGCCTTAACAGGTTTATATCGCCGAGCACATACATTTTGTCAACCTCTTCTACCCCCAAATCATAAATACCTACAATAGTAAATTTGCGTTTGCGGATGGGCTGCTGCACAAAATACATTAAAAAATCATCGCCCGCTTTTAGATGAAGCTTATCGGCAATGTGTTTTGACAGCACAATTTCTTTTGCTGCCTTAACACTGTCTTTAAAATCAATTACACGGCCCGAAACCAGGGAGGAGCTAAACTGATCCCAGTGATAGGTAGGGTCGACACCCTTGAGCACTACCCCTTCTATTTCATTATTCACATTGATGATACCGGGCTTTATAGCATAGGGCTGGATCCACTCTACGTTAGACAACCTGCGGATGCGCTCAAGGGTATCTGCATGAAGACTGAACGGACTTGTTTCGTAAGACGAGTTCAGATCGTTGCGCAGCACGACCACGTCGCCCGAAAAGCCCCTGATTTTGTTGCGGATCTCGCTTTTAAAGCCTCTAACCACTGCCAGCGACAAGATCATTACAGCAACGCTCAGCATAATGCCTGCTATGGCAATGCGCACGCTAAGTTTCGAAAACGTGCGGTTAGAGCTGAGTGTTATGCGCCTGGCAATGTACGCTGGTAAATTCAAATCCTTCTTTTTTGTATTTTAGCAAAGATGCAAAAAATACCGGCTGGAGCTGAAAACGGGCGACAAACAATAATGCATCATACTGACAAATGAAAGAAAACATGAGAGTAGTATTTATGGGAACCCCCGAGTTTGCAGTAGCATCGCTCGATGCCTTATTGAAAGCCGGGGTAAATGTAGTAGCGGTAGTAACATCGGCCGATAAGCCGGCCGGCCGCGGTCGCAAGCTGCATCAGTCGGCCGTAAAGGTGTATGCGCTTGAGCACGGCATTCCGGTTTTGCAACCAAAAAAGTTAAAAGACCCTGCCTTTGCTGAAGAATTGAAAAGCTACAGAGCCGACTTGCAGGTGGTAGTAGCGTTTAGAATGCTGCCCGAACGCATATGGAACATGCCTCCGCATGGAACCATAAATCTCCACGCCTCCCTGCTGCCTCAATACCGCGGTGCTGCACCCATAAACTGGGCGGTGATAAACGGAGAAACAGAGACCGGAGTAACCACCTTTAAACTTAAGCACGAAATAGATACCGGAGACATTCTTTTTAACCGGAAAGTGACTATCAGCGAAGACGAAACTGCCGGCGACGTGCATGATAAGCTAATGCTTACAGGGGCCGGGCTTCTGGTGGAAACAGTAAAGGCAATTGAAAGCGGCAGTTACCACGAAATGCCGCAGGAGCCCCTGCTTGCCAGGGGCGAACAAGCCAGACATGCACCCAAACTCTTTAAAGAAGACTGCCTGCTGGACTGGAACCAAACCGCCCGCAGCCTTCATAACCGCATACGTGGCCTGAGCCCCTACCCCGCAGCCTACACCACCCTTGGAGGAAAAACACTCAAAATTTATCGTTCGGCCTGTATTGAAGGCCCGGTAGCTGCAAGCGCCGGATCGCCCCTGAGCGACGGGAAAACCTACCTGCGATTTGCCTGCAGCAATGGCTATATCGATCTGCTGGAGGTACAGCTGGAAGGAAAAAAGCGAATGGGTATTGAAGAGTTTTTGAGAGGGCATAAGCTTTAAACGCATCACTCACAAGGAGCTCTGATCCGTTGGCCCGCTGCAGAAAAAGGACTAATCTGCAAGGGCATGCATCCGGGGTGCAGCCGTGATGTAGCCATGATGCACCCATGTTTTAACCTGCATTTAAGCTGCCTGCATCGAGGCCACTATATGCACGCATGACTTGCCTGTGCCCCGGCGGTTGGGCTCCTGTTACACACCATTGAAAAACTATCTTACGAATAAATTTGAATCAATGCTTTGATTGCATAACTTAGAATTCCGGCAAACCCCTTAAATTAAACGCTTACAACTTTCTTCCTGCATGTAATGGCCATGTTATTTGATAACGAAAAAATTGTAATTACGGAGGAAACAATTGAACTGCTGTTTCATCAGCATTTTGAAGCTGTGTGTACTTTTCTAAATTATTACACGCACGACCAGGATCTGATTGAAGATATTATCCAGGATATCTTCATAAAGCTTTGGGAAGACAGGGATACGGTTAATATCTTTTTCATTAAAACCTATTTATATACTGCCGCCCGCAACCGCATGCTTAACTACCTGCGCAATGAGCATAACCGCTCGGTACTGGCTGAGAAATGGGCATTGAGCGAACTGGAAAAGCAAAAAGCCAGCGATTGTGTAAACATGGATGAGTTCTACTCTGTTTACGAAAAAGCAGTTGACACTTTGCCTGCTGTTTGCCGCGATATTTTTAACATGAGTAAGCGCGGACATAAAACGTACAGGGAGATAGCCTTTGAAAAAGGTCTTTCGGTTAAAACGGTTGAGGCTCAGATGTCTATTGCCCTCAAAAAAATAAGATCTTATATCACGCTCTACTACCGACAACCGGGGAGGTCCTTTATACAGCTTAGCCTGCTTATTACCCCTAATGCCTGTCTTATAGTTAACGAGCTGTTTGGCAATTCATTGTTTATCTAGCTGGTTTCGAGATGTATAGGTCATACTAAATTCGCGATGACCGGTTTGGGCCTCTGTTACTTCTCTTTCTATTTTAAAACCCTGCTTAAGGTAAAAGGTCAAAGCGCTTTCGTTTTCTGCATAAACTTTCAGGCTTAGCCTGGGGTAGAGCTGCTTTGCATAGTCAATCAGGGCAAATCCAATTCCCCTCCTTTGGCTAGCTGCCGATACGAAAAGTGCTTCAATGCAATTATGGCGCATTGAAATAAAAGCTAAAGGTTTTGATTCTCCGTCTGTATACACATAGGTAGTGGCCGATGGAATGTAGACCTCCCGCATGGACACCGCCTGGCTATGCCAGAATGCAGGCGATATAAAGGGATGTGCAAGCACTGACGCTTCCAGCCAGATATGCACAAGTTCATCCAGGTCTTTTTTGGTACAGGCTCTTATCATTAACCGGCTAATGTAAAAAACAGCAGCATAAATACTAGTTTCTTTTAGGGGTTTTGTCTTCTTTGTGTGTCTATCAATTAAACGAAAAGGAAAAACCATGACGAACGGACGTGTGCCTTATGAGGAACTGGCCCGGTATTTAAGACAGGAATGCAGACCTGAAGAACTGGCAGCGGTTGAAGGATGGATCTATAGTTCCG
This sequence comes from Sphingobacteriaceae bacterium UBA2059, assembly GCA_002332615.1. Taxonomy (GTDB): domain Bacteria; phylum Bacteroidota; class Bacteroidia; order Sphingobacteriales; family Sphingobacteriaceae; genus Arcticibacter. The sequence continues at coordinate 54,115 of DDAL01000028.1, read as the reverse complement.
AAAAAAACGAGCAGCTATTTAACCGCTTAAAAGAGGAATGGCTGAACGTGAAGGAGACTCCCGACGCATACATTTATCCGGACAAGGGCCGTACGTGGAGCAAAATAGCCTCGCAGCTGGGCCAAAAGGCAATAGTAAAACTTTATTCAAGGCGCTTCGTGCTGCGCAGCGCCAGTATTGCAGCTATGCTGAGTTTGGTGACGGTATGGACATTTTTTGCCTTGAGAGACTATATGGAAAAAGAGCATTTATCCAAATCGATCACTCTTGTTCAAACCATGCAAGGCCAGAAAATGCAGATGACGCTGCCAGATGGAACAAAGGTATGGCTTAACTCCGGTTCAAGGCTGTCTTACACAGGTGCTTTTAATAGAGACAGTCGGGAACTGAACCTGCAGGGGGAAGCTTTTTTTGACGTAAAGAAGGACGAGCACAAGAAGTTTATTGTCAATACTTCCAAAATTAACGTGGTAGTTAAAGGTACTGCCTTTAATGTATCGGCCTATCCGGATGATAAAAATATTGACGTTTCTCTTGTAAGAGGACGGATAGCCGTTATGGCCAAAAATGGCAGGCACCTTACCGACATGAAGCCTCAAGACTTTTTAAGGATATCGCCCACTACCCTCAAGTATAGTCTCAATAAAGTAGATGCAGACACAGACCTGATATGGATGCAGAACGAAGTAAGGTTTAGCAATGCAGGCATACGAGAGGTGGCTAAAAAACTCGAACGCTGGTATGGGGTTGACATCAGGCTGATTAATCCCGATGACATGCAAAAGTATAGCTTCTCGGTAAAAACCGAATCGCTTAGAGAACTTTTAAGCTTGTTTAAAAAAATCACCCCTATTGAGTATACCATAGACGGAAAGGAGGTTACTATACAGTACAAATAATACTTAAACTCAAATTAATCATACTCAACTGCAATTTCTAATCATTTAAAAGCTTAAAAACAGCCGGTGGCGCTGCTTTTAAAAAACCTTGTATTAAACGAAAAATTAAATCATTATGCGAAGACATGTATGTTCACTTTGCGTTCTATTTGTTGTTTGCTTTGGCCTGCAGGTTTCTGCGCAGGTAAAGAACAAAATAGACCTCTCGATGAAAAATGTAACTCTCAAGGAGTTCTTTACAACCGTCGAGAAAAAATATGGCTACTCTTTTATGTACAGTAACCTTGATGTTGACGACAGCAAGCGTATATCTGTGAATGAAAAAGCGGCAAGCATTAATACCCTGCTTGATAAGGCTTTCAGCAATTTGCCCATATCTCATGAAATATCATCAAGCAAGGTAATTCTAAAAAAGCCGGTAAAAGCTGTCTCCCACGCGTCGGCACAGTTAAGACGTATAAAAGGGATTGTAAAAGATGAAAAGGGAGAAGCTTTAATTGGCGTAAGCGTACTTATTAAAGGTACCACCCGCGGTACTCTTACTGATATGAACGGAGGCTTTGAGCTTGATGCTGCCACCGGCGAAACCCTGGTGGTTACCTATGTTGGCTATGAAAGCCAGGAACTGAAGGTACAGGACCGCCCGCTTATAAATGTGGTACTTAAGGAGGATAATAAAGTGCTGGATGAAGTGGTGGTTATAGGATACGGAACGCTGAGAAAGAGCGATCTCACGGGTTCGCTGTCTTCGGTTGATACCAAGGAAATTGCTTCCCGCGCCACCAGCAATCCTGCTGAAGCAATACAAGGTGTGGTAGCCGGTGTTAACGTACAAAAAAGCAGTGGCATTGCTGGTTCGGCTCCTTCGGTAAAAATTAGAGGAGTAAGCACCTTTGGAAGCAACGAACCCTTATACATCATCGACGGATTTCCGGGCTCTATAAGCAGTGTGAACCCTAACGACATTGAGTCAATGGAGGTACTTAAAGATGCTGCGGCAGCAGCCATTTANNCTTACGGTTCGGTGGCGGCCAATGGTGTTATTATAGTAACCACCCGCCGGGGTAAAGCCGGCAAAGTACAGGTTGATATCAACAGCTATGCCAGCAGCACGCAGACTGCCAAAAGGCTGGATATGCTTGACGCGCAGGGATACCTGGCCGTTCATAAGCGCATGTATGATGAGTACAATAAGTATGAGAGCAAAAAGGTAAACCTGCCAGGCTATCTGAGCAACCCCGGCACCCATAATACCGACTGGCAGGATGAAGTTTTTAGAACGGGTTTCTCCACCACGCAGAGTGTGGCTGTGAGCGCCGGCCAGAATGATACCCGCATGTCCCTTTCGGCAAATATCACAGATGAAAAGGGAGTGGTAATTTCTAACTCATTGAAGCAGCAAAATGCGCGCATTAAGGTGAGTACTAAGAAGAACATATTCAGCATAGACGGAAATATGTCTTTCACAGGTTCCAAAACCATGTCGCCAAACTTCAGCTTAAAGGAGGTATATATGCTTTCGCCGCTGGTGCCGGTTTATGATCCGGAACAGCAAGGCGGCTTTGGCCTTACTAACTGGGGCGGCATACCCAATAATGTGAACGTTGTTGCCGATGAGCACTTTAAAAGCAGCTGGACCAAACGCCAGAATGTTACCGGTAATGCATCGGTAGGGGTTGATATTATCAAGGGCCTCACCTTTAAGTCAAGCTATTCCTACCGTGGCAATAATTACCAGTATTACTACCACCGCCCTGCCTTTGCTTCGGATGTAAAGAACCCTTATGAGTACCCTTATTACTCCGAAAATCGCAGTTATTGGGAAGAGCAGGTAATTGATAACTTGCTTAATTATACCAATAAATTCGACAAACACTCGGTGAACGCTCTGGCAGGTACTTCGCTTACCTTGCAATTGTCTAACTGGAATTCGGTGGGTGTTGAAGGTAAAAAAACAGTTTATTCGGTAAAGAACGGAGTACTTGTTACCAACGAATTACCCGAAGGCTTTCTGGACCCTTATTTTATGACCATTGATGCCGGTAATGGCGGTACTTTTTCGGCCGACGGATCGAGGTATAAATACAACCGCATGTCTTACTTCGGCCGCTTGAATTACTCTTATGACGACCGCTACCTTGTTCAGTTTACCATTCGCCGGGACGGTTCTTCTAAATTTGGCGAAGACAGCCGCTATGGCAACTTCCCTTCTGTGGCTCTTGGGTGGAGGATCAATGACGAGCCTTTCTTTCCTGAAAACACGGGAGTATCTAATTTAAAACTGCGTGCGAGCTGGGGCCGGCTTGGCAATGAGGTAGCGCTGGGTTATTATGACCACCAGGCGCTGATTACAACGTACAACGATCTGTACATGGGCTATGTACAGGGAAGCGGAAGCAACCCCTGGCCGGGCAGCATAGCTATGGGACTGGAAAACAGGATACTGCGCTGGGAAACTACTACTTCTAAGAACCTGGGCCTGGATTATGGCTTCCTTAACAACGCGCTTTCGGGTACGGTAAATTATTATCATAATACTACCAAAGACCTGCTGATCACTAAAAAGCTAGCGCTTTCTTCTGGTCTGGTGGATCCAATCCTAAACGTTGGCAAGATAAGGAACAGCGGACTCGAGGTTGAACTTAACTATACGAAGAACGCTGGTGATTTCCGCTATAATGTGGGCATGAACCTGTCTACACTAAACAATAAAATACTTTCGCTGGCTAATGAAGATCAGGTGTTGATGGGTGTAGGACTGAAATACGGCACCGAACACTTTCCAAATCAAACTCGTGTGGGCTATCCTATTGGTGCTTTTTTCCTATATAAAACAGATGGTATTTTCCAGAACGAACAGGAGGTTGCAGCACATAAAAACAAGGATGGCGATCTGCTGCAAGAAAGTGCCAGGCCCGGCGATCTGCGCTTTGTGGACACCAATGGCGACGGTGTAATTGACGATACCGATAAAGAATATTGTGGTACGGGTATGCCTAAAGTAGAGGCCAATCTTAAGCTGGGCGCTTCGTATAAGGGCTTTGACTTTTCGGCACTTATTGGCAGCGGATGGGGACACAAGCTGTATAATGGTAACCGCTACTTTTATGAAGGCATGAACTCAGGCTCAAACTTCCTGGCCTCTACCCTGGATGCCTGGAGGCCCGAGAACAGAAATTCTAAAATACCCCGGGCTGTATTGCAGGATCCTAACGGAAATACCCGGGAGTCGGACCGATTCCTTGAAAAAGGTGATTTTGTAAGGCTGCGCCAGATACAATTGGGCTATACTCTGCCTAAATCGGCACTTGCCAGGATACAGTCTGAACAGCTGCGTATTTATATAAGCGGAGAGAACCTGCTCACCTGGACAAAATATGAAGGTATAGATCCGGAGTTTGCACCGTCAGGCGTACTAAGTACAGGAGTAGACAGGCTTATTTTTCCGTTTACCCGCTCGTATGTTGTTGGTCTTCAATTTAGTTTCTAAACAAGTCATTGATTATAAAACTTAGCAGATATGAAAAAATATATCTTAATAATAGGATCCCTGCTGTTTACAGCCAGCCTGTTTACAGCATGCGATGATAAGCTGAGCCTTGATGCCCCGGATAAACTTACATCCAAAAATTACTGGCGCACTCAGGCTGATGCCGAATCGGGTCTGGCAGCTGTATACTCGAAACTGGAAGGTGCTACAGATACTTGGGAATTTGCCGAGGTTAAATACCCGGTAGAGGCGTACCGGGAGGATATCTGCGCCATCGGCACCGATGCACTTAACTATCCTAACTGGGTAGAGCTGTATAACTTTACGTATACAAATGGCAACAGTCAGTTCTCCTCTTTCTGGCAGAACCACTATACCGGTATTTCGTATGCCAACCAGGTGCTGGCTAAGGTACCTGCTATCAATATGGATGAGGCGCTTCGCAGCCAGATACTTGCCGAAGCGCATTTTTTAAGAGCTTACTACCATATGAAGCTGATTCTTAACTGGGAAAAGATCATAATACGGAATGAGTACATTACCGATGAGGCGCAAATAAGCAAACCCCTTTCTGAGAGGACTGAAGCGTGGGACTTTATTGTTAAGGAGTTTGAAAACGCCATTGTTAACCTGCCGGCCAAACAACCTTCAGAGCGTAAGGGAAGAGCCAATAAAAATGCTGCTTACGCATATCTGGGTTACTGTCTGCTTACCAGGGCTTATGAAGAACCGGCTAAGAAAGCCGACTACCTGTCTAGAGCTGAAGCAGCGTTTAAGAGCGTAAGCGGCTATTCGCTGGTGCCTAACTTTATTTCCATGTTTGACGGCACCAACAAAAACAGTGAGGAGTCTGTCTTCGAACTTCAGTTTACAGATAATACATCCAATGGAGCATCTTACCGCACAGCGCTTCATAAGTGGATAGCTACGGGCGAGATAGGCGGATGGGACGAAATTGCTCCGAGCGCTATGCTTATAGACGAATTTAAAAAGGAGGGCCGCACATCTTCAAAGGGGATGTATGATTCCCGTATGTATCAAACCATGTTCTTTAACGATCCTTACTTTAACGACAAATCCGGGCGCTTGTATGGATCTACCTATGATGATTTTTTTGGAAAGGGCTCTGAGAAGGCTTCGTTCAGAAAGTTCCTCCCGGCCACCTGGGCTGATATGGAAAAATCAAGGACTGCAATTAACATTCCGCTGATGCGCTATGCCGACGTTCTGCTTTTGCTGGCCGAAACATTGAACGAACAGGGTAAAACGGCTGAAGCTGTTCCGCTGATCAATCAGGTTCGGGCACGGGCAGACATGCCTGCCATCGCTGCTTCTTTGAATGCCGAGGCTGTAAGGCAGCAGATAGAACATGAACGTATACTGGAGTTTGCGCTTGAAAATACCCGCTTTTATGATCTGAGACGCTGGGGCAAGACCAAACAGGCACTGGCCGCTATTGGGCGCACGGGCTTTAACCCCGAGAAGAATAACTTCTATCCGGTGCCGCTGCTGGAGGTAAAATCAAATGACCAGATTAACTAATGTTTAATAACTTCACGGCTTAAAAAATTGATTTAAGGCCCGTTAATCTATGTTCACTGTATTTATTATTATGCTTATCGGAATTGCCTCAGGATATATCCTGAGGCGTTTTCCTGATATTAAGTTTATTGGCAAGCTCATTACCTGCTTTATTTTCCTCCTGCTTTTCTTTTTGGGAATTTCTGTAGGTACAAATGAAAAAATTGTTAATAACCTTGATACCATCGGGCTCCAGGCCCTTATTATAACCATGGGCGCTATTGCGGGCAGCGTACTGCTTAGCTGGTGGCTCTATGCTAAAGTTTTTATAAAGGGAAAGAGTACAAAAAGGGACAACACGGAGGAACATGAATAAGTTAATTGCACTGCTTTTATATACAGCATGAAAGGAAGCCTGATTATACTTTCGTTTTTTATTGCCGGAGCCTTGGCAGGCTACACGGGCATTTTGCCTGAAGTGATCTTACAAAACGACTTTAGTGTGTACGTTTTGTATGTGCTTATGTTTTTGGTTGGTATCAATATTGGCTATGACAGCCAAACACTGGCCTCGCTGAAGACCAATAAACTCAAGATAATGCTGGTGCCGCTGGCTACTCTTGCCGGTACGCTGGGCGGGTCGGCCCTGACGGGACTTCTTATTCCCAGGTGGACCGTATTTGAATGCATGGCCGTGGGATCGGGCTTTGGCTATTACTCTCTGTCAAGCATTTTCATCACCCAGTACAAAGGCGCCGAACTGGGTACCATTGCCCTTGTTTCCAATATTATACGGGAGCTCTTCACCTTGCTTGCTGCACCTTTGCTGGTTGCCTGGTTTGGGAAACTGGCTCCTGTATGTTCCGGAGGCGCTACCACTATGGACACTACCCTGCCTGTAATTACCAGGTATTCTGGTTCGGAATTTGTGATCGTAGCTATTTTTCATGGCATAACACTGGACCTTATGGTGCCTTTTCTGGTAACTTTTTTTTGCTATTTATAATTGATTAGGAATGAAAAAATTGAACGTTATTATATGGCTATCTATCCTGATGCAGCTTGTGTATGCACAGGAAAAGCCTAAGGAGTGGGAAAACGCTCTGGTAAATCAGGTAAACCGCTTGCCGATGCATGCCTTTTTCAGGCCCTATGCCGCTAAGGAAGCAGCTGAAAAAAGGCTGCAGGAAAATAGCAGGGAACTGCTGCTAAACGGAACGTGGGACTTTCATTATGCTAAAAATCCGGGGTCACGTCCTGCCGACTTTTACAAAAAAGAGTTCAAAATGGAATCCTGGAGCAAGATCATTGTACCGGGAAGCTGGGAGGTGCAGGGCTTTGACGCTCCAATTTACACAGACGTATCTTACCCCTTCCCTCCTAACCCTCCTCATGTACCTAAGGATTATAACCCGGTGGGCTCTTACAAGCGTACGTTTACCGTTCCTGCAGATTGGAAAGGAATGGATGTCATCTTACGGTTTAGCGGGGTTGAATCGGCCTTTTACTGCTGGGTGAACGGAGAGTTCGTTGGCTATAGCGAGGACAGCAGGCTTCCGGCAGATTTCGATGTAAGCAAACACTTAAAACCGGGTGTAAATGATATTTCAGTTGAAGTATATCGCTATAGCGATGGCTCTTACCTGGAGGGGCAGGATTACTGGAAATTTAGCGGCATTGAACGCAATGTGGCACTCATAGCTCGTCCTAAAACGCGGGTTGAAGATTTTGGCCTTAAGGCGGAACTGAGCAATGCTTACAAAGACGGCGCTTTTAAACTGGAACTCAAAATGAAGAGCGAAACTTCCTTTGACGGCTCTTCGGTTAAAGTGGAAGTGTCCGACGGAAGCAGGGTTATGTATACAAATACGCGGAAGCTAAAAAGCAGAGCTGATCTTGCTTTTAATTTGGAAAGCTCATTCAGTAATGTAAAACCATGGACTGCTGAATCGCCTCATTTATATTCACTTACTGTAAGCACGCTGGATAAAAACGGCCGTATTACAGAAGCTTTCGCTCACCGATTTGGTTTCAGGAGCGTTGAAATGAAAAACGGTTTATTTTTAGTCAATGGCGTGCCGGTTAAAATAAGGGGTGTGAACCGGCATGAGTTCAATCCGCTTACCGGGCGAAGCATTACAAAGGAAAGCATGATCCAGGATATTAAACTGATGAAGCAGTTCAATATCAATGCGGTGCGCTGCAGCCACTATCCGAATATTGAAGACTGGTATGAACTGTGTGATGAATATGGCCTCTACCTGGTTGATGAGGCTAACCTTGAATCGCATGGAATGGAATCAACCAAGATGGAAACGCTGGCCAATCATCCCGACTGGATTGTACCTTTTCAGGAACGCGTGGAGCGCATGGCCGTGCGCGACAGGAATTACACCTCTGTTGTTACCTGGTCGCTGGGCAATGAATCTGGCTATGGAAAGCACTTTGAAACGGTGTACCACTGGCTTAAAAAGTATGATCCTTCACGCCCTGTTCAATATGAGGGCGCGCGCAGAACGGGTATTTCAGACATCTACTGCCCTATGTATGCCCGGGTATATCATCTGCGAGAGCATGTGAACCAGCGTCAGCCGAAGCCTCTCATCCTTTGCGAATATGCACATGCCATGGGCAACAGCGTAGGCAATCTGAATGACTACTGGGATCTTATATGGAAGTATGATCAGCTGCAGGGTGGTTTTATATGGGATTGGGTAGACCAGACTTTTCTGATAAAAGATGAAAAGAACAATGACATATGGGCTTATGGAGGCGATATGGGCTATGTGGGTGTGCCCAACGACTCGAATTTTTGTGCAAACGGACTTGTTTCGGCAAACCGCTCGCTGCATCCGCATATATGGGAGGTAAAAAAGGTGTATCAGCCTGTGCATTTTGAGCCGGTTTCCTTGTCTGACAGGAAGATCCGTGTAACCAATCGTTTTGATTTCAGTAATCTGGACGACTACGATTTCGAATGGCAGATTAAGGCCGAGGGTGAAGTTTTACATAAAAAGTCGTTTTCTATAAAGGGTTTAAAAGCACATCAGTCGCGCGAGGTTATACTGGACCTGCCTTCGCTGACTCCTGCTCCGGGCAGGGAATATTTCTTACATATCAATACCTATTACAAAGGCAATCATCCGCTTATCCCGGCAGGACACCTGCAGGCTTATGAGCAGTTTTTACTGCCTGTGGAAAAATCGCTTATGGCAAGAAAGCCCGCTCAGGGGCCTTTAAACGTACATGATCAGAAGGAAAGCCTTGTTATATCGGGAAATAGCTTTGATGTCGCTTTTTCTAAAAAGAACGGACAGCTGTTTTCTATGAAACAGGGGGGGAAGGAGCTGTTAAAAGAAGGCTTAATGCCTAATTTCTGGCGACCTCTGACGGATAATGACGTAGCGAACGGATTGCAGCAGCGCTGTGCAACGTGGAGAGATGCACCGCGGGATATGAAACTCGAACGCATCACCCATACAAAAAGCGGCAATAAAATGTTGATAAATGTGGTGTATGACCTTGCTAAACAGGATGCAAAGGTGCATATGGACTTTTCAATTGACGCTCAGGGAGTGATTGATGTGAACTATAAGCTACTCACCGGCAGCAAGCCACTTCCGGAAATACCCAAGGTAGGCATGCACATGGTGCTTAAAGGCGAGTACGACCAGATGCAGTGGTTTGGAAGGGGCCCTCACGAAAATTATTGGGACAGAAAGAGTTCGGCCTTGGTCGACTTGTACAAAAGCGATGTATGGAGCCAGTTTCACCCCTATGTACGCCCTCAGGAAACGGCTAATAAGTCGGACGTGCGCTGGTTTAGTCTGGCCAATGCCGCAGGCGAAGGTATATTGGTGAAAGGTAAGCAGCCCTTGAATGTCAGCGCGTGGAACTTTCCGATGTCGGAGCTTATGTACGTTCCCTTTAAAATACAGCGAAAGCATGGAGGCAGCATACAGAAGCAGGATATGGTGTGGCTTAACATCGACTACCTTCAAATGGGTGTTGGGGGAGATACTACCTGGGGCGCTCAGACGCATCCTGAATATACGATTACACCGGTTGATATGACTTATGGCTTTACTATCATTCCTTTTGGAAAGGGTATTAGTGCGGCCGATTTAAACAAGAAATTTTAATGCTGGCAGCAACTATGAATAAATTCAGACTACTTGCCCTGACAGCGGGCTTCCTGCTTGGTACAACTGCACTCTTACAGTGGTGCAAGGCGGGGCAAAACCCTGCTCTGGGAAAGAAAGATTACAGGATGGACTATCCCAATTTACTGAATGTGGTCTACACGCCAAACTCGGGAAGGCTGCAGGGACAGGGCATGTTTACGGATATGGGCTCATGGATGGGCTTCACCATACCGGCCAGGGGAGCTTCTTATAACGGATTCTGCGGTCCTTTTGATCTGGACAACCGTACCTGGGTAAGCGAATCTGTATTTAAGGTATCGGCTCTGAACAAAAACCGGCAGGAGCTTGTGTATAAGCCGGATACAGCGATTTATTATCCGGGCAAGTTGCTAATGAAATCCTCGTCTGGCTTGGAAAAGCTTGACCAGGCGCTTGTATTCATAACCGCCAATCACGCTTTACTGAAATGTAGTTCGGCAAAAGACGTATACTTCAAACTTGAGGGAAGTCTGTCTGGACCGATGGTATGGACCAGGCAGGGCAACTCTCTCCTGTCAACCTTAAAAAAGGGAGAGATCATCATGCTTAGTTTCCCTCAAACTGTAAGTCTGGATGTGAGAGGCAAGGCGTATACGGCTAGCTCAAAGAACTATGCCAGGCAGTTAAATGTTGTTGTTTCTTATTTTAACAGCAGTGAGGAGCATTCCCGGCGTAAGGCTGAAGCTGCAGAGGTACTTAAGAAGGCGAATGAAAAATTCGATGCCAACAGCAGCAGGTGGAACGGCTACATCCGTGCCAACCTGCGCAGCGATATGTCTCTGAAAAGCAATAAGGTAATGGTGAAAAGCATCATGACGCTTATCAGCAACTGGCGCAGTCCTAAAGGCGCCCTGCATCATGCGGGCCTGGTACCTTCGCATGCAATGGACTATTTTGTAGGCTTCTGGGCCTGGGACTCCTGGAAACATGCAGTCGCCTTGTCTTCTATCGATAATGAGCTCGCAAAAGATCAGATGCGCACGATGTTTGACTATCAGGACGAGGCGGGCATGATTGCTGATTGTATCTATACGGACTCTGCCGAAAACAACTACCGCGACTCAAAGCCGCCTCTGGCGGCGTGGGCCGTGGACGCTATTTATAAAGCAGACGGCGACAAAGCGTTCTTGAAGGAGATGTACCCTAAACTGCTAAAGTACTATCAATGGTGGTATACCTATCGCGATCATGATAAAAACGGCATTTGCGAATATGGTGCTACCGACGGTACGCTGGAAGCTGCTAAATGGGAAAGCGGGATGGATAATGCAATTCGTTTTGACGAAACGAAGATGATTAAAAATAACCTGAATGCATGGAGCATGGATCAGGAGTCGGTGGATCTGAACGCCTACCTGCATCTTGAGTATGAACTGCTGAAGAAGTTTGCTAAAGTTCTGTCTGTTCCTTTTAAAGAAACCGACCGGAAAGCAGTACTGCAGAACTACTTCTTCAGCGACCAGCACGGCTATTTCTTCGATAAGACGTTAAAAGGGAGTTTTATCGAGGTGTATGGCCCTGAAGGATGGATACCGCTCTGGACCGGGCTGGCGAACAAACAGCAGGCTGAACGGGTTGCAGAGATTATGTTTGACCCTAAAAAGTTTTCCACCTATATACCCTTCCCTACTGCGGCTGCCGATAATCTTAAGTTTAATTCCCGGGGTTATTGGAGAGGTCCTATATGGCTTGATCAGGTTTATTTTGCTATAGCGGGTCTGAGAAAGTATGGCTACACTCAGGAGGCAGATACTTATACCCGGCAGGTATTCGAACGCCTTAAGGGACTGGATGGCGACGCCCCTATCCATGAAAATTATGATGTTCATACGGGCGAACGGCTTAAAGCATCGCACTTCAGCTGGTCGGCTGCCCACTTGTTCCTCATGTACAAGGAAATGGGCAAGAAATAAACTCAAAAGTATACTTCTGTGAAAATCCTGCAAGACCTTCAGTTGATCCTGCAGGATTTTTTATTTACATTCATGTAGCTTTAATTAGACGATCATATATCATGAAGACCAGACTACTGCTTCTATCACTTTTCATTTACACGGTGGCTTCTTCTCAACCAGTTGACACAGCAAAGATTAGCTCTTTTCTCAGGCATATCGAAAGCAAGCATCAGGGAATCGGACGTGTTGCAATCGCTCAAAATGGCAAAGAGCTATATTCTTGCAGCTTCGGTCACACGCAGGTTCCAGATCACTATCAGACCAATGCGGGCTATCAGGTAGGTTCCATAAGCAAGCTTTTTACAGCAACGCTCATTTTTAAGCTCATCGAAAAGCGGGCACTTAGTCTTGAAGAACCTTTGTCGGGCTACTTCGCAGATATGCCCAATGCGACTAAAATAACGATAGGTCACCTGCTCAATCACACCAGCGGACTTAAAAATTACGAGCTGAACAAGGACTCTTTATGGCTGGTAAACCGGCAGACGGAGAGCCACTTGCTTGCTGCAATCAGGAAGGCAGGAACGGCTTTTGAACCTGGGACAAGTATGGGATACTCAAACTCAGGTTATTTTTTACTTACTAAAATACTGGAAAAGAAACATAAGCTGCCTTATCATATAATTCTTAGGAAGGAAATACTGGCACCTGGAAAGTTAATGCATACGTATTCCTACATGGATCATCCTGGACACATTGTTAAAGCCTATCGGTATGAGGGCGGATGGAAGGAAGTAAAAGATTTCTCTTTTGAAAATGTGATAGGTGTAGGCGATCTGATCTCCACACCGGCCGACCTGAACTTGTTTATCACCGGACTTTTTGCAGGTAAGTATTTGGCAGCTTCCACACTCGAACAAATGAAACCTTTACAAGGGAAAGCTTTTGGCATGGGCTTAATGAGAATCCCCTTTTACGACAAAATAAGTTATGGTCACGGCGGCGACACCTATGGATCGCATTCGGCTGTTTCATATAATCCGGAAACTAAACTATCGGTTGCCTACGCTGTAAACGGCGAGCGCTATCCTACAAACGATATCGCAATTGGTGTGCTGAGCATTCTTTATGGCCGCCCTTATACATTTCCAGACTTTATTGAATTGAGTCCGCAGGACCTCGATCAGTATACGGGCGTTTATAGCAGTACTTCTTTTCCTATTAAAATAACAATCACAAGAAAGGAGTCGGCATTGTATGCACAAGGAACCGCACAGCCTGTTATTGAACTAAAGGCTGAAGGAGATCATGTATTTACCTTTTCAAGAGCAGGTATAAAGATCAGGTTCGACCCCCTGAAGCAGGTGCTGGTCCTTAGTCAAAACGGTGAGCATACTCTGCAGAAAGAAAAGCTCTGACCTGCCTGATGAAGCCTGTTTGAGAGCATCTGAGTTTTTCTATTTACTTTTGCTGAGTTCTTTTAAACAAGCTTATGCCCGGTAAACCAGAAATAAGGACCGTCCAGGTAACCCGATATATAACTCCTTTGCGTGAAGGAGGCTCCTTGCCCGCTATTGCCGAGGCGGATGACGGATTTATGTATGTATTAAAATTTAAAGGCGCCGGCCAGGGAGTAAAAGCTCTGATAGCTGAGCTTATCGGCTGCGAAATAGCAAGGGCTATTGGTCTTAAGGTGCCAGAAGTCGTATTTGCAGAGCTTGATGCTGCCTTTGGACGCACAGAGCCCGATGAGGAAATTCAGGATCTCCTGAAAGCAAGCGTAGGAATGAACCTGGCCTTGCATTATCTTCAGGGAGCCATAACCTTTGATCCCGTGGTACATAAGGTGGATGCGCTTACCGCTTCCAAGATTGTATGGCTGGATGCTTTGCTGATGAATGTAGACCGTACTGTCCGCAATACCAATATGCTTTTCTGGAAAAAGGAGCTGTGGCTCATTGATCATGGAGCAGCCCTTTACTTCCACCATGGCTGGGATGAGCCTCTTGAAAGTGCTGCCAAGCCGTTTGTGCAAATAAAAGACCATGTGTTGCTGCCCTATGCAAGAGATCTGGAGGAAGCCGACCGCCTATGCAAGGAAATCCTTAGCACCGAATGTATAGACGGCATTATTGACAGCATTCCGTCCGACTGGCTTAACAATCACTCGGAAGAACAATCCGACAGCGAAGTACGCACTATCTATAAGGAATTCTTTCGACTAAGGCTTATTCATTCATCTATCTTTTTAAATCAGGCGCAAAATGCAGCATACTAAAGTCTATGAATATGCTGTAATTCGCATTGTACCGCGTGTTGAGCGCGAGGAGTTTGTTAACGCAGGCGTGATCCTCTTTTGCAAAAGTACAGGTTTCCTGCGCTGCTTATATAAGCTGGACAGGGAGAAGGTGCTGACGCTGTGGAAAGAGGCAGACCTGGGTTCTATTGAGGAAAACCTTCATTCACTAAGATCTGTTGCAGAAGGGACGGCCAATAGCGGCCCTATAGGTAAACTGGATGCAGCTTCGCGGTTCAGGTGGCTTACTGCCGCGCGAAGTACCGTTATACAAGCGTCGAAAGTACACCCAGGACTGTGTTCCGATGAACAGGAAAGGCTTGAAAAACTTTTTAATACTTTGGTCGGCTAAAAAGATACGCTCCGCCCTTTCATATCTTTTTGCCGGTTCCTTTTTTTTATACTTCAACTCCCAGCTGTCTGAGCAGCATAGATGCGTTAAAGGTTTTACATTCCCCGCTCTTAAGCTTATAGTCAAACAGCATTTCATCATCCTTTACTTCGATGTCAAAGTAAAAATTGCGAATGTAAGCCGGATAGGTATCTTCAAGCCTGGCTATCTGAAGGTCGTGAGTAGCTACAATACCCACAGCTCCCTGCCTGATTAGCTTTTCGATAATGGCCTTCGACCCTCTATACTTATCGACAGAATTAGTTCCACGCAACATTTCATCAATGAGGAAATAGACGTTGTCCTGTTCGTTAAGCACTTTTAGCAGAAACTGGAGCCTGTTCAGTTCGGCTTTAAAGGTCGATATATTCTCATTCAGCGAATCTTTGATGCGCATGTAGGTAAATACTTTAACAGGTGAAACAGAAAACCGGGAGGCGCATACAGGGGCACCGGCCAGGGCAAGCACACAATTTATTCCTATGGTCCGANNAAAAGGTGCTCTTGCCCGCCATATTCGAGCCGGTTATTATATCGATATGTTTACCCTCAAGGCTGAAATCATTCAGCACCCGTACCTTTTCACCGATCAAAGGATGCCCAATGGATTCACCCTGAACGCGATAGGTACCTTCCGCTTCGATGGAAGGCATGCAAAAGCCTTTATAGTTCGACCGAAGGGTACTTAAGCTAATAAGCGCCTCATACAGGGCAATGGTTTCAAATGCCCTGTCAACATGTTCCTTGTTTTCTTTTTTCCAGTCTTCAATGGCCAGCATCTGTCGTACATCCCAGGCCATCGCTATATTTAAAACAGGGCCTACCAAAACATTCAGCCGCGTTTCCAGCTGTCGTATGAGCTTGGAAAGTCTCTTCAATTCTCTGGAAAATCCACGCGCGCCTGCGGATCTAAGCAAATCTGCCTGTTCATTTAAAAGAGACGATTTGAAAACCTGAGTTTCGATCAATAGGAAAGCGTCGGAATAATTTCCCAGAGTCTCCGCAGAACGCCCGATAAGCTGCTGAGTTAAGGAGACCGTTCCTGAATAGCGCAGAACTAAGCCTATATTAATAAAGCCCGGAACAAAGAGCAGCAGTAAAAGAGGAGTGTAAAACCACGATGCCAGCATCAATGAAAGAAAAATCCAGGGAGCAAGCCTGATATAACTCCTCAATAAAGGCGACCGCTCGGCGGTGATTCCGGATAAATACTTTAACAAAAAAGGAATGCCTTGGGATGATCTTTCGTCCAGAGCAAATAGCAGCGAAGCCTGAAGTTTTTTAACCCATACCGTAGCCGAGGATAGTTCTTCAACCGCCTGCTGTCTGGAATAAACCTCAGAGGCAGTGGCATCGCTGTTTAACCAAGCCGCCAAGGCGCCTTTGCCCGGCACGGTCGAACACCTGTTAACGAGGTTAAACAAAGAGGCTTTGCCAAAGATGTCCAGATCAGAAGTATAAGCGTGGCTTTCATCTGCCCACTCTTCCCCATCATCGTAGATATTGGAATGGCACTCTATGCTGTCCAGCTCATTTTGATTTACCTTAATAAACGCCTGGCAAAAGGCTTTTTTACGACTGTATACGCTTTGCTGTTTTACAAGCCAGATAAATGCGATAAACGAAAAGAAGAACACAAGTTCAGTCACCCATACATTCTGCATCTGGGCAGTTTGCCACAAAACAACACCTGCCAGTATGATAACGAACAACCTTAACAAGGAATATCTGTTTATAAGCGAATCGTATTTTTTTAATTCCTTTGAATATTCTCTGATACTCTCGTCGTAAATGTCTGATACCATACCTGTATAAAGCTAAGTGAAACCCCAGAGAGACAAATTAAAGCTTTATTAAATTAAAGTTTACTGCCATTGTCAACCTATTTGTTATTTTGGTGTTCATTAGATAAATATTGAATGATGAAAGAAATGCCACTTACCGTTAGAAGGTCTGTCGAACTAATGGGGCTCTTCCTTGTTGGAGCACTGATCTATATTGGAAGCGGTATTATAATGCCGCTTTTAATGGCATTTTTTATAAGCATTATGTTGCTCCCTATTTACCGGTTCTTTAGAAATTACCGTTTCCCGGACGCGATGGCTATATTCCTGCCCATATTATTGCTGGCTGTGACAGTAGCCGGAGTTGTATGGTTCTTTACTTCGCAGGTGTCTGTTTTAGTAAGCGACTTTCCCCAGATTCAGAAAAACGTTACGCTTCATTTAAACTCGCTAAGTGAATGGTTTAGCCAGGTAAGTAACTTTTCCACCAAAGAACAGATATCTATCATTAACGAGCAAAGTAATAAACTACTCACCTATGCGGCCGGGCTTTTAGGCGGTGCAGCAGGCTCAGTCTCATCGGCATTTATATTTATAGGCCTTCTGCCTATCTACGTTTTTCTGATGATGGCGTATAAAAACCTCCTGTTAAGGTTCGTATTCCTATTTTTTCCGAAAGCTCATCATGGAAAGGTAGAAGAAGCCCTTTGGGAAAGTGAATCAATCATAAAAAGCTATCTGGTCGGCCTGATCATACAGATAACCTATATGACCATCCTTTTAGGCGGTATACTAATGCTGTTTGGCATTAAACACGCGCTTCTGATAGGAGTTATGTTTGCTTTCCTAAACCTAATTCCCTATATCGGCGCTTTATTTGGAAATATACTGGGCGTGCTGTTAACGCTTGCTTCATCGCAAAGCCTTACGCCCGTACTCATTGTATTAGGTACTATTGCTGCGGTACAGTTTCTGGATAATAATATCCTTATGCCCCGTATCGTAGGCTCCAAAGTAAAGATTAATGCACTTGCAACCATAGTAGGTGTTTTTCTGGGCGGCGCACTGGCAGGAGTAGCAGGTATGTTCCTCTCGCTTCCAGTCATTGCGGTGCTTAAGATCGTATTCGACCGGTCTGAAATGTTCAAGCCCTGGGGAGTATTACTGGGAGATGAAAACCCCGACCAGAGCCCTATGAAAAACCCGCGATACCGTTCAAAGAGTGAGCTGGTAAGGCGAGAGCTCGAGCTCAAAAACAACACAATACCCACTGAAAAGGAGCATGGAACGGAAACAGCTACCGATAAAAGCTGAAAGGCTTAGTACAGGCTGGCTAATCCCTACAAAGGAAAACTCCTTAAGCACTTATTAATTTTTACATTTGTGGCTTGTATGCGAAAGCATGNNATAAAAGCCACAAATGTATAGGGATGAAGGCATCGCTCGAAGCAGTAGGATCATACGCACCAAGGCGTATAATTAACAACAGTTTTTTTGAAGATAAGGTAGACACAACAAACAAATGGATCATTGAACGTACCGGCATTGTACAGCGGCGCTATGCTTTGGAAACCGAATTTACAAGTGATCTTTGTTTAAAAGCAGCACAGACAATGCTCAGAGAGCATCCTGAAATTGAGCTTAAGGATGTCGACTTTATTATTGTTTCTACAACCACAGCCGATCATACCATACCCAACGTTTCCAGTAAACTGCAGCATATGCTCCGCATAAGCCGTGCAGGATGCATTGATATATCCGCCGCATGTTCGGGCTTCGTATACGGATTAATTATGGCAAAAGGCCTCATTGAAGGGGGCTTATACAAGAAGATACTGGTGTTCGGAGGCGATACCCTGTCGAAAATAACTGATTTTACAGACCGGGAAACCTGTATTTTATACGGCGATGCTGCAGGCGTTGCTTTAGTACAAGCATCAGACACCGGAAAACTATTAAACTTCACCACCGGCACAGAGGGGAACGAAGGGAATGCTATTTACCGTTCCACCTTATCAAATACCCTTCATGAAAAAGCAATCAAGGCTGATAGCCTGAGCCACATTGAAGGAAGAAGAGTCTATAAATGGGCCGTAAGTTCAGTTGTCAGTGTGGTGAATGAATTGCTTGCTCTATCCAAAACAGCACTCAGCGATGTCGATCATATCATTCTGCACAGCGCAAACTTACGGATAACAGAAGCTGTCGCATCCAGGCTGGGGTATCCGATAGAGCGAATGCCTCAAAGCATATCCATGTACGGAAATACCTCTTCAGGATCAGTACCTCTGTCGCTTCACCATGCAATAAAAAGAGGAATAATAAATCCGGGCGAACGGATCTTCCTTATAGGATATGGAGGAGGACTGAGCTATGCAGGCCTCGAACTCATCGTTTAAGGGGAGTAAGCAGATATTCCAGGCCATTAAGCCTTATCTCATACATGGTTTGTAAGAGCATGCCCAGCTTACCTGCAGGAAAGCCCTGCCCGGAAAACCATACCAGGTAAGTTTCAGGAAGATCGCACAGAAGCGTTCCTTTATACTTGCCAAAAGGCATTTTCATACTAACCAGATTATTTAACAACTCAGGGTTCATACCGCTAAGGTACAAACCCTGAGAATGATCCTACCAAAACAATCAGAGTTTATTGAAGTACATTGCTTTAAGCTTTTTATCATGCCCATAGATATCGTCGTAGAAGCGCACATGACCCTCCGCATCAGCCACAGCCGTAAAATAAACCAGATAAACAGGAAGCTTCTCTTTAAGCGGAACATATTTCTCCTGCCTTGTAGCAATCTGTGACTCTATTTTCGACCTGTCCCATCCCGGTACATCGCGTAACAGATATACAGCAAGATCAATAGGCTTTTCTACCCGCACACATCCGTGGCTGAAATCACGCTTTGCAAGATTAAATATCTCGCCGTGAGGCGTATCATGAAGATAGATATTCATCGAATTAGGGAAAATAAATTTAACCCCGCCCAAGTCATTCTGGGGGCCTGGTTTACGTCTCACGATATAAGGGAACCCAGTAGTACCTGCCGCCGACCAGTTAACCGAAGATGGATCAACGGTATTGCCTTTATCGTCTACCACTTCCATATCTCTTGAAGCCAGATAAGCAGGATTCCGCGCTGCTACAGGAGCAATCTCATTTTTCAGGATACCCGGAGGAATATTCCAGTAAGGAGACAATACAACATGCTCCATTCTATCATTAAACACAGGAGTTTCGTGCAGTTCCTTTCCAACAACCACATCCATCTTCATCTTTTCTTTCCCGGCCTCATATACCCGAAGCGAGTATTCAGGGATATTAACAATAAGATAATTCGGTTCAAACTTCTGAGGAATCCATCTCCAGCGCTCCATATTAATGATGATCTGCCGAATCCTGTCATCAACGGGAATATTCATAGACTTTATGGTTTCGCTCGTGAGTCCTGCTCCGGACTTAAGACCATTCTGCTCCTGATAGCGTTTCAACGCCATGGCCAGTTCATCATCAAACGCGCGATCGTTACCCTCTACTTTCGTGCTGTCTTTCAAAAGAAAAGCAGCAAGCCTTTGCCGCAGTAAAGGTACTACATCCGAGCTTTCGCCTTTGCTGACCCTGGCATTAGCAGGAATGGCAGGCCATCCTCCGTTCTTCTTCACATTGCGGTAATTGGCAAGGGCCTTTTTCAGATAAGCATATTGTTCATGCGCAGGTTTAAACTCGCTAAACGGAAGGGAGCTTTCTCTTTCGCCCAGTACAGCCATAAGGCCGAGATGCAGCTTCATGCGGTTGCGTTTAATATCCCAGTCATTCTTCTTTGTTTCCCCCGGATTAAGCAAGCCACGATAGTAATCATTCGCCCAGACAAAATACGTTGCAGAGAGCGCCACATCCAGTTCCTTTTCCAGTTTATCCCTTCCTGCCCGATCNNCCGGTTCTCAAATTTCTTCAGCAAGCCTTGCAGGTCTACAATCTTATAACTCTGCGGATCAAGCCCTTCCTCTCCGACCCTGTCAATAGCTTCAACCAGCTTTTTTGCCTGTGGCACCAGTTCATGCTCTTTAAACCAGCCAAGCTTGTAGTCCCTGTTGCTGTAAAACTGTTCAGCCCAGTAAGACACCTCTTTAAACTGAGGTTTAGAGTGCATATACTTCATAACATATACGCTGTCCAGCACGGGCTGATCCCCTTTCTTTTTGTTAGAACAGGCTCCAAGCCCCATTAACAAGACCGCTGCAAAGAGCAAGGAAAAAAAACCACCCGCAGGGCGATATACTTGAGATATAAAGCGTTTATTCATATTTTTTACGTTAGTGTACCCTAAGTAAATGAAAAAAGCAGCATAAAGTTTTATCTGTCCGGGGAAGGATGTAAACCAAAAAGTGTAATCAGTCTTTCCAGAGGTAGGGAAATAACACCACAGAAGCCGTAACTACGATCACATTGACGGCGATCAGCAGCAAACCCTCGTCGGTACTTACCGAGCGATCCAGGCCATCCATAGCATTCTTTGAAAACTTAATTAAGACAATGAGTAAAGGGATGATAACCGGAAAGCTGAGCACGGCCATCAGGGTACCGCTATTGCCGGCTTTAGAAGCTATACCCGATATCATCGTGAATACACTTGCAAAGCTTATACTGCCTGCTATAACCGCCAGAAAGTAATAAAGAGGGTCGCCCACAGGATTAGAAAATACAAGGGAGTAGAAAAGTAATGCTGTAAGCGAAAGCGCCAGCATTAGCAATACGTTATAAATGATTTTGGATAAAATGATAGCCTGCGGACTTACAATAGAGTAATAATACAATTGCCGGGCCTTACTTTCCTGTACAAAGCTCTTGGCAATGGCATTGACCGACGCAAAGAGCATGATAATCCAGAACAGGACATTCCATACAAGCGGGCTAACCTGCTTAAATGAAAGATAGCAGACAAACACAGTCGACACTACGTAGAGCAGTATACCGTTCAGGGCATATTTAGAACGCCATTCAAGCAGCATTTCTTTTTTAATCAAGATGATTATCTGGTCAAACAGCGTCATAAGTCAGGCTCTACAAACATTAGCTGCCCTTTCCGGGCTCGGTAAGTTCCATCTTTTCAGCAAAATGAGCACAATAGTCGCGCAGGTCTTCTACAATATTCTTCTCGCCTGTTGCCCTCAGAAAGCTATCTGCCATGGTTTGTAAAGTTTCATAGAAGAACCTTTTCATCTCATCAACAGGCATATCCTTGGTCCACAGGTCAATACGCAGGGAGTTCTTATAATTATGATCCCACAAAGCAAGCATCATAGCCTTTGCAGCAAGCTGTTCTTTATTTTCAGAATCACTTGACTCCCATACTATATTTTCAGGAACATTCTTCTCATCGAGTTCCACACTTATCTTAATTTCAGCTTTTTTCATTTCAAATTTCAAAGAGTACGTATAATCGCTATCAGCAAAAATACAAATATGAGAAATAGTGCCTCGGCTTTCCAAATTCGCCTGATATCTTTCAGCAGGCTGCGCAAAACAATATCGGCCACAAAGCATACTGCAACCAGCGCAAGCAACCAGTAAATGCTAAGTCCGGCATACGAGCTACCCGATATTAGTGGGTAAACAACCGCCAGTAAGAGCAAGGAAGATACAATGTTTAAAGGAGTCAGCCGGATACTCATTTCTTTTTAAATCTTGCGGAGCTGCTTTTTTTTAAGGCTGCAGCCTTGCCTAAAGGGCTTAAGGGCTTTTTTCCCCGAGCTGCGGAGCGCTTTGCAGCAGCAGCAGCCTTTTCATTTTTCTTTTCATGAAAAGCGCCCTTAAACTCAGGATTCTCTTTCCGCTTTTGCAGGTCGATCTCTCTGGCCATAGCCTGGCGCTCCTCGTAAGGAGTCTCCTCGATAAACACTTCTTTAGGTATTTGCTCAACGGGAATAGGCTGTCTTATCAGCTTTTCAATCTTGCGTACATAATACTCTTCAGCAACATTGCAAAACGTAATAGCCTCGCCTGTATTAAGCGCCCGGCCCGTGCGGCCTATGCGGTGCACATAATCTTCAATTACAATAGGCACATCAAAATTAACAACATGGCTCACATTGCTCACATCAATACCCCTGGAAGCTACATCGGTAGCCACCAGTATACGCACTTCGCCACTTTTAAACGCGTTGATAGAGTTAATACGCGTATTCTGCCCTTTATTTGCATGAATTACCTTTACCTGCTGAGGCCCATATTTCCGTTCGAGGAAATGGTAAATAGTATCTGCCACAAGTTTAGTCTTGCAAAACACAATAAGCTTGCTCACTGCATCATCGTTTTTAAGCAGATGCTGAAGCATATTAAGCTTAGTACGATGATTTGGCACCTTATAAAGAACCTGCCTGACTGTCTGAGCGGGCGTAGCCTGCGGATCAACCTCAATCACCGTCGGAAACTTTAAAAAGTCACCTGCTATTTTATGCACCAGCTCGCTCATGGTAGCCGAAAACAAGAGGTTCTGTCTTTTGCGGGGCACCACCTCCAGTATACGGTGTATAGAGCCTATAAAACCCATATCCATCATCTTATCGGCCTCGTCGATAACCAGGAACTGCAGCAGTTTAGTAACTATATTTCCTCCGAGATACAGATCAAGAAAGCGGCCCGGGGTAGCAACTATAATGTCCATACCGGCCTCCAGTTGAGCTATTTGCGTTTTAGGGCCCAGGCCTCCATACAAAACTACGGTACGCAGGTCGGTAAACTTAGCAAAGGTCTTTATGTTTTCCTCAATCTGCATAGCCAGCTCGCGTGTAGGCGCAAGTATTAAGCCCCGCGCATCCTTTCCCTGAGCATACTTAAGCTTCATAAGCATAGGCAGCACATAGGCCGCAGTTTTGCCCGTTCCGGTTTGGGCAACGCCCATAATGTCCTGTCCCGCAAGGACAGGGCCTATAGCTTTTTGCTGTATGGGAGTAGGCATGGAATAGCCTGCATTCTCAATAGCATTCAGTATCTGGCGGTTAAAATTAAAATCTTCAAAAGACGGCATGTTAGCAAAGATAAAGCTTTTTATCCCTCAGCTTTGTATATGCAATCAGTGATGTTGATTTATAATACTTTTAAGCCATTTAAGCATGGCAAAAATTGCCATGCCTGCCAGCGAGCAGGCAATAAAATTTACCCAAAAGAAATTAGCTTTATTATCATATATATCCCACATACTGGCCAGTACGCCCGACAGTTTGTTGCCTATGGAGGTAGCCAGAAACCAGCCTCCCATCATCAGCGAAGTTAATCGCGGAGGGGCCACTTTAGAAACCAGCGACAAACCAATGGGCGACAGGAAAAGCTCGCCTACAGTAATTACGCCATACGACGCAATGAGCCACCAGGCCGAAGATTTTTCGTGCAGCAGGTCGGTATTATATACCGCCAGAGCCATAATTGAAGTAGACAGAGCCGTTATGAGAAGTCCATACCCTATTTTGGCAGGCGTTGACGGCTCAGCATTCCTGCTTCTCAGCCAGCCGAACAAGCCCACTACCAGCGGCGTAAGCAGGATGATAAAAAAAGGATTAACCGATTAAAAAATTTCTGTTGATATGAGTTTGAGCGACTCGCCGTCCGCAGGCTGGCCGCCGGCCTGAAGGTTGCTGGTATACGCATCTCCGGCCTGAGCCTCCTGCACCATGCCCAGAGGCTTAACAAGCGGCACTACCGACGAAGCTATTTCACGGTCTGTATACGTCTCGGCATAATTCGTAAGGGCCGAAGAGTTTTGCTTAAAAATGGCCCAAAAAACAATAACAACCGCAAAAATAGACAGTAAAGCCGCAATGCGTGATTTATCTTCCTTGTTGGAGCGCATCATTAAATTAATATAGTAGGAAATAACCGGTATACAGGCAATGATAAAGGCATCTGTAGAATCCGATCCAAATATATTGCCTGGAATAAACCACCCTATTGCGCCAGCCACCAGCATGGGTACAAACACTATATACAATACGGTACTTACCGGCATATCGCCCGCGTTTGCAGGTTTACGCACATCAGCGTGCTTTATATATTTGTTGCCCGCCAGCAGCCAGATGACACCGATAAGCATACCCACCCCTGCAGCCCCAAAAGCATAGCCCCATCCGTAAGCATTGCGCATGTAAGCGGCCACAAAATTGCATATAAAGGCCCCCAGATTAATACCCATATAAAATATGTTATAGCCCGAGTCTTTAAGTGCCTTCTTCTCCTCCGTATACAAATTGCCCAGCAGTGTTGAGATATTAGGTTTAAAAAAACCATTACCCACAGCAATAAGCAAAACCGATATCCAGAAAGCCGAAGGAGTAGGAATAGCCAGCCCTAAATATCCACCGGCCATCAGCAGCCCGCCAAGTATTACGGCACGCCGGTAACCGAGTATACGGTCGGCGATAAGCCCTCCCAAAAAGGGAGTAAGATAAACCAGCCCCAGGTAGGT
The DNA here is from genome assembly GCA_002332615.1 of Sphingobacteriaceae bacterium UBA2059. Classification (GTDB taxonomy): domain Bacteria; phylum Bacteroidota; class Bacteroidia; order Sphingobacteriales; family Sphingobacteriaceae; genus Arcticibacter. The sequence continues at coordinate 29,193 of DDAL01000028.1, read as the reverse complement.
ACCTACAATGTCCGAGGCCTTTGCATTGCTGTAGCCAAAGCCGCCCTGGGGGTCTTTCAAATACAAAAGAAGGATACCAAGCATGAGGTAATAGCCGAAGCGTTCCCACATTTCGCTGAAAAATAAAACGTAAAGACCTTTAGGATGTCTAAGCTTTGTTTGGGTATCTGTCATGGAGCTAAAGATAATAATTCCGCAAATACGCACAATAAAACCTCATAAACGCTACCGTTTCGTTACATCACGTTGTAAACTGTGGGGGTTTTTCTTCTTCTCAAGCCCCCTGACACTTACTCATATGAATTCACTTATGTTTACCTAAAAAAGTTTAAGCCCTTCTGGAAGTACAATTAAACAGTTCAGCACTTAAAAAGTTCAATTAGCGCGGTCCCAACCAAAACTTTAACAGCGGTATACGCTTTTATAAGAGCACTTGCCTTTATCAGGTATTAAACAGCCTTAGATACGGTATTAATACCTGCACAGGCGTGAGTTCTGTTTGAATAGATTTACAACGCTTAGTTAAAAAAATATGATTAGGGTATTGATTACAGAAGATCATAACATAGTACGCAACGGTATTACCACCTTACTCAATCAGGAAGTAGATATAGAGGTTGTAGGGCAGGCTCATAACGGACTGGAAGCTCTTGAACTTTTGAATCAGGGACTTGCCGTTGATGTGGTGCTTACGGATATTAACATGCCTGGAATGAACGGCATGGAACTCACACAAAAAATTAAGGCGTCCTTTCCGGACATTAATGTTCTCATCCTGTCAATGCTCGATCAGGAAGATTATATTATACGCTCCATACAGTCGGGTGCATCAGCCTATATCCTAAAAAACATTTCCCCCGAAGAACTTACATTTGCCATAAGGCACGTTCATCTAAGGTCTGAGCGCTATCTATGCTCCGAACTTGCATTCAAATTGCTTGATAAGGTATCCAAAACCAAAGAACATGCTTTTATACCGGCCACCGACATTGACCTCACGCGTCGGGAAGTAGAGATATTAAACCTTATATCCGAAGGTTATACCAATCAGGAAATTGCCGATAAACTCTATACCAGCAAGCGTACGGTCGAAGGTCACCGTCAGAGCCTGCTTGACAAAACAGGATCCAAGAACTCTGCTGCCCTGGTGCGATTTGCGGTTTTAAACGGTTTAATCCATTAGCAAGCTCTTACCAATGCTTGAGATGCAGATACCATGGGAGTATGTAGTTAAGAATTTTTGCCAGCAGCACTATCAAAATAAAGCTTAACATGTATGGAAGTGCCCTTTTGCGGAGCCGAGTCTACAGACATCGTTCCGTTATATAAACTTAACCTATTCTTAATGCTGCTGAAGCCACTTCCACAAGGAATACAAGCTACCTTTGCGATATCAAAACCCCTTCCGTTATCTTTTACCGTGATGTGTATTATCTGCGCGGCCCCGGCGATAGAAACATGTATAGAGCTGGCTTCGGCGTGTTTAATGGCATTATTCAGCAGTTCCTGAATAATACGGTAAACGGATGTTTCCACAGAGATATGCAGCCTTTTTTTCAACCCGGTTATAGCCGTTGTAACGCGCAGGTTCGGCGTTGACAGCCTGCGCGCCAGCTCCTGCAGAGTAGCAGGTAAGCCAAAATCGGTTAAAATAGCAGGTGCAAGTTCAAATGCAATTCTCCGGCTTTCCTCAACCGCCTGATTTAACAGATCGGTCACAATCTTTAAACTTCTGGCAGTATCGGCATCAGGTTTAATTAACTGCAGGTTTAACTTAATGGCATATAAAAGCTGGCTCACACTATCGTGCAGAGCTTCACTTATTCGCTTGCGCTCAGCCTCCTGCGCTTCGAGTATAGCAGCCGTTATCTGTTTGTGCTGCTGAAGCTTTAGCTTTAAAAAGTTTTCCTTCAGGAGCCTGCGGTCGGTTATGTCCATTATAATACCCACAAAACGGTGCGAGTGCAAATAATGAGGCATAAGATACCCCTGTATAGATAAGTAGCATAATTTACCCTTTGCAAGTATCTGAAACTCCGCATACAGCTCCTGATCCCGGTTTATGGCATTTCTGAAAAGATTGTCTACCAGCACATTGTCGGGAGGCATAACCAGCTTGATGAAAGCTTCATAATCTCCATTAAAGGGTTCTTCTATACCAAGTATCCGGCAGCTCTGCGAGTCGAAGTATAGCTTTCCCGTAGATAAGGAATACTCCCAGGTGCCGGCCAATGAAGCGCTTAAAGCAAGCTCCAGCCTCTCTTTTGTTTCTTTAAGCCTGTCTTCGTTTTCTTTCTTTTCGGTGATGTCAATTACAGCCATATAGAACTGATGTTCAGAAGGCTCAACGTTATCAACACAGATACCTTCTATCTGTACATACCTCACCTTTTTGGTATAGGAAACTAACTTAACCTGACATCGATCCGAGCCGTCTCTTTTACACAATCTTTCTAAAAAGCTTGCGAAGTCATGCGCATCCTCCTGAGCTATCCAGCGCTCCATACTACCGGAAACCACGGCGCTCCGCTCGGTATTCAGCATGCGGAGGCCCTCGTTGTTAACTTCGGCTACCTTACCACTGGTTGCATTTAATATAAAATAGCCTACGGGGGCCAGGTCATAAATACCGGAAAGTTTAATACGCTGGCTCTCAAGGACCTCATTGGATAAGCGGAGCCTATCATTTTGCGTTTCCAGTTCAAACTGATGCACTTGCAAATCCTGCAGTAACAGTTCTTTTTCCGTTTCTATTGACCGTTTGGCATCAGAGCCTTCACCGGCCGGCAGATAATCAGGTTCGTTCTTCATTGAGCCTTTGGCTTAAGGTAACCAGTACAGCCGCGAGCGGCCCGTCGATGCTACTAAACTGTGGTTTAGTATGCAACCTCTAAGTATAAACAGACTGATCGCAGTTTTGATTTGATGTAACTGCCTGCATTTAAATGCGGGTAAAGATCCCGCAGATCCCCCTATTCCCACAACCGGAAAGCCTGTTTTCTCACGGGCGAGGTTCTTTTCCTCTATATCCTGATAAAGAGGTTCGCCACCCCTGCCCTCTGTTCTATTTTTCATTTTCCCTTATTAATATTGATATGGCTGCATCCGGCCGGCACAGCGTAGTGCATACAGTAAAACTACGGCTCCTTAAAAGCGAATGGCTGGCGGTAAAACCAGGTTCTTACAAACATTTATAGTAAAAAAAAGGTATTGTAACATTAATTGCATCTGTTATGCCCCCTACTGATACCGCTCTGCCGCTTTTTCGTTCCTTTTGGATGGCTGGCTTCGAATGTTCGGATAAACTTAACCGCTACGGCACCCGCATAGACCTTCTTGCTGCCACCGGCCACCTGGACCTGCTGCATGCAGACTACCGGCTGATTAAGTCTCAGGGTATGCATACCGTGCGCGAGGGAATACGCTGGAGCTTTGTAGAAAAGCGGCCCTATGAGTACAACTTTGATGTGGTAAAAACCATGATAGAGGCTGCACAGCAGGAAGGCATACAGCAGCTGTGGGATATATGCCACTTTGGCTATCCGGATGATCTTAGCCCCCTGCATCCGCACTTCACCAGCCGCTTTGCCGCTCTTTGCAGGGCCTTTGCCCATTTTTATAAATCGCTCATGCCCGACACCCCGCTTATTGTAACGCCCATAAACGAAGTGGGTTTTATATCCTGGCTCGGGGGCGAAGATGCCGGCACCACCCCCTATTGCCGTAATATGGGCTGGCAGGTTAAATATGAGCTAATGAAGGCCTATATAAAGGGTATTGAGGCGCTTCGCGAGGTGGATCCGCAGGTGCGCATTTTAACTACCGAGCCCATAGTAAACATTGTTCCCCCTGCAAACGCAAGCCCCGAGCAATGCCTGGAGGCACAAAAGCAGCACGAGTATCAGTATCAGTCGCTCGACATGCTGTCGGGCAGGCTATGCCCCGAGCTGGGCGGAAACCCCGAAAATCTGGACCTGCTGGGCTTCAACTTTTATTATAATAACCAGTGGGTATGCGGATTTGGAGAATTTTTGCCCTGGGCCAACCTGGAGCCCGACGAGCGCTGGAGGGGCCTCTCATCTTTGCTGGACGAGGCGTACCGGCGATATGAGCGCCCGCTTATTATTGCCGAAACCAGCCACTCCGGTATAGACCGCCCCAACTGGATCGACTTTATTACCACCGAAAGCATCAAAGCCATTGATGCGGGTGTTCCTTTAAAAGGTATATGCATTTACCCGGTTATTGACCGCCCCGACTGGGATGACGACCAAAACTGGCACCACTCGGGCCTTTGGGATGCCAGCGCAGATGAGCCGCATGCACGCATGGTGCATACGCCTTATGCGGATGCGCTGCTAAAGTGCCGGCAACGTTTGAGCTGACAGCGGCACGCACCGCCTAGACGCCCGAAAAGGGCCGGAACTTAAAGAGGCCGCAGCTGCGCAGGCCAGTTGCCTGCAGGTAAGCATGTTACCAAGACAGTGATTACCAGTGAAAAATTACGCCTGCTACAGCGCATAAATACCTGCTTTCCAGGCATTTTACGCAAAAAACCGTGTACAAATACGCGATTAAGCACTTTACTAAACCTTTGAGGATACAGCATGTTGAAACAAATATAAAGCAGGTGTACAATGAGCTTAACCGTCGCCTTTTTACTTATAGTATGTTTGTTTACAGCTATTTACATTGTTTATTATAGAATAAAATAAATGACCCTTACTATGAAAATTATTAGCAGAAAATTTCATGCCGTACTTGATTATCTCTCGGGCTTAGTACTTATTGCAGCGCCCTGGCTGCTGGGTTTCAGCGACGTGATATCTGCCCGCTGGGTGGCCGTATTTGTAGGAGCAATGATCCTGCTGATGTCCATGATGACCGATTATGAAGGTGGTCTGATAAAAATGCTGTCAATGAAACTGCACCTGACGGTAGATGTTATTACGGGTATTTTCTTGGCCGCATCGCCCTGGCTGTTTGGCTTTAGCGATCAGGTATACCTTCCTCACTTATTAATGGGCATTCTGGCCATAGGCTCGGGCTTGTTTACGGAAAACCGCTCCCTTAACCAGCAGGCTGCAAGATAAGTATCACACAAACCAACCACCATATATGCAAGGCTGTCTCCTTTTATAAACAGGAGACAGCTTTTTTGTGCTCAAAGATTTCTTATTGAAGGCGGAAAACTATCTTCTTTGTGCCGGCCGCCCTACATTCTACACCGGCAGCTTTTCTCTTTTAACCGGGGTAGTAGGCTTAGCTGCACCTGCAAGGCAGCTGGCTCGTACTTCGAACGCGCCTTATCGAACAAGGTACGTTCGAGGTGCGTTTGATCTGCGGCCAATATACCTTAAATTTGTATCAAAGTTTCTTTTCACAAGAGCATTGCTGCCGGTCCTGATTCTTTAGGCCGGAGAACAGTATAAGAGCCCGTCCGGCAGCTTCTATAAAGCAGAAACAAGGCTTTGGCATGTGGCACTTCCTTTGGCCGGGCATCGGCAGACAGGGATTGCCGGCTTAAGCGAGCGGAAGGCTAAAGTAAAAGACAGAACCTTCATTTTCAATACTTTCAAACCACATGTCACCCTCCTGCAGCTTAATAATTTCAAAACACAAGTGCAGGCCCAGACCTATACCCGGTATTTGCTTTTCCATAACTTTGGTGGTCCTGGAAAAGCGTTTGAATATCTTATCCTGTTCATGAACGGGTATTCCCAGGCCATAGTCTTTTACTGACACAACAGCTCTGGATGCAGTTTCGTCCTGAGCAAGCCCTATGCTTATCCGGTCGGCTCCGGGCGAAAACTTAATGGCATTGGTAATGAGGTTGCTAAGCACCTGCTCAGCCCATACCCTGTCGGCCCTTACCTGGAATGCTCCCTTGTGCTCGAACAGAATCCTATGTGTTTTGCTGATAACCTCGGTGTGCTTTATGGTTTCAAAAACCAGTTGCTGCATATCAAACTCCGTAATTTTGAGTGTAAGCTTGCCCGAACGCAGTTTTGATATATCAAGCAGCGATGTGATAAGTATGCTCAGCTTTTCGGCCAGTTCGAGCGAGCGCTTTAACGAATCGTGGAAAAACTGATCGGGCACGGAGGCGGCTTTGCGCTGTAAAATTTGCAGAAACGCTTTGATGCTGGTTACCGGCGTGCGCAGCTCATGGCTGGCTATGCCTATAAAATCGTCCTTTTCACGTTCCAGTTCTTTTTTCAGCGTAATGTCTTCAATGCTGAGCAAGAGCAGACAAGAGTTATTTTTTAGCGGGAGCAGCCTCCTTACCGTAAAGCTGAGTATGCGCCTGCCCTGCTTATCAAAATCAACTACCAGTTCGCCTGTTTCAACGGCCGCCTCCTGGGCGCTGGCTGCTTCAAGCAGGCGGCGCAGTTCGGGCCTGTCCCACTGGCCCCAGCAGGCTTCAAAAAAGCTCTCGCCTTCGGCTACAGGACCGAGCGACTCAAAAGACTTGAGAAAAGAAGCGTTGACCGAGTTTATACGATAGTCGCTGTCGACCACCACCATGGGTATGGCCGAAGTCTGAATAACACTTGTGGCATATTCTTTAATGGCCATAAACTGGTTTTCGGCCTGCTTCAGATCATCCATATTGCGCATGATTTTTGTAAAGCCAATATGCGCACCTTCGGGGTCGTACAGCGGAAAAACCTGACCGCTGGCCCAGAAAAAGCTGCCGTCTTTGCGCACATGATAACGCTCGTCTATAGCCCGCTGTTTTTCAAGCGCGGTTTTCATTTCCAGCGCCGGTACATTGTTGGCCTGGTCTTCGGGGGTGAATAAAAAGCTGCAGCTTTTGCCTATAACTTCTTCAGGCCGGTAGCCAAACACCTGTTCGCCACCCGAATTCCAGCTCATAATATAGCCTTGAGCGTTTACTACAAACAAGGCATAATCTTTAAGGCTTTCAATTATAAGTTGCCAGTACCTGCTGTCCTCCTTTAAGAGCTGATACAAGTGGTCGGTATCAATAGTACTGGTGCCGGCAGTGCCCCGGGCTTGGCTTTTCAGGCTTTGTTGGTCTTCTTTCATGGCTTTGAACATTATACTGTGCGCCGCTAAAAAACTGCCGGCCTGTACTATACTGTTCCTTAAACCCTTGTAAGAACTGCAGGCCGGTAACACTATCCGGCGTTGATAGTGTAAAACTGCTGGTCTTTAAAATACCTGTTCAGGGCATCTTCCAGGGTAGGCAGCTTTACCCCTTTTTCTGTTTTCATGGCGCTGTTCCTTGGCCGTTTGGCCCTGAACTTCATGTTATGCGAAGGCAGGGGTACTATCCTGTGGGCCGGGTAGCACATTCGTTCGGCTACCTTGCAGGCAAGCTCGTACCAGCTTATGCTGCCCTGGTTTACAAAGTGCCATGTGCCCCGCTCATTATCAATAAGCAGGTCTATGCTCGCTGCAGCCAGGTCGGGCACATAAGTGGGCGATACAAACAAATCGTCGGCAGCCTCGAAAGTATGCCCGCTTTCCAGGGCCTGACACACCGCATAAACAAAATTACTCCTGTCCCAGGGCCCAAAAAAGGCGCTGGTTCGGATAATAAGTGCATCGGGATTGATTTCGCTTACATACTGCTCGGCCAGGACTTTGCTTTTACCATATACGGCCACGGCATTCATGGGGTCGCTTTCGGTATAGGGCAGTCCCTTCATTCCGTCAAACACCAGGTCGGACGAAAAGGTTATGAGCTTTATGTGGTGCTTTTCGCAATACAGCGCCAGGTTCAGAGGCCCGTCGGCATTGAGCCGAAAGCAGGCATCGGGTTCATCCTCGGCATCGTCTACCCGCACGTAGCCGGCCGTATTTATAATGGCCCATGGCTTCACTTTTTCTATTGCCCGGGCTATGCTCTCTTCGCGGGTAATATCAAGCTCGATGCGGCCCATTAAACAATAGTTAATGTTGCGCTGAGTGCAAATGGTGGCAAAGGCCCGGCCCAGCGTGCCCGACTGACCAATGATCAATAAAGGGCGGCCTTTTTGCTGGGGTGTTTGAGGGTGTCTTCTCATAGGATAGATAATGCGGTCTGGTCGCTGCCACCATCCGTGGGCTGCCAGCAAGAGGTGGTCGGGCTGCCTGTCGGCAGCAAGGCTCTTTATAAGCGTAAACAAAGCCGTGGGGCGTATATCGCCTGATGAAAGGTCGAAAACACCGGCTTCATAATCGNNCCCGTGGTCTTTGTAAAAGCTTGTTCCAGCCAAATGACCCTAGCATGGCCCAAGCCGTAACGGCAAGAAGAGGTACTTTCTCCTGTTCTAGTTTAATGGCTGCGTTCCACACATCATTAAACCAGCGAAGCTGCTCCTCGCGGGTGCAGTGCAAATGTACTTCGGTAATGGCCAGCGGCAGCTTAAAGCGCTCCCAGGCTTCTTTTACCAGCTTGTAAGTGCCTGCCACCTGGCATCCTTCTACACGTATGGCCTCCACATCGGCATAGCGGTGCCTGCCATTGCCTCCGTGGGTATGCCGGGGGTAGTGGCTAAGCTGATGATCGAGGTAACGCTCGGAAGTGAGATAGTGGTTTAATCCCATTATGTCGGGCTTGCAGGGGTTTTGCAAAAAGAACTCGAGTTCCTGCTCTCTGATACCGTTTTCCAGTATATAACTTCGCAGCGGATGGCCGGCGTTTACATTACCGCACAGCAGATCAAAGGACAACCAGCGGCGCTCGTTTTCAAAATCGGCCTGATAGCTCAGCTTTTTGGTGCTGTGTACCTTTCCGAGGTCTTCGGTTTGCACGAGTTTTGCCCCGGGGTTCACCTTTCGTATTTCCTGCATAGCAAGTACGGTGGCCTTGCACTCGCTGATGAGTACTTTTAAAAAGGTGGCTGTGCTTTTGCCGTGCGGATACCACTTTCCATACAACCCGCAAAAGCGGGCTGTAGTAAGTGGTTCATTCACAGGCGTATAATAGTCGATCCATGGAAACCTGACCGCGACTTTTGCGGCATAGTCTGCCAGCCCGAGGGCAAAGGAATCGGTTTGCATATCAACGTAAGCTGGGCCGCTGCCGTGATGCACCAGCCCGGCTATTGGGCTTACGCCCAGCTGGCTGAGTTGCAAAAGGTTGTTTTCGGTCTGCTCCCAGTTTATAGTACTGTCTTTCAAAGGCGCATGCTTTTCCCACAATACGGGATAACGCATTTTTTTGATGCCCGAGTCGGCAAGTAGTTTAATATCGCCCTGGCGGGTATAGTGGCCGCAGTATTCCAACTGGTCCATATACCTGTGGCGAACTTTATTAATGGTGCACTCTATGCCTCCCCAAAGCTCCATTTTAGATACGTTCAGGTCCGGTTACGGGTGTGTTCTTTTGTATTGTTTTAAAAGTGGACAGTGCCTGGGCAACCACCTGGTCCATATTATAGTATTTATAGGTGGCCAGCCGCCCAACAAAATGCACATTGCTTAGCCCGGAGGCCAGCTGCTGGTATTTTTTATAGAGCTCGGCATTTTCGGGCTTGGGTATTGGATAGTAAGGATCGCCCTCAGCCCGCGGAAACTCATACACCAGCGAAGTGCGGTGATGCTTTTGCCCGGTGAGATACTTAAACTCGGTTATGCGGGTAAAGTCGTAATCGTTGGGGTAGTTGATGGTGCCTGTTTCCTGATACCACTCCTTGTCGAGCGTTTCAAACTTAAACTCCAGCGAACGGTAGGGCAGTTTACCAAACTTGTAGTCAAAAAACTCATCTACGGGGCCTGTATAAATAAGCTTGTCAAACTGAATTTCATCCATCACCTCGCGGTAGTTGGTATTAAGCATTACCTTAATGTTGGGGTGGTTTAGCATGTTTTCAAACATGCGCGTGTACCCGTGCAAGGGCATGGCCTGATACGTGTCGGTGAAGTAACGATCATCGCGGTTAGTGCGTGTGGGTACGCGTGCGGTAACCGATGCGTTAAGCTCCGAAGGGTCAAGATCCCACTGCTTGCGGGTATAGCCACGAAAAAACTTTTCGTACAGCTCGCGCCCTATGCGGTTTACCACCACGTCTTCAGAGGTGCGTATATCGTCTACCTTTTCGGCCTTGGATGCGAAGAACTCTTCAACCTGATCGCTGTTTAAGGACAGGCCATACATGGCATTGATGGTATTGAGGTTAATGGGCATTTGAAACAGCTGCCCATCGGTACTTACAAGTACCCGGTGCTGGTAATTGCGCCATTGGGTGAACTTTGAAAGATAGTCGAACACATCTTTGCTGTTGGTATGGAAAATATGAGGGCCGTATTTATGCACCAGCACGCCGGCATCGTCATAATGATCGTAGGCATTGCCTCCGATGTGGTTTCTCTTTTCAACAATCAGCACTTTTTTTCCAGCCTCTGACGCCAGGCGTTCGGCAAGAACGCTGCCGGCAAAGCCGGCACCTACAATTAAGTAATCGTACATAGTAATTTTTAGGGCTTAGCTGGCAATAGATATCTGACGCTCGGACTTGATGCAGTTTTCCACATGTTTCATCATGGCTCTGCAGGTATGATCCCAGGAGTTGGTTGACAGGAAGCGGGTTGTTTCCCTTTTCCATGCTTCGCGCGCCTGCGGACTTACCTGAAGCTCTGCTTCTATTTTATCGACAAAGTCGACAGGAGATCCGGCTATTCGAACCAGCTGCTTTACTCCATAAGGTTTTACCACATCACGTATGGCCGAGGACACAACAGGGATACCTGCGGCAAGATATTCGGGCGTTTTGGTAGGGCTTATAAAGCGGGTTGATTCATTTAAAAGGAATGGAATGAGTGCAATGTCCCAGCCCGAAAGGTATGCCGGCAGTTCTGCATAGCTTTTGGAGCCCAGGTAATGTATGTTTTCTCGCTGAGGCAGAGTTGCAGGGTCTATTTTTACAACCGGACCGATCAGTACGATCTGCCAGTCGGGACGGGCGCTGGCCATTTCTCTTATAAGCTCTATGTTGAAGCGCTCATCTATCACCCCAAAGAAGCCGATTTTTGTTCCTTTAATCTTCTTTTGGTCTTCGGGCTCGGATACATCTTTGCGGGCCTTTGAAAAGTGATCAAAGTCTATGCTGCTTGGAAAGGGGTGTATATTGGAATGAAGGTTTTTCTTTGATTCGTATAATGAATGTCCGCCGGTAAATACCACGTCTGCTTTTTGCATTAATTTTTGCTCAAGCGTTTTCAGTTCGGGCGGAGCAAATTTAAAGGCAGCAAGCTCATCCATACAATCATAAACCGTAACTACAGGCGTATATTTTGAGGTAAATTCAAGCGCCATGGGCGTATAATACCAGAATGCATAGCTGACGAAATTCTTATTGGCAAAAAACTGGTCCAGCAGGTTGGTGAGCAGTTTATTTACCTGTTCCTTGTTTAAGCCCGAAGGCAAGTGAGGAACACCAATGTACAGGTTTTCCGAACGCTGTGACAGCTCGAGGGAAGCGCTTACATCCTCATCAAATACAGGTTCTTCGAAGTAATATACCTCACGCGATTGCGAAAAGCGGGTTAGTAAATGTTGAGGGCGTTGAAAAACAAAATCCCATCTTAGGTGTGCGAAGCAGATAATTGGAGCTTGTGTCTTTTCGATTGTATTCATTGGGGTGATTATTAGTTGTTTGAGAATTATATAGCTTAATTACCTTGTATCCTGCCGCTTTGTTTGTTTTTGCAAGAGCATTCGGGTATTTAAAACCGGCGAAAGAGTATAAATACCTAAGAATTAAGTATTTTAATTCCTGCCTTTTGCCGGCTTTTGCCCTTAGCTTGCCTTGCCCTTATGCTCCCAATGGTCTTTTATAAGGGCGCCCTGCTCGTCGAGCTTCAGCCGCCGTGCATAGCGCTCGCCGCTTATGGTTCCATGGGCGTTGCGCCTGCCCATAAAGAGAAGGATGGGGCGGCCCATATCATCTGTTTTGATGGTCAGATCATACCGCTTAAACTTCAGGTCGATTGTAGAGGAAGGCTCATACTGCTTGTTAAGCATTTTAAGGAGCGGTTCTTTAAGTTCCTTAAGTACTTTTTTTTTACAGAGCTTTTTCTGGCTATTGAAGCCTGCGCCCTGCGATTGTTAACTATCTGGCTTACTGGTGAGGCAAATTGGTTTGCGGTATATTAAAAACATCTCCTTTTGATAGTATAGAAACCCTGAGGTTACGAATGGATATGGCTTTATCCTCGCTAAACTCGGTGATATTGCTGTCCACACTTTGCAGCGCATCTACCACTACTACTACGCCCGATCCACCTACCTGGGCTTCCCGCCCATTGCGTACAATAATGCAGGTATCTTCTTCTATACCTACTCCTGTGCAGGAAGGATTGGTAGCCAGCACCTGAGCCATACGTACGAAACGTCCACGCGCTACAAAATGGGTATCGATGCATACGTCTCGTAAATACTCTAAACCTGTGGTTACTTTCACATGTCCGGCCATATATTCTTCCTGCCCTGTGCCGTAATAAATCATAGGAGTGGATAAAGCCATAACGCCTGCACTAGTACCTGCAATTACGAGGGGCTCATCTATATAACGTTCTTTTAACAGGTAGTTAAATTCGGTCCCTCCGTAGATGGAGGTGAGCTTTAACTGGTCGCCTCCGGTAAAGAAGATTCCGTCGGCGTTTTTTATGCGCTGCTCCCATTCCCCTGTTAATACATCTTTGCGTTCGTCGTGGTGAATGTGGTGTATTTGATAGTTACCCATAGCGCTAAAAGCCTCTTTGTACTCTTGAAAGGTTTGTTGGGGCTCTGCTGATGAGGCTGTGGTTATTACCTCAATAAGAGATGCACCTTCGGGTAAAAGATCTGTGAAGCACCGGAGCGTTTCAAGACGCGATTTATCTTCTTTGTTATTGGCTTTTCTGTCTTCGGCTCCTCCAATGATCACCAGGGTTCCTTTGGGTTCGGGGCAGTTTGAATGTGTTTCGTTCATTTTATCTGGTAAATAGTTATAGTATTGATAGTTGTAAAAGATGTTTTTTTTGCAGGCTTAATAACCGGAGCCTGCCCTACTCAAAGTACCGCCACTGAAGGTAGGAACACAGGCCCTCGAGCTCTGGAAAAATACTGAAAGCATTTACTCTTCGAAATCCTTTGTTTCGGCCATTAATACCCATACAACGGCATCGTGAAGAGGCTCGGCATCCAAAAAGCCGGTAGCTGTGACAAACCAGAGGGCCGTAAGGGCATTGTTGGACCAGTCTAAAAAACGGGTAGGCAGCCCGAAGTGCTGCCCCAGCGTGAGATAGTCCCAATCGTCCATGGGGCGGTGCACTTCTATAAGCAGGGGATTGCTGCGCTTAAATTCTTCGAGCATGATTCGCTCGGTGGCAAACAGGTCGCCCCGTGGCTTTAAACGTGCAATCTTCGGAATGAGGGGAAGATCATTCCGCTGCCCCCTGAAAAGGAAATCTTCATAGTTTCCCTGGCTTATACTTAGCTGCTTGTGGGCTTTGATGGCACGTAAATATTCTTCAACTGTGGCAATTTTTATCTCTTCATACATAGCTCTTTTGTATAGCAGGATGTGTATTGCTTAATTGTCTTTTCCAAGCAGGCCGGGGGGCACCTTTAGCTTCCCTGTTTCGAAATCAATAATTCCGTTCTTTTCATCTTCTATATTAGTTGCCTGGGTATAGACGTCGCCTGCAAGCGGTCGTTTTCGCAGTTCACTTTTAAAGAGGGCTATTTGCCTGGCTCTCTCTGTATCTTCATTGGGCCCCCCATAGTCGGCAAAGCCAAAGCCTCCCCACTCACTTACCAGCAGAGGTACCTGCTGCCTGAAGAAAAACGGATCGCCTACGGTTAAGGGAAAGGCTGCTACTCCTTCCATCTCTCCGTTTACAATTGCATCGAGTTTGTCTTTCCATGTACCGGCATCGGGGGTATAGAGATGCACGGTTAGCAGGTCGCTTTTAAGACACCCCTGGTAGGATATATGGTGCCAGCCGTCGTTATCTACAACCAAAAACTGTGGATGGGCAATTTTCATGTAATGATACATTTCGGTAATGTAGCGCCTGGTGGCTTCATTGCCGGCAATGTCCTGAGCACCCCAGTCTTCGTTATATAAGCTCCATATAACAATTGAAGGATGTGTGGCCACCAGAGCCAGCATACGCAACAGCTCTTCTTTATGGTTGGCCCGGCTTTTTTCCGTCGAACGGTGGGGGCTTGGTACTTCAATCCAGAGTAGCATTCCGAGCTTGTCGGCCAGGTTGTATATGCGCGGGTCAACACCGGCTATATGGATGCGCACCAGGTTGCAGCCTAAGTCCTTCATGGCATACATATGGCGCTTTATTTGCTCGTAAGTAGCTACCCCTGGCTGATAGAGGATGCCATTTAAATAGATGGGCTTGTTGTTAAGATATACTTTGCCGCCTCTTGCTTCAATCTTGCGAAGACCAAAGTGCGCCTCTATTTCTGAAATATGCCCGGTGGTATCTTCCAGCTGAGCTACCAGCCTGTATAAATGGGGGTGCTCGGGCGACCATAGCTTTGCATTGGGCAGCTCAAGTACAAGGCGCTGGCGCTTTTGGCCTGCCTGCAGCACTAAGGGATATTCGTCTTCTGCCAATGGCCTGACAGCCTCCCCTGCCCTGTCGAACACTTTCAACCGTATGAGATAGTTTCCCGGATGGTGAATGCGGGTGGTGAGATCTAATCGTACAAGGTTATCTTCAATAACGCTTATCACTCCTACTCTGGAGCGAAGTCTGTTGCGTTCAACCGTTTCCAGCCATATGCTGCGTACCCCACCGGTATTTGTCTGATACCAGATGCCTCCTCGTTTATATACGGCAGACTCCTGTTTGCCCCGGGTGGTATCGGCATCCATGGTATTGGCAACCCTCACGGTCAGCCGGTTGACTTCCTGCAATAAACTGTCGTCCAGTTCATAGGAGAAGGACGTGTATTCGCCAATATGCACTTCTTCACCTTCAATAGTCCGCAGGGGTATGCCGTTTAACCAGACACGGGTTTCATAGCCGCAGGCACCGAAGCTCAGCTGGAACTGCATTTCGGGCGTGCCTTCTCTTGAGGCCCGCACGGGAAGCGGAAATGTACGCTCGTACCATACCACTACTTCATCNNTGTGCGACTCGACACTTCCCGGCCAGTTTGCCGTATAATGGTACTCATGAGCGGCATACCAAGCTTCGGTGAGCCCTTTGTTTAGTGGATCTATTTCAAAGTTCCACTCTCCGTCGAGCAATAAAAATTCATTTGGTCGCAGGACTGCCCGGGGCAAAGGATTTAAAACTTCCTCTTCATAGTACCCTTCTTCCCGGCTCTTTGTCAAACTATAATTTGGATGCTTTTCTTTTTTTTTCATAGTACACGTTCACTTAATGGCCGGCCATTGGCTTCTTAAAACAGGCCGCGCTGCTGTCCTTTACAACAAGCCGGAGGAGAAAGGGGTTTTACTTGAATTACTCCGTTAAATACCCGTTTATAGTGTATGACAGAGCATTTATACCTGCTTTAATTTGATTAAGAGCCGCTTTGTCAGATAAATACTTGTTTTAAATTCTTCTCACACATTTACTACTTCCCGGGGGTTTACACTATAAACAGGGCCTTGAGCCCCAGTACTAATTAAAAACATATACCATGGGAAAAACTAGAAACGGAACATTTGTTCCACCAAAAGGAAAGCCTTCAGGAGAGGGAACAGGTACCGGCTTAAAGGATGCCTTTGCTGTGAACGACCTGGAAAAAGATAAGGAACTGGCAGACAAATATATGGAAGCCCCGGACGAACCTGCAGGTAATGTAGTGATGAGACATCCGAACCGCAATGTTGAGAAAGGCCGGGAAGGGGATGCTGACAAGGCTTAATTGGTTTAAAGGTAAGCCCATCTGACGGGCAGTTATAAAGTGTATTAAAACGTTATAAATGGATCAAAAAATTAAAGAAGAATATTCGAGCCTTTCGGCCTTTAGTGCCGGCACATGCCTGTCTATCTACCTCCCTACGCATAAGTCGGGGGTAGAAATTAATGAAAAACAGGATCTTATAGTATTTAAAAATGCACTTCAATATTGCGCAAGGGAGCTTGCTGCCACCGGACTGGAGGAGCTGACCATTGATGCCTTGCTTAAACCGGGTTACGATCTTTTAAAGCACGAAACCTTTTGGTATAACCTGGATAAGGGGCTTGCGGTGTTCATTGCAGAAGGTTTCTTCAAGACTCTGCTTTTACCAATCGAAGTTCCGGAAGAAGTTCATATCCAGAAGTTCTTCCACCTAAGCCCGATTGTTTCTGTAATGACTAACAACGAGCATTTCTTTATGCTTGTATTTAGTAAGGATTCGACTGCCTTCTATAAGGGCAATGGATATGGACTTGAAAAGATGGAAGTTGAAGGCCTACCTACAGGTATAGATGATGTGATTCGATTTGAAGAGAAGGATGAGCGTAAGCTTTTTCGCGGAGGAGGTACTGCCCCCGGGGCCGAAGCTAACTTTCATGGCCATGGAAGCGGTCTTTCTGACGAGAAGGAATACATCAGCCAATATCTTAAAGAGGTGGATCAGACGCTTTGGACTGAGGTGCTGGCTAATGAACGGGCCCCGCTTATACTTTGCTCGGTAGAATACATGGTTGGTATCTATCGGCAGGTGTCCAATTATAAGTTTATTGCAGAAGAATACCTTCAGGGCAACTATGACCAGCTGGATACCAATGCTCTCTTTGAAAAGGTGCAGGATATTGTGACGCCTCTGCTGAAGGCTGAAAAGAAAAAGGCCCTTCAAAACTATTATAATCAGGTGGCCACTGAGCTTACATCTTCTATGCCTGAAAAGGTGATCCCTGCAAGTTACTTTGCTCAGATATCGGACTTATTTGTACAGGAGAATCTACACTTGTGGGGAAGCTTTGATCAGGAGTCGAATAAGCTGGACATACACCCTGAAAAACAAGCTGGTGACGAGTGCCTGGTAAACAGAGCTATGCAGAACACGCTTGCCAACGGCGGTCGGGTATTCGTGCTTCCCGCGGAAAAAATGCCTAAGCAAAGCCAGATTGCTGCTTTTCTGAGGTTCAAAACCTAAAACTCAATACGCTAAATTCCCCCAAAGGCAGCATTGTTTGGTGCAGCCTTTAGGGAATTTAAGTAATCACCTGTCGTTTTAGCGTTTTTTACTTAACTCTCTAAAATCAGTAAGCGAATAGACAGCTAGGTTCAGGGACAAAACTGCCAGGTGGTAATACAAGGTGCGCGGATGTTTTCTTATTATTCCGGACAAAGTAAGTACTGATAGTTTCGTAAGCAGTGCTGCGTCAGCAACTTTGTGCCACCTGAAAGGGATAAGACGCTTGAGGCCAACGTCGGTATCTGTGAGCGAGTTAAGCAGTAGAACGCTTACTCCGGTTATTTTATAAGTATCTTTTGCGTCTTTATTAAGACCAAGCACCTCCGGCATAAGCAGTTGCATACCTGCGACTGCATAGTCAATAATTCCATGTGTTTTTGCATCAATCATCTTTTTCATTATAGTTTGTTTTTATAGATAGTTTAAACATATGCATCTACCCATTCAGGGCAGGCGCAGGAAGGACAAACAATGCCCTCTTTAACCGGAACTTTCATTTCTGAACCGCATTCCTTACATACTTTGCAGTCTTTTCCAGCCTTTTGCTTTTGCTGGAACTCCCTGTCCCACCAGGGAATGAGCGTAAGACCCGGCTTTTCATTCGTCTCTCTTACGATGCTAAAAGCACCGCTGCTTTCAAGGTACATCTTTCTAACCTGACCCAGGTTTGTTATACCAGCAGAACGCAACTGGGCAAATAAGCGCTCACGTGTAATTCTGCTACGGCGCATCTCAGTCAGATTCATTACTGAGTTGTCGACCAGCAGAGATTGATCGCCTTGTGTTAGTTGTTCAAACTTTTCATTCTTAAAGCTCCACCGCGCTATCATCCTCTGAATTACTACGACAATAAAAGCAATAATAATAGCCGGTAACAGTCCCCTATCGGGCGCTTGCAAAGGCACCCCGATGGCTGCAGCCAGTGTTACCAATGCAGCAAGCTCGCCCGCATTGAGTTGCGCAGCCATACGCTTGCCCATGATACGCATGGTGAGCATTAGTAAAACATAAATAACTGCAATACGCAGTATTACTTCTATGAAGAATTCGGGAGGCACTTCTCCAGCAAGGATCCGCTGCCAGTCGTCTAGCTTTATTTCGTCTTTTTTCATGATATCATTAGCGCGTAGGTCCAATCGTTTGCTTTGCAGTTAGTACAGGTATCGATAGCTTTCGCTGTTGTAAACCCACAACTTCGGCAGGTCTTCAGACTGTCTTGCTTCTTCACCTCCTGCTCGCTCCACACACAATCTTTTTCGGGAAAGATGAGCATACCTGGCCTTGGCTCGCTGAACTTAAAGGTGCTGAAGAAGCCTCCTGCTTCCAGATAGACGCGCTCTACCTCCCCTAATTGCCTTATGTTATGACTACGAAGCTCTGCATATAACTGCTGCCGTGAAATGCGTGCTTTTTCCATCTCTCCGATGTCCATCACTCCATCCTTAACCATAAGACTTAGCTTTCCCTGACTCAACTTCTCAAATTTTTCATCTTTAGACCCCCAGTAGCTTGTTCCTCGCTGAAACAATAAAGCACAAACAAGAATCAAGATGCCCTGACTTATCCCTCTGTCGGGAGTTTGCATCGGGACAGACACAATGGCTCCCAGGGTGAGCATAACCGCCATTTCAGTTAAAGTGAGCTGACCGCTCATCCGCTTTCCAAGCCATCGCACCACAAGGAGCATGCAGAGATAGACGGCCAGCGTTCTTAACACCACTTCTAACATAAACTCAGGGGGCGCATCACCAAAAAGAATTCGCTGCCAGTCGCCCAATTTAATCTGCCATGGTTTCATAACGATGCTTTCTTCCCATTATAAACAGTATCAAAAGACATCAGTTTGGGAGATAACTACGTGTTTGCTAACATGATATATACCTGAAAATTATTAATTAAGTAGCTATCCGAAATAGTTAGCTATTTAAAAAATAAACAAAAGGAAGCTCTAAGCTTATTTGGATTTGTTCTAAATAGATATATATTTGCAGTGTTTACAAGCAACTGATAATACGTGGAATAAACAAAAGGGGCCATGTAGCTGCAACTACATAGCCCTGCGGCCTAGGCCGTTTACTTTTAACGATTTGAACAATTAAAAGCGATGCAAATTAACAAAATTTTGCTAACAGGCATCTTATGTGCCCTCTTGTATGTCTGTTGTGTTGAAAATAGCCTGGCAGCGGGCGTAAGCGGTCAGCTTATCAACAGCGCCGGAGACCCGGTTCCATCGGCCTCTGTTAAGCTTGAGAATACGCGCTATGGAACCTTTACAAACCTGAACGGGATGTTTGAGTTTACAAACCTAAACCCAGGCAGATATAAGCTGGCGATAACATCCATAGGATATAGTCCACTTCAGCGCGAAATTGAAGTACAGGCGGGGCAGACTACAAAACTTCGTATAAAGCTCCTCGAGCAAGTGAGCACAATGGATGCTGTATCTGTAACCGGGAGATCAGTTACCGGAGAAGTGAACAGGCAGGCTTTTAATGTTACTGCCGTGGATGCCCGAAAGCTTCATAACTCGACCCTTGACCTCAGTCAAGCTTTAGATCGAATTTCAGGTGTTCGAGTGCGAGAAGCAGGTGGCGTTGGCTCAAGCGTAAACTTCTCGATGAATGGCTTTACCGGCCGGCAGGTAAAGTTTTTTCTGGATGGAATACCGATGGACAACTTCGGGTCTTCCTTTCAAATAAACAATATTCCTGTTAATCTGGCAGGCCGCATAGAGGTATACAAAGGGGTAGTTCCTGTATGGCTTGGAGCCGATGCGCTTGGAGGTGCAGTTAATATAATAAGCGATAATTCCAGACGCAGGTATCTGGATGTTTCCTATTCTTATGGATCGTTCAACACGCACCGATCGGCTGTTAACGCCGGTCTGACTACCGACAAAGGCCTGCGCCTGGAGTTTAATGCATTTCAAAACTATTCGGACAATAATTACTGGATTAATGTAGACGTGTCTGATATAAATAAAGGCACTTATTATCCCAACCAGCGCGTGCGCCGCTTTCACGATGCTTACCGTAATGAAACCATCATAGCCAGTGCAGGAATTATGGGCAAGCCCTGGGCCGATAAGCTGATGCTTGGCATTACCATGGGCCAGAATAAAGCTGAAATACAAACCGGAGCAAGGATGGTAAGCGTATTTGGCGACTGGCACCGCAGGGGCAATATCGTTATGCCCTCCATAAAGTATCAAAAAAAGAATCTACTAGTCAAAGGCCTCAGCCTAGCCCTTACAGGCAATTATAATTTAGGAGAAGAACAAAATATTGATACGGCTTATCGCCGCTACAACTGGTTTAAGCAGTACAAAGAGTACGCTGGCCAAGGCAGTGAACGCGAGCGATCAATGTATAAGTACAAAAATAACACGGGCGTGGCTACAACAAATATAAGTTATACCCTCAACGACAAACATTCCGTAAGTCTTAACAATGTATTTAACACTTTTGACCGTAAAGGATCAGATGAGCTGTATCCTAACAGTGTTAAGTATGCCCAGCCCAGAAAAACGAGAAAAAACATACTTGGTCTTGGCTACAAATTTGATGCCTCCGACCGCCTCAGCACATCGGCATTTCTAAAAAGCTATGCACAGCGAAATACTTTTTCGCAGCTGCATACTCCTGCAGGGGAAACTAAGGAAACATATAAAGAAATCAGAAACAGTTTTAACAAAATTGGTTATGGCATAGCAAGCTCCTATCTATTGACTGACCAGCTACAGCTTAAAGCATCTTACGAAAAAAGCTATCGCCTGCCGGAAACTGAAGAGCTTTACGGCGACATGATCAACATAGAAGGAAATACAGATCTGAAGCCTGAGCACAGCAATAATTTCAACGTTGGCATAAGTTATGAAACCACGGTAAAGGAATTGCACAACCTGCGATTGAGTAGCAATTTCATTTATCGCAATTCAAAAGACTTTATCCGGCCCGAGCTTAACCGCAATCAAACCAAACAGCTAATGGGCAACCTGATGGATGCAACCAATGCGGGCTTTGATGCCGAGCTGCGCTATACGTATAAAAACATGCTTGCAGCAGGCATAAATGCCACCTATCAGAACCTTCGCAATAATACTCGCTTTGAAAAAGGTTATACCACTCAAAGCATCCTTTACAGAGACCGCATACCAAATATGCCCTTTCTATATGGCAATGCAGATGTAGCGGCAACATTTAAAGATTTTGCAGCAAAAGGCAATACCTTAAGCCTTGGTTACAACCTGTTATATGTGCATGCCTACTATCTCTACTGGCCAAGTATGGGCAGCGAGAAGATGGACATACCACGCCAGCTTGCTCACGATGCAACTATCCTCTACTCGTTTGCCGGCGGTAAGTACAACATCGGACTGGAATGCAAAAATCTAATGGACAGCCGGTTATACGACAACTTTAGCCTGCAAAAGCCCGGCCGGGGCTTCTATGCAAAGCTGCGCTATTTTATAGGAAAATAACTACAAAACCCGCAACACATAATAAATAAGAAAAGATCATGAAAAAGAACCAACCTCTTTTATTGGCTGCGCTTTGCATATCCATGCTAGCCCTGTCCTGCAACGATAAAGAAACTATCAGCCCCGAGCCCGAGCCGGGAGAAAGTCAGGGAAAGACCATGTACATCATTGCCTCAACTCCTGTGGGCTCACAAAACACGGCCGATTACCTTCTCACAACTACCGACCTGAACCAGGGTAGTATAACCACAGTAGGAAACGGCAAAGAGCAAGACGGCTCTTTTCGCTATTATCTTACACATAAAAACCGTTTTTTCAGCTTGCTCTACGGACAGGGTAACCCCGGTGCTGTAACTACATACATTGCAAACGAAAAGGGCGAACTTATTAAAAAATCGAACTTTCAGAGCGAAACCGTACAGGTTCAGACTGCCGTACAAGATGATATACTAATGATTAAGGTGCCGCGCAGCGGGCAACCCAATGCCAACTGGTATCGTGTAAATGCCGAGCGTTCTGAAATTGTAGGAGAAGGCACTCTGGATATTGTAAAACTTGCAGGCAATGGCGAGCGTGCCCACTTTACCTGGGCCTCTCAGGTTGGAGATAAAGTATTCGCGCCTTATCAATGCTTACGCAATGATGGAATAAGCAAAGAGATATGGAGCAGCAGATACCTTGACAGTACCTGGGTAGCCGTATTTACCTACCCCGATATGAAACTCGAAAAAGTAATTAAAGATAACCGTACAGGATTTATAGGATCCTATTATAATAACGGCTTGGCACAAGATGAAAAAGGAGATGTATATGGCTTCTCGCCAGCCGGCTCCGAACATGCTACACCCGGCAATCAGCTATCATCCAAGCCATCTGCCATTATCCGCATAAAAAAGGGAAGTACAGAGTTTGATCAGAGCTACTTCTTCAATGTTCAGGAAAAATCAGGAGGCTACCATATAAAGGCACAAAACTACATAGGCAAGGGAAAATTCCTATTGGAGATGTTTAGCGAAAAAGGACAATTAAAGGGAGTATCGAAACTTGCTGTTGCAGATGTGTACACTCAAAGTTTCAAGTGGGTGGAAGGATTGCCACAAAACATCACAAGTATTTCAAGTAAAAACAACCTTGCCTCAGAAGATGGCGCCTCAATTTTTTCAGGTATTACCACCTCTAATACCGAATCGCGAATTTACCGCATAGACGCCGCCAGTGCAATAGCAACACCCGGACTAAAAGTAGAAGGAGGAACCATAACAGCAATTAACCGCCTCAAATATTAAACACATCTAGCCTGCCGGACACAGTAGTATACGCCAACCTGTGTCCGGCTTGTTTACCTGTTTTCTTTATCAACCTCAGCATCCTACAGACTATGCTTAGCAACCCTCAGCAACCAAAGAAAAAAAAAGCCGACTCGACTTTAATGCGCATCAACAAATGGCTGCATTTGTGGCTGGGCCTCAGCTCGGGTATAATCGTGTTCATCGTATGTATAACAGGTTGTATATGGGTATTTCATGAAGAAATAACAGCGCTCCTCGAACCACGCACCCGTATAGAGCGCCAGGGACGATCGGTTATACCCCCTTCGCAGCTTATGCAAATCGCATCTGAATTATATCCCGACAAGCAATTGAGAAGTGCAAACTACCAGCAGGGACGAACAGTAAATCTGGGTATAAGCGATAAGAACGAAACATCGCGCAGGGCTGAGACTATCACCCTAAAGATAAATCCCTATACAGGCGAAGTAGTAAGCAAGGAAATAAGACAGGAAGGACGAACAGATTTCTTTCGCTTTATATTAAACGGGCACCGCTTCCTATGGCTTCCTTATAAAATCGGGCGCCCTGTGGTAAACTATGCAACCCTTGTGTTTGTTATCCTGCTCATTACCGGGCTTATCTGGTGGTATCCCAAAAAATGGAACCGTTCAACGCGCAACAAAAGCTTTAAGGTAAAATGGGGTGCCTCCTACAAGCGTTTAAATCTGGATTTACATAATGTACTGGGCTTTTACTCGCTGCTTTTTCTGGCTGCAATAGCACTAACCGGAATGGTTTGGGGTATAAAATGGTATAGTGAAGGCCTGTACTGGGTGACCTCGGCGGGAAAACCCCTCCCCGAATATACAAAGGCCGAGTCAGATTCATTAAGGCAAAACACCCTTTACCGCCCGCATCAGGCCATGGATATCGCCTGGCAGCAAGCAATAAAGCAGTACCCCAAAGCAGAAGGTTTTTACTATACCTTTCCCGATCCCAACCAGCCTAAATCAGTGATCTATGTATACATATACCCAAACAGCGGTCAGTTTTACAATAGCCGCAGCTTTGCCTTTGATCAGCACACCCTTAAAGAGTTAAAGCAGGGAGGATTAAATGAAACAGACTATGCAGAAGCAAGCTTCGCATCAAAGCTGCGACGGATGAACTATGATATTCACGTGGGAAGCATCCTTGGGTTCCCCGGAAAAGTACTTGCATTTTTATTCACACTCATAGGAGCCTCGCTGCCCATAACAGGCTTCCTGATATGGTGGTGGCGTAAAAAAGGGTTCCGTAAAGCTAAAAAGAACTGGAAGACAGACTAGCGGAAACACTTTCAAAACACCGGTTGCGCTAGCTTTCAATTTTCGGGCCGGGTTAGCAAAAGCGGCTTGGCCTGAAATAAACAACAAGAAGTTGAGATGATGCAGGTTATACCTATCGGCTCCATCGGAAAACCAGGCATGCTTCCGACCAAACACCCCTGTTAAACAGATAAAATCTACTACTTATAAATTCATTGTAACGTTTTAGCATCTTCCTGAGATATTTTTTCTATTATTGGGTATCTGGAACCTAATTAAAAGAAAATGAGAGTAAACGCTATTTCTGTAAGCTGTCTGATCATGACTTTGCTTCTTCCATTTGCAGCAAAGAGCCAACTTAAAAAATCTTACACAAAGCATGTAAACACCTTTATTGGCACGGCTCCTTTAACAGACCCAAAGATACTGGGTTACGAACTTCCAGAAGGCTGGCGATCATGGGCCGGACTTACTTTTCCAGGCAGTTCTTTACCAAATGCAATGGTGCAATTAAGCCCCATGACTGAGTATGGATCGGGTGCAGGTTACGAATATGAAGACGATACCATCTACGGCTTTACCCATACCAACAAAGGTCACTGGAACCTGTGCAATATCCCTGTCCTGCCCCTTTCAAAGCCCGGGCAATCCTTTGGGTCTAAGTTCAGCCACGCCAGAGAGACTGCTTCGCCGGCGTTCTATCAGGTGTATTTAGACGATTACAATGTTAATGTAAGCCTTACCTCAACGCTGCGATGCGGTTACCATAAATATGAATACAAAGACAATACAGACCGTCAAATACTTTTCGACTTAGCAAAAGCAAATAACCAAATTTCTAACTGGTCAATTGAACAAGCAGGGCCTTATGCCGTAAAAGGTTTTCAACAGACAGGCGAGAAGATATTTTTCTACGCCGTACTGAACACAGAAATAAAACAGATTAAAAAACAAGACGAAGGCAAAAAAGATGGCTTTGCAATTGTTCACTTAAAAAATGATAAAAACCGCATTGTTGAGCTAAAAATAGGAATATCCTTTGTAAGCGCTGAAAATGCAAGGCAAAACCTGCTTGCAGAAATTGGAACTAAATCTTTTAAACAAATACATAAAGAGGGAGTACAAAAATGGGAAAAGCTTTTAGGCACAATAAACGTAAAAGGCGGAACCAAGAAGCAAAAAACAATGTTTTACTCCTCTTTATACCGCTCTTTCCTATGGCCGGCACTAAGAAGCGACGTAAACATGGAATTTGCTGATGCTAAAGGAAAGATCAGTAAAGCTAATTTCGACTATTATACCGAACCTTCTCTTTGGGACACCTATCGAAATAAAGACGTTTTGTTAGGACTGATTTCTCCCGACGTAACCTTAAATGTCATAAAGTCGATGAAAGATGTGGGGGATAAAACAGGTTTCATCCCAACCTTTTTCCACGGCGACCATGGGGCATCATCAATTACCGGAGCTTATTTAAGAGGCATTGACAACTTTGATGTAAAAAATACCTACAAGCTATTACTCCGAAACGCTACTGTAACAGGCGGCGCCCGTCCCCATCTTGAAGAGTATATTAAGAAAGGATTCATATCCGATCCTGATGTAAAGGATCCGCATGTTGAAACCAAAGCTAATGCCGGTGTATCCAAGACCCTTGAATACGCTTATGATGATTATTCGCTTGCTCAGCTAGCAAAAAGATTGAAAGATACAGCCAACTATAATTTATTGATGGCAAGGTCAAAAAACTATAAGAATGTCTTCGACAAGTCTACCCGCTTTATGAGAGGTAAGCTTGCAAACGGCGAGTGGATTCAAAACTTTGACCCTCAATATCCTTATTATGAGTATATGTACAGGGAAGCAAATGCCTGGCAGGTCTCATTTTATGTACCACATGACATGAAAGGACTTATTGAGTTATATGGAGGACCGTCGGCTTTCGAATCCAAGTTGTATTCTCTATTTACCGTACCCTGGAATCCGAATCATATTGCGCGTAATGTAGAAAGTATGATAGGTCAGTACTGTCATGGCAATCAGCCCGACCACGAAGCTCCCTTTTCATACCATTTTATAGGCAAACCAGAAAAGTCGCAAAAAATCATAGATACGATACTAAACACGCTTTATGGTATTGGAGATGAAGGCCTGGCTCTTTGCGGAATGGATGATGCCGGAGAGATGTCTTCCTGGTATGTATTTGCCTCTTTAGGCTTATATCCGTTTTCGGCAACAGATCCGGAATACATAGTTACAGTGCCCCTGTTCAAGCAAATTAAATGGAATACGAGCAGCGGCAAAAAGCTCATTATAAGCAGAAAAGGCAAAAGCAGAAAATTAACATCTATCACCGTGGACGGACGAAAAAATGAAGGATATTTTATACCTCACGATGTATTTAAAACTGGCGCGAGAGTTAAAATTTTCACAAATTAGCAGCTTATGAACATTCGCTATTTGAGTACCGGTCTGCTGATGCTGCTAGTTGCCAGCTGTACTTCCCTATTATATCCGCCTGATGCGGATTGGGACATGAAGAAAGTGACCATAGGCATGAGCAAGGAAGAGGTGCAGAGTTTAGCCGGTACCAGGTATAAACTCAGCGCTGCTACTACCGACCCGGAGGGCAATTCGATTGAAGTCTGGACTTATACCAACTTTTCAGAGGAAGAGTACAATCTTAGTTTCAAGAACGGCAGATTAACGGACTTAAAACGCGTAATTTCACAACGGTATATCATCAGAGAAAGTGCGCCGAAGTATCCTGCCGGCACCACGAAGCAGGCCGAGGATAAAACCTCAAAATAGGCCGATTACAGCCGCTCAAAGCACGCAACCGGAAAGAGAATGTGCTGCTTTGAGCGGCTGTAGCTTGCTCTAAAAAAACTTAGTTGCCTTATGCCGCGCCATTCCTCTTTCCTATCGTTACACCGGCTCGCTATTTACTTTGGTGCCTCAATAAAGCAGCTGCCACAGCGGGCACATTCCTTCCTAATTATCAACAATTCTAAACCGCTGCCATTGCTTTGGTGTTAGTTTAAAAAAAGTGAGTATGGAAACGAAACAGTCTTTCAAAGAACTTATTCAATCTGAAAAACCAACCTTAGTTGATTTTTTTGCTACCTGGTGCGGTCCGTGTAAAGCCATGGCGCCTGTTTTGAATGAATTGAAAGATACCATGAAGGATCGTATAACTATACTTAAGATAGATGTGGACAAAAATCCGGCGGCCGCATCTGCATATAACATACAGGGCGTACCTACGCTTATACTTTTTAAGAATGGAGAAGTAAAGTGGCGTAAATCGGGTATGATGAGCAAAGCCGAGCTCCTAAACGTGTTAAATATGCACTCCTGAAAACTTTTTTCATTTCTCTTCCTTTAATATTCAGTTAACAGCTATGGATCAATCGATATTTTTTTTGGTGCAAGACCCTCATAATCCTTGCCAGGACGTTATAAGACACCGCGATGGCAACTTACGTATAAGGGTGTGCTCCCTTGAAACTTATGATTTTGACCCAAACGATGACGAGCTTCAGTTTTATGGCGATGATAACGGAGAGCTGTTAGCTTTTGAAACCATAGGCTATGACGGAGCAGACCCGCTGTTGGTTATTGAAGCCATACGCTGGTATGCTGATTATATTGAAAATCCTAAAATGGAAATTCTTGCCGAAGACCCACGTTCGGAACAGTTTGAAGAGGATTGATAGTCAATAACCCACTCACCAGCCAACCTCTACCCTGCCGGCATAGACGCTGTCTGATACCCGATCACTGTTCCACGACATAACCGATAGGTACGCATGAGCCACACAACCCTGCCAGTGTGGGTTTAAAGGCAGGAGATAACGACCCTCGTTAAGTGAACATGTAGCCCTATGCATAAGAGCGGTGTGTTTTTCGGGAAAGATGAGTACCATACAGCAATAGCTTGAAATACTTCCCATGCTTATATAGGCCTTTGCCTCCCATTCAAAAAATACTCCCTCACCCGCGACCGGAGTGACCTTAACACGCAGTGGCTTTTCCAGATCGCCATAACTCAACAAAACCGAGGGGTAATCAATCTCAAAATTGGGGTACTGACCCTTTACCGCGTGCCTCATTATATACGAATGCGCTGCCTGACGGCCTGTGTGTCGCTGTGGTTCATGCCTGAAAAAATCCATCACATAGGGCGATACCGGATTAAGCCATTCGTTTACAAACTTAAACTTAGCCCTGGCAGCCAGTTGAGCAGCAGTAGGCTTACGTTTTGTTTTAACAGGCAAAGCGCGCATATAACTTACACCCCGCCAGCTACAGCCTACTACCGAGCCAACCTTACCATGAAATGCAGACAATATTCCTTCTTTGTACCGAGCCATAACCTTTCGCTTTTAGCAATGTTTATAATGATACAAATATTAGCATTACTATAAATAATAGCAAATGGTTTTTATGTTTATTTTGCTTTAAACACACCCTGTACGGATTAATATTTCAAAACAATATTTTTGCATCTGGCGGTCAATAGTCAGTTCGATTATCCCAATTACTTTATGATGTGTAGCGTTCAAGTCACCGCCTGCAAGGTAATTTCAACGTACCTAGTTTGTACTTTAACGAAGCATGTACGAACCAGGTACGTTCAAACCGCTTCTAATGCGCATTAAAGTTTTCACAGTGCCTTGTCTAAAAAGTGCTTTAAAAATCATCCTATGTATAGCAAGAAAGACTTAAAGGACGAATAAGAAGCGACCCATGCATGAATGGCCTTAGAAAAAAGTTATGGTTAAGAAATTATAGAGGACGGACCGGCCAATTGACTGACTAATGGCAAAGCAGGTCATTGAGCAATAGCTTCGCCTGGACGTTAAGGGTAAACTCAGTAAAAAGGCGGAGCTCTTTAAGAAAACACAAATACCCTAAACGGGAACAAATAAGTAAGGGAATGTCTGTAAAATGAGAGTGCCCGGAACGAGATTCGAACTCGTACGCCCTTAGGGCGCCACCCCCTCAAGATGGTGCGTCTACCAATTTCGCCA
>DDAL01000009.1 GCA_002332615.1 Sphingobacteriaceae bacterium UBA2059 | reverse complement strand
CAAAACAAAAATAGCGAGCTCCGTAAAGAGCTCGCTATTTTTGTTTTGTGGAAATTACCAACCAGGGTTTTGGTTTAAACTCGCATTTCTATCCTTATATAGTCTCAATTGATCTGCAGGCAAAGGAAACAAGTAATACTTATCATTATCAAACGTTCTGATCTTAGTGGCTGGAATAATATATCCTTGACTCTTATTCCCTTCAAGTGTAACAGATAGAGTCTTTGGATATTTAGTCTTGTCTATCCATGCCCCTCTATTAATATCAGGATTTCTGTTCATATCGATATAATTTAGCTTTTTCCATCTCCTTAAATCAGAATTACGAAACCCTTCCATCATAAGTTCCACACGTCTCTCCCTTCTAATCTCCCAGATCAAAGATGGAACAGTCTTGTCTCTGACAGGATCATCAAACACCTTTCCGTTTACAGCGGGCAAGCCGCCAATAATCTGTAAGCGAGGCATCTTGACCCCTGCTCTATTCCTCAAAGCGTTAATAGACTTGTCTAGATCTTCTTGGATAAGGTTTCCTAACTCAGCACAAGCTTCGGCATAATTCATAAGTACTTCTCCATATCTTATAACCGGTGCGTCCGTATTGTTTAAGTTAGAATTACCTTCATTCTTATCCTTTATCTCTTCGTTTAAGAACTTGTAGACTACATATCCGGTTGTAGAGAAGTTTCCGTCAAGGCCATTAAGTCTTAATGAGTCAGCGAATGTTTCATGCATTCTAGGGTCCCTGTTCTTCATGAAATCCTTGATATTTTTATCGCCTTGGTAAACTTGTGAAACGCTGATAGGTAAGCCATCTGCCGCCAGATAAGATTCAACTGCGCTCTTTGAAGCTCCGTTTTGAGAAAGTTTATTCACATAACTGTTTAAACTATGTGTGAGATAACCTACTTCATACATCCTATACATTATTATTTCAGGATTACCCGCAAGGTTTAAAGAGTTAAATAAAGCTCTATATCCTGGTGCAACTGTATACCGTCCAGATTTGATAATCTCGTCGGCCGCCCATTTCGCAGATTCTAAGTATTCTTTAGCTTTTGCGTCATTCTTTTCTATATACTTTTGCCATGTTCCTTCAAACAAGAACAATCGAGACATGAAAGCAAGAACAACATCTCTGTTTACTGTTAGCTGATTTGGACCTGATTCTTTGTCGGTGATTCTTACATTTGAGCTAGCAAATTTAAAATCTACAAGTACACTGTCCATTACTAAAGTTCTTGGATCACGTTCCTTATATAACTCAGAATCGTCATTTTCAGACAAAGTCCTGCTTATCCAAGGAAAGTCACCAAATCTTTTGACTTTACTTGCATATTCCATTGCTCTAAAGAACCTCCCAACCCCTAACCAATGTTTTTTTGCATCATCACTCATTGGAACTTTCGGTATTCTCTCAATGAACAGGTTTGCTCTTTTAATATTTGCGAAAGACCAGTCAAATTTTCCTAATGACTTTTCAGGAACAACAGTACTATATTCTGCTGGAACAGTAGGCGCAAAATCATCATTCAATTGCTCTCCCCAGAAATAGCCGCCCCAAGTTAAATCAAACCCGGAAGCGTAACCAGTGAAGTAAGTAGGATAAAACTCCCATGCAAATGTGCGAACGCTGCTTTCACTGTTCCAAAATGTCTCGTCGGTAAACTTGTCAATTGGAAGCTTCGCTAAAAATTCGTCTGTCTTATTACAACCTGTGATAAAGACGACAATTAATATTATTAAACTTTTTTTCATTACTTCTTAATTAAAACGTTGCTTGCAATCCAAAAGAAAAAGACCTTCTGTATGGGTAAACCCTTCCAAAGCCGGCCCTATCTCTATTGAGTTGCGCCTGTGTAAAATCTACTTCTGGATCTAGAGGCATCTTCTTTCCTAGCTTATCAAATTCAAACAAATTTTCTCCACTTAAATATATCCTTACTTTTTGCATATTGACTTTGTTAACCAGCGGTGCTGGGAAGGAATACCCTAAAGTCACATTCTTCATACGCAGATATGCCATATTTAATAAGTACCTTGTCTGTGGAACGAAATCCCATTTGTCTGCAACCGCACCATAAGAAGCCGGTCTCGGATAAAAAGCGTCCGTGTTTTCAGGAGTCCAATAATCAAGTTGGTGGCTATACCATGCTTCGTTATACCTAAAACCAGGAATAAAGACTGAACCACTTGCCCATAGATCACGTTTGCCAACACCCTGAAAATATGCATCTAGATCAATCCCTTTCCACTCTGCTCCTAACCTAAAGCCATACTGGTATCTAGGAGTTGAATTCCCAATAATTTTCCTATCGCCAGAATTATATACAGCATCCCCGGGGGTTATATCACCACTACCGTCTAGATCTTTCAACTTCACGTCTCCTGGAATATAATTAAAGCCGCTTCCCACTTCAAGTGCCTTCTGGGAAGGTAAACCTTCCTTCAACTTATAAGCCTTAGTACCATTAGGAAGCTCTGATATTATAAAATCATCCTCCTGAAACAATCTATCAGTTTCATAACCCCATATTTCTCCGATTTTCATACCTTCATAATATAGGGTGTTGATTGCAGAAATGGGTCCCGGAATGGACTTGGTAACGTTTGAATACCTTGTAATCTTTTCTTGAGCATCCGTTAAAGAAGCAGAAGCAAAAAGTTTTAATTGATTATCAAATCTATGATTAAAGTCAATTGCGACTTCCCAACCTTTAGCTTCCAATTCACCGTAATTTCTTACTGGAGGCTCTGAACCAAAAGAATTAGGTAAAGTCACACCAGGAGTAATCATATCTTTTGTAATTCTCTGATACCAATCAAATGTTAAACCTACTTTGTCATTTAAGACACGAACATCAGCACCTATGTCTAGAGTATTCACCTTTTCCCAAGTAAGTGACTGAGAAACAGGGGAAGGTGTCGTAAATGTAGGATTATTAATCCCGGGGAGGATCCAGTTTGATGCTTTTTGATCCATTAAAGAAAGGAATCGATACTCTCCTACAGCCTGATTTCCGATTGAGCCATAAGATGCTCTGAGTTTAAGAAAAGATATTATATCTTTCGTATTACTCATAAAGCCTTCTTCACTTATCACATAGCCAGCGGATATCGAAGGGAAAAAACCCCACAATTCGGTTTGAGGAAAACGTGAAGATCCGTCGTATCTGCCGTTAAGCTCCAAGAGATACTTGTTCTTGTACGAATAGTTTACCCGCCCAAAGAAACCAAGAGTAGACCAATGATTTGCAGCCCCTCCAACAAACTGATCTCCTGTTGCCAAATTCAACTCTCCTTTCGAGGGGTCTAAAAGTTTCCTCCGCTCTGACGATTGATCATTAAATGTGAATTTTTCTATATCTCCGCCTAAAATGAATTTAAGGGAATGATCGTTGAAATCTTTTAGATACGTAGCAAACAGCTTTCCTGTGTTGACTTCGCTCCAAGTAGAGTTGTATCTTGCTTTATCATAGCTCGTTCCTGAGTAATAGTTTTTAAAATCTAAACCAGTGCCATTGAATGCCCAAAAATCATAAGCCTCAACACCTCCTCCGGTTTGATGCAAATGACTGTTAGTATTTGAGTAGGTGTAATCAACATCTAAAGTAAGCCCTTTTGATAACTTGAGAGTGCTACCTACAGACATCCGCGCAAACGCATTCTTAGTCTCATCCTGTTTAGCCTGTTGAGCTTCGGTAATAGCACTCCTAAATGGCTTACCTTGGTAAGTACCGTAAGGATAGTATGCTGGCCATCTAAAAAGATAATACCATGCGCTATAGTGTTCTCCGGCACTAAACGAGAACGGTGTAGTAAACCTAGTGTTACTATATAAAATTTTAGCGCGTGCGTCAAACCACTTGTTAACTGTCGAGTTTAAACTTAACGTTAAGTTGTACCTATTAAACTTATCGGGATTGACTTTTAGGACACCGTCCTGAGATAAATACCCTAATCCGAGATTGTATCCAAGTTTCTCACTGCCACCGCTTATATTTAAATCATGTTTTTGCTGTGGCGCCCAATTGTCGACAAACTTCTTCACCGGATCCCAAGACCTGTAAAAATATAGCTGCTTACCTTTTATTTCGAAGTCTCGCCCTAAAACCATAGAGTCTGATAAGTTCATATGCCCGTATAATTCCTCCCATTCCTTCATCTTTTTAATTGATTCTAGGTTAACACTCATTCCTACTAGAGGCTCACCTAAATCCATCGCGTTTTGATCACTTCTACGATAAGCGGTAAGAGCTGCCATAGCGTTATCATAACCCGATGCAATTTTAGGCATGCTTGTAGGTGTGGCAAAAGAAATATTATTCGAATATGTTATTCTATCTGCTGAAGCACCTTTCTTCCCCGATTTTGTCGTTATCAAAATTACCCCCCAAGCTCCTCGGGTGCCATAAATAGATGTTGATGCAGCATCCTTAAGAACTGAAATGCTTTCAATATCTTCAGGATTTACCATTTGCAAACTAGGTATTTCTACGTTGTCGACTAATATCAAAGGCTTAGCTCCGTCAGAAGATGTATTTAGTGAACCTGTTACCCCTCTAAGTCGAATCTTAGGCTCACTAGATATATCTCCGGAAGCGGTAGTAACTGTTAAGCCAGGAACAGCTCCTTGAAGACCTCTGCCGATGTCGGTAATAGGTCTCGATTCTAGCGCTTTTTTATCAACAGTCGAAACAGCCCCTGTAAGATTAGCTTTCCTTTGAGTACCATAGCCAACAACTACTACCTCATCAAGCGATTTAGTATCCGATCCCATTTTTATATTAATATTTTTTGTGTCGCCAATAGTCTTTTCCTGTGTTGTTGATCCTATAAAGGAAAAAACTAGTACTTGACCTTTACTAGCGCTAATGGTGTAATTACCATTAATATCTGTTGCGGTACCCTGATTTGTACCTTTTACTTTAACGGAAACGCCGGGCAGCGGAAGTCCGTCTTCTGCGCCGGTAACCTTGCCGGTCACTATCTTTTGCTGGGCAATAACATTCCCTAGCAAAAAGACCAGACTCAACATGAGCATTAGTAGTCTTTTTTTCATAATGATTTTGTTTAGTTAAGAGTTGATAGAAGTTGAATTATCTCAGATAAAGAAATGCCCTATGTTTAAATCGTGGTGTCTATTGTCGTTTACCTACACCTCCCTTCAAAACCACATTGGAGGTTGCACTTTCGTTTTTCATACGGTCTAATACTGTTACAAAATAATAATATTTTGATCCTTTTTCAGAGCTATCATCTAAAAAATATGTGGTTTTGTTATCGAAACTTATATGGATTATTGTGCCTGGATCTAAGGTGTTTAACGGCGCTCGTTTATTAACTCTGTATATTACATATCCATAAACGTCATCACTGCCAGTTGTTATCATTTCAGGGGCGGTCCAGCTGAGTTTGAGTCGTTTTCCCTTACGTTTAACAGTAAGCTTTTCCGGAGCTTTTGGCGCAACGTTGTCAATCCATGGCATCGTGGGTACTAAAGCGGGGTATTTGTAAAAATCATGACGTAGTGAATCCCTAAAACCAGCTAGATTATCAGTTAATGATTTAGAACTAAAAAACACGCTTCCCTGTATGTGTTCATTATTCCTTAAATAGCGAATCTGGTCAGGCAGTTGTGAAAAGCTTTCCCATCCGAACCTTTTTTCTGAAGCTCTATAAACAGCATTCCCAATATACACATGCTTTCCAAAAGAGTTTAATCCCCACCAATCGGTAAGTACTTCAAACGCAGCAGGAGCGTATTTAAAAGGGAAGTACACTTGTGGATTGATATAATCGATCCAATCATTGGCCAGCCAGTGGAGAGCGTCTGCATACAAAGCACTATAGCCGGAAAGCCCATTTGTTTCCGATCCTCTGACGTCCTCTTTTTTATTCCTCCAAATACCAAACGGGCTTATACCAAACTTAACGTGCTTTTTATGGGCTTTAATACTGTCCCTTACTTCCTTTATTAATAGGTTGACATTATCCCTTCTCCAGTCTTCTATATTGGAAATGCCTCTAGAGTGAGCTAAAAATGTAAGTGAATCAGGAAGTGGAGTCTTACCCGGATATGGATAAAAGTAATCATCGAAATGCACTCCATCTATATCATATCCATCCACTACATCAAGTATAACGGAAACAATGTAACTCCTTACCTCTTGTAACCCCGGATTAAAGTACTTTTTACTGCCATATGTAAAAAACCATTCAGGTTTTTGCAAGCTTATATGGTCATTGGCCACATTAGCCGCTACCATATCATTCGTAGCACGATAAGGATTAAACCATGCATGAAGCTCCATCCCTCGCTCATGAGCTTTCTCAATCGCAAATTGAAGGGGATCATACTCAGGGTCAGGAGCAATCCCTGGTTTCCCACTAAGATAACGGCTCCAGGGCTCACGGCTTTTTTTATATAATGCATCCGCTGTTGGCCTAACCTGAAACATCACAGCATTTATGCCTGTCTTCTTATGTTCATCGAAAATAGATAACAATTCCGCTTTTTGCGTTTCAGAAGAACGACTTCCTTTGCCTGGCCAGTCTATATTCTCTACCGTTGCAATCCAAACCCCTCTGAATTCGCGTTTAATGCCATGGATTTGGCAACTTGATTCTAAACAATAAAAAAAAATCAATCCTAAAATTAAGCGTTTCATCTCTCAAATATTATGGGAAAAGGGCCCAATAAGAGGGCCCGTTCATTACCATCCAGGGTTTTGTGTCAGCTCTATACTATGTTGCTTATATAAAACGATTTGATCAGTTGGCAATGGATACAAATAAATTCTAGGGTTAGTAAACTTCCTTTGAGTTTGAGGTTGCCACGAAGGAGTTATGTAACCTTCCAGAGCTTTAGGATCCTTATTTAAAACTATCGTCGGTAGCGGCTTAGGGCTTTTATCGAAATCGGACTTGCGAATCCATGCTCCCATATTGATCTCAGGATTCATTTCTGTATCTGTATATTCAAGCTTTTTCCAACGTCTAAGGTCATCGTATCTAAAGCCTTCGAATACAAGCTCCACTCTGCGCTCGCGTCTGATTTCCCAAATCAAACTAGGGACTGATTTATCTCTCTTAGGATCATCATAAACCTGACCGTTTACTATGGGCTGATCTCCATTTACACGAAGGTCTGGAAGGTTAACGTTTATCCTTTTACGCAATTTATTAATGGACTTATCTAAGTCGCTGTTTGAAATAGGCTCTCCTCCTACAGTTGCTAGCTCAGCACAAGCTTCTGCATAGTTAACCAGAATCTCACCAAACCTTAGAATTGGAGCGTCCGTCGTATTAAATCTGTCATTTACAAAAGATTCATTTAAAAATTTATATGTGACAAATCCAGAAGTAGAATACGCTGTTGACATCTTTGGAGCATTCAAACGCAACGAATCTGGATATGTTTCTTTCATTCTCCCATCACGATTAGCAAAGTATTCTTTAACATCTTTATCTCCCTTATACTTGGTTGACAAACTTATTGGCAAGCCGTCATCAGCTAGGTATGAATCCATTAAACTCTTTGATGCACCCGTCTGAGGCTCATAATCTACGTAATTCATCAAAGAATGAGTCAGAATTTTCGGTTCATACTGTCTAAACAGAAGCACTTCCGAATTAGTTGAAAGGTCAAGCGAATTGAACACCTCCCTGTATTTTCCTAAAGAATACTTTCCCTTTTGAATAACCTCGTTAGCCGCCCACTTTGACGCCTCTAAGTATTCTTTAGCTTTCGCAGCACTTCCTTTGTGGTACTTCTGCCAAGTGCCCTCGAATAAAAACTTGGATGACATAAATCCCAAAACAATATCTTTATTAATTGTTAGCTTTTCTACCCCATCACTAACTCTCACGTTTTCTGCGGCATATTTAAAGTCTTCAAGAACTTTATCCATTATATATGCCCTATCTTCTCTAGGCTTATAAAGCTGAGCAGTGTCTTTCTCTGAAATAACTTGATCATACCATGTCACATCTCCAAAGCGCTGAACTAAGTCGCAATATTCCATGGCTCTAAAAAACCGTGCAATTCCAGACCAATGTTTTTTTGCTTCCTCTGTCATATTTTGGCTCACAGGCATATCTTGTATTTTCTGTAAAAATAGATTTGCCTTCCTGACATAGCTGTACCCCCATCCGCCATTTGTAGCAGGCACGTCTTTGATATAAGCGGATGGAGTACCAGGAGCAAAATCATCATTAAGTGATTGTCCGCTAAAGAAGTTACCCCATGTATTGCCCGAGCCATAACCTTTGAAATAGTCAGTATAGAAACCGTAAGAAAATGTCCTTACATTCTTCTCACTAACCCAAAACGTCTCGTCAGAGAGTTGATCTAAAGGAGGTTTCTCTAAAAAATCTTTGGAGCAACTAATTAACCCAGCTCCAAGAATTAGAATTAAAAAAAATATTCTAGTTTTCATCTTATTATCTATTTAGAGTGTTACTTGCAAACCAAACGAAAGACTTCTTCTATAAGGGTAAACCCTTCCAAATGCTGCGGGATCATTCGCACCTGCTGTAGTTACGTTAACCTCCGGATCGATTGGTAGTTTTCCAAGTTTATCCCATTCAAACAGGTTCTCCCCACTGAGATAGGCCCTTACTTTCTCAACTTTAACTTTGCGTGTGAGATTTGTGGGAATTTGATAACCGACAGAAAGGTTTTTAAGTCTCAAGTAGGCAAGGTTTAAAATATACTTAGTCTGAGGATAAAAGTTCTTAGTACTTGCTTCTCCAATATTTGTCAACCTTGGATAAAAAGCAGCTGTCCTATCCTCCGTCCAATAGTCTAACTGATGTTTATACCAAGCTTCACCTGGCCTCCACCCAGGTATAAACATAGGGCCCTGCGCCCAGTAATTTCTTTTTCCAACTCCTTGCAAAAAGAAATTCAGGTCTATACCTTTCCAATCTGCGCCTAGTCTAAACCCGTATTGATATCTAGGAGTAGTATTACCAATGACCCGTTGATCTCCAGGATCTTCTACGGTGTTACTCCCCCTATAAATAATGCCATCACCGTTTAAGTCCTTATACTTTATATCGCCCGGACTGAAAAAGAATGTTCCTCCTTCGAACTTTTCTTGACTGGGAATACCACTTCTTAACACATATTTACCATCTTTAACTAAAAGGTTTCCACCAGCATCTTTCTCAAAGTCATCATTGCTAAAGAACCTGTCTGTCTCATAACCCCAAATGTCTCCCAATCTTTTTCCTTCGTAATTTGAGTTAATATTTTTTACACCCTTATATTGCGTTATTTTTTCTGTAAAGTCGGCTAGAGTAGCAGTAAGGTTAATATTGAGCCCACTAGAAAAATTGTGATTAAAGTCCAAAGCAAACTCAAGCCCCGTTGTCCGTAATGCACCAAAATTCCTCTTTGGGGAAACTGCCCCGAAAGACGATGGAAGTATTTCTCCCGGACTGTGCATGTCGCTTGTTGTGCGCTGATACCAATCGGCTGATAAACCGAGTCTTCCGTTAAAAAACCTGGTATCTAAACCAAAATCCAATGTTGTAACGGTTTCCCAAGTTAGATCACCAGATATTGGAGCAGGGGTACTTGCAGTAGTCGTCTGTTTGCCGTTTACTAGCCAACCAGAGTTGGATGTACTTAATATCCTATAAATATTACCCACTGAAGTGTTCTGATTGCCAATTGACCCCCACGATCCTCGGAACTTCAAGGATGAAAGAACGGGCTTGGCAAAAGACATAAAATCTTCTTCACTCAAATTATAACCGGCTGACATAGAAGGGAAAAATCCCCACTTTTTACCTGGCGAAAGCCTAGACGATCCATCATAACGACCGTTAAACTCTAACAAATATTTGCCTGCATAAGCATAGTTTAATCGACCGAAAAATCCAGCGGTATTCCACCTTCCACGGCTGCTATTAGCAAACTGATCACCAGTTGCAAGATTCACTTCACCTAAGTTCGGATCAATTAAGTCATTCCTCTTTGAAGATTGGAAAAATGTTTCATATTGCTCGAGATCACCCCCAGCGATAATCTTAAAGCTATGGTCCTTAAAACCTTTATTCCAGGTAGCAAATACTTTACCTGTATTCATATTACTCCATGAAGAATTATACTGCGCCATGTCATATGAAGGGCTTGTATATGCTCTATATGGAATATTTCCTTGCTTATCCAGTGAACTCCAGAAATCCCATCCATAAATATAACCTCCTGCTGCTCGGTAATGGTTGTTTATTCCTGTAAAAGAATAATCGAAGTCAATAGTAATATCTTTCATTGGCTTTATCGTTCCTCCTACAGCAATCTTTGCCAAGTTAACAGTTGTTCTATCCATTGAAGCCTGTTGCACATCTGTTATAGCACTTCGAAAAGGCTTTCCCTGATACAAACCATAAGGATAATTTTCAGGCCAGCGATATAAGTAATACCAGGGGTCATACACAGCAGTTGCATATTGAAAAGGCTGAGTTAAAAGTGTATTAGTATAAAGAACTTTCCCTCTTGCCTCAAAGTAATCGGTTACAGCCGTCGAGACACCCACACTTGCGTTGTATCTCTTATATTTATCCTCATTCTGCTTTAAGACGCCAGTCTGATCCAATAGACCAAGGCCTATGTTATATGTTGTCTTTTCACTGCCGCCATTAATATTGATCGTATGATTCTGCTGAGGTGTCCACTTTTTCATGAACATATCACCGACTTTCCATGGCCTATAAAAAAACAAGTGATTATCTCTAACTTCAAAATCCCTACCCAACTCCATATCTAGTCCGAGGTTCTGATTAGAATATTTTTCCCTCCATTCACGCATTTTCACTATGGCAAGTTCATCAATGTAGGACCCAACTGCTGCAAATATCTTTTGATTTGGATTTGACCTTCTCATTGCACCGAAAGCCATTTCAGCACCTTCAGCTGCTGGAGCTATTTCCGGCGTGGTTGTCGGAGAGCTAAATGAGACATTAGTACTATAGTTAATACGAGCAGGCGTTCCTTTCTTACCGCTTTTAGTAGTAATTAAGATCACCCCCCATGCACCGCGTGTTCCATATATAGAAGAGGAAGCAGCATCCTTTAGCACAGAGATGCTTTCAATATCATCAGGATTTATCAATTGAAGATTAGGATATTCAACGTTATCAACCAGAATCAAAGGTTGCGCTCCTCCTGTACCTGTAAGGGTACCAACCGTACCTCTCAACTTGATATTCGGATTCTGACCTATCTGACCACTTGATGTCGTAATGCTTAAACCTGGGGTAGTACCCTGTAAAGCTCTGCCTACATCAGTAATGGGTCTAGACTCTAAAACCTCTCTATTCACTGTGGATACTGCGCCTGTAAGGTTTGCTCTTTTTTGGGTTCCATATCCCACCACTACAACCTCATCCAGCGATTTTGTACTCGAACCAAGCTTGACATTTATAACGTTAGCGTCACCTACAGCTTTTTCTTGGGTATCTGAGCCTATAAAGCTAAAAACAAGAACTTGTCCTTTGTTAACCTTTATAGTATAAAAGCCATCCAAATTTGTACTTGTTCCTAGGTTTGTCCCTTTCACCCGTATCGATACTCCGGGCAGAGATTGCCCGTCGGTAGCTGTGACCTTCCCGGTCACTGTCTTTTGCTGGGCAATAGCATGCCCCAGCAAAAAGACCAGGCTCAACATGAGCATGAGTAGTCTTTTCTTCATAATCCTTTCATTTAATGTTAAACTTATATTGGTTTTCTTCGTATTTTCTTAGTTATAAATCAGGTATGCTTTTCGCATTTGTTTAAAATCTTTCAATCCTTTCTCCCATGTTTTTCTGATGGCCTGCTCTGACATTCCCGCTTGTATTTGTTTTTTAAATTCAGTCGTACCAGCGAGTTTGTCGATGTTGCCCATCTCTTTACTTTGCTTATAATCAAAGAACTTTTCTTTATACGGATAGGCTTTATACATTTCTATCATCCACTGAATATTAATCTTTCCACTTTTACGAAGTTTGGCAACGTCATACGTTCTAAGATCCATACCGTAGCAGGTCTTATTCATGTGAAGCGGAGTTTTAGCCATGTTTTCTATGCTTACAGGTGTGAAGGAAAAACTGTATTTGCCTTTCAAATCCGGATTCCCCAGAACCGTAAACGGGAAATAAGTTCCGCGTCCCTGGCTTATAACAGTACCTTCGAAAAGGCAAAGTGAAGGATAGAGCTCAATGGATTGCTGCGTATTAAGGTTTGGTGAAGGAGGAATTGGAAGCGTGTAAGCCATATCTCTGCTGTAATTAGCTACAGGGACAATTTTTAATTTGCATTGCATGCCTTTATCAAGCCATTTTTCTCCGTTTAGCATTTTGGCAAACTCACCGATCGTCATGCCATGTGCTATAGGAATAGGATGGTGTCCAATTCCCGATCTAAGGTTCATGTCCAGTATGGGTCCGTCAATAACGGTTCCGTTGGGATTCGGCCTGTCGAGTATCAGTAATTCCTTGCCGTTTTCTGCGCAAGCTTCCATTACTCTGTGCATGGTTATTATATAAGTATAGAATCGAGCACCTACATCCTGTATGTCAAATACCATAACATCCACATCTTTCAGCTGCTCTCTTGTCGGCTTCTGGTTCTTGCCGTATAAAGATATCACAGGTATGCCCGTTTTTGCATCCTTACTATCTTCCACCTTTACACCCGCCCCTACATCGCCTCTAAAACCATGCTCCGGCCCGAACACTTTTACTATATTAAGTCCGAGAGCATGCAGGCTGTCGACACTGGCTTTACTTCCAATGATAGAAGTATTATTAACTACCATGCCAATACGCTTACCTTTTAAATAAGGCACATAGTTACCGGTCTGATCCGCGCCAGTAATGATCGGCCCTCGCGGTTTTCCAAAAGCCAGCCCTTTGACACAGAAGGCAAAAAAAACAATCAAACAAATTTTCTTAATCATGCTCATTTTTTCTTTAAAAGAATTACGTTCGCTACCGGGCGCTCGCCCTTGTGGTCCCATTTTTTATTATCTGAAGGATAGTTAACTACCCCGGTAGAAGAAGTCCATAATGTGGTAGAACCACCACCATCCAGGTTGATTGCGTTTTTAAGCCTGATCCACCTTAGTACACTCCGGGCTTCAAATAAGCTCATCCCTGCTGAATTTGCATGGCGCCCGTCCACTGTAATAAAATAAACCCTTTTTCTATTTCCCGTGGCTATTATTGTTCTTGGGTGGCGAGTAAGGTTAAATGTGTTTGAGTCCAAGGACACTTCGTTGCTACCGATCAGTAATGCGGGGCCGGATACCATTATATCTTCGCCTTTCAGCTGCTCTTCCCAATCCACAACGCCATTACTTACCTGCAACTTTAGCCTTTTTTTATCGATAACGATTGCAGCGTTGTTACGCGAATTAAGAATACTTTTATTAAAAGTCTTTCCATCCTTCCTTATATAAAGAACCGAACCGCCTTTTGACATATCGAAAAATGTGCCGTTAAGCGCAGCTAAAGCCTTGTTTTCTACTCCAAAGGCACTTGTTGTTTTCCGTAAAGACGCTTCGACTCCCAGAGTGAGGCGAAGTTTCCTGTTCTGTCTTACTTCTAAAATTGATATATTCTGGTTCGACATAAACAAGGAGCTATCCCGAAAATGACAGGTGCTCAGCCAAACGCCTTTATCAAGCTTTCTCACCTGCCATTTTGCGTTTACGACAACCAGAGAGTCGTTAGCGGCAAAAACGTGAACAGCAAGGGACATGAATACAACAAGGCAAATTCCTTTCATCTAATAGTAGTCGTTTTAATTGATCGCTGTAACTTTAAACTCGTTTAATTTTGATCTATAATTACGAAGTGTAAGTTAGAACATAAAATTCCAACATGCAAACAATTGCATGTTTTTTTTTAATACTGCATTATAACGCATATATTTATCATCACCAATAACACCGAAAATGATAAAAAAACAAAGGTTACTCTCCTTAGATGTATTCCGTGGGATGACAGTCATTGCCATGATACTTGTTAATAATCCTGGAAGCTGGGGAAAAATGTATTCCCCGCTTAAACATGCAGAATGGCATGGAGCCACCCCTACCGATCTTATATTCCCATTTTTCCTGTTTATTGTAGGAGTTGCCATCGTATTTGCACTGGGTTCGCGCAAACAGGACTCCTCCCAACACAACGCACTGCTTCTAAAAGCGCTTAAACGCGGATGCATACTATTTCTCCTGGGTCTTTTCCTTCATTTATTCCCATCCTTCGACTTTGCGAACGTTCGCATATTCGGTGTACTGCAACGGATAGGTATCGTCTACTTTGTATGTGCGGTTTTGTTCATCAAAACTAGCCCGAAAACACTTAAGGGAATATTTGCTGCCCTTTTAGTGGGCTACTGGATTTTAATGACCTGGGTTCCTGTACCTGGCATAGGCCCTGCTAATCTTGAAAAAGGAACAAATCTTGCTGCCTGGATCGACCTGAAGGTACTTACCGAAGCACATGTATGGAAGGCCGCTGGCACCTGGGACCCTGAGGGCCTGCTTAGCACTATTCCTGCTATCGCCACCGGCATTATGGGCATGTTCATTGGCCGCATACTCAGGAAGGAAAATGTTCAGCCAACAGAAAAAGTTGCTCAAATATTTTCGTACGGGCTTCTGGCTACTATAGCAGGCCTAGCCTGGGGCTTAACCTTTCCTATCAATAAAGCATTATGGACCAGCTCGTACGTATTATATACGGGAGGTATAGCCTCCATGATTTTTGCCTCCCTCTATTTCTTCATTGACGTAAAAGGGTATAAAAGAGGATCTCGGGTTTTTGTCGCTTATGGAGTAAATGCGATGACGGTATTCTTTCTATCTGCAATTATAGCAAAAGCCATGAACCTGATAAAAGTCTCCATGGATGGCGAGTTAGTTGGCTCTAAAACATACCTGTACAAAACATTCTTTAGCCCTTACCTTTCTGATTACAATGCTTCACTAGCTTGGGCGATATGTTTCG
Source organism: Sphingobacteriaceae bacterium UBA2059 (assembly GCA_002332615.1). Classification (GTDB taxonomy): domain Bacteria; phylum Bacteroidota; class Bacteroidia; order Sphingobacteriales; family Sphingobacteriaceae; genus Arcticibacter. The sequence goes on along the minus strand of DDAL01000009.1, from coordinate 19,522 downwards.
TTATGGTCTTCTTGGCCATACTGTGGCCGATGTACAGGAAGAACATTATAATAAAAATTTAGTCTGTCACTCTTCAAGGCTCTTTTCCTCTTTTTTGGCAAGGAGCCTTTCTTTTTTCAAATCCGTACGTACATAGGCATACAGACTCATATAAATATTGGCTACCCATATCAAGGCGAAAAAGGCCAGCACATAACCTCTCCAGTCATTAATTAAAAGCTTATAATTACTAAGAACCAAAATAAAAGCGGTTATATAGTGGCTGAAACAATACTCACAAGTAAATAAATAGAAAAACTTACGCTGGTAAAGCCTTTCACAGGATTGACTTTTCCTGACGCAAAATTCGCGGGGTTCTCTAAAAACCTCTTCATGGGTCACGGTCCAGGCTATACACGCTATCGGCATCGCAAGTATAAAAAGCCAGGATAATTGTTCATTCAAGCTCATGCATTTAGATACAGACGCTCAAAGCCTTTGTTTTAACAGTCACAAGGTATTTTAAAATACGCCTCTGCGCGCCTATTACTTTGTTTAGTCAATTTAAAAAGACACGTTTACCAGAACGGGCAGGTGATCTGAAGCATACTGCTCCTGTATTACTACATGGCCCGAAAACGTTGGTCTATCCTTCTTTCTGGTCATCAGAAAATCTATTTCCCTGTTTGGGTTAACAACAGGGATGGTGAAACCCGAAGGTCCGCTTAGGCTGCTTCTGGTAAAATCGGCGTCGAAAATATCCATTGTCGCCGACCCTGGAACCGCGTTAAAATCGCCACCCAGAATAACCGGATACTTACTTTTTCTAAGCTCCCGGCATATTGCAGAGGCCTGCAAAACCCGATTATCTTCTTTTAACTCTAAATGAGTGGAAGCAAATAGAATCCTTATTCCTTTAAACGGTTCAACTATTGCCGTTGCCATTACACGCGGCTCTCCTTTGGCTCCTTCTTTCATAGGCAACCTCAGACTATCCGTTTTCAGAAAAGGAAACTTTGATAAAATCGCCACTCCATACTCACCCCCTTCATAGTCTATTCCTTTTACAAAATGATAATACATGCCAGTGATACGGCCAAGTTCCTTTGCCTGATGAACAGATTTTCCAGACCTCGCAGTAAATACATCTACTTCTTGCAGAGCCACTAAATCAGCATTACTTTTTTTAATAACTTCAGCTATCGCCTGTAAATTAATTAAGCCGGCAACAGACGGAGGATTGCAATGATGAATGTTGTAAGTAAGAACTTTGATCTGCCGGGTTTGAGGAAATGAACTTCCAAACAACGAACCCGAACACAAAGCCAAAGCCACCAAAAAAGAACAAATACCTACCTTTTTTACCATTTCAATTAACTTAAACCGTTTTTACAGCCACACCGGCCGCTTTTAACATGAGATTGTGAATATCTGTGTTTTTCACAAAAGGCCGTAAAAGCTCGCTCCCCGGACCAAACATACATAACTCTACATAGTCCGCAGAGTGGTCCATAGAACCCCAGCCGACAGAGTTATAAGCAACCTGCATCTGAGCCAGCTCCCTGAAAGGCAGGTGCCGCGGATTATATAGGCCATTGTCGTCCAATTTCTGATAACTTTTCAGTAAAAGCAACGCCTCGTCTTTACTAATTGCATAACCCTGTGCATATTCTACACGTTCTATAAGCTGGGAAGGGCTGTAGCTATTGTCTATTCCATTAAGGATCCAGTCATTGGTATGTTTGAACTTCTGTATCCTGTCGAAGTTATCTGTTGCTTTAGATCCATAGAATAGGCCCGGATTGGCATTCCCATGATCCGTTGTTATTATTATGAGGGTGTCCTTGCTTTTTTCGGCAAAATCCATTGCAACCCTTATAGCATTGTCAAACGCAATCTGATCATAGATTAATGCCCCAGCATCATTGGAGTGAGCGGCCCAGTCAACCTTCCCTGCCTCCACCTGCAGGACAAAACCTTTCTTGTTTTTATCTAACCGGTTTATAGCCGCACGCGTCATTTCGGCTAGAGTGGGCACTTCCTTTTTCAGTTCTTCGTCGTTTTCCAGGTCAAGGGAAAAAGGCAAGCCATTTTCATGAAAGACACCAAGCACAGGCGCCAAAGACGAGGATGGGATGTCCATCATTTGCTGCCTGCTCTTAACCACCTTATAGCCTTTCTTTGAAAACAGGCTAAACACATCCTGTTTGTCTTTACGCTTATCCGGATTAAAAAACTCGAGCCCGCCCCCCATCAGTACATCAAAACCGTTTTCAAGATATTGAAGGGCAATTCCCGGCTGATCGTCTCGTTTGACGCTGTTTACACAAAAACCTGCAGGTGTCGCGTGCGTAACAGGAACCGTCGTAACGCAGCCTGCTGCTTTACCGAGAGCCTTAAATTTCTGCCATATGGGTTTATTGAAAGATCCGTCTGCGTTTACGTTCAATGCACCATTCATTACGCGCATTCCACCTCCCCAGGACGAACTTGCTGCTGCCGAGTCTGTAACAAGCGAACTTGCCGAGGCTGTATCCATCAGGGCTCTTTTTACCTTATCCTGCTGGTACAGAGACAACCACTTGCTCATCCTTCCCTCTTTTCTCATCATCATCAGATTGGCCATGTTAAGCGTACCCGTGCTCATACCATCACTTACCAAAAAAATTATATTTCTGGCAGTTTTCCCCTTACCAAGGTTCGATGAAGCTACATCTGCCAAAACATCGGCAGGTGATAGCAGGCTGCTGCCTAAAAGAGCAAGAGATCCACCCTTGAAAAAGTTTCTTCTGTTCATATGACTATATATGCTATTGTCCGGGAAGTACAGTGGAATCCCAAAGACTTACGAAAATAAAAGTAATGAATCAGAATAGCAATACAGCGCGAATCACTTAACTAAAAGTTAATAGTGCCTTAATATCAATAAATATGTTCTATCGCCAGCGCAAAGAAACAAGTTAGAACAAAAAAAGGCAGCCCGTACCTACGGACTGCCTTTCTTTAAGCTGTTTTTAATACTAGAATAAATAACGAACGCCAAACTGCATGCGCCATGTATTACTTAAAGTCTCTGACTTGCGGAAAGGGGTAGTAGGTAATATAGTTTTACCGTTTTCCTTTATACGTGTCATATTGAAAGAAGGAACACCCTCCTTACTTACAGAAACCACGTCCAGAAGTGCATAGTTGTAACCGGAACTTCCGTTCAACATCTGAGATACGCCCCAGGTATTGTTAAACAAATTACCTACATTTTGCACGTCAAAACTGAACTGAAGCGAGTGTCTTTGAGGACCAATGTTCGTAAATACATCCTGCAATAGACGGAAGTCGAAACGATTTAACCACGGCAGCAAGCCGGCGTTTCGTCTTATATAGCCCCCCTTAGCATCCTTCAGTGCTTGGGTATTGTTAACTATTTGCTGATAAGCGGCAAGCTGCTCTTCAGGGGTAAACGGAGTCTGTGGCTTTCCATCCTTATCTTTGTCCGCGATAGCAACAAACTTTAGTTCACTTGCATCTGCAGGAATATAAAGAAGATCAGCGCTTACTCTGTCCCCATTGATGTCGCCACCGGTAGTATAAGCAAAGCGACCTGGATTGGTACCTTCGTAAAACAATGATACTGTAGTTGCTAGATTTTTAAGATACTCTTTTTTGAACGAAAGGTTAGCCATTACTCTGTGAGGAACGGCAAATTGCGAATATCCTAAAAGTTGCTCATTAGGATCATTGATCGAGTAATTATTAGACCATGCAGAACCCGCTGCTGAACCCGGGTTCCCACTGATATCCTCCGCCTGCGTATAAGTATAATAAACACTTCCGGAAAAACCCTTGAATGATGGCACTGAAAGGCCAAGCGTTGCAGACATAGAATAACCCTTATCTGTATTTGACAAAATAGCAGTTACATCTCCCGTCTTGTCTGAATACTTGTAATTGCCGTCAAAGAAGTCGCGGTTATCACCTGAGTAGTTAAGCTTTTTTGTTGCCGGCCTCCTGTTTGCATTAAACTGATAAATTCCGTTTACATCTTTTGTATATAGGAAGTCTCCTGATAGAACAAAGGGCGCATTTGGAATAGAGTAATCAGCACCTACACTTGTACGCCAAACTTTAGGCATTTTGAATTCTTTGTCGACAAGAGCAATACTTCCGGGAGCACCCTGCGCAGGTCCCTTAATGAAGATTTTTTCGGGCCCGTTGTTCACCCAGTGCATTGGGTCGGTATTGAACTTCAGATTCTGATAGAACTGTTTGTAAACAGCATCAAGCTCTTTGTCTGTAGATTTCGTCGGCACCGGTTCCAGCGTATTCTGAATCACTCCAGAGCCGCCTGGCATGTTAGTAAGCCATACAAAAGGAAGACGCCCTGAAAATAAACCTGTTCCGCCTCTTAATGTTAAGGAACGGTCACCGTTTACATCGAAGTTAAATCCAGCACGGGGCGAAAGCATTACTTTCGACTTAGGCCAGCTGCTGCTTGAATACCTGGTTGGCTTACCATCCCTGTCTAAAAGTTCAAGGTTATCAATTGATGGATTCGCAGTAAGGTCGTTCAGATAAAAAGGCATTTCAGCGCGAACACCGAACGTTACACCCAGATTGTCATTAACCGCTAATTTATCCTGAATATAAGCACCGCCAAGCCCAAACTTAATCTTTACATAAGGATCCTGTCCAGGAAAGACATAAGTAATTCCATATAAGGATGGACTTGCGTTATTTATAAAATCATTCAAACTTTTGTACCGATAGTACGAAGTACTCATACGCTGATATAAGTTACCGTAATCAATGTACTCATAGCTAATTCCTCCGGTTATAGTATTATTTCCCAGCAAATAGGTAAGGTTATTTACAATACTTACGCTGTTATTTTTCAGATCATTATCCCCTGAAAATAATTCCGTTCCAAAACTCATATAATTATTATCACCGTCAAAAATGTCTACGAACGGAAACCTGCTTCCAGGGTAAGAACGCGTGGTTTGAGTTTTTGTATACGTAGCCAGAAGCTGATTCGAAAGATTTGAGTTTATAACACTATTCCATTCGCCGGTAACCGAGCTAACCTTATTCAAAAAGCTATAATTTGAATTGGCAAAAACCAAGGACTGATTACTGATACGCTGAGCAGTCGAACGTGGGTTAGGGCCTGAGTTTCCGTTAACGATCTGATCGCTTGTACCTTTTGAATAGTTATATCTGAAAGTAAGCTTATTCTTATCGTTAATATTATAATCAAGCCTCACCAAAAAGCGATCGCCCTTGTTCATAAACTCATTTGCATAGTTTTCATATGCGCCCGGATCATATTGATAGGTTTCTATAAGATGCTTGCGCACTCTTTCAAGGTCATCGGCTGTTGTCCTTGAAACATTACTGCCGGCAAGGCCCGGCCTGCTGGCAATGTAGTTAACACCTGGAAATGTTTCTTTTTCATGTTCGTAGTTCGCAAAGAAAAAAAGCTTATTTTCAATAATAGGGCCACCAATACGTACGCCATAGGTGTTGGCACTATTATCCGGATTGTTGAGTTTGACATCACCAATCTTTGTACCTCTTAAACCCTGATTACGAAAAAAAGTATAAGCCGAGCCTGCAAACTTGTTCGTACCGCTTCTGGTTATTGCGTTAATGCCAGCACCGGTAAAGCCCGACTGGCGCACATCATAGGGAGCAATATTGACCTGCATTTCCTCAATTGCCTCCAGAGATACAGGAGCAGTATTACCACCCGGCAGTAAATCACTGCTTAATCCAAAACCGTTGTTAAAGTTAGCTCCGTCCAGCTGTACGTTATTATAACGTCCGTCACGGCCTGCAAAGCCATTTCCATTTGCCTGCGGGGTCAGTTTGGTGGCATCGCTGAGACTGCGGGTAATAGTTGGCACACGATTTATTTGCTGTAAGCCAACATTCGTTCCTGCGCCGGTCTTGTCCGTATTCAATACAGAAGACTTCGCCGACACCACAACCTCTGTCAAGTTGGTTCCCGAATTACTAAGTACCGCATTTAAAACAAATGGCTCACCCAGCTTGAGGATTATTCCTTCATAGCCCCGGCTCTGGTAACCAATGTAGGAAACCTCGATAGTATAAGGTCCTCCTGCTCTCATATTAGGCACGGCAAACCGGCCTTCCACATTTGTAGAAACGCCATAAACAGTCCCTGTAGGCTTGTGAACTGCCTTTAAGGTAGCACCTATAAGCGCCTCTCCTTTTGCGTCCCGCACGCTTCCGGAAATACTGCTTGTTGTTACCTGGGCATACGAAGCCGACACTCCCAGAAGGGCCAGAAGTGTGAAAAGTAAAAACTTCCTCATAAAAATTGTTTTGATGTAATTAAGAGTTTCAATTCAGCGGCAAATATAAATTCTTTCTTTAATCCTTATATTAAATTCATGTTAAGTCTTCGTGGCTTTTGTGTGAATTCTTTAATGTACAGGTAGTCTGACAAACTGTCTTTTGTATGCCATATACAATTTGTAGCTTTGGTTATTCAAAAAAACTAAATAGTCAAAAATATATGAATTACGACCTGATAGTGATAGGCAGCGGTCCGGGAGGATACGTAGCAGCCATCCGTGCTTCACAGCTAGGGCTTAAAACCGCCATAGTTGAAAGAGAATCCTTAGGAGGTATTTGCCTCAACTGGGGATGTATTCCCACAAAAGCCCTTTTAAAAAGCGCCCAGGTTTTCGAATACCTTAAACATTCATCTGACTACGGCATAAAGGTAGATGGCGGAGAAGTGGATTTTGATGCTGTTATAAAACGTAGCCGTGGTGTCGCCGATGGCATGAGCAAAGGAATTCAGTTCCTGATGAAAAAGAATAAGATCGATGTAATTATGGGATCTGCTATGCTTAAAAAAGGCGGCAAGATTGAAGTAAAGGATAAAGACGGCGCTGTTAAAGAGTATACTGCCAGCCATACCATCCTTGCTACAGGTGCACGGTCGCGAGAACTTCCAAACCTCAAACAAGATGGCAAAAAAGTAATAGGCTACCGCCAGGCAATGACACTTGCGCAACAGCCTAAAAGCATCATCGTAGTGGGCTCCGGGGCTATCGGTATTGAATTTGCTTACTTTTACAACTCCATAGGCACCAAAGTAACGGTTGTAGAATTTATGGACCGCATAGTACCCGTGGAAGATGAAGAAGTATCGAAGCAGCTGGAGCGAAGCCTTAAAAAAAGCGGCATAACCATTCTTACCGGCTCCAGTGTGGAATCGGTAGATACTTCCGGTCAGGGCTGCCAAGCACAGGTTAAAACCGCCAAAGGAATGCAAACCCTTGAAGCCGATATCGTACTTTCAGCAGTAGGCATTGCACCTAATATTGAAAACATAGGACTTGAAGAAACGGGAGTAAAGACCGAAAAAGGACGTGTTGTTGTAGATGATTTTTATAAAACAAATGTAGAAGGTGTCTACGCTATAGGCGATATCGTAAAAGGTCAGGCACTCGCTCATGTGGCTTCAGCCGAGGGAATTATCTGTGTTGAAAAGATCGCAGGCCATCATCCTGAACCATTAAACTATGGAAATATACCAGGCTGTACCTACTGCTCTCCCGAAATTGCATCGGTCGGCTATACTGAAAAAGCCGCTATCGAAGCAGGATATGAAATAAAAGTAGGTAAATTTCCTTTCTCTGCTTCCGGCAAGGCAAGCGCGGCAGGTGCTAAAGACGGCTTTGTAAAAGTAATTTACGATGCTAAATATGGTGAACTTCTCGGAGCACATATGATAGGCTTCAACGTAACCGAAATGATTGCCGAAATAGTGGTAGCCCGGAAGCTGGAAACCACAGGCATGGAAATACTCAAAGCGGTGCATCCTCACCCTACCATGAGCGAGGCTGTGATGGAAGCAACAGCAGCTGCATACGGTGAAGTAATCCATTTGTAATTAAGTTTCACATTCCGCAAAAGACCTGTCACGCAGGTCTTTTGCATATAGAGCAAATTCTTAAATGATCCGTTTGCATGCAATCAATACCGGCTTCTTTAAATTAGACGGGGGAGCAATGTTTGGCGTTGTACCCAAAACTATATGGAGCAAGACCAATATACCGGATGAACTAAACCTCGTTCCGCTTGCAATGCGAAGCCTGCTGATCGTTGAGGGAGACAGGCGAATACTCATTGACACAGGCATTGGTAATAAACAGGATGACAAATTTTTAAGGCACTACCATCTTCACGGAACTGATTCGACCGATCGCTCTCTGGCGAAACATGGCTTTACGAAGGATGACATTACCGATGTTTTCTTAACGCACTTACACCTCGATCATGCCGGCGGAGCAATTGAAAAGCACGGAGACCAGTTTGTTCCGGCTTTTAAAAACGCACACTACTGGAGCAGTGAAGCGCAGTGGAAATGGGCAATGAATGCGAATGATCGCGAAAAAGCTTCCTTCTTAAAGGAGAATCTTTTACCTATTCAAGAGTCGGGCAAATTAAGATTCGTAGACTCTGGAAATCATTTCCCTTCTAAAAACATAGAAATAAGAACAGTCAACGGACACACACGTGGCATGATAATACCCCTCATAAACTACCACAACCGCATCATTGCCTGTGTAGCCGATCTGATTCCAACTGCAGGCCATGTACCCGTTCCTTACGTCGCCGGCTATGACGTGTTTCCCCTTACCGCCATGGACGAAAAAAAAGCCTTCCTGCTCGAAGCTTTGGAGAAGAGCTATATACTCTTTATGACGCATGATCCTGAACACGAGTGCTTTACTCTAAAAGAAACGGACAAAGGAATCCGTCCGGACGCTTTTATAAGCATTTCAGATCTGGACTATTTTATAGAAAGAAATACTTAACAGGGATTACGGCAAGACCATATTAAACCGTTTAAAACCTAAGACAAAGCGGGGATGGAATGGTTTTTGCTAAGTAAAAACAAAAATCTCAAATCTAGGATTTATTATAAAACAAACAACAACTTTTTTCCATTTAAATCGTTTAAGAGTCAAAAGTTCTTAACTTTGCATTCGCTTTTAGAAGGGGTAGCTATATTAAATGAGACAACTCAAAATTACACAATCCATTACCAACCGCGAATCTCAATCGCTGGATAAATATTTGCACGAAATTGGTAAAGTGGATTTAATAACAGCTGAGGAGGAAGTAATTCTTGCTCAAAAGATTCGTGAAGGAGATCAGGCAGCATTAGAACGCCTGACAAAAACAAACTTGCGCTTTGTTGTTTCCGTGGCCAAACAGTATCAGAACCAGGGTTTAACTCTTGGCGACCTGATAAATGAAGGCAACCTGGGTCTTATTAAGGCGGCGAAAAGATTTGATGAAACAAAAGGCTTCAAGTTTATTTCATATGCCGTATGGTGGATACGCCAGTCCATCCTTCAGGCAATTGCTGAGCAATCGCGCATTGTGCGCTTACCATTAAACCAGGTAGGTTCATTAAGTAAGATCAGTAAAGCTTTTTCGAGGCTCGAACAAGAATATGAACGGGAGCCCTCACCTGAAGAATTGGCAGACACACTTGAAACCACTGTTGACAAAATATCCGACACGTTAAGCAATTCGGGCCGCCATGTTTCGATGGACGCACCTTTTGTACAGGGCGAAGAAAACACCCTGCTTGATGTTTTAGAGAACAGCGATCCTAACACAGACAGCTCTCTGATCAATGAGTCGCTTTCTGAAGAAATTAAGCGATCACTTCAAACTCTCACAGAAAGGGAAAAGGAAATAATCGTTTTGTTCTTCGGCCTGGGAAGCAATCACCCGCTTTCGCTTGAAGAAATCGGCGAAAAGTTTAACCTTACCCGCGAACGCGTACGTCAGATTAAAGACAAAGCTTTGCAAAGGTTAAGACATACCTCAAGAAGCAAAATTCTTAAGTCGTATCTGGGATAAACAAAACATTTTAGAGGCAAAAAGCTTTCTTATTCAATAAGGAGGCTTTTTTTTTGATTGATTCAACCCTTTACGACACACTTAGCCCAACCGAAGCAATTGCTTTGCAAAAAGAGATGAGGAGCAAGATTGACATCAGCCCTCTGCCTGCTGAAATCAGGACCATTGGCGGAGCTGATATCTCTTTTAACCGCTTTTCTGATGTATTCTATGCCGGAATCATTATACTCTCCTACCCTTCGCTTAACCTGATTGACCGCACAACGGTTGTCGCAAAAGCGAGATTCCCTTACATCCCGGGTCTACTTGGCTTTAGAGAGCTTCCCGCCTTGCTGGAAGCCTGGAACGAGCTGAAAAGGAAACCGGATGTACTCGTTGTAGACGGTCATGGTATTGCGCACCCGCGCAGGCTGGGCATTGCTGCACATTTTGGCATTGTAGCCAACACGCCCACTATCGGCTGTGCAAAGAGCTTGTTAACGGGCAAATTCCACGAACCCGCAGCAGAGCGCTTTGCGCAAAGTCCGCTAATGGACAAGAATGAACAAATAGGAGTAGTTTTGAGAACTAAGGCAAAATGCAAGCCGGTCTTTATTTCGCCGGGCAATAAGATAAGCATGGAGCAGAGCCTGGAAATAATAAAGCATTGCACAGGAAAATACCGGTTACCCGAACCCACGCGAAACGCACACCTTCTGGTTAATGAAATAAGGATAAAGGCAGGTACACCTCCTGTTCAGACTGGTTTATTTGACGCTTTATAGTGTGTCCTGCAAGCTTGCTTTCAAACCTGCAGGACAAGGATGTTTAAGAAATGGTAATTGCCGGTTTATTTTGAAGTATACCTTCGAGTCGCTCCATTACATCGTCCGTAAGCAGGTCAACCACATCCAGTGAGCTTAGATTTTCTTTAAGCTGCTCTACTTTAGAGGCTCCAAGGATAACTGTGCTTACATAAGGATTTTTAAGGCACCAGGCTATAGCCAGCTTTGGCATACTCACACCCAGTTCGTCTGCCACATTTTTCACCTGATGGGCGATCTTTATCTTTTCTTCGGCCAGTGTACGGTTCTTTAGCCAGTCAAGTCCTGCCATATGTAAACGAGTATCACCCGGATCGCTGTTATTATATTTTCCCGACAAAACTCCCGAATGCAGCGGAGACCAGATGGTGGTGCCAAGACCATACTGCTTAAACAAAAGACTGAACTCTTTCTCCATCTTCTGGCGTTCAATCATGTTATACTGCGGCTGCTCCATGGTCGGGCCAATAAGGTGGTTTTCCTTTGCGACAAGCATAGCTTCCATAATTTCAGCCGCACTCCACTCAGATGTACCCCAGTATAAAATTTTACCCTGCTCAAGCAAGGTGTTCATTGCCCTTACCGTTTCTTCAATAGGAGTGTTTGCATCCGGACGATGACAGAAATAAAGATCAAGATAGTCCAGCTGAAAACGCTTCAGAGCAGCGTTACAAGCTTCAATAACATGCTTTCTTGACAAGCCTACCCTGTTAGGACCTTTCGCTTCAGCCCCAAAATAGACCTTACTCGAAACAATATAAGACTCCCGGTCCCATCTCTTACTTTTAAGTATGCTACCCATAACTTCCTCCGATCTGCCTTCGGCATAACCTTCTGCATTGTCGAAAAAGTTCACACCGTTTTCATAAGCAAGAGACATTAGCTCATCTGCCACCTTATCGGATATTTGCTTACCAAAAGTAAGCCAGCTGCCAAGTGAGAGCGCGCTCACCTGCAGGCCTGATTTACCTAATCTTCTGTATTCCATATTTTATTTATTAAAACTCGGGTCTGTTTAAAATAGCTTCCTTAATAATAGCATCACGTATATCAAACTGATAATGCACTTCTTCGGCTGCTTTAGGGAATTCAAAGCCATGCTTATGGCCTTTATGGATCTGCCTGCTTCGCAACACTTCTTCAGGCATTTCTTCTGCTGCATTTATAGTTCTTTCAAGGCGGGCGGGGCGCCTGGGTTGCTCCTGTCCGTACTTAGGTGTTTTATACGTCGGCTCCGCCCTCATACGTTCATACCTGGGCTCTGCTTCCATGCGTGTATAGGCAGGTTCGGCAACAGGGCGACCCGCAGGATAGTCAAAGGGCAGCGGCGCAGAAGGAGCGCCATCCCGACCAACCTGCGGCCTGTATCCGGCAGGACGGGTTTGAGGCCCGGTGGAGGTTTCGCGATCGGCAGACTGTTGTTTCCTGAGCGCTTCCTGCTGAGAAAAGCGCTTAGCAGCTTTTTCCTGTTCTTCTTTAAAGGTATTGTATATCTTTAAGATGGCTGTAATAACAAAAAAGGCAATCAACAAATATGTCATCCTTAAAGTTACCACATAAATTTTAAACCAACTGCACTTACTCAAAAAAACACTGACAGACCATAAGCACTAAATTTCTTAATTTGTGCTCTGTTTAAACGAAATGCAATTAACGCGACTGGACCTAAAGGGATTTAAAAGCTTTGGAGATAAAACAACACTCCATTTCGATAAAGGCATTACAGCAATCGCGGGGCCTAACGGCTGCGGAAAATCTAATGTAATTGATGCCATACGGTGGGTACTGGGAGAGCAGAGCACACGCGCTCTCCGCTCTGAAAAAATGGAGAACATTATTTTTAATGGAAGTAAAAGCCGTAAAGCATCTCAATTGGCCGAAGTCTCGCTGTCTTTCGATAATACAAAGAACATCCTGCCTACCGACTACAGCCAGATAACCCTTACTCGCAAACTCTACAGAAGCGGAGAAAGTGAATACAGGCTTAATAACGTTCAGTGCCGGCTTAAAGATATAACCGACCTCTTTCTTGACACGGGGATCGGCCCGGACTCTTACTCCATCATCGAACTTAAAATGGTGGACGAAATTATTGCCAACAGGGAAAGTTCTCGCAGGGCCTTGTTTGAAGAAGCTTCAGGAATATCTAAATACAAGCTCCGCAGAAAGCAAACCCTTACAAAGCTTAAGGATACTGAAACTGATATCAGCCGCGTGAATGATATTTTGCACGAAATAGAAAAAAACTTAAAAACTCTTGAGAGCCAGGCGCGCAAAGCCGAAAAGTACTATAAGCTAAAGGAGCAGTACCAGGAATTCAGTCTGAACCTTGCAAGCATACGTATTGAAGGGTTCAGAAAGCTATTAAAAGATATTGAAGCTCAGGAACTTGAGCACTTGCAAGTTAAACAGGCACTGATAACGGAAATGGAAGCGAAAGAAAGTGCATTGAAAGAACTTAAGTCTATCCATTATACTAAAGAAAACAACCTTTCACTACAGCGGAAAGCAGCCAACGAGTTTATTACGCGCATCAGAATCCAAGAAAACGACAAGAAGATAAAGAATGAACAGCTACGGTTCCTCAATGAAAAAGAGAGACGTATAAGTGACGATCTGGAAAGAGACCAAAGTCAGCTTAAGCAGGCAACTTGGCAAGGTAAGCGCCTGGAAGAAGACAGGACAGCCGAATATGAAAAGCTTCAGGCTCTTCTGTTTTCTACTGGTAAGCAAAAAAAAGAGCTCGACACTATGAGTTCCAGCCAAGGACTGATAAAAAAAGAGCTTGATCAGGCTGCCGCACAGGTAGCAGCTCTACAGGAGGAACTGCTCAATGTTGAAAAGGAGCTGACTGTGCTGACTGTGCGCAAAGAGTCTCTTGTCCAGGAAAGCAAAAGAAACAGTGATGATACCGCATTAAAGCAGGATGAGCTTGAGGCCTTTTCAGCAGCAATGAACCAGATCGAAGGAGATTTAAAGCAAGCGCAGGAAAAGTTGCTTCGCTATGAAAAACAAGAAAGCGAGGCTCTGCAATGCATCTATGATGAGGAAAGATCCATAGAAGCATTTAAGAAAGAGCTCACTCAGACCTCCCGCCGCCTGGACTCCCGGCAGAATGAGTACAATCTTACAAAAAGCATGGTCGATAATCTGGAAGGATTTCCCGAGTCTGTGCGCTTTTTAAAGAACACGGACGGCTGGGCGGCCACACAAGCCCCCCTCCTTTCAGATATATTTTACTGCCCGCAGGAATATAGAATATCCATAGAGACCTATCTTGAACCCTTACTGAATCATTATGTGGTTGATACCTGGACCCAGGCAACAAGCGCTGTGGGACTGTTAAGCGCAGCCGCTAAAGGAAGAGCAGGCTTTTTCATACTTGAAGCGCTCGAAGACTTGAGCGCACCAGACATTAGAACCCCTGCGGTACACGAAAATCTGGTTGCAGCGCTTAGCGTTTTGGAAAGCGAACAGAAATACAAAAAGCTTTGCGCACACTTGCTGAAAGGCGTGTACTTGCAGAAAGCCGGTCAGAACGAAGATCTCACCATGGCTTTGCCTGTAGACGTATCAATCCTTATTAGTGCCGGTGGTAAATTTTATAAAAGCAGGACGGTATTATCAGGGGGATCAATAGGCTTATTTGAGGGCAAACGCATTGGCCGCACAAGAAGCCTCGAAAATCTGGCCAACGAAATACGCTCTGCCGAAACTACCATCGGAAAGCTTGAAAACCATATAAAGAAAGCAGAAAACCGCATCGACATGTTGAGAGCTGCTTCGGTAAAGGCAACTATTAAAGAAATTGCCAAAGGCATTTCTGAGCTAAGCAGTAAGCACCTCACCATAGCTACACGCCGGGACCAGTACCTTAAGTTTATTCATGCGAGCTTCCATAGAAAAGAGAGCATTGAGCAGTCGCTTATGCTTTTAGATAAGGAACTGCAAATTAAGCGGCCTGCTCTTGAGTTATTAAGAGGCAAAAAAGAGGAATGCTCAACCTCCCTGTTTAGCCGGCAGCAAGGTCACGCTGTGTTTAATGAGCAATTTTCAAAGGCAGCTGCGGCTTATAACGAAGAGAATATACGCCTCCACCAGCAGCAAAACCGCATGAGCGGCATCGAAAAAGATATTGAATATAAACGATCACAAACAGATATGCTGAATCAGCGTATTCAGGCGGCCTCGGCCGACCTGTTGACTACGCTGAGCGATATAAAAGCCGTTATGCAGCAGCTGGGTCATTCTGACGACGATCTGCTTACTAGGTATGAACAAAAAGACGCTTTTGAAAAAGGCTTGAGGGACCTTGAGAGAGAATACTATGAGTCGCGTGAAACCATCAGTACCCTGGAGAATGCCATTGCTATACTACGCAAGAACAAAGAACATACCGAACTGATATCCAGCGGGTTTAGAGAACGTAAAAATAACCTCCGTCTGGAACTTCATAGCTTAAAGGAGCGTTTGGAAGCAGAGTTTGATATACAGTTTGAAAATTTGCTTGTTGCCGAACTGACACCAGGGCTTGATGAGGAGCTGTTAAAGGAAAAGACCGACAGGGTTAAAAAGCAAATGCTTGATTATGGAGCGGTTAACCCCATGGCTGTGGAGACCTTCAGAGAGATGAGCAAGCGCCATACGTTTATAAAGGATCAAAAAGCCGACCTGGAAGAAGCTAAAAGGTCTTTACTGGAAACTGTCAGCAAAATTGATTCTACCGCGCAAGAACGTTTCATGACCGTATTTTCAGAGGTGAGAGAAAACTTTATAAGTGTTTTCCGCTCCCTGTTTAATGAAGAAGACAGCTGCGACCTCAGCCTGTCCGACTACAGTAATCCCCTGGAAGCCGATATAGAAATCACAGCCTTTCCTAAGGGAAAGAAACCTTTGTCCATCAACCAGCTTTCGGGCGGAGAAAAAACTCTTACGGCCACCGCCCTGCTTTTTTCCTTATACCTATGCAAGCCAGCTCCTTTTTGCATCTTTGACGAGGTAGATGCCCCCCTGGACGATACCAACATAGATAAGTTCAATACGATTATACGCACCTTTTCAAGCCAGTCGCAATTCATCATTGTGTCCCACAACAAGCGCACGCTGGCCAGCACCGATGTTGTGTATGGTGTAACCATGATAGAGCAGGGCGTTTCCAAAATTGTGGCCGTCGACATGAAGGAAGTTGCTACTCCCGGCTCACTCTTCCCAACCGATCCTCAATCATTCCCTTAAAACTTCGGTCCTGAATAAGTTTCACCTCTTTACCGGACGAAGCTTTTACTTTTTTTCCATTGATCATCATCAGCCGTTCTCCCGTGCTTCTGCGCAGGGGCTGCCCGCTAAGCCTTG
Source organism: Sphingobacteriaceae bacterium UBA2059 (assembly GCA_002332615.1). GTDB lineage: Bacteria > Bacteroidota > Bacteroidia > Sphingobacteriales > Sphingobacteriaceae > Arcticibacter. The sequence goes on along the minus strand of DDAL01000009.1, from coordinate 3,473 downwards.
CAAGTGCCAGGCTTAGGTAGTTTTCACCTGCGTCCCCAAGCTGATGCAACACATCATCGTTTAAATCCTCCAGATCGGGCCTCAAACCATCGTAGTAGCCTCCTTCGCCTCTAGAGTTACGAGTTTCAAACATGGAAAGATATAAGTCATACTTATCAATGGTAACCGGAAAAAAGCCCACCGGCTTGCCATAGGACTGCTGGCCAATAATAAAACAATTGAGGTAAGGCTTTAAGGAATTGATTGTAAGCTCACTGGCCGATGCCGTAGCCTCAGTAATTATAAAAACCACGTCGATGGCTCCACTGTACATTCCTGCGGGCGCTTTATTAAATTTTTTTGTATTGGCCTCTGGCCTGTAATCATCATCGGCATAAGTAAGGAATCTGCCACGATAAGGTATGGGCTGGTCATTGCGGTCTTTTGCAATCTGATTTTTCAAAATCTCAGCTTTACCTTCCTGCATTGTTCTGTTAAAATGCTCAACAAACATGGTCTTACCGCTGAGAGAAGAGGGCGCAAGCAGATTAATAAGATGCTGGGCGGTGGCTATAAAGCCTCCGCCGTTATAACGCAGATCTATCACCAGTTTTTTCACACCGTCTCTTTCGAAGCGCGCAAAGCTCTTGTTCATAACTGTTATGGAGCTCAATGAATCTGTGAAACTGCTGTAGGCAAAATAGCCTATTTTAGTATCATTGATCGTGTAAACAGAGTCCTTAAGCACAGGATTGCTGTAGTAGCGATGCTTCCTTAGCTGTAATTCTCTTGTCCTGTATGCTCCGCTACGGCTCTCACCCTCAGTTATTGTAAGTGTCAGCGGCTTATCGTTCGAAAAAGCGGCATTAATAATATCAGCATTGCCCTGGGTATAAGCCGTAATATCGCGTCCGTTGATACCTGTTATAACATCTCCCCTTTTCACATTAGCCCTAAAAGACTCAGAGCCGGGATAAACCACTTTGACATAGCCAAAAAATCTATACCTGTCGCCATCCTTAACTTTGTCGAAACGAAGAAGTATACCCAAATCGTCCCGCCAGCCATCCAGAGATGTTCCGCTCTTTTCCCGCAGGCGCGAAACAGATCCGTTCTGATCGGTTTCGGTTATATAAGAATACTTGGGCCACTCTTCTCCGTCTATACTTTTTTCCTTACCGCTTAATGCTGTAATTGCAAAAAGCTCTTTCCCGAAACCCCTGAGCTCATCAGCAGCGTCCACATAAGACCTTGGCCTGAATACATTATAAGAAGGCAGTTTATCATTCCACAGATAAATTTCCTTCGCATATAAAAAGATAGAATCGGCAGTAAGTTCCGTACGCGTTCCTTTGGCTGCTTCAGGCTTTGGTGCGTCGTCTTTTTTGCAGGCTGCAAAAAACAGTGTAGCAACAAAAAGACAAACCAAACCTTTTTGTACTGGCAAGCTAAGTGAAATCATAGGAAGCGTATTGATTACTAATTAACGTACTAATTGAAATCTAATTGTACAAAGTGTATGCCCGAATTTTCGGCAAACTGCCTGTCGCTATCTCCACGGCCAAAAAGAACAACATCCTCCGGCTTCAGATCATTATCCGCCATGAGCTTAAACAGGGTGTCGGGCTGAGGCTTTAGCCGAATTTCATCACAGAAATAGACCTGTATATGCTTTTCAAGACCATTCCATTCTACCTGCTTTATTTTATTAAGCTGCATATCCGGATTGCCGGATGTAACAATAAAAATATTCTTGCCCTCACTGGCCGCCTCCTTCAACAATGCAAGCATTTCATCAAAAAGCAATAATTTGAGGGGCAGTTTAGCCTTCAGATGCAAACGATCGAAGTTTTCTGAATACTTACTGTCTATGCCAAAAGCCTGCTGCATTTTACTAAACAACCCCTCAGGGCCCTTTGCCTCATAAGCTTTTTTTGAAAAGCGTATGAGTTCGTCTGCCCGCGGATAGGTTTCTGTATATTCCAAAAACTGTGCAAAAAGAAAATAGACCTGCAAAAGGTAGTCTTTTTGAGGGTACAAAACATTGTCCAGTTCAAATATTAGGGCTTTAAAAGGCCTTGCCTCAGCTAAATAATTTGTCATGCGTTTGCTGCAAAAATACACTCGGCGCCTTGTTCGTTAATAATATAAACGCCCCTTTGCCGGCCTCCCGACCCTTCGTCTTCCGTGCGTATAACCAATTTTCCCCTGTTAGAAAACCCTTTGCTGTGTATACACTCGGGTCTGGGTACTACAAGTATTATTCCATATTCACCGAACAAGTCCCTTGCGCTGGAGAGGAGTTCAATTTCTTCGGTACGAAGCGGATATAGCTGATCTATCTTAGCGTCCAGACAAATACCAAGCATAAGGTGCAGATAAGATGCTGAGGATACCGGCGGAATTCGGATATAAGGATTGCCACTTAATGAAAATAAAGGCATGTCTATTTCATCGGCCATACAAATATCCTGTCCATCCGGAAGAGCCTGTTTTAACTGCTGAGCCTGTAAGGTGCTGGCGGCGGTGATAAGTACTTTCAAGGAATGTATTAAATAATGTGTCCATCTTTCATAATGATCTTCCTGTCGGCCATACTGCCAAGTTGTTCATTATGGGTAACAATAACAAAGGTTTGCGAAAACTCATCTCTTAACTGCGTGAACAAAGTATGCAGGGCAGATGCATTCTCCGAATCAAGATTACCCGAAGGCTCATCAGCCAGGATGACCGAGGGCTGGTTTATAAGAGACCGTGCTACGGCAACCCGCTGCTGTTCCCCACCCGACATGGCAGAGGGTTTATGATGGATGCGATCCTCAAGGCCAAGCATATCCAGCAGCATACGAGCCCGCTGCTCGGCCTGTTTTTTTGATGTCCGTGCTATAAATGCGGGGATGCATACATTTTCAAGTGCTGTAAACTCAGGCAGGAGGTGGTGAAACTGAAAAATAAAGCCAATGCGTTTATTACGAAATGCGCTTAATGCAGAGGAAGAAAGGGACGACACCTTTAGGCCATCTATAAACACCTCGCCGCTGTCGCTACGGTCAAGCGTACCCAAGATATGAAGCAGCGTACTCTTACCCGCTCCCGAGGCACCCAGAATAGCAACAATTTCGCCCTTGCTTACATCGAGGCTCACACCTTTCAGTATCTCGAGCTCGCCGTACTTCTTGTATAAATCCTTTGCTTGCAGCATAGAGCGAAAGTACAAATTATAAGATGATTTTTTTAAGAGTTGCGTCCGCCAGTGCAGCTAGTAGTGTCCAAACTGCTTTCAGATAAGCTAAGCTAGTAGGCCTTGCGGCCGAGTGTAAGATGTACTAGTACGCCATTCAAAAAACACAAAACGCCAATCTGCTTAAAGGCTCGTAGCTGTGTGTATCGGATTAAGAAAGTTACGATCTGCAAGCAATAGAGACTTCCCGGATCAAAAGTAAAAAAGGGTCTTCTTGATGAAGACCCTCTCAGCGGTGAGGGAGGGATTCGAA
>DDAL01000033.1 GCA_002332615.1 Sphingobacteriaceae bacterium UBA2059 | reverse complement strand
CCCGTTCGTCTAGGGGTTAGGACGCAAGATTTTCATTCTTGAAACAGGGGTTCGATTCCCCTACGGGCTACTAAACAGGACAAATGAAATTTATTTTCGTTTGTCCTGTTCTTATTTTGGAGTAATCCGTTGTTTATCTGAAAGATATAGTTTGCGATTATGTTTATTCGGGCGGTTCGATACGTTTTTCCGTCAAACTCCAACTTTTCGGGGAATATCGAACCAATTATAGCTCTCTTTGTTTGGATTTCGCCCTCGCTGTACAGTTTCGGGATATTTACGATACTCTGTAAAGCCCTGTCCAAAGTCTTGTCGATATTGATGCTCTTAGTGTCCGAACCATCTTTGCTCAACTGTTCTTCCAGACTTTCAATTCGTGTCTTACATTCATCTTTGATTTCGAGGTATTCCTCATCATCAATAATTTCAGATAACAGTTTGTTGCGTGCTACTGATAACCTTGCATTTAGTTTATCTATTTCCTGTGCAATCCGTTTCTTTTCATCAAATGGGTTCTGCACAAATTTTTTGTAATTGCCCAATAGCAGTTTTTTGAGAACGTTCTTTATTCCGCCATCCAATTCAAACTGAAATAACCTTTCTTCAAAAATATCATTGGCTAATTCGGCTTTTTGGCGAAAACCGCACGAAGAAACACAATGATAATAGTAATAGCGGTTAGTTCTGCCTTTGGATGCACTGCCTGTAAGATTGCGTCCGCAATCAGGGCAAACTAAGAAACCTCTTAATGGAAGATTTACATCAGAAAGTATTTTGGTATTCGGACGTTCCTCTCTTTTGTTTCCATCCAACACAAGTTGCACCTTATTGAAAAGGTCTTCGGATATAAGTGGTTCGTGCTGACCTTGTACCAGATGTGCTTCTTCGTCTTGAAATTTGGCAATGAATATTTTCCCACAGTATATAGGATTACGTATGGCTACGTGAAATGCACTTCGACTTAATTTTACTGGCGTTTGCGTATTCATATTTTGTCGTACTTGGTCGGCAGCAAGTATTCCTTTTGCAACTTCATTAAAAGCCCAACGCATTGCAGATGCTTCGGGTTCTTTAAATGCAACGTACTTTCTGCCATCCTCTTTGCTTCTGTTTATATATCCGAACGGAGCTTTCCCCATTAATCTTCCCTCTTTTCTTGCTCTCCGCATTCCGTAAAAAGTATTTAATGCTCTGCGATCGTTTTCAACTTCGGGAGCAGCCAGATAAATAGCCAACATCATTTTATTTTCGGGAATCGTAAGATCTAAAGGCTGTTCTACTGCCTGTGGTTCTACGCCCAATTTGGTCAGGATGCTAATCATTTGATAAGCATCGCCTGCATTTCGGCTGAACCTGTCCCATTTGGTAAAGAGAATTAGATTGGTTTTGGAACTTTTCTTTTTAAGACTGTTCAGCAGGTTCATCCATTGGGGACGATTAAAGGTTTTGGCAGAATGGTCTTCATAAATAACCTGTCCGACAGCAATCTTATTGGTCGCACAGAACCTTTTTAAACGTTCTTCTTGGTCACGTTGTGAATATCCTTTATCTGCCTGCTCATCGGTGGAAACACGTATATATAAATCTGCTCTCTTCATTGCTAATCTCTTTTAATGGGAAATGTTTTTGGGGATTAGCTAATTTACGAAATAAATCATTCAACATCAAAGCATTCCCGAATAACGATCATGGTTAGGTTATACAGAAACTCCATAATCAGTTCAGCTTCCTTCTGTTCCACATCAATACCGTTTTCTCGAAGAAGTTTCATTGCTTCCTCGATAGGTATTTTCTCTATTTCCTTTCTCTCCTGCATTGCCTAACGTTGTGGTGTTACGGCTAAAGTAGTCAGGGAAATAGGGCGGGCTTAAAATGTTGCAGTCAAAGGTCGTGTTTGGCGTACAGAGGTAGTTTGTGCAGTTTTTACATTTCCCCAATCAGATTACACAGTCCATATTTCGGTTTATTATGGCTTGGCATCATTTGGCGTTCAGAGGTTGCATTTGGCACTATGCTGTATGGCAATGGTTCAGGGTACATCTCTTTACTTTGTAAAGGAACTACAGAGGGTGTTTTTATGGAAAAAGGAGAAACGTTTATCAACAGAAAGGAAAGCAGTTTCAGACTGCTTTTTTCGGCTAACTCCAACCGTTTGTAAAACGGATTTTTCTGAACCCCTGTTCAGAGCAAGTTATCTTTTGAGCTACTCGGAATAAATTCCGCATCTCAAAAGCACTTGCCCTTGCAGGGAGCTGAAAACCGCTCCGTAGTCGCAGTTTTGTTTAACATTAAAATGGATTTGATTATGGAAGAAATGAACAGAAAACAGATTAAAAAGACAGGAAGAAAACCGAAGAACGACCCTGCCGTACATCGGTATTCCATTAGTCTGAACGCAGAGGAAAACGCCAAGTTCCTTGCCCTTTTCGACCAATCGGGAATGAACGTAAAGGCACATTTCATTACGGCTTGCATCTTCCAAAAGACGGTAAAGACCGTAAAAATTGATATGAATGCAGTAGAATACCACGCAGGATTGACCAAACTTTTCGGACAGTTCAGAGGAATAGCCACCAATTACAATCAGATTGTAAAGCTGTTGAACACCAATTTTTCGGAGCAAAAAGCATTGGCATACCTCTACAAATTGGAAAAACAGACCATTGAATTGGTAAAAACCACGCAGGAAATCATTCGTTTGACACAGGAATTTGAAAAGAAATACCTAAACAAAGAGTAGAAAAATGGTTGCAAAAATTGGAAAAGGAAGCAATATGTACGGAGCGATTTTGTACAATCAGCAGAAAGTGAACAGGGAAAACGGAACGGTTTTGTTACTGAACAAAATACCCGACACTATGAATGGTAGGTATTCTGTAGCGTATTTTAATAAATGTTTTGAGCCTTATTTGTCAGCAAATATCAAAACGGAAAAGACGGTAAGACATATTTCATTGAACCCAGACCCGAAAGACGAGGTAAGCGATGAACAATTTACCGAAATGGCACAGGAATATATGGAGCGTATGGGCTACGGCAATCAGCCTTATATTGTTTTCAAACATACGGACATTGACCGCACACATATCCATATCGTTTCGACCTGCGTGGGCATTGACGGAAAGAAAATCCCCGATGATTACGACTACCCACGTTCAATGGCTATTTGTCGGGATTTGGAAACAAAATACAATCTGCACAAAGCCACCGGGCAGGAGCAGAAACAAGCCGACAAGATTTTCAAAAAGGTTGAACAGCAGAAAGGCGACATTAAAAGTCAAATGGCTTCGATAGTACGGCATCTGCCGAAATATTATCAGTACACAAGTCTTGGAGCATACAACGCCTTACTTTCGTTTTTGAATATTAAGGCAGAGGAAATAAAAGGCGAACGCAACGGAGAGCCTGTACACGGATTGGTATATTTCGCTCTGAACGACAAGGGAGAAAAAGTAAGCAATCCGTTTAAAGCATCTTTGTTTGGCAAGCACGCAGGAGTAAACGGATTACAACGGCACTTTGAACAGTCCAAAGAGAAAATGAAAACCAACCCTGTAAAGTCTATTCTCAAAAATGTGGTGGAGCTTGCCATTCATACCACAAGCAACGAAAAGGAATTTAAAAAGCAACTTGCCGAACAGAACATTCAGACGGTTGTCCGCAGGAACGACAGCGGACGGATTTACGGTATCACTTTTATTGACAATAGTAGCCGTACCGTTTGGAACGCTTCACAGTTGGATAGAAACCTATCGGCAAATATGTTCAACGATTGGTGGAACAATGGTAACAAACCCGAATTAAAAATGCAAGGCAGTCCTGTTTCCAATACGAACACATTAGACAACCAACCGACAAAAGACCTTTTCGAATTTATTACACAGGAACATTCGCACAGTTCTGATTTGGGATTGTTCAGCCTGTTGCCCCAAGCACAGGGAGAGGATTACGAGGAAGAACAATTTGCCAAACGAATGAAGAAAAAGAAGAAAACAAGACAAAAAAATAATAGAGATTATCCTTATTTTCAAAACAAGTTTTAGAATTAATTACCTTTGTTGTATGAAAAAATCAGATTAGCATATTTTTAGGAACATATAATCTCTGTCAAGGCAATAGATGTTGCCCTGACATTCTATTGAATTATTTAATAATAAATGCTAAAAAGATGAATTTTTTCGATAGCCCATTTAAGGGCAAAATAATTAAAGACCATATTACAAACCCCAATATCACGGCTGGGAAATATTCCTACTATTCCGGTTATTATCATGGACATTCTTTTGATGACTGCGCTCGCTATTTATTTCCAGATAGAGATGACGTTGATAAATTGGTCATAGGTTCATTCTGCTCCATAGGTAGCGGTGCAAGTTTTATAATGGCGGGCAATCAAGGGCACCGACATAATTGGATATCCAGTTTTCCCTTTTTTTATATGCCGGAGATTGAAGCATTCAATAAAGCAATTAACGGATTTGAAAACGCGGGCGATACAGTTGTCGGTAATGATGTTTGGATAGGGAGCGAGGCAATGATTATGTCAGGAGTGAAAATCGGTGACGGGGCGGTAATCGGTAGTCGGTCATTAGTCACCAAAGATGTTGCCCCTTACACTATTGTCGGCGGAAACCCTGCAAAACCGATAAAAAAAAGGTTTTCGGACGAAGAGATTCAGATCCTGTTAGATATCAAGTGGTGGGATTGGGATGAAGACATATTGACCGAAGCGATACCTTTAATTTGTTCAGGCAACGTACAGTCTCTTTTCGGTTTTTACAACCAAGTTGTAAAATAAAGAGAGACTTCCCTTATTGTTTTTGACTTATATGTAGAAACCGTGAAAAGCCTTTCAGTTTTATTGTTGAAAGGCTTTTTTTAATGTAGAATTTGAAAAGGAGTATTTGAATAAAGAAATGATTACAAAAATCAAAAAGAGAGAAGTAGAGCAAAGTTTTTAAAATTATCTACCTATTAGTAGATAGAAATTTATATCTTTGCTTTATGGAAACAAAAGAAAAAATAGTAACCGAAGCCATAACATTTATCACGACAAGAGGGACAAATGCTTTTAGTTACAAGGATATATCTAAAGAAATTGGCATTAAAACTTCTTCTATCCATTATTATTTTCCGACGAAAAATGATTTGATTGTAGCTGTTTTAGAACATATTATTCAAAAAAATAAAGAAGACAGAAAACGAAACAATTACAGCAATATGAAATTGGCTTTAAGAGGTTATATAGATGAACATATTTTAATAAGAGAGCAAAATAAAGTCTCAATAATTGCTGCATTAGCGGCAGATATAAACACTTTAGAGCCTCAAATCAAAGCGATATTAAACAACTATATAGAAGAAGAGATAGATTACTTAGCATACGTTCTGAATAAAGGAGAAGAAGAAAACTTATTCGTTTATAAAGCAACTCCACGTATTCAGGCTTTATTGATATTGACAAATTTATTGGCTATTTCAAGAATATCGATGATAACGAAGGAAATATATTTTGACGAAGTAGCCCGGCAAATATTAATTGACATAGAGAAAGAATAATGGAAAGAGTAGTAATTACAGGACTTGGAGCATTAACGCCCATTGGAAATAATGTAGACGATTTTTGGCAGTCGCTTTTAACAGGCGTTAACGGAACTAACCCCATTACCAAATTTGACACATCAAAATTCAAAACAAAATTTGCTTGCGAACTCAAAGGCTTTGACCCTTTAAACCATATTGAAAAAGCAGAAGCAAGAAAATACGATTTGTTTACGCAGTATGCTTTAATTTCCGTTGAAGAAGCAGTTAAAAATGCCAACATCAATTTTGAAACGCTGAACAAAGACCGTATTGGCGTTATTTGGGGGTCGGGAAATGGTGGTATCGGCACATTCCAACAGCAGGTAACTGAATTTGCGCAAGGGGACGGAACACCACGTTTTAGCCCTTTCTTCATCCCGAAGATGATAGTCGATATTGCTTCGGGCATCATCTCGATAAAATACGGGCTTCGGGGCATAAATTTTACAACTGTTTCAGCTTGTGCAACTTCCAATACCGCAATCATTGATGCCTTTAATTATATCCGTTGGGGCAAAGCAGATATGATAATAACAGGCGGTTCGGAAGCGCCTATCAACGAAAGTGCCGTTGGTGGTTTCAACGCGTCAAAAGCATTGTCAACCTTAAATGAAAATCCGCAAATGGCATCACGTCCTTTTGACATCAACAGAGACGGTTTTGTTATGGGAGAAGGAGCAGGTGCAATTATTTTGGAAAACTACGAACACGCTATAAAACGAAATGCTCGAATTATTGCCGAGATTGTTGGCGGTGGCATGGCTTCAGACGCATATCATTTAACAGGTACGCACCCAGAGGGAGAAGGGGCATATTTAGGTATGGTTTTAGCATTGGAAGACGCAAACATTTCCGCCAATGAAATAGATTATCTGAACACACACGCTACATCAACACCACAAGGCGATATGAGCGAATTAAAAGCAATAGCAAGACTTTTCGGCAGACAAGGCAAATTAAATATTAGTGCGACAAAATCAATGACAGGACATCTGTTAGGTGCTGCGGGAGCTATCGAAGCAATCGCTTGTATTAAAGCTGTTCAGAATAACATTGTTCCGCCAACAATCAATTCGGTAGATATTGAACCTGAATATAGGGATATATTTAACTTGACGTTACACCAATCACAACAACGGCAAGTGAGTTACGCAATGAGTAATACTTTTGGTTTTGGCGGACATATTGCCACAAGTATTTTTAAAAAATATGATGAATAAAGAGTAGAGCAACCGGCAGACCGCATAAACAATGTAACCCATAAATAATGACAAAATATGACAGCCAGAGTAAACATTATCAATAACTACATCGATGGATACAACCAATTTGATATTGAAAAAATGGTTGCAGACCTTGACGATAATATTGTTTTTGAAAACATTCAAAACAATGAGATTAGTTTATCGCTGAAAGGATTAACAGCGTTTAAAGAACAGGCGATAACAGCAAAAACATATTTTGCAAAAAGAACGCAGATCGTTAAATCGTTTAGGCATTTCGACAACAGCACGGAAATTGAAATTGCTTATATAGCAATTTTAGCAATTGACTTTCCGAACGGCTTAAAAAAAGGGCAAGAGTTAAAGTTATCAGGAAAATCCGTATTTGAATTTGAAAAAAATAAAGTTATTAAGTTGACAGACATTAGCTGACACGAAAACCAGCAAATAAGAAATATGATTTTACTAAAACATAAAAAAATTGCAATAATTGGTGGCGGGCCCGTTGGGCTGACTATGGCAAAATTATTACAGCAAAACAGCATTGACGTTACAGTTTACGAAAGAGACAAAGACCGAGATGCAAGAATTTTTGGCGGGACACTTGACTTACACAAAGGTTCGGGGCAGGAAGCAATGAAAAAAGTGGGATTATTACAAACTTATTATGACCTAGCTTTACCAATGGGCGTAAATATTGCTGATGAAAAGGGCAATATTTTAACCACAAAAAATGTAAAGCCCGAAAATCGGTTTGACAATCCTGAAATAAACAGAAATGATTTAAGGACTATCCTATTGAATAGTTTACAAAATGACACGGTTATTTGGGATAGAAAACTTGTTACGCTTGAACCTGATAAGGAGAAGTGGATACTGACATTTGAAGATAAACCGAGTGAAACCGCAGATGTGGTTATTATTGCCAATGGCGGAATGTCTAAAGTAAGAAAATTTGTTACCGACACAGCAGTTGAAGAAACAGGTACTTTCAACATACAAGCCGATATTCATCAACCAGAGGTAAACTGCGCCGGATTTTTTCAGTTATGCAACGGAAACCGGCTAATGGCAGCACACAAAGGCAATTCACTATTTGCCAATCCCAATAATAATGGTGCATTGCATTTTGGAATAAGTTTTAAAACACCTGATGAACGGAAAAATAAAACTCAAATAGATTTTCAGGACAAACATACTGTCGTTGATTTTCTCTTGAAAGAATTTTCCGATTGGGACGAACGCTACAAAGAATTGATTCGTTCGACATCATCTTTTGTAGGACTAGCGACACGGATATTTCCCTTAGATAAGCCTTGGAAAAGCAAGCGTCCGTTACCCATAACGATGATTGGCGATGCCGCTCATTTGATGCCTCCTTTTGCAGGACAAGGCGTAAACAGCGGGTTGATAGATGCCTTGATATTGTCTGATAGCCTGACTAACGAGAAGTTTAATAGCATGGAAGAGGCTATTGAAAATTATGAACAGCAAATGTTTGCTTATGGAAGAGAAGCACAGAAAGAATCAATAATAAACGAAACGGAAATGTTCAGCTCCGACTTTTCGTTCCAAAAACTAATGAATCTATAAAACAGAAAGGCGAGGAAATGAAAGAGAAAATAGTTAAAACAGATTAACAAAAATGGTATTTTCATTAAATCATATTATCTCGGAGATACAGCGAAAAGAAAATAAAATTTCTCTGTCTGCCACCAATGCGATTGATGAAGCGTACCAAATGCTGATGTTCCTGAAAGAATATTTATGGTCGATTAGGGAGGTGGTTACAAAACAAGGCTTTAAAAACCAATGGGAGGAAATCAATTTCTTCCGCAACATTAAACCGTATATTCTCTCTAAACTCATTTACCACAATAAGATATTTCGCATACAGACATCTTGTCCTGTTGACGGAGGAAAAATGTATGCAAGTTATTTTTCAAAACAGTTGCAGGAACTAAAACAGGAATACAAAGAGCATATCTACTATTCTGATTTTTACAGGTATTATCGTTCGGGAAGAACCGATCGTGATGAAACCTACTTTAGGTTAGGCAACATTAATTTCCACGATGGTCTGAATAGTTTCGTCTTTGAGATTGATCCACTCTTTTCAACTTATTATGATAACAAAGTAGCTCGTATAATAGCCAACGAGCTACTTTACATTTACATACTCCAAAAAATTAGTGATGATGAAATAACAGGTTCCCTTTCTGCGAGGGATATTTCATCCGATGATATCCAGTGGACGGACACCAAAAATGCTCTAATAGAATTGATTTACGCGCTGTATGCAAATGGTTCTCTTTCATACGGTAAAATAGGAATTCGAAAAGTCAGTTTGGTTTTGGAAAAACTGTTTCAGATTACTTTAGGAGATTTACACAATTCTTTCCATCGAATGAAATACCGAGCAGGTTCACGAACCGCATTTTTAGACCAACTGAAATCTTCTTTGGAAGAATATATGGACAAAGATTTATAGAGATGTCAAAACAAACAAAAAGGGAAGCAAAGGTAATGGATATAAGATAACTGCGCACGCATAATGGCTTCGCCCCCCCTTCGGGACTTATAGTGCTTCGTTATCTTATATCCGTTAGTAGAATGGCTTTCTTTTTTTTTCTGTTTTTTTCTTTTGGAGTGGATGTTAAGAATTATTTATCTCTTTCTTTGTGGGCTGCCGGGTTATCTCTGGCATCAATCTGCCCATAATATTCTCTTAAGTCTTGCACTCACTATTATCTCTACAATAAAGTCTATCAGGCGGTCTTCTTGTTCTTTCTCCATCTGTTCATGAAACTTATCAAGGTTTTCAAGGTTTCCCTTGGGTGTTGTGTCTGTATTCATAGCATGTTTTTAAATAAACAGTTTTATTCAAAAAGCGAGGTTGTTTATGATATTTTTGTATATTTTTGCCTAAAACATAAACAATTTTGGCTGTAAAAGAACTGAACAGAATTAGAGTTGTTTTGGCTGAGTTGAATAAAAAGAATAAATGGCTCGCCGGAGAACTTGGTAAAAATCAAGCAACTGTTTCTCAATGGTGTAATAATGCAAGGCAACCTTCTGTAGAGACATTGTTTGATATAGCACAGGTACTTAATGTAGATGTAAGAAAGCTGTTAGTGTCAACGAAAAATGATGAATAATGGCTGATGTACATTCTAAAGAAGTAAGAAGCTATAATATGAGTCAGGTAAAAGGGAAGGATACAAAGCCTGAACTTTTAGTAAGGAGATTTTTGTTTTCAAATGGGCTAAGATATAGATTATATGATAAAAAACTTTCCGGAAAACCTGATATAGTATTGCCGAAATATAGAACTGTAATTTTCATACACGGTTGTTTTTGGCATGGACATGAAAATTGTAAGTATTCAACATTACCTAAAACAAGAACCCAATTTTGGTCAGATAAAATTGAAGGGAATAAGCAGAGAGATAAAAACAATATTGAACAATTAATAAATAAAGGTTGGAATGTCCTGATTGTTTACGGATGTGAACTAAAGAAAGATAAACAAGAACTAACCTTGAATAAGATATTAAATAACATACAAAACCAATTTCATAATTGATTTTAGGAGTATGAATAAAGTAATAGAAAATACAGGTAATCACAGAGCATTAAAAGCAGTAGATTTCTTCTGTTCCGGAGGCGGTATGAGTTATGGAATGCAACAAGCTGGAATTGAAATTCTTGCCGGAATTGACTTTGATGAAAACTGTAAAGCAACCTATGAAGCAAACATACAAGGTGCTGAGTTTATTCACGCAGATGTATTCGATTTAAAAGAACAAGAGCTTGAAGAAAAACTGTCATTGAACAAAAATGATGATGAACTTGTCTTAATCGGCTGTAGCCCCTGCCAGTTTTGGAGTATCATAAATACGGATAAAACAAAGTCTAAAAAATCCAAAAATTTGTTAATAGAGTTTAGACGATTTGTAGAGTATTTTAACCCCGGTTATGTGGTAGTTGAAAATGTGCCAGGCGTTCTCAGAAAAAAGAGAGCGAGTGGCTTAGCAGGTTTTGTAAGATGGCTGAATAAAAGCGGATATAAAGTACATTTTGACGTTCATGAAGTAAGTGAGTATGGTGTTCCTCAACATAGAAAAAGATTTACTTTAATAGCTAATCGTGTTACCTCAAAAGAATTGATGCCTGTTCCTGTAAATGGGAAAAAACTTACAGTCAGAGATGTTATAGGCGATCATAACGGATTTCCTAAAATATCTCACGGGCATAAAGACACAACAGAGTTTTTACATACAGTTGCCGGATTACAGAAAATAAACTTAGACAGACTTGCTATTACCCCAAAAAACGGAGGTACAAGATTAGCCTATGTTGATAATGAAGAATTAGCACCCAAGTGCCATAAAGGAAAAACAGATGGCTTTAAGGATGTTTACGGACGTATGTGGTGGGATAAACCATCTCCGACAATAACTACTAAATTTTTCAGTATATCTAACGGACGTTTCGGACATCCGGAGGAAGACAGAGCCATTTCATTAAGAGAAGGTGCAGTTTTACAATCCTTCCCTAAAAATTATATTTTCAAAGCAACGAGTATTGCGAACACCGCAAGAATGATAGGTAATGCCGTCCCGCCCAAATATGCGACTGCCATAGGCAAAGCAATAATTCAAAATCATAGTAATGCAATTTAGAACGAAAGCCAGAGCCGTAGATTTATTAGGAAAGGGACAAATTGCAGATTTGCCTACAGCCATTACAGAGTTATGGAAAAATGGCTATGATGCTTATGCGGACAACCTGAAAGCTGATTTATATAAAGAAGGCTATAACGGACTTTCAAAATCTTATTTTGTCATTTCTGACGACGGAAAAGGAATGTCCGGTACTGATGTTTTAGACAAGTGGTTAGTGCTTGGAACAGACTCAAAGTCCAGAGCAGAATTAGAGGAAGAGTCGGAAGATACGTTATGGAAAAGACCTCGTATTAAAGCCGGAGAAAAAGGTATAGGACGCTTATCTGTAGCTTATTTAGGAAATCCGATGTTGATGCTTACAAAGAAAATCGGTTATCCTCTGCAAGCAGTGTATTTTGATTGGCGGTTATTAGAAAACTATAACTTATTTCTGGATGATATTATAATTCCGATAAAGTCTGTTGAGAGAACAGAATCATTGAATATTGATTTTTCTGAATTGAAGAAAATGTTCTTATCAAATTTTGATAAAGAAACAGATACGGACGGAAAGCCGATTTGGGAGGGCAAACAAATAGAGTTGAAAGCTGATATTATTTCAGAAACGGAGAATGCTGTATTGGAAGAACCGATTCTGAACAGTATATTTTCATTATTTGAATCGGATGATACTCACGGAACAATGTTCTTAGTCTTCAACCCTATAAATCAAATCATAGAATTATCGGAAAAAGACGAGGATAAAATAGATGAAGGTAATTTTGTTACATCAAGTTTGATTGGGTTTACAAATCCTTTTAAAGAGACTTCAATAAAGATTGAAACGGTCTTTAATATTCACAGTGATGCGGAAATCTATGATTTATTAACCAAACAAGGTAATTTCTTTGATAAAACAGATTTTGATTTAGCAGACGTTTACATAAAAGGAAATTTTGACGGGAACGGCACTTTTGACGGCATTTTGAGGATATTTGACAAAACCATTGACTATAACTACACAAACCCACGAAAGAAAGATAAACGCTCTTTTTATGGCAGTATTCCGATTGAATTAGGATATTCCCAAGGTGTAGAAAACTCTTCTAATCTGTCAGAAATCCAGTTTGCTAAAATATCCGCTAAAGTTAAAGAATACGGAGGCTTATATGTGTTCAGAGATGATTTCAGAGTGCTGCCTTACGGACGTGAAAATGCCGACTTTTTGAACTTTGAACTTCGAAGGTCTAAAAGAGCTGGTACATTTTATTTTTCTTACAGAAGAATGTACGGGTATTTAGACTTAACACGAGAAAGAAACCCAGACTTACGAGATAAATCCAGCAGAGAGGGATTAATTAATAATGCACAATACCGAGCATTTACAAGTGATGCTATAAATTTCTTTATTGCTTTAGCACAAGATTTTTTTGCGACGGAACCCAAACAGTCCCTTTTTAGAGATAAATTAAATGAGATTCAAGACCAAAACAAAGCTTTAGAAGCTGATAAAGCCAGAGAAAAAGCAGAAAAAATTGCTTTTACTAAATCATTGAACAGTTATCCGCAAAGATTAGATGAACACCAAACCAAGTATGAAAATCTTCTGAAGACTTTGGATGAAAAGCTGGATAATATTAATATCACATACTCAGAGGTTGAGGATATTTTAGACGAACTTCAAAAAATGGATTTAGAGCTTAAAAGTCTAATCCCTAAAGTTCCGAAACGCTATAAACCAACCGAAACACAAAAAGAACGTTTATATAAATTTGAAAATCGTCTGAATAATTACATTGAGCTTGTTACACCAAGAAGAGAGGATTTAAATAAAAAAGCACAGGACAAATTAGAAATCCGGGATTTAAAGATTGATTTTACAAAGAAATACAACGGGTATATTTCTTCTTTAGAGAAGTCACTCAATGAATACAGACAGCAACTAGATGAAAAGTCAACTTTATTAAATAAAGATTACAGAGAAAGGGCAAAGCGGTTAATTAACTCTTTATCAGAAAATAAAGAAAGGATAATCAGCAGCATAGTTTCCAAAGAGCAGGTAAGTCAATTTTCTGATGAAATTGAAAAGCAATACAATGCTCTTTCAGAAGAAGCCGGAAAAACATTATTCCCGTTAGTTGAGCATATAAAAAGACTGTCTTTTGATATTGACGAAGAACAAGTTCAGGGAGCATATAAAGCTCAATACGACCAAATGAAGTATCAATGGGAACAAACCAGAGATACAGCTCAATTAGGAATTGCAGTTGAAATTATCGACCACGAATTTAATCAACTCTATGCCAAAATCAATAGTCAGTTAAGAGAGTTAGGCAAAAACGATACTGTCAGTTCAATTAAGGAGTTTGGATTTTTAGAAAAGAATTTCAAACAATTGGAAGACAAGTATGCACTGCTATCTCCACTGTATAGGATTTCCGGTGCATTAATCAAAAACATTTCGGGAGAAACGATTTACAATTATTTACTTGAATTTTTTGAAAATCAGATTGAAGAATACAATATAATATTTGAGGTTTCGGATGATTTCAAAAAGCATTTGATTAGTATTAAAGAGCCTGTAATCCACACAGTATTTATTAATATTATAAACAATGCTGTCTATTGGATGCGTAACAAAGAATCACGTACAATCAAATTGGATTATTTACCCGAAACAAAAGAAATAGTTATTGCTAATTCAGGAGAAAAAATACCTGATTACAGATTGGATAAGATTTTTGATTTATTCTATTCTCAGCGCCCTAACGGTAGAGGTATCGGACTTTATTTATCAAAGCAAAGTTTGAACGAAGCAGGGTTAGATATTTACGCAACCAACAATAAGAAATATAATACTTTAAACGGAGCCTGCTTCGTGATTAATACCAAAGTTGATTGATATGGCATATATAGATATAGCTAAAGGGATTTTGAAAGACAATATTAAGTCTGCAATTTATATTGATGAGAATGCCCGTGAGTTTAATCAAGATGCTGCTACATTAACAGGAGCAGCTGAAGAAAATTTGTCTTTGGAATTATATACAAAATTCAAAAACTCCGGAGTCTCGTTGGAATCGATTAAATATACTTCAGATAATGAAACAAATGCAGATTGGATAAACTATTGTTTGGATAATAGAGATTTAATTTTATTAGATTGGCATTTAGACGGGCAATCCGGGGAACTTCAAAGCTTAAAAATTTTAGATAAAATAATTAATAAGCCTAATATTCATTTTTGCGTAATCTATACAAGTGAAGATAATTTGGATGGAGTATTTACAAGAATTTTGGCTAATTATTCAAATTTAACTCCTGATACTTTTTCTGAATACAAAGAATATACGGAAAGCATTTTCGGAGAAGATTTTGACTTTAGCGAATTCCACAAAATCAGTCTGGGCAGAAGCAACCCTGAAACCAAAAAAGAAATTGGGGAACTATTAAAAAAGAACAATACACAAGTAAAAGAATTTAAAGAACAAACTTCCATAAGTGATAATGTTTGTGCTATTTATAAAATATCCGCTTTAAATCTTGATACTTTCCATACTGAGTTAGAACATCCGCTTCCTTGTCCGAGCTTTATAAAGAGAGAAAAATATTTGTTAGAAATAAACAATACGATAATCACAATATTTAAGAAAAAAGAGAACAATCCTGATAATCTGCTTGAGAATTTTTTTGACCACATTATAAATGATATAGACAGTTATAATCAGCTTTTAGCTATAGATTTTTTTAATAGAGTTTTTAGAATCGGAATTATCAATAAGGACAATAAAATTAACTTTAGTAAAGAAGCCTTGCTTGAACATCGAAACAGGTTAAAAGAGGAGGGGTTAGATAGCTTTTATGAAGAATTTGTGAAAGAATTACTTCTTGAAAAAATGAATTTGTCGTTAAGAGACACTAAATCACCTCTTTTATCGGAGGATATATATAAAGAACTGTATGACCCGAAAACCAAAGCAAAAAATGAAGACAGTCATAAAATGAATGTTTTCTACAATTCGTTTACACTTAATAAAAACGGTAGCTATATTAATTTCGGGGATGTTTTCAAATTTGAAGGAGAAGACAAATATCTAATATGCCTAACTCCTCTTTGTGATTGTCTTAGACCGCAAGAAAAAATAAAAAGAAACTACTTTTTTGCAGAAGGAGAGCATATAAAATTGGATGATGCTTTAAAACTTGGAGATACTGCATTTATTAGTTTTTTACCTAATGGCAAGGTTGTAAGATGGACAGATGTTCCACAAGAGGAATCTAAATATGTTCCTATATATATTAAGCCGCTACAGTATAAAGTACTTGAGGGTAAAGATTTAATTAATGAGGATGGAATAATAGAACTTTATTACTTAAATAAGGAAGGAGAGAAAAAAAACAAACAAGTCCGATACATTTCTACAATTCGTCAAAATTATGCGCAAAGAATTGCTAATCACGCTTTCTCTTACCCTTTAAGAGTTGGAGTTGATTTTGTAAAAATCTAACTAATGAGCAATGTTTGAACCTAACAAAACATACACGAAAAAAGATATTTATGAATTATTATCAGTTCCGGTGGAAAAGCAAAAAGGAGCTTGGGATACCGGTTACAGAGAATACGAAGACAATATCTACATTTTTGCTAATGTAGGCATTCCCGGAAGAACAGGAAGTGATTATAATAATTATTGGGATGGAGATTTATTTCATTGGGAAGCAAAAACCAATTCCAATATAAATCAGAGGCTTATTCAAAAAATGATAACCGATAATCCAAGTTATGATGTCCATCTTTTCACGCGCACAGATAATTCTTTACCGTTTACTTATGAAGGTAGTGTAGTCGCTATTCATTTTTTTGATACAATTCCCGTTAAAATAGTTTGGTCTTTTAAAGTTGCTTCAGAAAGTATAAGTATTCAAGAACCGACAGTATTATATGAAGGAGGAAAACACCAAGTTGTTCTTAATAAATACGAGAGAAATCCTGTTGCAAGGAGAATGTGTATTGAACATTACGGTTTTTCGTGTCAAGTTTGCGAGTTCAATTTTTTTGCTGCTTATGGAGAATTAGGTAAAGATTTTATTCACGTTCATCACATTGTTCCATTAGCCGAAATCGGAGAAACATACGAAGTTGACCCTATAACAGATTTAATTCCGGTATGTCCCAATTGTCACGCTATGATTCATAGAAAAAGTGATTTTTTGTCTATTGATGATTTAAAGTCAGTTTTACTTCATAAAAAGGGATAATCACGCTTTCGGTCATCCTTCGAGGGTTGGAGTTGATTTTGTGAAAATTAAGTAAAAGACTTTGAGAGAAAATTATCTTTCTCTCATGCCTTTCTTTTGCTAAACTGCACTTTCAATAGCCACTAATCTTTCTAAATCTTCCAAAAAATGTTTCGAGATTTGTTCGGTTTCGGCTACAGACATTAATGTCAAAACAAACCAAAAGGCTGTAAATCAATGATTTGCAGCCTTTTTTGTTGACGCCAAAACACCATATTATTCACCAAATCGCATTAAAGCAGTGAGTAATTCAGTGAGTCGACAAAACGGAAAACTTTACTCACTGGAAACCTCATAACTGACTGTATAATAGGATGTTTCATAATAAAACATCTTGACAGCCCGGTAGCTGCAAGCTTAATTTTGTTCACAATTTAAGCTTGTTTTATGGAAACAAATTACAGCCTGCTCTTCTACCTGAAGAAGCCAAAAAACTACACAACCGGCCCGATCCCGATCTATATGAGGATCACTGTTAATGCCCCAGGCAAGGAAGTATCAACCGGTCGCGAATGTGAGCCTCACCGCTGGTGCAGCAAATCTAATCGAGAGAGCGGAAACAAAGAGAGCACAAAATTATTAAACAGTTACCTTGACGAACTAGACAAGAAAGTCGAAGAAGCACACACCTTGCTCACTAAGGAACGTAAGGAAATTACCTCCACGAGCCTTAAAAATAAATTTTTGGGGAAGGAAGAAAAAAAGCCTATGTTGATGGAGCTGTTCACCCTTCACAATAAGCAAATGGAAGAGTTGATCGGTAATGAGTACGAGGATAACACGTTAAAGGGCTATAAAACTACATTCGGCCATTTGACCTCCTACCTGGTTGCGAAGTACAAAGTGAGTGATATTTGCATTGATGCACTGGACTATAATTTTATTAAAGGCTTCGAACATCATCTAAAAACATTCTTTAGCCTTGCGCCAGTCTCTGCAAAAAAATATATCAAGAACTTTAAGAAAGTCGTCAATAACTATTGCATCAAACCTAAGCTGCTTAAAGAAAATCCATTCTCTGAATATACCAATAAGGCGAAAGCAAAAGAAAGGGAATTCCTGCACCAGGTACAGTTAGATCGGATTGTCAACAAAGAGATCAAAGTCGAACGGATAGATCGCGTGAGAGATATTTTTGTCTTCTGTTGCTATACAGGTCTCTCTTATGCCGATGTAAAAAAGCTAAAGAGGAGTGAAATTATGACTGGGGTAGATGGCGGTAATTGGGTATTCACCAGTAGAAAAAAAACAGAGACCAATTCCAGTATACCTTTATTGAAACCAGCTATCAATATTATCAACAAGTATAAAAAGCATCCTTTGTGTTCTGAACACGTTCTTCCGGTTTTAAGCAACCAGAAAATGAACAGCTACCTCAAGGAAATTGCTGATATGTGTGACATTACTCAGAATCTGACGTTTCATCTTTCCAGACATACTTTTGCTACAACGGTAACCTTGAGCAACGGAGTTCCTATTGAAAGTGTAAGCAAAATGCTTGGGCATTTAGACCTGAAAACCACGCAGCACTATGCAAAGGTCGTTAATACCAAGGTCAGCAATGATATGAAAGCCTTGAAGAAGAAGCTTGCAGTCGCTTGATCGTTAATGCTATGATTTAAAAGCTTATTGCCGTGTGGTGATAAGCTTTTTTGTTTTAAAGGACTAAAAAAACATACCAACTTTTCCAGATTGGGAAAGCTCCATAAAACAGACCCGGAATTTTGAGTCATAAAACATGCCTTATGACCCATATAGAAATTATATCCAGAGAAGATCTACTCCAATTTAAAAAGGAATTAATACAGGAAATCAAAGCTATAATACAACCTTCACGGGCGGAAAATAAACAATGGTTGAGAAGTACGGATGTAAGAAAAATGCTCAAAATTTCTCCCGGCACTTTGCAAACTCTTAGGATAAACGGGACTCTCCGTTTTGCCAAAGTAGGAAGCATTATGTTTTATAAATACGATGATATTGTTCGTCTTCTTGAAAATAAATAGCCTGACATGAATAATGTCCATTTATTCCAATTGGCAGGGTACATACAGAGAATCACCTTAGATAACAGAGTGAATACATCGCACCTTAGTATTTATATGGCATTACTTACCTGCTGGCAAAATCAAAAATATCCGGGCCAATTTAAAATCTCGAGAAAGGAAGTGATGAGATTAAGTAAGATCGCAGCAATCAGTACCTACCATAGATGTATGAAGGAAATGATTCAATTTGGTTATTTTAAATATGAACCTGAATATGATAGTTATAAGGGCAGTAAGGTCATATTTATTTGAGATTATTGGGCCTTTCTATTCTACCTCTATTTCAATGTCCCTGCATACCTCCGCCAAAGAGATGCTTAATAATTATAATTAAGATCAAACCTATTATGGCAATACGGGCATAAAAAGTCCATGATTTTCTAATTTCAGTTGTCAATTGGATTCTGCCCCAGGGTTTGTAAATAGATATTGTTGTGATTGCGAGTAAAACGAGAATAGCTGCTCCTGCTTTTGCAATTAGGTCGATGAGTTGTACAGAGTGTTGTGAATTAGAAAATGAAGGATTTGCGGCTACGCCAGATAAGTAGCTTATCGGTTGCATGTGAAGTAATAAAAGGATAGTAGAAGCAACCGTTAAAAATAATTTAACAATAATCCAATAGTGCTTGAATAATCCCCATTTCGTTCCACCTGCCTGAATAACGCCTGTAAACAAAGATGTCAAGCAGAACGGGACGATTACGAACCAAGCACTCAGTTCCATCGCAATGAGAGATGAGCGAACTAACAAAATATCTTGGCTTGTTAAGCCTGTGATTGCGAGAACTAAGAATACTGCAACTGCTCCAAGCCAACCAATAGAAAAGGTCACATGTGAAGTCAATACTGCCTTACTTAACCGAGCTGTCATTATCATAACGTTTATTTTAAGTTGTTAACTTTATTGTAACAGTCAGATTAAGTAGAAGCGCCTGCACTTCAGACGAAGAAATTACACTAATTTATATCTGATCACCTTATTGTCCTCCCAAACACACATTATCTTACCGTTATTTAATAAATATACTCTTGGAGAAATTCCGGTTCCGATTTCAGTCGTTGTGTTCTTTTTCAAATCCATGACTTTAATACTGTTCTTGTCCTGCCATGCTACTATTGTAGTCGCTTTGCTTTGAGCCATGCTGACATCCCGTCCTGGCCCCAGTTTTTGTTCAGGCTGGTCTTCGGACCAATAATATACATCACTATTGCGTCTCCAGGCCGTTGAAGTTATTCCGTTTTCGCTAATTGCTAAACCACCTCCATCCATCGGGCATGCGTTAAGACGCCATGTACCGGTTCCGGATTTTTTGGGGATTGCGAATGTCTTACCCTTGTTGGTTGAAACTGCATAATAAATATCCCTTGAACCCATAAGCCAGTTGCGGAAGCCAATTACCAGTTTGTTATTATTGAACGAAATATTTGGCTTGCAACATTCGCATACATGCTCATCCGGTGATTTGTATACCAATAAGTTGTCTGACCATTTGGATTATTTGCCGCTCATGGCGGAAAAAAAGATATTATTCTTTTTTTCAGATCTTATATCAAGCCAAGTGGCGTAGAAACTATCATCTTTATCGGCAGTAAGAGCCATAAGGCCTTCTTCAGCTGACCCGATTTTGTCATTCACATTAGCGGACTTCAATTGCGAGTTTTACTATATTTTCAGGGTCAAAATAAATAGGATTCGCAGCAAATGCCGATCCGGCAGTATGTTCAATTCCCTGATCGATAGGAAGAATGGATAGATAGCCTGAATTAGATAATCTTCCATGATTATATAAAGCACTTAAACTGCGAAGTACTTGTGGATTTCTATTGCTTAAAGCAAATACTCTGTCTATAAAGTCAGACGAAGGGATATGCAGTAGCTCCTTTGATATTGTTTTGCTTTTATAACTGAGAAGGTTTTCAGCCACATTACCCAGTAAGTTTTCTATTTCCTGATAATTCATACTCAAATACTTTATTTGACATTCAGTTGCTTCTAAGCCGTGGTTATACGTGCTTGCTGCTATAAACTTCTGCGCAATAGCTGTGCGTTAATTGCAACAATTATCGTGCTCGCACTCATTAAAACTGCCCCGGCTGCCGGACTAAGCATAAAAGCTGGGTACAGAATGCCGGCAGCTAAAGGAATTGCTACTACGTTATAACCTACTGCCCAAATCAGATTTTGAATCATTTTTCTATAGGTAGCTCTTCCAAATCTTATCATACTGACTACATCCTGTGGATCGCTATTAACTAAAATAATATCAGCCGTTTCAGCCGCTACATCGGTTCCAGATCCAACTGCTATACCTACATCTGCCTGTGCCAAGGCAGGCGCATCATTCACTCCATCACCGGTCATAGCGACTATTTCTCCTTTTTGCTGGAACTCCTTTACTTTTTCTTGTTTCTGATCCGGTAAGACGTTCGCTAAAAAGCCGTCCATACTTAAAGCATTGGCAACTGATTCAGCTACATGTTCATTGTCCCCTGTGAGTAAATAGGACTTAATGCCCATAGCTTTAAGTTCTGCTATCGCTGCATTGGAAGTAGGACGTATAGTATCCGCAAGAGTTATAATTCCTACAGGCTTCTCATCAATCAATAAAAAATTAACAGTTTCTGAAGCCTGATTTATTTGATTGGGAATGGACGGAACGGTTTGATCTACCTTTTTGAAGTAATTTGGTCCTCCAGCTACAACTTTCTTTTCGTTAACCGTTCCGGTAACACCCGCTCCCGGTAAATATCCAAAATTCTTAGATGGCCAAAGCTCTAATTCTCTTTCTTTTAGCATTTTTAACACTCCTTTTGCTATATAATGCTCCGAGTTCTGTTGTAAAGCTGCAGCATATTGTAGGATATCATTCTCTGAATACTGATTATCTAAAGAGATAACTTGCTTTACCTGATGTGATCCTTCGGTTAAGGTTCCAGTTTTATCAAAAATAATTAAGGTTAATTTTCTTGAATTTTCGAACGCTGTGCGATTTCTAATTAGAAGTCCATTGATTGCAGCCTGAGAAGTTGAAATGGCTACCACTAATGGAATTGCCACACCTAATGCATGAGGACAGGAGGTTACCATTACGGTTACCATTCTTTCCAATGCAAAAGCAAGATCGCCTTCCTGACTAAACCAATAGAGGAATGTTGCGATACCAATGGTAAGGGAAATATAGGTAAGCCACTTAGCTACTTTATTAGCCAGATTCTGAGTGTTTGACTTTGTAGCCTGTGCCGCCTGTACCATATTAATTACTTTGTTCAAGTAGCTTTCTTTGCCTGTACCCGTAACTAACACCTTTATAGAGCCATCGCCATTTATAGAGCCTCCTATAACCCTATCCTCTTTTTGCTTTTCTACCGGTAAGCTTTCTCCAGTAAGCATACTTTCATTAATAGAAGAATGGCCATCTGTAATCTTACCATCAGCAGGAATCTTTTCTCCGGGCTTTATTAAAATTGTATCGTTGTTTTTCAATTCATTCAGTGGAATATCAGTCACAGAACCGTTTCGTTCGACATGAACATTTGATGGAAGCAAAGCTACCAATGATTCTAATGCCCGAGACGCCGCCATTTGAGAACGCATCTCAAAATAGTGACCAAGCAACATAATATCAATCAAGGTTGCCAGTTCCCAAAAGAAATCCATCCCCTTTAATCCGAAAACAACCGCTGTACTATAGATATAAGCTATACTTATTGCAACCCCTATCAGGGTCATCATCCCAAGATTCGATGTTTTAATCTCACGAAACATCCCTTGTATAAAGGGCTTTCCTCCGTATAAATAGATTGCAGTACTTAGTATTAAAAGAACATAGTTTGAGCCGGGAAAGCTAAGCTGATACCCAAACCAATGTTGAATCGTTCCTGAAAGCGCTAAAACTGGTATCGTCAAAATAAGACAAAGCCAGAATCGTTTCAGAAAATCTTCAGTATGATGACCAAGATGTTCATCATGATTATGTCCGTCATGAGATTCTTTTTCTGATCCTGCTTCTGTTTTTAGTGGCTGATCGTGGTGATGTTGATGATCGTGAGAGTTCATAATTACATTGGTTGATGGGCAAATCAAATCCTTTTTCTTATTTCCCAGAATAACAAACTTAATACTTTATTAGTTATTTTTCTTTTGGCATTATCTTTTGCTGATGGCTGTCCGGTTACCTTCTAAGGCTTCCATTTTAATAATATTAATCGTCTTTAAAGCATAAAAGCCGCCTTGTGGCAGCTTTTATAGTATTAGTTAATGGTTTCTTTTACTTCTCCACATGTTAGCATCTTATCGCCGAAATATGGATTTTTTATTTCCTTCACATTGCTTACCCAATAAGCACCTTCATCATTAAGTGCCATCGGGCAGTAATCAACGTAGAGTTCGCCGCCACTTAATCCTGTCTTTTTTACTAAAGAAATAAAATCGTTGCTTAAAGATGAATACTCCCTCCTTTGAGTTGCGAGATCCTGGGCTGATGTAATTCTGGCAGCGGCATTAGCAATAGATGCTCCTCCCTCAATGCCTTTGACGCCAGCCTCAATAGCTGCCGACGCTATTTTAGCCTCTGTCGCATCTTCCTTTGTGAGCGCTGTTGTTAAATGGATATAATGCTGATATACAGTATTAAGTTTATCATTTTTTAGACTAACCGATGCAGGGGGAGTGACTTGTGCCGACGACTGTTCTTCAGCACCATGGTTATGTCCTTCATGGTTATCTACACTTTCATTGTTGCCTGATTGGCCGTTGCCGCATGCTGCAAGCAAAACTACTACTCCTAACGTTAAAGTTAATTTAAGCATTCTTCTCATTTCTAAATTGTTTTTAATTAATATTTAAGACTGTTAAAATGTTCAATGATTATGGGCATCCATGGGATTTTTCCCCTTTTTCAAAATATATTCGCTATATAATAAATATGCTCCTGTAACTACCACAGTGTCACCTTTGTTCAGACCTTCTGAAATTTCAATCTGGTCGAAGTTTTCCATGCCTGTTTTCACCATACGAGGCTCAAACTTCCCTTTAGACTTTTCAATCCAGACATGCGCCCCTTTTCCATCTCTTATCACAGCATCTACTGGCAGGCTTAATGCGTCTCCTGATGTGTGAGAAGGTAAAAGAATGTTTGCCTGAAGTCCGGGCTGCCACTGGGTATTAGGATTCGGAATTTCTCCCCGTATTTGCAATACCTGTGCATCGGTTCGAAGCGCAGGGGACATAAACCTTACTTTCATTGTTTGTGGCTGATTTTCCCAGCCTGGAATTATTACCTTAACCTGTTGGCCTTCTTTAATACTTCCCGCCTCCGCAGGATAAATATCTGCTTCAACCCATAATTGGCTATATCCCTCCAAACGTAGAATGGGATCTCCCTCAGCTACATACTGGCCCTGAGTCACGGAAAGTTCAGCCACTACACCACTTTGAGTGGCGTTAAAGGTTACAAACGGATCGGTTTTTTTAGCCTTTTGTAAGTAGCTTATTTGCTTAGGCGATTGCCCATACAACTCCAATTTTTGCTTTGATGACTGTAAGAGCTGCTTAAAAGTCGGATCCCCGGGAAATTGAGATGCTTGTTCATGTGCCAGCAAAAACTCCTTCTGAAGCGTCGCCAACTGTTCTGAATAGATCTTGTATAGGGGTTGTCCCGTATTCACTTTTACGCCTGTTTGTCTCACATATAATTGCTCTATTCTTCCGGGAACTCTGCTTGATAAATACTCGGTCTTTTCCGGATTTACCGCTAACCTCCCGTTTAATTGTTTAAAACTGGAAAAGCCATCGCCACCGATAATAATTGTAGTTACGTTAGCCAGGGCTATCTGACTTTCGCTGAGCGTTAACGATGCTTCTTGTGTACTCCTGTTAAATGGAACCAGATCCATCCCACAAATAGGGCATGTGCCCGGCTTATCCTGAATTATTTGAGGATGCATCGGACATGTGTAGGTTTGTACCTTACCCGCACTGGTTGTCTGTTCTTTGCCACCGTCTTTACAGGCAAGAATGAACAGAGTAGGAGCTAATGCAATTAGCGACAAGCTTTTTATAAATTTTTTCCTTTCCATTGCTCTTACTTTTCTTTTTTAACTTTAATGAAACTTTCGCTATCGACCAGGTAATATGCATTCTTCGCGATCTCCCAATCGCCAATATTATCTGTCACTTGTATTTGCTTCTTGTCAGAAGCCCCGATTGTAATTTCACGCGGAACCAAAACCTTGCCCTCTTTTTTGAATACTACAGTTTTATTTCCTAACGATAGTACAGCCTCTTTTGGCAGCCACCAACCCTTATCAGTAACAATCGGTATATGGCCAACAACCAGTTCTCCGATGCTTAGGTTCTTGTTCTGAAGATAAACCCTCGCCTGCGTGAAATTATCTCCGGCGCTAAACATAGGTTGGATAAGTCCTATTGTACCTGTAAAAGTTTCTCGACTATTTGCTGTTCGTTGAATCAGCACCTTTGCATTTTTATGTATTTGAGATCCTGCTTTGGGATTTAAAGAAAATTCAGCTACAAGGCCCTTGGTCTGATAAATAGTAAATATAGATTCGCCCGCACCTACGTACTGGCCTTCTCTTAATAGAACTGGAGTTGGAGCAGAACTTGCACTGGGCGGTGCCGGAATATTGCTACCGGAAGATCCGCTTCCAGCCATATTATTCATTCCGTCTGCCGATGACGCACCCATACTGGCTGGAGCAGATGTATTGGGCGAAGAGCTGGATGCTGTCTCCAGTATAAAACCATTTACATTGCTATAAATCGGTACCCGATAGGATATCTTTCCAGTTCTCAATATTTTCGCTATCTCAGACTCCCGCATTCCTAATAAAATCAACCGCTGCTTCGCTCCCAGAAGCAGATTGCCATCTTTTCCGTTGTTGTCAATAAAAAGAAGCTCCCTTTGTGCCGCTGCAAGGTCTGGAGAATAAATTTCCATAATAAGCTGACCCTTTTTAACTGGCTGATAATTATACTTGATATACAAGCGTTCGATACGACCACTAACCCTGCTGGCAATACTTGTTTGGTTGCGGGTGTCGTAGGTAATTCTTCCTGCAACCTCAATAGTATGGATATTAGATCCCTGACGAGCCTTGACGACGGGTATGGAAGCAAGTACTTGTTCATTAACAGGCTTAAGCAAATAAGCCATGCCGGAGTCAAGACTGCCATGAGTTTCGGGACTGGTTCTCGGTACTAGATCCATTCCGCAAATAGGACAGGTGCCCGGTTTGTCTAGCACAACTTGAGGGTGCATAGGGCAGGTATATTCATGCGCCGCCTCGCTGTGCTGCTGAGCATCTGGCTTGTTGCCATCTCCACCGCCGCAAGCCGCAATGCTTAGTATTACCACCAGCATTACAATAAACTTAACGATATAGTTCCTTTTCATAATCAACAATCATTTGATATAATTTTAGTTTTTCATCCAAAACGGTTATTTCCATCATGGTTAATGCTTCCCAGGAGTCAATAACCGGAGGTAGCTCCATTTTATTTTCCTGATAATTAAGGAAATAGGAATCCATCGTTTTACGCAATGAAGGAATGACTTTTTCTTCCATCGCTTCAATCCTCTTTTGCATAGATTGTATTTCAAATTGCATACCGTATAACATTCCCTGGCTCTCCTGCAACATGGCCGCCCTTTCTTTTTCCATTGCCTGAATATCGTATTGCATACCCTTTACTCCGGATTTATACATTTTAGATGACCATGGCACAATGGGAATGCTAATCATGCCCATAACACTATAAGCTTTCGGCATCATCCCTGCAAGCGGCGACATATGATCGAACCGAATTCTAAAGTCGGGTTTACTTTGAGACTTCATTGATGCGACATTTAACTGCATTGAACGTATCTCTTGATTCATTTTTGCAATGTCTTTTCGTTGGTCAGCTAACGCAGCAGTGTCGAGGGTTAAAGCTGCTGAGAAACGGGGGCGATAAGTAGAATCGATTTCAAAAGGTTGGTTGCCTTTTCGGTTCATTATACTATTTAGCCATGCACGTGCCCTAGCGATGTCGCCCTCCTGCATCCTGATCATATTTTTGTTCTCCTCGATTTTAGCCGCGGTTCTATAAACGCCACCTAATTGCGACTGATTATACGGGTAACGAAGCTGCTCGATTTTTTTCATGGTTTGCATGATCCTATCGTTCTTCTCCAATACCTTAACCCGTTGCAGAGAAACTAACCAGGTAAAGTACAAGCTTTTAGCCTGAGCTTTCAAATCGTTTAATGTTACATCTCGCATTGCCCTTGCAACATCGGCCTGAGACTCCATATATTTCCGCTGAGTTCTAAGTTTTGCGGAATTGGGTATGTCCTGTTCAAGCTGGAACATTAATGATCCTTTGTCCCTCTCATCCATAACTTTCTTTCCCGGATAAGGTGTCATATAGGTTCCCGCACCAACCATAGGTGCCATCCAGGCTGTTCCTGCTTCTGCTTTATATTTGAAGCTTTCTGCCTGGAGATTGTAGGTTTGAAGCAAAAGGTTATTGTTATTTATCCTTTGAAGGATAGTATCTAAGCTTAACACTTCGTTTTCCTGCGCAGAAATCTGCAGAGGAAATAAAAATAAGATCCATATTTTTTTAATGATGCGCATCATGTACCTCCAGTTTTCCAAATTTCTTTAGTTCATATTCTTTTGTCATTAGAAAGATCAGGGGTGTAACCAATAGAATATGTGTAGCCGAAGTAAGTACACCTCCAATCATGGGTAATACGATCGGCTTCATTACATCCATACCTACACCGGTTGCCCATAGTACCGGAATCAGCCCAAATAATGAAACACAAACAGTCATTAGCTTTGGACGAAGACGTTTGGCTGCTCCATGAACAACATATTCTCTCAGATCCTCTTTAGTTATAGTCTCGCTTGAGTTTCCTTTTAATTTTACTAATTGCTGCATGGCATCATTTAAGTAGATAACCATTACAATTCCAGTTTCTACTGCAATGCCAAATAAGGCGATGAACCCTACCGCTACTGCCACAGAAAGGTTTACTCCCCAGAAATAGATTATATAAGCTCCTCCGATTAAGGCGAACGGAACGGTGAGCAAGCTTAAAAAGGCCTCCCTGAGGGAATGGAAAGCAAAGTATAGGGAAAAGAAGATAATCAATAAGACGATGGGAGCTATCCACATCAGGGTTCGCTGACCACTGATCAGGTTTTCATATTGCCCGCTCCATTCAATGAAGTAGCCTTCGGGAAGAATGCCGTCTTTACTATTTAGTTTTTCGATAGCTTCGGTTACGGTGCTTCCTAAATCCCTGTCCCTAACATTGAACATTACTGCTCCCCGCAATAAAGCATTTTCAGAATTGATCATAGGAGGGCCATCTTCAAATTTTACATCGGCAACCGCCGATAATGGAACCTCTCCCATTGTTGACGATTGGATGGGGATTCTTTTTATTTGCTCAACACTATTCCGGAAGTCCTGTGCCAAACGCACACTGATGGAAAAACGTTGGCGTCCTTTTATCGTATTGCCTATGGTTGCCCCGCCTAATGCCGTTTCAACTGTTTGGTTAATATCGTCTACCGATAGACCGTAACGTGATAGTTCAGCCCTTTTTACGTCAATTGCAAGATATTTACCTCCGGATATCGGATCCACAAACAGGTCACTAATACCGGCTGTTCCTTCAAGAGCTGTTTTGATCCTTTGAGATACAGCAGCGATCGTGTCCAAATTCTGGCCGTAAACCTTCACACCTACGTCCGTGCGAATTCCTGTGGAAAGCATATTAATCCGATTTATGATTGGTTGTGTCCACCCATTTACCACTCCCGGGATCTGCAGCTTGGCATCGAGCTCATTGATGATGTCCTTTTTGGTAATTCCTTCCCGCCACTCGCTTTTTGGTTTCAGCGATATAATCGTTTCGATCATACTGATGGGAGAGTTGTCTGTCGCCGTATTAGCCCGCCCTGCTTTACCGAGCACTTTCTCTACTTCCGGAACTGATTTAATAATTTTATCCTGGACTTGGAGGATACGTTTGGCTTCTGAATTAGAAACATCAGGCAAGGTAACGGGCATGAACAAGATACTTTGCTCATCCAAAGGAGGCATAAACTCTGTACCCAGGTTCCTTAATAAAGGTATGCTGATTAACAAGGCAATAATATTTATAGCCAATGTTGTTTTTCTCCATTTAAGTACCCCCCTGATAACAGGCTCATATACCCGTTCAAGAACTCGATTGATAGGGTTGGCATGATCTGGTCGAAATTTCCCCTTCATAAAGAACGAGATTAATACGGGTGCCAAGGTGATTACAAGAAGTGCATCTACAATCATGATGAAAGTCTTGGTAAACGCTACAGGATGGAAATACTTTCCTTCCTGACCAGTAAGCATAAATACCGGAAGAAAAGAAGTAATAATAATAACTGTGGCAAAGAATACCCCTCTGGATACCTGCTTGCTTGATTTCTCAATGATCTGTAGCCTCTCTTCTTCTGAGATCCAGTCCGGAGATTTCTTGAATATATTTTTAAACCATTTTTTCATGATCGTTCTGATTTAGTTGTTCTTTTTCCCATACCTCGTACCTTTCGGCAAGGTGCTTGTATGCGTTCTCGCTCATGATAATTCCATTGTCTACTATTACCCCTATTGCCAGAGCAATACCTGTAAGCGACATGATATTGGACGATATACCAAAAGCATTCAAAAGGATAAAACTGGCGGCAATAGTAATAGGGATTTGGATAATAATGCTGAGCGCGCTCCGCCAATGGAAAAGAAACACGATGACGATTAGGGATACCATGATCATTTCCTCGATAAGCGTAGTCGTAATAGAGTCAATAGATTCCTGAATCAGCTCTCCACGGTCATACACAATGTCAAATTTCACACCCTCCGGAAGGCCTTTTGACACCTCTTTCATTTTAGTTTTGACCTTTTCGATTACATCAGCCGAATTTTCCCCATATCGCATTACAACAATACCACCAACCCGCTCTCCTTCGCCGTCCTGATCAAAAATTCCCAGGCGGGTTTCACCCGTCATCTGTACAGTAGCAATATCCGAGACACGTATTGGTATTCCCTTCTGGTTCTTAACCGGAATATTTCCGATTTCCTCAGTCGACTTAAGATACCCGGATGTTTTAATGATGTACCCGATATCACTCATTTCGAACTTCCTTCCACCAGATTCATTGTTGTTTGAGCGGATTGCTGAAATGACTTCAGGAGCTGATAAATTATAATAGAGGAGTTTGTTGGGATTTAAAGATATCTGATATTGTTTTTGAAAGCCCCCGAATGAGGCAATTTCACTCACGCCGGGGACGTTCTGCAAGGCGAATTTTATATACCAATCCTGAATGGCCCGTTGTTCTCCCAAATCCATATTGGGAGCTTCGAGTGTGTACCACAAGATGTGTCCAACACCTGTCCCGTCCGGGCCTAATTGAGGAGAAACACCTCCTGGTAGTGTTTTTGAGATCGTACTTAGCCTTTCAAGCACGCGCTGCCTTGCCCAATATATATCTACATTGTCCTCGAAAATAACATAGATGAAGCTCATGCCAAACATGGATGTTCCTCTTACATATTTGATTTTTGGTAATCCTTGCAGGTTTGTAACCAGCGGATAGGTAACCTGATCTTCAATTAATTGTGGGGAGCGCCCCATCCATTCCGTAAAAACGATAACCTGATTTTCTGATAAATCAGGAATAGCATCGATAGGGTTGGTCTTAACGGAGTAAGCCCCCCATACAAACAGTCCGGTTGCCAGTAGCAACACAATATACCTGTTTCGTAATGACCATTCTATTATTCCATGTATCATAGTTAATTATATAATCAATATTCAGTATCTTGAATGTCTTAATGATGATGTTTCTCTAAACAATTTCCTTTCGAACCTTATTTGTTGAATTATCAACGTGCTGAATTGTAGTCTCCTTATTTGTCTCTTTATGTCCTCCGTGACCAAATGATATAATCGACAATAACACAAGGATGCTTGTAAGAAATAAAGTCAAGGACCTTTTTAAAGTATTCATGCTTTCTTTTGATGGAGAATTTAATCTTAGATTAAGCACTAACGAAGGAATAAATTCTCTTCAATCTAAGCTTTTTATTTTTAAAGTTAAACCTGGCTTAATGACCCATGTGCCCGGTATGACCGGAATTGGCTGGTTGCTTCTTAGGATGTTCGCCATTGCTTTTTTTAGCTGCCTTTGACCTTTCATATTGACAACATCTGGGGAGGCTTGCATAAACATCTTCCTATGCTGCAAATTTTGAGTTATCATGTCCGGCTTCAGCTATGCTCTTTTGAAGGCTCTTTAGCTTAATTTGAGATGGAATATAGTTAGCGGTTAGTAGCTTAGTATTTACACTCCAATCTGCACTAGTTACACCTGGAATTTTGATTGCCTTTTCAATCCTGGCTTTACAAGCCGTACAATTTCCAGAAACTTCAAAAGTATCTGTTTTAGATTGTGAAAATAGAGAGGTAGAAAGGATAGTCAGTATTATAACTGATAAAAGTTTAATAGTCTTCATTTTGTTGAATTATGATATGAAATTTAAAACAGGCATGAAATGCCTAAAGCCTGACATTAATGCCCGGCACTTATTAAAATTTACAAAATCAAATTCTGAAGGTACAGTTGAGAATAAAGGTCGAGACCGAACCTTTTAAGGGAGGAGCGTTACTAAGAGGTAACCCTACTTTTTCATTTGATGAAATAAAAAGGTTTTGAAATGTGCCTGGGTAATGGAAAAGCGTTATGGCATGAAAGTCTCCGATTTTATACAGGCTTTGGGAAGCCTGCTGATTCTTCTCTATCTTTAACTGCCCTTGCTTGTCTTGACAACAGTCTTTAGACGTAACTTTTTTATTGCCACACTTATTGCATTTATCCGCTTTAGTCGCCTCAGCCGAACTACACTTCCTGCAGTTTTCTTTTTCTGTTTGCCCAAAATTTACTTTTACCAGTTCATTCATGCAATAATGCATGTGAACCGTTACTCCACTAGTAGCAGTGAAGTAAAAAAAAGTAAACAATAAGATC
The DNA here is from genome assembly GCA_002332615.1 of Sphingobacteriaceae bacterium UBA2059. GTDB lineage: Bacteria > Bacteroidota > Bacteroidia > Sphingobacteriales > Sphingobacteriaceae > Arcticibacter. The sequence goes on along the minus strand of DDAL01000033.1, from coordinate 41,722 downwards.
AGAAACCTTTTCATTACGTGGCAAAGATAATAAAATATTATTACGGTAAGAGGTTAACTTCACTTGTAGTAGTCTGAAGCTCCTGTCCGGCTTCTTTTTTCTTTTCTTTTAATAAAGCTGAACAATGAGCTGCACATGCATGAAGTTTGTAATTTTTGTGAATATTGCCTGAATGCCCTTTAGGATCTAACATCTCACAAGTTTCAGCCCATTTGTCTTTTGCTAGTACACTTACCCATTCGGTATTGTAAACGATTCCGTTCTTTTGAGGCTTTCACATTGGGCAATTTGCCTGATAAAGCGTTCGTCCTGCTCCAAAAGTTTTTACAAGATCATATACATCGTTACTAAGCATATCAAAGTGTTCCCTTTGATGTTTTAAGTTACCCACGTTCGCAGAAATATGCTCTGCGTGCTCTTTGGCATCTACTTCTATTTCATTGTAAACTTTGGTTTGCTCAGCTGTAAATGATGATTTATTCAAACTGATCATTGTTTCAACGAAATTATTTCCAGCTTCAGCTGCATTTTTATCATTGTCTTGCGCAAGGGCTTCTGATAGCTGTAAATATCCGTCAACAATACCTTTAATTGGGGAAGTGGACGTGCCAGCATCCACAGTTGTTGCAGATTCATCGCTTTTAGTGGTATCATTTTCAGCTGTTGAATTAGAATTATTATTACAAGCAGTCAAAATTATAGTGATAGGGCTATGCTAAAAATTAGTTTTTTCATCTTTTTTGAGTTAAATTTTTAATAATTACAGCACACTTTGAAAGGTAAAGGCTGTAAATTGTAGGTCACCTTATTACAACCGTTGGCGCTAATAAGGCATTAGAGATTGGCAAGTCAAGCAAGCTGAATAGTCGACTGTAAAAGAGTGATGATTAATTCTGAAAGTCTCTAATATTCAGGCAAACGTATTCAACCTCACTTTATATGAGAAGATTGATCAGATTTGAAAACTTTGAATTGCAATTCGGATATCATTCGTAGGAGGTCGCTGTCGATTATCTATATACTTATCAAACCCCTTTTTTATAGGTAAAACAGCAAGTGGAGTGTAATAAAATCCGGTAATATCTAAAACAGGAGGTTTTGCGATTATCTTTACGGATTGTGGTGGGATTTTATCTAAAGAATAAAATTTGCTTACTTCATCCTGACAACAGGAACTGTCCTCAGCTGAACCAGATTGAGAGTGATTAAGTTCAGGCTTTTTATGAGCGGTTTCATGGTTGTCAGAATGTTTATGAGAACCATGGTTATGTGCTATATCAGCCGGGGAAGCAGAATCATGGGCATGTGATGAATGATCGTGGGCATGCCCTTTTACCTTGTTTTCCTGAGATTTATATTCAATCTGTAAAGCACAGGCAAAACCCACTAAAGTGTTTAGCAGAAAAATTACCAGTAGAAATAATGCTTTAGATCTCATGTTTATCTGAACAAATATAATCACTTTAACTTTTAACGTCCAACTTAAGCTTAATATCGCCCGAAGTTATTTTTCTGGCTTGGAGATACCTTACTTTTCCAGCTCTTTTAATTTAGCTTTCATTAGTTTAATCTCTGATTCCTGGCTTGAAATGATATTCCTTTGTAATTCCCTGATTTCGGGATCGTTTATGTTGGCTTTTTCGCTCATTAAAATTGCGCCTGCATGATGGGGAATCATTGATTTTAGAAATTGTTTATCTGAAACAGTACTCTGCTGTCTGATAGACATATAGAATATAACCATTGCGATGCCACTGATAGCAATAAGTATAGAATTCAGTTTCTTGTTCATATACATTGCTCCCATTAAGGAAAGCTCAATTATTACCATTGGAGAGGCCATGAGGCCAGCCATATAAAATTGATTTATATTGGGAACAACATTATCAAATCTATCAACCATGGCATACATAAGTATGTACATGGAAATAAATGATAGTATGGTCATGATGAGCAATTTTTTGTAATGCATAGAGTGTCCCTGAGCTTCATGCTTGTTATGTTTATTTTTGTCTTCCATGAATAAATTTTCTCTAATATCAATCTGGCTTTAGACCGTTAACAAGCTTACCTACAGCATTTTTTTACGAACAAAGCTTTGAATAGCCAGATTAAACAGTTTTTTATCATCTTCATTATCAGTTATAAAAGCCAGCCCTGTTGAACAGGACTGGCAAGGTTATTAAACGGCTGTTGCCATTTCTTCACAAGCTTCAGCACATCTGCGGCAAGCTTCAGCACACTCACGGCAGTGTTCCATACCCATTGAAGCATGTTTTTCACATTCGTCAGCACATGCGTTACAAACATCAGCGCAAACACGGCACAAGTGGTGACTATATTCACTTCCTAAACTCATCAGCTCTGCTGCTGACCTGCAAATTGAGGCGCATTCCAGATCCAGTTGGATACAGCGAGCCATTATTTTAACATCGTCTTCTTTAAGACATTCGGTAGCACAATAGCTACAAGCTACTGCACATGCTACACAAGCATCAATACAGTCTTTAAATTGTTGATGTGACATAATTAACTGTTTTATAGGTGAATTGATATGATTATTTACCGTCTGACAACAGCCATTCCTGTAACTCTTTTATTTCTGCCTGCTGTGCATCAATAATTTTTTGTGCCATAGCTTTCATACTTGCATCATGGCCATATATTAATTCCAAACGGGAATTTTCGATAGCAGCATGATGATGCCCAATCATTAGCATCGCAAAATCGTGGTCAATATCTCCATTGATAATTTGCAGGTCAGCCTGTTTTTCGTTTTTCCCCATTTCCTTCATCATTTGTTCATTAAATTCCATAGACATCATATGCGGATTATGAACAGCTAGAAAAGCATCTAACTGTACGATTTCAGCTTGTTGAGCGGCTATGATTTTCTGTGCCATTTCTTTCATTTGAGCATCATCTCCGTCTTTCAATTCGGCATTAGACATGTCAATGGCTCCCTGGTGATGCATTTTCATCATCATAGCAAAATCATCATCCGGATCTTTGCTCATTGGCATAACCGTCATTTTTGCCATCATGGCGTGCATAATTCCCATCATCAAATTTTGGTCATGCTCTTGAATTTTGATCAGGTCACTTTTAGCTTCGCTGCGCTTATCTTTACCGTTATGGCTATGACCTTTAGAAGAATCATTTGATGCCATCAGCTCCATCAAATGATTAGAACCGCAACTTATAATGCACGCATAGCCCCCTGTTATTAATAACAGATAGAATGCTGCCATAAATATTGCTGCCTTCTTTTTCATACTTAAAAGATACAGTTGGGAGAAAGTATTGTTTTATTTATCTGATTAGCTAGAATAATGCCAAAACCCTTATAGGACTAAAGCAGGAATCTTTGATCACTACCACCATATTCGGAAAGAAACTTATTTAGTTGTACTTTAACAGTCTCGTCTACGTTCAAAGTGCAGTTTTCTAAGATATCATCTAATCTTTCTTTCAAACATTTTTCTAATTCTTTATGATCATAAGGTTCTATATTATGATTATCATATAGTTTTACGCTTGAGTAAAGATATTTGTCTCCAGCAGGGTTCTTATTAAATTCAATAACAATACGGTATAAAACTGGCTCACCCTCATACTCTTGTTCATCGCCAAGATATACATGTAGGTCAACCTGCATTTCTATGTTATCCGGGCTATCCAAATTCGCAAATATGAATTGAATTCCTTCAGGTAGTTTTTTCTTAGTCATGCTGCAAGTTATTATTTCAAGCCGCACTCAAGACATCTTTTCCTGAATAAATTGCTTTAATTGAATTTGAGTAGGTTTTTGTGCTGGAAATTGATGAATAATGGCCTCTATCTGTCTAATTACTTGTGAAGAATACGTATCCCTACATTCCATAATATAGTTGATCATATAAATAACCTCATAACCATTTGTAATATCAAATGGACTTTCATCTGGTTTTCCTTGTAGTTTAGGATGGTCCTTGTCTTCCTTTGGCCATAAGTAGCTTTTGGACAATGAAGACAGTCTAATTCTGGCAAATGGGTTTGTTTTCATCGGTATGTAAGCTAGAAATATACAAGTCTTACTCTTTTTCTTGAAATTTTGACTCTCTCTCTTTAATTATATATGCAGCCTCAATGAGTTTTTCAACATATTCATAGAAGGAGAACAGATTAGCGGGGCAGGTATGGTCTGAAAAGCTCGGTTCTGCTAGCCCAGCATGAAGCCAATCACGAAGCTTCTTCCTACAATCGGGTAGATGAACAAAGTCGAAGAACTCTTCGATAACCAGATGTGGATTACTTATTTCTGCTTCATTGAGGCGACGAGGATAATAAGCAAGGAGTTTATTCTCATTTTTTGACATACACTAGTTTATAGGTGATTTTCAAATATAATCATAAGTTGAGAAATGCGGCCTAATTAGACCGCAGATTTTTTAAATATTTCTATCACCTTTCTCATGATTTTGTAAGAGGCATAATGATTAAAAACAGCGATAAAGAAGCATTAAGAAAATTCGGAGAAAATATCCGTAAGTTGAGAGATACTCAGAAACTAAGCCTCAGAGATGTATCGGTTAACTGCAATATTGATAATAGTAAAATTTCAAAAATTGAACAAGGCCAGGTAAATATTACTTTGACTACTATTTTAGAATTAGCTAAAGGATTAAATGTCCAGCCCTCTGAACTCATGAAGTTTTAGAAGATACACCCACAGTTAATTAGGGTTTTGGGAAATTATTTGTAAAGTCTTAAGAAGAGACTTTGAATCTAGAAAGCCTCCATATTGATAGGTAATCTCATTTTCGTCATTTAAAAAACAAAGTGTCGGATAAGAAATACTTCCATCTATTGTACCTAATTCCAAAGCTAATTGATGCACCCCAGTATTGGCTCCGGTAGGTTTAAATTTAAATTCTCGACCTGAAAATTTAATCGCTTTACGTTCTTCCGCATTCAGATACACTACATAAAAATTCTCATTTAGTAATTTGGTTGTTTCCTTATCATATTTAAGTGTTTGCTTCATCAGATTGCAGTATTTGCACCAATCTGTTTGAATAAAAACCATAACAGGTTTTTTCTTTACTTCCTGCAAGCATTTTATTTGCTCAAAATCAACATTGATAACTTGTGCATTAATATATCCGCTTAAAAATATAATGCAACCAATAGCAATTATTTTAACCATACATATCTGATTCATTTTGATTTACACATTACTCCTTCTGGACTTAGTTCAATTTTTTGGGCGTTTGAGCGGGCTTTTTGTTACAATCTTTTTACCCGATAGAGGGTAAAAAGGATTTTCACTACAATCCCTAACGCAAAACCAGCAAGGTTCAATAAAACCACGACTTTACGAATCCTAATCACCCAATTTTTAGATCGAACTTAGGTTTTAACAAATATAGAATATTAGACTTATCTATAAAAATATTTAGATTAGTCTAATTAATAGAATTGGTAAAAAAAAGAGCCTTTTAAGGCTCTAAGGCTTGAGAGAATATTTACTTTGTTTTATTCTTTAAGTCACGGAAGCGTTAAAACATATTACAAATTCGGAATTATTTAATCAGTCAAAACGCGTAATTTTTCCATTTTTGCCTTTTTATAATGGCAAAGATATTAGTGAAGAAAAGCTGATCAGTGCTTACCTTAATAGTTATGTCAATGCAAACGATCGGATTATATCCATTTTAGGTGACGCGCCGCTGATCGAAGACCAAAATTCAACGGTTAACGATTTTGGGAACTTCATTCTACCTATCGGAAATCATGAGACGTTTATTTGTTCCGATTTTGGAACTAAAAAAGTGACCAATGTTGCATTCTTTGTAAATAAAGATTTGGCAGTTTTCCATCAATCAAAAAAGTATGTTATTTGTAAAGATAAGGCTCACCTCGAGCAGATCATAGACGTTTATGATACTTTAACTGCCGATGGAAACCTGAATCAAATAATGGATCACATTTTTAAATTCACATAATGTTTTATCTACCTTACGGAAATTTCCAAAATGGCTTTAAAAGTTAATAGTGTCGATTTACTGCAAAAATATTTTTCAGGAGTAGTTCGAAGAGCTGACCACCATGCTCCTTTGGTGGCGGATATTGTATATAGTTTGCTGGGAATCATTATACTTAAAAAGGATGTGGGTACTGATATCGAAGTTCGGGGTAATCATGAAGATGAAACAGGGAACATATTGTGGGTGATCATCAAAGGAACAAGATATGCCTTGCGATATGAACATAAAACCGGGGAGATCGAAATTAGGAAGGACACTTATAATGGGGCGCTCACTCTTACTATTAAAAATTCAACGACTGTATCCGATATTTTAAGCGTATTTTAAAAGAAAAAATCGTATATTAGGACTATAAGTTTTGCAGCTAAAAAGGTGAAACAATGTAGTGAGTGATTCGAAGAGTAAAGAATTTCCGACTACACAAGACATTAAAAACCAGTAGGTTACGAACAAGGTTTTAGTTCCCTACGGGCTACTTGATCGAAGATCAAAATATACAAAAGCTTGCAACTTTCATGTTTGCAAGCTTTTTTGTTTTACGGCAGGTTAAAAAGTCCGGGAATTCGCAAATTTTTAGTGAGCTATCTCAGGGAAATTACAGATCTGTGCGGAATGATCAAAGAATTGACTTTCCATATTGTAAGGCATACATTTGCCACCACGACTACACTTTCACATGGAGTTCCGATTGAAATCTTATCAAAAATGTTCGGTCATCTTAATATTTGTACAATACAACGCTATGCAAAGTTATTGGACAACCGGATCAGTAAGGAGATAGAAACATTTGGTGTTGAAATTATATAATTTGAATAATATGATCAGATGAGTTCAATAAACAATCCCAGAAATGGAACTATCCCAAGTAGCCATGAAAATCTCAAAAGAAGGTTCAGATCGATTTAAAAAATCTACAAAGAATATGAGGACATCGACCATCGATATCTATCTAGACAGAAGAGGATCACCGTCACATTTCATGCGCCTGTTCGATATCTCTGCGCCATTCTCGATATCAACCCTGAACAGATCGTCCAGGGATACATTGACAGCCTAGCATATTCGCATAAGCATGATGCTACCCAAACAGCGCACGCTATCAAACCGTTTCTTTCTATCCTACAGGTCTAAAGATGCTGAATATAGCAAGAGTGAAATCGTCAGATGCTGAGGGAACTCAAATAGAAACAGAATGGGCTGAAAAGGTCAATATCACTCGGAATAGAAAGCGAAGAGTTTCATCTCTTTATGGCAAGCCATCATCTCTTCGGAATTTATAACTTGCTGATTACTCCTGCTTTTTTATAAACTTGTATATAAAATTGGCAACATCTATTAATATTAAGTAGCATGGTAATCATCAACAATTTTGAAGAATATAAATCACATGAAGGGAAGGTTTTAGGAAATTCCTGCTGGCATAAGATAGACCAGGAGCAAATCAATAGATTTGCTGAAGCGACGTTAGATTATCAATGGATACATATTGATAAGGAAAGGGCCGAAAATGAAGGTCCTTTTAAATCTACCATAGCTCACGGTTATCTAACGCTTTCCTTGATACCCTACCTTTGGAAGCAGATTGCAGATGTTCGGAATGTAAAAATGGAGATCAATTATGGGATAGAACAATTCAAATTTGGACAGGCCGTACCGGTTAATAGCGAAGTACAGCTACAAGCCACCGTGAAATCAATTAGGAACCTGCGGGGAACTGTAAGAGCTGTCATTCAGTCGAAGTTGATGATTAAAGGCTACGCTAAACCAGCATATGTGGGAGACGTTGTCTTCCTCTACCACTTCATTTAAAGAGTCAAAAACGAAAACAGTTTTAGAATGTCAGCATCAAAAATTATTGCTACCGGAGCATATATACCTACTGTAGACGTTCCAAATGAACAGTTTACTGACCGTTTGTTTTTTGGTACGGATCTAAAAGCAATCGAACAGCCTACAGAGGAAATAATAAGGAAGTTTAGTCTGATCACCGGAATAGAGCGCAGGAGGTATGCGCCTGAGGTGATGACAGCGTCTGATATGGGGGCCTTAGCTGCTCAACAGGCCATTGCAGGTGCAGGAATAGACCGGGAATCCATTGATATGATTATAGTCGCCCACAATTTTGGTGATATGAAATACAACGGAGCACCCCGAGACATGGTGCCGTCACTTGCATCCCGTATCAAGAATAAACTAGCGATCAGAAATACTAAGTGTATTCCGTATGATATTATATTCGGATGCCCTGGATGGCTACAAGGTATTATACAGGCCGATCAGGCAATAAAAGCAGGAGCTTCGGACACCTGTCTTGTTGTTGGATGCGAAACCTTGTCAAGAGTACTGGACACCACGGATAGGGACAGTATGATATTTTCGGATGGTGGCGGAGCGTGTGTCTTACAGCGCAACACTTCCGACAACAATGGGATATTGGCTTCGGCCGTACGATCTGACAGCTTGGATGAACTGGAATACATTTATTCTGCAGGTGCCAATAAGGGCGACGTGACAGACACCCGTTTTATCAAGATGAAAGGTCGAAAGGTTTACGAGTATGCACTTAGGCATGTCCCTTTAGCTATGAAAGATTGTTTTGATAGTACTGGAGAGGTAATCGAAGACCTGAAAATGATCTTTATACACCAAGCTAACGAAAAGATGGACGAGGCGATTGTCAAAAGGTTCTTTGAATTGTATGGAGTAAATAATTTACCAAAAAATATAATGCCAATGAATATATCCACCTTGGGTAACAGTTCGGTAGCTACTATTCCAACACTGCTACATCAGGTGGCGAGCGGTCAGATAGAGCCGTTCCGGCTGGATAAAGGAGATTTGGTCATGTTTGCTTCGGTCGGTGCCGGGATGAACATCAATGCCATGACTTATAAGTGGTAATAGTCGTACAGAGCCTTAATTGTGGACTTATAAGGGGTCTAGGGTAGCAATTAGATATTTACAGTATTTTTTATAAAATAAGAAAATTTATATTTTAGCAGAAGCAGCTCGTCTTTAGTAAAATTTTATAAGTTAATAATCAGTAAATAATACAATATCCAACATCCCCTCCCTTTTAAATCAATGAACTTCACCATTAATTTAGCAATGTATTTAGATTGTTGAATATTAAGTAACGAAGATTAAAATTCGCTTAACCTCTTGGGGTAAATAATACTTCTGGAAAATAAAACATAACATCGCCCATCATACCTACACGAATATCGATGCAGGGGATCATGATATCGAAATCAAGTTTATGCGCATCATCACGATCAGGAAGTAAAGAAACACGATCGTTATCAGAGCTTCTACCTCCCAATATTATACGGCATATCCTATCTGGCATGGATTTTCTTTCAGGATTATGAAAAATACGTCAGGGGCAGGATGCGGTTAACTTCCGATAAGTTGCACTTTCCACAAAAGTAAAAGTTATCTTCTGGATCAGTAAAGTGTTGCATTTCTGTTTATTCGTGATAATTCCGATATGGAGTGTCCGATTGGTGCCGACTTTATAAGGTGTGTTGATTGCCGCAGCAGTGTGAGGTATGAGCCTTGCTACTGTCTTCCAGCTGGCACACGTGGTAGTTGGTACCGAATTCAAGACCCCCGGGTTGAAGAGGAATGGATGGTTCATCAGATCCAATCACGGCCAACTTTGCTACAGAAAGCAAAACTTTGACATGGCTGTTGGGCAGATAAAATTTTCAGATAGAACATTATCCTTTCCCAGAAGTTAGCCACGTACATTTCCGCTCTAAACCGTATTGTACAGGAGACATGCAGAGAATATGGCATAAAGTACACGGAATTCAGTCCATTCTGGAGCGCATTCCGATCCCACTTATAAGTGATTCATTCAATATCGAAGTAGATCATATTGTCCTTCACAAAAGGCAACATTCCATAAGCGATGCTGTGGAATTTGCACATAAGAAAATATAATTGTACATTTAACCTCNNACCTCAATACAAGGCTCTGCCTACGATTTTTCTGACCAGTCTGGTTTTAGCCTCACTTTCAGTTCAGTTTATTCAGTCGCCAATTTAAAGTTTTCAACGGTATATATAGCATTAATCAGCTATGCGACATTTAGGTTCCGATTTTTAAGTCTCCCATATATTTCTGTTAACAAAACAAAAATTGTCTTACTACATGTGTAAGAAATGCCTTGTATAAATACGTATAATTCTTATTTCTCAATGATCTACGATAGAAATAAGATAAATAGTTAACACAAAAAAATGGATTTCGAAAACATCGGGCTGATAGCTCCCCTTTTAAAAGCTATCGATGGATTAGGACATACAATACCTACCGACATACAGAAGCAAGCTATTCCTTATATTATTGAAGGTAAGGATATAATAGGTTGTGCACAGACAGGAACCGGAAAGACCGGCGCATTCGCAATTCCACTTCTACATTTATTAGCTACTGAACAATATACTTGCAAAAAACCGCGCGCATTGATTGTTGTTCCTACACGGGAATTAGCATTGCAGATAGACCAGAGTTTAGCGGGTTACGGTAAATATCTACCCATCGAACATATGGTTGTTTATGGAGGAGTTCCCCAAGCTAAACAGGTTTCCCGTATACAAAAAGGTGTGGATATACTTGTGGCCACTCCCGGACGGTTGTTGGACTTAGTGAACCAGGGGCATGTAGACCTCAGTTCAGTCCAAAGGTTGATTCTTGACGAAGCAGACAATATGCTCGACATGGGATTTGTCAACGATATCAAAAAAATATTGAAACGCATTCCTGCCCAAAAGCAAACCTTGCTATTTTCAGCAACCATGCCTAAGGCAATACGAAAATTTGCAGGAGAAATTCTGGATCAACCTGTTGAGGTCACTGTTTCTCCCATATCTTCGACATCTGAAAAGGTTAGCCAGTCTGTATTCTTTATAGACAAGAACCAAAAGACAAAACGGTTGACCAAGATGTTGCTTGATGAAAAAAACATACAGACGCTCATATTTATGCGCACCAAGCATGGTGCAGATCGGCTGGCAAAGTCACTCGGAAGAAGCGGAGTGCAAACAGCATGTATACACGGCAACAAGTCGCAGAACGCCCGAGAAAACGCCCTCCTATCCTTTAAAAATGGTAAAATCCATGTACTTATAGCCACAGATATTGCATCTAGAGGAATTGACATTAAAGAGCTTCCGCAGGTCATCAACTACGACCTCCCGGCAGACTCCGAAACATACGTACACCGTATAGGACGTACCGGACGGGCAGGAAATGAAGGGAAAGCGGTTTCATTCTGTAGTGAAGACGAACGGCCGATGCTGGCCAAAATCCAAAAGCTGATCGGCTTTCAGGTGCCGATAGCACAATAATCGAATAATTTATCAATATAATAATATTACAATGCAAGAAGGAACAGTAAAATTCTTTAACGAAACTAAAGGTTTCGGCTTTATCACACCAACGAATGGCGGTGCTGACATTTTCGTCCACACGACAGGACTTATGAGTAACATCCGTGAAAACGATAGCGTAACTTACAATGTTGAGCAGGGTCAAAAAGGCCTCAATGCGACGAATGTTCGTGTAGTACAATAAATGCCTGAGGAAAAACATTAACATCGATAGATTTCCCTGATACCTCCTTTCTAAAGCTAGATCCTTCTAACTAATGATAGGTATTATTCCTAACTTCGTTAATTGATCAATGTTAGCCGTAGAAGTATGCTTAACTGTTTACACAAAAAATAGATTGATACATAGAAATTGACTAATGCGAGCCTGTTATCTGGAGGCTCCAATTTTTGCTTCGCGTCAAAAGAAGCAGCTTTAAAGTGATATCATCTTATTCAATGAGATAGAATAAACCAATGCAACTAACCTACAATTCTCAGTAACATAGAAAAAACTATAAAGCCCCGACCGGGCTCAATGATCATGAACGGTCAGGGCTTTATGTATCAGCAGTATTATTTTATCTCTTTGCCGGTAGAGGTATCATCTTAGCGGGTTCAATGCGGTAGCTGCTTTTAGCTGTGTAGGTATTACCAAAATCGTCTGATGCTCTTACATCAATGGTATGCGTCCCTATGCTCAGGTTGGCAGGCAAGCCTACACGCCATAGGTGTGAACTTTCTACAGCTTCAGAAGGTCTTCTGCCGGTCATAAGCGTATCCAGGTTGTCGAAGGGGTATAGCTCTGCAAGATAAGCCGGATCAAGTGATTTGGTATAAGCCATTTGTTTCCATTTTCCGCCGTCAATAGAGTACTCCACACGGTTGCCTTCATGGCCTATGAAAAAGTTAGCATAAATGCCCGAGCCGCCTGCTTTTCCCGCGCTTACTACTTTAGGGTGAACCAGTTTGATCTGGTAGTCGGCGCTTTTGCCGGCAGTTTTGTAGCTAAGCTTATACGTATTCTTATCAAAGTCTATAAAAGCATATCCCTGAGGCGTGCCGTCACGCATGGTCGACAAGGGTAAGCCCTGCTCATTTGGCCTGCCAGACCACCAGTCGCCACAGGTAGTACCCACATTGTATTCATGGTGAGGCTTATCCTGCTGCCAGCCATCTGCGCGGGTATAAAACAGCTGCTCCTGAACGTGAGTATGAGCAGACAGGGAAAGCGTGTTTGGATACTCCTTCAACAGTTCAAACAAACGCTGCCTGTCCTCCGGTCTGAAGCGGTCGCCGTCAATATGAAACAGAGGAATATGGAAAGCCAGTACGATCAGCCTGTCTTTAGGAACCAGCTTAAGATCATTTTCTATAAAATCGAGCTGATCTTTGCGGAAACCTCCCAGATAGCCTTTGCCACCGCGGGGATTCGGATAACGGATATCATCCAGAACAATAACATGCACCTTGCCATAGTTAAAGGCGTAATTAGCCGGACCAAAGTTTGCTTCGAAGTTCTCATCAGAAAGACTGTCGGCTGCTGCATCATAGTTCATATCATGGTTGCCTATAACATTATACCATGGCAGGCCAATGCGAGCAGTAGCATCCCTGTAGCCGGGGTGAAGATCCAGATTATCGCCCACAAGGTCGCCCAGGCATATACCAAAGGCCGTATTTTTAATGCCTGTAACCTCGTCAATAATCGCACGGTTAAAGTAGGCCAGCTCTGTCTCTGTATAGGGCTGCGGGTCGCCAAATACAAGAGCCCTAAACTTATCAGGTTCATTGGAGTTATTAAGGGCAAAGTTAACAGCCGCAGGCAGCTTTCCTGTAGGAGCTACACCCGCATATTTCAGATCTTTTGGCGAGCCTAAAGGTTTGTGTATGTAGAAAGACTTAGGAATATTGTACTTATCCAAAGGCAGCGAATAGCCGCTGGGTTTTATTACAAAAATGATATTGTCATTTCCCACGGGCAGCTGATACTGACCCTTGCTGTTAGTCAGCACCACTTCGCGGCCATTACTTACAGAAACCCCTGCCACGCCCTTTTCCCGTTTGTCCATTAGCCCGTTTTTATTTTGGACGATAAAATCGGTGCCCTTTGCCATTTGCTGAGCCATACTCATGGTCGAGGTTAACAGCAGACCGCAACATAACAGGGCTTTAAAATTTACTTGCATATTGATAAGTATTGATTTAAGACTAATAATTTATGTGAAGTAAGAGCCAGTACGAATTAATAATTCTGCACAAGGCTTTTACTCAATTCTTCATTTTGGGGCAAAACTAAGGCTGAAAGGTTAAGTCAGTGTTAAGTAGATATGAAAGTTAAACACTAGACATTAGAAATAAACCCCATTGCCCGCAAATTATAAATCAGGGCCACTGCAGGCAATGGCTGTTTCTCCAAGCAGACTACCGTCCCAGGCCGCCCGGTTGGAGAGCATGTTAAAAAAGCGTAATTTACACAGGTGGAAAAGGTATACAAGAGCAAAATAAGTATTGGCCTGGCTACATTCATCGGCGTTGTAATGCTGGGCTGCACGCTACCCTTGTTTTTTGAAGCTGAAAAGCAGTGGCCGGCGATCTTTATACTTGTGGCAACCAATCTTTTTCTCATTCACCTCTTCTTAAACACTTATTACATTATCTCAGGCCACCTGCTCACCGTTAAGAGCAGTTTCATTATAAATACAAAAATTGATATCCGCTCTATAAAAGCCGTCATAGAAACCAATAGCATGATGAGTGCACCCGCGCTTTCGCTCGACAGGCTTGAGCTTACCTATGGAACGTTTGACAGCGTTGTCGTATCACCGAAAGAGAAGCAAGCCTTTATAGACCACCTTCTCTCCATAAATGAAGCTATAAAAGTGGTGAGGAAAGAGGCAGAAACATTTAAAAAGCCATAGTGCCAGTGAAAATACAAAAGTCCCCAGACCAAAATGATGAATGAGCAAATCCTGAAAAGCATTGAAGCCGTTCGTGTGCGAATGGAACAGGCATGCAAAAAATGCGGACGCAATCCTCAGGAAGTACGCTTATTGCTTGCAACCAAAACAGTTCCTGCAGATCGGATTAAGATAGCACTTGAGGCAGGACATACGCTTATAGCTGAAAATAAAGTGCAGGAGCTCAAAGAAAAATATCAGCAGTTAAAAAGCGTTCCACATACCAGTCACTTCATAGGGCACTTGCAAACCAATAAGATAAAAGACATTCTTAAATGCGAAGTATCGTGTCTTCAATCGCTTGACCGCTTAGATCTGGCCGGGAAGCTGCATCAGCGCCTTGTCAGGGAAAACAAAAGCCTCGAAGTATTGATACAGGTAAACACCTCCGGCGAAGAAAGCAAGTTCGGAGTACAACCCGCTGAGGCCATTGAGCTTACCAGGCAGGTAGCACAGTTTGAAACACTAAAAATTAAAGGGCTGATGACCATCGGTCTGTTTAGTGCCGAAACCGAAGAAGTCAGAAAATGCTTTCGGCTGCTAAAAAGCATCCAAACAGAAATTATCAGCCTTAAAATTCCCCGGGTAACTATGGACGAACTATCTATGGGGATGAGTGGCGATCTGGAAACGGCCATTGAAGAAGGAGCAACGATCGTAAGAGTAGGCACGGCAGTCTTCGGCAAAAGGGCTTACCCCGATAGCTATTACTGGAACGAAGGTTAATGAGCGCCCTCCGGGCCAAGCCAGATGGAAAGGTGCCCGGTTGCTAGTAATGAAAAAGGGCGTATGAAATTGCAGTGCCCCAAAAGTTAGACACCTTCTGGAGCAGTCCAAATTGATCATACACCCATTTTTATCAGCAGCTTAACAGCCCTTAGACCTTTACCACCATCTTTCCTTTGTTTGTGCCTTCAAAAAGACCTATAAAAGCCTCAGGTATGGAGCCGAAGCCTTCAATAATCGTTTCCGAATGTGTAAGTCTTCCTTCCTTAAGCCAGCTGGCAAGCTGCTTAATGGCTTCAGGAAACTTTGCCGCATAGTTACTTACTATAAATCCCTGCATAAGCGCGCTCTTCTTAATTAAAAGGCTTTCTACCCTGGGGCCCATAGGGGGAGCGGTTTCATTATACAGCGATATAGCTCCGCATACAATTACACGTCCGAATCTATTGAGGTGAGCGTTTACACTGTCAGAAATACTTCCTCCTACATTATCAAAATAAATATCCACACCCGCAGGGCAGGCTTCAGCAATTGCCGCCGTCATATCCGCCGTCGTATTATAGTTAATCACCTTGTCAAAGCCAAATTCAGTCTCAAGCATGTGTACTTTTTCATCCGAGCCGGCAATACCCACCACGCGGCATCCTCGTAGCTTGCCTACCTGGCCAACAATGCTTCCCACGGCACCCGCTGCACCCGACACTACCAGCGTTTCTCCCTCTTTTGGAGCGCCAATTTCATGTAAGCCCAGGTAAGCGGTAAGCCCCGTCATGCCAAGCACGCCCAAATAAGCCGAGGGCGAAGCAATGCTGGTATCAATTTTATAAATGCCTTCAGCCTTAGAGGTCTGATACTCTTTCCATTCTAAAGAGCCCGATACATAATCGCCAACTTGGAACCTCTCGTTGGCAGACTCCGTTACCTCAGCAATTATACCCGAGCTTATCGGCTTGTTCAATTGAAAGGACTCAACATAGGATTTAGCCTCACTCATCCTGCCACGCAGGTAAGGATCAACAGACACAAATTTGGTTTTCAGTAACACCTCTCCTTCAGCAGGCCGTGGCATAGCTTCCGTAGAAAATTCAAAATCAGTGAGCTTAGGCTTTCCAACGGGCCTGCTCTTCAGTAAAATAACCTTATTCATGTACTAGTTCAATTAAATAAGTGACAGGTTGACTTCAATATTATTTCTTGTTGCGTTGGAATAAGGACAAACCTCATGTGCACCCTCCAGCAGTTGTTGAGCCGTTTCACGGTCAACATCAGGAATAGAAACCTCTAAATTAACTGCAAGCATAAACCCTCCCTTTCCATCTTCGCCAATGCTTACAGCAGCGGTAACCTGAGTGTTTTTAACCGGTACCTTTTTTGTACGGGCAACAAGGTTCAACGCACTGTCAAAGCAAGCCGCGTAGCCAGCTGCAAATAGCTGTTCGGGATTAGTAAAAGCGCCGCCTTTGCCTCCCATCTCTTTAGGTGTTTCAACTTTAAAATCTAATACCCCGTCGTCTGATCTTACGTTTCCCTGGCGGCCGCCCTGTGCGGTAGCTCTGGCTGTATATAAGCTTTTCATACAAAAATTTTAATTAAACTGTTAATAAATAATGCACTTTATGAATGAATGTAAATTTAATTCCTCAAAATTGCATATACATTAATTTCAAAGGCAGTTAAATTACTTTGCTAAGACATTCTAACTAGTCAACAGTAAGCGGGTTCTTTAGTTTGTAATTTATATCATCCTAAAAATTAATGAGTTAAAAGAAACTCGTTTATTGTAAACTTATGCAAAGGGATTAAAAATCAAACCGAAACACAAATAATACGTTATTGGCAGGGGTAAAGAAAGTTGCTGAAGGGTTTGGGGATACTCTTTGTATTCCTTGGGATTAAAGCCTGACAGCCGGAGTCTCTTTATCCGATATACAAATGTTCTGCAAGTAAAAAACGACCACGACAGGTGGTTCTGCTACTATTCTGGTACTCAGAAATTAAATCAGACCGACAGCTCTTTGAAACAACATCATGCCTGTTTTAAAGCCAGAGTCTGGAAAGACTTTTTCTGTTCATGTGAAATAGGAATTACTGTCTGTTTTAGTTCGGCTATTTAGTGAGGAGGGGTAGACAGGTATAAAAAACAAATTATGAATATAGTGGAGCTCGCCATAGACGCATTATACAAGCCGCTGCCAGAATAACAGAGCTCATTTAAAAAAATTAGAATGGAGATTGTAAGTTTAAAACATATTTCAAAGGCCTACGATGAGGGAAGAGTAACAGGTGCAGACGATGTGTCGTTTGAAGTACAGCAAGGTGAACTATTCGGAATCATAGGTCCATGCGGATCAGGAAAAACCACCCTTTTGCGTATTTTGAACGCGTTGCTCCCACCCGACAGTGGCCTCGCTTCGATCTATGGAAATGACGTACAAAAAGAGGTCAGCTTTGTGCGCCGCAAAGTGGGTTACATGCCACAAAAGTTATCGCTTTATAAGGAGATGACCGTCGAGGAGAACCTGAATTTCTTTGTTGCCCGATACAATATATCCGAGTACGAAAGTTGCCAGGTTAGCACCCGCTTATTCTACCAGCTCGAGCCTTTCTTTAACAAGCCCGTGGGGCTTCTTCCGGAGCAAATAAAGCGGAAACTTTGTTTTTTCTGTGCCCTGCTGCACAGGCCCGCCATTCTCCTGCTAGACGAACCGGCCTCCAATATGAACGAAGAGTTTAAAACGGAGATCTGGGAGCTGCTGCAATCATTAAGGCAGCAAAAGATTACTACTCTTGTAGCTTCTCCCTATCTTGAAGACGCAGACCTTTTTGACCGGATTTCACTTGTCAAGGAAGGCCGAATCTTAGTTACAGGAAGCCCCGCATTCATCAGGGAGAATCATCCGGTGCAGGTGTTTACTATACAAAGCGAGCAGGTGGCCGATCTGATGCCTGTTTTTGAAAAAAGCGATCTTGTCGAAAAATGCTATCTGCTTTACGACAAAATACAGCTTATACTTAAACCCTCAGTTTCCCAAAGTCAGGAAATGCTGAGCGCTATTGCTTACGAAAGCGGATACTCTAACTTAATTATTGAAAGCGCGCATGCCGGTACAGCCGCAAGTCTTATGCGTCTTATAATCGGGTAATGCACAGCAGGGCTGTTTGTTGATTAGAAGCCAAAAAAGGTTACCTGCTCCTCAGGCCGAAAGGCCAGCCAGAAAAATAGCGGCAAGCTTTTTCTGCCTTTCTACTATAGACTCCCACAGCTCCTTTCTTGGCAATGCAAAGTGCCTGTGCCCCGTATTGGCCGATTTGGTAATGCCAGCCAGGGCGTCAATAAGCAAGGAGGCTGTTTCCTGCGGATCGCTAAGCTTTAGCTGGCCTCTGTTCCTGCCTTCAATCAGAATATCTGCCAGAATATTAACCTGTATGTCTCTAAAATACTTAAAGCTGTTCAACAGCATTTCGGGTACATCATTTTTAAGGAAGCGATTTATATCCAGCAGGTTTTCATAACTTTTAAGAAACTCAAAACGCTGTTCGAGGAACAAATTGATACTCTCCAGGGGGCGTTCAGATGTTTTTAAAAGAGTCTTCAGACTTTGAGCGCTATCATTTATAATGAACTTCAAGGCTGCGTCATACAAATGGATCTTGTCCGGAAAGTAGTAGTACAGCAACGCTTTAGACATGTTAAGGTCCTTGGCTATCTCAGACATAGCGGTTTTTTGAAGACCAAAATGAGCAAAGCGCTTTAAGGCCGCATCTATTATGAGTTCACGCTTAATGTCCTGGTTGTCCATCATTCAAAAATAAGATATTATTTTATGGAAGTCTTAGTGCTCAATCCTTAAATTAATTGTGTAGCGCTAATTAAAATACGAACTTCGGCTCAATTAATTACAGTTATGGTTTCTATCTCCCAAAATGTTTCTCTGAAGCAGTATAATACCTTTGGCGTTGACGTTAAGGCAAAATGGTATGCCGAGGTCTATTCCGAGGATGATATTGTTAAACTGTTTACAGATGACCGCTGGCAGAGCGAAAAACTTTTAATCCTTGGCGGGGGCAGCAATATTCTCTTTACTCAAAACTTCGACGGTTTGGTTATCCGTATAGCCATTCAGGGCATAGCGCACCAAAAGCAGGGCGAAGAAGTTTTTGTAACCTCGGGAGCCGGAGTCGTGTGGAACGACTTTGTACAGTATTGCGTTAATAATAATTTTGGCGGTGTTGAAAACCTTAGCCTGATACCCGGCTCTGTAGGAGCATCGCCTGTACAGAACATAGGAGCGTACGGGGTAGAAGTACAGGATATTTTTTATAGCTGCCGGGCTTTCAATATAGAAACCGGAAGCTTTTCAACCTTTTATAAGGACGACTGTTCATTTGGCTACCGCGAAAGCATTTTCAAAGGAAGGCTTAAAGGCAAGACAATCATTACTCAGGTATGCTTTAAGCTTTCAAAAGTATGTGCTCTTAATACCACCTATGGTGCCATCAGCCATGAACTCACCCGCCGGGGTATTGCTCAGCCTACTATTAAAGATATATCAACCATTGTTTCGCAAATACGGGTCGATAAGCTGCCCGATCCGTCTACGATTGGCAGCGCAGGCAGTTTCTTCAAAAACCCCGTTATATCCCAAGAGGAATTTAAGAAACTGCAGTCCGTTTTTCCGGAAATTGTACATTTCTGTCTTGCAAATAGTACAGTAAAGCTTGCAGCGGGATGGTTAATTGAACAGTGCGGCTGGAAAGGGAAAGTAATTGGAAACACCGGCACATGGAAAAACCAGGCACTGGTATTGGTTAATCATGGAAATGCCACAGGATCAGAGGTTTATGATCTATCCGAGCGTATTATTGAAGATGTAAAGACCAAATTCAACATTCAGTTAGAGCGCGAGGTGAACGTTATATAACTGTAACAGCGGCTGGAAAAATTTGTTTTAAGGGTTTATTTGGATGCATTTTTAAGTTTTGCATAGTTGTTGCAAGAGTAAGAGTAAGAAAGCAGAAAACCTGCTTAAAAAAGCGAAACTCAAAACATCACCCATAAAACAAAACACTATGACTAAGATCGAATTCAATGCAATGGTAATGCGTCAGGCAAGTTCACTTAAAATGTATGCACTTCACTTTACTCATGATGCCGACGATGCGAACGACCTTGTCCAGGATACTCTTCTTAAAGCAATCACCTATTACAATAAGTTTAAAGAAGGAACCAATTTAAAAGGATGGTTGTACACCATTATGAAAAACACCTTCATTAACAATTACCGCCGTTTTGTAAAGATCAGCTCCTTTGTAACCAAGTCTGATGAAATATCATCAGCAAACTTAATGTTCAGTTCTACTAAAAATCAGGGTGAGTCCAAATTTATAATGGACGATATTAAGAATGCATTAGGTAAGCTTCCGCAAGAGTACTACGTTCCTTTCAGCATGTACTTTGAAGGACATAAATACCATGAAATAGCCGATCATTTGTCAATTCCCATAGGGACTGTTAAAACCAGAATCCACGTAGCCCGCAAGCTTCTTAAGAAGAACCTTAAGCCATACGACAACGGACTTAAAAAAGTGGTATATGCAGAAATGGACTAAACAACCAGTCTGCTCAAAAAATTTATAAATAAAAGGGGCCTGTACACGTTACAGGCCCCTTTTATTTAGGCAGTTTGTCTCAGCGCTTTGTCAAAGCTTAAACCGCAGCCTTATTTGGGCCGATGTATTAATTTATACATTTTTTGGGTTATGTTTGCAAACCAAACAGGCTAACATTGCCACGTTAACACACCATAAGACATTTTATGTCCATACTCGACGAGATAAAGAGGCCTATAGAGAAAGAGCTTACCTTATTTGAGGAGAAATTCAAATCTTCAATGAAGAGTTCCGTACCCTTGCTTGATCGTATTACGCATTACATAGTAAAACGCAAGGGCAAGCAAATGAGGCCCATGTTTGTATTCTTTTCTGCACAGCTTTGCGGTGGCATTACCGAGGCTACCTACCGGGGGGCCATACTGGCCGAGCTCCTGCATACCGCTACCCTGGTTCACGACGATGTGGTAGATAATTCCTACGAGCGACGGGGAGTATTTTCAGTAAACGCGCTCTGGAAAAACAAGGTAGCCGTACTGGTAGGCGACTACCTCTTTGCATCAGGCATGCTTTTGTCTATCAACAACAGCGATTTTAATTTATTCCGCATCGTATCCGACGCTGTTAAGCAAATGAGCGAAGGCGAACTCCTGCAAATGGAAAAAGCCCGGCGTTTAGATATTAACGAAGAGATCTATTACGAAGTGATACGCCAAAAAACTGCTTCTCTTATGGCCTCCTGCTGTGCTGTGGGAGCCGCTTCTGCAGGGGCCAGCAATGAAACGGTAGAAAGGATGCGCCTGTTTGGCGAAAAAACAGGTATGGCCTTCCAAATAAAGGATGATCTTTTTGACTTTGGTACAGACGATGTAGGTAAACCCCTGGGTATCGATATTAAAGAAAAGAAAATCACCTTGCCGTTAATCTATGCGTTAAACGGTGCAGGAGGCTCGCAAAGGAGGCACATCATAAACCTTGTAAAAAACCACTCGGAAGATAATGAAAAGGTGAAAGAGGTAATACATTTTGTAAAAGAGAACCATGGGCTTTCGCATGCCGAAGAGAGGATGCTGCGCTTCCAGGACGAAGCTTTTGATATATTAAGGACTTTTGACGACAGTCAGGCCCGCAGGGCACTTGAACAATTGGTACGGTTTACAACAGAAAGAAAGAAGTAATGCACGAATTAGGTTTTTTTGGAGGGTTTCTATTGTTCATCATTGCAATGCTTGCCATAGATCTGGGAGTATTCAATAAAAAAGACCACGTAGTAAAGTTAAAAGAAGCCGGCATAATGAGTGCCATATGGGTCACTCTAGCCTTAGCTTTTTATTACTTCTTAACAAAGGAAGGGCATTTTCTGCACGGCATAAGCAATTTCACACAGCTGGCCGAAGTAACAGAGCGCCATTTACACAACATAGAGCTTAACCCTAATGATTTTGCCGGAAGCCTGGAAACTTACAGAAAGAACCTGGGACTTGAATTTCTTACCGGCTATGTAATAGAGTATGCACTATCGGTTGATAATATATTTGTTATCGTACTTATATTCAATTCCTTTGGCGTACGCGAAAAGTATTATCACAGAGTGCTGTTCTGGGGTATACTCGGAGCTATCCTCATGCGCTTTGTCTTTATATTTGTAGGAGCCACGCTTATAAGCCGCTTTGACTGGATACTTTATGTATTTGGCGTATTCCTGGTTTATTCTGGCCTGATGATGTTCCTCGAGCGCAATAAAGAAGAAGAAATTGACCCTGCTAACCATAAGGTAGTCAAATTTGCTTCCAGGAACTTTCGCAGCTTTCCACGCTACGTAGGCCACAAGTTCTTTATAAGGCGTAAAGGGAAAATATACATTACTCCTCTGTTCCTGGTACTTCTTATTGTAGAGTTTACCGATCTTATATTTGCCGTAGATTCCATACCCGCTATTTTCTCGGTAACCAAGGACCCTTATATCGTATTCTTTTCAAACATCTTCGCCATACTGGGTTTACGGTCCATGTTCTTCCTGCTGGTCAACATTATTCATAAGTTCCACTACCTCAAAGTAGGCTTGTCTTTTCTGTTAATATTCATAGGAATAAAAATGCTTGGACATGGCTGGCTCGAACGTATAGGGTTTGACACACAGCACTCGCTTATAATTATTATTTCTATACTGGCTATAAGCGTTATAGCTTCGCTGCTCTTTCCTAAAAAGACAGCAAATCCGGTAGAGAAGTAAGAAACACCGAGAGCAAATGCAGCAGCACTTACTGATGCATTTGCTCTAATATACTTTCCACATACTGGCGCTCGTTGGCCAGGCGCGGAACTTTGTGCTGGCCGCCCAGCTTTCCGCGGCTCTTAAGCCAGTTGTAAAAAACGCCATCAGCAGCCACATGGATCAGCGGGCGTTTTAAAGCCATGTCCTTAAACCGCTTTGCATCATAATCAGAGTTTATTTCACGCAGTGTAGTATCCAGCACGTCAGTAAACCGTTCTATGTTATCCGGATGCTTTTCAAACTCTATAATCCATTCATGCCCGCCGGCTTCGTTCTGGTTAAAATAGATGGGGCAGGCCGTATAATCTCTTATTACTGCACCGGTAGCCTGGCAGGCGCTTAGAAGAGCTTTCTCGGCATTGTCAATGATAACCTCCTCGCCAAAAGCATTAATAAAATGTTTGGTCCGGCCGGTAATCTGTATGCGGTAAGGGTCGAGCGAAGTGAACTTAACGGTGTCGCCAATCATATAGCGCCACAATCCGCCATTAGTCGATATAATAAGGGCATAGTTCTTATTAAGCTCTACTTCATCCAGCAGGAGGGTTTGCGGGTTTTCCTGTCCCAGGCGGTCCATAGGCAAAAACTCATAAAAAATGCCATAGTCAAGCATCAGCAGCATTTCTTCAGAGCGCGGCTGATCCTGAATGCCAAAAAAGCCTTCGGAGGCATTATAGGTTTCCAGGTAATACATGTTATCCGAAGGGATAAGCTCTTTAAACTGCTCACGGTAAGGCGTAAACTTTACGGCGCCATGAATATAAAGCTCCAGGTTAGGCCATACGTCCAGCAGGTTGCTTTTGCCCGTAATTTCGAGCACCCTTTTGGCAAGTACAACCGTCCAGGTTGGAACGCCCGATATACTGGTGATATTTTCCTGTATGGTGGCCCTGGCCATGCGCTCAATCTTTTCCTCATAGTTTTCCATAAGAGCAATCTCCATATCAGGAGTGCGGTAGAGCTCGGCCCATACAGGCAAGTTTTTAATAAGCACAGCCGATATATCGCCATAGGCAATAGATTCGTTCATATGGTTCACCTTCTGACTGCCGCCCATGGCAAGTGCCTTGCCGGTAAACATCTTCGTATCTGCCCGATTGGTAAAATACATGGACAGCAAATCTTTACCCCCTTTATAATGACACTCTTCAAGCGACTCCTGGCTCACCGGTATAAACTTGCTTCGGTCGTTGGTAGTACCGGATGATTTTGCAAACCATTTGACCTCTGTACCCCAAAGTACATTCTGCTCACCGTTCATCATGCGCTCAATATAAGGCTTAAGCGAATCGTAATCCTGCAGCGGAACGCGCTCCCTGAACTGTGTGGCATTTATAATTTCATTATAATGATGGGCACGCCCCCACTCGGTATTGCGGGCCGTAGCTATCAGACTCCTGAACACTTCGTCCTGCACATCGTGCGGATACTTAAGAAAAAGCTCAATCTGGTGCATCCTCTTTTTCATGAACCAGGTGAAAATCGAATTAACTAGGGTCATACTGAAGGCGTATCAATAATTTTTTTCTTTCTAAGTTCAAAGTGCTGACCCAGGTAGAACTTACGTGCCAGCTCGTTGTCAGCTATTTCAGACGGGGTGCCCGTAAGCATAATCTTTCCTTCAGCAAGCAGATAGGCCCGGTCGGTAATAGAAAGCGTTTCCTGCACGTTGTGGTCGGTAATTAGGATGCCTATATTACGGCTCTTCAACTTTGCCACAATAGACTGTATTTCTTCAACCGCTATGGGGTCTACCCCCGCAAAGGGCTCATCCAGCAAAATAAAGTTAGGCGCTGCAGCAAGAGCACGTGCTATTTCTGTACGGCGGCGTTCGCCACCCGAGAGGAGGTCGCCCCGGTTCTTACGCACCTTATGGAGGCTAAACTCATTAATAAGTTCTTCAAGCTTGTGCTTTTGTTCCTCCCTGCTCAGCTTAGACATTTCCAGCACCGCCATAATATTATCTTCAACGCTCAGTTTTCTAAAAACCGAAGCCTCCTGCGCCAGGTAGCCAATGCCTCTTTGCGCACGTCGGTACATAGGATCTGATGTAATCTCCTGATCGTCCAGGTATACATGGCCTTCGTTGGGTTTTATAAGGCCCACAATCATATAAAACGATGTAGTTTTACCGGCCCCGTTCGGTCCCAGCAAACCCACTATTTCTCCCTGCTCTACATGAAAAGAAACGTCGTTCACTACGGTGCGCTGTTTGTATTTTTTAACCAGGTTTTCAGCTTTCAGTATCATATGTTGCTATTCTGTTTATGAAGCACTGCGAATGCCTTTGATGTTTAACTGGATCGAGCGTTTATCTTTCCAGATGTTTTCTTCAATGGTATAGCATATATCAAACGGTTTTCCGCCCGCAACCAAAGGTAACATAGAGCCCAGGCCAAAGCCAATGCAGCTGTAAGCTGCCGAACCCTCTTGCTTAATGCTCATCCTCAGGTGGTTAGAGCCTACCACACAAGCCTCTCCGCATGCATATACTTTGCGGCTTAAAAACACCGGCGAGAGATTAAGCGGCCCAAAGGGTGCAAACTGCTTCAATATACGAAAGAATTTATCGCTTAGATTGTTCAGTTTAAGTTCGCATTCTATATCAATTTCCTGTGTAAGCAGGTTATCGGTAATGGTGCTGGCCACCACCTGCTCAAAGCGCTGCTCAAAAAGAGGAATGTTTTCGGGCTTTATGGTAAGTCCGGCTGCATATTTATGGCCGCCAAACTGTTCGAGCAAATCGCTGCAGGCATTGAGTGCCTCATAAAGGTCATAGCCCATTACCGAGCGGGCCGAGCCGGCCACATGCCCGTTGCCCTGAGTAAGTACCACGGTTGGGCGATAGTATTTTTCGGTAAGCCTCGAAGCCACAATGCCAATAACACCCTTGTGCCAGCCTTCATTATATACCACAGTGGTTTTGCGGTTTATCAGTGCCGGGTTGGCTTCAATCATGGCCAGTGCTTCTTCGGTAATGAGCATATCATGACCTTTACGCTCATCATTTTTAATATCAATAAGCTTGCTTTGATCACGGGCCGTATCTTTATTGGCCGCTATCAGCAGGCTCACCGAGTGCCTGGCATGCCCTATGCGGCCCGAAGCGTTAATGCGCGGGCCAATGGTAAAAATAATATCCGAAATAGTATACTCGCGCTTTCCCGTAATTTCAATAAGTGCCGCCAGTCCGTGGCAGGGCTTATCGTTAAGGCGTTTAAGGCCATGGTAGGCAAGCACACGGTTTTCGCCGGTAATGGGCACAATGTCTGAGGCAATGCTTACCGCCACCAGGTCGAGGTAGCAAAAAATGTCATCGGCCGGAATATCGTTTACCGAGGCAAAAGCCTGCACCAGCTTAAAGCCAATACCGCAGCCCGAAAGCTCTTTGTAAGGATAGGGGCAGTCGGCCTGCTTCGGATCGAGCACGGCAACGGCAGCGGGCACCTCGGCGCCCGGAAAATGGTGGTCGCAAATAATAAAGTCAATGCCCAGCGATTGCGCATACTCCACTTTATCAACCGATTTTATGCCACAGTCAAGCGCTATAATAAGGCCAAAACCCTGTTGGCGGGCATAGTCTATGCCTTCGGTAGAAATACCATAACCCTCCTTATAACGGTCGGGTATATAATAATCAATATGAAAATGGATGCGGCTGAAAAAACTATAGACCAGTGCTACCGCAGTAGTTCCATCCACATCATAATCGCCATAAATAAGAATCTTTTCCTTGTTGAGCAAAGCCTGCTGAATGCGCTTTATGGCCTTATCCATTCCCTTCATTAAAAAGGGGTCGTGCAGCATTGAAAGGCAGGGCCTGAAAAAGCATTTGGCCTCATCAAACGTATACACATTGCGGTTTGTGAGCAAGCGGGCCAGTACCCGGTCAACCTTCAATACCTCAGCCAGCTGAGCCTCAGCTTCAGTATTATTAAAGTCCCTTTCTACCCACCTTTTTTGCATACCTTTGCCAGAGTTAAAAGGTAAATATAATATTAAAAAATTATTCCCGGATGCCTCTGCGCCCTAAGGCATTCATTGTCAGTTAATATAAATAGTGTGAAAGCATATCCTCTTTTCGAAGGCTCCTATTCGGTAGACAATTCAAAGAAGTTCCTTCCTTTTGACCCCGCCGTCCACCGCCGGCAGGACCGGCCGGCTTCCCTGTTTATTTTTGTACAGCCTTTTTTAGTAGAAACATCCACCCAGCTTATCCTTATCGATACGGGCCTGGGCTTCAATACCCCCGCGGGCGAACCGGTGCTGCACGAAAACATCCGCAAAACGGGTCACGACCCCGAGGATGTGGACATGGTATTGATGTCGCATCTGCACTTTGACCACTCTGCCGGCATGATACGCCACAACGACACAAGCACGGCACTCTCTTTTCCGCTGGCCGAGTATGTAATAAACAGGCAGGAGTGGGAGTATGCTTACAGCCACCCCTCTGCGTCCTACCGTGCCGAAGTGTATGATGTGGTGCAGCGCAGTGGCAACCTGCGTTTTATAGAAGGCGATGGCAGGCTTAACGATAGCATAAGCTATCAGGTAACAGGCGGACACTGCAAGTACCACCAGGTATTTAAAATAAGCGAAGGAGATGAAACCATTTTTTATGGAGGCGATGTTTTGCCCGAGCCCGAGCAGGTAATGCGCCGGTTTAAGGCTAAGTATGATTACGACGGCGAGCGCTCCATGCAGCTGCGCGAAGAGTTTGGTAAGCAGGCGGCCCATGAAAACTGGCTTTGCTTGTTTTATCATGCAAAAAGCCATTCCATGGGCCGCATCAAAGAAGAAAACGCTTCGTTTACTTTTTTGCCACAAGATTAACAGACAACACAAAGTCATCGTGTATAAACTTATCGCCAAGGTCGCTGAACACGCTCTTGGACTTGTAGCGTATGCCGTGCTGCGTACGGTCTATGCTTACCTTTTGCGCAGTGGCTGTTACCACATTGCCGCTTCGCTTAATTACCGCCGGAAATGTAATTGTTTTTGTAACGCCTTTAAGCAAAAGCTTGCCGGTAATGGCGGCACTTGCGGCACCTGTAGCGCTAACCCTGGTTACGGTAAAGCTTGCTTCAGGATACTTTGAAACGCCAAAAAAATCGTCAGACGAAAGATGTCCGCGCAGTTTTTCGGCGTCTTCGCCCTGAATATCAGTTACCTTAATGGAAGTCATATCCATTGAAAAGGTACCCCCGGCAAGCCTGTTGCCATTCATCAATACCGTGCCCGACTTTAAATTAAGAGTGCCCGTGTGCTGACCCCCCACCTTGCTTCCTACCCAGCTAATGGTCGACTTTTGGGTATCAACCGTAAACTTTTCTACTTTGGCAGCAGGCTTAAAAGCCGATAACGCACCTGCAAGAACCAGTGCGGTTAATGTAAATAATTTCATGTTCTACTAGTTTGGTGTGCCTAAAATAGTCTCTAAATAGCTAATCTCGTTCATACTCACATCTTTATTTCAAACTTATGACAGTGCCGCCCGGCTTCTGCGCCTTATGGCACAGCTGCAAATGGCAAAAAGCTATACAAGGCACATACGGCTCAGGCTCGGGATCAAGCGGCGTTTCATCCGCTCTGCAGGCACGCTGATTCCACACAAAACATGGGTGCATCATGGACTCATCACGGGTACATCATGGATTTATCCCGTTCCTTCCGTGTGGAAGCCGCCTCTCAAGACTTTTAAATTGATATTGCTGCTATGGGCTGCTTTGTTAAAAAACGTTTCGCCTCTTAGTTGCAAGAAAGCCGTATCTTTCGGACGATAAGGTAACTCATGTTTGATTACCAGTGTGTTACAGGCTTTGCAATATCTGCGATGGGCTTTTTAGGCCGTAACTTGCGGTAAATCCTTAACAATAACTTAACACTAAAAGGTGGTAAACTTAACATTAAGGAAACAAGAGAAGTCTAGCTTTGCATAGTTTACAGCTCTCTATAACTGTATGAAAAGAATACTATATGTACTGTGTCTTATCCTTTTGAGCTCTTGCTTTAAAGCCTATAAAGGAAAGATAAAGATTGATGGTTCGAGTACGGTTTATCCATTAACGGAGGCTGTGGCCGAAGAGTTTAGAAACATCGAGCCCGATATACGAATAACGGTTGGGGTATCGGGCACCGGGGGTGGCTTTAAAAAGTTCATACGCCGGGAAACCGATATAAGCAATGCCTCCCGCGCTATCAGTAAGAAAGAAGCCGATCAGTGCAAGGAGCTGGGTATTGAATTTATTGAGCTGCCCGTGTCTTATGACGGCCTGGCTGTGGTGGTAAACCCCGCGAATGCTTTTGTTGATTACCTTACCGTTGATGAATTAAAAACCTTGTGGAGCCCTGCCAGCCAGGGAAAAATTATGCGCTGGAGTCAGGTGCGTAAGGGCTGGCCCGACCAGCCGGTACACTTGTATGGAGCAGGCACCTCTTCGGGTACCTATGATTATTTTACCGAAGCTATTAATGGCAAAGCCAAGGCATCGCGGGGCGACTATACCGCCAGCGAAGACGATAATGTGCTGGTGCAGGGTGTAGCGTCTGACCTTAACGGACTTGCCTATTTTGGCCTGGCTTACTACCTTGAAAACAAGGCTAAGCTTAAACTGGTGCCTATTAAATATGATGCCCACAGTAAGGCCGTGCTGCCTTCGGAGGCTACCGTGCAAAGCGGCGAATACAAGCCCCTTGCCCGCCCTGAGTTTATTTATGTAAATAAAAAATCGGCCTCCGACCCTCATGTTCATAAGTTTATAAATTTTTATATGGAAAATGCAGCGGCACTGGCCCGCGAAATTGGTTCGGTACCTTTACCTGCCGATGTGTACAAGCTTTCTTTTAAGCGCTTTGTACAGGGCAAAACCGGTTCGCTTTTTCAGGATCGCTCGGTGGTAGGGGCCAATCTTAGGGAGCTATTTATGGAGGAAAATAAATAACTATGGCCAGAGCAGCTGTCAGAAACGAACGTATTATAAAGTTTATCATGCTGCTTTGCAGCATGGTGTCGGTGCTTACTACGGTGGGCATTATTGTTGTGCTATTGGTAGACACTTTGAAGTTCTTTGCAGAGGTGTCCGTATTTGACTTCCTTACGGACAAGCAGTGGACTCCCTTGTTTGAAGACCAGCACTTTGGTATCCTTTCGTTGCTGAGCGGTACCCTGCTTACCACATTTATAGCCATTGTGCTTGCTATTCCGGTGGGGTTGAGCATTGCTGTATACCTTAATGAGTATGCCTCCAAAAAGTTTACCTCTATTGTAAAGCCGGTACTGGAAGTGCTTGCGGCAGTGCCAACGGTGGTATATGGTTTTTTTGCACTTCAGTTTGTAACCCCGCTGCTGCAAAAGTTAATCCCTTCGCTGGCCGGCTTCAATGCCCTGTCGCCGGGTATAGTAATGGGTATTATGATCATCCCTTACATTACCTCCCTGAGCGAAGATGCGCTGAGGGCTGTTCCAAAATCATTGAGGGAAGCTTCTTACGGTCTTGGGGCCAATAAGTTTCAAACGGCTTTTGGTGTAATGGTGCCTGCTGCAAGTTCGGGCATTGTTGTTTCTATCATTCTGGCTATTTCGCGGGCATTGGGCGAAACCATGATCGTGGCCATTGCGGCCGGGCAACAGCCTAATCTTACTTTTAACCCGCTGAAAAGCGTGGAAACAATTACAACCTATATTGTACAGGTAAGCATGGGCGATGTGCCGCAGGATTCGCTGGAGTACCGCACTATCTTTGCGGCCGGGATGACGCTCTTTGTATTTACCTTCCTGCTTAATAATATATCTTTCTGGATTCAACGTAAATATCAGCAACGCTATGAATAAGTCAACATTCATTTCGCCCCGCTTTAAAGACCGGGCCTTCAGGATATTTGCTATGTGCTGTACCGGCCTTGCCCTGCTTACACTGGCCTTGCTTCTTATTGATATTGGTATTAAGGGCGCTGCCCGGCTCGACTGGAGCTTCTTTACCAATCTGCCCTCCAGGCACGCAGAAGAATCGGGTATTTATACGGCTCTGGCAGGCATGGTAAGCTTACTTATATTCACGCTTATTATTGCACTGCCTATCGGAATACTTTCGGGTATATATCTGCAGGAATATGGTACGCGCAACAGGATGGCGCGTTTTATTGAAATTAACATAGCCAATCTGGCCGGTATCCCATCGGTTATATACGGCATACTGGGTCTGGAGCTGTTTGTACGCACGGCGCATCTGGGCAACAGCATTCTTTCGGGCGCATTGACACTTGCGCTTCTTATCATGCCTATTATTATTGTATCTACCCGCGAGGCGGTAAAGGCAGTTCCTTCTTCGCTGCGCGAGGCTTCCTACGGGCTGGGTGCCACCAAGTGGCAAACCATCAGACGTGTGGTATTGCCGGCATCGCTGGGCGGCATCATGACGGGTATTATTCTTTCCATGTCGCGGGCTATTGGCGAAACTGCCCCGCTTATTGTGGTAGGTGCTTTAACCTATGTTCCATTTTTGCCCGAAGGGCCTATGGATCAATATACTTCGCTGCCTATACAGATTTTTAACTGGATCTCCCGTCCGCAGTATAGCTTTACAGTAAACGCAGCCGCAGGAATCATTGTGCTTCTGCTCATTACTTTTTTATTGAACGGGATTGCTATATATTTAAGAAACAGATGGTACAAGAAAACAAGCCTGTAAATACGGTCGCAGCACCCTTTAAGCTCGAATCGCGCAACCTTAATCTATTTTATGGGCCTAAGCAGGCGCTTAAAGACGTTTCCATAGGCATTGCCCCCAACACAATAACGGCCTTTATAGGCCCTTCAGGTTGTGGTAAATCTACCTTTTTGCGCTGCTTTAACCGCATGAACGATTTGATAGAAGGGGTAAAGATACAGGGAGATATTGTGGTGGACGGACAGGATATTTATGCCAATGGCATGGATGTGTATGAGGTGCGCAATAAAGTGGGAATGGTATTTCAAAAGCCTAATCCTTTTCCAAAATCCATTTTTGAGAACGTTGCTTTTGGCCTGCGCATACAGGGCGAAAAGTCCAAATCGTACATTGCCGATACGGTGGAAGACGCCCTTAAGCGCTCGGCACTTTGGAATGAAGTGAGTGATAACGTTCATAAGTCGGCTCTGGCACTATCGGGCGGGCAACAGCAGCGTTTGTGCATTGCAAGGGCTATAGCGGTTAAACCCTCTATTTTGCTTATGGATGAGCCTGCATCTGCTCTTGATCCTCTTTCTACTACCAAGATCGAAGAGCTGGTGCGCGAACTGAAGGATCATTATACCATTGTTATTGTTACACATAATATGCAGCAGGCTGCGCGCATCAGCGATAAAACTGCGTTCTTTTATATGGGCGAGCTTGTAGAGCATGATCTGACGGAGAAAATATTTACTAACCCGGCGCAAAAGTCTACAGAAAACTATATTACAGGGAGGTTTGGATAATGATTATGTTTAAAAAAGGAGATATGATTCAGCTGGATAAGGAAATCGAGCAGCTGAAAAGCAGTACCCAGTATATGTGGCTGCTGGTACACTCGCAAATGGAAAAAGCTGTTAAGGCGCTCCTTACCATGGATGGCGACCTTGCCCGGGAAGTGATTTCCAATGAAAAGAGGGTGAACCTTATGGAGCTTAAAATTGATAGCGACTGCGAGGATCTGTTTGCTTTGTTCAGTCCGGTAGCCATGGACCTGCGCTTTGTATTGGCTACGCTTAAAATTAATATGAACCTGGAGCGCATTGGCGATATTGCTAATGTAATGGCTAAACTTACACTTGACGAGATCGAGCCGTTTGACGAGGGTTTGCTTGAGGTTACTGAGTTTTCGCGCATGTTTGATATGGTTAATGAGATGATGCGGGTTACCATGAAAGCTTATAAAAAGGAGGATACCAAGCTGGCTACTACCGTTTTTCAAAAGGATGATGTGGTAGATCAGATCAACCTTTTATCAACGTCGCGCATTGCAGCTTATTTAAAGGAGCATCCAGATAAGGTGGAGCAGGGGCTTAACTTATGTTCGATTATACGTAAGCTGGAGCGGGTGGGCGATCAAAGTAAGAATATAGCCGAAGAAATTATATTTTACCATGAGGCCAAGGTGCTTAAGCACCTGCAGGATAATCCTATGGAGGGCAACGAGGGTTTGTAGCCGCGTTAAGCGGTTGGCCTACTAGGGGTCTGCCTCCTTAAGGGGCATAAAAAAGCCTGTTAACAGATCATGTTAGCAGGCTTTTTTATGTTTGCGGGTGTTATTACTGCTCTATTACAAAGCTGCTTAATTCAACAAACTCGCGCACGCGCGTGGCTATTGCCTCAGTGCTTAGGTTTTTGAGTCCCTCGGTGCCAAATTTCTCTACACAGAAAGAAGCAAGTGCTGAACCAAAGATGAGCGCATTCTTCATGTTGTTGAAATTAATGGTTCCAACTTTAGCCAGGTAACCTATAAATCCTCCTGCAAAGGTGTCACCTGCGCCGGTCGGGTCAAATACTTCCGCCAGGGGAAGAGCAGGTGCTGAGAATACCTGGTCTTCGTTAAAAAGCAAAGCGCCGTGTTCACCTTTTTTAATTACCAGATATTCTGGTCCCATGGCCAGGATTTTTTTGGCAGCTTTTACAAGGGAATACTCTCCCGAAAGCTGGCGTGCCTCGGCATCGTTAATAGTAAGCACATCTACCCTGCTAATAGTGTCGAGCAAATCATCCAGCGCTACATCCATCCAAAAGTTCATCGTATCCAGAACAATTAGCTTCGGACGGTTTTTAAGGCGCTGTATGGTGGTACGCTGTATCTGAGGGGTTAGGTTGCCTAGCAGCAGATATTCGCAGTCCTGATAGCTTTCAGGAATTATAGGATCGAAATTTTCGAGTACATTCAGCTCTGTGGTCAGCGTATCCCGGCTGTTCATATCAATGTGGTATTTGCCTGCCCAGAAAAAAGACTTTTGACCTTTAATGATTTGCAATCCGTCGGTAGCTATGTTATGTTCCTTAAAAAGGTTGATGTCCGACTGGGGAAAGTCTTCGCCTACCACCGAAACTATCTTTACCTTTTCGTAAAAGTAAGAAGCGGCCAGGCTGGCGTATGTAGCTGCACCACCTACTATTTTATCTGTTTTTCCAAAGGGAGTTTCTATGGCATCGAAGGCCACTGTACCGGTAATTACTAAGCTCATGTTTTTTTTGAAAAATATTTCGCACAAATATTGCATAAATAAATTAAAAGCCCGAATATTGCAGTCCCAAATGACGGTAAGCTTTCAAAAGCGATAAAAATTACTACATTTGCGGACAACCGGAATAATACTCCTGAGTAGCTCAGCCGGTTAGAGCATCTGACTGTTAATCAGAGGGTCGCTGGTTCGAGCCCAGCCTCAGGAGCTTAAAAATCAATGATTTAACCCGACTCTGACGAGTTGGGTTTTTTTATTCTCACACAATTTCACAAAAACACACAAACAACATAGGATTGCCAGGTAAGAATTGGTTTGACAAATAGGGATATTATGTAACTTTGCTCAACTACATACTACCTATTATGCAGCACTTTAAAGAATTTCTGACCCGTATTCAAACATTTGATCTGCGCATCATCGAGGATGATATTAACATGAAATGGGAACGAATGAGAAGAAACGTGTTCAGGTCTATGACCTAAGTCATCAGACCTAATACTAGAACAGTTTTTCTTACCGGAGCGAATCACGGGTATCAAAAGATATGGCCTTGTGATTTGCTTTCATTCTTTGAACAACTGATATTTGCAACAACAGGGCAATTACAACGTCTTGCTTATCGGTGGTTGTGATTTGCTTTCATTCTTTGAACAACTGATATTTGCAACAACTTAAACTTTGTCACCTTTCACCTCCTTTAGTTGTGATTTGCTTTCATTCTTTGAACAACTGATATTTGCAACAACAAGCTATCTTTGTATACCTTATCATAGCCTGTTGTGATTTGCTTTCATTCTTTGAACAACTGATATTTGCAACAACATACCACGGTTTAAAAAGCTAAATATCAGTTGTTTATGTTCAAAATTAGAATTAAAAAATCCAGTTGCTTAGGCTTCAGATTTAAAACTTTAAAACAATTCCAATTGCTGCGGGGTGTTTGGAAGCTCCTTTTCTTCCTTACCATAGAACAATTCCATCATTCCGAACTGTTTATCGGTAATGGTCATGATGCCGACATGGCCTTTAGGAGGGAGTATTTTCTTTACACGTTTGATGTGTACATCAGCATTTTCACGACTACTGCAATGTCGGAGGTAAATGGAAAACTGAAACATGCCGAATCCATCTTTCATAATATCCTTACGAAACCTACTGTAGATCTGCCTGTCCCTCTTTGTTTCTGTCGGAAGGTCAAAAAATACTAATATCCACAAAATCCGGTACTCATTTAAGCGCATTCATCAAAACGGTAGCTATTCTTCATCTCCTATATTGTATTCAAACGTGTTTTCTCTATCCTGATCTATGAAGTTTTCGTCAACCCTATTGTTTATGCCTTTTTTAGGATTAAAATTCTTCATAATTGGATAGTTTATTTTCCTGTTTTTTCCTTCATAACACCTAGCTAAGGAAGCGGTAGTATTTTGTACGCCGACCATTAAAGGACTTCTGCTTTTCTCAAACTGTACGTCAACAGTTGCAATACCTAATAATTGGGATTTAATGGAATTGCCCAACTCTAAAAAATTCTCGCCATTATCAATGATCTTTAGAACGATTAGGTCAACATACGGGCGGTAAGGCTCCATAATATCATCAGCCAGGCAATAAGCATTATATTTATTTCGGTGGTGAATGCCTAATGTAGGTATCAAGCCAGAACATACCAACCCGCGGGCTACAATAGCTCTTAATATTGCGTAGCCGTAATTAAGTAAATTATTAGGAGGATCACCCTCACGACCACGAAAGAACTCCACTTTCTTAGGGAACACATTTTTCCAGTAATAAGCGGCAGCCCGTCCTTCATAATTATCAGGGTCGCCTGAACGCACAGACTTCGCCCAATGCAGCATGTTTTCATATGCGATACCCCGGTCTGCCAATACAGCGGCCTGATTTAAAATTTTGGTTTGGATGGTTTGTTGCCAAAGCTGCTTCTTTAGCGGTTGTGAAGCGTCAATCTGATGCCGGAAACGCTCGCTTTGTGTGTCATGCCCGTCAATCGGTAACATCATCCCCGTTGGGTGGTGTGTATGGTTGCAAGTGATAATGGTAGAGTTGTTATCTAATAATGCAGCAATACAGCCGTGTGTAATGGTAATCTGCTGATGATCCAGCACAACAATGCCTATATCTTCAATAGGTACTGATTTTTTTGATTCCTGTTCGCCTAAAATTTTCAAGTCAGGAAGATCGATAATCAACTGACCTTGTTTTAAACTTATATAGGCCGGGTTACCGAAGTGAAGCGTGCGTTTTATCATTTTGCTTCATTTTAATTGTGATAAGAGGTTCGTTTATGTCATTTATAATTGCCGGATAAGCTCTCGTGCTTTATCAGCATTGAAAGCGCCTTCTATAGCTTTCTTGTCAAACACCATGAAATAGCTGAATTTTGATCCGGCAAGTTCAGCCCATTGATTGCCTAACCTGCATTTAGCCTGGCTATCGGAATTGTCCCGATCATCGCCTTTTGTTTCGATCAGGATAATTTTACCGGACTTTGTGCCGACAATAAAATCGGGATAGTGGTTAGACTTATATCCGTTAATACTAAATCCTTTGACCCTACTTAAATTGCGGTGCCAAAAAGCGATATTCGGTAGGGCAGCTATATCGCTAATTATAGTTGTTTCAAAGTTGTTCATTAAGCCTTCACGATCATAAAGCGATTTACTAATGGAGGCTCCTAAAACGCTTGTGCTATTTTTTATCAAATATATGTTTTTGGTTCACATTGATGAAAAGAACCTTTTTAGAGTGTTAGTGCTCATTTGAAAATGTTATGGGGAGGTATAAATAAAGAAGGCGAGTTGCCCCGCCTTAAATGTTTTCACAACGGAATAATCCTTATTGTGATTTGCTTTCATTTGAATATCAAAGTAAAACCTTTAATATTACATTTCCAAACTTTAAACTAATCGCAATGAAAACAATCCTTGGCCTTGATTTAGGAACTAACTCAATTGGTTGGGCACTCATTAAACAAGATTTTGAAAACAAGGAAGGCTCAATTTTAGGCTTGGGGAGCCGAATAATCCCAATGTCTAAAGATGTTTTAGGCGATTTCAACAAGGGAAACTCTATTTCTAAAACAGCGGAACGAACACGGCTGAGAAGCATGAGGAGATTAAGAGAGCGCCATTTGTTGCGCCGGGAAAGGTTACACAGAGTATTAAATGTACTTGGTTTTTTACCTCAGCATTATGCAGCTAAAATTGATTTTGATAAACGTTTAGGAAAGTTTTTACCTGAAACAGAAACCAAATTTGCGTTTGACAGTAATGGAGAATTTCTTTTCAAAAGATCTTTTGAGGAAATGCTTGCCGAGTTTAGACAGCATCAACCTGAAATATTGAATCGTAAGAACAAGAAAGGTGAAAGTGCCAAAATACAATATGATTGGACCGTTTACTATTTACGCAAAAAAGCGTTGACAAAAGAAATAGAAAAAGAAGAACTGGCCTGGTTGCTATTACACTTTAATCAGAAGCGTGGATACTATCAGCTTCGTAGAGAGGAAACCGGAGAGAAGCCAAATAAACTAGAGGAATTTTATTCATTGAGAATAGCCCAAGTTACGGCTGATGAGCCGCAGCGTGGCAGTAATAAGATATGGTATAATATTATTTTAGAAAATGGATGGGTTTATCGCAGGGAAAGCAATCAGCCTTTGTTTGACTGGAAAGATAAAGTACGCGATTTTATTGTAACCACTGATTTGAACGAAGATGGCAGTATAAAGAAAGATAAAGAAGGTAATGAAAAACGAAGTTTCCGTTCGCCAAAAGAAGATGATTGGAAATTACTTAAAAAAAAGACAGAAAGCGAGATCGACAGATCAAAAAAAACTGTTGGTGAATTTATATATGATACGCTTTTGCAAAAACCAGATCAAAAGATAAAAGGCAAACTTATAAGGACAATTGAAAGAAAGTTTTATAAAGAAGAGTTGATCCGAATCCTGAAAAAACAAATAGAACTAAATTCAAACTTGAAAGATACATATCTGTATAAGCAATGTGTAGAAGAACTGTACCCGCACAACTTACAACATCAATCAACTTTGCTTAGTAAGGATTTTTTGCACCTTTTTATTGAGGATATATTATATTATCAACGGCCCTTACGCAGTCAAAAGAGCACAATAAGTAATTGCCCTTTAGAACGAAGAACTTTTATATTGGATGGCATTAGAAAAATAGAGCCTTTAAAATGTATTTCAAAATCACACCCGCTTTATCAGGAGTTTAGATTGTGGCAGTGGATAAGTAACCTCCGTATTATTAACAAAGACAATGATTGGGATGAAACTGCTAAAAACCTGGAATTAACCGGTGGCGTGGAAACCTTATTTGATTTTTTGACGCAAAGAAAAGAGATAGATCAAAAGGCATTGCTTAAATATTTTAAGCTAAAAGAGACAACTTACCGATGGAATTATGTGGAAGATAAAAGTTATCCCTGCAATGAAACCCACACAATGATCGCAGGTCGTTTGGCAAAAGTAAATGGTATAACGCAAGAATTTTTAACAAAGGAAATGGAAGAGGAGTTATGGCATGTCATTTATTCGGTTAGCGACCAATTGGAATATGAAAAAGCACTAAAGTCTTTTGCTGTAAAAAAAGGCCTTGACATAGAAAGCTTTTTTGATGCATTCCGAAAATTTCCATCGTTCCCGGCTAATTATGGTTCGTATTCAGCAAAAGCTATCAAAAAACTATTGCCATTGATGCGTATGGGGAAATATTGGGATTGGGACAAAATTGATAAGCAAACAAAAGAACGGATAGGAAAATTTATTGACGGGGAATTTGATGAACAAATAAAAGAAAAAGTACGCGAAAAAATAGGGAAGCAGGTTTTAGTCAACGAAAGCGATTACCAGGGGTTACCTGAGTGGCTGGCAAAATATGTGGTTTATGACCGTCATTCAGAGCAAAGCGAAGCGGATAAATGGAATACAGTTACTAAACTTGAAGAATACTTGCGATTGTTTAGGCAACACTCTTTAAAAAACCCGATAGTGGAGCAGGTAATGATGGAAACATTAAGAACTGTAAAAGATATATGGAATTACTATGGGAATGGCGTAGAGAATTTTTTTGACGAGATACACATAGAACTGGGAAGGGAAATGAAAAATACCAAAAGTGATAGGGAAAGAATATCAAAACAAAACTTGATTAATGAAAATACCAATCTTCGCATAAAGGCTTTGCTTATAGAGTTTTTAAACGATAATGAGATTGAAAACGTGCGCCCATACTCGCCGATGCAACAAGATATGTTGAAAATATATGAAGACGCTGTTTTAAATGACAGCATTGAAATACCTGAAGATATTGAAAAGATAAGCAAACTTGCCCAACCCACAAGTTCACAACTACAACGTTATAAACTTTGGTTGGAACAAAAATATCGATCGGCATATACCGGGGCAATTATCCCACTAAGTAAACTTTTTACGCCTGCTTACGAAATTGAGCACATTATACCACAAAGCCGGTATTATGATAATAGTTTTAACAACAAGGTAATCTGTGAAGCCGCGGTAAACAAGCTAAAGGATAACCAGACAGGATTGGAGTTTATCCAAAATCATCACGGGCAAATTGTAGAGTTGGGTATGAGAGAAACAACTAAAATTTTTACAGAAGATGAGTATACCGATTTTATAAAACAACATTATACTAAAAACCGAGCAAAGAAAAACAATTTAATGGCTTTGGATATACCAGAGAAAATGATTGAGCGCCAATTGAACGATACTCGGTATATCAGTAAATTTATTATGCAGACCCTATCAAACATAGTTCGTACGGAAAAAGATGATGACGGCGGCAATTCAAAGAATGTATTGGCAAGCAATGGTAAAATCACATCCGATTTAAAACGGGATTGGGGCATGGATGCTATTTGGAACGAGTTAATATTGCCGCGATTTGAGAGGTTGAATAATATCAGTAACAGTACAAACTTTACAACTTATAATGACAGGTATCAGAAGTATTTGCCTGTGGTTCCCTTCGAATTACAGAAAGGATTTCAAAAGAAAAGGATAGATCATCGCCATCACGCCATGGATGCACTTATCATAGCTTGCGCCACACGCAGTCATATTAATTTCATGAATAATAAAAATGCCTTAGATAAAAAAAAATCTTCTGCGCAAAAACACAATGAACGTTTTGATTTAAAGAAAATACTATGCGATAAAAAATATAATAGCAGTTCAAGTGAAAACTACGAGTGGGTATTTAAACAGCCTTGGGGAACCTTTGTACCTGACGCAAAGGAAAAGCTGGAGCAAGTGATAATAAGCTTTAAACAAAACCTGCGTGTTATTAATAAAACCGTTAATCAACACGATATTTTAAAAGATGGGAAAAAGGAGTCATTTAAGCAACACAAAGGTCAAAGCTGGGCAATACGAAAATCACTACATACGCCTATGCCCTATGGCAAAAGGAATTACGAATTTGATATTTTGAAATTGACAGAAAGTTTGGGAAAAGCCGACCTGATAATTGACGATAAGATTAAAGAAAAGGTGAAAAGCGTATTAAGCCAATTCAATAATAAAATATCAGAAGCACAAAAGTTTCTTAAGTCAAATCCAATAAAAGATGAAACTGGTAAAGATGTAATTAATACGGCTTTTAAAATTGGTGTCGAAAAATTTAGACGACGACAGCCAATTTCCAAACTGTCAAATCGCGGCCAGGGGGGGCTTAAAACAATTGAAGATATAACCAAATTTATCAATAAGATAGCTGATTATAGTCTTCAACAAGAGTTGCTTATGCATTTAAAGTCCAGTGAAAATGATATCGATAAAGCATTTAATGCTGAGGGAATTGAAAAATTCAACCAAGCAAGAAAAATCCCGGTTTACAAATTGCCAATTTTCGAAAGTGGTTCAGGACGCTTCTCTGTAGGACACAAGCATAATACAAAACATAAGTGGGTAGAAGCCGATACTGGCACTAATCTATTTTTTGCAATTTATGCAGACGAATATGGGAAACGCAGTTTTGAGACTGTTCCTCTAAATATCGTTATTGAACGTCAGAAGGAGGGATTGTCATCAGTTCCAGAAACGAACGAGGCTGGGCAAAAATTATTGATGCACTTGTGTCCCAATGATTTAGTTTATTTACCGACTGGAGAAGAAGGTGCGTTTGGGACACCTCTCAAATTGGATAAAGCAGCCGCCAATAGAATATATAAAACAGTAAGTTTTTCAACTTGTCAATGTTTTTTTATTAAGCATGACGTTGCGACTTCTATCGTAAATAAAATAGAATTTTCTGCGTTGAACAAAATGGAAAAATCTATTGAAGGAAAAATGATTAAAGATTGTTGCGTTAAGCTTAAGGTTGATCGATTGGGCAATATTTTACCTGCATAAAACTGTTTACACATCCACTAAATCCGAAGATAGCCCACAAAGGGAAAAAAGGCCATGCTGATTAGGTAATCTGGTTTTTTTTGGATTTAGTTTTATATCTGGTTCGATTCGCCTGCGATTTATTTTTTA
>DDAL01000015.1 GCA_002332615.1 Sphingobacteriaceae bacterium UBA2059 | reverse complement strand
TAAAGCAAAAAGCCGCATCTGAAACAGATGCGGCTTTTTGCTTTAAAAATTTCCTTCTATCAGGAAGTGATCACGTCCAATCAACCGAGTAGACTGTCTTTTATCAATTCTATAAAGAGAGTCAACGTGATATTGGAGATCCTCAGTTGTCGAATAAAGTTCATTCTCTACCTTATTCAATATAAAGATTGATTTTACTTTATTGTTAAGACTTATAACTTCTATCCTTTTAGTCTTAAGCTTGTTGTCTGTAGTGATATAAACTGTAACTTCTCCTTTGTTTTCTACTCTGTAACTGTTTTTCCAGGCAGGCCGGTTAATATCTGAATCAGCAAACATCTGAAGCTCCGCTTTCCAGTTATCAATCTTATTAAATCTAGTTTCTTGATTATTGTTATGTCTAACAAGTTTTCTCACAGGAGGCTCCAGGCTTTCCAATCGCCGTGCC
Source organism: Sphingobacteriaceae bacterium UBA2059 (assembly GCA_002332615.1). Lineage (GTDB taxonomy): Bacteria > Bacteroidota > Bacteroidia > Sphingobacteriales > Sphingobacteriaceae > Arcticibacter. The sequence continues at coordinate 17,724 of DDAL01000015.1, read as the reverse complement.
TCCTTGTCAAAAAAGCCTTTAATGTCGAAGTAAGAATCTTCGGCATTAAAGGCTTTTTGATTATTTGAGCAGCATGTAAGAATAAACGCTAAACAAGCAATAGAAAAGAGTCTAAACCAAAACATTACCCGTCATATTTTCAGGTATCTGAACTCCAAGAATCGTTAGCACAGTGGGGGCTATATCACCAAGCTTTCCGTTTTTTATCTGCTTATAGTCCTTGTCAATTAATATGCAAGGAACGAGGTTAGTCGTATGGGCTGTATTAGGAGACCCATCCTCATTTATCATATAGTCTGCGTTACCATGGTCGGCTATAATTATGAAAGAGTATCCATTTTTCAAGCCGCACTCTACTACACTGCTCAGGCAGCTATCAACCGTCTCAACGGCCTTTACGACCGCTTGAAAAACACCCGTATGACCCACCATATCTGGATTAGCAAAATTTAAGCACACAAAGTCCGGCTTGTTTTCATAAAGCTCGTCACATATAGCATCTCTAATCCCTTCAGCGCTCATCTGTGGCTTTAAATCGTACGTCGCAACCTTTGGCGACGGAATAAGAATTCTTTTCTCATTCTCAAACTCTTTCTCCCGGCCTCCGGAAAAGAAAAAAGTCACATGTGGATACTTCTCGGTCTCTGCTATGCGCACCTGGCTCTTGCCACTTCGACCTAAAACCTCTCCTAATGTGTCTCTCAAATCTTCTTTTTTAAATACTACCTGAACATCTTTGAATGTTTCATCATAAGTGGTCATGGTTATATACCGAAGAGCTAAAGGCGTCATATTATATTCAGGGAATGCTTTTTGCGTTAAAGCCTGAGTGATTTCTCTACCCCTGTCAGTCCTGAAGTTGAAGCAGATTACAATATCTCCCGGAATAATTTTAGCTAAGGGAGTGCCGTCTTCTCCAACTTTAACAATGGGTTTAATAAACTCATCGGTAATCCCCTCGTCGTAAGACTCCTGAATCGCTTCCAATAAGTTAGTGCAAGGCTTACCGATTCCGTTCACCATTAAATCATAAGCCTGCTTCACTCTTTCCCAACGATTATCTCTGTCCATTGCATAGTATCGGCCAATCGCAGAGGCAATCTGAACATTGCTTCCGGCTATATGCCCTTGCAGATCGCTCATATATTTTTTACCTCGGTTGGGGTCTGTATCTCGTCCGTCCATGAAAGCATGAATGAAAACGTTGTTTACGTCTAGAGCATTTGCAGCGTCACATAAACCATAAATGTGTTTAATGTGAGAATGAACCCCTCCATCAGAAAGTAATCCGATCAGGTGTACGCTTTTTCCGCTTGTTTTTGCATATTCGAAGGCTTCTTTTAGAACGGGATTAGTTGCCATTTCGCCTTCATCAACCGCTTTATGTATACGTCCAAGCTCCTGATATACTACTCTCCCTGCTCCGAGGTTCATATGGCCTACTTCAGAATTGCCCATCTGTCCATCAGGGAGGCCAACGGCCATGCCCGATGCTTCCAGTTTTGAATTCGGATAGGTGCTAATTAACTTATCAAAAAACGGGGTATTGGCTGCTACAATTGCATTAGAGCTATCTTGTCTTCCATACCCCCAGCCATCAAGGATAATGAGTGCTACTTTTTTATTTTCCACATGACAAATATAAGATCAAACCATTGTTTTACAAAGTGACCCCGGTCATAATTGTCTAAGTGTTACTATGTCTTATAAGAAATCTGGTTAATGACTAATAAGGTTAGATGATGATCAGCATAATATGCGGTTTATCGAAAACTCTGGTGTTAAATTGAGGTTATATATAAATTCTGCTGTGTAATAACATATTTCTTTACTTTTGCCGAACATTATGATTGATAATAAAGAACTTTCATTGTTTATAAAACGAGCTTTGTCTGAAGATCTGGGAGATGGCGACCACACCTCTTTATCAACAATACCAGAACAAGCCGTTGGAAAAGCCATGCTATTGGTTAAAGATGATGGTATAATTGCAGGTATTGAAGTGGCACTCCAGATATTTAAGCAGGTAGATGATCAATTGCATATCAACTTATTAAAACAGGATGGTGACTATGTTAAAAAAGGGGAAACGGCTTTCTTAGTAGAAGGCAGTGTTCAATCGATACTAGCCGCTGAGCGGCTAGTACTTAACGTAATGCAGAGAATGAGTGGCATAGCGACCAAGACTTTTAAGTTGAATGAGATAATTTCTGGCACTTCTGCAAAGCTGTTAGATACACGAAAAACGACGCCTAACATGAGATTTCTGGAAAAAGAAGCTGTAAGAATAGGAGGGGGAGTGAACCACCGTTTTGGCCTGTTTGATATGATCTTGATAAAAGATAACCATGTTGACTTTGCGGGCGGTATAAAAGCAGCACTATCTGCAGCACATAATTACCTTCGCGGTAAAAGTTTAAATCTGAAAGTTGAGATTGAGGTAAGAAATAATAAAGAACTATCGGAAGTAATAGAAGTGGGTGGCATAGACAGAATACTCTTAGATAATTATGCTCCGGAGGACTTAAAAGAAGCTGTCAGAACAATCAATGGTAGGTATGAAACAGAGGCGTCAGGCGGCATCACCGAACACAATATATTACACTATGCCACTACCGGTGTTAATTACATTTCCATAGGGGCTCTCACACATTCCGTAAAGAGTATGGATCTAAGTCTTAAAAGTATTTTAAATTAATTATGAATACTTCTTTAGCGAGGCAATGATATCTGTATATTCAATATCAGCTTTAATCTTGGCTTATCTTTTTGGCTCTATTCCTACAGCTGTATGGATTGGGCAGGCATTTTATGGAATAGATGTTCGGGAGTATGGAAGCGGAAATGCTGGAGCCACTAATACTTTTCGGGTACTTGGAAAGAAAGCCGGTATTGCTGTAATGCTAATAGACGTTATAAAAGGATTCACGGCTACAAATCTTGCCTATTTTATAGGTCCGTCAATCACAGGTCCATCCACATCTATTATTTTTATAAATTTTCAACTGGCATTGGGAATTACAGCAGTAATGGGCCATCTCTTTCCTGTCTTTGCTGGTTTCAGAGGCGGAAAAGGTATAGCAGCGCTGTTTGGTATGTCCCTGGCAGTCCACTTTCCAGCAGCAATGATCTGCGTAGGTGTATTTATGGCCGTATTGATTATAACAAAGTATGTTTCATTGAGTTCAATCTTAGCCGGATTTGCGTTTCCGCTTAGCATTGTTTTTGTCTTCCATTCACCTTTTAGATCGCTCATATTATATAGTATGTGTATATGCATTTTAATACTTATCACACATCAAAAGAATATGGAGCGGTTGCTTAGGGGCAAAGAGTCCAAAGTGTATCTGTTTAAAAAGAAAAACACAATAGTTTCTTAGGTGTTAGATAGTCAAAATGTTTATTTATGAAGAATTTAAAAATACTAGGTTCGATATCTTTTATGTTGATCGTAGTTGCGTGTTCAACTGTTCCACTAACCGGAAGGAAACAACTTAATCTGGCTAACTCTGATCAAATTCAGCAACAGTCAGTTCAGGCATATAGGGAGTTTTTACAAAGTCCGGGTACAAAGGTTATTACTTCCGGTGCTGAACTACAAAGAGTTAAAACAGTTGGTAATCGTATAGCAAGCGCAATTGACAGATATCTTGCGGAGAACGGATATGCAAATCAATATAAGTTTAAGTGGGAGTTTAACCTTGTTCAAAGCAAAGAGATAAATGCTTTTTGTATGCCCGGTGGTAAAGTGGCTGTGTACTCTGGAATTATACCTGTGGCTCAAACCGATGCTGGTTTAGCAACCGTAATGGGACATGAAATAGCGCATGCTGTAGCAAGGCATGGCGAAGAAAGGTATTCTCAGATGGCGGGAGCCCAGGCACTAGGCGGAATCTTAGGTGCCGCAACAGGTTCGGATGCTCTCGTGCAGCTCTATGGACTTGGCGGTCAATTAGCACTCTTAAAATATGGTAGAAGTCAGGAATCTGAAGCTGACAGGTTGGGTTTGATATTTATGTCAATGGCTGGTTATAACCCTGAAAGTGCCGTGGGATTTTGGGAACGAATGGCTTCCAAAAAAGGGAGCGGAGGTGCTCCGCCGGAGTTTCTAAGCACTCACCCAAGTGATGCATCAAGAATTGCTAATATTCAGAAACGACTTCCTGAAGCACGGAAATATTACAAGCAGTAGAAAACTTTCTATAGCTGAGAATAATACGCTTATTAAGGATCAATAAATACTGTATTTTAAAAAGCACTTTCGCTCCTCTACTCGGTTAAGGATCAGCAAAGTAGTCTATTACTGTCGAATCGAAACATCGTCTGGTTTTCGGGATCTTTATTTGCGTTTGTTATATCAAAACTATAAAGCCGCTTCGTAAATATCTACGAGGCGGCTTCATTACTAAAAATTAATTTTCTAGTACATCTCTAAGGTTTGAAGTCTGTCTGGACCCACAGATAGATATTTAACAGGAACACCCACCTGTTCTTCAATGTATTTAACATACTTAACGAGATTCTCAGGTAGCTCTTCACTGCTTTTGATTCCAGTAAGGTCATCTTGCCAGCCACTTACCTCGTCATAAATAGGCTTCGCTTCTAATGACTGGATGTCATAAGGCATGTAATCAATAATTTCACCATTATATTCATAACGGGTACAGACCTTAATAGTAGAAAACCCACTCAGAACATCCGCTTTGGTCATTACCATTTCAGTAACGCCGTTAATCATAATAGCGTATTTTAGGGCAGGTATATCAAGCCAGCCGCAACGTCTGGCACGACCGGTAGTGGAGCCAAACTCATTACCAGCATGTCTTAATTGTTCGCCAGTTTCATCGAAAAGTTCTGTCGGAAAAGGTCCGCTTCCAACACGTGTACAATACGCTTTGAATATCCCAATTACCTTTCCGATATGTCTAGGAGCGATACCTAAACCAGTACAGGCGCCTGCAGTGGTTGTGTTTGAAGAAGTCACAAAGGGGTAGGATCCAAAGTCGACATCCAATAACGTTCCCTGAGCCCCTTCTGCCAGTACAGGCTTCCCATCTTTTAAGTACTGGTTTACAAAATGCTCGCTGTCTACTTGCTTAAGTGTTAATAAGAACTCTATTGCTTTAAAAAATTCTTGTTCCTGATCACTGAAATCAGGAACAGGGCCATAATGTTCTAAAATTGATAGGTGTTTGTCAACCAGCTTTTGATAACGCTCTTTAAAGTCGGGGAGTGCTGTATCTCCAACTCTTATACCGTTTCTACCTGTTTTATCCATATAGGTCGGACCTATGCCTTTTAAGGTTGATCCTATTTTGCTTTTACCCATTTTGGTCTCAGATGCGGCATCGAGTAGCCTGTGAGTAGGTAAGATTAAATGCGCCTTACGCGCAATAGTCAGCTTATTAGAGGAAACAGGATCAAAACCATGCTGTTGTAAGTTTAACAATTCCTTTCGAAGAAGGATAGGATCTATTACAACACCATTACCCACAAGGTTTATGATTTTATCATTAAAAATACCCGATGGTATAGTATTAAGAACGAACTTTTTGTTTTCAAATTCCAGGGTGTGACCAGCGTTCGGCCCACCTTGGAAGCGGGCTATTAAATCATACTCTGGACTTAGAACGTCAACAATCTTTCCTTTACCTTCGTCTCCCCATTGGAGACCTAACAGTACATCAACAGCCATTATTATTATTTAAGAAATTATGAGTTTTTTTCAAATGAGTCGCAAAACCCGCTTTTCAAACGAGTGCAGTTGCCATAGAGGTTTAAAGAATGGTGCTTAATGTCAAACTTCAGCAAGTCGCCCATCATACTTTCAATCTGTCCAATGCGGGGGTCGCAAAATTCCACTACCTTGCCGCAGTCAAGACATATAATGTGATCGTGCTGCTTGTAACCGTAAGACTTTTCAAATCGGGCGATGTTTTTACCAAATTGATGTTTTGTAACCAAATCACATGACACAAGTAGCTCAAGCGTATTGTACACGGTAGCCCGACTTACCCTGTATTTCTTGTTTTTCATGTGCAGATATAGAGATTCCACGTCAAAGTGATCGTTTCTTGAATATATCTCTTCCAATATGGCAAACCTCTCAGGAGTTTTCCTGAGGTGTTCATTTTCGAGGTAAGCCTCAAAAATTTTTTTAACCATAATTTTTGTTTCTTCTGCCTGCATTTCAAATAAATCTGCTGTTCAAAGTTATTAAAATATCGATAATATAGCGGCTGTAAAACATCAAGCGCCTTGCTGTGTCTTTTTATCAGAGTCAAATCGCACAACAGAAGTGATGCCTTTTATCTGAGTTATCTTTTTTATGAGGTCTTCCAGATGTTGCTTATCATTCACATAAATCATAATTGAACCTTCAAATATACCATCAGAACTATCGACAGTAATAGAGCGCATATTGACCTTGAAGTCGTTGGATATGACAGTAGTAAGTTTATTTATTAAACCGAGGTCGTCAATTCCTTTTATACGCAAACCCGTTAAGAAAGCAAGTTCTTTTTGGGATGTCCATTTAGCCTTAATTACCCTATAGCCGTAGTTGGCCATTAGCTTGGTAGAGTTAGGACAGTTTGTCCGGTGTATCTTTATACCATCATTTATCGTCAGAAATCCGAAGACGTCATCCCCGGGTATCGGATTGCAGCAACTTGAAAGCTTATAGTCAATTTTTTGCAGATCCTCCCCAATTAGCAACGTGTCGTTGTCTTTTGACTTGACTTTATTGAAGATGCCTTCGATATGGCTGTTTTCATTTCTTTCTGGCACCTTGTTTTCGGAGCTCTTTTCAGACGCCTGGAAATCCTTTAAATTTTTAAGGTCTATTTCGCCGGTTGCAATTGCAAAAAAGAGGTCGAGAGTAGAAGGGAACTTTAGATAATTACATATTTTGCTTATGTTCTCGGTATTATATGTGATTTTTAAGGACTTGAGCTTCCTTTCCAATAGTTCTTTTCCATTCTCAGCTATCCTCCTTTTCTCCTCTTTAAGGTTAGATTTTATTTTAGATCTTGCTTTCGCCGTAACCACAAAGTTCAGCCAATCCTCTTTGGGTGTTTGTTTTGTTGACGTGATAATTTCAACCTGATCACCATTTTGAAGTTTGTGGGATAGGGGTACGAGTTTATGGTTTACCTTAGCGCCAATGCATCTTGCACCAAGATCTGAGTGTATTTCAAAGGCAAAGTCCAAAGCTGTAGCATTAGCCGGCAATTGCATTAGTTCTCCTTTTGGTGTAAAAATGAAAATCTCATCCGAGAATAAATTCATTTTAAAATCATCCAGGAAGTCCAGGGCATTCGAATCGGGGCTCTTCAATAGATCCCTCACCTTTTGAATCCATTGATCGAGGCCACTGTCCGACGAAGATTCTTTGTACTTCCAATGCGCGGCAAACCCCTTCTTGGCAATCTCATTCATCCGTTGGGTACGGATCTGGACCTCTACCCACTGTCCCTTAGGGCCCATTACTGTAGTATGCAAAGACTCATATCCGTTTGCCTTGGGTGATGATACCCAGTCTCGCAAACGATCAGGATTTGGCCTGTAAAGGTCTGTAACAATAGAATACGCTTTCCAACAATCAGCTTTTTCATTTTCAAGTTTGCTGTCCAAGATGATTCTGATTGCAAAAAGATCGTACACCTCTTCAAAAGGAATACCCTTTTTCTTTATTTTATTCCATATGGAGTGTATTGATTTTGGGCGCCCGTATACACTGGCTTTAAAACCCTGCTCTCTAAGTATGTCCTCAATGGGCCCTATAAAACTTTGTATATATAATTCCCGCTCTGCTTTCTTTTCATTTAGTTTCCTGGCAATAAATTTATACGTTTCCGGCTCTGTATACTTCATAGACAGATCTTCCAGTTCCGATTTCATAGAATACAATCCAAGCCTGTGTGCCAGTGGAGCGTACAAATAGATCGTTTCCGACGCTATCTTTAACTGCTTTTCGCGCGGCATATAATCCATGGTGCGCATATTATGAAGCCTGTCAGCCAGTTTAATAAGAATTACCCTCACATCATCTGCCAGGGTTAGAAGCATCTTCCTAAAGTTTTCGGCCTGTAAAGAACTATTGTAGTCAAGTACTCCAGATATCTTTGTCAGGCCGTCGATGATTTTTGCAACCTTTTTTCCAAACTCATTTTCTATGTCTTCAAGAGTTATCGAAGTATCTTCAACAACATCATGTAATAAGGCACAAACAACAGATGTAGTTCCAAGCCCTATTTCCTCGGCAGCTATCTGGGCCACGGCAATAGGGTGATAGATATAGGGTTCACCGGACTTTCGGCGCATATCTTTGTGCGCTTCCAAAGAAATGTCAAAAGCATGTCTTACCATGCTTTTGTCTCCCTTTTGGAGGGTAGGCTTACAGGCTTTTAAGAGCGCCCTGTATCTCTTCAATATTTCTTTTTTTTCTGCTTCTAAATCGAACACAAGTTCATTCATCTTACCTGCACATATTATATTGATTCTTTGTAAACTACGGGTTACTATCTATAGAATAATGTAATTAATTAGAGTAATAACATGTATTTTTGTCTATCTAAGGTATGAAAACGTTTTTAATTATTCTTCTTACCGGTTATATCACCCTGACTCCTGCACAGGCACAGGATAAATATTCTACAAGCGGTATAGGCAAAAATGATACCATACGAATTGCTTTATCGGTCGACGAGTATGGAAATAAGATTCCCTGGGTCCCTTTAAACGATGTGTTTGTATATAATTACAGGCTATTTCCTAGCCCTGAAGCTCGTTATAAGTTTAACAGACTAAGGTATAATGTACTTAAAGTACTGCCTTATGCAAAGTTTGCACGTGAACGGTATGCTCGTCTTAATGATCAATTGGCACTTAATCCAAACAAAAAAGATCAAAAGAAGCTTGTCAAGTCTTGCGAAAAGGAAATCAAGGACATGTTCAATCGTGAAATCAAGAACATGACGATTACTCAGGGAGAAATACTCATAAAGCTTGTCGATCGGGAAACCGGGAACAGTAGCTACGAGCTTGTAAGGCAGCTCAAAGGGGGATTCACCGCGTTCTTTTATCAATCAATAGCAAGGGTCTTTGGTCACAACCTTAAGCAGAAATACGACTCAGGTCAAGACAGGGATATTGAATATATCATACAACATGCAGGATATTATAATTCCGGCCCCTATTATTAACTAGAAAATGAAACTAGACATCCTTGTAATCACAGTTCATCCCGATGATGCGGAATTGGGTTGTGCAGGCACAATTATACAAAGTAAAAGAGAAGGCAAGAAAGTAGGGATTGTTGATCTCACTCGGGGCGAGCTCGGAACAAGAGGTACTGCCGAAACCCGTAAACACGAAGCGGAGGCTGCTGCCAAGCTTATGCAGCTTGATGTTAGAGAAAATCTGGAAATGCGTGACGGCTTTTTCCTGAATGAAGAGAGGAACCGGCTAAGCATTATAAAGAAAATCAGGCAATACGCGCCTGAAATTATAATAACAAATGCTATTGACGATCGTCATCCAGATCATGGCAGAGCGTGTAAACTTGTCCATGACTCAGTGTTCCTTTCAGGGCTGGTAAAGATTGAAACCGAATATAAAAGTATAAATCAATCACCCTGGAGACCCAGGCTGATTCTAAGTTTAATACAAGACAAATACATTCAGCCGGATATACTTATAGATATCAGCGATGTTTGGGAAGAGAAAAAAGCAGCTATTGCTGCATATAAAACCCAGTTTTACACACCCGAGTACGCTATGAGAGAGTCAGAAGCTGAAACCTACATATCAAGCCCTCAGTTCATGAAATCTGTCGAAGCCAGAGCAAGAGATCTGGGAAAGTATATAAGTTGTGAGTTTGCAGAGGGTTTTACATCGGGCAGACTATTAGGCGTTAATAACTTGTTTAATCTTCTATAGGCTCAGCCGGGCACATTTCAGAACGTCTGATAGTCGTTCTTTCATTCCAAGTAAACCAAACAAACCACCGGTATGGAGGGCTAATACAGAGTCGCCTTCTTTAAATACACCTGTATCAATCATATCAAACAGGCCATACATCATTTTTCCGGTATAAACCGGATCAAGCAGGATACCGGTTTGGGCTGCAAAGCTCGCTATAAAAGACAGGAGCACTGTTTCAGTTTTTGCATAGCCCCCGAAATGGTAATCTTTATGAAGATACAGATTGTCTGTGCATGGTACATATCCTTTTATGGTATGTGAAATAAAGTCAGCACCTTTTAGTACAGGTATCACATGCAGGCAGGTTGTTAAGCCGTTGTCTACAATTCCTTTTAAGAGGCCCGATGCTGTAGCGCCTGTGCCTGCAGCACAAACCAGGTGGTTGTAGTGGATATTGAGTTCATTTATAAGTTCTGCACAGCCTTTTGCAGCTTCAGGGCTATTACCGCCTTCGTCAACGAACATTGCATACGGGTCATCAGAACAAATAGTCTTAAAAAGCTCCTGTTTGTCACGGTAACTGGTTCGGTCAGTAAAGATTAGTTTCATGCCAAATAAGCGACATAAAAGCAGAGTATCCGTATTGATATCTTCTCCCCGGACAATTCCTGTAGCTTTAAATCCGGCCTGAGCGCAAGCGCAGGCTGTCGCAAGCAAGTGATTAGACCAGACGCCGCCAAAGGTAACAAGGTGCTTTTTGCCTTCCTTATCGGCTTTATCAATTATATATTTAAGTTTCCTCCACTTGTTGCCCGAAATAAACGGATGAATCATATCATCGCGTTTTACGAACACCCTTACGCCTTTTCTCACGAAAAGGGAGTTTTGTAGTTCCTGCTCCGGGCTAAAAATTTCTAACATGTGTTCTCGTTAACACGCAAATATAGATAGTCAATGCTCACAATGATGTACAAGATGTCAATTGCAAGTTCAAAATAGTATTTTTGCGCCATGTGTAATAGCCCTGAGAACAACGATATTGAAGAGCCGGAATTATATGAACACTTTACTATCACCGTAGATAAAGGGCAATCTCTCTTGCGGATAGATAAGTTTTTGATGCATCGTATTGAGAACGCTTCACGTAATCGAATTCAAGTTTCTATTGACGAGGGTAACGTGCTTGTAAATAAACGAACGGTGAAAGCCAGTTACAGAGTTAAGCCGTTTGATGTAATTTCTGTTGTTTTACCCCATCCTCCACGCGACACGGAAGTTTATCCGGAAAACATATCATTGGATATAAAATACGAAGATGACGACATCCTGATTATCAACAAGCCTGCCGGCATGGTTGTGCATCCTGGTTATAATAATTATTCAGGAACCCTTGTTAATGGCCTTGTTTACCATTTTCAACGATTGCCCCATCTACCAGGAAATGATGGACGACCTGGCTTAGTTCACCGTATTGACAAGGACACGTCCGGCTTACTAGTTATAAGCAAGAACGAAAGATCGATGGCCAGTCTGGCAAAGCAGTTCTTCGACCATACTATTCAGCGAAGGTACGTTGCCCTTGTATGGGGAGACCTCACCGAGCCGGGCACTATCACAGGGTATATAGGGCGCAGTGTTAGAGACCGGCGCGTAATGGATATTTACAGTGATGAAACAAAAGGAAAATGGTCCGTAACCCATTACAAGGTACTTCAAAGATTTAACTATGTAACCTTAGTGGAATGCCAGCTTGAAACAGGTCGAACGCACCAGATACGGGCCCACTTCAAGTATATAGGACATCCATTATTTAACGATGCTGTTTATGGAGGTGATAAAATTTTAAAAGGAACTACTTTTAGTAAATATAAGCAGTTCATAGCTAACTGTTTCGAGACGATAAAAAGGCAAGCTTTGCATGCTTTATCTCTCGGTTTTGTTCATCCTTCTACAAAAGCACAAATAAACTTTGTATCCGAACTGCCTGATGACTTTAAAGATGTACTTTTTAAATGGCAGAATTATGTTAACACTCATACTGAACTTTAATTTATTCAGTTAACTATAATACAAGTACTTCATCTATGAACTTCATTACCTGTAACGGCACTATACTATCGTCAACTCAACCCCTTTTTACTATAAAAGATAACTTCTTTAAATACGGTGATAGTATTTTCGAAGTAATGCGTCTTGTGAACGGAGATCTTCTATTTGACGAATTACATTCTAATCGTTTGCAGAACGGACTAGATACTCTTGCCATTTCTGATGGATCGGCCTATACAACTTCGTTTCTAACTACTCAGGTCCAACAGCTCGCACAAAGAAATGGGGGCGTTAAAAATGCCATCATAAAATTCAGTGTATTTCGGGATACCTCAGGCTCTTCAACCACCAGCAGTGGCTATTTAATTGAGATGTGGGAAAACCCTATATCGGCCTATGTAAGCAACCATAAAGGGCTCATTATTGATGTTTATGAAAAGTTAACTAAGCCCTTAAACTTTCTTTCTAACTTAAGCAATTCATATCTTTTTCCCGGTATGCTCGCAGAAATCTATCGCAAGCAAAAATCTCTTGATGAAATGCTTTTACTAAATCAAAATGGTTTTCTTTGCGAGGCACTCAGGGCTAATATATTTATATTGTTTGACAAGAGGCTCTATACGCCATCTTTGGGCGAAGGATGTGTTTCAAGAGTAATGAGAGAAGTTGTTATGAATCTAGCTGACGAAATGAACCTTCCTGTAATTGAAGCACAAATAAACCCCGACATACTAAACATGGCAGAAGAAGTGTTTTTAGTCGATAATATTCATGGGATACAGTGGGTTATGGGTTTTAATAATAAGCGGTACTTTAATAAAGCTTCTGCAACGTTATTGGGTCGCCTAAATAAGTATATAAACGAACAATAATGCATGAAGACTAAATCAGGGCATAGAAAAATACTTACTACCTTAGTCTTGATATCCTTTTATGTCTTTTTGTTTGTACCAAACGCTGCTGCACAAGGTACATATCACTTAAGCGGGCAGGTAACCGACGGAAAGAACAATCCGGTGTACTTCGCATCTGTCTATATTAAAGATTCCAATTTAACCACCGTTACAAACGAGAATGGACACTATAAATTAGCACTTAAAGCAGGAAAATATAGGCTTTTTGTAAAGTCTGTTGGCTTCAAAGGGGTTGTCAGAGATATAACAGTAGATTCTTCTCTAACTGTCAATTTCCGGTTAGAGCATGAAGTCTATTCTCTGCAAGAGGTTAAGGTTAGTCCTGACATGGATAAAATAGCTGCAGAAATGATCAGCAGCGTTATAGCTAAAAGGCGAAAATTAAGATCGTCACCTTCTTATGAGTGTGATGTTTACACAAAAGGTGTACAAAAGCTGGTTGGAGCGCCCAGGAAGATAATGGGGAAGAAAGTAGCCAAAACCCTTCAGCTCGACTCAAACCGCCGCGGTATATTGTATGAATCCGAAACAAAGTCAAGGTTTTATTATAAATATCCTCAAAGTAAGGAAATAATGGAAGCGGTTAAGGTGGCTGGAGACAATCAAGGCTTCGGCTTTAACCGTGCAATAGACTTTCAGGTCAACTTCTTCAAGAATGTAATACAATGGAAGGCTCTTGGAAATCATAAGTTTGTTTCCCCCTTTGCTGATAATGCTTCTAAGTACTATACCTACAGGCTGGTCGGATCTAAAGTCGAGGCAGAGAAAACGATCTATAAAATAGCTGTAGTGCCAAAACGCGTAAACGACCCTGTATTTAAGGGTTTTATCTATCTTACTAAAGATGACTTAAAATTATATAGTGTAGACCTCAAGCTCACTGAACGTTCTCGAATTAACTTCGTTGATACGCTATTTATCAGGCAAAATTATAAGCAGGTAAATAATGAAGACTGGCTTCCTTCGGACATAACGATACGCCTCCGGGGAAAAGTACTTGGCTTTGATTTCGACGGCTACTTCACCGGTCTGTTTAGCAATTACATTACTAATCCCAGCTTCGAAGACAATCTATTTAACAACGAGGTTGTAAAAATACCTAAAGATGTAAATAAGTTCAGTAATGAATGGTGGGCAGAAAACCGCCCTGTTCCGCTAACTCAGGAAGAAGAGCACAATTACCAGATAAAAGAGCAGGGTTTGAGCGAGTTTACTACTGATGCAGAAAGAGATTCTTTGAGTAAACGTCAAAACAAGTTTAAGCCCCTGCGATATGTGGTATTAGGGCAGCGCATAGTAATGCCGGAAGACCGTAGTTATATCTATATATACCCCTTATACAGCAGCGTTTTCTACAATACAGTGGAGGGCTGGGGTACAAAACTGAATGCCCGTTACGTAAAGCAATTCAGTCCAAAAAGAACGCTTGAAGTTGAACCACAGTTCAGGTATGGATTCGGAAACAAAACCTTGAATACAAATGCACAGATAACCTACCGTTTAGACTCTCTTAAGCATACAAGTTTCACTCTGAAAGGGGGAACAGACTTTTTGGATTTAAATAGCCGCGGAACATTGAATCTCTTTTATAATACGCTCACTACGCTGTTTAACGGAAAAAACTATTTAAAGTTATATAGGGCACGCTTCGCGTCCTTTAGCGCACAACGTGAAGTAGCTAACGGACTTTTAGCTACTATAGGTACTGAGATTTCCCGCCGTTTTCCGGTTACCAATATATCAAACAAAGTACTGTTTGATAAGGCATCCGGGTCGGTTACCAGCAATAATCCCTTGTATCCCGGCATGGAAGAAGACATATTTCCGGTTAATAACGCTTTTAGTGTCGGAGCGAAGCTATCGTACACTTATGGGCAGACTTTTATAACCCGGCCCGACGCCAGGATTTATGAACCAGCGCGCTACCCGACAGTTCTTTTAAATTACCGGAAAGGCCTTAAAGGACTTTTCAATTCGGTTGTAGACTACGACTTTCTATCCGCAGATATTTATCAGGATAAGATAGATGCCGGGTTATGGGGCTATAGCTCGTTTTATATTTCTTTTGGCAAATTTCTCAATAACAAGTCACTCTTTTATCCGGACATGAGGCACTTTAATGGGAATCAAACAGCAATATACAACCCATTATTCCCTAATTTTCACTTTTTGGACTTTTACAGGTTCGCTACTGACGACAAATACTTTGAATCACATATCGAACACAACTTTTCAGGACGCTATTTAAGTCGTATCCCCCTATTAAAAAAGTTAAGACTTGAGGAAATTATTGGCGGAGCCTGCCTTCTCCAACCCAGAAATCACTATACAGAAGCATACATCGGATTTCAACGTCTGGTATTCAGGCTTGACTTTGGTTTTTCGTCTTCAAGGGATGACAAAAGGAACTATGCCGTACGCTTCTTTTATGGGTTCTGATATTTTTGTGTCCATTTGGCACAAATTAATTTTTCAATTGGCGCCGCCAATAATGGAAAATACAAAAAAACAGAATAAGTTTGCCCGCTGTTACCAAAAGAGGTACATTAATGATAAACTTCAGAGATTATACCTGCGAGGGTCTGATTTCTGATTAAAGAATAAGTATGAAAATTGAATCAAACAGTGTAGTGGCACTAACGTACGATTTGTACACCACTAATGACGGAGAAGAAGTATTCGTTGAAAGGGCCGATGAGGAACAACCGCTTGTTTTTTTATATGGCGTTGGGATGATGCTTCCAAAGTTCGAAGAAAATCTTAGTGGATTAGCTGCTAATGACGTGTATGATTTTCACTTAAATGCCGCCGAAGCCTACGGCGAAAAGGATCCTAACGCATATGCAGAACTAGGTAACGAAACCTTTGAAGGTATGGATAAACCTAAAATAGGCAGTGTGTTGCCGCTTCAGGACAATCATGGAAACCAGTTCAGAGCGATGGTTATTGAAACCAGTGATGCAGGAGTAAAGGTTGACCTTAACCATCCAATGGCAGGTCAGAATTTACATTTCATAGGTAAGATACTAAGCGTACGTCCTGCAACGGAGGAAGAATTGGCTCACGGGCATGCACACGGCGCCGACGGTCATTCCGGGCATTAATTCTTCGGAACGTTCATAAAAAAAGGAAACTTTATAGTTTCCTTTTTTTGTGCTAAAAAGTGTTGCCTTAGTCTACTACTAACTCATCTGCGAAAAGCCAGGCGGGTTTTCCTTCGCCATTGTGGCCTTTAGGACATATATTATTTGGTGCCGAAACCCTTATATAGCGGGCATTTTGCTTTGAAAACCTAGCTGTAAAATCTTTTATAGCAGATGTATTGTCCAGTGAGATGTCATTTTTTATCAGACCTATCTCTTCATAGTTTTTCCCATCCTTCGAAATTTCAAACTTAACGAATGGAGGCAAAAATATCCAGTCGCTGTAATTTTGTAAAAAGCCAAGGCTTACAGAGCTTATCAACTGTTGAGTTCCCAGATCAACGGTAGCAATTAAGGGTTTTCCCGAGAACCCGTGCCAGTACAGTCCAACTGTTTTGGTGCCTTTAACGCCGTCTGTGAGTGTGTTAGGCCCATTCGCCTGATAATAGCTACTTACGGGGTTTGTATAACTCACATCCTTGCCCGTGGCCTTATGGATAACAAATGTTTGTACCGCAGGCTGTACGCCCATTAGTTTGCCCTTTATGGCGGTAGAGGCCTTTATAGTAACCGATGTATCGATATTTAATAGGTTCGTATACTTTTTGCTTTGTAAAGAGGGTGCGGAGCCGTCGGTTGTATAATAGATATCCGCGTTTTCTATCTCTGTAGACAGGATAACACTTAAACGCCCATTTTTAATTTCAGGCTTAATATCTACCTTATAGTTTCCAGGGCTATAGTTAATGCCTTTTAAGTCAAAGCCTTTGAAGTGATACACGAGTCTTTTATTAAAGTCTGGCCAGTTTTTTACTTCTTTAGGAGTCCATACAATCTCGGCAAGCGCAAGCAAGCGAGGCAGCAGCATGTATTGTAGGTGAGAAGTCGTTGTAATAAACTCGGCCCATAGGTTAGCTTGTGCGCCTAAAACATACTTTGCATCCTCGCTGCTCAGTTCCTTAGGTATCGGATCATAATCGTAAACTTTTTTTAGTGTGTTAAAGCCTCCTATAGCAAGTGGCTCGCCTTCCGGGCCCGCTTGGTAGTTGTCAAAATACAAGGGATTGCCGGGGGTCATAATAACGTCGTGTTTCATTCTCGCTGCAGCCACTCCTCCGGCTTCTCCCCGCCAGCTCATCACCGTAGCCTCAGGAGCAAGGCCGCCCTCAAGTATTTCATCCCAGCCGATCATATTTCTTTTTCTGCTGATCAGGTATTTCTCCATCCGCGTAATAAAATAACTTTGCAGTTCTTCTTCGTTCTTTAATCCCTCCGTTTTCATCCTGCTTTGACATTTAGGGCATTTCTTCCAATTGGTTTTATCGAGTTCATCCCCCCCAATATGAATGTATCTGGAAGGGAATAAAGTAATAACCTCGTCTAAAACATTTTCAAGAAACTTGTAAACTTCTTCGTTGCCGGCACAATAGTTAGACGCTATATCCTTGTAGTTTCCACCTGTAAGAGGTAGCTGAGGCTTGTTGAAGCAGGCTAGGTGGGGATATGCAGCAATTACAGATGCCACATGAGCAGGCATCTCAATTTCAGGTACAACCGTTACATTACGTTCTTCAGCGTAGGCAACTATCTCTTTCACCTGTTCCTGAGTATAAAAACCACCATACGTAGCCGGCTCTCCCGGCTTTGCCTGTGGCCTGTCATTCCAGGGTATGTTGTTGTGATCTACGCGC
>DDAL01000001.1 GCA_002332615.1 Sphingobacteriaceae bacterium UBA2059 | reverse complement strand
ATATAGCGTTTAATGCAAAGTTTATACTTTGCATTAAACGCTATATAACTTAACTTTAGTAAAATTTACTAATATGACTAAGTTTAAGTACATAGTTTTTGTTTTATCACTGTTGCTATTAAGCTGCAACTCAGGCAATGACAAGAAGAGCAACACTGATAAAAACTCTTTAGAAAATTCAATAAGCTCTCAGAAATATGATAGCCTAGACTATAAAGTGGTTAATATAACTAAGATAGATAAAGACTGCCAGGCAAAAAGATTCAAGGGCTGCGAAATCGTTAATATAAACTATCCTGTATTCAAAGGACAGCAAGCTCTAAATGATACTGTCAGAAATAAAACTGTAAGAATATATGCACCCTTTCCGGCTGATTCAACTATCGAACAGCAGGCGGATCATTTCATGAAAGAGTACTTAGCTTTCAAAGAAGAGCCCTACGCTGCCGGAAGAAGTTATGTATTGAATGCAAGGCACCAAATTCTTCAAAACGATCGCCTATTAAGCATGTCTATAGAAAGTGAAATATATACAGGCGGAGCTCACGGAGGTTCACTCATTGAGTTTATCAACTGGGATATTGAAAAAGGTGTTCCCGTGACCCTCAATGACGTAATCATGAAAGAACACACTAAACTTTTTCTTAAAGTTGCAGAATCCATATTTCGTAAAAAAGCAGGTTTAAAGCCCCAACAAAGCCTTAGTGAGAATTACTTTTTTGAAAACAATCAGTTTAGTTTGAACGATAATTACCTATTCACTCCCAAGGGAATAAAGTTTATTTATAACGAATACGAGATAAGAGCGTACGCGTATGGACGCACCGAGCTTTTCATCCCTTACGAAACAATCAAGGTAATTATAAAACCTAAGAGTCTTATAAGCAATCTCTTCTTAGAGAAGGATCAAGTGAAGTGATTAGACCTGTTTTAATAAGGACATACCATATCGGCATATAAGCTCTCTGTATAAGCGCTGGGTAGGAAGGCCCATTACGTTTGTGTAAGATCCATTTATCTTTTCCACAGCAACACTGCCAAGCCAATCCTGTACTCCATACGATCCGGCTTTGTCAAAAGGGTTGTAGTTCTTTATATAAAATTCGATTTCCTCTGTGGTCAAAGGTGAAAAACAGACATCTGAAACTTCATAAAACGAAAACAATCCATCGGCACTTAATAAGGAAACTCCTGTTATAACCTGATGCTTATTATCTGAAAGGCACGAAAGCATATTAAAAGCATCCTCAGTAGTTAAAGGCTTACCTAATATACACTGGTTGAATGAAACAATAGTATCAGCTGTTATTACAAGTTCAGAACTATTCAAATGGTCATCAAAAGCTTTTGCCTTCTTTTCAGCTATGTAAACGGCGACTTCTTCAGGGTTAAGACCATTGGGGTAACTCTCATCAACATTTTTGATAGCAACCCTAAATTTTATATTAAGTGACCTCATAAGCTCATACCGACGAGGAGACTTAGAGGCAAGTATAACAGATTGAACTTTACTCTTCATGCTATATAGAGCTTATGCCCGACTCTTGGTATTCTCCATCATTCACTTCATACCATTTACCTTGCATTTTAAGTACTTTCTCTATAACGTCACGTACACACCCCATCCCTCCATTCTTATTTGATATATACAAACTAACAGCCTTAACCTCTTCCGCAGCATCGGCCGGACAGGCAGCTATGCCAGCAAGCCTCATAGCGTCTATATCAGGTATGTCATCTCCTATATAGAGAATCTCTTCCTTTTTTAAACCATACTTAATACTGTATTCTTCAAGTATTCTAGCTTTGTCACGCACATTAAGAAATATATTTTCAATACCAAGACTCTTAAATCGATATACAACACTCGCAGACTTGCCTCCAGAGATTACACACATATTGTATCCCGATTTTACAGCATACTGCATAGCATAACCGTCTCTTACATTGAACTTACGAAGTTGTTCACCTGTTTCGGTTACATGCACTGTGCCGTCGGTCAAAACGCCATCTATATCAAATACGAATGCTTTGGTATGTTTTATTTTTTGTATGAACATAATGTTTAGCTAAAGCTGACTAAAGACTATTTAGTATTAAAACGTATAATACTGTCAGTCAACAGAATATACAACGAGGCCTCAAAGGTATCTTTCCCAAGATAATCAATATGCTTGTTAATTGTATTAATATCCAATCTTCGCGCCGGACCCGTCTGTACGGTAGCAGGCGGATAAGCTTTAGCTTTTGCTAAAGTCTCTTCCATCAGCGGATAAAGTAGATTGAAACTTAGAGACTCTTTCTCTAAAAGTTCAGCTGCAAGTGCATAAAGGTGATTAGTAAAGTTACAAGCCAACACTGCGGCCAAATGCAATGCACTTCTTCCCGCTGAATTTACCTTCTGAACATGAAGTGAAATTGAGGAAGCTATGTGGACCAGTAAATCTTCACTTTCTTGATTGCTTGCTTCGATTAAAAGTGGCACATTCTTGAAATCTATATCCCTTTTTGCAGAAAAGGTTTGCAAAGGATATAACACACCTGCAGATTTAAATTTAGCACTTAATACGTCAATTCCAGTCGCACCCGAAGTATGAACAACCATGCCCTCAAGATAAGGTAACGAAGAAACCAGAGTGGTAATAGCATCATCGCTCACGGAAAAGAAATATAGATCTGCATGACAGTTCAACTTCTCAATATCACTAATAGACTCGCATTTTAGCTTTGCAGCCAAATTAGCAGCGTGACTAATGTCTCGGCTAAAAACCTGGATAATGCTATTACCAGCCCTAAGAAGTGCCAGACTCAAATGAGTTGCTACATTACCACTACCTAAAATTACTATCTTCATCCATTAAGCAGTTCTAACTTCTTTCCTTCGTCGCAAAATAGACATCAGAAAGCCAACGGTCATAATGATAGTCCCCCCCCAAAAGAAGTTAATAAATGGAAACTTAATCGCTTTCATTACAACCCATTTCTTTGGAGCAGGAGGTTTTTGATATACTGTAAGTTCAAGCTTTTCTTCTTGAGGAAGAACATTAGAAAAACGCAGCTTCAAGCCTGCCTCATCAACAACCTTGGAAAAATCAAATCTATTGCCACCTTTTATAAGGAAAAGAGGCTCAGCATCGTATTTCTTGCTGTCATTCATTATAACTTGGAGTTGCATTCCAACCGCTACATCGCCTGGAGAAAGCGGAATTTTTTCGATTTTTGCATTCTGATTAAGCCCCTTAACAATGATCACACCGTCCCTAATCCGCACAGTATCACCTGCAGAAACCTGATGTATCACAGGAGCTTGATACTTTGAGTTATCATCTTCTTCTCCGTGTTCATGCCCATCTTCAGTATTTATTTCAGGAATCCTTTGAGGAGCAGCATTAATATGTGTATAGATATCGTAAGTAAAATAATGCTTGGTATCCGGGGAGGCAACCAATCCCATTTTAGGGTTTTGCTGAGCATTAGGATATAAATTAAACTCATCCTTTATCTTGCCCGTTTCCTTATCATACTCTTTATAATTTATTTTATAATACGTATTAGGACCTACAGTAGAATCGCTAACATAGGTGATAATATAATTCTGCATTTTAACGGGCTCATTAAGATACAGCATCAGGTTATCTCCTGGTTTATCCGCCTTCTCAAAGTCGGCAATAGGAATCATGCCTGAGCTGTTAAGAGAAACCACGTTGTTGGTAGCAGCGGCAACCAGGGCTCCTATCAGCAACAATCCGAATCCAATATGGGCTACGGAGGAGCCAGCAAGGCGCCATTTTCCTTTGAAAGCATTTAAAAGAATTTCAAAATTACATACGATGGAAAACGTAGCCGCAAAAGTAAGTACCACATACATTACCTGCGTATGTACTTTAGTCAAATAGACCAAACCAACTGTAAGAACAACAGATATAATCAATGCTACACCTGTCTTTTTATAAAAGAGGCTGGAGTTTGTATTCCTATACTTAAGAAACTGAGTAAAGCCGCTTAGCAAAGCAGCAACCACAGCAAAAGGAACCTGCCATTTATTACAATGCTGGATAGCATCTGCAGGGGGCGCTACTTTAGTACCAAAGGCAGCATTAAAAACAGGTATTGAAGTAGATGCGATAACCTGAATGCAGGAAACCGTAAGAATCAGCGCACCTATAAACAACCAGAATTCCCTTGAATAGGTCTCTTCGTCTTTTTTACTTATAGGCATTTCTCTCCACCGTCTTAGAATAAACCAAAGAGCAAGAACCGTAAAAGAAAATATGTAGACGAGTAAGTGTCCAAACATTCCCAGAGCAGTAAAAGAATGAACGGATGTCTCACCCAAAATGCCGCTTCGTGTAAGGAATGAAGCGTAAAGAACCAGAACGAAACTTATCAAAACAAGAAAAGTAGCCGTAAAATAAGAGTGTCCTGAATGTTTATAAGCAAGCATTACATGCACCCCTGCAATAAGAGTCAGCCATGGTATAATAGATGCATTTTCGACAGGGTCCCAAGCCCAGAAACCGCCGAAGTTAAGCGCCTCGTACGCCCAGAATGATCCCATAATGATACCTGTCCCAAGCACCATTACTGCAAATAACGCCCAAGGCATAGCAGCAATTATCCACTGAGTATAGCGTTTTTCCCATAACCCGGCAATTGCGTAAGCAAAAGGCACAATCATAGAAGCAAAGCCCAAAAACAAAGTTGGCGGATGGATAACCATCCAGTAGTTTTGCAAGAGCGGATTCAAACCATTTCCATCTGCAATTAGACTTAAATAGTCGGCACGTTGAAAAATGGGACCCTCAACCGCGTTCCGAAGCAAAATAAAGGGCGAGCTGCCAATACGTGTTCCAAGCAGTTCAACTCCTAAAAGCATAGAAGCTAAAAAAGCTTGCGACAACATAATTACACACATCACCGGTCTTTCCCAACTGCCTGCTTTAAAGAGGAGGATCACAGCAAGCAATGCCTGCCAGAACATCCAAAGCCAAAAGCTCCCCTCCTGACCTTCCCAAAAGCTCGAAATAATATAATATACCGGAAGCGCCCTTGAGGAATGCGACCATGCGTAATGATACTCGAAATAATGGTTATAAATAATATAGAACAGGCACGAACCAATACCAATCACTGCCCCGGCATTTATCCACGTTGATATGCGGGCAATGCGGCGCCATGAATCATCGTCTCTATCCTTTAAGACGGCAAAATAATATGATAAAGTAGCCAATAAGGCGGATCCAAAGGAAAGAACAACAAAAAACTGGCCGAGCTTGCCGGGGAGCAGATGTTCACCTGCAAATTGTGTTACCATGTAAGCGTGTTATCTGTTTATAGATGCGGTCGATTGTACTTCCTGTACTTCTACCTGATCATTAGTATACTTAGAAGGGCATTTCATCAAAATCTTAGACGCATGAAATTCGCCATCCTGCATTTTTCCGGTAAGCACAATCTCTTCAGAACGTTCAAAATCCTGAGGTTTTGATCCGCTGAACACAACCTTGCATTCTTTTCCCTGTTTATCAAACATATAGAACGCAAAGTAGTTAGCATTTTGCTGCGGGTTGTAAATAAGCTCTCTCCCTTTGTTAAGCTCACCTACTACATGTAATTCCGTTTTCGACGAAGCTGCATCGGTAAATGAACCGTAAGTGCTGGAATCAGCATAAATGCTTACGACAACGCCAATTGCAATAGCTATAATTATAATTCCTATGATAGAGCTTTTCTTCATTCAGCTTAATTCCTGTTTATAGTAAAAATAAAACCCGGAGCCAAAGTTAGAAAACTAAGGCCGCGAAAACGAATGTACTAAAAAATTTATAGGGCCTGAAAGCCCTATAAATAAGATTTTTACATTAAAAGTACGATCGTTGTAAACCGCAGTTCAAAGAACAAAGCAAGCATTTATGGCCAGATTCCCATGTTCATATAAGAAACAGCTATTTTATTAATAGCCATCACAAAAGCAGCAGTACGAAGGTCATTAATTCGATTGTCATTATTCTTTACATGTCTTATATCATGATAAGAGTGTATCATTGTTTCTTCCAGACCTGAATTCACAAGCTCCAACTCAGAGGCACCGCGTATTACCAAACTTCGCTGTTCTGTGCTAAGACTAACACCTGTAAGCTTTTCTACTAGGTTAACCAGATTCTTATTTGCGGTTTCATCGTAACGCTTATCCATACGACCAAAAGACACATGCGATAAATTCTTAAGCCATTCAAAATAAGATACAGTTACGCCCCCTGCGTTGCAATACATATCCGGAATAATAAGTCCACCCTTTGCAATGAAACGGTCTGCAGCTTCCGGGGACGTCGGTCCGTTAGCCGCTTCTGCAATGATTTTCGCCTGTATACGGTCAATATTAGCCGAGGTGATTTGATTTTCGAGTGCTGCAGGCACCAGAATATCACAGTCTTGCTCTAAGCCTTCAGCGGGATTAGCAAATTGAAGTCTTGCTCCGCCAAAACCGAGAATACTGCCTGTTTCCTTACGATGCTCCATCACTTCTTTAAGGTCCAGACCATCTTCATTGTATATAGCACCCTCATACTCGCAAAGTCCAACAACGGTAGCTCCAAATTCAATCAAAAATTTAGCGGCATTAGAGCCCACGTTTCCCAACCCCTGTACAATAACACGCTTGCCATCCAGTCCGGGAGTTAAACCAAGAGGCTTCATATCTTCCGCAACATCTACACACTCACGAATTGATATGGCCACACCACGGCCTGTCGCTTCTTTTCGTCCCATTATGCCATGTAAAGAAATAGGCTTACCTGTTACACAGCCCAAAGAGTCTAGCTGACCTGGATTCATTGTATTATATGTATCAGCAATCCAGCTCATCTCACGCTCGCCAGATCCATAGTCCGGAGCGGGCACATCAATTGCAGGTCCAATAAAATTTTTCTTCACAAGCTCAACAGTATACCTTCGGGTAATAGTTTCGAGCTCAGCTATAGTATAGTTCTTTGTATTGATCTTAATCCCTCCCTTAGCGCCGCCAAAGGGCACATTCACTATAGCGCATTTATAGGTCATCAAAGCAGCAAGTGCCATTACCTCATCTTCATTTACCATCTCGCTGTAGCGGATACCCCCTTTAGTAGGCGACATATGATGAGAGTGCTCTACCCTCCATGCATCAATTACTTCAAAACCATCACCTTTACGAATCGGAAAGCGAAAGCGATAAACACTATTACATGCTTTTATCTGGTCCAGCAGGCCTGAAGGATGTTGAGTATATTGTGCTGCATGGTCAAAAAAAGAACATACATCATTAAAAAAGCTTTGATTTGCATTATCAGCCATAACGTTCTTATTATTTGTCTGTAAGTTAGTTTTTGTTTTCAAGTTTACTTACCTTCCTGTCAATACTGAAAAGGTAAACAAAAAGGACTATGAATATCACTGTAACCACTCCCACCACAACGTAGAGCTTGCCCGAGCTCTTTATTTCTTCTTCCATACCAAAACCCTCTTGCTGCGCCAAAACTGAGGTAGTAGCAACAAAAAGCAATAAAGCACTACTGAATATTTTTTTCATAAATTTTCGCTAATTGAGCATTTTGTAATTTTCTTATGCGATAACGCAGTGTGGCTATCCAAAGGCCGCACAATATCCAACCAAGGCAGGCCGGATAAAAAACGTAGCGCATTTCGCTGTCCAGGTCGTAAGCTCCAAAGCCCGGGTTACCTCCGTTTCCGGGATGCAGAGAGTCTGTCATACGTGGAAGGATGAAAAGCAGCACAATCATTACCGGAAATGAAAAGACATTGTAAACAGCCGAAATGCGAGCACGCTTCTGTTCTTCATCAAGCGAGTTGCGAAGAACCAGATAAGCCATATACATAAGTGTAGATATAGCCACACTATTAAGCTTTGGATCGTTAGGCCATGGATTCCCCCATGTGAAATTAGCCCATATCATACCGGTAAAAATGCCTAGAAAACCAAAAACGATCCCTGCGTTAACACATTCAACAGCCAAAAGGTCATCTTCTTCCTTACCAGAGCTTAAGTATCTTATACTATAGATAACAGATATAAAATAAAGCACAATCATTGAAAACCACATGGGAACATGGAAGTAAAGGTTTCTTATACTTTCATGCAAAATAGGTAATAAAGGCACCTTACCTATAAATCCAGCAACTATGGAATACAGCACTAAAAAAACTGCAAGGTATTTCCACCAGCTTTTTCTCATATACTTAATTTAAAGCCCAAATGTATAAATTAACTTCACCTTAAAAAAAGATTAATACGCATATACTGTTAAACTTGAATGCAATAGAATTTGCACTACTTGCTCAAAGACTTTAAGTGATGCTGAAGGGCTCTTGCAGAGATTCTTACTTCTATCAAGGTAAGAACCAGAGCACTCATCATACAAATCAGGCCAGTCCAAAAGCTCACATGAGCAATAGTATCCCACCTGATAAATAAGAAAAAACTGCTAAGAGCCGAGAGGAACAAACTAATCGTACCCATAGCTTGCATATTGCGGATAAGGTAGATACGCTTTTTCAAATTAGCCACTTGCTGCATAATATACTCCTCATTTCCCGCTTTGTACTGATCTTTAAGCTGCCGTAGCAGCCTGGCCAGTTGAACAAACTTTTCTGTATAGGCAAGAAGTATCAGAGACATCGTTGGAAAAAGAAGTATGGGAGTAGTGATATTGATTTCCATACATTACCTTTCTGCACTTTGTTCCTTCATAAAATCTTCAAGATCTTCCAATTCAATTTCCAGCGCATGTACAGATATCTGAATTTCCCTAAAGGAGATAAATAGCGAGAGCATAAGCAATAGCAAACTAGCTCCAAACGTATACCCGGCGATCACCTGTTGTTCATTATAAATGAGCCACATGCTCAATACACAAATAAAAAAGCTTAAAATAGCACAAGCCTGCATATTACGTACCTGTATAATACGTCGGCGGATACTCTTTATTTGAGCCAGCAAATGCTTATTCATGCTTTGTACATATTGATTTTTCAAATTCCTTATCAGGCTCGACAGGGCAAGAAATCGATTGGTGTAAGCTAACAAAAGCAGCGAAATTGCCGGAAAAAGTAAAGCAGGAGTAGTAAGAGTTAGTTCCACTATGTTAGTAATTAAGCCATAAAAATACACTTAAGCTTGTTGATTTCAATACAAGCCTTGACATAATGTAACAAACTTGCATTGCATATGAGGTATAAGTGCAAAATAAGTCGAATATTATTACATTCGATCATTACCAAATTAGCTTTAAAACATCATGAAACTACGTTTGTTTACATGTACTTGCGTCTTACTCCTCGCAGGTATGGCTATCGCACAAGAAAATATGAAATATCAGAAGCCGCCGGCAGTTATTGAAAAACTTGTACTCGCAACGTTTAACCCCGCAGTTAGCTTTAATGAAGCTGGCGACTGGATGCTTATCTTAAAGAGAAATGCCGCTCCAACCATCGAAGATCTTGCGCAGCCAGAACTGCGAATTGCAGGTATGCGTCTTAACCCCGCAAACTTTAGTCCAAGTCGTTCGGCTACCTACGCAGGGCTAAGCATCAAACATCTCATCAGCGGCAAGGAGATGAACATCAGCAACATGCCAGCCAATATAAAAATTGCAAATGTTTCCTGGAATAGCGCAGGTACGAAGTTTGCTTTTACACAAGAAAACCGTAACAGCGTTGACCTTTACGTTGTGGATGTAAAAACTTTAACAGCTGTTAAAGTTAATAAAACACCATTAAACATTATCTCCGACTCATACACATGGTACGACAATGAAAGTATCATCTACTATGCTGCTACCTCTTCGCCAGATGCGATGCCAAAGCCTCCGGTTGCTCCTGGCGGACCCGTTATTCAACAAAATCTAGGAAAGGTTGCGGCTTCCCGAACTTATCAGGATTTGATAAAAAACAAGTATGACGAAGACCTGTTTCGCTTCTTTTCAAAAGCACAACTGACGCTCACCAAAAACGGAGTTGAAAAGCATATAGGAAAAGCCGATTACTTTAAAAACCTGGAAATTTCTCCAGACAAAAAGTACCTGCTTGTAGAACGACTACAAGGTAATGTATCCTATCTTGTTCCTTATTATGGTTTTGCTTCACATGTAGAGATATGGGAAATAAGTGGCCAACTTGTTAAAAAAGTAGCCGACAGGCCCTCCTCAGAATTAGCCCCTAGCGGATTTGATAATGTACTTGATGCGCCACGTAGCTTCTCTTGGGTAGATACAAAGCCCAATACGCTTGGGTGGATTGAACCACTTGATGGAGGCCTTATCAAAAAAGAAG
>DDAL01000032.1 GCA_002332615.1 Sphingobacteriaceae bacterium UBA2059 | reverse complement strand
GCTCTTTCAAGATCACATCAGCGGCGCGGGATATTAAATCGTTAGATACTCCGGTTGCAATCCGTCCAAGCGTGCCCATTGAGCAGGGGCAAATGATCATTGAGTCATAATTAGCAGAACCGGAGGCAAAAGGTGCCGAAAAATCAGTCTTCGAATAAAAAGAAAATGAATAGTCATTATAGGCATCATTACCAAGCTCCTGCTTCCAAACATCCATTGCATTATCCGACATCACCACACCTACTTCAATATTACTCCCTACAGAACTTAACCTGTCAAACAGAACCTTTGCATAAATTGAGCCACTTGCGCCTGTAATGGCAACTACAACTTTTCTTTTTTTCATTAAATGTAAACAAACAGCTCACAAGATAGTTAAAATAAAAAAGGGCCGAATATAAATATTCGACCCTACATCTACCTATGAAAAACATGCCCTTTGGGAGGGCGTTACAAATATATTCAATAACCTGTCATTTTCAAAGATTTACTTTTGTTTTATCTGCATAAAAATCAAAGATTGTTAGTTTTTATTTAATGTAAAGCTTGCATAGATAGATCGAAACGATTATTTTTGCATCTCCAAACAATACGGTGGTTGTAGCTCAGTTGGTTAGAGCACTAGATTGTGGTTCTAGGGGTCGTCGGTTCGAGCCCGATCTTCCACCCATACAAAAGGGCAAAGATTTAAAAGTCTTTGCCCTTTTCTTTAAAGGTTACATCGATCCCTGTACACAGCCGCTATCGCTCAATCTATCACTTAACGGATTTCCGACGGGAGCCTGCTGGCTTTGGTGCTCCAGGTACTGCCATTTATTTGGAATAAGTACCCTATCTTATACCCCTTTGAGTAGGAGAAATCTTATCGGACAGCTAGCACCAGTTCACTGCGCTGTACTTAACAACAGCATCCGGGACCGCAAGCAGAAGCTTCCACAGGCTTTTCAGCATACACAGTAAGGCTAAATATGCCGGTAGAGCCTTTCCTGAACTCCCCTATCTCTTTATCATCCAAATAGTTCTTTAAAATATCATCTGGAATAATTACCGCTTTTTCCTTTTGAAGCGTAATTTCAATAAAGCCTGCAGCTGAGATTAAATTTAGATAGACGCTCTTTTGAATTGCACCCGCAATGCAGCCTGCATACATCTCTGCATCCTGAAGTAAAGGCGCGGGCAGATCTCCTACAAGCACGATATCGGATATACTGAAGTGTCCGCCAGGTTTTAGTACCCTGAAAATCTCATTAATAACAGCTCTTTTGTCGGGAACGAGGTTTAATACACAGTTGCTTAAAATAACGTCGGCAGTATTGGCAGATACCGGCATGTTTTCAATGTCTCCAAGACGAAATTCAACATTATTAAATCCCAACTTTTCAGCATTCTCACGCGCCTTATTTACCATTGCAGGTGTAAAGTCAATACCTATAACCTTACCCGTCTCCCCGGCTTCAGCCCTGGCCACAAATGCATCATTGCCCGCCCCGCTTCCAAGGTCGATCACCACATCACCTGTTTTAATCTTTGCAAAGTGGGTAGGCAATCCGCAGCCCAAACCCAGATCCGCGTCTGCATTATATCCTTCCAAAGCGCTATAGTCTTCGCTCATAATATTATAGACCTCAGTAGAGCAGCCACCGGCCCCACAACAGGAAGACTGATTGGTTTCTTTGTCCTGAAAGGCAATTTCGGTGTACTTTTGTTTCACTAGCTCTTTAAGTTGTTCTTCTGTTTTTATCATCTTTTTACTTAATATGGTGGAGTATCATGGAGAGTCTCAACAGCACGTAGTCCCGCTCAGGTCTGCCTGTTTGAAAAAGCTGTTAAATAAGGTAGAATACCTGTTCCAAACCAAGGGGTTTATACAATAGCAAACGCTAACCCCCTCAATAGTGCCCCGAATGATTCCTGCCTTTTTTAGCTCTTTTAAATGCTGAGATGTTGTAGCCTGTGCAAGTCCCAGTTCGTCTACCAAATCTCCGCATACACAAGCATTTTTTTTAATCAGATACTGTAAAACGGCGATTCGGGCAGGATGCGCTATTGCCTTAGCCATAGCAGCTATTTCATTCTGCTCCGTAGTAAATAAATCAGTTTTGCTGGCTCCCATACGATTTAATATATCGCAATATTACGATAAACAATCCAAACTTGCAAATACACATTATAACACATAAACCTGTATCATAGAGCAACGTCTTGATGGTATAAGCCATGGAATAGTATCCACCATTAGGGCGTCATAACATGAAAATGCGCCACAACAGATCATCACCATCTAAAAAGAAAATCATTGGAAAGCAACTCGCTAATGAACCGCTTCATGTTCAGGACGGCACAAAAACAATGCTTGATGATTTTAACTCAAAAGGCTGTTGGCCTCATTGAGTAACTTATAGATATCAAAGGGTTTGGCAACGTAGCTATCTGCACCGGCTTCTTTAGCAACCGCCGGACCATCCTGGCTGGCAGAAACCACCAGCACCGGAATATCTGCAGTATCAGGCTTTTGACGGATAGACTTCAGGAGCTGATCGCCTGACAAAACAGGCATCCACAAATCCAGAATTAGTAAATCGGGTTTTTGCTCATTGAGTAGTTTAAAAACCTCGAGACTATTGTTTTC
This sequence comes from Sphingobacteriaceae bacterium UBA2059, assembly GCA_002332615.1. Taxonomy (GTDB): domain Bacteria; phylum Bacteroidota; class Bacteroidia; order Sphingobacteriales; family Sphingobacteriaceae; genus Arcticibacter. The sequence continues at coordinate 11,117 of DDAL01000032.1, read as the reverse complement.
TGTAATTACGTCTGCACCTTCTATTTCAAAAAGAGTTTTAAGCATTTCAGTTATGCCCTCGTCGTCGTCACAAATTAAAACTTTTTTATTCTCCATCAGCGGTACTTGCATTAAAAGGGAGTGTAAAGCTAAAAGTTGATCCCTTACCCTCTTCACTCTCAACCCACAAATAGCCGAAATGTTGTTCTATAATTTGCTGACAGATGTATAAACCTATTCCCATGCCCGGAAAATGCTTCTGAACCGCTCCTACGCGATAAAAACGTTGAAATATTTTTTCCTGATCTGCCTGACTTATGCCCACCCCATAGTCAGTAACCGATACTTTAAGATAGTCACTTACCTTAGAAAGAGAAATATCGACACAATCGGCCTTAGGTGAATACTTGATAGCATTTGATATCAGGTTGATAACAACCTGGCTTAGCTGAGCCTCGTCGCCATATACCTCTTGGTCTACCTGCCCATTTAAATGTATTTTATGACTCGTAATAGAGTACTTCAACCCTTCAATTACCTCTTCTACCATTTTATTAACGTTAAAATAGTCGGCATGTATGCTTGCGTTGCCCGTCTGAATTCGCGAAACGTCAAGCAAGTCTTTTACCAATTGATTTAAACGATCAATGTGAATAGCAGTTGTATTTAAAACATCTTTCAACTTTTGGGAAGATGTAGGAGGAAGCAGTCGTTGTATAAGTTGCACATAGCCTTTTATAGTCGTTAAAGGCGTTTTCAGTTCATGGCTAGCAACCGAAAGGAAATCATCCTTGCGCTGCTCGATGGCTCTTTTATCAGTAATATCTTCTATGGCAAGCAAAATTCGATCTTTGAATTCGCCCTCAAGCTCAATCCTGTACGCATTTAGCAACATCAGCTTCCTGCCAATATGGGGGAACTCGTGATCTACCTCAAAACCCAAAACAGGATTGCTGGTAGGCAAGATACCTTCAATAAGATCTTTAAGCGGCTTGATATTCCACTGCCCGTTGCCCAGCTCGTAAAGACTTTTACCCTGGGTTTCCGAAGCGTTTACTTTAAAAGTGGTAAGGAAATGATTATTCACGCTTAATACATTATAAGAAGGGTCAAGCACCACCAAACTTTCCCTGACCGTTTGAAGAATACTGTTCAAATACTCATGGCTGGCATTCAAATCATGAGTTCTTTTCTGTACAATTTTTTCAATTTGTTCTTTTTCATATTGCAGATCATGCTCAGCCTTTTTACGATCGGTGATATCATGCTGCACGCCAATGAAGTGTGTAATGCGGCCCTCTTCGTTTTTAATGGGCGACAGGTAGAGTTCATTCCAAAATAAGGTACCGTCTTTTTTGTAATTCCTAAGCTCTACCTTGCAGGAATCTCCCGCTTCAATTGCCTTCTTTAAATAGTCACGCTGAGCCTGTTTTCTATCCTTTGCCTGTAAAAACCTGCAATTGCGGCCGATTATTTCATCGCGGCCATAACCTGTCAACCTTTCAAATGACTCGTTGCAATAAACAATAGGGTTATCGGGCAAACTATTGTCGGTAATAACAATACCAGTTATGCTGGAATCAAGAGCCGCCTTTAATAGTTGCAGACTTTCTAAAGCATCTTTGGTAATAGAAAACAGTTTTCTTTCCTCAGTATTCATGTAATAACCTGGTATTTCATTAAAATAATCACATCCTTTGCCCCTTCATCACTTAAAAATACAATAATAGCAAAACTTTAACTAGACCTTAATTGGGCAGTACATTCTTTTTAGAAACTTGCTGCAAACAGGCGTTTAGATTAAATACTTACCTTTGTTGCCCAAAACATTACTCAGCTACAGAATGATAGAAGTGTTTACAGATGGAGCGTCAAGTGGAAACCCGGGTCCGGGAGGCTACGGAGCTATCTTACGCTCAGGCCCTCATTATAAAGAGCTGTCGGGGGGGTTCAGAAAAACCACAAATAACCGCATGGAACTCCTGTCGGTCATTGTAGCGCTCGAAGCCATCAAGAAGCCGGGACAAACAGTAATTGTATACTCTGATTCAAAATACGTTGTAGATGCGGTAGAAAAAAGGTGGGTATTTTCCTGGAAGGCTAAAAACTTTGCGGGAAAGAAAAACAAAGACCTCTGGCTGCGCTTTCTAGCTGTTTATAAACAACATACGGTCAAGTTTAAATGGATAAAAGGGCATGCCGGCCACCCGGAAAACGAACGGTGTGACCAGCTTGCCGTTGCCGCTTATAAAAAGCGAGACTTACCGCCAGATTTATTTTTTGAGCAGGAATGCGCCAGCTAATAACCGAATTCGTTTAGCATAGCTTCGGCCTGAAGCACCATTTCTGCCGAACCGATAAATATTGCCGAACGCTGATGCAATGAATCCACATCCAGTTTCAGTATGCGGGTACTGCCATTACTTGCCCTACCACCGGCCTGCTCAATTATAAAAGCCATAGGGTTACACTCATACACCAGCCTCAGCTTACCCTTTGGCGCCTGTGAAGTCGTTGGATAAATAAAAATTCCGCCTTTGATTAGGTTACGATGAAGATCTGATACCATCGATCCGATGTACCGGGAAGAGTAAGGCCTGCTACTCGCCTCATCCTCTACCTGACAGTACTTAATGTATTTTTTCACCCCAAGAGGAAAGTGCACGTAATTTCCCTCATTGATAGAGTAAATAGTACCTTTTGATGGTATTTTAAGCTCAGGATGCGACAGACAGAATTCACCGATAGACGGATCGAGCGTAAAGCCATTTACGCCATTTCCGGTCGTATACACAAGCATAGTTGACGATCCGTATACGATATAACCCGCGGCAAGCTGCTCCGTACCTTTTTGCAGCGCATCTTCCAGGGTGGCTCTGCCGTTTACAGACTTTCGCCTGTATACCGAAAAAATTGTTCCTACAGATACATTTACATCAATATTAGACGAGCCGTCCAAGGGGTCAATGGCAATAATGTATTTAGCGTCTTTGGATACTTCCGATTCAATAAAAATCGGTTCATCATTTTCTTCAGAAACGACAATACAACACTCCCCTCCAGACCGTAGTGCCGATATAAACTGCTCGTTAGCAAATACATCTAGTTTCTTCTGGTCCTCGCCATGAGTATTTTGAGTACCGTGTTCTCCTAAGATGTTCACCAGTCCGGCTTTGTTTACCTCGCGGTGAACAATTTTAGCGGCAATACCAATGTCGCTGATCAGACGCGTAAATTCTCCTTTGGCATAGGGAAAGTCTTTTTGTTTTTCTACAATAAACTGCCCCAGAGTTTGCAATTTGGCCATAGTTGGTTGTTTGATTGGGTTATCTTTTTCCTAGTTCGATTACTTCTAAATTATGGATTCTTTTTTCAGAAATACTAAAACGTAACAAGGTTCTTATCTTATGCCAGCCATGACGACCCGCAGCACCCGGATTCATGTGCAGAGTACCTATGCGCGGGTCATTCATCACTTTTAAAATATGCGAATGGCCAGAAATAAATAATTGAGGAGGGCTTTTATATAAATTTTCGCGAACACCCGGTGAGTAATGGCCGGGGTACCCGCCTATATGAACCATCATAACCTGCACTTCTTCACATTTAAACCTCAAGACTTCAGGATACACCAATCGCACATCCCTATCGTCAATATTACCATATACGCCTCTCAGCGGTTTAAAAGCAGCCAGCCTGTCGGCTAGTTCCAACGACCCGAAGTCGCCGGCATGCCATATTTCATCGCATTCTTTAAAGTGTTCAAATACCTGCTCGTCCAGGTAATTATGAGTGTCTGACAAAAGCCCTATCCTTGGCATTCTAAAAAATAGTCAAAAAGTTTTCCAAAGCATTCCTGTACTGAGTGCTATAAACGCCCCGGCTCTTATAAATTACAAACCGGCTCAATAAAGGTTCGACCCTTTCAAATGAAAAAGTACTTATATACCGGTGCGGTTCTGAACTTTCGAAAGAGGATACCGATACTACAGACAAAGGGTACAAACCAGAACGAGCTGCATAATTAATCATAAGCCGGTTTGTTTCTTCAGGCAAAATAAGGACCAGAGTACCGCTCCCGCTTAGATGAGAAGCCGCAAACGAGGCCATATCTTCATAAAAAGAAGTGGTAGCATGCCTTGCTTCGCTTCGTCTGATATCTTTATTTCGCAGGGAGTCAATAAAAAAAGGAGGATTGCTTACAATAACATCGTACTCCGCCTGCCCCGGCTGGCCGCTTAGCTGTTGAAAATATCCCTCAAACAGGTCCAGCCGGCTGGCGAAAGGCGATTGCCTAAAGTTTTTGCGGGCCGCAGCAGCGGCCCGCGAATCAATTTCAACAGCATTTACCCCTGCGCGTTCAAAGCGCTGAGCCAGCATGAGGGCAATAACACCGGTACCTGTACCTATATCCAGTATCTTCCGGGCACTGCCGGCCGAAGCCAAGGCGCCCAACAGCACGCCATCCGTATTCACCCTCATGCCGCAACCTGCCTGATCTACATTAAATTGTTTGAAACGAAAGATATCACTCATGTGCTCAAGCCGGATAAAACATCAACGGAAGACCCTTTGGATCAAATAGACAGTCAAACAGTTCATTGACAGGTATACCAGCATCAGGATACGGTAAAAAGGCCGATTCGAAAGTGATCGCTCAGCTTCAAATCAGGCTTATAAGAGCGACACTCTACCGGTAATTTTTGGCTACACTTTCAAATGTCGGTAACGGTGTATAAACATGCTTCGAGAAGCTTATCACACGAACCATTATGTACCATGTAATGAACGCCTTCAACCATAGGCACGTTTACTCTCCTAGTATAGTATGTAAAACATTATCATAGACCTGCTTTGATTGAGCGGATGTTGAATACAGTTCGCCATCTATCATCAGTCCGCCGCGGGTAACCGTACCCAGCATGCTGAACTCGGTATTGGACGTTGCCAGAAGCTCCGCTAAAGCACCTTCATTTTCCGGCTTAACAGATACAACCACCCTCCCCTGCGCTTCTCCAAACAAGAAAGCATCTTTACGAACAGAATCGTCGCTTACAATATCAAAGCCTAAGGCACGCGGCATAGCGCTTTCAAGCAGGGTGATATAAAGTCCGCCATCGGCTACGTCATGCGCAGACTCAATAAGCTTTTCAGATATTAATACCTTGATAACCTGATGCATATCATACTCTTTATCAAGATCAAAGTAAGGCGCCGGACACCTGGTTATCCCGTGAAAAGAGGCAAGGTATTGTGAAGATGCAATATCATTAACACTTTCACCAATCAGATAAATCAAATCGCCATCCTGTTTAAAATCAAGCGTCATGTGATTATCGATATCTTCTACTACACCCAGCATACCTATTGCCGGAGTCGGAAAAACCGGGCCTTCGTCGCTTGATTGATTATAAAAGCTCACGTTACCCCCTGTAACCGGAGTAGCAAACTTAATACAAGCTTCGCTCATGCCTTTAATGGCACTTACAAACTGCCAGTACACCTCAGGAACATAAGGGTTGCCAAAGTTCAGGCAGTTGGTTATTGCCGAAGGCTCGCCGCCGGCACAGGTAATATTTCTTGCAGCCTCAGCCACGGCTATTGCGGTTCCTTTACGAGGGTCGGCGTATACGTATCTTGAGTTACAGTCGATGGTCAAAGCAAGCGCTTTGCGCGTCCCCTTTACACTTGTCAGAGCCGCATCGCTGGGCTTATTTGTAGTCAGGGTAGCAGTGCCCACCATTGAGTCGTACTGCTCGGTAACCCAGCGTTTGGAAGCAATGTTAGGATGCGAAATTAAATGCTGAGCCACCTCTCTAAGATCAGCCGGTTCAGGAACAGAATCTATACTGAAAGCCTGGTTTTCTTTGAAATAAGCCGGCTCACTATACTCCCTGTAGTATACCGGAGCTCCGCCTCCAAGTACCAGATCATCTGCCGGAACCTGAGCCACCAGCTCACCATTCATGTAGTAAGTCAGCATTTTATCATCAGTCACCTCACCTATTTGTACACAATTAAGATCCCACTTATCAAATACTTTCTTCACATCAGCCTCCCGGCCTTTTTCAACTACGATAAGCATTCGCTCCTGCGATTCGGAAAGAAGGATTTCGAAAGGTTTCATATTTTCCTGGCGCATTGGCACCTTTTCCAGATCAATGCGCATGCCGCTTTCTCCCTTTGCCGACATTTCAGAATTGGAACAAATAATACCTGCGGCGCCCATATCCTGCATACCAACAAGAGCGCCGGTTTGTATCACCTCCAGCGAAGCCTCAAGCAAAAGCTTTTCCTGAAAAGGGTCGCCAACCTGCACCGAAGGCAAGTCGTTCACCGAATCTTCGGTTATATCTTTAGAAGCGAAAGCGGCACCATGTATGCCGTCTTTACCGGTCGCCGAGCCAACTATAAAAACAGGATTACCTGCTCCATAAGATGTGGCCGACACAGTTTCGCCCACTTTCACTATACCGGCAGACATGGCGTTAACCAGCGGGTTTACATTATAACATTCATCAAAAGCCACTTCTCCACCAACTGTAGGTATGCCAAAGGCATTTCCATAATTACCTATACCCTTAACCACTCCTTTAATAAGCCATTTTGTTTTATCAAGATGAATATCGCCAAAGCGCAAAGAATTAAGCTGAGCAATGGGCCTCGCACCCATGGTAAATATATCGCGGTTTATTCCTCCTACTCCGGTAGCTGCGCCTTGATAAGGTTCAAGCGCCGAAGGATGGTTATGAGATTCAATTTTAAATACACAGGCAATCCCATCGCCCAGATCAACCATACCTGCATTTTCCTCGCCTGCTTTGGCAAGCATATGAGGACCGTCTTTAGGAAGGGTCTTTAACCATACAATAGAGTTTTTATAAGAGCAGTGTTCGCTCCACATAACCGAAAAGATGGATAGTTCGGTAAAGTTGGGAATACGGCCAAGTATCTCTTTGATACGTTCAAATTCTTCTGGCAATAAGCCTAGATCTTTTGCAGTTTCCAGGGTAGTAAGCTGATTATTTTCCAAAGCATTAGCGTTTGATAGGACACGCAAAAATATAAAAAAACGCTTCAATACTAAGCCCTATTTAATATATGCAGACTTTCAACACCCCATAAGTTAATCAAGGCTCCTTTCATATCCTGAAAAACATAGAAATTCATTTGTCCGGCTACGTACTAAAGGCACCATGAGTCCGTGATGTATCCGTGATGTATCCGTGATGAGTCCATGTTTCATGCGGGGGCCATCATGGGCAGATATCTGCCTCGGTTCAGCAGCATGGCGAACAGAGTAGCTGCCCGTACCGCAATCTTCCGGTTAAGCGCTCATGCTCTTTGCCCGGCAATATTAAATTAAGATTACCGCAAAAGCACTCACAAGCACTCATATCATCATATAGAAAAGAATATATTTACCATACCTACTAAATAAAGCATGTTTTTTTAGATAAAACACTCATTTAACTCGTTATTAATATCATTTTTATGACTAAAAACTAAAATCATATGTTTTTAATCCATACCAGTCATTTTTTTAACACGTTTTTATTTTTTTAGTTAAAAAAATAAAATTCTTGCTTTCAAAATACTAGCTTATTTTATATTTGCTGTACAGAAAACAAACAAACGACCCTATTTATGTCCAGCCTCCGCTTTGAAGCCCTAGTAACTATTCTGAACTACAATGTTCCAAAGGTAGACTTTCCGTCTTCCAAGCTTTCCGATCTATATGCTGTCAACGTATTTGATATGCGTAAAATGAAGGAATACTTATCCAAAGAAGCATTTGACAGCTTGAACCAATCCATCCATGAGGGCGGTAAAATTGACCGTGGTATTGCCCAGCAGGTTGCTTCGGCCATGAAAGCGTGGTCTATGGAACGTGGCGTTACCCATTATTGCCACTGGTTTCAGCCTCTTACAGGGAGTACGGCCGAAAAGCACGATTCATTTTTCGAGCCCGATAAGGATGGTCTTGCCATTGAAACCTTTTCGGGCGATTCGCTGGCCCAACAGGAGCCGGATGCATCAAGCTTTCCTAACGGCGGCATACGCTCTACCTTTGAGGCGCGGGGTTATACCGTCTGGGACATCTCCTCGCCGGCATTTATAATCGACAGGACCTTGTGCATCCCCACCGTATTTATATCTTATACCGGCGAGTCGCTTGATTATAAAGCTCCCCTGCTCAAGGCTATCAATATTATTGACAAGGCTGCCGTAGGTGTAGCGCAGTATTTTGACAAAAACATAGACAAGGTTAACTCCTCGCTGGGTATTGAACAGGAATATTTCCTGGTGGACCTCGCTTTGTTTAATGCCCGGCCTGATATGTATGTAACCGGTCGCGCATTATTCGGTCACATGTCTGCAAAAAATCAGCAGCTGGAAGATCATTATTTCGGCTCTATATCCGATCGCGTAATGGCTTTCATGCAAAACCTTGAAATTGAGGCCATTAAATTAGGCATTCCCTTAAAAACGCGTCATAACGAGGTGGCGCCTTCGCAGTTTGAATGTGCGCCTTTGTATGAGGAAATAAATCTGGCCATTGACCATAATGTGCTGCTAATGGATTTGATGGAGCGGGTGGCGCGTAAACATAACCTTAAGGTTCTACTTCACGAAAAACCCTTCTCAGGAATAAACGGATCCGGAAAACATAACAACTGGTCGCTCGTAACCAACACAGGCAAAAACCTGCTCGCACCGGGCAAAACGCCTAAAAACAACCTGATGTTCCTTACTTTTTTTGTGAATATCATCAAAGCTGTTCATGAGCATGCCGACCTGCTTCGCGCTTCCATTGCCTCAGTAGGCAATGATCATAGGCTGGGCGCCAATGAGGCTCCCCCGGCAATTATCTCCATGTTCCTTGGAAGTCAGCTTACCGAGGTGCTCGACGAGCTTGAAACGTCCCGTGTAACCTCTAAAATGAAGCAAGAGCCTGCCCTGTGGAGCAATATTCCAAAAATACCTCATTTACTGCTTGATAATACAGATCGTAACCGCACATCGCCCTTTGCCTTTACAGGCAATAAGTTCGAACTCAGAGCAGTTGGGTCTTCTGCCAATTCCGCCGGCCCGATGTGCATACTCATGACGATGGTTGCCCACCAGCTTAATAAGTTTAAAACCGAGGTTGATAAGCTCATACGCAAAGGCGATAAAAAAGATGTGGCACTGATGACCGTCATCAAACGCTATATCAGAGAATCGAAGGCAATACGCTTTGAAGGCAACGGATACAGTGCCGAATGGGCCGAAGAAGCCGAAAAAAGAGGCCTTTCGAATATTAAAACCACCCCCCGTGCGCTTGACGTACTCATCTCTGAAAAAACGCTTGAACTCTTTGAAAGCACGCATTTATTTTCGCGGAGGGAAGCATTTGCCCGACATGATATTTTGCTCGAAAACTATTATAAAAAGCTTCAGATTGAAGCCAGGGTTATGGGCGAAGTTGTAAACAGCGACATTATTCCTGCCTGCATTAGTTACCAGAACGAGCTTATCGAAAACGTGAAAGGACTTAAAGAACTGGGTTTAGATGAAGAAACTTATTCTATTCAGCTTGAACTCGTTAAGAAAATTTCATTTCACCTTAATTTCGTAAAAACAAGTGTAACCGAGATGATCAATGAGCGCAAAAAAGCCAACGTAATTACTGATGCACGTGAACGTGCCATCGCATATGATGAAAAGGTTAAGGCTTTTCTTGCCCCTATACGCTACAATGTAGATAAGCTTGAGCAAATTGTTTCCGACAGTAAGTGGCCTTTGCCTAAACTTAGAGAAATCTTGTTTATAAAATAGACCGTTTTCCTAAACCTCCTGTATGCACCTACATGCAGGAGGTTTTATATTTTGCCAATCCCACCATCCCCCTTATCTTTGACCAACCATGGCAGATCTTAAATACAATCAGCGCGGCGTTTCTGCCGGCAAAGAAGATGTACACAATGCAATCAAACATATTGATAAAGGTTTGTTTCCTCAGGCATTTTGTAAAATAGTGCCCGATATCCTGGGCGGCGACCCAGAGTGGTGCAATATTATGCATGCTGATGGTGCCGGAACAAAGTCTTCCCTGGCTTACGTTTACTGGAAAGAGACTGGAGATGCCTCTGTATGGAAAGGCATTGCCCAGGACGCCATTATTATGAACCTGGATGATCTGCTGTGTGTAGGCGCCACCGACAACATACTTCTTTCATCAACTATTGGCCGCAATAAGAACCTGATACCCGGCGAAGTAATCGCTGCTGTTATTAACGGCACTGAGGAAATACTTGCTGAACTACGAAAGCATGGCATCGGCATCTACTCTACAGGCGGCGAAACGGCAGACGTAGGCGACCTGGTAAGAACCATTATTGTTGATTCAACCGTTACCTGCCGCATGAAGCGAAGCGATGTGATTTCGAACGACAGGATTAAAGCCGGTGATGTAATAGTGGGCCTGGCCTCTTACGGGCAGGCAAGTTATGAAACGGAGTATAACGGAGGTATGGGGTCCAATGGTTTAACATCGGCCCGCCATGATGTATTTAGCAGGTATATTGCCTCCAAGTATGCCGAGAGCTTTGACTCTTCAGTGCCGGATGATTTGGTCTTTGCGGGTTCTAAAAAGCTTACCGATCCTATAGACCTTGGTGATGGCAGGCAAACAACTGCAGGAAAGCTTGTACTGTCGCCCACCCGCACGTATGCACCGGTAGTTAAGAAAGTACTCGGGCTGCACAAAAGTGAAATACATGGTATGGTTCATTGCAGCGGAGGCGCGCAGACGAAAGTACTTCACTTTATTGATAAACTCCATGTAGTTAAAGATAATCTGCTTCCGGTGCCCCCCTTGTTCCATCTCATTCAAAATGAATCGAACACCAGCTGGCAGGAAATGTACAAGGTGTTTAACATGGGCCATCGCCTGGAGTTCTATATTGATAAAACACTAGCTCCATCTATTATTGAAATAGCACAAAGCTTTGGCATCGATGCTCAGATAATAGGATATGTTGAGGAGCATGCTACAAGGCAGGTTACCATACGTTCGCCTTTTGGTGAGTTCATATACAACTAAGTTTATATAAAAAAGCCCTCATGCGTTTGCATGAGGGCTTTTTTATATA